>NZ_JAKSXX010000064.1 GCF_022829385.1 Methylobacterium sp. J-070 | reverse complement strand
AGGTGTCGGGGTTGGCCGGGTCGGAAGAGAAGAACACCGAGCCGGTGACCGATTTCAGCTCGATCTCGATGCCGGCCTTGGCGGCCGCCTGCTTGATGATCGCCTGGGTCTTCTGGCGCGGGGCGTTGATCGAGGTCTGGAAGACGAGCTTGAGCTTCTTGCCGTCCTTCGCCCGGATCCCGTCCGAGCCCTTTGTCCAGCCGGCCTCGTCGAGGAGCGCGTTGGCCTTGGCCGGGTCGAAGGCGAATGTCGTGGTCTTCGAGACGAAGCGCTCCGGGCCGTTGACCGTGTTGGCGGTGGCCCTGCCGGTGCGGCCGTAGATGTAGGTCTCGATCGCCTTGCGGTCGACCAGCAGGTTCATCGCCTGGCAGACCTTCGGGTCGGAGAAGGCGGGGTGCTTGGTGGTGATCGAGGCGCGCTCGCCGTCGACCTCGACGTTCGGGTCGGTGGCGTTGAGGAGCAGGAATTCCAGCTTGCCGCCGTAGACCACGTCGACCCGGCCCTTGCCGCCGGTCTCCAGGCGCTTGAGCACCTCGTCCTCGATCAGCATGTTCCAGGCGTAGTCGTACTCGCCGGTCTGGAGCACGGCGCGGGCGGCCGAGACCGCGTCGCCGCCGCCCTTCATCTCGACGGTGTCGAAGTAGGGCCGGTTCGGCAGGTGGTAGTCCGGGTTGCGCTCCCCGCGGACGATGTCGCCGGGGCGGAACTCTACGAACCGGTACGGGCCGGTGCCCACGGGGGCGAGGTTCTGGGGCGCATCGCGGGATTTCGCGCCGCTATAGGGGCCGAACAGGTGCTTCGGCAGCACCATCCCGACGATGCCCACGAAGGCGTCGCACCAGTAGGGCGTCGGCTTGTCGAACAGGACCCGGACGCTCAGATCGTCGATCTTCTCGACCTTGCAATCCTTGTAGGAGCCGATCGTCACCGCCGCGGTGGCGGGGTCTCGGGCGTAGTCCCAGGTGAAGACGAGGTCGTCGGCGGTGAGGGGCTTGCCGTCGTGCCACTTTACCCCGGGCTTGAGGGTCCAGACCACCGAGCGGCCGTCCGCGGCGAGCCCGCCGTTCTCCCGGGACGGGATCGCGGCGGCGAGCACGGGCGTCAGGTTGCCGTCCGGGTCCCAGGCGGCGAGCGGCTCGTAGAAGATCCGCGAGGCGTCCTGGTCCTTGGTGCCGACCGCGAAATGCGGGTTGATCAGGGTCGGCGCCTGCCACCAGAGGAGCTTGAGCGCGCCGCCGCCGCCGGCCTTGGTCGGCGTGTAGCCGGCCCGGATGTCGGCCGCCATGGCCATGCCGTTCCCGGCCAGCATCAGCCCGGCCATGGGCGCGGTGAGGCCCAGGGCCACCATCCGCTGCACGAAGGCGCGCCGCGACAGGCGGCCGTCCTTCACCCGCCCGATGAGGCCGCGCAGATCCCGCTCGTCCATGTACGCATTCCCGTTGACTGCCGCGAGCGGCACAGCATCATTGCGGGAGCGGCCTTGGCAAGGGGCGGGCCAGTGACGGTTCAACCGAAACGTGTCGCCGCCGGCGTGATCCCTGTGGTTTCCTGGCCCCGGCCCTGCAACAGGACGGCCGGCACGCCTTCTCGGAGACCCCGCCCATGGACAACCGCAACGCCGTGTGGCGCCACGTCGACGCGCACAGGGAGCGGCTGATCGCCCTGTCCGAGCGCGTCTGGGGCATGCCGGAGGTCTGCTACACGGAGGAACGCTCCTGCGCCGAGCACGTCGCCGAGCTGCGCCATCAGGGCTTCCGGGTCACCGAGCGGGTCGCCGGCATCCCCACCGCCGTGATCGGCGAGGCCGGGGAGGGCGGCCCGGTGATCGCGTTCCTGGGCGAGTACGACGCGCTGCCCGGCCTGTCGCAGGAGGCGGGGGTCGCCGAGCACCGGCCGGTCGAGGCGGGGGGCCACGGCCACGGCTGCGGCCACAACCTGCTGGGCTCGGCCGCCCTGCTCGCCGCCACCGCCGTCAAGGACTGGCTCGCCGAGACCGGCACGCCCGGCCGGGTGCGCTACTACGGCTGCCCGGCCGAGGAGGGCGGAGCCGCCAAGGCCTTCATGGTCCGGGCCGGCGCCTTCGCGGATGCCGACATCGCGATCTCCTGGCACCCCGGCAGCTTCTGGGAGGTGGCGCCGCCGGTGGCGCTCGCCAACACGCGGGCGGATTTCGTCTTCACCGGGCGCACCGCCCACGCGGCGGCATCCCCCCATCTCGGGCGCTCGGCGCTGGACGCCGTCGAGCTGATGAGCGTCGGCGTGAACTACATGCGCGAGCACATGCCCTCGGACGCGCGGGTGCATTACGCCTATCTCGACGCCGGCGGCATCGCCCCGAACGTCGTCCAGGCGCGGGCGGCGGTGCGCTACTCGATCCGGGCCCGGGACCTCCCGGGGATGCTGGCGCTGGTCGAGCGGGTGAAGAAGATCGCCGAGGGCGCCGCCCTGATGACCGAGACCGCGGTCGAGGTGCGGATCGTCAGCGCGGTGTCGAACCTCCTGGGCAACGATCCGCTGGAGCGGGCGCTCCACGGGGTGATGGAGGAACTCGGGCCGCCGCATTTCGACGCCGCCGACCGGGACTTCGCCGGGCGGATCCGGGCGACCCTCACCGACGGCGACATCGATGCCGTGTTCCGCGCCATCGGGATGCCGCGCACCGAGGCGCCGCTCGCCGACTTCCTCGTGCCCCTCGACGCGCCGCGCAACCCGGCGGTCGGCTCCACCGACGTCGGCGACGTGAGCTGGGTAGTGCCCACCGTCCAGGCCCACGCGCCGACGGTGGCGGTGGGCACGCCGTTCCACACCTGGCAGGTGGTGGCGCAGGGCAAGACCCCGGCGGCCCACAAGGCGATGGTGCAGGTCGCCAAGGCGATGGCCGCCACCGGCGCCCTGGCGCTCACCGATGCGGGCCTGCGCGAAGCCGCCAGGGCGGACCTCGCCCGCCGGGTCGGGGCCGCCGGCTACGTCTCGCCGCTGCCGCCGGAGGTGGAGCCGCCGCTGCGGATGTCGCTGGGCTGAGGGTGCTCAGCCCCATCGACGGACGAGGGCCGCGGCCGGCCCCCGAAGCGTTTCCCGCCCCCTCTGCGGGGGCGGGAGGGCGCGCCCTCAGATGGGCCACGTGGCCTCCCGGCTCACCCGAGCATACCGGAACCCGCCGAGAGCGCGTATGACCCGATTCGGGCGGCCCGCGTCCGGCACGGCATCACCGATGGAAGCCAACCCCGAACCAGGACCCCACCCCGAACCAGGACCCCACGTGGCGGACTGCGTGGCCATCGTCGGCCTGGGCTATGTCGGGCTCCCGCTCGCCCTGGCGTTCGGGCAGAGCCTGCGCACGATCGGCTTCGAGCGCGCGCCCGCCAAGGTCGCGGCCTACCGGGACGGGATCGACCCGGCCGGCGAGATCGAACCGGCGGCGT
This sequence comes from Methylobacterium sp. J-070, assembly GCF_022829385.1. GTDB lineage: Bacteria > Pseudomonadota > Alphaproteobacteria > Rhizobiales > Beijerinckiaceae > Methylobacterium. The sequence continues at coordinate 36,907 of NZ_JAKSXX010000064.1, read as the reverse complement.
TCCGGGCGGCCCGGCACCTGTCGATCACCGACGACCCGACCCGGCTGGCGGAGGCCGACGTGATCGTCATCACGGTCCCGACCCCGGTCGATGCCGCCCAGAGCCCGGATTTCAGCCTGCTCACCGAGGCCTCCGCGCTGGTCGGGCGGCACATGCGGCCCGGCGCCACCGTGGTGTTCGAGTCCACGGTCTATCCCGGCGCCACCGAGGAGGTCTGCATCCCCGTCCTGGAGCGGCATTCCGGCCTGCGCTGGAAGGCCGACTTCTTCGTCGGCTACTCGCCGGAGCGGATCAATCCCGGCGACCGGGAGCACAGCCTCGCCAGGGTGGTGAAGATCGTCTCGGGGGATACGCCCGCGACCCTGGAGCGGCTCCAGGCCCTCTACGGGACGATCATCGAGGCGGGCATCCACACCGCCGCGTCGATCCGCGTGGCGGAGGCCGCCAAGGTCATCGAGAACACGCAGCGCGACCTGAACATCGCGCTCATGAACGAGCTGTCGGTGATCTTCGACAAGCTCGGCCTCGACACCCAGGAGGTGCTGGCGGCGGCCGGGACGAAGTGGAACTTCCTGCCGTTCCGACCGGGCCTCGTCGGCGGCCACTGCATCGGGGTCGACCCCTACTACCTCACCCACAAGGCCGCGATGATCGGCTACCACCCGCAGGTGATCCTGGCGGGGCGGCGCATCAACGACAGCATGGCGGCCCACGTCGCCCGCGGGACGGTGAAGCGGATCGTCCGGCAGGGCGGCAGCGCCCGGGGCGCGACGGTCATCGTGCTCGGCCTGACCTTCAAGGAGAATTGCGCGGACCTGCGCAACTCCAAGGTCGCCGACCTCGTCCGCGAGCTGACGGAGTTCGGCTGCGCGGTCTCGGTCCACGATCCCCGCGCCAGCACGGCCGAGGCCCGGGCCGAGCACAACCTCGACCTCGTCGACTGGGCCGACCTGCCCGGGGATGCGGACGCCCTGGTGATCGCGGTTCCCCACCGGGACTATGCCGCCCTGTCGCCGCAGGACCTCGCCGCCCGGCTGAAGCCCGGGGGCCTGGTGGTGGATGTGAAGGCGCTCCACGACCGGGCGGCCTTCGAGGGGCTGGGCTTCGAGGTCTGGCGGCTGTAGCGCAGGCCGGCAAGCGGAGGACGAGGCACGCCATGGACGAGACGGGCGACGATACCGGGGCTGCCGCGCCCATCGGCGATCGGGGGGAGGGCGCGGACCGACACGCCCGCTACCCCGACGCGCGGATCCGCGCGATCCTGAACGACACACGGACGATCGCGCTGGTGGGGGCCTCGGCCAACCCCGCCCGGCCGAGCTGGATCGTGCTGAAATACCTCCTCGACCGGGGCTACGCGGTGAGCCCGGTCAATCCGGGGCTCGCCGGGCAGGAGCTGCTCGGGCGCCGGGTCGCGGCGACCCTCGCCGAGGTGCAGGCGTCCCTGGGCGACCAGCCGATCGACATGGTCGAGATCTTCCGCAACGCCGCGGCCGCCGGCGCGCTGGTGGACGAGGCCCTGGCCCTCTCGCCCCTGCCGAAGGTGATCTGGATGCAGCTCGGCGTGCGCGACGACGCGGCCGCCGCCCGGGCGGAGGCGCGGGGGCTCACGGTGATCATGAACCGCTGCCCGAAGATCGAGTATGGCCGCCTCTCGGGGGAGATCGGCTGGGCCGGGGTGAATTCCCGCATCCTGTCCGCGAGGAAGCCGGTGCTGGCCGCGCGCGGGTTCCAGAAGCTCACCATCGCGGCGCGGGACCGGCCGCGCCAGTGATTGCGGTATCCCGATACCGCATCCGATAACCCGTTCACCGGGCTTGCGTTTCCGACATCTTCCATTTCGTTGTTGACCGGGCGGCCGGGTCCCGCTATGCACCGGCCGTCGCCGCCGCGTGTCCGCACGCGGCGGCTCGTTTTTCGGCACCCCGCTGCTGCCGGCGCCCCGACCCGTCGGGGCCGGCCGCGTCGGAACCCTGGGAAGTCACCATGAAGACCACCTCGCTGAAACCCGCCGAGGTCGACAAGAAGTGGATCGTGATCGACGCCGAGGGCCTCGTCGTCGGCCGCCTCGCGTCGATCGTGGCGATGCGCCTGCGCGGCAAGCACAAGGCCGCCTACACGCCCCACGTCGATTGCGGTGACCACGTGATCGTCGTCAACGCCGACAAGGTGAAGTTCACCGGCCGCAAGTACGTCCAGAAGCGCTACTATTACCACACCGGCTATCCGGGCGGCATCAAGGAGCGCACGGCCAAGTTCATCCTCGAGGGCCGCTTCCCCGAGCGCGTGGTCGAGAAGGCCGTGGAGCGCATGCTGCCGCGCGGCCCGCTCTTCCGCCAGATCCTCGGCAACCTCCGCGTCTACAAGGGCGCCGAGCACCCGCACGTGGCCCAGCAGCCGCAGGCGCTCGACGTCGGCGCCCTCAACCGCAAGAACGTGAGCGCTTGATCATGGCGACCCTGCAGTCCCTCGCCGACCTCAACCGGGCGAATACCGGCGCGGTCGACCCCGCCAACGAGGCCCCCGTCCACGTCCAGAAGCTGGACGCGCAAGGCCGGGCCTACGCCACCGGCAAGCGCAAGGACGCGGTCGCCCGCGTCTGGATCAAGCCCGGCAACGGCACGGTGACGATCAACAAGCGCCCGGTGGAGATCTACTTCGCCCGGCCGGTGCTGCGGATGATCCTGCGCCAGCCGCTGGAGATCGCCAACCGCATCGACCAGTACGACATCACCGTCACGGTGGCGGGCGGCGGCCTCTCCGGCCAGGCCGGCGCGGTGCGCCACGGCCTCTCGAAGGCGCTGACCTATTACGAGCCGGAGCTGCGCGCGCCGCTCAAGCGCGAGGGCTTCCTCACCCGCGACGCCCGCGTGGTCGAGCGCAAGAAGTACGGCCGCAAGAAGGCCCGCCGCAGCTTCCAGTTCTCGAAGCGCTGAGTTTCGGTCACACCGATGTCACGGAGGGGGCGGTTCCTGCGGGGGCCGCCCTTTCGCGTTTCCGAAGGTCCGGCCGGCCGTTGACAGGGTATCGCACCGCGCGCACCTGACGTCCGGCCGCGAAGCCCGCGCCGGGCGGCAGAGCGTAACGAGCGAGACGGATGATGGCTGGCGAAGGCGGAACGAGGCCCACCGTGTTCATCGACGGCGAGGCCGGCACCACCGGCCTCGGCATCCGCGAGCGCCTGGAGCGCGACGGCCGGGTCGCCCTGCGCAGCATCGCGCCCGAGCACCGCAAGGACCCGCAGGCCAAGCGCGCGCTGCTCGCCGAGGTCGACCTCGTCGTGCTCTGCCTGCCGGACGAGGCCGCCAGGGAGACGGTGGCGCTCGCCGACAGCCTGCCCGGCGGCGGCCCCCGGATCCTCGACGCCAGCACCGCCCACCGGGTCGCCTCCGGCTGGACCTACGGCTTTCCGGAGATGACCCGGGCGCAGGGCGCCGCGATCGCCCGCGCCCGCCGGGTGGCCAATCCCGGCTGCTACCCGACCGGCGGCATCGCGCTGCTGCGCCCCCTGGTGGAGGGCGGGCTGATCCCGGCGGATCACCCGATCAGCGTCAACGCGGTGAGCGGCTACAGCGGCGGCGGGAAGAGCATGATCGAGGCCTACGAGCAGGGCACGGCGCCCCCGTTCCAGCTCTACGGCCTCGGCTTCGCCCACAAGCACGTGCCGGAGTTGCAGCGCTTCAGCGGACTGACCCGCCGGCCGATCTTCGTGCCGTCGGTGGGCAATTTCCGGCAGGGCATGCTGGTGAGCGTTCCGCTCCACCTCGACGCGCTGCCGGGCCGGCCCGCGGCCGCCGACCTGGAGGCCGCCCTGCGCGACTGGTATGCCGGCCAGCCGCTGGTGCAGGTGGTGGCGGGCGCCGCCACCGGGGCGCATCGCGAGACGATCGAGCCGGAGGGACTCAACGACACCGACCGGTTGGAATTGCGGGTGTTCGGTGCGGCCGAGCACGGGCAGGCGGTGCTCGTGGCGCGGCTGGACAACCTGGGCAAGGGCGCCTCGGGGGCGGCGGTGCAGAACCTCGGGCTGATGCTCGGGCTCGACGGCTGAGGCCCCCGCCGGCGGCGCGATCAGATGAGGTCGGTCCGCCACGTGACGCCGGTGCGGACCACCTTCGCCGGCACCCCGGCCGCCATCACGTTGGACGGGATGGTGCCGCGCACCAGCGAATGCGCGCCGATGAAGGATCCGTCGCCGATCGTCGTGCCCTTGAGCACGGTCGACCGCGCACCGATCCAGACCCGATGACCGATCAGGATCGGCCGCGCCGGGTTGATGCGCGCGCCGGTTTCCAGGTCGATCACGGAATGCATGTCGCTGACCGAGACCGTCACCTCGTCGGCGATCAGGCAGTTGTGGCCGAAGGTGATCTCGGCCGCTTCATGCGCCGAGATCTGCGCGTTCCCGACGAAGGACGTGAACTCGGCCACGATCAATTTGGTCGGCGCGACGATGTGCATCCGGGCCTTTGCCAACCGTACATGGTCGCCGACATGGACGGCCGCGTCGGACCCGCAGTGAAGATAGATGTCATCACTATTGGAATGTTTTCCAATAATTACATGATTGTTGCTGCGTTCGAAAAAGATGGTCCCATTCTGAGTTTCGAGAAAGTCATCCGAGGTATCGATTTGGTTGTTACGGCCGAGGTCGACGATCTTGATGGGCATGCTCGTTCGGTCTTATCCGGCAGGGGCAAGCGAAAGCAACATTTGCAACATCGCCCTCGACCACAGGTGTGGCTGGCTCGCGAATATCGCATCGACCCGTACAGCTTGTCCATGTGGCAACGAACACGATCAAGCCCGGAATATCCGAGTGCGGCCTCTCGACCGAGGTATCAGGCTGCCGTAGGGACTGCGCGGGTGCGTGAGGTAGCGGTCCTGTTCAGGTATTGCGGATCGACACGCGTCGCCGACGGGTTCGTGGCGCCGCGCCACGGAGCGCGGGGTCGATGCGCCTGAACCGTTGGCGGTTCGCGAACGAGGGACGCCGGGGTGGAAAGAGACGGAACACGACGGATGGCTGGCGGACAGAACACTTATCGGGATCGGGTTGAGCTTGGCCATAGCGGCGCTTGGTCGACAGTCCAACAGCAGATTGATCTGCCCTCTGAAAGGCCCGCAACCGATACGTGGTTGCAGGTCGACCTCGGCCTCCGCTTTCCGATCCATTCCATTCAGATCGACGAATCGGACGGCTTCGTCGGGCAGATCTCCTTCTCCGATGATGGCGAGACGTGGTCACACCCGGACGTTACCAAACACATCGAGAGCGCGTCCGCGCTGTCGATCGAGGTGGTTCCGGGTGAGGCGAGTTGGACGCGTCACGTCCGTTTCCCCACCGACGGCGCCCTAAACCTTGATCCAGGCAAGGTTAGAATCTGGAGCGAGCGAGCCGTCGTCGATTTGATCGTGATGCGCAAACTCCTGCGTGTCGATTTTGACATCGTGACCGAGGGTCCGGGTCTCGATGTCTATCGAGCGTATCGGCTTCGGAGCAATCCGGAGCAGAGCGGCCTTTCGCTCGTGGGGATCGATCTTTATGAGAACGGTGCCTTCGGAAATTTCATTATCCAATGCCTGCTTGCGATCGGAATTTGTAGAGCGCACAAGCTGAAGTATATCAAATTTTCGATAATGGATAGGAGCGAAGTGCTCGACATAACCGAACCACGCGAGATCGGAGGTATCACCTTCATACCAGCACGGGATCCGCTTCCCACCGATGGATATTTTTTGTCGGGCATGTTCTTTGACGTTAAGATTCAGAAACTGGCCGGCGAACTTGAACAAGCTGAGTCTCGTCATATTCTGACCAACTACATCCGGCCACTGTTCAACCGACTTCCCTCACAGTTCACCGAAAAGCCCGGCGATCAACTCCTCATCCACATCCGATCGGGTGATATCTTCAGCACATGGGTAGCGCCGCATTACCCGCAGCCGCCGCTGGCCTTCTACAAGATGGTTATACGGCGCCTTTTAGATGAAAAACGGATCTCCTCCATCAAGATGGTCTTCGAAAATCGTCTCAATCCCGTTATCGCAGAGCTGGAAGCTCATATATTGGAACTCGGCATCCCTCTGACGACGCAGAGTGGGACGCTGGCGGATGACGTCGCTGCGCTGGTGAACGGCCGCTACTTAGTCTTCGGCCTCGGAACCTTCGGGCCCGGCGTCTGCCACCTATCCGACCATGTCGAACAAGTGTTCTTCTTCGCCTCAGGCTGGCCCCAGCATTTCCGAGGCATCCCCACCATCGGGAAGATTACCGAGGTCCTTGATGTTGCGGGCGACTACACGAAAGTTGGCGAATGGGATAATTCCCCTGCACGTCGGCAGCTGATGATCGACTATCCGGTCGAGAAGCTTGCATTTGACGACGAATACCGATGACGCGCGGAGATAACCTAAACGCCAGTTCGGCCCCGAAGCCCGCACTGAGTGATGCGACCAACCCGTACCCGAATCGCACGCGACCTAAGCGAAAGGTGAGCCTGTATCCGACCATCGGCTAACGGATATGTGGCATGGGTAATCGTACCCGCTTCGCCCGCAGCCGCTGATCAGGCGCACGGCTGGGGCTCTCGGCGAACCCGGACGCGTCCGACCGTCTTTGTGAACCCAGCGCGTCCCACTCGTTGTATTTGGCGCTCCGTCGGCGGCGAATATCGATGGGTGCCGATCCGACGGAGGATCGCAGGGAAACCAGATCCGTAATCGTGTGCGGCCTAATCGCCGTCTGGGGTTGCGCCCGCGTAGCCAGATGGAACGAGCGATGTCGAACTTCAACAAGCTGATCGAGATCCTCAAGGCATCAGAAGGCGAAGAGGCTGTGCTCCCCCGGTGCATCGACTGCGGCCGGACGAGGGGCTTGAGGAAGCTGTGGCGGGCATGAGTCCGGGGCCGGATCGGATCTTGGTTACAGAGATCGCTCCCGAGCGTCACGACGGCTGATCTGCGCCAAACTGGTGCTTTCTTCCGCCTGAGTGCGGGCACTTTCGCGTCGATGATGACGGCGGGCTTTGCCGGGCAATCTTAGGCGGCTCACATCACGGCGGCGGGCGTGATAGCCGCCAAGATTTTGTCCTTTAGCCGTGGGTCGCCGAGTTCTTGCGCATCAGCGATGAGACTCGGGCGGATGGTCTCCGCGTTCAGGCTGCCGCGAAAGATGTTCCAGCCCACCACCCACCGGGAAACGGTGAAGGTCTTGACTCCGCCCTCGAAGAGAACAGTGCGTAGCATGCGATGCGGATATAACCTGCGCTTATATAAATCATGCCCGGCGAGACTGCCATCGAAAATAGATCGAGTTTTGTCGAGAATCCCTACCACGACTTCTGCCGCTCGCCTGTCGCAGAGAATGTAGCGGTCCCCTACGCCCTCGACGACTTGTGCGTAGAAGTCCTCATCGACGGCCGCCCAGTTTGTTTGATCGCTCAATTGCTGATAGACTGAAGCGAGGGAGCCCTGCAGGTCGCACAGGTCAGGTCTTATGAATAAGACGTGCGTAGCCTCGCCCTGCTCGCGATCGACCTGGTTCAGCATGTCTCCGACCGCACCAATTCTTGTAATCATCCTTCCTTGATTTAGAAGATGTGGGTCCGCCTCGCATGAATTCGAGATATCATTTCCTAACGCTGCCATGAATTCTTCATCGGTGGCTACAATCGAGTAAAGCTTGCTTGACAGCATCGCTTGCAGAGATGAGAGATCGATCTCCGTCCGCACATTGTTACCGCCGATGATTTGTCTCACCGAACGGGGACATAGAGACGCGGCATCCTCAATCGTGCAACAGCCAAAATCCTTCAAGGCCCTCAACACCTCCGCTGGCAGGAAGCCAGCGATCACATCGATATGATCGGTCAGGAGGAAAGTCTTCGCGCCGGTCCTCTGCCAAGTCGACAGGCCGAAGGTGATCTTTAGATCGCCGCAATGGGTCGTGAAATCCTGCAGGATCCAATCGCGGATGGCGGACAAGGTCTTATCGGCGAAACGCATCTGGCCGAAAAAGGCGACGAAAAGGTGCCTTCGGCGCCGGTTCAGATTGATAGGCGCAACCTCTTGAACTAGTCGCCTTCTAAATCTGCTCTCAATTTCCAGATTCTGAAGTTGGGCATCCCGCCAGATCCAATTCAGGTGATCCCCGGATAGTTTTTCCGGTTCGAAATCTTGGTTACGATATGTGTCAGCAGAGACGTTCTGTGGCGCCATCCTGCCCTTCAGATACATCGGGTGTTGCATCGCGCGCGGCATGCTGCCTTGAGCCCGCTCAAGTTCCGCCGCTTGCCGGTCAAAGCCGAATGAGATGAGGAAAAAATATGTGATCGCAAAACATTCTGCAGACGCACTGAATTGCACACGCGTTAAGGCATCTGCTACCTCCGATAGAGGAACGCTCAGGGCGTGCTGGTTCGAGAGCGCGTACAGGACGGAGTAGAGAACGTTCGGATCCGATTCGATACCGATGTAATTGATGAACGCTTCTAGATCAAAGGTCGCATAATAAGTTGGCATTTCTACGATGCATTTGACCGAACAGATTCTCCATATATCGGTCAGCACGGGATCATGCCGTATGGCCGAAAAACTGAGTTCCCTGAACCGAGCGAGCGTGAACGAGGCCGATCCGGTCTTGGCGTGGTAGAATAGCTCCATGAGCTTGACGTCCGGTCGTGACCGGACTGCCTGTGTCGCGTGGCTCAGTACATACTCGACGACCTCGTTGCTGGTCTCAGGGTAGAGGTTTAGGCGAAGGATGAGCGACGCTATCTCGGCGTCCTGCTGGAAGAGGCTGTAGGCGAAGGCCAGCCTCTCCAGTCCAGCCGCGCTCAGCCCCGCCTTGAACTGACGAGACAGTTCGCGGCTCAGCGCCGTGGCGATCTTCGCCGTCAGACCCGCGGGAAGCACTGAGAGAAGAGTGGACAGTAATTTCCGGGCGATCTTCCAACCGGGCGCTCGCGCAACGGTAAGGATGGCAGCGGCGCAGCCGACAGCGATGCGGGTTTCCAATCGTTCGCGCATATGATCCGATGCCCTCGCACGTGAGCGGATGTCCAGCCGGCCGACGTCGCTCAAGCCGTGCACGCTCGCGGCAGGCGCGATGCCTCCGCACAGTCGAGCCACGGCTGCACAGGTGCTCCGGCCGCGTCCGCATCTGGGTAGACCCAACCGCAGGATGCGCGTTCATGCTGTGCGGATATGTGCGCCGGCGACCTGCAAAGCCCCGCAGGACCCGGTCGCGCCGGAGGCCCCGAAGGGAGCCCTGCGCGCCCATCGCTCAACGTGCGTCCCAGATACGGGAACATCGGCGATCCCCACGCCTGCGTGGCGGTCGCCACCGGCGCCGAACGATATGCCTGCAGCCTCATGCAACCGATATTCGGGCCACCGCTCAAACCGGGGGGCTTCTGACACAGGAGGTTCAATCTGCCTAATAGTTTCCCCGGCGACCGCCGGCCCGAACGTCGAAGCCCTTTGATCGCGCGGTCGCTGTGCGGTCGGAGCGACGCGTCGGGTCCGGTCCCGTCGGGCAGGGCTGGCCGTACGACCCGGCCCACCCGGGTCCATCTAGGGCGTGTCTGCAACGCCATTTGTGCCAGAGCATGCTCGTGCCGAGCGTGACCATAGCAAGGTAGTTGGAGGCTCGCTTCTCGTTGCGGGTGACGATGCGGCGATACTGCTTAAGCCGGTTGATCAGCTGCTCGACCCGATTGCACTCGCGATACGTGGCCTTGTCGAAGTCGGGCTGACGCGGCTGGTCCTTGCGGGTCGGGACGGCTGGCTCAATCCGGCGCTGCCTGAGGCGACGACTCGCCGGCGGACTGGAGTAGCCCGGTCCCCTGCCGTCCTACGAGGCCGCAGGCGCGCGCGGCCTCGCCCTTGCCGCGGCACCGCGCCCTTGTCCATAAGAGCGTCCAGCGCGACCTGCTCGTGCCGTTCGCCGACCGTCAGCACGGCCGCGATCGGCTTGCCGCCACCCTCAGCGCGCAGATGAAGCTTGGTCGATCCTTCGACAGGCTCAGGATGAGGACCCGCCCTGGCTGCGCCCGAGCGCTTCGCCGACGCCCTCGACCGTCCACACTCCCCGATGGCGCCGGACCGGCGTGCCCCGGCGGCGTGCTGGTGGGCGCGCACCACCGTGGCGTGCACAAAGTGCAGTTCCCAATCTAGGGGGCCGCGGGCATCAGCCTGCGCCTGCAGGCGCCGCAACACCCGGTCAAACACGCCGGCCTTGCTCCATCGGTAGAACCGGCTCGACACCGTTCCCACAGCACCATGGCGCGCCGGCAGATCCTCCCATAGTGCGCTGGTGCGCAGGATTCAGAGCATGCCGTTGAGCACTTGGCGGTGATCCTCCGCAGGCCGACCCGTGCGCGACCTCTTCGGAGGCAGCAGCGGGGCGATCCACCTCACTGCGCGTCAGTCAGTTCAAAGCGTCGCATCCCGGCCACATGGGGTCGATCCAGCAGCCTGTGAAGCATTTGCAGAGAGGCCCCAGTCATCGACGGCCGCCCATCGCGGCGGTTCGCTGGCGGTGATGCTTCTCGATACGGCGCTCGCCGACTTAGTTGAAGCGCGCTCAGCTTGTGCGCGAAGATCAGATCGCTTATGGCGCCCCGACGCACGGCGGATACCCATTGAGCGAAAGCGTCGACAGTCTCATGCTGAATATCGTGGTCCCGATGGCTGGGCGCGGCAGCCGGTTCGCGTCCGTCGGGTATGCGCAGCCTAAGCCTCTGATCCCGCTACACGACGTCCCGATGATCAAGGTCGTCGTCGATAATCTGCGGCCCACCCGTCCGCATCGTTTCATCTTTATTTGTCAACGCGAGCATGTGGCTGCTTACGACCTTGATCGCGAGCTGTCAGCCTGGGCTCCCGGCTGTGCTGTGGTACAGATCGACACCGTCACTGAAGGTGCCGCTTGTACGGTGTTGCTGGCCGAGCATCTTATCTCTGACGCCCCTCTGATGATCGCCAACAGTGATCAATACATCGATTACTCGATCGATCGTTATCTAGATCACGCCGATAGGCAGAGTCTGGATGGCCTGATCATGACGATGACGGCAACCAATCCAAAATGGTCGTTCGTCGGCTTGAACGATGATGGGCGCGTGACCCGCGTCGTCGAGAAGGAACCCATCTCGGACGAAGCGACCGTCGGGATCTATAATTTTCGCTCGGGACTCGATTTTGTCCGCGCCGCGAAGCGGATGATCGCGGCCGGCAAACGCGTCAACGGCGAGTTCTACGTCGCGCCCGTCTACGAGGAGCTGATCGAGGCGGGGGCACGAATCGGGATCGTGAATATCGGACGCGAAGCCGACGGGATGTACGGGCTCGGCACGCCGGCTGACCTGGATCTATTTTTGAGCCTTCCGATCTCAAGGAATGCTGTCGGGCCATGAAGATCATCAGCCATCGCGGCTGGTGGCATCAGCCCGAGGAGAAGAATTCCGCGTTGGCTTTTCAGCGCTCGGTCGCCGCCGGCTTCGGGACCGAGACCGACGTGCGCGACTGGGCGGGCCGGCTGGTCGTCTCGCATGATCCGCCGGAAGGCGATGCCCTGCCCTGGGACGCGGTGCTCGATCTGTTCGCCGGGGCCGGCCTGCCGCTCGCCGTCAACGTGAAGGCCGACGGGCTCGGGCCGGCCCTCGCGCGGTCCTTCGAGGGCCGTGGGATCGCCTGGTTCGCCTTCGACATGTCCGGCCCGGAGATGGTCCGGTACGCCCGCGCCGGCCTGCCGTTCTACACGCGGCACAGCGACGTCGAGCCCGATCCGATCCTGTACGATGCGGCGCTCGGGGTGTGGCTCGACGCCTTCGACGGCGACTGGTTCGGGCCATCCGTGATTGAGGCGCACCTCGCCGCCGGCAAGACAGTCTGCGTGGTCTCACCGGAACTGCACGGGCGCGACCCGCAGCCCGTCTGGAACTGGCTGATGAATCTGCCCGGCGACATCACGCTCTGCACGGACCACCCCGATCGCGCCAGCCAGATGCTCAGCCGATGATCCGGGCCGTCATCTTCGACATGGACGGCGTCCTGATCGATGCCAAGGAATGGCACTTCGAGGCGCTGAACCGCGCCCTCGGCCTGTTCGGGATGGAGATCAGCCGGACCGATCACCTCACGACCTTCGACGGGTTGCCGACTCGGCGCAAGCTCGAACTGCTCACCGCCACCGAGAACCTGCCGCGGGGCCTGCACGGCTTTCTCAACAGGCTGAAGCAATCCTACACTCTCGAGATCGTCAGCACGCGCTGCCGGCCAACCTTCGCCCATGAGTTCGCGCTGGCCCGGCTGAAGGCGCGGGGGGCGAAGCTCGCGGTGGCGTCCAACTCCGTCCGGGACTCCGTCACAATGATGATGGAGCGCGCCAACCTCACGCCGCACCTGGATCTGATGCTGTCGAATGAGGACGTGACCCACGCGAAGCCCGATCCCGAGATCTACCAGACCGCCATGGAGCGCCTCGGCGTGGCACCGGAGGAGACCCTGATCCTCGAGGACAACGAGCACGGCATCAAGGCGGCCCGGCAATCGGGGGCCCACCTGCTCATCGTCCAGACGCCGGCCGACGTGACGCTCGCGAACGTGGACCGGCGGATTTCCGAGATCGAGGCGGCGGCGCCATGAACATCCTGATCCTTGCCGCCGGCGCCAGCGCGCAGACCGACGACGACCCCTATCCGGTCTGGCTCTCCGAGGTCGACGGCCAGCTCATGCTGGAGCGGCAGATCCTGGCGCTCGCGCCGCTGGATCCCAACCGCTACATCGTCTGCGTTCGCGCCATCGACAACGCGCGGCACCATGTCCGGGACATCGTCCGCCTGATCTCGCCGAAGGCCGACACCGTCGAGATCAAGCGTCCGACCGCGGGGGCGGCCTGCACCGCCCTGCTGGCGGTCGATCAGATCCAGGCCGACGAGGAACTGATCATCCTGAACGCGACCGACCAGATCAGCGTCGACTTCGCCGAGATCGTCGATCGGTTTCGCGCGAGCGCCGCCGACGGCGGGGTGCTCACCTTCGACTCCCTGCACCCGCGCTACTCCTTCGTGCGCACCGATGCCGACGGGCATGTGATCGAGGTCGCGGAGAAGCGGCCGATCAGTCGGCAGGCCAATGCCGGCTTCTACTGGCTGCGCCGGGCGGGCGACTTCTTCGACGCCCTGCAGACGATGGTGCTGAAGGATGCCCACGTGAACGGCCTGTTCTACGTGGCCCCGGCGCTGAACGAGCTCATCCTCCGGCAGAAGGTCATCCGGACGATCGGACTCTCGAAGGATGCCTACAGGCCGATCAAGTCCCCGCGGCAGCTCAGCAACTACGAACACCTGACCGAAGGCGGATCCCCGACATGAAGCATCACCGTCTCGACGACATGAAAGGCGGCTGGTTCCTCGGCGACTTCAGCCCCTGCGCGGCGCGCAATTCGGACGCCGAAGTCGGCGTGAAGCGCTACGTGGCGGGAGCCCGCGAGGACAGGCACTTCCACAAGATCGCGACCGAGCTGACGGTCATCGTATCCGGCACGGTCCGGATGTTCGATCAGGTCTGGCAGGCCGGCGACATCATCACGGTGGAGCCGGGCGACGCGACGGCCTTCGAGGCGCTGACGGACGCGGTGACCGTGGTGGTGAAGACGCCCTCCGTTCCGTCCGACAAGTACCTCGCTTAGGACTCGGTTCGACGGTCCTGCTCGCGCGCAGGGCCGCGTGAGCGCGCAGGGACGAAGCCCTGGCGCGCCGAGCGCCCGGTCGCGCATCACGGGCTCGGGGGCGGCCGTCCGCCGCAACCTTGCCGAAGATGTGAAAGTCGGTGACAAGCCCTCAGCCGATCATCAGGAGGACCCCGTTGGCCAGGGAGGACGAGGCGTCCGAGGCATTGTGCGTCAACGCGTACGACACGCATCGCGCCGAGGTGCGGATGGGGCAGCGCCGCCGCCTGCGCGGACGCCACACGACGCTGGTCAGCTTCGCCGCGAAGTACCACTACGTCGAGAGCCAGCGCCGGTTGGCGGCGGCGGCGGCGACCACGGGCGACTTCGACACGGTCGAGAACTGGTCGCCCGACCGGCTGCGCCAGACGGCGTTCTACCGGGAGCACCGGGAGATCCTCGACCGCGCGCGCGGGGCCGGGAACTGGGCTTGGAAGCCCTACATCATCGCCGATGCCCTGGAGAAGCGCCGGGACGGCGACTTCATCGTCTTCAGCGACACCGGGATGCAGGCGGTGGGCGAGGATCCGCTGCCGCCGGTGGCGCCGCTCCTGACCTGGCTCGCCGGGTCCGAGCGCCGGGTCGCGGTCGGCGTGCTGCACGGGAAGCCGCAGCGGCTCTGGACCAAGCGCGACTGCTTCGTGCTCATGGACTGCGACGCGGAGCGCTACTGGAACGCCGACCAGATCCAGGCCTCTTGGATCGCCTTCATGGTCAGCCCGGCCACGCGCCATCTGGTCGCCGAGTGGCTGCGCTACGCGTGCGACGCCCGCGTCGTCACCGACATTCCCAACCAACTGGGCCAACCGGATTTCGACGGCTTCATCGACCATCGCTTCGATCAGAGCATCCTGTCGAACCTGATCTACAAGCTCGACTTGGAGATCCCGGCTTTGCGCGAGCCGTCGAAGCGGATCCGGACGTTGATCGACGAGTTCGAGCGGGACGCGTTGGTCTGGGCGCGCCCCTCGGAGAACATCGCGCTGGGCAAGACTTGGCGCGCCAGCTCCGCCTCGCCCTGGTCCGGCACAACGGGGGTCTACGGCGAGCGCACGACCGGCGACCCGTCGTTCTTCTTCCACACGGGCCTCGACAAGAACCCGTGGTTCGTCCTCGACCTCGGCGCGGTCGAGCGCGTCTCGGAGATCCGGATCTACAACCGCTGGGGCCAGCCCAGCGAGCGGGCGCAATTGCTGCGGGTCTGGCTGGGCGAGAGCGAGGACGCCTACCGCCTCGTCTTCGACGCCGTGGACGCCCATTGCCATCCCGGGCTGCCCCTACATCTGCGGTTCGACAACGCTCAGGTTCGCTACCTCAAGATCGATCTCGACGAGGAGCAGCACCTGCACCTCGACGGGATCGAGATCTTCGCGGCGCGCTGAGGCGGCCCGACGATGCCGGAGGCGGACAAGCCGCTGTTCCCGTTCGGGCCGATCCTGTTCTTCGGCGATTCGGTGACGGCGGGGCTGACCGCCGAGACGCCGGCCCTGTTCTCCGGGCCGCAGACGGTGCCCCGCGGAATCGCCGGGCAGTCGACCCAGGATATGGCGCGGCGTCTGCGCTCCGATATAGCCGCCTACGGGGCGAAGGGGCTGCACCTGATTGGCGGGTGCGACGACATCCTCGATCGCGGTCGAGGGGTATCGTACGAGGCCATCGTGGCCGACATCGCCGCCATGCTGCGGGATGCGCGCGACCTTTACGTGCGCGTTTGGGTTGGCTCGATCCCGCCGGTAGATCCGGCCGCGCCGGAGGCGGCCGGGTTGCCGGTCGCGCTCATCGGGCAGGTGAACGCGTGGCTGCGCGACCACGCGCAGGATTACGGCGCGGACTTCATCGACTACGACGCCGTGCTCGCCACCGGGACGGGGGCGCTCAGGCCCGATCTCACCGCGGATGGCGTGCGCCTGAACGGGGCCGGCTACGCGGCGCTTCGGCAGGCGATGATGGCGGCCCTGACAGCCCCGGGGGTCGATCAGCTCTGGCCCCCGGCGGAGAGCGAGGATGCCGCGCGGCGGCGCAAGTTCCTCCACCATTTCGGCTATCTCGACTCGAACACGCGCTATCCGAGCCCGTTCATTCAGTTCGCCGGCAAGCCCGGGGCGAGCCATTACGGGGTGCCGTTTGATGCCCACGGCTTCCTCAACGCGGCCCCCATAGCCGAGGCCAAGCCCTCCAGGGAGACCCGGATCCTGGTGGTGGGCGACTCGACCACGATCGACGGCGGCGACATCGCCAGGACCTTGCCCGGCCGCATCGAGCGGATCCTGCGGGCGGACGGGCTGGCCAGCGCGAAGGTCTACAATTTCGGCGTGATGTCGAGTTGCCTCACGCAGATGACCCACCTGATCTGGTCGCGGCTGGTGACCTACAGCCCCGACGCCATCGTGGTGCTCAGCGGCAGCACAGACCTGTTCCAGCCCTGGACCTACGACCCGCGCCCCGGCCACCCCTACAACGCCTTCATCACCGAGCGCCTCTACGACCACTTCTTCGACACGCACGATCCCCGGGCCCGCGAGGACGGCCTGTCCTACGAGGGGCTGGTCTCGCTGATTTACGAGGCGCTGAAGCGGCTGCGCGCGGAGGTGGGCTGGCAGAGCCCGGGCTGGGAGGACGCCATCGTCCACCACTACCAGTTGGCCGCGCACCGCCTCGCCAAACTGTCGCACGACCACGCCGTGCCGATCGTGAGCGCCCTGCAGCCGACGGTCTTGCGCAAGCGGCACCTCACCGAGGCGGAGCGCGGCGTCGCTTCCGGGACGTTCCTGGACTATCTCGACCGTCAATACGCCAAGCTGGAGGCGTTCACAGCGGAACTTGCGGCGCGACGCCCGTACCGGCGAACCTTCATGGCCCTCGACCTCAGTGGGATTTTTCGCGATCGGGAGGAGGAGGCCTTCTACGACATCGTCCACTATGATGATCCCGCCCGCGAGATTGTCGCGGCGCGGCTAGCGGACGAGGTTTGCGGCGCTCTGAAGCGTGCACGGGTCCGCACGCCCTTTGAACGCGCGCAGCGTTTCTTCGGCCGCGGGAGGCGCTAGACCTACCTCCGCAAGCCAATCCCATTACCGGCCGGACGACCAAACCAGCCCACTCGCTCTGCTCGCCGCGTCGGCTCTTTCCTAGGCTCAGCGCCCGCTTGCGCCCGAGCCGGACGAGAAGCTTGATCCTCCGGCGTCCAGGCTTGAACCGACGCTGCCCGAGAGCTGGCTCGGGGTGCCCAGTTGCTGACCGTTCGGGCTGGTATTGAGATCCTGCTGCGGAGATCCGAGGCCGCCCGGCGACGGGTTGGTCGACTCGACCGGGCCAACTTCGGGAAGTCCGCCAGCCAAAGGCGTCACCACGCGTTCAGGTCGAATCGAAGTTTCACAGAAACCCTGGCAGATCGGCACCATAAGGTCAGTCGGCTGACAAATCGGTCGCAACTCGCCTCGGATGCACGTGCAGCGACACAGCGCTGAGGCTGGCGCGGGCAGGAGAAAGAGGGAAGCGACGAGCAGAAGCAGGCGCATGGTGATCAGCCTCTTGCCCGCGAAGGGCGTTGAGGCTTCATAACACGTCAAGTCCTTGGCCCCGAACGTTGTGACGGTTCGCCCAGGTTGAGGCGCAGCGGCCTGGCCTGATTTTTTGAGATATCGAGCTCGAGTTACGCCGCGGGCGCGGCCGACCGAGCTGAGGCATGTGCCGCCTCGTCTGGGGTACTCACCGAGACAGCGTCGGCTCACGCTGTCCATCTCATGGCATCTTCGCTGCTATCCCCGGAGACGCTCAAGGGTTGTGGGCGCCTCAGCCGCCTACCGGTGAAAATTAGGATGGCGGACGCCATGCAGAGGATCAGCGCAACGCCAACGATGCTGATGTGGCCGACGAGGCGTCCGTAGATGCCACCGGTCACTTTAAAATTCCACGACGCGAGCGTCATTCCCGCAGTCGCTGCGAGGAGCAGTACGGGGATTTTGAACCAAAAGGGAAGGGGAGACGGCGGCGGATCTTGCGGCGCAGGCGTGCTGGCCTGATGACGATCAGCATGACTTTTTGCCAAAATTGCTTCGACCTGGCTCTGAAAAGTTGCTTGAGTCGGGCGGTTCCGGTCACAGCCGACGGTCTCGGCCTGATCCTGCACGGCCTGTGGCAGCGAGGCCGCCTCGGTCAACCCTTCCGCAAGCGGTCCCGGAATCGCGGCCTCGGCAGCGACCATCAGGCGCGCTTCGTGCCGGCGCATGAACAGCCACAGCGCGACCGCTCCGAGCAGCACGAAAGCCAGCAGCCCGAGGCCGACCGGCCCCATCACGTTCTCGATTGAGCGCCCGCATAGGTAGGCGCCGAACCCCATGATCGAGGCCCAGGCAACACCGCCGAGAGCATTGAAGGCCATGAAGCGGCGCGCATCGAGCTTGTTCACGCCGGCAAGCACGGCTGCGTATGCGCGCAGCATTGCGGTAAAACGGCCGAAGAACACGATCTTCCCGCCGTGCCGGCGGAACAGGTATTGGCCGAGCTTGAGTCGCCCGTGATCGAGGCCGATCAGGTGGCCCTTGCGCAGGAGCAAAGGCAGGCCCCAGCGGCGGCCGACCCAATAGCCCGCATTGTCGCCCAGGATGGCGGCGGTCGCGGCGATCGCCACCACGACTGCGATATTGATGTTTCCAGTGCTGCCGGCGTACGCCGCGGAGGTCAGCAGAACCGTCTCACCGGGCAGCGGTAGCCCGGCGCTCTCCAGCGTGATGATCACGAAGATTGCGAAGTAGCCATAATTTGCGATCAGGTCGGCGATCGGCAGATCGTGCAGGAAGGACATGCGGACTCCTTGCGGCTCGCGCATGGCGCTGTCGACGACAAACGTGGCCGCTCCGCGGCGGAATGACGATCAAGCACACCAAATAGGGCCTGTTGCGCTGTGGACTGCGACGGCGGTCGCGGCTGCCGCCCCCTCTTACTTGGGATACTGCGCCGCGCTGGTCGCCCGAGCCTCAGCCAGATGTGCGCGCATCCACGCGATGGTGCTGATCAGACCCTCACGCAGGGCGATCCGCGGCTGCCAACCAAGCTCCGACCGGATCAGCGAAGTGTCTAGGACATTCGCAGGCACGTCGGCGGCACGGCTCGGCTTTTGTACGCAGGACAGGCTTTCGCGCCCGAAGGCCGACTCGAGTTCGGCAATGATTTGATTGACGCTCAACCCCCTGCCGCTGCCGACGTTCATCACCTTGTGCAGACCGTCATAAGCGACCGCCGCGAGAAACGCCTCGCTGACGTCGTCGATGTGCAGGAAATCGCGCACCACCTCGCCGGTGCCCCAAACTTCCAGCGGCAGGCCGGAAAGGACTCGATGAATGTAGCTCCCGATCAGTCCCTGGTGCTTGGTGCCGAGTTGAAACCGCCCGTACGGATTGGCGATCCGGAGGATCTGGTAATCGATCCCGTGAAGGTGTCGGTACAGGTAGAGCGACTTCTCGATCATCAGCTTGCTGATGCCGTAGGCCGAGATCGGGTCAGTGGGGGCCTGTTCGGGGATCGGGATGGCGCGCGGGATCCCGTAGATCGCGCCCCCGGAGGACGCGAAGACCAGCTTCTTGATCCGCGCGGAGCGGCAGATGTCGAGCAGGTGCAGGGTGGCGATCGGCGCGGCTTCGAGTTCGGCGGACGGATCCCGGTTCGAACTCTCCGGGATCGACCCGGCGATCAGGTGGAACACGATGTCCTGACGCTCGACCGCGTTGGCGATGGCGAGGCGGTCGGTGAACTGGCCCGTCACCCGGGCGACGCGCGGGTCGAGGGACTCGAGTTGCGGATGGCTGCGGCTGAAGCAGGTGACCTCGGCTCCCGCGGCGGCGAGACGGTTGCACAGGTTCAGCCCGAGGAAGCCGCCGCCGCCCAGCACGAGGCAGCGGGCCCCCGCCAGGGACGGGGCGGCTCGGGCGGAGGCCGGCCCCGCGGGCGCGGCGCCGGTCATGGCGTCGGATCGCCCCCGGGCGAGGCCGGGTCCTGCATGGCGATAAGATCTTCGACCAGCGCCCGCGCCGTCTCCTGCAGCGCGCGCTGCGTCGGTTCCAGCGGCGCCTTTCCGTAGGCCCGCGCCGCCGCGTAGGCGGCCGCGTAGGCAGCATCCCAGCCGGCGGCGAGGATCCGCGGACCGGCGGCTTCCAGCGAATCGCGGACGGTCACCCAGGCGGCCCGATGGGCCGCGTCCCAAGCCGCCTCCCGGACCTCGGAGCCGGTCTGCCGCAGGGTGAGGTTCGCGACGGCCGCGCGCTTGCGGGCGCGCTTCAGGTGGTCGCACAGGGACGCGAGATCGGCGACATCCCGGAGCGCCGGCAGATCGGCCAGGTCGTCCCCCTCGACGATCAGCTTGGCGAGATGAAACCACGCCGGCACGTGGATCCGAACGAGCCAGTCGGCCACCCGGGCGACGCGCCGCCGCTCCAGCGCCTCCGAGCCGCGCGTCCCGACGAGGCGCGGGAGGAGGGGGCGGATCAGGGCATCGCGCTCGGCCTGGGGCAGGCCGTCGCTCAAGGTGCGGATGAACGCCGCGATGCTCGGCGCGGCGCAGGCGGGATGGTCCGACACCGGCTCGCCGGCGATGAAGGCCACAGCCTCCATCGCGCACAGGGCGCCGCCCTCGGGATGCGCGCCCGCGGCCAGAGTGGCAATCTGGGCGAGGCGCTCGGGATCGACCGCCGGCTTCTCGATCCGGACCATGGCCGGCTTCCTTCTCCTCAAGGCCGAGTTCGCGCAGGCCGGTTCCGGCGGACGCGATCCGATGAGCAGCTGCCTGGACCTTCAATCAAGCCGGGCGGTCCAGCGCAACCGGCCGATCCCGTGTCCGGGCCGCTTGCCGCATAGCCGTCTTTGCGAGCGGAGCGAAGCAATCCAGGTGGCGCCACGCTGATCGACGCCCTGCCCTGGGTTGCTTCGCTCCGCTCGCGATAATCGGGTGCCTGCGCGGCGGCGATAGCCCGCTAATCTGCCTTCTTCACGCGATGCGTCATGATGATCGAGAGCCAGGGCACCACCACGTGCGCCACCTCGATCCGCAGCAGCACTTCGAGGTGCAGCGCGTAGGGCAGAGCGAACTGGAAGCCGCAGCGCGCCTCCTCCATCGTGGTCGGCATCTCCCCCGTGACCGCCGCGATGACGTCCGGCCGGTGGATGTCGACGGGGATGCGCTGCACTGCGCCGTCGATCTCGGCGACGAGGGTGGCCTGCTCCCGGCTCGCCGCGACGATCCAGCCCTTGAAGACGACCTGCCCGTCCTGGATCTCGGCCCAGACGCGATCCTGCGGCGCCTCGAGATGCGCCCGCGCGAAGGCGTCGGGCAATTCGCCCTCAAGTTCGGCGACAGTGCAGCCGACGTCGAACTTCTCGAAGCCGCGGCCCTCGCCGAAGATCGCCGCGAACCGCTTCTGGTACTGGCCGATCAGGAGGTTTTTGATGGTCTCGTCGAGACCCGACCACTGGCCCTTGGTCTGGATCGTGTAGACCGACAGGATCTCGCGCAGGAACGCGATGCGGCCCTTGTCGGCGACGTAGAGGTTCATCAGCCAGTCGGCGGCGCCTTTCTCGTCGTAGAAGACCTCGGGAACGCGGCGGAGCGCCTCGGCGCGGTAGAAGCAGGCCGAGAAGTTCGCGGTGAGCGGGGCCCTGGCCAGCACCGGGAAGCTGATCGGCCCCGTCTGATAGCGGCCCTGCTCCTCATGCGGCATGAACGAGCCGTTCGCCACGTGGTGCAGCAGGACCCAGTTGAAGCACATGTCGAGGGCCGGGTCCGTCCGCAGCATGCGCAGCTGCAGGCCGATCTTCCGGTCGGAGATCCAGTAATCGTCGCCCTCGCAGAAGGCGACGAACCGGCCGGTGCAGGCACCGATGCAGTCGCGCATGTTCTGCAGCATGCCGAGATTTCGGTCCCGGGGCCGGACGGTGATCCGGTCCGGATGGCGGAGGCGGTATTCCTCGATGATCTCGGCGGTGCCGTCCGTGGACCGGTCGTCACCGATCACAACCTGCATCCGGAACAGGCTCCGCTGGCCGAGCACCCCGTCGAGGCAACGCCGGATCGTGCCGGCATGGTTGTAGGCCGTAACGATCACGCTGACGGTGAGCTGGTCCTCGATCCAGGCCCGCAGGGCGGCCGGGTCCTGCCGCGGCCGGTTGGGCGCGCCGAGGCCGATCTCGGTTAGGGCCGTCTCGGCGATGTCGGGATGGTCCTCGATCAGCTGCGCGAGGCGCGCCGGATCCTCCTCGTCGAGATAGGCCTCGGCCAAGCGCCGGAAGATGCGCTTCTGCGTGGCCTCGTACTGGTCGGCGTAGCGGCCGCCGAAATGGCCCCGCAGCTGCCGGTAGAACTCGATCTCCGACTTGCCGAGCCGCTTGTGCCGCGCCAGCACGGTGTCGAAGGCGGCCCACATCCCGCCGGCGTGCTTGCGGTACACGCCCATGACCTCGGGCAGGAACCCGATCCGGCCGACCTCGGCATGCATCAGGTGGATGTACCAGTCGGCCGGGATAATACCGCGGCCGATCTCCAGCCGCTCGCGGCCGCGATAGCGCCATCGGTAGAACACGCTGTTGGTCTGGATGAAATTGTGCGCGACGAGATCGGACAGGGACGGCTGGGGGTTGGGGTGCTCGGGATACTGCTCCTCCACCGCCGGCATGTCTTCGTAGACGACCTTCACCGGGTGATAGCACAGGGTGTATTCCGGCCGCTGCCGCATGTAGTCGAACTGGCGCTGCAGCTTGTCGGGATCGGTCCAGTAATCGTCGCCCTCGCATATGGCGACGTACTCGCCGGAGACGCGCCCGGCGATGTCGTCGAGATTCTTGACGACGCCGACATTCTCCGGCCGCAGGATCGCGACGATGTTCGGGTGCCGCGCGGCGTACGCGGCGATGATCTCGGCGGTGCCGTCGCTCGACTTGTCGTCGCCGACGATCAGCTCGAACGGGAAGTCCGTCCGCTGGCTCAGGATGCTGTCCAGCGTCTGGCGGATGAACGGCTCTTGGTTGTAGGTGATGCACAGGACCGAGACGACCGGCTTGCCGGTCTCGGAGCCCGTGGAGGCGTCGCCCTGCTGGCGCAGCCACACGGCGAACGGGTTGAGGTAGGTGCCGTCGACCGCCTCGTCCGGCGTGCCTGGGAAGTCCGGCCGGGGCTGCCGGCCGAGCCGGGCGCCGTACTTCACGTAATGCTCGAGGGGCGACAGGTCGGTCAGGCCGACATCGGGGTAGCGCGCCGCGTACCAGAGGTGGTCGAACTGCCCGCTGCGGTAGATGGTCGAGAAGTCGTCCTGCCAGGACTCCAACTGCGGCGGCTCCAGCTGAGGCGGAGCCGGGACGGCGGTCTCAGCGGCACTCTGCATCGATCGGATCCTTGCACAGGTCTCGGCCGCTGGCTGGCGCTGCGCGCGGCGACACTCCGATCACCGCGGCGTCGGGCGAACGGTCCGGGCGGCGTCAGAGCGCACTCGGCGGTCGCGCCTCGGCGTAGCCGTGGTTGAAATAGTGCTGCGTCGGGTCGGCCCCCGCGCTCGCCACGTCGCCGTTGCATGTGAGATAAAAGTCCCGGTCGAACAGGCCCGAAGTCTCAAGCCAGCGGAGCATCGTGTCCTCGCCGATCACCGGCGCGCCGTTGGGAGACGCGGCCAAGGCCTCGCGGTAGAGTTGGACGAGCCGGGCGATGCGGGCGGCCACGTCCTTGGCGGCCGGCCGGCGGACCGATGCGGCGACGACGCTCGACTGCTCGCCCGGGCGGCGGCGCTGCAGGTCGGCCTCGGCCAGGCGGACCAGACGCGCCAACTCACCTTGCGCTTCCCTCAAACGAGCCTGCGTCTCGGCCAGTTCCGCCCGTAGCGTCTCGACATCGTCGCCCAAGAATCGCTCCGTCCCACTCGCGGCGCCGATCGGCGCTGAACCTCCGGCCGTGCGGAGAACACCGCACATCGGACATCGCGGTGGCCGCGCGACGCTCGGGTGATACGATCGGCCCGAGATTGGGGTCAACCCTTTCCGAAGGCGCGCCTTCGCGGGGAGGGGGCGGATCTCCGTTCCGGTAGGACGTGCCTCAGCCGGACGCCTCGTCCTCGGATCGCTGGGCAACGGTGACCGACAGCCAGGGCAGAGCCGCATCCTCAACCGCGATCAGGAGGCGAACATCCAGGCGCCGATCGAAGGGCAGCGTGAAGCGGAACCCGCAGCGTGCCTCATCCACCGGTGCCGGCGCGTCGCCGAATAGGGCGGTGACCACGTCGGACCGTTGCTGATCGACTGGAAACCGATGCGTCTCGTCTCCCACTTCGGCGAGGAGCGTCGCCCGGGCCCCGTAGGTCGGGACGATCCAGCCGGCGAAGACCACGTGCCCGTCCTCGACCTCGGTCCCGCCTCCGGAGGCCGGCGCCTCCAGA
Source organism: Methylobacterium sp. J-070 (assembly GCF_022829385.1). Lineage (GTDB taxonomy): Bacteria > Pseudomonadota > Alphaproteobacteria > Rhizobiales > Beijerinckiaceae > Methylobacterium. Next base: position 12,766 of record NZ_JAKSXX010000064.1, on the reverse strand, counting down.
TGGGCGCGGGCGAACTCTGGAGACAGCGCGGCGTCGAGATCCACGACCGTGCAGGCGAGCGCGTAGGGCTCGAAGCCGCGCCCTCGGCCAAAGAGGGTGGCGAAATGCCGGCGCTGAAGGTCGATCCGGGCTTTCTGGAACGCGTCGGGGCGGTCCGACCACGGGCTGCCATCCCGGATGGTCCAGACGGAGAGGATCTCCCGCAGAAACGCGATGCGGCCGGCATCGGCGACGTGGAGATCCATCAGCCAGTCGCCCGCGCAAGCATCCGCGAAGAAAGACTCCGGCAGGTTCCGCAGCGCGTCGGCGCGGTAGACGCCGCCTGAGCGGTGCGCGGTGACCGGCGCGGCGGAGAGGTCCGTGAAGCGGAGGCTCCCGGTCGCGAGCCGCCCCTGACCCTCGTGCGGCAGCAGGGATCCCTCCGTCGCGCGATGCACGAGCACCCAGTTGAAGCACAGGGAAAGCCGGGGATCGCCCCGCAGGATCCGGAGCTGATTGGCGAGCTTGCGGTCGGAGATCCAGCGGGCCTCCGCGTCGCAGAAGGCGATGTAGCGGCTGTCGCTGGCCGCGATGCACTCCTGCAGGTTCCGGAGCGGGCCGAGATCCTGCGGGCGCGGGCGCACCGCAATCCGGTCCGGATCGACCGTCTGAAGAGTCTCTAGGGCCTCCGAGGCGGCTTGCGTCGAACGCTCGAAGCCGACGATGATGCGCAGCCGGAACAGGCCGCGCTGGGCCAGAATCCCGTCGAGGCATGAGCGGAGATCGACGCTGCTATCGGGCGCGGTGACGATCACGCTGACGGTAAGCTGCTCCTCGAACCACGCCCGAAGCGCCTCGGCATCGCCGGTCGGCAGGCGCCCGGCGTCGAATCCCATCTTGCCGAGTGTGTCATGGGCGATGTCGGGATGGGCCTCGACAAGGCTGAGCAGGCCCGGCACGTCCGCCTCGTCGAGGCAGGCCTCCGCGAGGCGCGCGAAGATCATCCTCTGAGAGGCCGCGAAGCTCTCCGCGAAGCGGCCGCCGAAGTGGCCGCGCAGGCGCCGGAACAGTTCGATCTCGGCGGTGCCGAGCTTCCTGTGCCGCGCGATCTCGGAGGCGTGGGTGGTCCACATCCCGCCGGCATGCTTGCGGTAGACCGCCATCACCTGAGGCAGGAAGCCGATGCGCCCGACCTCCGCGTGCATCAGATGCACGTACCAGTCGCCCGGCGCGATGCTCTCATCGAAATCGAACCGCTCGCCGCCGCGATAGCGCCAGCGGTAGAGGACGCTGTTGGTCTGGATGAAGTTGCGGGTGGCGAGATCGGTCAGGGAGGGAAGCGGCACGCAGTGCTCCGGGAACGTGGTCTCGATGCCCGGCATGTCCTCGTAGACGATGCGCACCGGATGGAAGCAGAGCGTGAATTCCGGGTGCGCCTTGAGGAAGTCGACCTGCCTCTGGAGCTTCCCGGTGTCGCTCCAGTAATCGTCCCCCTCGCAAGTGGCGACGTACTCGCCGCGAGCCGAGCGCGTCAGGTCGGCGAAGTTCCCGTTCGGGCCGAGGTTCTTCGTTCGAAGGACAGGGATGAGGTTCGGGTGCCGGGTCGCGTATTCGGCGATGATCTCGGCGGTGCCGTCGGTCGAGCCGTCGTCGCCGACCAGCACCTCGAACGGGAAGCCGGTGACCTGAGCGAGGAGGCTGTCCAGGGTCTCCCGGATGAAGCGCGCCTGATTGTAGGTGATGCACAGGACCGAGACGACCGGCTTACCGGCCTCGGAGTTCGTGGAGGCGTCGCCCTGCTGGCGCAGCCACGCCGCGAAGGGATTGACGTAGGTGCCGTCGATCGCCTCGTCCGGCGTGGCCGGGAAGTCCGGTCGCGGCTGCCGGCCGAGCCGGGCGCCGTACTTCACGTAATGCTCGAGGGGCGACAGGTCGGTCAGGCCGACATCGGGGTAGCGCGCCGCGTACCAGAGATGGTCGAACTGTCCGCTGCGGTAGATCGTCGAGAAGTCGTCCTGCCAGGGCTCCAGCTGAGGCGAAGCCGGGACGGCAATCTCAGCGGCACTCTGCATCAATCGTGTCCTCGCCGCTGATTCGCGGCCGCTCACGGCAGGCCAAGCCTCGCCTCAGGTCGACGCGATGCTGTCGGGCTTCGGCCAGACGGAGGCGCGCTCGGGGACGTTGCGCAGCACGTTGCAGCCGACGCCGATCGTCGCCTCCCGGCCGATCGTCAATCCCTGGAGGACCTTGGCCATCGAACCGATCAGGCGGCCCTCGCCGATCTGGCACCGGCCGCTGATCAGGGCGCTGGGCGAGACCGTGGTGTTGTCGCCGATCACCGCGTCGTGCGCCACGATCGCGCCCGTATTCAGCACGCAGAACCGGCCGACACGCGCATCGACGCTCACGGGCACCCGATGGGCGATGAACGAACCCGCCCCGACCGTCGCCCCCTCGCAGACCAGCGCGTGCGGCGAGACGAGGGGCGGGCAGAGGATGCCGTTGGCGTCGAGCCACGCGATGATCTCGACGCGCGCCGCGATCACCGGCCGGCTCACGCCGCCCACCGCCAGCGCCACGCCGTCGAACTTCGCTCGGTCGGCCAGCAGTTCGTCGAGATAGCCGCGGTAGCGCCCGTCCTGGGCGGTGGACTGCGTTGAATAGGTGGCCTCGATTACATAGCCGTTCAGACGCGCGACCGCGGCGATCTCCCTCGAGAAGGCGCCGTCGCCGATGAGCACGATGCGCTTGCGGCCAGCGTTCACAGCGTGGCCCCTCCGTCCACCCGCAGGATCTCACCGGTCACGTGGCGGGCCTGCGGCGAGAGCAGGAAGGTGATCGCGTCGACCACCGACTCCACCGTGGCGATGCCCGCCGGGCTGCGCTTCTCCAGGGCCTCCCGGAACTCCGCGGTGTAGACGCGGCCCTGGGCCTGGGTCATCTCGGTGTCGAGCCAGCCCGGGGCGACGCCGACCGCGCGCCGCGGCGCGAGTTCCCGCGCCAAGCCCTTGATCAGCGCATCGAGCCCCGCCTTGGAAGCGGCGTAGGGCACGATAGCCGGCTCCGGCCGCTGCGCGGCGACCGAGGAGACGGCACAGAACACGCCGTCGCGGGTGGAGACACGAGCGCTGGCGAAGGCCGACGCGAACACGGTCGGGGCGACAAGATTGACCCGGTAGAGCCGCTCCACCTCGTCGACCGCCAGGGCGCGCATCGGCTTGATGACCTGGAGGCCGGCGCAATAGATCAGACCGGTCAGCAGGCCGCGCTCGGCCACGATCCCCTGGATCAGGCCGCCGATGCCCGCGAGATCGGCCACGTCGGCGGCGACGGTCGCCACGCCGGCGGCGGCGAGTTCGGCCAGACGGTCCGCACGGCGGGCCACGGCCGTGACCTGGGCCGTGGGCGCGAACCGCTCCGCAACCGCGCGACCGACGCCGCTGCTCGCGCCGACGACAAGGATATGACCGCGCGCCTCCGACACGGCTCAGCTCTGGACCTTCTGGCCGGCCAACGTCACTAGATCGTCGGTGGTGTTCGCCTCGGAAATCAGCCCCGGCTCGACCTCAAGACCCAGCGTGTCGAACAACGCCATGATGTTGAGGACTCCGAGCGAGTCGAACGTCTCGATCTCCGCGAGCTTCTGCCCGCGGGCGAGGGGGCCCGGCTGGTCGAGGATCGCGCCGAGTTCATCCAGGAACGCGGCTTCCGTCATCGAACACTCTCCTCGAACTCGGGTCTGGGGGTAGCCGGGATCCGGCCGCCCGGTTTGGGCGCGCGCCGTTCAGCGGAGCGCGCAGGTGCTTGATCGCGCAAGCCTTGTCGCCGATCAGCACGGAAATTTCGAGGCAGACCACAGATGTCTCGGCGCGAGCCCTGTGGGACGACGGGATCGCCCTTGTCCCAAGCCGCGAGGCATGCGCGGTGGCCATCCTCCGATCCTGATCTCCATACACACAAGCGTATGACTGCCCGCCGAAGGCTGACCAGCTCCTCTGCGCTGTTCGAAGGCGCACCTCTTGCGAGATCCGATGGCATAAAGCAAGCCGGCCGCGTAGGCCGAGGCGGCCCGAGGCCTGCCGCACCCGAGACGCCTCCCGCGGGCGCCCCTCAAGACCATAGGACGGGATCCTCCGTGACGGACAATCCGGCGCTCATGTTGGCCACCGCGGCGAGGAGCTTGGCCGGATCGATGCTGTAGCTGACGTGAAAAGGATGGACGCCGGGCTCGTGGTTCGAGCGCCCGCGCAGGAACGTGATCCGCCCGCCGCCGGACTCGATATAGCTGGTATAGGCGCGGAAATTGAAGCCCAGCTCCTCGTGGATCAGGCCCAGGATCCGGCATCCGGGCCGGCAGAACAGGGTGTTGTTCAGGGACGAGTTGCAGGAGCCGACGACGAGGTCGGCGGCGTGGAACAGGTCGACCTGTTCGAGGAACGAGAGGGTCTCGGGGTAAATGACCTCGAAGCCGAGTGGGCGCAGCCGCTCCGCGAGTTCGGCCTCGTTCACGAGCACGCGCTGGGTGAACGCCTTGCGCGAGATGAACAGGCGCCGCCCGGTTCGGGCCGACAGCGCGCCCCGCGCGCGGGCGCATTCGAGGATTCGCCGCCGGATCGCCCCAAAGATGTCGGCGGGCCAGATGGTGTCGTAGACGGGCAGCCCAGGCTTCATCTCGAACGGGAAGAAGGCCGGCACGGGTGCCATCCCGAGCTGGCCGAACTCCACCGGCCGCGCCGGAAGCCGGATCACCGGCCGGCCGCGCGTGTCGAGCAGACTCAGGATCTCCTCGTGGGTGCTCGGCATGTGGTCGTCGATGCAGAGCGGAATCCCGTCCGGGCAGCGCGGGTCGTTGTAGCAGAGCATGCGCGGCAGGAACTCGCCAAACCAGTGCCCGTAGTTGCGGCTCATCATGCCGAACATCATCAGGCCGGCCTCGACCCGGAGCGGGGCTTCCGGCACCTCGACCAGGGCGTGGGTCTCGCCGAAGGCCGCCATCATGATCTGGTCGAGATTGACTCCGTCCTGGATCAGGATGTCCTTCCGGCGCGGATGGGCCGCGAGGTCGTAGATCAGCCTGTCGTCCTTCACGACGACGTTGCTGCGCGGGAATGCCCGGGCGTCGCGGACGAAGGACAGGTAGAGTGCCGGCACGTCGAGGTCGCCTGGCTCGGAGGTGAGGGGCGGGGACGACTCCCAGAACTTCAGGTCCGCCGGCGCGATCCGGCGCGCGGGCAGGATCTCGGCGTAGGTCGCCTTCCCGGCCTCGGCGAGCGCTTTTGCGCTGGTGATCGCGTAGGCGGCGAAGGGGCCCGCGCCGTGCACCCGACGGGTGCGCTCGTGCAGCGCGATCGCCTCATCGAACCGGTGCGCGTCGAGCAGGGCGTCGAATTGCAGGCGGCGGAGATTCTTGATCTTGATCTCCAGCGTGTCGCTGTCGCGGGTCAGCGCCTCGCCGCCGTGCTGGTCGCGGGCAATGCATGCCAGCAGATAGCTGCGCACCGCGTTCTCCACCTCGCCGCGCAGCTCGTAGCCCCAGGCCAGATCGATAAAGGAGAGATCGTCCTGCATCGGATCCTGAGCCGCTGCCTTGGCCTCTTGAAGCTCCTCGAGAAGCTTCGGGACCGGGTCGAACTCGGCGCGCTGGCACAGGCCAAGAATGCGGGTCCGGACCGCGAGCAGCCGGTAGCGCGGCGCGCGATGCGGCGCCACGTGCCCGGCGAGCCCGTAAGCCCGCGCGGCTAGGTCCGTCTTGCCCTCGCCCTGGAGGCGGAACCCGAGGGTCGCAAGGTGCTGGGCGAGGATGTCGCCGCCCCCAGCCGCCTCAAGCCGGCGTTCGAGGGCTTCCATCGCCTCGGAGGTCCCCGACTGGGCGGCCTGCATCAGGATTGGGCGGAGGACGTCGCGCATCGGGATCGACCGTTCGGATGGGATGGGCGATCGGACGAGACCGGCCCGGTCTCGTCCGCCGCGGAGACCCGTTCAGCGGGTCGAGAGAACCCGCTCGACGCACCCGCACACCTCGGCGATCTGGTCCGCCGAGAGGGCCGGAAAGAACGGTATTCCGATCGCGGTGCTGACCACGCCGGGCGTGTCCGCCAGGCCGTCATGGGGACATGCCGCGAAGGTCGGGTGCGCGTGGCAGCCGTCGCCGTACCAGCGCCGCCACTGGATCCCGGCCGCGTCGAAGGCCGCGGTGACCACCTCGACGTCGGCGGGGGGAATGATCGCGTTCGCGGTCATCGTGAGCCAATCGCGGCCGAAGCCCGCCTGCATCGGGACACTGATCCGCTCGAACCCCTCGAGGTAGGCCAGGGAGACCTCGCGCAGGGACGCGATCCGGGCGTCCAGGCCATCGAGCGCGGCGAGTCCGACCGCGGCGGCGTATTCCGAGATCCGGTAGTTGCCGCCCCGCATCTGCGACACGCGGCTGCCCGGCGAGAAGCCGAAGCCGGTCATCGCGGTGATCGTCTCGGCCATCTCGGGATCGGTCGAGAAAATCGCGCCGCCTTCCCCGATGCCGAAGGCCTTGGTGGCGTGCAGGCTGGTGCACACCGGCTGGGCGCCGACGCGCCTGAGGTTCAGGGTCGCCGCGGCTGCGTCGAACACCACCGGCACGTCGTGCGCGGCTTCAAAGGCCTCCCAGGCGGCGACATCGATGGGCGCGCCGCAGGGGCTCACCACGATGACCGCAGCGACGTCGCCTGAATTCGCCCGCAGGGCCCGCGCCGCGATCGCCGGCGTGATCGCCATCGTCTCGGGATCGACATCCGTGAAGTAGGGCGTGAGCCCGACATTGGCGGCCGCATGCGCGGTGGCGATGAAAGTCCAGGACGGCATCACGCAGAAGCGGCCGGTGCGCCCCGCGGTCCGGTACCGCAGGGCGAGCTCGATCGCCGAGGTGCCGTTGCTGGCGAGCGCCGCGTGAACCGCGCCGCCGCCGCTCTGCCCGGAGACGAAGCCGCACAGCCGCGCGGTGAACTCCTTGGTCAGAGGACCGTAGTTGCTGTAGATGCGCGCGCCGTCGATCCGGCGCAGGTACGGCACGATCGCATCCGTCTCCGGCAGGCTCGGGATCAACACGGGGATCATCGTTGCACCCTGTCCTCGGCCGTGATCGCCGCGGCGACGGCGCATTCTGAAAGGGGCCCGCTATACATGGCGGCGCAGGGCTGCGGAAGGCGCGCTCCTGCCGGGGCGGTTCAGCCGCGGCGCAGGACGCGGGCTGGGTTGCCGAGGACGGTGTGCCCTGGCGCGACATTGCGGATCACGATCGAGCCGGCTCCGACGAAGGCGCCGGCACCGATGCGGATCTGCGGGATGACGCAGGCGCCGGTGCCGAGGAAGGCGCCCTCCTCGACGGTGACGTGGCCGGCGAGGTGCACGCCGGGGCTGAGAGTCGCGAAATCCGCGATCCGGTTGTCGTGCGCGATGGTGCAGCCCGGGTTGACGAGGACGTGACCGCCGAGGCGCGTGTCCGTGGTGACGGAGGCGTGGCCGAGGATCACGGTGCCCGCGCCGACGCTGCTGCCCGTGCCGATCAGCACGGAGGGGTCGATGACCGAGGCGAAGCGCGGGCCGAGCGCCGATTTCAGGCGGCCGACCGCTTCCGCCCTGGCCTTCGGCTCGCCCAACGCCACGACGAAGCGCAGGGTTTCGTCGCCCTTGAACGCGTCGATGTCCCGGAGGACGGGCCGGCCGCGAAAGACCTCGGGGGCCTCGTAACCCGGGTCGACGAGGGCGCCGAGGAACTCCACGTCAGCGCCTGCGCCGCGCAGCCGCGCGATCACGTCCACGATCTCGCGCGCGAGGGCCCCCGCGCCGTAGAGCACGAGACGTTCGGTCATCGGATGCCGGTTGGCCGCGGACCGCGCGGACGGCGGTCGGCGAGGCGACAGGTCTTCGAGCGCTCCATGGGGCGGACCCGCTTCATCCTGCGCTTGTCGGCGACGCGACGCCGCCATGCGGCGGTCATACGCGCGTGCGGGATGCTTGACCATGCCCGTACCTGCGGCGCAAGGCGCGCGGCCTACCGGAAAAGCCGCCGAGCGAGCGGCCGTTGCGAAATCCCCGCAGTTTGGCCTAGGACAGCCGGCCAATGCCGGTCGGTCGACCGGCAGGGGGACAATGGGCTAGTCGCCCGCCAGCGGCACAGGTGGGGGGGACAGACCTGACTATGAGGGTCGTCGCCGAGCCGGAGATCGGGATGAACGTGACGACTAAGCCTCATCTCATCGAGTTCCAGCGGATCCGGGATCCCCGCGGCGCCCTAACCCCGATCGAGGCCGAGAAGGATGTGCCGTTCCCGGTGCGGCGCATCTACTTCATCTACGACGTGTCCGACGGCGCAGCTCGCGCCGGGCATAGCCACAAAGCATTAGAGCAAGTCTTAATCGCAGTCTCCGGCAGCTTCCATGTCCACCTAGATGACGGCCTGACGCGTCAGAGCTTTCGTTTGAGCCGGCCTAATGTAGGTCTTTACATTCCTCGGATGTTCTGGCGCGACATCGACGATTTTTCCGGAGGCGCGGTGTGCCTAGCCCTAGCCTCCGACCATTATCATGAGAGCGACTATTTCCGGGACTACGACGCGTTCCTGCACGCGAAAGGCCTGAGATGACGAGCGGGCATGCGATGAGGGTACCGTTTCTGGATCTCGCCCGGACGCACGACACGATTCGCGCCGAACTCGACGCCGCTTGGCACCGGGTGCTCGACCGGTCACGCTATATCCTCGGCGAGGAGGTCGAAGCCTTCGAGACAGAGTTCGCGGCCTATTGTGGGGCTGAGCACGCCATCGGCGTGGCCAACGGCTTGGATGCGCTGCACCTGATCCTGCGGGCGCACGGCATCGGGCACGGCGACGAAGTGCTCGTGCCGTCGAACACCTTCATCGCGACGTGGCTCGCCGTCAGTCAGGTCGGTGCGATCCCCGTCGCAATCGAGCCGGATCCAGACACCTACAATATGGATCCAGCTTTGGCCGAACGGGCCATCACGAGCCGCACGAAAGCCCTGGTGCCGGTCCACCTCTACGGACAGGCGGCCGACATGACGGTTCTGCGAGCCCTCGCGCGCCGTAACGGCCTGCTTTGCGTCGAAGACGCCGCGCAGGCCCATGGAGCTACCTTTGATGGGACAAGGGCAGGCAGCCTCGGCGATGCTGCGGCCTTTAGTTTCTACCCCGGAAAAAACCTCGGGGCATTGGGCGATGGGGGAGCCATCACCACGTCGGACCCCACGATGGCGCGTCGGATGCGTGAGCTGGCGAATTACGGATCGAGCGAGAAGTACGTCCATCGCCAGCAAGGGGTGAACTCGCGGCTCGACGAACTCCAAGCTGCTGTTCTGCGGGTTAAGCTACGCCATCTAGACGCATGGAACGCGCGTCGTGCAACGATCGCGCGGCTATACCACGACGCTCTGGCGCCGACTGGACTGGCACTCCCGCAGGTCGATCCGCGGGCCGATGCCGTTTGGCACCTCTACGTGATCCGCACGGATCACCGCGATGCGCTTGCGGCCGGGCTGAAGCGGCGCGGCATCGATACGCAGATCCACTACCCGATAGCCCCCGCCGACGCAGAGGCTTACGCGGGCATCTCGGTGCGAGGCAGCAGTGAACTGGGGCGGCGTCTCGGACGCGAGATTCTGAGCCTGCCCATCGGACCGCATATGAGCGATGACGAGGTCCGCCAGGTCGCCGCGGCCTGCCTGGAGGTAGCGGAAACCTTTCATTCCCCAGCGGCTTGAGAGGCCGATCGCACCTTTCCATCAAAAACCCGAGGCAGACGCGCCTCAATCGACGGCCATTGGGGCACCTGACGCATGGCGAACCCTCAGCATAACCGGTCCGAGCAGCCGTCGGCTGCCGGTTATGCCGCTTCGATGATTTCGACGATGACTAAGTTGGCCAGTGCGAAGAACGCGATCCGCCTTCCCGTGAACGTCACTGCGCGTGCCAGCGGACCGCTTGCGCTTGGTCGACCTAGCCGGTGCGCTGGCCAGGATCGAGCCGACCTCCGCTCCGCGCGAGCGGAACCAACTGATGTATCAACTCCACTATGCCCCGCCGCGGTAAACCTGATCACCGGCCGGTTTCGCCGCGATCGCGGCAGGCCTGCGTGCCCAGCAGAAGGTAGTCGTAGTCGAGGCCGACGACGCCCTTTGGGGCGGCGGCGCGGATAAGGTCAAGGCTCTGGGCCTGGCCGGGTTCGCTGACGGCTTGCGTTGAGGCGTTTGCATCATCGAGACCGAGAACGTCTATGCGCCGCCCGTTCTCAAATTAGAGAACGTTGCCTGATCGCGGCTTAGCGCATCAGTTCAACGGCCGAAATTCACAGAATGTCCGGCTCCACGTCTCACCGCATGCAGGTTAGGGCTGTGATACGGGCCAGCGATCCGGAGTCTCGGCACCGATGGCTCTGGCATACCGCGGCCGCACAGTCTCGTAGCTCTCTCGCGTGATACGGAGGAAGTGATCGAGATCGTCCGAATGGGTGATCTCGGCACCGAAGCGTCGGTGGAACGCGAAGGCCGTGCGGTTCTTCCGGCGGACTTCCAAGTGCGCCTGCGTGAATCCCAGATCGTAGAACGCGAAGTCGTACACGCGGAGTGCTGAACTGATCGCCACGAGCAGAGGCGAGCCGCGCTTGATGATCCAGCTCCCCCAAACGAAGGACGGCCCCTGGAAATCGTAGATGCGCACCGTCCCGATCGCATGGTCGGCTGGGTTCTCGATGATGTAGTAGTACTCGGTTCCCGCTTCCTCGCGATCCCTGTAGCGCGTGATCCAGGCCCGCTGCAGTTGTATGGTCCCGGGATGAGGTGTGACGGGTCGAACCTGAAGCGTTCGGGCTCTTTGGTCCAGACCTGAAGGACATGCTCGTAGGGCGTGAGGCCGCGCAGGGTCTTCAGCCGACGGGCATAGTTGTGGGCGTCCACGAACAGCTGGAGGTGTGCCCGGAGCTGTTCGTGCGTGTCGTAGTGGTAGCGCTTGACCGTGGCGTCCTTGATGGTGCGGTTCATCCGCTCGACTTGACCGTTATCCGGTATGTACCCGTGCGGTGCCTTCTCGTTCCGCTGTTCTCCCCAGAGAACGGCATTATGGTGAGCCCATCTGGGACGCGGGGCACCGGGAGCACGAAGGTGCGGGCAGGCCGTCGATAGACAGTGGGCTGAGAGCCCGAACTCGTTACATGGCCGCCCCTTGCGACTTTCCCGGATGCGCTGCGAGCGCGGATCAGTAGGTGTCGTGCTGCCCGCCAGCTCCCGTTTTTGTCGACGAACCAGCATGGGGAGTGGGCATGCGGATTATCGGACTGGATATTCACCGCGCCTTCGCGGAAGCGGTAGCGTGGGATGATGGCAAGCTGAGGCGGCTGGGTCGCGTCGACATGCGTCGCGATCTTCTGACCACCTTCGCTGAGCAACTCTCGGCGGATGACGTCGTGGTCGTTGAGGCCACCGGCAATGCCTCGGCCGTTGTGGCGGTTCTCGCGCCGCACGTGAAGAAGGTGGTGATCGCCAACCCGATGCAGGTGCGGATGATCGCGCATGCCAAGATCAAGACCGACACGATCGACGCCGGCGTGCTGGCGCAGCTCTACGCGAGCGGGTTCCTGCCGGAGGTGTGGGTTCCAGACGAGCCGACCCAGGCGCTGCGCCGGCAGGTTACCCGCCGCAACCAGATCGTTCGGCAGCGATCCCGGCTAAAAAACATCATCCAGTCGATCCTGCACAGCCACCTGATCCCATCCTGTCCCCACGCTGACCTCTGCGGGGCCAAGGGCCGGGCCTGGCTCGTCGAGCAGGTCGTGCCAGAGGACGAACGGCTCGCGATCGAGCGGCACCTGCGCGAGTTTGACAGGCTTGGCGAGGACCTGAAGGTCATCGAGCGCGATCTCGCCCGTTCGGCCCTCGCTGACGAATGCGTCAAGCGACTGATGACGGTCCCCGGCATCGACATGGTGGTGGCGCTCGCGTTGACAGCGGCCATCGGCGAGGTGACCCGCTTCGACGAGCCGCAAAAGCTTGTCAGCTACCTCGGTCTGAACCCGAGCGTGCGGCAATCAGGACCGGGACCCGCGCACCACGGCCGGATCACCAAGCAGGGTCGCGGTCACGCCCGCGGCATGTTGGTCGAGGCCGCCTGGGCCGCAGCCCGTGCTCCAGGCCCACTCCGAGCCTTTTTCCTGCGGGTCAGGGCGCGACGCGGCCAGCACGTTGCCGCTGTCGCAACCGCCCGCAAGCTCGCGGTCGTGATTTGGCATCTTTTGACCAAGAGCGAGAGCTACGTCTGGGCCCGCCCCTCGCTTCACGCGAAGAAGCTTCGCGATCTTGAGCTGAAGGCCGGCTACAAGGCGGCTCGCGGTCAGAAGGGGGCAGCTCACGCCTACAACAGCAAGAGCCACCGCGATGAGGAGCGGCGCTGGGTCGAACAGGCTGAGACGGTCTACGCCCGCTTCGTGACGGGCTGGAATCCGCAAGGGCCGAAGAAGGTGCGCACGGGCGCCGCAACTGAGGTGCGACGATAGAGGCTGCGCGGCAGGGCTCCCACCTCACGCCCTGCTTCTTCGCCACGCGGTCGCCCGTGCGCCAGCCGAAAATAGCGCAGATCCACGAAGAAGGCTCTTGTCGATTACATCAGTGGTCCATGGGTGGTCAGGCGATGCTCGATGCCGTGCTCGTGGCAGACGCGCGCGAACATGTGCCGGCTGTAGAGGGCTGTCGGGCCTGAGCGGTTGCGCGGGGCATGGCAGAACCGCACCCCCTTGTCGGTCAGCACGGT
>NZ_JAKSXX010000056.1 GCF_022829385.1 Methylobacterium sp. J-070 | reverse complement strand
CCTTGTGAAAGGCGGCGATCGACCGCTGTGGCGCCCCCCGAGACCGGGCACTGGCGAGGAAGAACTCTTCTTCAATGCCGAAGCGGTACTCGTTAGCCATCGCGGATCGCCCCCGGTGCCAGCCCTTTTCGGCCTAACCCTGCCTCATCCGTTCCCGGAACCGGATCCCGGCCCCGCCGCCGTTCTCAGGGATGAAGTCCAGGCCGGCGGTCATGACGAGGGCAGTGCTGCTACGACGATGCCCGCCGCGATGGCTGCGAAGGCGCAATCCTCGAACGCGTATTCCAAGTCGGCCGCTTCGAGCAGGCGTACTGCCGTGACGAGCACGACAGCCACGCCGATTGCCACGAGGCGGCTCCAGATCTGGCTCATCCGGCATTCCCAGCCTCAGGCTCTTGGATGCCGAGCCATTCCAGAGCGGCTGGACGCGACTTGAAGGTGTGCCACTGAGAGGTGAACGGGGCTGGTCGCTCGGTTGCCGGCATCTCGTCCAGCAATTCGATCTGCCATGTATCGCTTGGCCCATTGCGGTGGACACTGCGCACCAGCCCGGCAATCACCGTGCCGTCGAGCAGCACGTCGTAGCTGCCGGGTGCCAGTTGCTCGACGGTGTAGGTCACGACCGCTCCTTCTCACCGAAGCCTGCGATGGATCGCTGCCGCTTGAGCATCAGCTCCCTGCTACTGCAGGCGGCTCGTAGCAGACACAGGAACGGCCCTGCTCATCGGTGAACCTCACACCCAACTTTGTGAGGGCGGCTTTCAACTTTTCTGCCGTGTCGAGGCGCAAACCGCCTTGCTCGGTCTCGAACCGGCTCACCGTGTACGGCGTCACCCCGGCGAGTTCGGCTACTTCCCGAACCCCGAGCCGAACCGCCGCCCGAGCCATTCTCAACTGAACCGGCGTCATCCTGTTCCCTGTACCAAAAAGTCTGCACAGGGTGTTGACACGACCCAGTCCCCTGTTTTAGAAAATTAGCACACGGTGCAGCTAAAGCAAGCCGGAGTGCCAAATGTCCCACCGCACCGTCTCCTGGACCCGCATCTCCCGCAGCCTGCAGGACAGCCGCCCCGTCATCGCCCCGGGCCTGCTCTCGGCCAAGGCTCGCATTGACCTCAAGGTGCGCACCACTTGCCGGCCCCTGTTCAAAGCCGGCCAGTTCGACCGCGGCGCCATCATGTCGGCCGCCGCCTACGCCGCCCGCGCCCATCAGGAGCGGTTCGGCTGCACCTGGAGCGAGGCCATGTCGGTCGCGCTCAAAGCCGCCTGGGGCGCCGCCAAGCTCGCTCGCCACATGGCCGCGCACTGAGCGCAGATCTGCGCTGAGCAAGATCAGCGGCTTAGCCCGAGCCGCCTGACCCACCCATCCACCACCGATCCACCGCCACGAGCCCTCACCGGAGCCCGAACGATGACGCACGTCCGCATCCCCGATTTCAGCCAGCCCGCCCCGGTTCGCAGCGCCACCGCAGTGCCGAGTGCCCGCCTCCAGCTCCCCGTCGATCGCCGCTACCGCAACCTGCCCGACGAGACCCAGCCCGGGACCATCGAGCCCTGGCAGGCCGTGTCTCCCGTCCGGCCCGACACCGCGCACAGCCGGTCTCTGCGTTTCCTCGACGTCGCCGGCGAGCTGCTGGCCGCGGTCGCCATCATCGGCGGCGGCATGGTGCTGACCGGCCTCGCCTCCCTGCTCTGACTCGACCGGCCCCCGAGCGGGCCGGCTGCCCGCGTCCCTCATTCGAGGATCCCGCGATGTCCTTCCGTTCCTCTCTCAAGAACCTGATCCGCCGCGATCCGAGCGCCAGCCTGCGCGAGCGCGCCGCCGACCTGCGCGCCAGCCTGAGCCGTCGCACCGTTGTAGTCGGTTCGGTCGCGGCAGCCGTACCGCTGCCGGCTATTGCCGCTCCTCTCACGGCTGCGCCCGCTCAGCCGCACCCCGACGCCGAACTGGTAGCGCTCGGCGAGCGATGGCTGCGGGCCCGTGACGCTCAGGCCGAAGCGATGGAGGCATGGGGCGTCGCCTGGATGCAGATCCACGCCGTCCTCGTCACATGTCCTCAGGACCTGTTCGT
>NZ_JAKSXX010000109.1 GCF_022829385.1 Methylobacterium sp. J-070 | reverse complement strand
GCACCCCGACGCCGAACTGGTAGCGCTCGGCGAGCGATGGCTGCGGGCCCGTGACGCTCAGGCCGAAGCGATGGAGGCATGGGGCGTCGCCTGGATGCAGATCCACGCCGTCCTCGTCACATGTCCTCAGGACCTGTTCGTAACCCGAGACGAGCGGTTCCGAGTGCTCGGAGGCTACCGCTGGCCGACGCTACTTGGTGTGAACCTCCGTCATATCGCCCTTGATTGGGGGGGGCCGGAGAGCCGAACGGAACAGGCGTGGGATGGCGAGGCACTGCGCATCGCCATCGCCCGCGCGGTCCCGATGCTCGGTCGAGGCGGGAAGACGCCCGGCCGGATCAGGCGCTGGAAAGCCTTGCTGCCGATCGCCGATGCCTTCGACACCCGAGTTGAGGTCGTCGAGGCTGCAACCGATCGACGACGCCTTGAGAAGGCTCGCCGGGTCGCAGAGGACGAGTTCCGGGACCTGAACCGGCAGATCAGCCAGCACGTCGCCACCACGCCCGAGGGCATGGCTGCCCTGGTCCGCGTGATCGGCCTTTACCCGTGGAAGGACACGGGCGGCTCGTGGCCCAACCTGCTGCGCAGCGCGGCCAACGTCGCCGGCATCGACCCCGGCAGCCTCGACCACGAGCATGACACGCTGAGCAAACTCCAAGCCTGATGCCGCCACCGCGCGGCGCCTGTCTCGCCGCGCCTCCTGTCACCTCGTGACCCTTGGAGGCCGACCGTGCCCTCTCTCAAGCTGTCCAACCCGTTCCGTCGCAGCGCCGATCGTCCGTCCCTCAAGCAGCGCGCCGCTGACCTGAAAGCCGGCCTTAGCCAGCACGTCAGTCGCCCTCAGACCGTTCCCGAGCTGGGCACGACCCCTGCGGAGGCCGGCGCCGACGCCGAGCTGCTGCGGCTCGGTGCGCAGTTCGCGGTCGCCCGCGCCCGCGAGATCGCGGCTTGTGAAGCCTGCAACGAGGCCCAGCGGGAAGCGGACCGGCACATGCCGGAACGCCCGGCGTGCCTGATCTACCGCGCCTCTGACGCCCGCCTGAACGTCCACCAGAACTGGATGATGGCCGACGCGCTGGAGGGGCGAGAGGTTCACCACCAGGATGTCGCTCGGCTGCGGCGCATCATGCCGATGACACACGAGGTGCTTCGCCCGATCCGCAAGGGTGAGCGCGCCCACCGCGATCATCTGGGCCACCAGTTTGACATCGTGCCCCACCCCGACGCGCAAGCTCGCGCTGAGGAGATCGTGACGGCGTGGGATGCGTGGCGGGCTGAACAGGCTCGGGTACAAGATCAGTACCTCACCCCCGAGCTTGAACGTGCCGCCGAGACGGCCGGTGAGGACGCCGCCAACCTCGCTGAACTGATCGCATGCTGCTCAGCTCACACCGCGGATGGCTTCCGGGTGAAGCTGCGGGCTCTTTCGCACTACCGCCGCGACACGCTGTTGGCTGAGATCACGGACAGTCCGGACCCGGATCAGCTCCTGTCGCACTCGCTCTGGCGCGACGTGCAGGGCGAGATGCCGGCACCGAGCCCCGCGGACACGCTCACCACCGCCATCCTCGACCTGTGGCCGATCTGGGCTTGTGGCCCGCAAGACGATGGAGGGACCGCCGAGGAAGTGGCGGCCTACGAGGAACTGCAGCAGCGTCGGTTCGCTCTTATTGACGCGGTTGAGGCGCTGCCGGCGACCCTGCAGAACATTGCCCCGAAGGCCCTCGCGCTGGCGTGGCTGGAGTATGTCGACTTGTGGCGTGCTGGATACGGGCGCAGCTTCTACGCGACCGACGGCCGGCTCGCGCTGGACATCCACGCAGCCGCCGCTGCTCGGACGCCGACGGCCGCACCGGCAGCCCTACGCGAACCCAGCCTTGTCGGCATGCTCGACCTAGCGTCCGCCTCGCTGGAGGATCTGCAGTCGCTCCATGACGTTGCCGACCTCGTGGGCGGCGTAGCCTACGCGATGTGCTGGCAGGCCCGTTGCAGGATCCACGGCCCTAGCGAAGGCTACAACGCCGCCGGCAAACTGATGCAGTGGCTCGGCGACGCTCTGACCGACGTGGAGACCGCGGCCAACAAGGAAGCGCGGCGCCGTCGACCGGCGAACAGCGCCGACCGCGAGACCCGCCTGGAGATGCTGGCCCTGCCGGTGATCCAGAACGGCGACCCGGATGAGGCCGAGGCGTTCGCCCGCGAACTGTCGGCCCACGCCGAGGCTGAGCGTCAAGGACTCTGATCGGCCCTTCCTGTCGCCATGCGTACCGCCCCGGCCGGATCCTGCCGGAGGACTATCAGTCCCCGAAACCGAGACCCCTCATGAGCAAGATTGTTCCCTTCCCGGGCATCCGAAAAACAGGTGCCCAGCCGATCCCGCGCGAGGAATTCGAGCGGCTGGCTGAACTGGCGCTCGACATCGTTGACCGCATCGTGGCCCTTCTCGATGCAGAAGATGGAGACCCTGACCGCGAGGATGGAGGAGACGCGGAGCCCACCCTAGGCGCTCCGGAGGGCCATACCTCTCAAATCATCTGGATACGCGGCGGAGACCGAGACCTTGAAGGAACGTCGCCGGAGCAACTGTAAGGTTTCGGTCCTCGGGCCTAGCGAGGCTTCGGCTTCTTCCGGGCCCGGGGTGCGGGTGCATATTTAGCCTGGTGGTAGGCGCGGCTTCGTTCCCGCGCAGCCTCAAGATGCCGGAGCGCCTCGTTAAAGTCGTGCTTGCCCCGGCTCTTCTGCGGGTTCTGATTGAGCAGCATCGAGGCGGTCACCTGTAAGCACGCCCGCCGGATGTCTTGTTCGACCAGGTCACGGTCGGTGGTGCCGTCTTCGTCCCATCGGGCTTGGTCCTCCGGGTCCGGTTTGTACCAAGGGCGGCCCTCTGCTTCGGCGACTTCAGGGTTGAGCATCTGGTCGAGATCCCAACTCGGCACCCCGTGCCCAGCGGCGTCGCGGTAGGCGTCCATAGCGTCGAGGCAGACCACCATCTGCTTGCCGAGTTCCGCCGAGGAACCTGCGCCGCGCGTCACCCGCATGATGTTGGCGGCCAAGCGCCGGAGCGCGAACCTCACCTCGGTCTGTGTTTCGTAGGTCCGGATCTCGGCCTCGGATCGCTCGCTGACCACCCGCATGCTCTCTACCCCGCTTGGGAGGCAGAGCCAGCGTTGGGAGGCTCGTGCCGGGAAGCATTTTCGTAAGAGGTGCCCGACATGGCAAGCAGAGGTGCCCGAGACCGTGCTGCCGGAGGTAGCGGCCGAGACGCAGCCTGAGGCCCTGCCCGAGGCGGACATCCTGACCTGGCGGGGCCGATGCAACGCGGCGGCTGGGTCATTCCTAATCGACCTGCTGGAGCAGGCGTGAGGCACGGTCCGATGAACCAACGACTTAAACACCCCGGTCAGCGCGAAGTGACGGGCGACTTCTGCCCGACCAATCAGGCTTGACCGTGCTGGTGGTGCAGATCAGGGTAGTGCGGGTGAGGGTGCTTCAACGGCTCATGCCGATACCAGTGTGAGCGCACATCCATGTAGAACCGGTCACCCTGCTTCGTGATACAAAATTGATACTGATCTAAGTTGCGGCTCGAACAGCCATTAACGATCTCAATAACAGGGCGCGTTCTTTAAGGCTGCGATAATAAGTGCCCGTAATAATTCCCATCGATCTTCACTACGGCCCGGATCGATGCGGATGCGGCGACACAACTGGCCGATGTTTCAGGCATGCCGAACCGTGTCGCAAACCGCGGCCTCGCTGTTAAAAGCGTTTCGGCCTGACAACCGGGGCGGGGTTGCCGTCATCTTCGGCCTTAGTTCGATTGTACTTTTCGGCCTCGCTGGCGGAGGTATTGACTACGCTCGCCTCTCGTACCGCCGAGCCCAGCTGCAGACAGCCACCGATGTCGGCACGCTGACCGGCGGCAACATGCTCAAGCTGGCGCAGACTACGACTGATACACAATCGGTCAGCGGCGTCACCACACAGGCGATCCGCGACAATGCCAAGCCTGTGGCCGGCGTGCCCTTCACTGTTCAAGTGAGAGTCAGTGACGACGGAACCAGCGTCACCGCCCAGACGCAGGAGATCTTTCCGCTTCCCTTCGGCAGGATCATCGGTGTGCCGTCGGCGACGATTACGGTGAGCGCGCAGTCCAAGCTAGTCGGCAAGACACGACTATGTGTCCTGGCCCTCGATCCCACCTCGAACGGCACCCTGACAGCTCAGGATCAGGCGTCCGTGACGGCGTCGCAGTGCTCGGTCTATTCGGACTCCGCCAGCACGAGCGGCGTCACGCTGCAGAACCAAGCTACGATCCTCGCCACCAGCATCTGCTCTGCCGGTGGCAACTCGGTCAGTACCTCGAACCCTCCACAGCCCGGCCCGAAATCCGGATGTCCCAGCCTGAAGGATCCTCTGGCGGTCATCGCTCCCCCAACCTCGTCCGGCTGTACCTACACGAACACGGTCGTGACGACTTCGCAGACGCTCTACCCTGGCACGTACTGCAACGGGCTGAAGATCACGAAAGGCGCAACCGCGACGTTGTCACCGGGCGTCTACGTCATCGACACAGGCCCTCTGACAGTGGATGCCAACGCGACCCTGACGGGCTCGTATGTGGGGATCTACCTCAAGAGCCAGCAGACCACGCTCAACCTGACGGCTGCGAGCACGATTAACCTGACAGCTCCGAGGGATGGCCCGATGTCGGGGCTTCTCTTCTATGAGGACCCGACCGCCCCGCTCCTGCGCGAGCACAAGATATCCAGCAACGGCGCCCGTCAGCTGCTGGGCACGATCTACATGCCGCGCGGCAAGCTGACGGTCGACTCGCACGGGGCTGTGGCCGACCAGTCGGCCTACACGGTGATCGTCTCGCGCCAGCTGAAGGTGGCCAGTTCGGCGAACCTGACGATGAACGCGATGTACTCGGCCAGCGATGTCCCGGTGCCGAGCGGCGTCGGCAACATCAGCGGACGCCTGCTGTTGGCCCAATGATCATCTTTGGGCAGGAAGCGGCACCGGCACGGCCCTGACATGTCATCATGGCTCCGCCTTGCACTGGCTGGCCTGGCAGGCTCATTGGCGAATGGTCGAACAAGGGTAAGCTGCGCGAAACGCCTGCCGCATCGGGACAACGTAAACGGTTTTCAGATCGCTCGGGTGCTGTATCATGTACAGCGAAAAAGCAGTCACTGCATCGATCAGCTTTACGTTCTCTGTTGGGCAGATATTGTCAGATGCGATTTCGGTCGCGAGCATCGTCCGAACTGCGCCCATGCACTCGCCGAGATGCCGCATCGTGTCCGGATCTTCTCGCGAGTAGCCCTTGTGCGCAAACTTGATGAACTGGTTGCAGCCGTCGATGATGTCCTCGGTCGCCTCCCCGGTGGGTGAGCTGAGTGCGGGACTAGCGAGAGTCGCCATCACGATCAGGGCTGCGGCGGCTGCTCTGAGAGGGGCTAGGCGCGTCATAGCGACTGGCCACCTGAACGCCTCGGTTGGGCCTTGTGTCCGTCGAGGTAGGCGGCCTGTCCAGCCATAACGTTCGTCACGGCTTCTGCCGTTCAGTGACCCTTGCGGCGGCTTCAGCTACCTTCTCGTTCAAGGTCTCTGCCATCGACCGTGCAACGTCCCGAGGAACGAGGATTGCCGCCGGCCGTCCATCCGCGCAGCAAACGCGAAGCGCGACCGTGTCGCCGCCGTCGATGACTTCGGCGTCCGTCAGAGTCCTCGCGGAGAGGATCATCGGCTCATCTGGCTTGTCGAAACCCATGCGCGCGCCCCGGCCCGAGCCTGCGTATGGGTCGGTGGTGAAGATACAGTTCCGCGTGCCCGCTCGACTGCTTTAGCAGCTTCACAAATCCGTGAAGTTCGAGACACGGCGAGCAAACCCGACTTGCTCAGGTCTTTTCGTCGTTCAGGATGCTGTTTCCACCGCGACATCGAGCTTTTTGGGTGCTGGAGCTACCCGACGTAGCGCAGGTAGGGGAGATGCAGCAAAGAGGCGCCGAACGTTGGTCGTCTATTCGCGCACAGGCTTTGCTTCTGGCTTGGCAGCGCGCGTCAGGTTCTGGATCGTTCGCGGCGGCCGACCTGCCTTCTGGGCGATCTCCGCCTCCTGCTGCTCGATGAGATCGTGGGCCGGCTGATCGCCATCCAAGCCGCCTAGGTTCTCCATCGGCAGGCGCCGGTTCGAGGCTCGGCTGCCATCGTCGAAGACGACATCGAACAGGACGGTGCCGCGCTCCTGCGGCAGCAGCTTGATGCGCTTGGCCATGTCGGGCTGATACCCGGGCAAGCTCGGCAGCGCCAGATTGGTGACGTGGTTGACGGCATGATCGCATGAGAGGAGGCTCAGGGTGGGAACGGGCTACGGAGTTAGCCACCATGAGCGACTTCGATCACATCCTGAACTGGAAGCTTCTTCGGGGCTCGCACGACTTTCCGGGCCCCACAGGCGGCACCTGCATCAACGAAGCGGCGGTC
>NZ_JAKSXX010000107.1 GCF_022829385.1 Methylobacterium sp. J-070 | reverse complement strand
CGCTGACTGGGGAATGGTGGACCGCGCCGCACGCCGCTTGAAAGCTACACTGCGCGGGCTGGTCAACGCCGATCCGGGCGATTCTCCAGGTGCAGGTAGGCTGCATCGAAGCCGCAAAAGGCTCGCAGCCGGGCGAGGTCGAGGATCTGCAACCGCCGGCGTTTGAGCACGATCAGTCCGGCCTCGCGCAGCTCCTGCAGCATGCGGTTGACGTGCACAGGCGTCATCCCGAGCAGGTCGGCCAGGTCCGTCTGCCGTAGCGGTGTATCGAAGGCCGCGCCCCCGTTGTCGCGCGTAGCCAGTCCGACCGCATCAAGGCGGGCGTGCAACTCGCAGAACAGGTGCGCGATCTGCCGCGAGGCTTCGCGCTGTCCAATGTTGACCAGCCAGGCGCGCAGGATCGCCTCGTCGACCAGCGTCGCCCACCATAGCGCCCGGGCGATGCGCGGGTGGCCGGCCGTGAGGTCGACGACGGTCGCGCGCGAGAGGTACACGACCTCACAAGGGAGCAAGGTGGCGATGGAGTGGTCCATCCGTTGAAGGATGGCCACGTGCAAGTCGCAGAAATCCCCCGGGACGAATACGGCGGTGATCTGGCGCTTGCCGCCAGGCAGGATCTTGTAGCGGTAGGCGAAGCCCCGCAGGATGAGGTGGACGTTCTCGGGGGGGTCGCCCTCACAGGTGAGGTCCTGCCCCGCCGCCACGGGTCGCGGGCTGGCGCAAGCGCCCAGCAGTGTGGCCCGGTCCGCGTCCGTGAGGCCGCCGGCGTGGTCGAGCTTGCGGATCAGCGCGTTGGACATGGGATTGGCCCGAGGGTACGCCTGTACCGTGTTCGCTACGGAGACCGAGAGCGTCGGAATGTCCGCGCGACACGACGTAGATGGGCTTTGTGGCTACTTGCTGACAGGCATTACTTCAATAATTGTTATTTTTTGAAGTGTCTTTCGACGAAGGCTGCAACCGATGAGGCTTGGAGGTCCAGTCGGCCCCAGTCTTTATACAGCACCATCGCCATGCCTATCGAGCCGCCGACGGACGTGGGGCTGCAGCGAGCCGCCGGCTCCTGATGCGGCCGGATACCCGGCGACCTGACTCTGCCTCAACGACGGTCTCGCGATCGCTTCGGGCCCTCAGGGTCAGCATAGCCGCCGCCACAGCGTCGGCCGGCGAGGGGCCGTGACGATAGCGAAGGCGGCGAAATGTCCGAGGGCTATGCGGCGGCCGAAGTGCTGCGCGCCATCACCCGCGATCACCAAATCCACGTCTTGGAAGTCATGGGTCGCTTCGCCGCGCTCGTTGATCGCCTCGACCGATCCCTGCGCGTTGCAGCCCCAGCCGGGTGGGAACACGCACTCACTCGGCAGTGATATCTGCCACAGCCAGATCGTCCGGGGCGTTGCGTCACGAACCCGGGCTGTCACGGCGGAGTATCAGAAAACTTATCGTTGTGATTTTTTGACGACCAGGATCTCGGCATAGCTCGTGATCTCAGAGGTCTTCGAGGCCGTCCCGCTGGTCAGCGAGGCTTCTCGATCCGTGCCCGGGTGAGGAACGTCGACGATGCCGTTGCCGATGATCCTCGATCTCCTGCCAACACTTGCAATCATCGACGACGACGTTGCTGGGGTGATCGACGCATACATGGCCGATCCCGGCGTTGGGCTTATTGCGTTCGGTGAGGGCTACTATCTTGATCCGGCCGCGGCGGTGGCTGCCCATCCCTTCGCTCGAACGCTGATTGAGGAGTCGTGGGCGAGCGATGAACTGCGTCGGGCGGCGGTACGTGCGGCTGTCATGCTGGCACGACCAGAACGGACGCCGGTTCAGGGACCAGAATGGGGCCCGCATTCTCGGGAAGGGCATGAGAAGATCTAACCCGGTGACAGCCGATCCACCAATCTGGTTCTGTGAACCAGGCATGCGAACATCCAGCGTATTGTGGCCCAGATCCGTTTTTGCGGCGCTAAGCCAATCAGCGCTTCTCACATACGTCGAAACTTACATCACGCCCATTCCAAGAGGTCCACGAGCATTACGGCCGCCGCTGCAATGACGTTGCCACGTCCGCGCCAGGGCAGCACGATCGCCTCGGGCTCCGGCTTATCCAAGAAGACGCTAGCCGACTTCGAGGCTGGGAAACGGACACCCTACGATCGCACGTTGCTGGACATTGAGCGGCCCTTTGAAGCCGCTGGGCTAGGATTCATCCCCGAGAACGGTGGCGGGGCCGGGATCCGGTTCCGGGAGCGGAAAGGATAAAACCGGCGCTAAGTTCGTTAGGCCTCGACGAGTTGCTCCGATCAGGGACCAAGTATGCGCAGCCTCATCTTCGCCGTCAGCGTCATCGCTCTCGCTGCCCCCGCCTCGGCGCAGGCGCCCGACCGCGGCAACGCGGACCTAGAGACTAACTGT
>NZ_JAKSXX010000103.1 GCF_022829385.1 Methylobacterium sp. J-070 | reverse complement strand
CCGGAGCGCTGAGGTGGCGTTCTGCGCGCTGCGAGCCGGGGCTGGCCGCGCGGCGGCCGGATCCTAGCCCGGCGGTCTGTGCGGGTGCCGTCCCGCCGCGCCGGGCTGGTGTTGGTCACGGTGGGCATCGGGAGCGCCGGGCGGCGGTGCAGGACCGTGCTGTTGCCTTCCTGAAGCTCACGGGTGATTCGGGAGCCGCGCTCCCGTCATCCGACCGCTGCTGACGCTGGGCCTACCCTCCCCCGCAGAGGGGGGAGGGAAAGCGCGGCATCTCGGTTCGGTTTAACGCCATGCACGGCAC
>NZ_JAKSXX010000102.1 GCF_022829385.1 Methylobacterium sp. J-070 | reverse complement strand
GGTGTGGTCGTCGTTCCCGAACCACACGGCGCCGACGTAATTGCCGGTGTAGCCCACGAACCACGCGTCCCGGTAGGCGTTCGTGGTCCCGGACTTGCCCGCGACCTTCACGCCTTCGAGCTGGGCCCGTTTGCCGGTCCCCCGACTTGCCTCCCCCCTCTGCGGGGGAGGATGGCCCCTGCGTCAGCAGGGGTCGGGCCGGGACGAAGTCCCGCGAGAGGGGAACCCGGATGCAGGAAAGGGCGGCGCAGATGTGAAGGCCGGTGTGCTGGTCTGCACCGTCGCTCCCCCTTCCCGACCCCCTTCGGGGGCCCACCCTCCCCCGCAGAGGGGGGAGGGAAAGGTGTGGTGTTAGCTCTCTTCCTCGATGTGGAGGTGCGAATATCGTAGCCCCACCGGGAGAGGGGGGGCGCGCATGATCGCGGACCGACGGCGCCGGCTGATATGCAGATCGCGAGGTCGACTCAGCGCGGGCGGCGGCGGACGCTCACCACGTTGCTCGCCGGCTCCGCCTTGCTGGAGGTCGCCGGCAGCGTCGCCAGGGCGGTTGTGACGATGGTGTCGGCGTCGAGCCCGGCATCGGCGTACATCTTCTCCGGGCTGTCGTGGTCCTGGTAGGCGTCCGGCAGCGTCAGCGTCCGAACCCGCACGCCCCCCGCGTCCAGCGCGCCCCGCTCCGACAGCAGGTGCAGCACCATCGCGCCGAACCCGCCCCGCGAG
>NZ_JAKSXX010000100.1 GCF_022829385.1 Methylobacterium sp. J-070 | reverse complement strand
GTCCTCGTCGTCCGTCGGATCGGCCGCCTTCGCCAGCTTGTGGCCGTACCGGATCGCGGCGAGCCGCCGCCCGATCGTCGAGGCGGACCGCCCGACCTCGGCCTCGTGCGCCAGGAAGCCGGCCACAGCCTCGGGGCTCGCTGGCAGGGACCGGAACCCGAACCGGGCGCACCAAGCCTGAAACACCTGGACGTCGGCACGGTAGGCGCGGATGGTAGAGTCCGCCTTGCTCGCCTGCTGGTAGGCGCGGACGATCGCCGCGGCCTCGACAGGAAGCTCGCTCACGAATTCGGGCGCTATGACGGGAAGCGCGTCAGACGTCACGATTGTCTGCCCGGACCATCGAAGAGGATGACGAGGAGCCAGATCAGCATCAGCGTCGAGGTGACGCCGAAAAGGATGCGGTTGATGGGCAGCATCTCATCGAACTGCGCGAGGCTGTAGATCACCACGCCGAATAAGCCGCCCCAAGCGCCGATCCATGCCAAGCGTGAGCTTCGAGGGTCAGGCATCGTCGTCGAGCCGGTCCGCCGCAGAGTGCGGTCACTCTGCGCCTCCCGACCTCGTTTCACCACCGACCGCTGATATAGCCCTGGCTTCACTTCCTCACCTGGCTTCCAATCCACCCTGTCTATATCTTCCGAGAATGACGCTTATCGGGAGTTACACGAAGCGACGTACTGCTGCAATGCTCTGACGCTGTAATGCTACAGCATGAAAGCGCGACAGCGGCATAGCGCGGAAGCGCTACGGCGTCACAGCAGGACAGCGTCGCAGCACTGACCCGCTATCACGCTACGCCTCGCCCTTCAGCTTCAACGACGCCACCGGCGGGTGCCCGTGCTTCTGCAACGCCGCGTCGATCCCTTCCATGATGACATCGTGCACCTTCACGTCGCGGGTGAACGCGATTTCCCGCAGGCGCCGATGTACCTCCCGCGGCAGGTACACCGAGGTATGCACAACGTCGGGCCGCGCTCGGCGGCCGACAGGTTTCAGTGCCGCTACCGACAAGGGGGGCGCAGCCGGCGCGGCGTCCGCAGACGGTGCGGGCTCGCGGGTCTCGGATCCCGGCAGGGTCAGGCCACCGATCACGGAAGGGCGCTTGCTCATGCCTTGTTCGCCTTCATCTTGCGATCCGCCCAGACCCAGAGGGCGCGCAGCTCGTCGGCTGCCTTCCCTTCGGGCGCGTATTTCGTGACGCCTTGTCCTGCCGCGAGCGCGTCTTGGTGGTCGGCCCGCTGGGTCAGCGACGGTTCCGCCAGTACGCCGAACATGCCGAGCCCGCTGGCCGCCTCGACGGTTCGAGCGGAACGCCCGGCGGGGCATTGGTTGAGCACGAAGGCGAAGCGATCCCGCATGCCGAGCCGCATCAGGGTTTCGATCGTCGGCATCGTGGCCTGCAGGTCGAGCCGTGACGGCCGGGCAGGGATGAGCGCCAGGTCCGCCGCCTGCATGGCGAGGTTGCCGCCGGTCGACGCCACGCCGGCCGTGTCGAGGACCGCGAGCGTGAAACCCTGCTCGCCGAGCGCTGCCAGGATCTTCGGCAGGTCCGCCAGCCGATCGGCGCCGAGCCTGTCGACTGCGGGCGCCTCCGCCGTCCGGTTGTCGCCCCAGGCCGCAAGGGAGCCCTGCGGGTCTAGGTCGAGAGCCACGACGCGCTCGCCGGCCTCGGCAGCCGCCACCGCCAAACTGGCCGCGACCGTCGTTTTCCCTGCGCCGCCCTTCTGTGTCACCAGGGTTATCGTCCGCATGTGCCCTCGCAGTGCTGTCGTGCTGTAGCAGGGAAGCGTGACAGCGCGAAAGCGCTACGGTCTGACAGCGCCACGGCACGATGGCGCTGTAGCGCTACAGCATTGCAGCATGACAGCAGCAGAGCGCCGTAGCATTGCAGCGCTGTCCCATCTATCTGACGACCACCAGCTGCGGACGCGGTCGGGGTTGTGCGCGAGGCCGGGATGCAGCCAGTCGGCTGGTCCCGGCCGGTCGTTCAGAATTTCTGAAAATGCTTACTTCGTGATCCGCACCGAGACCGGGTCGCTGCCCGGGAAGCTCTCCTCAAGCGCATCGTCGAGCCGCTCGTGCATCCGGTCCGGATGGTTCTCGGGGAGGTGACGATCGGTCGTCGCGACATCGGATCCTGCAGGCACAACCGCCAGACGTCTCCGTTCCGCCGTTGTTCGGAAAGCCTCATAGACAAGCAGCCCGAAGCCGGCCGCGATCATGAGCACCGGGACGGGATTGGCCCGGACATCTGCGACAAGCCGATCGACGGTCTCGCTCGCTGCCTGCCCTGACCGACGCAGGTCGGCAAAGTCACGCGGGATCCCTGGCCGATTGAACCGGGCCTGCAGATCGGCCAGCGTCCGGTCCAGCCGGCCTCGGCTGGCCTCGACGTCCTGCTCTAGC
>NZ_JAKSXX010000099.1 GCF_022829385.1 Methylobacterium sp. J-070 | reverse complement strand
GAGGGCTGGCAGAGCGTGCGGAAGGTGAAGGACGGCGAGACGACCGACGACCTGTATGCCTTCCTGACGACCGAGCCGAACGCCGAAGTCGGTGCGGTTCACCCGAAGGCGATGCCGGTGATCCTCACGAAGCCAGAGGAGTGGGCGACGTGGCTGTCAGCGCCCTGGTCGGAAGCGAAGGATCTCCAGCGGCCCTTGGCCGATGATGCCTTGGTCGTCGTAGCTCGTGGCGCGCGCCGGGATGGGCGAGCGGACGAAACGAGTTAGAGTCTGAACTTAATTTAAGTGCTGGCGTCTTGATACTGTTCGACGACATGCAGGAAGCCGGCGAGGCTGGCGCTCCGGACCGGATGGAAAGGCTTAGCTTGAGCTTCACAGTATCGCTTGAGATGAAGGCTCGCCTCGTGGCTGACGCACGTCACCGGGAATACCGCTAGTTCAGCTTGCCCAACCAGCCCTGCCAAGAGGCCGAGATTGTCCTCGACGCCGCCGTCGTGGTTGAGCAGTCTGCCGCCCTTGGCCTCCACAAAGCGGCGCAAATTAGCCACCTGACGCTGCGCCGACCGCCGACATAGAGGATGACCCGACCGTCGAGCCATCCTGATGCTCGGTCGTCAGCAACGATCGCGGTCGGCTCCTCTAGCGCCGCTTCGAGCGCAGCCAGTTCCCTCTCGGCGACAGAGCGACGAGCTATCTCTGAGGCCAGATCGGTGCTGAGGCGTTCGGCCGCTTTGGCCAGCACCGCCAGCCTCTCCTCCAAGGCTGTCGCGTGCGCTGTCTCCCGGGCCAGCCGTGCTTCCAGCGCACGTGTGCATGGTGACTCGACGGCCGTGGCCACTGGGACGAGGCGTTCGGTCTCGACAGCCCTCGTGCGTCTGTCGAGGTCGTCGCGCTCCGACATGAGCGCCATGATGCGCTCGTCCCGTGCGATGATCGCCTCATCGCGCCGCGCCAACTCTTCTTCGAGATGGTGCAGGCGTCGGATGTCGGCCCGGTTCGACTGACCGACGAGGTGCGAGAGCATGTGCACCTCGCCGAAGATGTCCTGCACCAGGGGCCAATCAGTCGCCGGGTGGGTGATCGCCGCCCAGTAGGCCCCAGGGATCTCGCCGCGTTCCCGGGAAGCCTTCCACAGCGCCCGTACCGCATCGGGTGTGCGGGCCTCATCGAAGCGCGCGATCTCACGCTCATGCCGCCGGTCCAGGGTCTTCTGCAGCAGACGGGCGCCGCCGTCCTTGCGGCCGGCGATCTGGACGATCTCGCCGTGCAGCCGGTGCTCGCTGATGGTCCGCACATCCGGCCGCCCGAGCTTGGCCAGGATCGCTCGGGCCTCGGCGTTGGTCAGGCAGGTGCCGACGATCGAACAGTGCAGGCTCTCGGCAAGCTCCCAGATCCGATCGCGCGGCTTGTCGGCCGGGTCGGCGGCAGGCGGGGGGACGAACGGCGGATGACCGGCTGACGCAAGAGCGCGCAGGGCGGGGCCGTCGAGGTAAGCGTGTGGCGGCATCGGCGTCTCGGCAGGCGCTATATCCGGTCAGATATAGCAGTCTGTCCAAAAACAACCGGTTTGCCTAGGGGGAGGTGGTGGGCGGCTCATCGCCCGCGTTCCGATCAGGGGCGACGATCCGGTCGAGAAACGGGGCGGCCGCGCGGTCGGCGGCCCGCTCGATCGCCCGGTAGTGGGCGACGAGATCGGCCCCGAAGCCCGACAGCCGCGCCCCGCCCCCCGCCTTGCCGCCGATCTGCGCCTCGACCACGGGCTGCCCGAAGCCGCTGTTCATCGCCTCGATCAACATCCACGCCCGCCGATAGGACATGTCCAGCGCGCGCCCGGCCGCCGAGATCGAACCGTGCTCCGCGATCATCTCCAAAAGCTGCACCTTGCCCGGACCAACGCGGTTGTCCGGCCCGATGTCGATGCGGATACTCAGGCTTGCCATCCGGCCTTCTCCCCACCTCGCACCACCATCCCCCGCGCCGACAGATCGAATGATCACGTGCGCAGCACAGGGTGGTTTCCGCGATATGTTTCACTTGATATAGCGCAAGCGACACATTCGTAGTCGAGGACTGCTTCACGCATGAACCGCCTGATCCGCTCCGGCCTGATCGCCGCCCTGCTCCTTGCCGCTGGCGCGACACAGGCTGCCGAGACCACCACAGTGTTTGCGGCGGCCAGCCTCAAGAACGCCCTCGATGATGCCGGCAAGGCGTTCACGGCGCAGTCGGGGATCGCCATCAGGGCGAGCTACGCGGCGTCGTCCGCGCTGGCCCGTCAGATCGAGAGCGGGGCACCTGCCGACCTATTCGCCTCGGCCGATCTCGAATGGATGGACTACCTCGCCAAGAAGAACCTCATCCGCTCGGACACGCGGGTAAACCTGCTGAACAACCGCTTGGTCGTGGTGGCGCCGAAGGACGCGAAGGAGACCACGATCGCCTTCACGCCGGAGGGCTTCGCAAAGGCACTCGGCCCTGACGGACGCTTGGCGACCGGCGAGGTCAACTCGGTGCCGATCGGCAAGTACGCCAAGATCGCCTTCGAGAAGCTGGGCCTGTGGACCGGGATCCAGCCGCGGCTCGCACAGGCCGACAACGTCCGCGCGGCCTTGATACTGGTCTCGCGCGGCGAGGCTCCGCTCGGCGTCGTCTACGAGAGCGACGCGAAGTCGGATCCCAATGTGAAGATCCTGGGTGTGTTCCCGGCGGACAGCCACCCCCCGGTGGTGTACCCGTTCGCCGTCACGGCGGACGCGAAGGGCGACGGGGCGGCGCGCTTCCTGGATTATCTCCGGAGCGCAGCAGCCAAGCCCTTCTTCGAGGCTCAGGGCTTCAGCGTCATCGACAGTGGCAAGCAATGACAGGCCCCGTAGCGGGCCCAGTAGGAAGGCGAACCTCGTGAAGATCAGCGCGCGCAACATCGTCAAGGGCACCGTGGCCGCGATCGAGAAGGGCGCCACCACGGCGCACGTCAAGATCGAGATCATGCCGGGACAGGTCGTCACCGCCGCCATCACCAACGAGGCGGTCGACAGCCTGAAGCTCGTGGTGGGCGGCCCGGCCTACGCCGTGATCAAGGCGTCCGACGTCATGATCGCGGTCGACTGACGATGGCGATCCCCCGCGCCCTCCTCGCTGTCGGGCTCGTAGCCCTTTCGGTCAACACGGCTACGGCCGAGGACGTGCCGGCCTGCGCGAGCTTCGCGTGGTCGGTGGCGCGGGAACGTGCCGCCTTCGGCGCGCCGGATCTGCCCGCGCTCGCGTCTGGTTCGGCCCTGCCGGCCGGTCTCGGTGCAGCGCAACTGACCCTCGGACCGGCCGCGGCGATCGCGCTGCCGGTTCCGTCCGAGAAGGGGGCGAAGCCTGATACCTTCGCGGGCTTCGTGACCACCACGGTGCCAGCCGCCGGGACGTATCAGGTGACGCTCTCGAACGAGGCCTGGATCGACGTCAGCCAGGATGGCCGCTCGACCCTCAAGCCCGCGGCTCACAGCGGCAAAATTGGTTGCCCGGAGGTGCGCAAGAGCGTGCGCTTTGCTCTGGACGCCGGCACCGTGACGATCGAGATCAGCCGCGCGTCGAGCCCGCAGATCAAACTCGACCTTCTCCCGGCCGATTAGCTGAGCAGGCCGCCCCCGGTGCCTCATGGCTCGCTGATCGGCCCGAGTTCATGGCGGGCGAGGATCGCCTGCCCTTTCTCGGAGACGAGGAACAAGGCGAGGCGCATCGCGTCCGGATTATCGGTGATCAGCGCTAGGGTGTAGGTCGCCGGCACCGTCAGATCGGACGGCAGTCGCACGAGGCTGAGGCCGGCGGCCTCCTTCATCGTGCCGCGCTGGCCGCTGCAGTAGTACAGCAGCGCGTCGGCGTTGTTGCCCAGGAAGACGGTGGCGCTGGGACTGTGGTCTGCCACCGGCACCATCGCGTTGGGCGTGCCGAGCAGCTTCAGCGCCTTCTTCTCCAGCACGGCCCTGGCGCCGGGATGCGCGGCCTCGGCCCGGTCGAACACGGCCTGCGCGTAGTCGCCGCCGGGATCGGCCCCGGGTGTCGAGGTCGCGAGCCGCAGGTTGGGCTTGAGGAGTTGGTCGAGAAGGTTGTCGGACGTCAGGCCTAGATCGGCGCGGGCGAGCACGCACAGCGTGTTGCGAGCAAACGGCACGACGTCTTTGGCCTTGCCCGCCGCAGCAAGGCGGCGCGGACCGGCGAGGTCGGCCGATAGGTAGAGGTCCGCCTTTTCTCCGTCCTCGATCCGCTGCCGCAGTAGACCGGCCGGCCCGAAGGTCGGCGCGACCACCGCCTCCGCGGGCAGGCCCGAGGCGGCGATCACGTCCTTAAGTGCGGCCACGAGACTGCCGGCAGCGTAGACCCGCACGGGCTCCGCTAACGATACCCCCGCGGAAGCCATTGTGAGGCACCCGAGAAGGGCCGCTAAGCGCAAGGCACGCAGCGATGAAGGGAGACGAGAGGCGGCCAAAATACAATCCGGACAGTTGGATCAGCGCTGTATCCACATGGATATAACCAAGTGACCGTTGAGGCCACCCCCGGGTGCTGGCTCCCGTGCGCCCGGTCGGGGTGTCAGCCGCCGGTCTCGAAGTCGCCGGGTTGCGGTGGGGCAATCGGGGTGAAAAGTGCCCGGTCAGGCTTGAGGTCGAGGAGCGGCGTACCGTCCAGGCAGTCCAAGCCCCTGACCGTCAGGGTGTTGCCCTCGATGGCAACGAGCGTGGCGATCGACGTTCCGATTGGGTTCGGCCGCACTGGCGAGCGCAGGGCGAAAGTCCCCCGCGTGGTGCCATCGTTGGCGGGGCTCTGCCGCACGAGATCGCGTCGCGAGGCATCGAGCCAGTACAGCACCTCGATCTGGGCGAAGGCTGCTAGCCCGTCGAGGGCCGCGACCCAAGGCTCGAACACTTCGATACGGCAGAGCGGACCATCCGAACGCCCCTGGCGTGGGCAGGCGAGGCGGTCGGTCCAGGGCGTGCGGATGCGACCGATGTAGACCAACCCAGCGTCTTGGGCGTCCGGTGCCGCAACTGCGACTTCCCCGGCTCTGATTTCGTTGAGACGCACCATGGATACCGTTCTCCCACGGACGCTCAACTAATGCCAGTTCCCTGTCGCAGCGTGTTCGAATTACTCCGCGCTACGAGACCGTCTTCTTTTGGGCAACTGCTGACGTTCAACCTTTGAAAGGCAGCCGTCTGTTTTCCAACCCGAGCGAAAGTTGCCACATCGTCTGTCCCTGAGCAGGACCCACAGCTAGAGCCCTAACTTCGGACGCCACGACGGCGAAGCCGCGACCGGCAACGCCCTTGCGAGCGGCCTCGATCGTGGCATTGAGCGCCAGCAAGTACGTTTGGCCCGCGATGCCTGAGATCATCCCGAATGGCGCCGATCCGGAGCGAATTCTGACCGAGCGCCTGAACGAGAGCGGCTGTCTGATCGGCTTCGCTGACGGCGGTCTGGAGAAGAGCCGAACCGGAGACCTGCCGAATTATCTCCTGGATGGACGAGCCCAACTCCTCGGCAGTCGCGGCCACAGTAGTGGACTGAGAGATCGCCTCGGTCGCGTTGGGCGTCATGACTCGAGCGATCGCCTGAAGCTGGGGCAGCAGGTCTCTCAGTTTCCGCTGCCCCGCGAGCGATTGATCGTTCAGATGTGGCTCGCGCCCTGCGCTGCAAGCACAGCGCCCTCGCTCGCCTCCTCTGCGCTCGTGCGATTGAAGTAGGCGTTCAGGAGCACAGCCGCGATCGAGGTCAGGATGATGCCGTCGCCGAAGATCGGCTTCAACTCGGTGGGGAAAATCCGGAAGAAGTTCGGCGAGACGAGCGGGATCAGGCCAAAGCCGATCGAGATCGCCACGACGATCGTGTTGTTAGGCGACTTCCCGTAATCGACGCTCTTGAGGATCTTGATGCCCGTAGCGGCGACCATGCCGAACATGATGAAGCCAGCACCCCCGAGCACGCACTGAGGCACCGAGGCGACGATGAAAGCGAGCTTCGGCACAAGGCCCAGCGCCAGCATGATCACACCGCCCGCCGCGCATACCCAGCGGCTGTAGACGTTGGTCACGCCCACGAGCCCGATGTTCTGGGAGTAGGACACGTAGGGGAACGTGTTGAAGACGCCGCCGATCAACGTGCCGAGCGAGTCGGCGCGCAGACCCCGCTTGATGTCTTCCGGGCCGACCTCCCGGCCGGTCATCGACCCGAGGGCCAGGAACATGCCGGTGGCCTCAATGAACACGATCGTCATCACGAGGCACATCGTCAGACACGGGATTAGGTAGAAGGTCGGGAAACCGAACTGGAGCGGCAGCACGATGCGCAGCCAAGGCTCTTCTTGGATGCCGGAGAAGTCGGTCCAGCCCAATGCGATGGTCACGAGGTAACCGGCGGTCACGCCGAGCAGCACGGCCATGTTGGCGAGAAAGCCGGTCCCGAACCGGATGATCAGGAGGATCACGGCCAGAACGAGCCCGGCGACTGCGAGATAGCCGCCCGCGCCGAAGTCGGCCGCAGCCGCCCCACCACCGGCCCAGTTCACGCCGACGCGCATGAGCACCACACCGATCATCGTGATAATCGTGCCGGTCACCACGGCTGGGAAGAAGCGCAAGACGTACTTGACGAAGGGCGCGACGCACAGGCCGAACAGGCCGCCGACGATCACCGCACCGTAGATGCCGTTCAGCCCGACGCCGGGCATGGCCGCCATGGCGAGCATCGGCGAGATCGAGACGGCGGTGACACCCATGATGACCGGCAGGCGGATGCCGAATGGCCCTACGCCGATCGTCTGCACCAGCGTCGCGATCCCGCAGGCGAACAAATCTGCATTGATCAGCATTGCGATCTGATCCTTGGGCAGCTTCAGGGCTGCGCCGAGGATGAGCGGCACAGCCACGGCGTTGGCGTACATGACCAGCACGTGCTGAAGGCCGAGCGCGAACAGGCGCGGCGCGGGCAGGACTTCATCGACGGGATGGACGCGCTCGGTCATAGCCGATCCTTTCGTATGCGATCAATCAATTCTGCATGCAAAATCGCAACTTAGGATGCTGATACTTAGTGCGGCGCTGCACAAATTTTCATTGCATGCCGGTATTGTGCTGAGCAGTTGCCGGATTGATGATCAGCCAAACTGAGGCCGAGATCGACGATGGCTCAATCGAGCAAGCAAACGCAGACCGACAAGCTGGCGGCCGACATCGCTGATTCGATCCTCTCGGGGGTGCTTGCGCCAGGAGCGCGGCTCGACGAGCACGGGCTGGCGGAGCGGTACGCCGTCTCGCGCACGCCGGTCCGCGAGGCGATCCGGTCGCTCGCTGCCATGGGGCTGGTCGAACTGCGGCCGCGTCGGAGCGCTGTGGTCGCTGAGATCACACCCGAGAAGCTCGAGACGATGTTCGTGGCGATGGGTGAGTTAGAGGCGACGTGCGCGCGGCTGTCGGCGCTCAGCATGACCCCGATCGAGCGCAGACGCCTTCAGAACCAGCACGAACGCATGGGCGCATTGGTCGAGACCGACGATGTCGCTGGGTTCGTCGAGGCCAACGTGACGTTCCACGGCCTGATCTACGCAGGCAGCCACAACACCATCCTAGCAGACATGGTCATCAGGCTGCGTCGCCGCCTCGATCCCTATCGTCGTGCGCAGTTCCGCAGCCCCGGTCGCTTGCCGCGCTCACAGGCTGAGCACGACCTCGTCGTGCAGGCGATCGTGTCGGGGAACGCAGCGGGAGCGCATGCTGCCATGCTCGATCACGTCAGCTTGGTAGAGGACACTTTCGTCAGTCTCACCGCGACGCGGGCTGCTTGACGCAATCGAGCGGTGGAGGCTGAACACTTCCACTTACGTCTCCCGCGCTGATCACGACGGGCAAGTGTTGATCCGGTGCAGATGCGCGCGCGTGCGCGTGGGGGATGCGGGAGGGCGCCATTGATGCGATCATCCAGACAGCTAACCTGATCCAGAGCGTACACAGCGCCGTGGTGGGAATGGCTTCTGGCAACGCGTCCGATGCAAATGTTTCGTTTGTCGCGGTCGAGAAGCCGGGCGCGGCTCAGATCCGCAAGTCGGTTCGGCATGACGGCATCGTCAGCTTCATCGACGGCAAGACCTAGAAGACGCTAAAGCGCCGCTTGACCAGCCACGGGTTCGACCCGAAGGCATACCGAGACCGCTACGGCCTGCCTGTGATCGCTCGGGCCTGGACAAGCGCTGGGCGGAGCGGCCGTTGTCGCGCTTAGCTGGAGACACGAGCGAAGTTCCCCGTCATCTGCGTTTCAGGCAGCTACCGGTAGCGTAGCTGTGAGCTATGCTGCATCATCTGTTTGAGTTAGGCGGAAAGGCTTAAGCTCTCCTTAGGATAAGAACGTTGTCCTCGCCATTGTGTCGGTCAGCCCTGACGTCATGCAGAGCCTTGCGCCTGTTGATCGCCATGGTGCTCGGCTGAGGCTCCCAGCGGAACTCGGAGAGCAGGCGGCCATCAGCTTGGAAGATGCCCTGCCAACCGAATTTGCCGACGATTACCGTCACACGCGAGCGGCCCTCGTCACGGCCATACCCGCGATCAAGGCGACTATCGACATGACCGAGAACAGCTTGCCGCTGTAGAGCCCACACCTCCATTCCAATCCGATGAGCTAGTTCCGCTGGTGTGATCAACCAACCGCCCTGGTTATCAAGATCTAAGCGCACGCTCTGGCCTCCGCGACTCGACCGAGCGGTGCAAACAGCGGTCCAAACGGCCAAGCGGTGATTTCAGCCGCGCATCAAGGCCCTGACCGGGGCCGAGCCGTAGGGGCCGCTCCACAAGCTTTCGAGCAGATCGTGGACGCGTCGACGGGCTGGCCATGTTCGTAACCGGCGATCGGAAGTGGGTTCATCAGCAGAGCCCGCGAATGCTGTCCGCAGGGTCGCTCTCAGTCGGTGAGCCGAGCCATGCAGTAGGTTGACGTGTCTGGTACGCTGCTTGCGAGAAATTCTTGTATGGCAGCTTGACCAGCATGCAGAACTCCGCCCCTGCAAACTCGATCGATCGCGTTATCGTGGATGCCATCCTCGCCGGTCGCATCGCGGCAGGGACACGCCTCGGCGAGCAGAGCCTCGCCACTCTGTTCTCCGTCTCGCGCACGGTCGCCCGCGAGGCGCTGATCCGCTTAGAGGCACGCGGTATCGTTCAGGTCAGCGCCCGCCGTGGCTGGTTCGTGATCAAGCCGTCCTTCGAGGAGGCGCAGGAAGTCTTCCAGGCCCGTCAGGCCATCGAGATGGGCATCCTCTTGGCCGTCCACCGCCTTAGGCCTGAGGTGGTGGAAAAGCTGCGGGCGCACATCGTTCACGAACGTGAGGCCATCGCATCCGGGGACCTGGAGGCGCGCAGCTTCCTGCTCGGCGACTTCCACGTCTGCCTCGTCGAAGCGCTCGGCAACCGCGTGCTCCCCGACATCCTGCGCGACCTCACCGCGCGCACGGTCCTGATCTCTGCTCTCTACCAGTCCAGCCACGACGCGACGGTCTCCTGCGACGAGCACGAGGCGATCACAGACGCCCTGGCTGCGGGTGACCTGAGGCAAGCCGCCGACCTCATGGTCTCTCACATCGGCAACGTCGAGGCGGGACTGACGCGCGCCAAGGATGACGATCCGCTGACCAGCCTTCGCCAAGCCCTGAAGCTCTCGAAGACGGGAGAATGAGGGCAGGCTCGGCTGCATGAGCAAGATCGACGCTACCGACCCAGTTCTGCGTATCCCCCAAGTTATACATTGAGGAGATCACGTGATGTCGGTCCCATCCATACCTGTCGCCGCGCCGGAGAAGTCGCGCCAGCCGCTGTACAAGTCGCTGTTCTTTCAGGTCGTCGTCGGCCTCGGGCTCGGCATCGTGCTCGGCATGGCCACGCCCGAGTTCGCGCAGCAACTGAAGGTACTGTCCGACGCCTTCCTGAAGCTGATCTCGATGATCGTCGCGCCGATCGTCTTCTGCGTGGTCGTGCACGGCATCGCCGGGACAGGCGACCTCAAGAAGGTCGGCCGCGTCGGGGTCAAGGCGCTGATCTATTTCGAAGCGATGACGACCGTCGCCCTTATCCTCGGGATCGTGCTGGCCTATCTCGTCGGCCCTGGTCACGGCATGAACATCAACACCGCTACCCTCGACGGCAAGGCGCTCAGCACCTACGCCGACAACGCCAACAAGCTGCATACCGGCGGCTTCTCCAGCTTCCTGCTGAACATCATCCCGACCACCTCGTTCGACGCCCTGGCCCGCAACGACGTGCTCCAGGTGCTGTTCTTCGCCATCATCTTCGGCGTCAGCCTCGCCCTGTACGG
This sequence comes from Methylobacterium sp. J-070, assembly GCF_022829385.1. Lineage (GTDB taxonomy): Bacteria > Pseudomonadota > Alphaproteobacteria > Rhizobiales > Beijerinckiaceae > Methylobacterium. The sequence goes on along the minus strand of NZ_JAKSXX010000099.1, from coordinate 17,149 downwards.
CGGCCCGCAAGGGCAGAAGGTGACCGACCTGATCGACGCGGTCTCGGGCGTTCTGTTCAAAGCGATGGGGCTGATCGTGCGCACGGCCCCGCTCGGCGTGCTCGGGGCCGTCGCCTACACGGTCGGCAAGTACGGCGTCGGCTCGCTCACGCAGTTGCTGTCGCTCGTCGGCCTGTACTACGTCGCCGTGGCCGTCTTCGTGCTGGTCATCCTCGGCGGAGTGATGCGGCTTGCTGACATCAGCATCATCAAGTTCCTGGCCTACCTGCGCGAGGAACTCACCATCGTGCTGGGCACCGCCTCCTCCGACGCCGTGCTGCCGCAGATCATGCGTAAACTGGAGTACATGGGCGTGAAGCCGTCCGTGGTCGGGCTCGTCGTGCCCACCGGGTACTCGTTCAACCTCGACGCGTTCTCGATCTACCTGACGCTGGCGGTCGTGTTCATCGCGCAGGCGACCGGCACGCCGCTCTCGCTAGGCGATCTCCTGCTGGTGCTTGGCATCTCGCTGGTCACCTCGAAGGGAGCGCACGGTGTTCCTGGCTCGGCGATCGTCATCTTGGCCGCCACGCTGAACGCCGTGCCGTCGATCCCGGCGATCGGCCTCGTGCTGGTGCTGTCGGTGGATTGGTTCATCGGCATGGCGCGCGCGGTCGGCAACCTGATCGGCAACTGCGTCGCGACCGTCGTGGTAGCGGCCTGGGAGGGCGACCTCGACAAGACGCGTGCGCATGCCGTGCTCGACAGTCCGCCGCCGGACCTCACGGTAATCTCGGCGGCCCAGCAACCCGCGTAAGGGCCTACCGACATCGCCTGCTTCCCCAGTGATGGCGGGCGATGTCGTGCGATGAGCCTCGTAATCTCGAGTGCATGCAGAAAGTTGGCTGATGGACGGATTGCGGGTGACGGCCGGGCCGTTCGGGGCTCGGTTTGAGGACGAGGCGGCACCGAAGACCTGCGCTGCCTTCCGTGCGCACATGTCGTTCACGAGCGAGGCGGTGCACGTGCGCTGGAGCGGCGAAGGCGTGTGGATGCCGTTAGGCGATCTCGACTTCGGTGTCGGCTACGAGAACCACACCAGCTACCCAGAACCTAGGCAGATCATCCTCTACCCTGGCGGGATCAGCGAGACCGAGGTCCTACTGGCCTACGGCGGCGTGCATTTCGCCTCGAAGATGGGCCAGCTTGCGGGCAAACTCTTCATCACGCTGCCCTCGGGCTTAGTGAGTCTGCGCAAGCTCGGCGCGATGACGCTGTGGCAGGGCGCGCCACCGGTCGCGTTCGCGATCGTCTAAGGATTTGGACCCGGCCGTCGTGAGGCGTTCGTGTCAAGCTGAGAGCGTGCAAGGATCGCCTCGCTCAGATTCTGTATTCATCTCGGCGAATTAGCCCACCTCAGAGGCGTGGAGTGGTCCCATGACGAGGAAACCCGTGCAGATGGCGGCCGATCACACCGTGAAGCGGTCCGAGGCGGAGATCTCGGGGGAGCAGCCCGCCGGACTTGCGGTCGCCACCGTCCGTACCGTGGATATGGAGACGGCGCGGACCCGCTCCGAGCACGACCTGCTCGGCGACGGTGATGTACCAGCCGACGCGCTCTGGGGCATCCACACCAAGCGCGCGGTCACGAACTTTCCGATCACCGGGGTGCCAGTCGGCCATTTTCCGGAATTCGTCCGGGCGCTCGCGCTGGTGAAGCAGGCCGCTGCACGAGCCAACCGGCGGCTCGGCTACCTGGAGCCGGGCAAGGCCGACCTGATCGACCGGGCCTGCGCCCTGGTCGCCGAGGACCGCAGCTACGACGCCGCATTTGTGGTCGATGCGATCCAGGGCGGGGCGGGCACCTCGACCAACATGAACACCAACGAGGTGATCGCCAACGTCGCCCTCGGGCTGATGGGGAAGAAGCCGGGCGACTACGCCGCCCTGCATCCCAACGACGACGTGAACATGGCGCAAAGCACCAACGACGCCTATCCGACCGCTCTACGGCTGGCGGTGATCTTTGGGACGCAGCCGCTGGTGAAGGCGCTCGACGACCTCGCCTACGCCTTCAAGGGCAAGGCGGTCGAGTTCGCCGACGTGCTCAAGATGGGCCGCACCCAGCTTCAGGACGCGGTCCCGATGACGCTCGGCCAGGAGTTCGACGGCTTTCACGCCACCATCAAAGAGGACGTGGCTCGCCTGGGCGAAATCGTAGGGCTGTTCCGCGAGGTGAACCTCGGGGCCACCGCCATCGGCACTGGCATCAACGCGGACCCGCGCTACGCCTCGCTGGCCGTGGAAGAACTCTCGCGTGTCTCCGGCCAACTGATGATGTTGGCCGGGAACCTGATCGAGGCGACCTCGGACCTCGGCGCGTTCGTGTTGTTCTCCGGCACGCTCAAGCGCGTGGCGGTCAAGCTGTCAAAGATCTGCAACGACCTGCGGTTGCTCTCGTCCGGACCCCGCACCGGCTTCGGCGAGATCCGGCTGCCTGCAGTGCAGGCGGGCTCCTCGATCATGCCGGGTAAGGTCAACCCGGTGATCCCGGAGGTGGTCAATCAGGTCGCCTACATGGTGATCGGCCAGGACCTCACCGTGACGCTGTGCGCCGAGGGCGGCCAGCTTCAGCTTAACGCGTTCGAGCCGACCATCGGCTACTGCGTGCTCTCGTCGCTCCGGATGCTCACGGCTGCGGTCGAGACGCTGACCAAGCGCTGCGTCGAGGGCATCGAGGCCGACCGGGAGCGCTGCCGTGCGCTCGTCCAGGGCTCGATCGGGCTGGTGACGGCGCTCGCTCCGACACTAGGCTACGAGGCGAGTTCGCGAGTGGCCCAGCGCGCGCTCAAAGAGAACCGGCCGGTGGCCGATGTTGTGCTGGAAGAAGGCCTACTCACCGTGGAGCAGCTAAACAAGCTCCTCGAACTCGAAGCGATGATTCAGCCGTCGCGGCGCCAGAAGGTCGCCAACGCGCTGTAGAGGCGGGAGGCGCCGAGGCCCCAGGTTGAACAAGATTCCATCAACCGTTGGCCGCTATCAGCCGCGAGGAGATGCGTGGAGCGCTGCTCGTCAGGAGCCCCGCTTCAGCCTTCGGCCTTATCGCAACCACAGATCAGCAGCGCCGCCCGTGTTGTCGCGCCGCTTGACCAAATCAGGATCATCGTCCGTGAGCTTCACCGTCACCGCCCGCGAGTCCGCTCGCAGGTTCGCCTATCAGCACGCCTCCCTGCTGAACGCGCTGGATCAGGGCATGAGCCTGATGGCCGCTGGGATGGCGGATGTACGCATCGCGGACGGCAGCGGTGCGACGCGTACTCCGGCTGATCTCTACCGGCACCTGTTCGGTGACCGCAGTGGCGAAGGTGTCCGTGGTCTCGGAGCGCAAATTGAGAATGGGGCTCTCGCAGCGTAGCGGCTTGGCGATGAGACATGGCGTTCACCGACGAGCAGTCCGGGGATACCTTTGCGGTGTCATCGTTGTAACAGTGCCGCGAGCGTCCGGACTGCATCGGCGATCCGATCCTCCGGCGTGCTGGCGAAGCCCAGCAGCAGACCGGGTCGGAGTGCTTCACGCGTCGCGTAGTAGGCCGAGAGTGGCGGCGTCTGCACGCCATGCCGCAGGACGCGGTCATAGATTTCCGTGTCTGAACGTGCGCGGTCGCGCAGATACCCGACCGCGTGCAGGCCGCAGGTCGGCACCGCCACGTCCAGCAGGCCACCCGCGTGCAATGTTACTGCGTCGGTGAGAGCGTCGCGCCGTGTTCGGTACAGTGTGCGCATCGCCCGCACGTGCCGCGCCAGATGTCCCCGCGCGATGAACTCGGCCAGCACCGCCTGCTCGGGCCCAGGTGGCTGCCGGTCTGCCAAGGCACGCGCTGCCGTGAACGCACCGACGAGGCCGGGCGGGAGCACGAGGTAGCCCAGCCGCAACCCCGGCGCGAGCACCTTCGAGAATGTGCCGACGTAGATCACGCGCTGCGACCGCTCACTGAGCGCCGCCAGCGGCTGCAACGGTCGACCGACGTAGCGGAACTCACCGTCGTAATCGTCCTCGATCACCCAGGCGCCCGCCCGCTCTGCCCAGGCCAGCAGGGCGAGGCGACAGCGCAGGCTCATGACCGCCCCGGCTGGATACTGGTGCGAGGGCGTGACCAGGGCTATTTGCGCTCGCGGCTCCAGCGCTGCCCCGCGCTCCACCTCCAGCCCCTCCGCATCGACCGGCACGGGCACGGCTCGCAATCCAGCCGACACGAGTGCGTGCCGTCCCGCGATATAGGCCGGGTCCTCGACCCACGCCGCATCACCCGCGTCGGCCAGCAGGTGCGCGGCGAGCGCGATAGCCTGCTGCGATCCGGACGTGACGATCACCTGTTCCGCCGCGCACGCCACCCCGCGCATTGCGCCAAGATAGCCCACAATGGCCTCCCGCAGCGGTCGGTGGCCTCCGGGCTCAGCATAGCCGAGCAGCCCGGCCGGTCGCCCGCGCCACACTTCGGCAGACAGCCGCTCCCACAAGCGGCTCGGAAACGCGTCCAGCGCCGGGATGCCCGGCGCGAGTATCGTCGCCCCCGGCCGGGCCGCGGTGGCCGCGAGCGCCGCAGTCGCCGCACCCCTGGCGGACAGCCGGATCGCGGTCGAAGGTTGCACGCGATCAACCGTCGTAGGCTGATCCTCCTCACGGTTGGGTAGATCCTCGGGGATCACCTCAGACACGCGCGTGGCCGAGCCGGGTCTGCCGTCGAGGTAGCCCTCGGCGGCGAGGCGCGCGTAGGCCAACACCACGGTCTGCCGCGCCACACCGAGATCGCGCGCGAGCGTTCGGGTTGATGGGACGGCCGAGCCCGGCCTGAGCGCGCCGCTCAGGATCAGACCGCGCAGGTGCGCGACGATCTGGTCCTGCCAGCCCTCGGCGGCGGGGTCGAGAGCGAAGCCGGTCATGGGCAGCGGCGTCACGGGCACGAAGTGGTCTAACCGGAATTGCGCCACCGGCACAATGCGATCGGTCCGCCGAGCAGTAGGACGGAGACACGCCATCGAGCAGGAGCCCTCCGTGTACGTCCACCCCGCTTTCCAGACGACCCGCGAGCGCGGCCTCGACCTGCTCCGCGAGCGGGCCTACGGGACCTTCGCCGTGCCGACCAGTGCGGCACCCTCAGCCGTCCACCTGCCGTTCCTCACCTACGAGGACGGGAAGGATACGCTCCGGATCGAGTTGCACGTCGCCCGAGCCAACACCATCCACACGCACGTCGGCGACGGCTGTCCAGCGCTGCTGATGTGCACCGGGCCGGACGCTTACATCTCCCCGGACTGGTACGGTATGCCCAACGAGGTGCCGACCTGGACATACACGGCGGTTCATCTGACCGGCACGGCGCGGGTGCTGCCCGCGGCGGTCAATCAGGACCACGTCGATCGTATGGTGGCGTACTTCGAGGAACGGATGCCGGGCAAGGCGCCGTGGACCTCGGCGCGGCTCGACCCGAGCAGGATGGCGATGATGATGAAGGCGATCGTGACGATCGAGATGCGGGTGGAGGGCGTCGAGGCGCAACTGAAGCTGATCCAGCACAAGGACGAGGTGCGCCACCGCGGGGCGATCGGTGGCCTGCGCAGACAGCCGGACGCCGGGTCTCACGCCATCGCCGACCTCATGCAGGAGACGCTGGACACGCGCCTCACTGCTCAGGGCTCGACGCCGTAGCCACCGCGGAACCGATTGGATGGGCGGGCTCGATGTTGGCGATGGTCGGTCAACACAGGCTACGCCGACAGGGCCCGCCCGTAGGCATTCAGGGCATCGCGGTAGATGGTGTGGACGTGCATCGTCAGATCGCCACCCGGCTCCTGCGGTGAGAACTCGATGAAGAGCTTCGGCCCCTGGACGCGGAAGTACGAGGTGCCGTTCCGGTCCGGCTTGCACGTGGTGGGGCCGCTCCAGGCGAAGTAGGTCTCGTCCAGCGCGGCCCTGATCTCTGCTAAGCGAGGCGCGGCATGAACGTCGTTGAGGATGCCCACCCATTCGTTGATCAGGTCGAACAGCATATCGCGCTGCCGCGAGGTTAGCGTCGAGCCCTTCACCCCAACGGGCAGCATCGTCTCGCCGTCGCGTCCCGGCCCGAGCGCCAGTTCTGACACGGGGTGGCCGATGATGGCCCATCCGCGCTGCTGTTTGTCGAGCGTGTCGAGCAAGGCGAACGCCTTGTCGTTCTCGGCCGCCAGCGCGCGGACCCGCTTCCCGTCCTCTTCGTAGATCGCGGGCAAGCACCCGGTCAGGACAGGTGCCAGCACGGCATGCTCACCCAGCATCGTGACGTTGAGCGCCAGATGATGGCCGCCGAACTGCACCATCCAGAGGTCGGCGACGCTCGGCGTCCCGAAGATAGCCAGCGTGTAGGCGGCACGCCCCGCGGCGTAGGGCGTGCCGGTGTCCGCAAGGGCTTGGTCGGACCCCATAATGTCGAGCACCTTGCGATAGCCCCTATCGCTCAGCAGCATCCGCAGCAGCGCCATGGCGGCCTCGCGCTGCACCTCGCTCAGGCTGCCCATGCGCAGACCCGGACGCGGCACGTCGCTGACCGGGAAGTTCGACCACATCGCCCGACCATACTGCTCGCCGACCATGTCCACGTCGCCGCGCATGCCGCCCCTGAAGTGGGCAGCGGTCGCCTTCGGTCGCGGCTCGAACACGAACCGCACCGCTGCCCGCTGCTCGTCGCTCAGCGCGTTCAGGAAGGCCGTTGCCGCTGTGGCGATGGTCCGCGTCTGCGCGACGCCCACGCCCTGCGCCGGGTTCGCCAAGCCACCTCCGGAGGAGCGAAGGAGCGCGCACATCGCGACGGAGCCGGTCAGGGTCAGGAAGGCGCGCTTATGCATGCGAGGCGCCGTCCCTATAACGGCTGATCTCGATGCCTTGTCCCACGGGTAACATGATGCTCGTGATATCGGGCTTGGCGCGCACCGCCCGGACGTAATCCATCACATCGGAGCGGTCGGTCCGGATGTTGTCGGCCACGATGACCGCGCCGGGGTTGAGCTTGGGGTAGAACTCCTCAAGGCACGGCACATAGAGGTCCTTCCAGAGGTCCACCAAGACGAAGTCGATGCCGTCCGGCAACGCGCGGATCATCTGGACTGCGTCGCCGACCTTGAATTCGATGTGCTCGGCAAGCCCGGCCTTCTGCGCCATGTCGCGGGCGAACGCGGACTTGTAGGCGTGCACCTCCATGGTGATGAGGCGACCGCCGGTCGCCCGTGCCGCCTCCGCGAGCCAGATGCCGGAGTAGCCGAAGGACGTGCCGAGTTCGAGGATGGTCGGCCGTTCAAGGCTGCGCGCCAGAATGTTAAGAAGCTGGCCGGTCTGCGGGCCCACGGCCCGCATGCGCTGATCCTGACCACCATCCCGGCCTCCGGGTGCCTCGCGGGGCTGCGCCCCTTCCTGCTGGATCCTTTGATGGTAGGCGTCGAGTACCGCCGCGATCTGCTCATCCATCCGGAGCGCTCCATGACAGGGCTGATGCATCCAAGTTGGCGATCGTCTCGGCCATCACCTGAAGTATCCATCAGTTTCTGCGGTTCAGTCACGGCGCCAGTTGAGGGTACTTCAGCCCACGGGTTACAGGCGCGGGTTCAGCGCGACGATGGCCATCGCCTAAAAATCGAGTGCGCGTAAGAGTAGGCTCGACCTAGTAGGACGTGGGTTCGATCAAGTCCGCGTCAGCAGATGCGGCGCGGAGCCGGTCTCGCCGTAGAGGTCGAGCATCTTTTGACAACCACCCTCTGGATTGGCGCGCAGGCTGCGATCGAGGCGGTTAGCAACCTTTTGGAGACGTACTGATCGCTTCTGGTATAGGTCCGCATGGTTGATCCCGCGCTCTTGGGCAAGCTCTCGAAAGCCTGCCGGATCGAGGCGCAAGCCGGGGCAGCGGCGGCTGGCGAGTTCAGCCTCGACCACGTCGTGCAGGACTGCGTCCGTGGCCAGACCCTTGCCGTAGTAGTGGTGGGCGACGTTGACGAACCCGATCCACAGAGCAATGGGCAGGCCGATCCTGTAGAGGGCGCCGGACGAGCTTGATCGACGGCGGACCACACGCGCAGCTTCTCGGGGATCAGCGGCCGTCTCGCCTTTCGGTTCGAGAGCGCAATCGACAGAAACGGTCATCGCGATCTCTCCGCCAGGGCAATGGGTTCAAGCGTGGCGGGCGCGACGAGCGCCGACCGGAGTACGATCGCAGCAGCCTGGAACGACAGCATCACGCCGATCAGATCGAGCGCGAAGCCCGGCCAGCGCAGGCCCACTACGTGCCCGGTCATGTCGCACACGACCGTCAAGACGGCGGCTAGGAGATCGTTGCGGGCGTTCAGCCACGACGCTGCCACGAGCGGATCTGTAGTGTGCCGGAACCGGAGTAGCACCGCGGCTGCGAGACCAGGGGCGGCGAGTGCGAAGGCGTCAGACAGCAGCGTATCCGCCGTGCTGTCGCTCTCGGAACGGCCAAGGTCTGTCCACATGTCGGCAAGCGCGTCGATGCCCGAACCTGCCAGCAGGGCTCCGACGAGCAGTGTGGAAGCGCGTTCAGCCCATGTCCCGCGCCCGAAGCGCAGCGCGGCAATCCAATAGAGGGCGATGTCCCAACCGAAGCCGCGCGCGTCCTTCAGCATGTCTTGCGCGCCGAGCGCCTGGGCACAGGCAGCCTGAACGAGCGCGATCACAAGCACACCGGCAGCGATGCAGCAGATCCGGCGCCTGTAGGAGTCACTCGGTGGCATGCCGGGCTTCCCTCACGTTGCGCACCGTTCTCACACGACAATCAGGCGATGGTGGGACCGCTCCATTGCCCAATCATGTCGGCTGTCGCGAAGGAGCCTCATCGACCCTGAACTTCGCTGGTGTGACGCGGCGGCACTCCGCTTCGCTTTTGAGGACGCAGCGCGGCTCCAATCGAGGCCGATCGAGCTACCAACGTCACGAACACGTGGGCCGAGCTTGAGTGTCGCCAGGATAAAGACGTACTGTTCGCTGACGCAGCTACCGGGTCGGCCAGATGAACGCGGCCTTGCCATCATGGAGTGCTTGGATCACAGCGCGTCAAGGCTCAGCGGCCTATCGGGTGGGGCGTGCAGCATCACCGAGCCGTTTGCGTCGCGAGTAGTGCCTGTGAGCATCGAAAGCTTTAGGCTTCTGTCCCGCGGCTGGCGGTGGCCGACCCCGTGACCGGCACACCGATCGCTCCAACCGCGGACGGAACCGCGGTGCGACAGCTTCGGCTTCTTGCCGCTGCTGCGCTGATCCTGCCGCTCCTCGTCTTCGTCACCGCTTCTTGGATCGCCTACCGCAACGCCTTCACGGATGCCGCCGCACGTCTGCAACGCACCCTCGACCTCGTCCATGAGCATGCCGTCAAGGTGTTCGAGACGCACGATCTCGCCGCTGCGCAGATCAACCAAATCCTGCTCGGACTGGGTGACAGCGAGATCTTGGCGCGCGAGGCGGATCTGCACGCGCGCCTCGCCGCCCTCGCCGCACGGTTGCCGCAGGTCCGTGGCATCTGGGTGCTCGACAAGGATGGCCATGCCCTCGTCGCCGCGACCAGCTTTCCAGTGGATCGGGATGCGGACCTATCCGATCGCGCCTACTTCACCGCTCAGCGTGACGGTATTGTTCCACGCGATCAAGATTACATCGGCGAGGTGGTGACCGGGCGCCTCGTAGAGCGTGCCGCCTTCCAGATCAGCGTAGCGCGCGAAGCGCCGATTGAAGGCTACGGTTTCGAAGGGATCGTAGCGGTGTCCGCCGACCCAGTCTACTTTCGCGACTACTACGGTGAAGTCGCTCGCGAGGGCGATGTCACGACGATTGCGCTGATGCGCGACGATGGCGCGCTTCTGGCGCGCTATCCCGACTTGATCACCAACTACATGCGCCGTCCCGCCAGCGGCGCGATCATGCAGGCCATCGCTCGCAAGCCGGAGCGTGGCATCATCGAGGCATCGTCCGGTGCTGAGGGCGTCCCGCGCCTGATCGCTTACCGGCGCCTCCCGCATCATCCGCTCTACGTCACTGCCGGTCTTGATCGATCAGAGGTGATCCGCGACTGGGCACAGGGCATGGCCGTCCACCTGCTCTTCGGCGTTCCCGCGACGGCGGGGTTGGTGCTCCTCAGCTTGCTCGCCCTGCGGCGAACCCAGCGTGAGGCGCTGGCACTCGCCTCGCTGCGCGTGGAGATGGCTCGGCGCGAGGAGACGGAGGCGCAGCTTCAGCAGGCACAGAAGATGGAGGCCGTGGGACGCCTGACTGGCGGCATCGCACACGACTTCAACAACCTGCTCCAGATCATCCTCGGCTCGCTCGACCTGCTCGACCGCCGCATGACGAACGGCGATGACCGCCATCGCCGCCTCATCGAGAGCGCACGCGGGGGCGCGACCCGCGCGGCGAGTTTGACGCAACGCCTGCTCGCGTTCTCGCGCCGACAGCCCCTCGACCCTAAGCCGCTCGACGCCAACAAGGTCGTATCGGGCTTGTCGGAACTGCTCCGGCGCACGCTGCCAGAGACGATCCGCATCGAGACGGTGCTCGGCGGCGGCCTCTGGCGCGGCTACGCCGACGTGAGCCAACTGGAAAACGCGCTGATCAATCTCGCGGTGAACGCCCGCGACGCCATGCCAGACGGCGGGCGGCTGACGATCGAGACCGCCAATGCGCACCTCGACGACACCTACGCGGCGAGCCGCGATGAAGTCGCCGCGGGTCAGTACGTGCAGGTCGCTGTGACCGACACCGGCACCGGCATGTCGCGAGAGGTGCTGGCCAAGGCGCTGGAGCCGTTCTTCACGACCAAGGAGCAGGGCAAGGGCACCGGCCTCGGCCTGTCGATGGTTTATGGCTTCACTAAGCAATCGGGAGGACACGTCGCCCTCTACTCGGAGGAAGGGCACGGCACAACGGTCAAGCTATACCTGCCGCGCTACACAGGTGTCGATGAAATTATCGAAGCGCGACCGGCGCTGCTCGCGTGGGTCGATGGCAAGACGACGATCCTCATCGCCGAAGATGAGGAGGGCGTGCGTCAGTTCGCAGGCGAGGCGCTACGCGAGATCGGCTACCGGGTGCTCGAAGCGGATGGTGGCGCGGCTGCCCTGCGGCTGCTGGCTGCACACCCGGAGATCGCGCTTCTGCTCACCGACGTGGTCATGCCGGAGATGGGCGGACGCAGGGTGGCAGATGCGGCGCTCAAGCTGCGCCCTGATCTGAAAGTCGTCTACATGACTGGATACACGCGCAACGCGATCGTCCATAACGGTGCGCTCGACGCGGGCACGCACCTGATCGGCAAGCCGTTCACGCTGCCGCAGATCGCCGCCAAGCTTGAAGAGGTGTTGCGCCAAGGTGCTACGAACCCGGTCGCCTCCTCTGGCACGGATGGGACATAATCGCTTTTACGTCCGGCAGTACCGGCACACATGGATCAAAGCCGAAGAGCGTAGCTATTCGCTAGTCTCGCCACGGATCATTCGCTCACACGATAGAACCCGGCACGCCGCGTGACGGCATCGGGCCCTAGGAACGGGTGTGGATACGTCGGACTGCTACGATGCGAGTGCGGATGCCCGCGATGCCGCGCGGCTTCGGCAGATCATGGACGGTGCCGTCGAGCACGCCATCATCGAGATGGACCTCGACCGCCGCGTGCGCGGCTGGAACGCGGGCGCGGAGCGGCTGTTCGGTCTGAGCGCTGAGGCAGCACTCGGTCAATCCGCCGACGTGATCTTCACTGCCGAGGATCGTGCCACCCTGGTGTCCGCTCGCGAAGCCGCGCAGGTCCTGCGCACCGGCCGGGCTGAAGGCACGCTCTACTACCTTCGCGGCGATGGCTCGCAATTCTGGGCAAGCAGCGTAACGACGCCGCTGCGAGATGCGGACGGCGTGCCGGATGGGCTCCTCAAGATCGTGCGCGACCAGTCCGGCATGCGCGCGGCTGAGGAGGCGCTCGTGCGTGCCCTCGAAGTTGCACGGCGGTCTGACGAAGCCCGCAGCCGTCTGATGGCGGTCGCCGGACACGACCTGCGCCAGCCCTTGCAGGTGATCAGCATGGTGCTGGACCTGTTGCGCCCGAGCCTGAAGGCGACGGACGGACGTAGCACGCGTCTTCTCGGATTGGCGCAAGAGGCGTGTGGCCAACTCCTGGCCGATCTGTGCGCACTCGCCGAGGCGTCCACGCGAAGCGAGGCGAGCGCCAACATGACGGCGTTCCCGATCGCGGACGTGCTCTCGCGGATATCTCCACGCTGGCACCATCACGCCAAGGCCAAGGGCTTGCGGTTGCGGGTACAATCCTCACGCGCTCTAGTGCGCTCCGATCCGGTGATGCTGACCACCATCATCGGCAACCTCGTGGGAAACGCCATCAAATACACGGGCCAAGGCAGCGTGCTGGTCGGCTGCCGGGTACGCGGGAGCAGCGTGTTCCTGGACGTAATCGACACCGGCATCGGGCTCGCACCCGAGGTGCAGGAGAGGATCTTCGACGCGTTCTCGCAGATTGATACCGGCAGCGATGGCATGGGTCTGGGCCTGTCCATCGTGCGGCGCACGGCGGCCGTGCTCGGCCATCCGGTACAGGTGCAGTCCGAGCCGGGACGTGGCTCGCGGTTCACGGTCGAGATGCCGCGCGTCTGCTCCGGTGAAGCTGCGGCTCAGGGGTGATCTGTCAGAGATCAGGTCATCAAGTCTAACCCTGGCTGGGCAACGGAATGTCGATGCTGACCCGCAGTCCGTCTGGATCGAACGCGATCTCGACCTTTGCCTTGATCCGGTAGCTGAGCACACCGTTGAGCAGTTGCTGGCCGAACCCCTCGCGCGTCGGCAGGGCTACAGGCGGCCCGTCGTGCTCATTCCAGGTCCAGTGCAGCACCCGACCCGACTGCCTCTCCTCCACTGACCAGATCACCTCCAGGCGACCATCTGGATCTTTGAGGGAACCGTGCCGAACAGCGTTGGTGGTGAGTTCGTGCATCGCCATTCCGATCGGCACGGCAAGCTCGGACGGCAGGACGACAGCCGGACCACGCAGCGTGACCCGCGAGGGTCGTGGGTCATCGTAGGGCTGAAGTTCGGAGCGGAGCAGCCTCTCGAACGGCACCGCCTGAGCATGATCCTCGGTGAGCAGGGTGTGGGTTTTGGCCAGCGAGGTGATCCGAGCGGTGAACGTGCGCTGGAACTCGGCCAGATCGCCCGCCGAACGCGCGCTAGCGCTGAGCACCGCCTGCACGGTGGCTAGGGTATTCCGAACGCGGTGATGTAGCTCCTTCACCAGAAGGTCCTGGCGCCCCTCGGCCGCATGCCGCGCGGTGACATCCCGCTGCACCGACATCCAGCGCGTGATGCGGCCGTCTGGATCGCGTATCGGCGTGATCAGCCACTCGACCACATAGGTCGAACGGTCCTTGCGGTAGTTCACCGCCTCGCCCTGGAACGGCTCGCCCGCGGCGAGTGCTGCCCGCATGCGGTCGAGCACGGCGGCTTCGGTCTTCGGGCCTTGAAGAAAGCGGGGCGAGCGACCCACGACTTCTCGCACCTCGTAACCCGTCATGCGGGTGAAGGCCGGATTGACGTACTCGATGCGGGGGCCCGGCTCTCCCAGGTCAGCCGATGTGATGAGAACGGCCTCGCCCGACGCCTCGACAGCCGCCAGGAGAACGCTCAGATCCGGTCTGATCGGATCAGCGTCGCCGTGATCGTCCAATGCTTATCTCCGCTTCAAGTTCGTCAGGCAGAAGGGGGCTGGAACGCAGACCGGGCATGCGGCCGAGTGCCGGATCTCTCCACCGTTGTGGCGTGTTCAAGCTTTGCCGCGCCCACAGCGGTCTGGAGTGTGCCGTGTACAATCCCTTCTTCTCCTCGTTCCTGCTCGCCGTCGAGGCGCAGCGTGTCATTGAGTTGCGCTTAGTTCGTCTGGCCTGGGGCGGCAGCGAAGGGCTGGCGGAAGCCCAATCCATGGTGGTGGAGAAGGTTCACGCTGCTGGCGAGGCGATGACGACGCTGATGCTCGGCGGGTCGCCCGAGACCGTAATCGCCCGTTACCGCGAGCATGTTGCCGCAAACACAAAGCGCCTGTCGGCGCCCGTCGCGCCGGTCGATGTTAATGGCTTAGCCGCCACCTAGAAGTAGTCTCGGCCGTTCCACCATCCTCAGAAGGGACCGAAGAAGTAAAGCAGGCCCGTATTGAGGCAGGTGCGCCGACCCTGGCTGAAACCGGGGCTCAAGTCTGCCCTCCGATCACTTCCCAATGCGAGGTAGACGGACGACATTGCTATGCTGCTTGGGAGTGGTGACTGCCGCCGCTGCCCCCTCGACGGCAAGCAGGAGCCCCGCCGGTTCGTAGGGCTTTGAGATCAGCGGGAAGCCTGCCTTGATCGCCCTGGCAGCCTGATCGCTGTAGCCCGTCGCCAGCAGCACCGGCAGCGTGGGCCAGCGGTCGCGCACATGCTGGGCCAGATCGAACCCGTTCATCTCCCCCGGCATCACGAGGTCCGACAGGATCACATCAAACGGCTGCCCAGAGGTCAGGACGTTTAGGGCTTCCGCGGCACTGGCGCTGCTCACGACCGCGTGGCCCCGCTCAGCCATGATCGAGGCCGCGACCTCCGCCACCTGTGCGTTGTCCTCGACCACGAGAACGCGCAGGGGCCGCGCAGACGCGTCGGGATCGTGGCTCACCCGTTGCCTCTCCACGATCTGTGCATGCGTGCGCGGCAGCGAGATCGTGAAGGTCGTTCCGCGACCAACCTCGCTCGTGATGCGCACGGAACCGCGCGACTGCTGCGCGAAGGCGTAGACCTGCGGCAGCCCCAGCCCAGTGCCCTTGCCGACCTCTTTGGTGGTGAAGAACGGTTCGAACGCGCGGGCGACCACCTCCGGCGGCATGCCGGACCCGGTGTCACTCACCGCAATCGCGACGCTCTGTTCGAGGTCGCTGCCGGGGGCGGTGACGTTCTCCGTTCTGATCCGGAACTGGCCACCTTTGGGCATGGCGTCACGCGCATTCACCGCGAGGTTGATCAACGCGATCTGAAGCTGGGCCGGATCGACCTCCACGGGCCATAGCCCTTGCGCGAGATCGAACTCCACGCGGATGTCCCCCCGCAGCGACTGCTTGAGCATGTCGTCCATGCCGAGGACCAGCCCATTCAGGTCCAGAACTTCGGGCTGGTGCAGGTGGCGACGACCGAAGGCGAGCAACTGCTGGGTCAGCTTGCGGCCCTGCTCCACCGCATGGACCGCGTTGTTGATCAGGCGCTCGCGACGCTGCTCCGGCGCACGACGGAGGAGATCGAGGTTGCCGAGGATGACCGTCAGGATGTTGTTGAAATCGTGGGCGATCCCGGAACTCAGGCCGCCCAGCGCCTCCATCTTCTGCGCCTGAAACAAGGAGCCGCGCGCCTTCTCCAGGGCCTCCTGCCCACTCCGACGCTCTGTGATGTCGCGGGTGACCTTGGCAAGGCCGATCAGTTGGCCGGTGTCTTCGCGGATCGCGTCGATCACCACGCTGGCCCAGAAGCGCGTGCCGTCCTTGCGCACCCGCCAGCCCTCGGCCTCGAACCGGCCGTCCCGCGTTGCCGTCTCCAGAGCCCTGGCAGGCACGCCCGCTGCTTGGTCTTCCTCGGTGTAGAAGCGCGAGAAGTGCTGCCCGACGATCTCGGCTTCGGTGTAGCCCTTGATCCGCGCCGCACCCGCGTTCCAGTTCGTCACCACGCCGTCCGGATCGAGCATGAAGATGGCGTAGTCAGTGACCCCCTGCACGAGCAGCCGGAAACGCTCCTCGCTCTGGCGGAGCGCTTCGCGTGCGACTTTCTGCCCAGTGATGTCCCGCGTGATCTTGGCGAAGCCGATGAGCGTACCGGACGGGTCACGGATGGGATCGATGACGACGTGCGCCCACATCCGAGTTCCGTCCTTGCGGACGCGCCAGCCTTCCTGCTCGAACCGCCCCTCATTTACAGCGGTCGCGAGCGCGCGCCGCGGCAATTGAGTTTGGCGATCCTCTTCGGTGTAGAAGCGCGAGAAGTGCTGACCGATGATCTCGGCTTCCGTGTAGCCCTTGAAGCGCTCTGCGCCTCGGTTCCAACTCGCCACGATGCCGCTGGGATCGAGCATGTAGATGGCGTAGTCGGTGACCGACTGTACCAAAAGTCGGAAGCGCTGTTCATCTGCGTTCTCGGTGGCCGACCCAAACTGGGATGCCATGCGTGTTCCTTCCTGCAAGGACAGACCCGAGAAAGGGGCTACCCCGCGACGCGCGTCGCGCTTAGCCAAGGCGGCGTATCGGGTCTTGGTTCCTATGGTCTGCGCAAATACTTAGCGGTAGTTGCGAACGTGCCACGCACTATTTCCGACTTATGTCTGGATCGATAGATAATTACGAATTCGAAGCGTCAGAAAGCACATGTCGTCATAAGGGTGATTGTACTGATTTTTTCCCGTATTGTGCATATACAAGCTCAATCGAGCAAGAGCAGCTCATTCCGTATTCCGGTAAACGACAGAGATTAAGCGGCTGGCTTTGGTGCAGAGAAGAAGGTACGCGTTCTCCCGCGTGCTGGTGGTAGCTGACACTGTTTCGGCCGGGCGCACTCAGCAAGGCGTGTCAGTCTCTGAGGAAGTGCCCCCCATGCCGACACCTCGCCAGCCGTTGCATCCAAAAAATCTGCTGCAAAGCTGAAACGTGCCTCGCGTGGGCGCATTCTTCGATCCATGTCAGGATCTCGCCCCCTCGCCGTACTTGCTGACGATGAAGCGATTGTCCGCGTGGCTGCTGCTGAGATGCTGTCCGCGCTGGGGTTTGATGTCCTGCAAGCCGAGCATGCACACGGCGCGATCCAGCACCTAGAGGCCAACGGTGGCGCCGCGCTCCTCTTCACCGATTTCAACATGCCCGGCGCGATGGACGGTTGCGTCCTAGCCCACACCGTTCGCGCGCGATGGCCTGAGACGCGGATCATTGTCTGCTCAGGTTGCACCTGTGTAGGGCGGAGCAAAACCAGGCCACCGCCGATCCTCACGACGCCGAGACGGGCGAGATCCCGCCGGCCTGACCCTTACGATCGGCGGCGAACGAAGAAGGGGCCCGATCGAGGCCCTTCTACGTTCAGGCTGCACGTTGCCAGT
>NZ_JAKSXX010000054.1 GCF_022829385.1 Methylobacterium sp. J-070 | reverse complement strand
CATCGCCGCCCCACTGCAGCCGCCGCCTCGTCGGCGCGGACGGCCGCCGAAAAACGGCTACGCCGCCCAGGTGGCCTGAACGGCGGAACTGAGGAGTTTTACTCCGGCGCTTTTGGGGATGTTTAGAGCGGCGTTGACAGAGCGTCGAGGCGGCGAGATCCGTAAGGCGTTCGGCCATGGCGAAGACGCTTCCCAGCCAGAGTTGCAGGCGCCAGGGTACGGGATCGTCGCTGACCTCGACGACGTAGGCGACGTCGCGCGCCAGATGCGCCAGGCAGGTCTGGTGCTCACTCGCATGGCCCTGCTGGGCCGTGTAGCGATCCGAGATCCACACCGCGGGCTGATGCCCGTCCATCATCTCCCGCACCACGACGGCGCTTCGCGTCGGCGAAGCCGTGTGCACCACGGTTTGTGAGGAGTGGAACAGCCAGTGATAGGCGTTCGAGCCCTCGATGCGCACGCCGGTCTCGTCGCAGGCGACGACCTCAGCCTTGCGCAGCATCGCGATGGCCGCGTCACGGCCGGGATGGAAGCAGCCTTGGGCACGGCGGAGCAAGTTCATCAACCCGCCCTGGCTGAGCGTGAGGCCGAACAGATCGGAGAGCGCCGCCTGCAGCCGCTCGTACGAGAGCGTCTGAAGGGTCTTCAGGTACGTCGCCACCGCATGCAGCCGCGGCCCAAAGGGTGTGCCCCGCGCTGCCTTGGGCACTGGCGCGATCACGCGCGTCCCGCAGCTCGGGCAACGGACCGAGAGCCTGCGGTGCTGCGTCACGATTGGCGCTACCGCGGGCAGCTCGATCCGCTCAGAGGCGCTGACGATCCCAGCGCACAGGTCCCCAGGCAAGACGCCGCCGCACCTCGCGCACGCCTCAGGACGATGCTCGACGATCGTATTGGGATCGGCGCTCAGCACCCGGCTGTGACCCTCGTGACCGGGCTTGGCGCCGCCGGGCTTGGAGTGCTCCCGCTGTTCCTTGCGATCCGTGGCAGGTGGTTTGGACGAGGTGCGTGAGGTCTTCTCTGGCCGCTGCAGCCGCAGCACCAACTCGATCAGCTCCTCGCGGCTCAGCCGCTCCAAATCGCTTCGGCCCATCTTGCGAGAGAATCAGCGAAATCCGACCCGCGCAACGTCGTGGGTGATTGCTAAATATCCACATACATCAATTATAGAAAAAATATTGAAATATAAAATTTAATCAACCCAGTCAGATAATACTCTTATTGCTTACTGTCTGAAAGTTTGATAATTATCTCGTTGTGAGATATCTTCGCCCATTCCAGTGCCTGATCGAGATATTTTTGTATAGTCTTGGTATCGACCGGAAAACCACAAAATTTACAGTCGTCTTCAATCTGAGAAACTTCGCCGATGACTTTATATTTGATGCCGACTTGGGGGCGTAGACCGTAACGTCGAAAAGCGACGCTTAGCAAAATCCTATAAAACTTGTGCTTGGTATTGGTGTGTATTTCATCTGAATTTGTGTCCAGTGTAGGTACATCAAAGCCAAGCCTTTTTTTCTGCGCCCACCGTTGAAAATCCTTAGGTACTATAACGTCGTTTTTGAATGCTTTAGAGCGCAATGCGCGTTCGACGGTTTCTTTGCGCGCCTCGAAGGCTTTTCGAAAGTCAGTTTCAGTTGTCTCGTCGAAATTTGAAGGAAGATCTATTGCAAACTGCGGCTCAATCCCCATTGATAGGGCTGCAGCCTCGACGATAGTCCACATGTCCATCGACATCCATTTCGGAAAATCGTATACGGCATACGTCCTTGAAACGTCTGCTATCGCTGCCGCTTCGCGAACTCTCTCTTTCTCAGATTGTGTTGCCATCCAGATTTGATGCACATCGCCGGACTTCATGCTTGCATACAGTCCTAAGAGATGCCACATGTCTTGTACAAATCTTGAGATTCTTTGATGGCTTTCTTCTGAAGCATTATCTATTGCGGTGAAGCGTTTAATCAGAAGCGTTTCGTCAATCAGGTCTTGGTATGATTCACTTGCTTCCGTGTTGGACTGCATACTGATAAAATAGGCTGTAGCATCATCTATAAACTTGTCTATGTCTATTTTATCCTTCGCGCTGTATCCGCCACTAGACGAGGCGAAGATTGCGTTCCGCGCTTGTCTGTCAAACAGCGCATTGTTCGCGTTGATTATATCGTCGATTTTCTCATACCGATAAAACGATCGCGCCATGTCATCTCCTTGTTTTTGGGCTCGTCCGTTGTAAAACGGTATCTGACACGTATCGCACCCCGGTTCGGCTCGGCGTTGACAGGAAAGCTGCCGCCGATCGAGCTATCGCCGATCTGAAAACCGTGCTTTGAACCAAAGCGTCTAGTCTAATATATTGTTCAACGTAGACCTTGAAAAGGTCAAGGCGCGGCGATACTCCAAATTAATGTCATAGATGACCTTCGCCGGCGAGCGGGGCGACGCCATGTAGTGTTACGTTGTAGACAGGCTTGGGGATGCCGAGTGAATGGTGATCGAGTCACTGGTGCCTGGTGCCCGCTTCTCCCGAACGAGTTTACGCATGATCCGTGCGAAGGACCAGAAGGTGCCGGAACGATTGCTGCCCTCCACGGCCCAGCTACCGAGGCCAAGGCCGTGGCCGGTCAGCGAGAGGTCCTGACAAGGGAAGGCGGCCCACGCGAGATCTGCGAGGCCGGGGAAATGGCCCGCGCAGACGTCCGCAACGTCGCCTTTGCGAAGATCGGAGACACCCCAATTGGCTTCGTAGGCGTCTGCCTTCACTGGGTCGACATCATTCGCGAACAGGCCGCGCCACTTGGCCCCTAGCAGGCTGTTGAAGAAGTCCGTGGCGTGGCCGAGCTGGGCGTGATTCACTCTTTCCTGAAAGCGTTTGGGGAAGGCGGATGCGGGGTTCGGATCAGCGTTCGGGGACGTTGTTCTCCTATGTGGACTTGGAGGCTCGGGTCCGGCCCGACCATCCCCTGCGGACGATCCGGCAGCTCACGGACGTGGCGCTCGCAGCGCTGAGCGGGGACTTCTCCGCGCTCTATGCGGCTCGGATGGGTCGCCCGTCGATCCAGCCTGAGATGCTGCTGCGGGCGATGCTCCTGCAGGCGTTCTACGCGATCCGCTCGGAGCGGCAGTTGATGGAGCGGCTGGAGTTCGACCTATTGTTCCGCTGGTTCGTGGGGCTGGGCGTCGACGATCCGGCCTGGGATCATTCGAGCTTCAGCAAGAACCGGGACCGGCTGCTGGCCGGCGAGATCGCCGCCAGGTTCCTGGCAGCCGTGCTCGCCCAGCCCCGGGTGAAGCGGCTCCTGTCCAGCGACCACTTCAGCGTCGACGGCACGCTGATCGAGGCCTGGGCCTCGATGAAGAGCGTCAAGCCCAAGGACCAAAGCGGGGACCAAGCTCCACCACCCGCCGGCGGACGTAACGCCGAGGTCGACTTCAGGGGTCAGAAGCGTTCGAACGAGACGCACGCGAGCACCACCGACCCCGAAGCCAGGCTCTACCGCAAGGGCCCGGGCATGGAGGCCAAGCTCTGCTTCATCGGCCATGCCCTGATGGAGAATCGCTCGGCCCTGATCGTGGACACCTGCCTGACCTCGGCGGACGGCCACGCCGAGCGCATTGCCGCGCTGGCGATGATTGAGCCGAAGGCGGACCGGCCCAAGGCCATCTCAGTGGGCGCTGACAAGGCCTATGACACGGAGGACTTCGTCAACGAGCTGAGGTCGATGAATGTGCGCGCGCACGTGGCCCAGAACACCAACGGCCGCCGCTCGTCCATCGATAGGCAAACCACCCGCCATGCCGGCTATGGCATGAGCCAGAAGATCCGCAAGCGCATCGAGGAGGGCTTTGGCTGGATCAAGACGGTGGGTGGCCAGCGTAAAACCCGCTTCAGGGGCCGCGACAAGGTCGGATGGGCCTTCGCCTTCACCGCGGCGGCCTACAACCTGGTTCGCCTGCCCAAGCTGCTCGGAGCTCTGGCGTGAGCGTCCTGGGCAAGTGGCGGATCGTCGAGCTGCCCGGCTACGCGGACGACTATGCCGACATGGTCGAGCCGGCCTACATCCTCTTCGAGGCCACCGGCGGCGAGTTCGCCTTCGGATGCGTCACCGGGGCCTTCGCCGGTGGTGGTGACCACGCTGCCGTCAAGTTCGACTGGAACGGGAACGACGAGATGGACGAGGCCCGCGGCTCCGGATGGGCCGAGATCCAGGCCGACGGCTCGCTTCGGGGCGAAATCGGCTTCCACGCCGGCGACGACATACCCTTCAGCGCTCGCCGCTGGCCAAGTTCTTCAACAGCCTGCTAGTGCAGTGACGCGGACGAAGGATTCACGAATGAGGTGAGGCGTGCGAGTCTGGGCCATGGCTCAGACGGTATGCGTGCTCCTTCATCCGACCGACGTGGAGCGGTTGGCTGCGATCGCCAGTGATCGCTCCCGTCCGCTCAAGCATATCCAGCGCGCCCGCATCATCCTGTTCTCAGCCGAGCGCCTGAGTGTCCAGGACGTCGCCCGGCGGGCGGGCGTCAGCCGCCCGGCCGTGTGGCGCTGGCAGCGGCGCTACGCCGAAGCGGGTGTCGAAGGTCTGCTGCGCGACAAGACGCGTCCGCCCGGCACGCCGCCCCATTCGACCGAGACAGTGGCCGAGGTGCTGGCGCTGACCTGCTCGGAGCCGCCGGGCGAGGTCACGCACTGGACCGGCCGGGCCGTGGCCCGTGCGGTCGGGATCTCGTTGCGGGCCGTGCAGCGGATCTGGGACGCGCACCGCCTCCAGCCGCACCGGCTGCGCACGTTCAAGCGCTCGCGCGATCCTGCCTTCGCCGCCAAGGTCGAGGATGTCGTCGGCCTCTATATGGATCCGCCCGCCCACGCGGTGGTGCTGTCCATCGACGATCCTTCGACAAGCTCAGGATGAGGAGAGCCAGATCCAGGCCCTGAGCGGACCCGCCCCGACCGGCCGCTCGCCCCCGGCCATCCCGCCGCCCAGACCCACGACTATACCCGTCACGGCACCACGACGCTGTTTGCCGCCCTCGACATCCTGGCGGGTACAGTGCTCGGCCGCTGCATGCAGCGCCACCGGAACGGTGAGTTCATCCGGTTCCTCAACGCCGTCGAGGCCGCCGTCCCGCCCGGCAAGGCGATCCACGCCATCCTCGACAACGTCGCGACCCACAAACATCCGAAGGTGCGGGCCTGGCTCGCCCGGCACCCGCGCTGGACGTTCCACTTCACCCCGACCTCGGCCTCGTGGCTCAACGCGGTCGAGGGCTTCTTCTCAGCGCTCACCCGTCGTCGGCTGCGGCGAGGCTCCTTCACCGGCGTCGTCGACCTGCAGGCGGCCATCAAACGCTACATCGCCGAGCACAACCGGCGCGCCAAGTCTTTCGTCTGGACCAAGCCCGCCACCGACATCATCGCAGCCGTCAGCCGATCCCCTGAACCATCCGTCTGAGTCAGTGCACTTCTGTAACGGGCATTGGTGTCAATCCCTTCTGAGCGTCATCTCTCCGCCGGAGGCTTGCTTCTGTCCGCAGTCAGCGCGGGGCTGCTACTTGATGATGTCTGCTGAGGATCGGTTGGCCTATCTAGGGTCGCGCAGTCACCTCGTCGGCGCTGCTGTGCACTGAACGGCCTTACCGGATCCATCGTCCCGGCGAAGGGACTCGGCATCGGGGAGCTGATGGTGATGAGCCCGCCCGAAAAGTGTGTCGTCTCCCTCTGGTCTAAGCGGCGGCCCGAGGCGCAGCTTTGTGAGTGACGAAAGAGGTCTGGTCGCGCAGCATCCGGTGGAGCACGACCGCGAGCTTGCGTGCGAGGGCAACCTTGGCTTTGCGCAGACCCGCACGCTTGGCGACGCCCAAGGCCCAGGTCTTCAGATCAGATCCCTTCACCGGCCGCGTCAGGATGACATTGGCTGCCTCATAGAGGGCGGTGCGCACCCCAGCGTCGCCGACCTTGGAGATCCGCCCCGTGTAGTCCGTCTCGCCGGATTGGTACTTCTTGGGCGTCAGGCCAAAGTGGGGTCCAACGGCGCGTGATGAGCGGAACCGCTGCGGATCGTCCACCGCCGCCACGAAGGTCAGCGCCACCACGACGCCCACCCCGGGTGTGGTCATCAAGCGATGCGCCCTCTCATCCTGGCGCGCCATGGTCCGCACCCGACGCTCAAAGCCTTGCAGTTCTTCAACGAGCACCTCTCGTGCCTTCAGCAACGCGGTCGCGATCACCTCCAAAGCGGGATGGCCGTCGACCAGTGTCCGTATCCGGGCCGGATAGGTCTTCGGCGTGGTGGCGCCGACCTTCAGCCCGAAGCCCCGCAGGATCCCGCGCAGGCTCATCTCCATATCGTGCAGCTTGCCCTGCAACAGCTTGCGCGCCGTCAGCATCGCCCGGACCTCCTGCGCCGGGACCGACTTGCAGTGTACCGGGCGGAACCAGCCCAGCCGCATCAACTGAGCGATACCGCGGGCGTCCTTCTTGTCGGTCTTCACCGGCATGGTCTTGAAGGCTGCGCGCACGTGGCGGGTCTCCAGCAGCTCCACCGCCAAGCCGGCCCTGCTCATGGACGCGTAGAGCCACTGCGACAGCGGCCCGGCTTCCAATCCGATCCGCTCCATCGCCACCTGATGCCCGGCAAACCAGCTGATCAGGGCGTCCGGCTCACTCAGCACCTTCGCTTCGCGGACGATCTTCCCCTCAGCATCAACAATACAAACGTAAGAGGCTTCCAGAGACACGTCGATCCCGGCATACTGCTTCATGGTCGTTCCTCGATGATGCTTGGCGCGGGCCCAAACTGACGCCGTTGACTTCGGACACCATCATTCTGAGGGACGACCACCCAACCTCAAGCGGTCCGGGATGCAGTGCGCCCGTTACATCATCTAGGCCGGCCCGCGCCATGCCGCCGCCTGCGAAGAACTCGTAGAATGTACGCTCCGACATCCGGTCCCCATCACCCGTACCGGATGCCCTTCGTTGCGCGACCGGGTCGGCATCGCTTCTGCTCTCTGGCAGGCTTGGCTGTTCCGCCCAGTCTTGTTCCACGCCTCAACTCAATGTTGCAATCGATTTGTTCGCGTTGCTTGGGAGAATTTGAGAGCCGTTGTAGATCGGGCATCATGAGAGTATGACGCTCGACATAAGTCCTGCTGTTGGCTGACTCAAATAAGGCATCGGTATTTCAGAACAAGTACTGTCGAAGGCCTGTTTCTTAGGTTCAGACTTGGTCATTCGAGGCCTCCGAGCGAACTGCCCGGAAGCGGAAGTCTTCAGCTGCTACAACAGGACACGAGCTGGAGCATCAGGTGGACTTGATGAAAAACGATTGGATAAGGCCCCGCGCTCTCGGCCGCTAAAGAGGGCATTTTGCGTATCGCTAGAGTACGCCCACTGTGTGAGGTTGCCCTAATTTCCGAATAAAGAAATGCGGTTCTTTTTAAGGGTGCATCATCAGCTCGAGCGAGCAAGCGGTAGGATCAGGATTTCTTCAACGAGTAGCTCGACTCATTCTCGGCTTTGCTCGTGGCCACGGTCGCGAACATGTCACTGGTTCAAGTCGGCGCCGCGAGAGGCGATCACAACGATCACAAGATCACCAACTGCCCGCCAGACAACGGGCCCCTCTACATCGTTAGGCTTCGCCGAGGCAGCATGCGTGGTGAGTTGGGCAATTCGTCTCCGTGTTCACCGGAGCAGCTCCGGTACGCTGCTGAAGGGCAAAGGCGACGATCGCAGCCGCACCGTGCTGCGTCTTCGGTAGTCCGCTCGGATCCAGCATCTGTGTTGAGGCCGAAGTTGGGGCCTCGAGGGCAGTGGCCAAAATAAACTCTATTTCAATGCGTTAAGCGCGTCAAATGGCGGTGACGGAGAATTCGAACTCCGTGCTTCTGATGTCACGTGTGCGCTTCGGCAGCAAACAACCGCGGCGCACCGTTCGCAATGAATTCTCGCCGCTTTGCGGCCAGCACCTTGGCGTAAGTCGTTTCGATCATGCGAACGCTTGTCCCACAATTCTCCGCCACCACGTTCAGCGGCACGCCCGCCTCAATGGCGCGAGAGATGTAGGAGTGCCTCAGAGCGTAGAACGTACCTGATGGGTCCAGCTTCGCGCTCAGCAGCGCCCGCTTCATCGGTCGTACTTGGTGGCTTGCGCCCCATGCGCCCCCGTCGGGACGCGGCAGCAGTGGCGCATCCTTCTCGCGCCCGCTGACCAGCCGTGAGAAGAACGCCGTCGCTTCGGGCTGCAGGATGACGATGCGAGCGCCCGTCTTACCACGTGGCACGTTTAGAGTTTCGTCCTCCGCATCGAAGTGGCAGACTTGGCAGGCGGCAAGCTCGCCGTAGCGCGCGCCCGTTAAGAACCCTGCCGTCAGCAGGTCGCGGAAGCCGACATCCTCGCAACCGCCGAGTAGGCGCAGCACCTCAGCGGGCGTGAAGTGAATCTCGCGTGCCCGGCCGACCCGCTGGAACGGGCGCACCAGCCGCCAAGCGCTGTCGTCCGATAGACCATTTGCTGAATCGCCCACCGCGTGGTTGAGCGTCGCCTTGACGATGCTGAACACCCTGTTGGCAGTGTCCTGGCTGCGGCGACGCTGCTCGGCATCGCCGCCGGCCCGCACCAAGCCATCGCGCCAAGCCTCAAGCTGGCGGCGCGTTAGATCTTCAATGCGGTTCGAGCCGAAGCGAGGCAGAAAGAGGCGTTCCAAGCGGCGGCGGGCGTCGTAAGCTGTACGTTGGTTTCGGGCCTCAAGCCCGGCAAGGTAGGCCCGAGCAGCAACCTCGACGGTGAGCGGCGCCTTCTGAGCCCCCTGCCCTTTCTCGCCACCCGCTGTCGCCTTCGCCCGCTGCTGCGCCTCCCAAAAAGTGAGCACGCTTCGGCCATTGCTCTCCTCGAAGTCGTCGGCCTGACCGATCCGCTTGGTCCAAGAACTGCCCTTCCCGTCAGCAACCCGCAGCACCCAGGTCCCGGCAGTCTCGTTGCGGCGGTAGCCGAGCGACACACCGGGCGCGACGCGGGTGAAGACGGGCTTTTTAGCCAGCGGCAGGCGCAGGCGACTGGTGCGGGTTTCAAGCTTCGATGAGCGTGTATTGCGAGCCATGGTGTCCCGCCAGTGTCCCGTGGATGTGCTCGGACCATGCCACACAAAGTTGGACGGGCCAAACGCCGGTTTGAGCTTAAACCTCGATCTATTAATGGGTTAGCTGGACGCGGTTGGACGTTCCTGGACGAATGGCTGCGCCCTTTCACGGCGAAAACACGGGTTCGATTCCCGTAGGGCGCGCCAGTAAATTCAAGCACTTACCTTGATTTCTGGTTCGCAAGTGGTCGGTTGTACGGAAAATATACGGAAAAGTTGTCGGCGTTCGGAGACGTTCGCAGGGGTTCGCTCGCGTGGTGCCTGCGGCATTCGCTCGCCGAGCGGGCACAGCCGACGTCACAACGATTTTCTTGAATGGGGGTCGGCCACAGGCCTGCCGTTTGCTGTGCTCAAGGCGGCATCAGCTTCGCGATACGGCTTCACCCGGCGCCACGCCTCGTCCGAGCTGGTCTTGCCCTCTTGAAATGCATGGTTGAGCGCGGCCTTCAGGATCGTCAGCACTCGGTTGGCCGTCGCGCGCCGCGCCCGCACAGCCTCAGGGTCCGTCGCGTCGACGGCGGCCAGACGTCGTGTTTCTACCCCAGACGCGGTCCGCCGCAGCTTCGGCGCCTCAGCGAGGTCATGGTGCCAGTCGCGAATGCGTTTCGTCGTCAGCGCCGTCAATTCGAGCGCGCCGAGCACCGGCAGGATACGCGCCTCGGCCGCGTAGCCGGTCAGGTCACATCCAACACGCCTCCGGCGCTGCGGCCTAAGCGGCCTCAGCCACATTTAGCGCCTGGACTGCGGCGCGGCCGATGACGTCGGCGGGACCGCGACCTCATTCAGCGCGGCGTGAGCGCTGCTGTCAGCTCGTTGCAGCAGATGTTATGGGCTGAGCCGGTCATTCGGGCGCCTTTCCGAGATCGGACCACAGCTTCGCGAGCAGGGCCCTACGGTCGGCCTCGAGACCGGGAACGTCGCTGATCCGGTCCGCCACGGCCGCAAGGGCGTCCCGACCGCCAGCGTCCAAGATCACCCGTCCATGCCGGCGGATGGCCGATTTGTGGGTCTCGGCGATCCGCCCGGTCGCCACACCGGTCTCGAGGCCGCCCAGAAGGCGCAGGATGGCTTGCTCGGCCTGGGCGATCTGACGGGCGAGGGCGATCTGCGCGAGGCGGTTCATGGCCGAGCGCTTCCAGTGGGCCCTGACAGCAGGTCGGCCCTGGCACAGCGGAGGATCGGTATCCGAACGTGGGTTCGATCTGAATCCGCGACCCGGTCGAGGGCGCGGCGTTCGGCCGAGGTGCGGCCGGGGTGGGGCATGCGGGCAGGGTCAGGCTTGCGGGGCATGGTCAGTCCTTTCGTGCAGAGGATCGGTTAGAAGCCGCCAAGCAGATCACCACCCAGCTTTCGATCCCAGGGGGCGCCGATGAGGTGTGGGCGGTCCTCGTCGACTTGGCGTCGTACCAGCGGTGGAATCCGTTCATCCGCCAAGTAGACGGCAGGCTGGCAGAAGGTGCGGCCTGGAAAGCCAAGCTGACCACAGACGGCCGGGTCTTCCTCAGCGTCCCGACGGTCATCATGGAGTTGGCGCCCGATACGCGACTGACACGGCGCGGCGGTCTAATGCACTTGCGCACTGTTCCGCGCCAGTCTCATTTCGAGAGCGGTGACAGCATAGCTTCAGGTGCGACAAGCCTAGCAATTCGATTTTAAATCCCGGCACACGCGTGTGATCGTTTTTTCGTTGCGTTGCGACACAGTTTTCTGTATTCAAAATCCTATTCACGCAGTGATTCGACAACGTCGTCGAAAGTAGCCGCTCCCAGCGGCCGGGGCCGAGCAGGCCCCCTGTGCGAAAGCATGCCTTTTCCACGGTGACCACGTAGCGTCTCAGATTGTGCGCTGAGAGCACGCCTGCCGCTTCGGACCTCGTACTTCAGCACGTGCGCAGCCGACGCCGCGTGCCTGAGCTTTGGCCTGTCGGTACGCCTTCGGGGAGCAGAGAAGATGCCGCGCCGCCTCAGCGATGATCGGTTGGAGGTTCTACCCACTCCTGCCGGAAGCTGGCGCCGCGCCTTGGGCGGCATGGCCTTGCTCCTCGGCCTGAGTCTCCCCTCGACGGCCGTGCTTGCCTACAACGACCTTCTGCCCACAAGCGTGCGACACGTGGTCGACGGCTTCATTCCCACCGACAGTCTAGATCTCCCACACGTCGCGCACAGCCTCGCGACAGGCGGCCCCCTGCGGATCGTAGCCTTTGGCTCGTCCTCGACGGAGGGGATCGGTGCCAGCACACCGTCGGCCGCCTATCCGGCCCGGCTCCAAGCTGCGTTGAAGCAGGCCCTGCCCGAGAGTGCAGATCGCATCATGGTGGCCAACCGCGGCATCGGCGGTGAGGCTGTCGACGAGATGCTCGCTCGCCTCGACCGCGATGTGATCGCACCACACCCCGATCTCGTCATCTGGCAGACAGGCAGTAACGATCCGCTGCGTGGGGTGTCGCTCGATCATTTCCGGACGGCCACGATCGCGGCGGTCCGCCAGATCCGTGACGCAGGTATCGACGTGGTCTTGTTGGAGCCACAGTGGTGCCCGAAACTCGATGCGACGCCGGGTGCATACCGTTTCCGTGACGCGGTGCGCGAGATCGGAGCTGAGCTCGATGTCCCCGTGATCCGTCGTTCGGAGATGATGCAGGCGTGGATCTCGGAGGGGAAACTGATCCGTGAGCAGCTGTTCGCTGCTGATGGTCTGCATATGGCTGATCGTGGCTATGATCTGCTCGGGCGCGCCGTATCCGAGGTTGTGCTGCGGGCAGCGGGCTACACTTCGGTTGCGAAGGTCGCTTCAGCCCGCGAGTGAGCGTTCTCAGGTCGGCTAGACGGCCGGCTCCTCCCGCGGATCGTAGGTCTGGCCGTGCTGCGCGGGCATGGGCTCGAGTTGGCGAGCGGCGGAGTGACTGCCGAGATGGCAGCGGCTGCGCGTGCTCACGGGATGGAGTGGGCCCCTGATGGTGGGCACGATCAGGCGGCGGTTTTGACCGTCTGCCGGGCGTGCTGCTCCTCGAACTGCACGGGGCTCAGATAACCGAGCGCGGAGTGCAGGCGGCGGGTGTTATAGACCTCTTCGATGAAGT
>NZ_JAKSXX010000095.1 GCF_022829385.1 Methylobacterium sp. J-070 | reverse complement strand
CGTGTCCTCCAGCGGCGACATCATCGCCAAGAACCGGCTGACCCTCGCGGCCGGCGGCTACGAGACGCCTGCCGCCACCGCCCGGTTGGGCGGAACCGACGTGGTCGTGCGCCTCGGTTCCGGCCATCTGTTCAACCTCGGCCTGCTCGTCGCCGCCAACAGCCTCGACGCCGAGGGCGGCGACTTCGGCAACGGGCCTGACGGGCGCGTCTCCGGCGCCACGGTCCGCCTTGCTCTCACCGGCGCGGCCGCCAACGAGGGCCGCATCGAGTCCACCGGCGACCTCGCCTTCTCCGCCGGAAGTCTCGCCAACTCGGGTTCGATCCTCAGCAACCGCTTGGAAAGCTTCCGGACCTCGGGCTCCTTCGAGAACAGCGGACGCATTCTAGGTCCCTCACCGACGTTGCAGGTCGGGGGCGATTTCGCCAACTCGGGTGTGATCGGTGCGATCACCGATCTTTCGATCGTGGTCGGCGGCCAAGTCGACAATGCCGGCAGTCTCATCGCCCAGGGCGGTGACCTCAGCCTCACCGCCGGCGGCGTTGTCTCTTCCAGCGGAAACATCATCGCCAAGAACCACCTCGCCTTCACCGCCGGGGGCTATGAGACGCCTAATTCCGATGCCCGGATGGGTGGCACCGACGTGGTCGTGCGCCTCGGCTCCGGCCATCTGTTCAACCTCGGCCAGCTCGTCGCCGCCAACAGCCTCGACGTCGAAGCGGGCGACTTCGGCAACGGCGCGGATGGACATATCTCCGGGGCCACGGTCCGCCTCGCCCTGACGGGCGCGGCTGCCAATCAAGGCCGTATCGAGTCCACCGGCGACCTCGCATTCACCGCCGGCAACCTTGCCAACAGCGGTGCCATCCTGACCAACGGAACAGGGAGCTTCCAGTTCGGCGGTCTCCTCAGCAACAGCGGTCGCCTGAGCGTCAGCGGCGACGCGGCCGTCAAGGCCGGCAGCTATGAGGGCGGGGCGAGCGGCGTGCTGAGCGCCCGCAACCTCAAGCTCGGCATCGACAATACTTTGGCGAATTCCGGCGAGATCTCGGCTGCGGGTCTGGTCGACGTCAAAGCCGGATCGCTTGAGAACCGCGGGACCGGCCGCATCGCCGGGGACGCCACGAACCTCGCGGTCACCGGTGATGCGCACAATGCCGGCACGCTCAAGGCGAAGAATTTCCTCGGCGCCCGGATCGGCGGGGGACTCACGAACGAGGGTGAGATCAAGGCCCAGGACCTTGCCCTGCAGATCGGGCAGGGGCTCGTCAATCAGGGACGCATGACGGCGAGCGGGACGCTCGCGGCGTCCGCCGGCACCCTCGCGAATGGCGCTGGCGGACGGATCGAGGCCAATCTTGTCAGCCTCGCCGTGTCGGGCGATGCCGGCAACGCCGGCACGATCTCCGCCGGCGACACGCTGATCCTCCAGGCCGCAAGCCTGTCGAACACGGGATCAGCGGATCAGATCGCGACGCTCTCGGCGCGGGTCCTGGTCCTCAACATTGGCGGCGCGCTCGGAAACGGGCCCAACGCCCTGATCAGCGGCAGCGAAGTCGCCTCGGTCCGCGCCGGAACCTCGAACCTCGACCTGTTCGGCATCAACGATGTCGACAAGGGCAAGTTCGTGTTCGGGGGCGATCTCGGCCTGACGATGACCGGTCAGGATCTGACTATCGCCGCCAACCAGAAGCTCGTCGTCAAGGGCAGGCTCGCTCTGGCGATGTCTGGTGACGTCACGGTCTACGGGACGATCGCAGCGTCCGACGACCTGTCGCTGGCTTCCGGCCGGCACGTCACCGTCAGCGGGAGCGGCTGGATCTACACGAAGGGCGACGGCTGGATTCAGGCTGCGGGCAACCTCACCAACACCGCTGCTGCCATCGAGGCCGACGGTTCGCTCGGCATCAAGATCGGCGGCACCCTGACCAATGCCAGGACCGCTCAGAGCGTCACGGATGTGGGACCTCGAGCCCCCAGCGCCCATTTCTGGCGACGACACCACAAGTTCGTCGACCAGCTCGATGAGTATGCCGAAACCTCCGGTGCCGCGGAGATCACGGCCGGTGGCGACCTGTCCATCGAGGCCGGCGCGATCGTCAACGACGCCTCGATCCTGGAAGCCGGCCGCTACCTCGTGCTCAAGGCGGGTACGATCGACAACCTGAGCCGCAAGACCGGCGTGTACTTCAAGACCTTCGAGGCGAAGGTCGGCGCCAATCTTCTGCCGCCGATCGTGGAGGGCTGGGAGGAGGACACCACGAAGGAGACCCCCGCGCTGCTCCAAGGGGGGCGCGGCGTCTACACCACGGGCGGTCGCCTGACCAACACCGGCACGATCAAGGGCCCCACGGTCTCGATCCAGGCCAACATCATCGTCAACGGCATCACCAGCGCGATCATCACGACGCCGCCATCGCGCCTGCCGAACAGCACGATCGATCTGGCCGGCTATGCCGACGGCAGCAATCTCGACCCCGGCAACGACAACCGCGACGCCACCGCCACGGGAAGCGGAGGCCTCTCGGGCCAGGGCTTCGGCAGCAATGCCAGCAGCGGCACCATCAAGGGCGGTGGTGTCGACGCGGGCGGCGTCGGCGGCCGGAGCCTAAGGCGCAGCGTCGATGGCTATGGTGTCGCTTACGAGCGCTTCGACCAAGGGGCCGCGTTTGCGCTCGGCCAGGGCAGTGGCGGCGGGCCGCTGGGCGGCTACGGGATCGGCAGCGGCCGAGCTGAGGGCAGGTCCCTGCGGCACACCCACTACGGATTGCGCGAGGACGGCATCGGCGGTCCCGGCGTGGCGAACGGGACGCTGCGCGGTGGCCGCGTGAATTCCACCCTCGCCGGTTTCGACGCGCCCAACGCCACGCAGGTCGGCGGCACCACCTACCGCCACGTCTCCCCGTTCGCAGACGAGGCGGGCGAGAGCGGCCCGGCGCGGATCCTCGGCCAAGTGGGCAGCGCGCTGCCGCCGGGCGTGTCGGTGTTCGCCGATCCGGTGCTGGAGCGGCGGCTGAGCCGGCAGGCGCTGCTCGACCAGACCGGTAGCACCCTCCTCGACCAGCGCTACCGCACCCCCCGCGCCCAGCAGGAGGCGCTGCACCAGGGCACCGTCGAGTTCCTGCAGGCCAACCCCGACATCCACCTCGGCGACAGCCTGACCGACGCGCAGAAGGCCGGCCTGACCCGGCCGATGCTCTGGTACGAGCAGCGCACCATCGACGGCCAGCAGACCCTGACCCCCCAGCTGATCCTGCCCCCGGGCCGGCTCGCCGAGTGGACCCACCAGGCCGGCGGCGTCATCCAGGGCGACGACGTCTTCCTCGCGGGCGACCAAGTCACCAACACCGGATCGCTGCTCGCCTCCGGCACGATGGTCATCGACGCCGGCAGCTTCCTCAACGAGCGCCGGGTCGCCGCAATCACCACCGGCGCGCTCGGCCAGACCGCCCTGCAATCCGGCGGCACCGTCGGCGCCGGCGACCTCGCGATCTTCACCCGCGCCGACCTGGTCAACCGCGGCGGCGCGCTGACGGCCCGCGACGACCTGACCTTGAGCGCGGGCGGCACCATCCTGATCGCCGCTCAAGCCGTCACCAGCCACAGCCTGGTCGGCGACCGCAACCATCTGGTCGCCACCGACACCACCACCAACCACGGCGCCCTGGTGGCGGCCGGCGGCGACCTCACGATGCTCGCCGGCGGCGCGCTCTCGGTGCTCGGCTCCACCGTCACGGCCGGCGGCGACGCGTTCCTGGCCGCGCGCGGGCCGGTGACCATCGCGTCGGTGCTCGACACCGTCTCGACCACGGCGTTCGCGCGCCGCGATGGGCTGTTCTCGTCCGCGCGCACCCTGGTCAGCCAGACCAGCCAGACCAACGTCGCGTCCGTGGTCGCGGCCGGCGGCGACCTCGCCATCGTCTCGGGCAGCGACATCACCGTGACGGCCAGCAACCTCGTGGCCGGCGGCGACCTCGGCGTGTTCGCCGCCGGCTCCGTCTCGGTGCTGGCCGGGCAGGACGCGCAGCAGACCATCGTCGCCCGGCGCAGCTCCGGCTTCGGCCTGTTCGGCACCAGCGACGGGGTCGACCTCTACCAGACCAAGCGCACCACCGGCTCGGTGACGCAGATCACCAACGCCCCCTCCACCCTGGTGGCCGGCGGCAACGCCACGGTGATCGCCGGGCAGGACATCAATGTGGCCGGCTCAGCGATCGTGGCCGGCCAGCAGGCGACGCTGGCGGCCGGGCGCGACCTCACCATCGCGCCGGGCTTCGACCGGACGGTGCTGACCTACGCCCACAGCGTCTCGGGCGTCGGGGTCGGCGGCTCCGCCAACGACGACGGCGTCTCGGCCTATGCCGGCTACCACAGCAGGAGTTCGCTCCAGGCGCGCGACACCACCACGGCGGTGGCCTCGCCGGTGGCCGGCGGCAGCGGCGTCTCGATTCATCCCCGACTCCTCTGGTCCGGAATGATCCTCCCAATCAGCCCGGACCAATGCCAGCCGGTCAGGTCAACCGTCGGCGGCGCGGCGCATCGGCGAGTTGGTGGCTGCAGGCGCATCGCCGGTCGAGCCAGGCTGACGGGTGACGACACCGGGGGCGACAGGCGGACCGATGACGGTGGTGCTGTTGGGCGTCTCAATGACAGCCTGAGCGAAGGCAGGGATTGCCGGAGCTGCAATCAGAGCCGTAGCGAGAATGATCTTGATCATGCTGTCTTCTGTCTGTGACCCGCAGCCTGGGCATAGTAGCGCGCTTCGGCCCCGCCGGATGTGATTTGGCTGATGCGTTCGAGAAGCCCCCGGGTGCTGAACCAATCGACCCATTAAAGCGTGACGCACCGCACGCATCGTCGATCATGAAGTCAAACTGATGAGCGTCAGGGCTGCGACGCGCGCTCTCCGCTAATCCAGCGCGCTCTCGCTGACTCGACCGAGGAAGTGAACCGGGCTGACGTCTGGCAAGCCCACGGAGCATCCACATCATGTCCCGAGGACGACTTGGCGGGAAGGGGCAGAATTGCGGCTTGGCGTTGATTGTAGTGACGCTTGAACAGTTCGAGATGCTTCGCCGCATGTCTCTGGCGGGTCATCGCCCCACTGTTGGAGACCCAAGGTGATTGCGTTCTCGGTCAACACGGTCGAAGTCCAAGTCGACGCGCCCGGCGATACACCGCTTCTCTGGATCCTGCGGGACCAGCTGAGCCTGACGGGCACCAAGTTCGGATGCGGCGTGGCCCAGTGCGGGGCCTGCACCGTCCACGTCGACG
Source organism: Methylobacterium sp. J-070 (assembly GCF_022829385.1). Classification (GTDB taxonomy): domain Bacteria; phylum Pseudomonadota; class Alphaproteobacteria; order Rhizobiales; family Beijerinckiaceae; genus Methylobacterium. The sequence continues at coordinate 14,722 of NZ_JAKSXX010000095.1, read as the reverse complement.
GCCAGGCGCAGCGTTCCTGCGTCACCCCGCTGGCGAGCGTCGCCGGCTCGGCCGTCACGACGGTCGAGGGCCTGGCCGCGACGGCGGGCGACGGTCGCAAGCTTCACCCCCTCCAGGCCGCCTGGATCGAGGTCCAGGCCCCGCAATGCGGCTATTGCCAGTCGGGCCAGCTCATGCAGGCCGCGGCCCTCCTCAGCGAGAACCCCGATCCGTCCGACGACGACATCAGGAACGGCATGGCCGCGAACCTGTGCCGCTGCATGGCGTACGTGCGGATCCGGAAGGCGATCAAGCTGGCCGCTCGGGCCCAGAACGGGGGGCGGAAATGAGCGGGGTCGACGGCACCCGGCGGTGGTTCCTCGCGTCCTTGGGAAGCGCGGCCGTCGCGACCGGTTTCCTCCCCGCGCGCGCGAAAGCCGGTCCCTTGTTCGGCGGCGTCTCGTCCGGGGGCTACAGCCCGACGCTCTGGTACGAGATCGGCGGGGACGGGCGCATCCTGGTTCACGTCACCCGGGCGGAGATGGGCCAGCACATCGGAACCGCACTCGCGCGCGTCATCGCCGAGGAGCTTGAGGCGAACTGGGACCACGTCGAGGTCGTGCACGTCGACACGGACCCGCGCTGGGGCATGATGATCACGGGCGGCTCGTGGTCCGTGCACAAGAGCTTCGACCAGCTGAGCCGCGCGGGGGCGGCCGGCCGCATCGCCCTGCTGGACGCCGGTGCAAGGATGCTCGGGGCCCCCGCGAAGGAGTGCGTCGCCCGCGACAGCGAGATCCGGCACGGTTCGCGCTCGGTCGGCTACGCGGACATCGTCGCGTCCGGGAAGGTCACTCGCCAGTTCACGGAGGCGGATCTCGCTTCCATCGCCCTCAAGCCCGCCTCGGAGCGGCGCCTTCTCAACCACGACACCGTGGCGCGCGACGTCCCGTCGAAGGTCAACGGCACCGCCGTCTACGGCATCGACCGGAAGATCGACGGCATGGTGTTCGCCAGGCCCATCCTGCCGCCGACGCGCTACGGCAACAGCATCCTCAGCTGGGACGACACCGCCGCGCGCAAGGTCCCCGGCTACCTGCGGACCGTCGTCCTCGAGGATCCAACACGGACGTGTCAGGGCTGGCTCGTCGCCGTGGCGGAGAGCTGGCCCGTCGCGGCCAAGGCGGCCGATCTCGTCGAGGTTCGGTACAAATCCGCGGGCGGCGCGGCGAGTGACGAACAGATGCTCGCGGAGGGCGCGCGCCTCGTCGAGAGCCCGAGCACGGGCGGTGTCTTCTACCAGGACGGCGATCCCCTGACCCGGATCGCCGAAGCCCATGAGGTCTACGAGGGCACCTACCGCACGCATACCGTCCTGCACATGCACCTCGAACCGCTGAACGCCCTGGCTTGGCAGGACGGGAAGACGTGGCGCGTGCATGCCGGCAACCAGTGGCAGTCGATCACGCTGCCGCTCGTGGCCAAGGCGCTCGGGATCGATCAGGCCGACCTCGTCTTCGAGACCTCCTATCTCGGCGGTGGCTTCGGCCGGCGGCTGTACTGCGAGCATATCGTCCCGGCGGCGCTCGCCGCGAAGGCGATGGGCCGGCCGCTCAAGCTGATCTTCGCGCGGTCCGACGACACCAAGTTCGATCAACCGCGCTCGCCCACCGTGCAGAAGATTCGCTCGGTGACCGACGGCACGGGTGCGCTCCTCGCCTACGACCACAGGTGCGCGGCGGGCTGGCCGACCGCCTCGATTTCTCCGGAGTTCCTGACGCCGAGCCAGGACGGCAACGGATCGGTCGATCAGTTCGCGATCAGCGGTGCGGATCACTGGTACGACTCGGCGAGTCAGCGGATCTGCGCGATTCGCAACGATCTCGTCCACACGACGCTGCTGCCCGGCTACCTGCGCTCCGTGGCGCCCGGCTACACCACGTGGGCGGTCGAGACGCATATCGACGAGCTTGCCCACAAGCTCGGTCGCGATCCCGCCGAGTACCGGCTCGCGCTCCTTGGCGCGAAGGGCCGCAACGGCGGCGCGGCTCCCCACGCCGTCGGTGGGGCCAAGCGCCTCCGGACCGTCATGGAGCGCGTCCTGGAGAAGGCTGGGTGGTCCGGCCGGGGAAAGCTGCCCCCCGGAAAGGGCATGGGTCTGGCGCTCGGCACCGGGCAGGAACGCGAGATGCCGACCTGGATCGCCACGGTGGCGCAGGTCGCCGTCGACACACAAAGCGGAACCGTCATGGTCGAGAGGCTGACGTCCGTCGTCGATGCCGGCACGCTGGCGCATCCGGACGGTGCGCTAGCCCAGGTCGAAGGGAGCATGCTCTGGGGCCTATCGCTCGCCCTGTTCGAGGGAACGGAATACGAGAAGGGCCTGCCCCGCGACCTCAACCTGGACACCTACACGCCGGTGCGCATGACCGACGTGCCCGAGATGGACATCGAGTTTCTGCGCAACGACCACATGCCGGTTGGCCTGGGCGAGCCCGGCGTCGTCTCCATCGCCCCGGCTATCGGGAACGCGATCTTCGCCGCCGTCGGGGCCCGCGTCCGCGACCTTCCCATCCGCCCGGCGGCGGTCCGCGCCGCGATGGGAGCCTGACCGTGCGCGGAACGACCCTCCTGCCGGAACCGCGCTGCCCGGCCGCTCACGCTCGACACTCTCACTCCGACGCGTGCCGCCGCTGCGTGACAGGATGCTCCCTCTGCTACCGCCGCAACAACGCGCCACCTCCGCCGCCATCGCCGCGCCTGCCGCCCATCCGGCAAGCCATCATCGACCGGCTGTTCGTCAGCGTCAGTCCGCCCGTGCGTGCCCGCACTGCCCAACACGCTTCCGGTTTCCGTCTGACCTCAAAGTGCTCGGGTCGTGAAGGCTCTCGGGGGCGCCGGTCGTTCCTGCGCACGCAGCCCGCGGGCGTTGCAATGCGGTTCGACTGTATATCGTCCCGAAAATTGTTCAGAGTAGCCGGTAGATCCTTCTACGCCCTGGCCACTATAGAATTTAACATCCGAGAACACCATGCGTGCTGTTACTTACACTGATGGCTCATCGATCGACGCGCCGGGTGCGCTCGTGGACACCACCTTCCCCGATCCCGTCCCCGCGGGTCGCGACCTGCTGGTGCGGGTGCATGCCGTCTCGGTGAACCCGATCGACACCAAGGTTCGACAGGGCGCTTACAAGCAGGGATGCGAGCCCAAAATCCTCGGCTGGGATGCCGCCGGGACCGTGATCTCCGTCGGCCCCGAAGCGCATCTGTTCAAGCCGGGCGATGCGGTGTTCTATGCCGGCGCCCTCGACAGGCCGGGCAGCAACGCGACGCTGCAATGTGTCGACGAACGCCTTGTCGGCCTCAAGCCCGCCAGCCTGGATTTCGCCGCCGCTGCGGCGCTGCCGCTGACAGCCGTGACCGCTTGGGAGATGCTGTTCGACCGGCTCGACGTGGCGAGGCCCGTGCCCGGCGCGGCGCCCGCGATCCTGATCGTCGGCGGCGCAGGTGGCGTGGGCTCGATCGCGATCCAGCTCGCCCGGCAGCTTACCGATCTCACCGTGATCGCCACCGCCTCGCGCACTGAGACCGCGCAATGGTGCCGGGATCTCGGGGCTCACCACGTCGTCGATCATCGAAAGCCTCTGGCCGACGAGGTAGCCGCGTTGGGTCTCGGCGCGCCGAGCTTCGTGTTCGCGACGACGGGCACGGCTGCTCATCTCTCGGAGATCATCGAACTCGTCGCACCGCAGGGACGCCTCGGCCCGATCGACGATCCCGCGACGCTGGACGTGATGCCGCTCAAGCCCAAGAGCCTGTCGCTGCATTGGGAGCTGATGTTCACCCGCTCGCTGTTCCGGACCGCCGATATGGAACGCCAGCACGCTATCCTCACCGAGGTGTCCCAGTTGATCGACGCGGGGCGGCTCCGCACAACACTCGCCGAGTCGTTCGGCCTGATCGCTGCCGCGAACCTCGCTCGCGCTCACGCGCTGATCGAGAGCGGGCGGGCGAAGGGCAAGCTGGTGCTCGAAGGGTTCGGCGCTTGAGCTCCAGGCAGGCGATTTGATGCGCGTTCCGAATCGCTTGAGACAGATTGGCTGGTGTCGCATTGACCGGTGAAGGCGTGTGCCCGTGCCTTTACGGTAAACTGTGGACTGCAGGCGTCGAAAAGAATGTGCAGATGAGCGGCAGACCGTCCGCTCTTGATCAGCATCAGAGATATCCGAAACGACATTGATGGTCCTGAAGCCGAACGGATGGTCTCACACCATCGTCGATCCGGTGCCCTGGGCCCTTGGCGTGTCCCGCGTTGGTCCGCCGGTTGCTATGCTGGGGCGTCTCGCCGGGGAGCCACGATGAAGCGACGCACATTCCTCGCCGCAGGTGCCTCGACACTGGCAGCGCCCCTCGTCGGCCGGGCGCAGGATGCCCGGGTGCTGCGCATGGTGCCCCAGGCGAATGTGACGTCCATTGACCCGATCTGGACCACCGCGATCGTGACGCGCAATCACGCCTACATCGTCTACGATACCCTGTTCGGCCTCGACGCCGACCTGCAGCCCCAGCCCCAGATGGCGGCCGGCTACCGGGTCGAGCAGGACGGGCGAAAGGTGACCATCGCCTTGCGCGGAGGGCTGCGCTTCCATGACGGCACCCCCGTCCTCGCGCGGGATTGCGTCGCCAGCATCAGGCGCTGGGCCGCGCGAAACGGATTCGGCCAGACGCTGATGGCCGCGACGGACGAGATCGGACACGATGGCGACGCGAACATCGTCTTCCGGCTGAAGGCGCCGTTCCCGCTGCTGCCGAACGCACTGGCGAGCGTCAGCCAACCCGCCTTCATCATGCCGGAGCGGATCGCGCAGACCGATCCGTTCAAGCAGATCACCGACGCCACCGGTTCCGGGCCGTTCCGCTGGAAGGCGGACGAGTTCAACTCGGGCAGCTTGATGGTCTACGAGCGGCACGCGGGGTACGCGCCCGCTCCCGGTGCCCCGAGCCTGACAGCCGGCGGCAAAGTCGCCCATTTCGACAGGGTCGAGTGGCAGATCATCGCCGACGGCGCCACTGCGGCGGCCGCGCTGCAGAACGGCGAGATCGACTGGTACGAGCAGCCGCCGCCGGAACTCCAGCAGCTCCTCGCCCGCAATCGTAACGTCATCGTGGAAGGGCTCGACCGCTTCACCAATCCGGCAATCCTGCGCATGAACCACCTGCAGCCGCCGTTCGACGATGTCGAGGTGCGCCGGGCGGTGCTGCCGGCCATCGTCCAGAGCGACTTCATGGCGGCAGTGGCCGGAGATGATCCCGCCAACTATGACGACCGGTGCGGGATCTTCACGCCGGGAACGCCGATGGCGACGGATGCCGGCATGGAGGTGCTCACGGGGCCGCGCAGTCTCGAGACGGCGCGGGCGGCGCTGAAAGCCGCGGGCTACAGCGGCGCGAAGGTCCGGCTGATCGGTCCGACCGACATCCTGGCGCCCTCGGCGATCACCCAGGTCGCGGCCGATCTGCTGCCCCGTATCGGCTTCAACGTGGATCTGGCCCTGAGCGACTGGGGTACGGTCATCCAACGCCGCGTCTCACGCGAGCCCGTCGACAAGGGCGGCTGGTCCGTGCTGCTGACCACGTTCTCGTCGTTCGACAATGCTGATCCGGCCGCGCTTCAACCGCTCAGGGCCAACGGCGCGGGTGCCTGGTTCGGCTGGCCGTCGGTTCCGAAGCTGGAAGAACTTCGCGCCGCGTGGTTCGCCGCTCCGGATGCGCAGGCGCGCAAGGCGCTCTGCGCGGAGATGCAGCGGGTCGCGCTCGACCAAGTGGTCTACGTCCCGGTTGGCTCCTATCGATCCATGACGTCTTTCAGGCGCAATCTCGCGGGCCGGGTCCTCGGATTTCCGATCCTCTGGAACATCAGAAAGACCTGAGCGCAACGTCCGGTCACCGGCGAGGGCCGCCGGAGGTGGCCGGTGGGATCTGGCGGGCCGCAAGCCGACCGGTTCTCGCCGGGTCCGCCTATCGTGTCGTCGGCCACGGCGTCTTCCTCGCGCGCTCACGCTTCCCTGTTCCACGTTCCGATCCCAGCACCATCTCCTCATCGATCGGAAAACCACGAGACAGAGTGCCCGGCTTCCCTACAATCCTCCCGTCCAGCGCGAAGACCGGACGGGAGGAAACGAGTGATGAACCGACGTGACGTCCTCGCGGGCGCCGCCGCCCTGACGGCGACCTCAGTCGCGGCGCGGGCCGACCGGCTGCCCCTCGGCGACCTGCCGGGTACCCGCTATCCCGATCCGCGGGTCGAGGCGCTCGACAAGCGCTTCCGCTACAAGGTCGGCAACGCCGCCATCGAGCGCATCGCCACTGGCTTTCGCTGGGCGGAAGGCCCGGTCTATTTCCGGGACGGCGGTTACCTGTTGTGGAGCGACATCCCGAACAACCGGATCATGCGTTGGCTCGAGAACGGCCACGTCAGCGTCTACCGGGCGAACTCGAACTACGCGAACGGCAACACCCGCGACCGCCAGGGCCGGCTGATAACCTGCGAGCAAGATACCCGCCGGATGACCCGCACAGAGCCGGACGGGAAGATCACGGTCTTGATCGACGCGTTCGAAGGCAAGCCGCTCAACGCCCCCAACGACGTGGTGGTGGCCTCAGACAACGCGATCTGGTTCACCGATCCGGGCTACGGCATCGACGGGTTCTACGAGGGTCACAAGGACAGGGCGGAACTGCCGACCCGGGTCTACCGGCTCGATCCCTCGACCGGGCAGGCCAAGGTCGCGGCGGAGGGCATCGACCGGCCGAACGGCCTCGCCTTCTCGCCCGACGAGACGATCCTCTACGTCGTCGATTCCGGCATCACCCATGGCGGGCGGGCCAATATCCGCGCCTTCTCGGTCGAGGGCGACCGGCTCACCGGCGATCGCGTCTTCGCCGAAGGCTTCGCGCCGGGCTTCACCGACGGAGTACGCACCGACGTCGAGGGCAATGTCTGGTGCTCGATGGGCTGGGCCGACCCGAAGGAGGACGGAGTGCGCTGCTACACGCCGTCTGGCGACCTCATCGGTAAGATCCACCTGCCCGAGACCTGCGCCAATCTCTGCTTCGGCGGACCGAAGAAGAACCGGCTGTTCATGGCGGCGAGCACCTCGATCTACGCGGTCTATGTCGAGACGCAGGGGGCGATGGTTCCGTAGGGTGTCGCGGCGGCCTCACCACGACGGCCGCGCGTGAACGCTCACCCTGCGCAGGAGGCGCTCGGTCGCGGGGAGGCATGACGGCAGCGTCGAATTCGGCCAGTTTCCCCTCGGAAGTGGACACGCGGGGCTCCATCCATCAGAGACGCTCACGCCGGCGCTCTTCGGCAGCCGATACTGGCCGAAAGCGGAATGGCGGCTTTCCGCATCGGAGCCAAAGAAGCAGATCTTCAGAGCATTCTGTTCGCGCGCCGGGGCGCGTCCATGCCCCGCTGAGGTCATCGGCTTGATGACTCACGCTTCGCGGGGCGATCATCATCGCCACGGCTCGACAGCCAGCCCTCTCAAGGTGTTTAACGCGGATCTGTCTGATCGAACCCGTCATCGCTTCGCTCGCAAGGACGGCGTGGCGCTCATCGCGCCAACCTCTTGGCGGCGCCTGCGGCGATGTCCTGAGTGCTTGTCCGTCCGGCATGTCACGTAGGACGGATCCGGGTACCACGCCGGACAGCCGACGCTATCTCGACTCGCCTTCAGCCGGAGGCGTTCGACAGGACCCTGGAGATAACGCAGCGTCATCTGGCTTCCGAGAGCAGGTCGGCCCCTCGGAGCGATCCGCCAAAAGGCCGCTCTCGCGCTCGTGAACCTCTCGTCGGCGCAGCGACGTTCGGTGTCCTGCGGGACAGGACACATCGGGGAAAAGAAGTTCATGGACCAGCCGAAGCCGAGAGACCTCGTCGGGATGGCGCGATCGGGCGCGGGACGGCCGGGCTACGTCACGGTGAAAGGCGCCCGGGAGCACAATCTGCGCGACGTCGACGTGGAGTTGCCGCGCGACGCCCTCGTGGTGTTTACGGGGGTCTCCGGCTCCGGAAAATCCTCGCTCGCCTTCGGTACGCTCTATGCGGAAGCCCAGCGGCGCTACTTCGAATCGGTCGCCCCCTACGCGCGGCGGATGATCGACCAAGTCGGCGTGCCCGACGTCGACGCCATCGAGGGCCTTCCCCCGGCCGTCGCCCTGCAGCAGCAGCGCGGCACACCCAGCGCCCGCTCCTCGGTCGGCAGCGTCACCACCCTGTCGAGCCTCGTACGGATGATGTACTCGCGCGCCGGCACCTACCCGCCGGGCCAGCCGATGCTCTACGCGGAGGACTTTTCGCCCAACACCCCCCAGGGCGCCTGCCCGTCCTGCGGCGGGCTCGGGCGGATCTACCGGGCTACGGAAGCCTCCATGGTGCCCGACCCGTCGCTGACGATCCGCGAGCGCGCCGTCGCGGCCTGGCCGCAGGCCTGGGGCGGCCAGAACCTGCGGGATATCCTGGTGAGCCGGGGGGTCGATGTCGACACGCCCTGGAAGGACCTGCCGCGGGCGCTCCGGGACTGGATCCTGTTCACGGACGACCAGCCGCAGGAGCCCGTCTATGCCGGGCTGTCCCCGGATCAGACGCGGCGCGCCCGCCAGCGCCGCCTGGAGCCGAGCTACATGGGCACCTTCACGAGCGCCCGCCGCCATGTGCTCGGGACCTTCACCAAGTCGCAGAGCGCCCTCATGCGCCGACGGGCGGCGCGCTACCTCGTCAGCGAGGACTGCCCCGCCTGCCACGGCAAGCGCCTGAAGCCCGAGGCGCTCTCGGTCACCTTCGCCGGCCTCGATATCGGTGACCTGTCGCGCCTGCCGCTCGCCGACCTTGCCGCGGTGATGCGGCCGGTCGCCGAGAACCGGCTGCCCGACGACGAGACCGCGGCCAGCGCCGAGTCCGGGACGCTCGACCGCGAAGCGGGCCGGCGGGATCGGGCCCGGCGCGCCGCCTCCGGGACGTCGGCCCATGCCGGTGCCCCGGACGTGCGCGCGACCCCGAACCTCTCGATCGAGAAGCGGCTCGCCGCCCAGCGCCTCGCCGCCGATCTCATCGATCGGATCGGGACGCTCACGGAGCTGGGCCTCGGCTACCTGTCGCTGGACCGGGTCACCACGACCCTGTCGTCGGGCGAGTTGCAGCGCCTGCGCCTCGCCACCCAGCTCCGCTCGCAGCTCTTCGGCGTGGCCTACGTGCTCGATGAGCCCACGGCGGGGCTGCACCCGGCCGACGGCGACGCCATGCACGACGCGCTCGCGGGGCTGCTCGCCTCGGGCAATTCGCTGTTCGTCGTCGAGCACGACATCGGCACGATGCGCCGGGCCGACTGGCTGGTCGATGTCGGCCCGGCGGCGGGCGAGCACGGGGGCACCGTCCTCTATAGCGGCCCGCCGGAGGGCCTGCGCGCCGTGGAGGCGTCGCGCACGCGCCTTCACCTGTTCGGGCTCGCCGAGCCGCCGCGGCGCCCGCAGCGCGCGCCCTCGGGATGGCTGCGCCTGGAGGGAATCGTCCGCAACAACCTGCGCGGCGTCTCGGTCGCGTTCCCGCTGGGATGTCTCACCGCCGTCACCGGCATCTCGGGCTCCGGCAAGTCGAGCCTCGTCAGCCAAGCCCTGCTGGACCTCGTCGGCGACCGCCTCGGCCGGCCCGTCGACACGGGCGACGAGCCGGAGGATTCCTTCGACGAGGCGCCGGGCCCGACCGAGGGGCGCATCGTCGGCGGCATGGACGGGGTCCGGCGCCTGGTCCAGGTCGATCAGAAACCGATCGGGCGCACGCCCCGTTCGAACCTCGCGACCTACACGGGCCTGTTCGACGGCGTCCGCAAACTGTTCGCCGCCACTCCCGAGGCACGCCGGCGCCGCTACGACGCCGGCCGCTTCTCCTTCAACGTCGCGAAGGGCCGTTGCCCGGCCTGCGAGGGCGAGGGTTTCGTCAGCGTCGAACTGCTGTTCATGCCGAGCGTCTACGCACCCTGCCCGACCTGCCACGGCTCCCGCTACGCGCCGGAGACGCTGGCGGTCACCTGGAACGGGCTGACCATCGCGGACGTGCTCGGGCTGACCGTCGAACGCGCTTGCGACGCGTTCGCGGACGAGGCCGCCGTGCTGCGGCCGCTCACCGTGCTGCGGGATCTCGGCCTCGGCTACCTGCGCCTGGGCCAGCCGGCGACCGAACTCTCCGGCGGGGAGGCCCAGCGGATCAAGCTCGCGACCGAGTTGCAGCGAGGGCAGCGCGGGGGCACGCTCTACGTCCTCGACGAGCCGACGACCGGGTTGCACCCGACCGACGTGGATCGCCTCATGCTCCAGCTCAACGGCCTGGTCGATGCGGGCAACACGGTCGTCATGGTCGAACACGACATGCGCGTCGTCGCGGGGGCCGATCACGTCATCGACGTGGGGCCCGGCGCCGGAAGCCTGGGTGGCACCGTCGTGGCGGTCGGCCGTCCCGAGACCGTGGCCCGCGCGCAGGCGAGCCGCACGGCACCCTATCTGCGGGAAGAGCTGGATGCCTACGAAGGCAAGGGCTCGCTACCCCAGCATCCCTGATGAACCCTATGCGGACCTTGGAACTGCCACCGGTGAAGGTCCGGATGGGGTCGCCAGCGGCGGTGCAGTACCTGCCGGCTCAAGGCGCGGATCGGACCAGCGAGCTGAGCTGCTGCAACGTCCGGTTCGAAAGGCGGCCGGGGTCGAGGGTTGTGTCCCTGGAGGTGGTGTAGCTCGCTGGTAGCGGAAGAGCCCGCCTGCGCGCCCTTCACAGCGCTGAAGCAGGCGGGACTTCTCGCGGGTGGTCATCGGCGGTTGCCGGGTAGGGTCGGGCTGCGAGCACCAACCCCGAACCCGAGAGACCCCCGATGACCGACGAATGATGGCCCTGCGCGGGCTGATGGAGAAGAGCGCCGACGCCGATCTGCTGCGCGAGATGATCGGCTTTGCGGCCGAACGGCTGATGGAGCTGGAAGGCGCTGGCTGACCGGCGCGCGTCTGCCAGTCCCGGTCACGGTCGCCATTGCGCATGCAGACTGCTCAGACCAGCGGATCCAGAGCCACTTGCCGGATGAGACGGCCCAAACGTTGCCGCCGGGGGTGGACCGGCGGGCTCGGCCGTCGATGGCGGTCGCCTCGACTGACCATCCAGGTCTAGCCCGAGCGGCCGGCCCTCCCAGACGCCGCGCCGTGAAACCGGGTTGCCGACGGTGGTGCGAGGTCCGTACGCGGCCAGGCAGTCGCGCCAGCGGCAGCCGGAGGTGAGCGCGTGCAGGATGCGGGAACCGAAGGACCGTGTCGCGAGATGATCTGCCGGTCGTCCTTCCTCTGCGGCCCGGGCCGATCCCGGAGGCATGAATGGTGCAATGACCGCCAAATGCTCGTCCGCGAGCCAGAACAGGTCCGCCATGGCAGATTCCGTTCTGCAAACGATGGCCCTGAACCGGAAAACCATTGGCCGCGCGCTGCCTTGATTCGGTTTACCCCCAGGTCGCTTTACACCCTGCGACCGCACACTGACTGCTCCGCGAGATCAGGACTGGTTCTCAACCACATCGCCTAAACTATCCATCATCGGCAAGGACTTGCGAAAAACCACAAATTACTCGAATGTTTCGAAAGAAAATCCAGCAGAAAAAACTATATTGCCGGCGATTAATTTGAGCACGAGGTTATTCGGCATCTCATATCTTTTGCGTTATTAAAGTTGTATTAATCTGCCAGGCGGCAGACGCGCGCCGGGCGAGTCCTTCGGACCCTCCGCAGCACTCAAGACCGGTGAGCCGCCGTTCGTGGAGAAGGTTGAGGCGAGGGTGAGCCAGGATAAGGCCCCCAGGCGTGACGACAGACCCGGCTTGCACCGGATGGCCTCATCTGGCCTGCGGAACCACTCGGGGGCGGCCATGACGCCCTCACTCGAGACTTTGTTCGCAGCGGTCATTCGACAGTCGCAGGCGTTCATCGGCATAGCCGACAAAAATCTGAGACCCGTCTTCGTGAACGCGGCCGGACGCAAGATGGTCGGCCTGCAACCCAACGATGATATCTCGGCCATCCCGATCCCGGATTTCCTTCACCCGGGCGACCAAGTGATCATCCGCGACGTCGCGCTGCCGGCGCTGCTGCGGGATGGCCGTTGGGAAGGCGAGCTGCGCTTCCGAAATTTCGGCGGCGGCGCCGGGACGACGGTTCAATGGCGCGCCTTTACGCTCTATGATGACGATGGGGACCTCATCGGTGCTGCGACGATCAGCACGGACATCTCGGCGCACAAACGCGCCGAAGCACAGCTGCGCACGAGCGAGGCCCGGCTCCAAGCCGCCATCGATCTCGTGGGTCTGTCGGCTTATTCCTGGGATCCGCGCACGGGGGCGCTCCTTTGGGACGCGCGCCTGAAGGCGCTGTGGGGCCTCTCGCCTGACGCGTATGTCGACGACGAGGTCTGGCTCTCCGCCATTCACCCCGACGACCGCCCGCGTGTCGAGGCTGCGGTGGCGGCCTGTACCGACCCGACCGGTGACGGCGTGTACCACATCAGATACCGCGTGATCGGCATCCGCGACGGGATCGAGCGCTGGGTCTCGACCCATGGGCGGACCGGCTTCGAGGACGGTCAGCCGGTGTCGTTCGTCGGCGTCGTGGTCGAGATCACCGCGCAGATGCACGCCGAGGCGGCGCTGCGCCAGAGCGAGCATCGGCTCTCGGCGACGTTGGCGCAGCTGCCGATCGGAGTCGGCCTCGTCGACCCGGACGGCAACATCGCGCTGGCCAACCAAGTGCTCGGGAGCTTCGCGCTCGAAAGGATCCCCTCTGTCGAGGCCGAGGCGGGCGGCCGCTGGCGGGCCTACGCGCCGGACGGGCGACGGCTGAGCCCTGCGGAATATCCGGGCGCCCGGGGACTGCGGGGCGAAACCGTCGTCCCGGGCGTCGACTTTATCTTCACCCATCCGGACGGCCGCGAATGCTGGACGCGCGTGAGCGCCGCCCCGTTTCACAACGTCGACCATGAGGTCAGCGGCGCCATCGTGGTGGTACAGGACATCGATCGAGAAAAGCGGGCCGAGGCGGCGCTGCGCGTGAGCGAGGAGCGCTTCCGGCGCTTCGCCGAGCATTCAGCGAACGTGCTCTGGCTCGCCGACCTGGAGAGCGGTCGACTCGATTATCTGAGCCCGGCCTTCGCGCAGGTCTGGGGCATGCCCGCCGAAGACATGCCGGACGTAGCCAGCTGGCTCGCCAGCGTCCATCCAGAGGACCGCGACGGTGCGGCACGGGCGCTCGAACGTGTTGCTGCGGGCGAGACCCTGGTTTTGAAATACCGTATCGTGCGCGCGACGGACCAGGCGGTGCGCCGCATCCGCGACACCTTCTTCCCGATCCCGGCGGCCGACGGGCGCATCCGATCTGCGGGCGGGATCGCCCAGGATGACACGGCCGACATCGGTTTGCGCACCTACGTGATCGCCGCTGGTGACGACGCCCGGCGGAGCCTCGTCGGGGCCCTGCAGGCCGCCGGTTACGAGGTGCAGGCTTTTGCCAGCGCCCAAGCCTTCCTCAAGGTCGCGGGCTCGCTGATGCCGGGCTGCGTCGTGCTCCGCCTGGAGGAGCCCGGCGACCTGCTCGTCGCAAGTGATCTGAAGGCTGCACGCACGCACCTGCCCGTGGTGGCGGTTGGTGCGAGCAGGGGCGACATCGGTTTCGGGGTCCGTGCGATGAAGGCGGGGGCGGTCGACTTCCTCGAAGTGCCCTTGGTGCCGGAGGTGCTGCTGTTCGCCGTGAGGACGGCGCTGGCCGAGATCCACGCCAAGGCTGATCAGGCGCGCGGGCGCGATGAAGCCCGTGACCGGATCGCGGCGCTTTCCGCCCGCGAGCGAGAGGTGCTGGAGGGCCTGCTCGCGGGCGGCACCAACAAGACCATCGGTCGAACGCTGGGGCTGAGCCCGCGCACGGTGGAGATCCACCGCGCCCGGGTCATGGAAGCGCTCGGTGCCCACACCCTGCCTGAGGCGGTTCTCACCGCGACGGCAGCCGGCGTGCGCCCTGCCGGCCGGTCCGATGCGTAGGTGGCAGCGTGGCGCCCTCCTGGGAACCGAACATCGTCGGGCTGCCGGGACGGCCGTCAAACGCTCGCCGTGAGCGTTCCGGAGGTTGTCCATCCGGCCCGAACTGAGGACGCCGGAGTTGCAAGGCTTCGACGGTGCGATGGGCTTGCAACGGTCGGCGTTCCGCCTCTTCCGACGTGTGAGGTGAAGGCCTGGTTTCCTCACGAGGGGTCGTCGATCGATCCGGTGAGCGCATCCGGAAGACAGAGGTGTATGGTCCCGGGATGTGGTGTGACGGATCGAGCCTGAAGCGTTCGGGCTCTTTGGTCCAGACCTGAAGGACATGCTCGTAGGGCGTGAGGCCGCGCAGGGTCTTGAGCCGACGGGCATGGTTGTAGGCGTCGACGAACAGTTGCAGGTGCGCTCGGAGCTGTTCGTGGGTCTCGTAGTGGTAGCGCTTGACCGTGGCGTCCTTGAGGGTGCGGTTCATCCGCTCGACCTGACCGTTGGTCCATGGGTGGTCAGGCGATGCTCGATGCCGTGCTCGTGGCAGACGCGCGCGAACATGTGCCGGCTGTAGAGGGCTGTCGGGCCTGAGCGGTTGCGCGGGGCATGGCAGAACCGCACCCCCTTGTCGGTCAGCACGGT
>NZ_JAKSXX010000050.1 GCF_022829385.1 Methylobacterium sp. J-070 | reverse complement strand
CGCCGCCTCCAGCTCGGCCCGGGCCAGGGCGTTCCGGCGGAACACGTCCACGGCCTTGGCCATGGCGCCGAGCTCGCCCGCGGCATCCTGCGAGGGCACGACCACGTCCGTGTCCCCGCTCGCCAGCCGCGCCATCGCGTCGGTCATGCCGGCGATCGGCAGGATGATGCTGCGCGCGATCAGCACGGCCAGCGCCCCGCCCAGCGCCAGCGCCAGCCCGACGAGGACGATCTGGACGTTGCGCGCGCTGGCCACCGCGGCCTCCACGCCCCGGGCGTTCTCCTCGACCGCGACGTTGATCAAGTCGCGCACGGCGTTGCCGCGCGCCTCGATCGTGCCCACGCGCGGCTTGATGCCGGTCTCGAACGTCGTTTTCAGGATGTCCAGGGCGCTCGCGGTCGCCCGGAAGTCGCGGCCGTAGCCGCCCAGACTCTCCGCGACGGCCTGGGTCAGGGGCGCGAAGGCGCCGGCACCCTCCGCATCCTGGAAGGCCTTCAGGGCGGCCTCGGCCTTCTCGACGTTCTTGGCGAAGGTGGCCGGCCCGCTCGGGTCGAGCGTCGCGAGGAAGCGCCAGTTGGCGACGCGCACCAGCAGCACGGCGCTCTCGACGGTCTGGGCACGGCCGAGCAGCGACTCGCTGGCGCGCGTGCGCACTTCGGCCACCAGGGTATTGGTCGCGCGGGTCAGGGCGTCGCCGCCTCCGAACAGGCGCTCCTTGGCCTGGGTCAGGGCGACGCCCGCCGCCCCGAGGCGGTCCAGCTCCCCCTTCAGCGACCGGGCGACGTCGCGGATCTCCACGTACAGCCGGCGTCGCGACTCCACCGACGCCAGTCCGATCAGCGTCTCGGCCGTCTCCTCGAGGCCGCGGCGCGCCTGCTCCAGGGTGGCGATCCGTTCCGGCGTGGGCGCGAGTCGGTACTGCTCGGCCTCGCCGGTCAGGCGCGCCGCGAGGCTGTTGACCGTGAAGATCGTCCGCGCGATCCGCTCCAGCTGGCCGCGTTGCACGTACCGGTCGTTGATACTGCCCTGCTGATAGAGCGAATACCCACTAATGCACGCTGCGATGAGAACGAGCAGCCCAAAACCGACGTAGAGACGTTGGCGAATCCCGATTTTCATGAATGGTGAATCCGTTCGTCGATCAGATCTTGATAGATCACGGGCCGCAAAGTTTCTCCCACATTTCAACATTTACCCATGTTTTTCAACAGGACGACAGGATGTTTCGATTTTATGCCGTCAATGTCGGAAAATTATGAGAGCATTGATTGAAAATTACTCAGATATAACAGACACAATCTGTATGCTCATGTAATCGGGGATCTGGTCCGCCCGTATGCGTGGCACCAGCCGCCGCGGACGTGCTGCGTCCGCGGGTCATCCCGACCGCGTCCCCTTCGGGTGGGTCCGGGGATCGGGACGGCCGAAGCGTGCGTAGAGCGCCGGCAGCACGACCAGGGTCAGGAGGGTGGCGCTGATCAGGCCGCCGATCACCACGGTGGCGAGCGGCCGCTGCACCTCCGCCCCCGTGCCGGTGGCGAGCGCCATCGGCACGAAGCCCAGGGAGGCGACGAGGGCGGTCATCGCCACCGGCCGCAGCCGGGTGAGGGCGCCCTCGCGGATCGCCGCACGCAGCGGAAGGCCTTCGGCGACGCGCTGCTTGATGGCGGTCAGCATCACGAGGCCGTTCAGCACCGCCACCCCCGAGAGCGCGATGAACCCGACGGCGGCCGGCACCGACAGCGGCATCCCGCGCAGCCACAGGGCCGCGATCCCACCGGTGAGCGCCAGCGGCACGGCACTGAACACCAGGAGCGCGTCCCGGGCGCGGCCCAGGGCCGCCGTGAGCAGCAGGATGATCAGGACGAAGCAGGCCGGCACCACCACGGCGAGGCGCGCCCGAGCCGAGGCGAGGTTCTCGAACTGTCCGCCCCAGGTCAGGGAGGCGCCCGCCGGCAGCGGCACCCGGTCGGCGACCTTCGCCTGCGCCTCCGCCACCAGGGAGCCGATGTCGCGCCCGCGGACGTTGGCGGTGACCACGACCCGGCGCCGGCCGTTCTCGCGGCTGATCTGGTTCGGCCCCTCGCTCACCGAGAAGCGCGCCACCTGCCGCAGGAGCACGGAGGCGGCCCGGCCGTTCGGGCCCGGGGCGGCGGATACGGGAAGCGGGACGGGCAGGTTCTCCAGGGCCTCCCGGTCCTCGCGGACCCGGTCGGTCAGGCGCACCACGATCGGCACGCGCCGGTCGCCCTCGAACACGAGGCCCGCATCCCGGCCGCCCATGGCGGCGCCGATCACCTCCTGGATCGCCCCGGTGCTGAGCCCCAGCCGCGCCGCCTCGGTCCGGTCGATCCGGATCTCCAGGACCGGCAGCCCGGCGATCTGCTCGACCTTGACGTCGTCGGCGCCCGGGATCCCCCGCAGGATCGCGGCGATCCGGTTGGCGGTCTCCAGCATCGGCTCGAAGGCGTCGCCGAACACCTTCACGGCGAGGTCGCCCCGGGTCCCGGCCAGCAATTCGTTGAAGCGCAGCTGGATCGGCTGCGAGAACTCGTAGGTGTTGCCGGCGAGTTCGCCCAGGGCCGCCTCGATCCGCTCCTGCAGCGCGGCCTTCGACAGGGCCGGGTCGGGCCACTCCGCCTGCGGCTTGAGCATCACGAAGGTGTCGGAGGAATTCGGCGGCATCGGGTCGGTGGCGACCTCGGCGGTGCCGGTCTTCGAGAACACGTCGGCGACCTGCGGGAACCGGGCGACCGCCTCCTCGACCTTGAGCTGCATCGCCTGCGACTGGGTGAGCGACGTGGAGGGGATCCGGGTGGCGTTGAGCGCGATGCTCTTCTCGTCGAGGAGCGGGATGAACTCGGTCCCGAGCCGTGCGGCGAGGAGGCCCGCGCCCGCGAGCAGCAGCAGCGCCGCCCCGACGCAGGGCCCGGGCGCCCGGATCGCCGCTCCGAGGATCGGCCGGTAGAGGGCCTTCAGGAGGCGCAGCAGGGGGTTCTCCGCCTCGGTGACCCGCCCCGTGATCGCGATCGCGATCAGGGCCGGCACGAAGGTCAGGGACAGCACGCAGGCCGACGCCAGGGCG
Organism: Methylobacterium sp. J-070; assembly: GCF_022829385.1. Classification (GTDB taxonomy): domain Bacteria; phylum Pseudomonadota; class Alphaproteobacteria; order Rhizobiales; family Beijerinckiaceae; genus Methylobacterium. Next base: position 11,588 of record NZ_JAKSXX010000050.1, on the reverse strand, counting down.
AGGATGACGGTCAGCGCCATCGGCTGGAACATCTTGCCCTCGACCCCCGTGAAGGTCAGGAGCGGGACGTAGACCAGGATGATGATCGCCTGCCCGTAGAGGGAGGGGGCGATCATCTCCTCGGCCGATTCCCGCACCGTCTCCAGGCGCTCCTCCAGGTCGAGCCTGCGCCCGAGGGCGTGCTGCCGCGCGGCGAGGTGGCGGAGCGCGTTCTCGGTGATGATCACCGCCCCGTCGACGATGAGCCCGAAATCGAGCGCCCCGAGGCTCATCAGGTTGGCGGAGATCTTCGCCTCGACCATGCCGGTCACGGTCATCAGCATGGCGGCCGGGATGACCAGCGCGGCGATCAGCGCGGCCCGGACGTTGCCGAGCAGCAGCACGAGGACGACGACCACGAGGGCCGCGCCCTCGGCGAGGTTCCGCGCCACCGTCCGGATGGTGGCCTCGACCAGCCGGGTCCGGTCGAGGAGGGTCCGGACGACGATCCCGGGGGGCAGGGCCCGCCGGATCTCGGTCAGGCGGGCCTCGACGGCGGCCGCCACCGTCCGGCTGTTCTCGCCGATCCGCATCAGGGCGGTGCCGATGACCGCCTCCCGCCCGTTCTCGCTGGCCGAGCCGGTGCGCAGGTCGCGCCCGATCCGCACCGCGGCCACGTCCCGGATCCGCACCGGCACGCCGCCGCGGCTGGCCACCACCACGTCGGCGATCGCCTCCGGGCTCTCCAGCCGCCCGGCCGCCCGCACCACGTAGCTCTCGCCGTTGTCCTCGAGGTAGCGCGCGCCCTGGTTGGCGTTGTTGGCCTGGAGCGCCCGGGCGACGTCCGCGAAGGAGAGGTCGAGGGCGGTCAGCGTCGGGGGGTCGGGCTGGACGTGGTACTGCTTCTCGAAGCCGCCGATCCCGTCGACGCCTGCGACGCCGGGAACGGACTTGATCTGCGGCCGGATGATCCAGTCCTGGACCGTGCGCAGGTAGGCGGCCTGCTCCAGCTCCGATCCGAGATCCTGGCCCTCCGGGGTCCGGTAGCGCCCGTCCGGCTGCCAGCCCGGCCGGCCCGCCGGCACCGCCTTGCGCTCGGCCGGCGGCGCGTACTGGACCGACCACATGGTGATCTCCCCGAGCCCCGTGGAGATCGGGCCCATCCGCGGCTCGACCCCGGGCGGCAGGTCCTCCCTGGCCTGCGACAGGCGCTCGGCGACCTGCTGGCGGGCGAAGTAGATGTCGAGGGTCTCGGCGAAGACCGCGGTGACCTGCGAGAAGCCGTTTCGCGAGAGCGAGCGGGTGACCTCGAGCCCCTTGATGCCGGCGAGGGCATTCTCCACCGGGTAGGTGACCTGGCGCTCGACGTCGACCGGCGACAGGGACGGCGCCAGGGTGTTGATCTGCACCTGGTTGTTGGTGATGTCGGGCACCGCGTCGATGGGCAGCCGCGTCAGCGCGGCGGCGCCGAAGCCCGCCGCCAGCAGCACGAGGAGCACCACCAGCCAGCGCTGGCGGACCGAGACGGCGAGGATGCGGCTGATCATGGTCCGCGCCCTCAATGGTCGTGGTCGGCGTCGGCCTTGCCGAGCTCGGCCTTCAGCAGGAACGTGTTGCCGACCGCGATCTCGGCGCCGGCCTCGAGCCCGGCGGTGACCTCGTGGGCCTCGTCGTCGGACCGGCCGAGTTCGATCGCCCGCGTCTCGAAACCCTCGTCCGTGCGCACGAAGACCACGCTCCGGCCCGCGAGGGTCTGGACGGCCGCCTTGGGGATCCGGACCGGGACCGCGTCCCGCGCGATCTCGACCTCGGCGGTGACGAAGGTGCCGGGCCGCCAGGCGAGGTCGGCGTTCGGCAGGGTCACCACCACCCGGGCCGAGCGGGTGTCGGCGTTCAGGAACGGGCTGACGAAGATCACGCGGCCCTCCGCGCGGCGCTGCGCGTCGCCCGGCCGGCCGGGGGTGACGGCGACGGGGGCGCCCTCCCGGACCAGAGCGAGGTCGAGCGTGGGCACCGACAGCTCGATCCACACCGTGGACAGGTCCGCCACCGTGTAGAGGTCCGCCGGATCGCCCTCCTTGCCGACCGCCGTGCCGACGTCGACCCGGCGCTCGACGATGCGTCCGGCGAGCGGCGCCCGCAGCGGGTAGCGGCGGAGCGTGGACTGGTTCGGCGTGGCCTCGTCGCGCTTCTGGGCGGACGCCACCTCGGCGGCGTCGAGGCCGAGCGCCGACAGCTTCTGCCGGGCGAGATCGACCCGCAGCCGGGTCTCCAGATAGGCGGCCCGGGCGGTCTCGAAGGCCGCCTCCGAGGCGCTGCGCGAGGCGAGCAGCTTCTGCTGGCGCTCGAAGTTGATCGTCTGCAGCTCGGCCTGGACCTGGGCGGTGAGGTACTCGCTCTTGGCGTCGGCGACCTCCCGGCTGTCGAGGATCGCCACGACCTCGTCCTTCCCCACGGCGTCGCCGAGGCGCTTGCGCATCTCCGCCACGGTGCCGACCACCCGGGCCGGGACGCGGGCGATCCGGTCGGTGTCGGGGGTGATGGTGCCGGGCACGAGGAGGTGGCGCGCCAGGGTGCCCCCCGCCACGATCCGGGTGGCGATGGCCTGGCCCGTCACCTGGTCGGGCCGCATCCGGATCACGCCCGGGTCGGGGGCCGCGCCCTCGGCCGGCGCGCCGTCCGCGTGGGCGGCCTTCGGCGGGGCCGCGGCGCGGTCGGGATCGGGGCTCCCGTCGGCGGACGGGGGCCTGCCGATCCCGGTGGCCATGAGGGTCTGCCGGAGGAGATCGGGCAGGGCGGGCAGGGCACCGCCGAGGGCGATGCCGACGGCCAGAAGAGCCACGGCGAGGACCGCCGCGAAGGCCTTGGACGGGAGGATGCGCATGGGTCGGCCGCTCGGCCGGGACGGCGGGACGCCGCGCGCGGCGGCCCCGTGGGTCCCGTTCAGGTGTCACGTGAGGGCGGGCCCGGCGCCCAATCGGGCGTCCGGGCGGGACGCCGCCCGCGGGCGGCGTCGGCTCACGCGCGCGGAGGTCGCGGCAGCCGGTCGGGCGTGACGGAGGAATGGCCCTGCGCGAGGGCGGCGGCCAGCGGCCGGCCCGGGACGGGCGGCGGCGCGACCGCGGCCGCGTCCAGGCGGGCGGCCTGATGGCAGCCGCAATGGAGGTGCTCGCCGAGGCCGGGATCGACATCCCCGGGCGCAGCCGGCGCGTCGAGCACCGGCCCCGCGCTCCGGCCGTGATGGCCGCTCGCGTGGAAGGCGAGGTCCGCCGCGAGACCGGCGCCCGGGGCGGCGACGGTCAGCGTCAGGACGAGCGCGAGCATGCGGGCGGCGATCGCCCACCAATCCCGCGCCCGAGCCGCGCGCCTCTGCCGAACCCCGAAGGCCATCGTGACGCTTATGGGCGATCCGGTGCCGCCGGGACAAGGGCCGACCCGGCGCCCCGGCCGCCCCTCAGGCCGCCAGCCGGAGAACCCAGTCGTAGAAATCGGCCCAGGTCTCCGTCCGGAGCGGCCGGTCCTGGGCCGGATCGGCCGCCGCCTGCCCCCGCACGTCCCGGGGGGCGCAGCCGAACTCGGCGCGGAAGGCCTGGGCGAAATGCGCCGCGCTCTCGAACCCGCAGCGATACGCGATCTCGGAGATGCGGGCGAAGCGCCCGTCGCCGGCGGCCAGGTCCCGGTAGGCACGGGCGAGCCGGCGCTGCCGGACGTAGCCCGACACGCCCCCGAGCGGGGCGAACAGGCGATACAGGGCGCTGCGCGAGACGCCGAACCGGCGGCCGAGCGTCTCGGCGTTCAGATCCGGAGCGGCCAGCTCGGCCTCGATGAAGCGCCGCATGAGGAGGAGGAACGGCGCGCCGTCCGGCGCCGCGCCGGCCCGCGCGTCGCCGGACGTGCCCAGGGCCGCCGTGCCGAGCAGGACCGCCGTGGCCTGCGCGGCCGCTGCGGCCTCCGCCGCCGAGAATCCGGTCGCGTGCGCGCGCAGCGCCCGCAGGTGCGCGTTGAGCATCCGGCCGAAGGGCGTCTCCCCCCGGATCACCGCCCCGTGCAGGGTATCGAGCGCCCCCTGGTCGGCGCCGAAGAGCGGGCGCGGCAGCACCACCGTGAGGGCCTGGTAATCCGTGGAGCTGGCGGAGAGGGGGCGCGACAGGTCGAACAGGCAGATGTCGCCCGGGGCGCAGTCCCGCTCGCCGCCCGCCGCGATCCGGGCGCGGCCGGAGAGGCGCAGCTGCGCCAGGATGTGATCCACGCCCATCCGGGCCACGAGGCCGCGCTCGCGCTCGAACCGCAGACCGGACGCGCTCGCCCGGCACAGGATCGCGTTGCCGAGGTGATGCACCTGCGAGTGCCCGCGGAAGTCGGCCACGTCCTCCTTCCGGATCGCGAAGGTCCAGAACGGCGCGACCGCATCCCGCCAAGCCGCGGCCTGGTGGGGGCCCGGCCTCTCGGTCTCGAGGTGCAGGATCGAGTTCGAACGCATCGCCCGCGTCGTGCTCCCCGGCGACGGAATAATCGTCTAAGTGGCCGTGGTACAATGATTCCGCTGGCCTTGAAAAGGCTTGGCGGTTTCACGGACGGCTCCGGAATCCGGAGCCGCGCCGCGCTCCGTCTGGCGCCCTGGCGGCTCCGGAGGCCGGCCCCAAACAAAACGTCCCGCGAGCCGGACGGCCGCGGGACGGGAAGGTGCACGGATGTGAGCGCCGGTGATGTCGGCGCTGATGGTTAAGGTTGTGTTACCGTCCGCTGGGCGCGGCACCGCTGCCGGTGGCGCCGTTGCCGGTGCTGTTGTCGCCGGCCGGCGCGCCGGAGGACGACGTGTTCCCGTTGGGCGTGCTCTGCGCGGCGGCCATCCCGGCGCTGCCGGCGACGAGCGCGAGGGCGAGCAGGGCGGACTGGACTGTTCGGCTGGTCATGGCTCTCCTTGGATCCCTGTCTGGTTCTCGACGGGCTGGCTCGGGGTTCCATCCTCGGGCGCTGGTCCCCGACGGACGGGTCCGAGGGGACGAGCCAGGCCGGCCTCACCGCGACAACGGGTGGTGCCCGACCCTGTTCCGGTGCGCGTCCGTCCGGGCGCTGCGGCGCATTCGACCGGGAACACGGGGATGGAACCCAAGCTTGTCCGAGGGCAACCCGGGAGCGTGGCGTGAAGGTGTTCCGGATCATGCAGGCGGCGACCGGCGCGATCCTCTGGATCGGCGCCGCGCTCGACGCCGTGGCGGCGCTCGACACGATGGCCCACGCGGCCGGCTATCGCGACCGGACGGCCCTCCCGCCGGACCTGCGGGCCGGCGGCCTGCACGTGGAGGAGGTGGAGGCCTGAGCCGCGCGACGCGCCGCGGACCCGCCTCCGGAGAGATCGGAGACCCATCATGACCAAGCTGTTCATCGCACAGGTGCGCCAGGCGGACGGCCAGGAGCCGCTCGTCACGGTCCGGGCCGAGGCCGAGGGCGAGGCGCGCCTGTTCCTGACCGCCGCCTACCCGGACGCCGCGATCACCGGCCTCGCCGAGCCCGGCGACTGGACGAGCGACGCCGATACCGGGACCCGGGCCGGCGACATCCGGGAGCATCCCGGGGTGACCTGGCAGCCGCCGTCCAGCCTGGCCGGCTGAGGCCGCCCCGCGCCGACGGTCGCCGGGTCGGCCCGGGGCCGCCGGGGAACCGGGCCGACCGGAGAATCGTTCGTTTCGCGACAAATGGAGCGATGGGATTCACCCGCCTTCAGCGCGCGGCACCGAGACTGCGGCATGACGTCAGGCGATCCGACACCGCGGCTCCTCGCGGCCGCGGCCTCCCTCACCGGGACCGGGATCCTGATGTGCCGCCCGGATCCGTCCGTCGACGGGATCCTGATCGGCCTGCTCTGCCTCGGGCTCTGGGCGCTGGGGACCCTCGCGGCACGGCCGGGGCGCGTGGCGCGACCGGCGCGGTCGGCCCGGCCGCGGGTGCTGGAGGCCGTGATCCTCGAGACGCCCCGGGCCATCCCGCAGCTGCTGCCCGCCCCGCGGCCGGCCTCCCGCGCCGGCGCCTCCCGCCTGCCCGAGGTCCCGACGCATCGGCAGCGGGTCGTCGAGCGCCACACGCGCCAGCGCCCCTAGGGACGCGTCCGCGGCGGGGCCGACAGGCTCACGATCCCGCCATTGGGCGGGTCCGGAGGGGCTCGGCCCGGAACCGCCGGGATCATCGGGCCCCTTGCCAAGCGGCGGCGCGAAGCTCCGGTCCGGCCGCCGGCGAGGACAGCGACCCATGCTCGATCGACCCATCATCGGACTGGCCGTCTGGCTCTCGAAGCCCGTCGGCTTCCTGGTGACCTGCTTCACGGTCACGGCGGGCCTCGGCGCCGGCGCGCTTCTCAGCTTCAACGATCACTGGGCGCTGGTCTTCAACCTGTTCCTGTCCATCGCCGCCATGCTCCTGGCGGGCGTCATCCTGGTGGCGGGCGCCCGCGACACCGGCGCCATCCAGATCAAGCTCGACGAGCTCATCCGCGCCATCGAGACCGCCGACGACCGCCTGGTCGGGATCGAGGCGCGCAGCGCCGAGGAGCTGGAGCTGATCCGGCAGGGCAAGCACCCGGAGCTGATCCCGGCCTCCGAGCCCTGATCGTCCACCCGGTGCCCGGCGCGGGCGTTAGCCGGGAGCCGAGCCGACGAGACGACCTGCCCGGCGAGGCCGGCCCGGGACTCCCTCGCGCGACACGCCTGCGCGCCGGACCGCCGCGCGGCCGTGCGGCGCGATCGGTCTCATTCTAGGACCGGATGAATTCTGGTATGGGTCGATCTCGAAAAGCCGCGCTGTGAAGTATCGACCGATTGAAGCGCCGGCGATCCGGGCGCTTGCGGTCCAGTCCGGTCGTGAGGTCGAGATGGCGCCTGTCCCTCCACCGCCGCCCTACCGGCTCCAGTGCATCGTCCACCGGGAGAGCACCAGCGGCATCATCATCCACGACGAGCAGATCCTCGGCACCTCCGAGGCCGCCGCGGTGGCCGACGCGAAGGCCCGCTTCGCGCACCTGCTCGCCGGCCGGTCGGGCTCGGCGGCCCTGAGGGACGCGGCCGGGCGCGTCGTGTGGTCCGCGCGGCCGGACACGCCCCCCGGGGCGGGGGCGCCCCGGGCCGCCGCATCCGGAGCGGACGCGCCCGATCCCGGGCCGCCCTGAGCGGAGGCGCCCGGACCCAGTCGGCCCGGCGGGGGCCCCGTCGCCGGCCGGTCGGCGGCACCTCAGCGTCGCGCGACGTGCCGGCAGAAATTGTCGAGAATGGCTGCCCAGCCGCTCTGCTGCTGCGCGCGGGGAAACTGGGTGTCGGGATCGAACGAGACCTTCAGGCCCGTCTGGTCGCCCGCCGGCGTGAACTCGACCACCGCATGGCGATCACCGAACGCGTACTCGATCCGCGCGTGCGGGATGATCCGGGTGTAGGTGCCGTCGAAATCGAAGCCCCCGCTGCCGTCCTTCGCCTCCATGCGCGACGAGAACGTGCCGCCCTCCCGGAGATCGACGCGCGCAGACGGGCAGTGCCAATCGTCGGAGGCGAAATTCCACTGCGTGATCTGATCGGGCGACGTGTAGGCATCCCAGACGACCGCGACGGGTGCGGGCGCCGTCGCCGCGACGGTGATTCGGTCCTGCGCCATGGGCGGTCTGCATCCAGCTGGTGTCGGGCCTGCGAGGGCTGACCACACACCGGATCCTCCGCGGTGGCAACCGCCCGAACGAGGCTCCGGGGGGGGCTCGGCCGACCCGGGTCCGGTCCGATGCGCCTCAGCGGTGCGGCTCCAGGTCGATCACCGGGCCGCCCACGTCGAAGAATTCGGCCTCGTACGACAGGGTGTGGTCCGGTTCATCCTCCTCGCGGCGCCCGAACGGCAGGAGCGACGACAATCCTCCGAGGCAGAACGCTCCGGCTGCGAGGGCAACGAAAATCGCGATGCTCATGACGAAACCCTCGGACGCAGCCTGCGGAGGCATCACGCACGGTTAAGATTAAGGTCCGGTTCCCGGCTGGTGCAATCGGAGTCTGCGCGGCCGGCCCGGGCTCACCGCCGGGGCGGGACCTTGTCCTGCTGACGGTCGACCTCGTCGCGCACGCCGCGGCCGGCCATCAGGATCTCGGCCATGAAGGCGCCGATCGCCGCGACGGTGCAGATCAGCGCCGTCCCGAAGCACGCGAACAGGATCGACGCGGTGGCGGCGTCGCGCAGCGCCCCGACGAACAGGGTCAGCACCGCCAGGCCGATCAGGCCGCCCCCCAGGGAAGCCAGGACGACCGCCACGTCGAGGAGGAGGGAGCGCCGCCGCAGGTAGCCCAGCCGGCGGGACAGGCGCGCGGCCTCGGCTTCCGGCGCCCGGGCGGCCTCCGCCGAGAGGGCGTCGACCTTGTCGGAGATCCGGCCGAGGCGGGTCGAGAACACGTTCAGGAGCGTCGCCAGAGCCGACAGCAGGAAGGCGGGCGCGAGCGCCACCTGGATGATGTGCGCGATGCTGTCGGGCTCGGCGGAGCCGAGGGAGAAGCCGAACATCGGCGCGCTACTCCGCCCGCTTGTGGGTCACGCCCCGTCGCCCGTCGGGGCGGGGCGGGGCGGGGAGGGGGGCTCGCGGATGCACCATGCGGGGAGCGTGATCACGGAAGGGCCTGCGCGGGCAAGCTGTCGCCGCGGCCGCCGCCCGTGGCCGGGCCCGCTTCGTCACGCGGGCGGCCGCGCCTGCGTGACGAAGGCCGACGGCACGGCGCGCCGGATGCAGGCCAGGGAGGCCGCGACCTGTGTCCGGCTCAGGAACGGCCCGAACACGACCGGCGCGGCGCCGGGGGGCGTCTCCGCGAAGACGTCGCGCGCGTCGACCCGGGCGATCAGGCCGCACGCCCGGCCCGCCCGCGCGATCGCGACCTGCTCGGGGGTCATCCCGTTCGGCCCCTCGGGCCCGATGAAGCGCGACAGCAGCGTGCTGCGGACCGAGCCGGCGTAGATCCACCAGCCGACCGTGTCCTCCTCGACCGCGCCGGCCGCGCGCGGCGGGCCCAGGAGCGCCGCGGTCACCACCAGGGCGAAGGCCGCGCGCGCCGACCCGGCGCGCCGGACCGCCGGGCCCCCGTCCCGATCGGCTCCCGTCCCGGCCCCGCCCGGCACCGTCAGCCCGCCGCCGACTGCAGCGCGCCCGGCTGCGGCTCCGGCGGCGCGCCCGGCGTCCCCGCGCCGGTCATCCGGCGGTCGACGGCGGCGAGCGTCTCGAGCAGGCGCTTCCGGATCCGGGCCGCGCCGTCCGCCTCCAGGGCGTCGACGTCGATGTAGAAGTCGATGCCCCTGGCGTGCTCGGAGAAGACCGACTCGGGGGCCTCGGCGGCGAGGTCGCCCTCGACCGCGTAGGGGACGACGTCCCGGCTGATGCCCTTCATGCGGATCGGATCCTGCGGGCTCGCCCGGACGATGTCGCTGATGAGCGCGTAGGTCTCGTAGCTCAGCGTGATCCCGCCCGGCGCCGCCACCGATTGCAGGCGGGCGGCGAGGTTCGCCTCGGCCCCGATGATCGTGTAGTCCATCCGGTCGTCGCTGCCGAAATTGCCGACGTTGCAGTACCCGGTGTTGATGCCGATCCGGGCCTGGAACGGGCGCTCGATGCCGGCCCGGCGCCAGCGGGCGTTGAGCTGGCCGAGCCGCTTCTGCATCTCGATGGCCATCCGGACGCAGGCCTGCGCGTCCTCGCGCACGCCCTTGGTCTCGGGATCGCCGAAGAACACCAGGATCGCGTCGCCGATGTACTTGTCGACCGTGCCGCCGTGCTTCTGCGCGATGGCGGTCATCTCGGTCAGGTACTCGTTCAGCAGCGCGGTCAGCTCCTCGGGCTGCAGCCGCTCGGTGGTGGCGGTGAAGTCCTTGATGTCGGAGAAGAAGATCGTCAGCTTCTTGCGCTCGGTCGTCACCGACACGTCCCGCTCGCCGCTGAAGATGCTCTTGTAGACCTGGGGCGAGATGTACTTGGCGATCTGGACCGAGATCGACGCCAGGAAGCCGTTCGATTCGGTCAGCTCGCGGTTCATCCGGTCGATGAGGCGGGATTGCCGCGCCTGCAGGAGCAGGAAGGTGGTGCCGGCGAGGGCCGCCAGGATGAAGTAGCCGAGCAGGTATTTGAACGCGAGGACGTTGGCGGCGATCGGCTGGCGCAGGACGATCTCCTGGATGCCGCGCACGTCGCCGACCTTCCAGTCGGTCTTCGGGCTCAGGGGGTGCGCGTTGTGGCAGCGCACGCAGGCGGATTCCATCAGGATCGGGGCGGCGATGCGGACCTGCCGGTCGAAGATCGAGCCGGTGGTCTCGCTGATGACGTGGGATTGCGGGTGCTCGCGCAGATCCGCCAGCGCCCGGACCTCGAAGGCGTCGAGGTCGTGGGGCTTGCGGTCCTTGAACGGCAGGTCGGAGACGAAGCGGTACTTGAGCGCCCCGTCCACGCCGCTGATCCGCTCGCCGAGTTCGAGGGAGAGCGTCGCGGGGATCGGGATCGCGTTCGGCACGCCCTTGTAGTCGTGCGTCGTCACCACGCGGCCGGTGGCGCCGTTGACCGCCTGGACGACGTCGCTGGCGTAGAAGCTGCGCATCTGGTCGATGACCCGGCCGGTCTCCACGGCCTGCGTCTCCAGCATCCGCTCGGACAGGCCGCGCAGGTCGAGCCAGACCGCCAGCGGCAGCCCGGCCAGGCCGAACAGGATCGCCCCGATCAGGAGGGGGCCCATGATCCGCTGATGCCGCGCGGTCCGCTCGCTCACGCCCGACATCTGCCGCTTCTCCACAGGCCGAACGTCCCGCCCGCGCCCGGGGCTTGGCGGACGCCGACAGACCCGGGCCCGCCACACGGCCCGGCGAGTCGCCGGCATACGGCCGGTTTACAATACTGAGCCGTTTTTTTCCAAGAGCATATCCCCCTCGTCACAGACCCAGCGCGTGTCGCGCCGCCACGAGCACTGTTCAGGCCCCGGCAGAGCCGGATCCGACCGGGGAAGAACGATCGGTATAGCCTGCCGGACCCGGGGGGCGCCCCCGCATCGGCCGGGCGCCCCCGGTCCGGGCCTCGCGCCCGTTAATGTTAATCACCGGTTGTCCCCGACGGCGGCTTGCGGGCCGCCCGCCGGTCGGGTTTAACAAACGATGAAGCTTCCCGGTTGGTCCTGGGGACATTCACGAACAACTCGAGCCCCGTCCGCCCCCGTGCGACGGGGCTTTTTGTTTCCGGACGCCGCCGGATCCGGAGCGTGATCTGAATTAATGTTCATCCCGCCGCGGATGTGCCATAACGCACCTGCTTGTTGTGGTCGGAGGGCCCTGCCCCGGCCTGTTGCAGCGCTGCACTATCGCGTGGCCGCATCCTGCAGTTCCTGTCGCCGGGCACACATCCCGCACAACGGGAGACAGAGGACCCAATGATCAAGAAGCTTCTTCTCGCCAGCGCCGCCACGGCGCTCCTGACCGGCGCCGCCGCGGCCGCCGACCTGCCGCGCCGGGCCGCCCCGCCGCCGGTGTTCACCCCGGTGCCGGTGTTCACCTGGACCGGCGCCTACTTCGGTATCAACGCCGGCTACGCGTTCGACGCCAGCAGCCGCAGCAACGGCTCGGCCTTCGGC
>NZ_JAKSXX010000085.1 GCF_022829385.1 Methylobacterium sp. J-070 | reverse complement strand
GTGATTTTGGTTGCGGGGACAGGATTTGAACCTGTGACCTTCAGGTTATGAGCCTGACGAGCTACCGGGCTGCTCCACCCCGCGCCAAGTGTGTGCGGTCGACCCGCAAGCGTGTGCGGCTGGTCCGGTGCGACCTGCCGTGAGGCGGGGCCGGGTCCGGGGGCCGGATCGGTGTGTCGTGATGAGGGGATGTTGGATTGCGATGGGCGGGTCTGGCGGCGACCGACTCTCCCGTGTCTTGAGACACAGTACCATGGGCGCTGGCGTGTTTAACGGCCGAGTTCGAGATGGGATCGGGTTCTGGGCACGCCGCTCAGGCCACCAGACCGGCCCAT
>NZ_JAKSXX010000084.1 GCF_022829385.1 Methylobacterium sp. J-070 | reverse complement strand
ATCCTGATCGGCCTCGTGGTCGAGAACCTGATCTTCCAGACCATCGAGCGCCGCACCGTCCAGCGCTGGGGCATGCAGGCCTGAGCCGCACCCGGCCGACACCCCGAACGCCCAAGCACCCGGCGTCGGGGGCGGCCGCGCGGCCCGGCCTCCTCGGGCTGGTGCCGTGATTCATCTCGGTTCCCCCGGTTGGGCCATCCTCCGGTCGCCCGGCCGGGGGCCGATGTGTGCGTCCTCGCCCGGGTCGGCAACCGGTTCACCCTGGCCGGCACCGCCTCGTTCGCGGTGCGCAGGGCCTTGAGCCTCGCGCTGATTCGCGCCTTCGGCACCCTGACGCCCCCCGGAACCGAGCCCGAACGCACGCCGCGATCCCCCATCCGGCGGCGCGGTATTTCCCGCCGCTCATGCGATCGGACCCTGTAAAGATCAGGCGATCGGCGATCGAGTGCAGGTAAGCGCCCCCGTCCCGAGCCGAGCTTCGATCATCCTGCACCAAAATGCGCTTTCCCCGTGCGACAATCTGTCAAATCCACCTTGACACCCCGGTGCTTTTTCTTTTGGAAGCTGTGATGCCTTCCTCGAAAGCTTTGAGTGGACTCGCGCAGTGCCCGAAAAAAATCCCGAGATGACCTTCAAGCTTGTCACGCTGGTCGGCGAGATCGTCGCGGCCTACGTCTCGAACAACTCGGTCCCGCCGACGGCCCTGCCTGAGCTGATGGCGAGCGTGCACGGGGCGCTCGTGAATCTCGACGGCCTGCCCCCCGCCGAGGCCGCGCCGGCCGTCGAGCAGCCGACGCCGGCGCAGATCCGCAAGTCGGTTCAGCAGGATGGGATCGTCAGCTTCATCGACGGCCGGTCCTACAAGACCCTGAAGCGCCATCTCACCGCCCACGGCCTGACGCCGGAACGGTACCGCGAGCGCTACGGCCTCCCGGACGATTACCCGATGACAGCCCCCGGCTACGCCGCGCAGCGCTCGGCGCTGGCGAAGGCCATCGGCCTCGGCGTGCCGGGTGGGCGTGCCGATCAGCGCAGGACCGGCACCGGCGGCTGATCGGCGGCGCGGCACGGGGACGGCTGGGGCTCGCACCGGTCCCGGAGGCTCCGGAACGGCAGCACCTGCGCGGGGGCGGGGGCCGACCAGGAGAACCCTGCAGGATTGGGGCGGGCGGGCCGGCCGAAGGTGTCGGCCCAGCACAGCTTGATCAGGCGGCCCTCCGGCGCCCCGGACGCAGCCTCCGCGTCGGGCTTCGACGGATTGCGATGGCCGGCACCGATCCAGCGCACGATCCGGTGCTGGCGTCCGCGGCGGAGCACCGGTGGCACCGCCGGCTCTGAGCGCCTGCGGGCCGGCTGGATGTCGTCTGGCTTGTCCGAGGTCGACACGCTGAAAATATCCCGTCGGCATTCGAGGCGCGAGCGGGCACGGATAGCGGGTTTGGCCGTGAATCCGCCGGGGTGCTCGACCCTCGACAACGCCGCTATTCTACCGAACGGACCGCCGCGAGACAGAACGACTCCGTCCAAAAAACTTGTCTCTGCGTCCCAGGCGGGACCGATCCCGCCGCAGGCGGCTCACGAGGCGTGTGCCCCCGGGACCGCCGCCAGCAGGCTGCGGGTGTAGGCGTGCTCCGGCGCAGCGAAGAGCTCTGCGGTCCCGCGCATCTCCACGACGGCGCCCCGGTGCATCACGGCGATCCGGTCGCAGATCGTCGCCGCGACCCGCAGGTCGTGGGTGATGAACAGCATCGCGAGCGACAGGCGCCGCTTCAGGTCCTCCAGCAGCTCCAGGACCTGCCGCTGGACCGAGACGTCCAGCGCCGAGACCGCCTCGTCGGCCACCAGCACGTCCGGCTCTAGGGCGAGCGCCCGGGCGATGCCGATGCGCTGGCGCTGGCCCCCCGAGAAGGCGTTCGGGTAGCGGGCGGCCGCCTTCGGGTCGAGGCCGACGAGGTCGAGGAGGCTCCGGGCGCGCGCCCGCGCCTCGGCGGCCGGCACCCCGTGGGCGATCGGGCCCGCCGTGATGATCTGCTCCACGGTGCGCCGCGGGTTCAGGGATGCGAACGGGTCCTGGAAGATCATCTGGATGCGGCTGCGCTTGTCCCGCAGCGCCGCCTTTCCGAGCGCCGTGTAGTCGAGGTCGCCCAGCCGGACGGTGCCGCCGTCGGGCTCGATCAGCCGGATCGCCAGCCGTGCGGTGGTCGACTTGCCCGAGCCCGATTCGCCCACGATCCCCAGGGTCTCGCCGCGCCGCACGTCGAAGCTGACATCCTGGACCGCCGCCACCACCCGCGGCTTGCCGAACAGGCTGGCGTGCGTCGTGTAGGTCTTGGTGAGTCCGACGACCGAGAGGGCGACCGGGGCGGCCGCGAGCGGCGGGCGCGACGGCGGGGTCAGGCTCGGGACGGCGGCGAGCAGCGCCTTCGTGTAGGGTGCCTGCGGGTCGCGCAGCACCGCTTCGGCCGTGCCCGACTCGACCAGCCGCCCGCGCTGGAGCACCGCCACGTGGTCGGCGATCTCCGCCACCACGCCGAAATCGTGGGTGATGAACAGGACGCTCATCCCACGCTTGCGCTGCAGGTCGCGGATCAGCCGGAGGATCTGGGCCTGGGTGGTGACGTCGAGGGCCGTGGTCGGCTCGTCGGCGACCAGCACGGACGGCTCCAGCGCCAGCGCCATGGCGATCATCGCCCGCTGCCGCTGGCCGCCGGAGAGCTGGTGCGGATAGGCCCGGACCGCCTCCGCGGGGTTCGGCAGCCCGACCTCGGTGGCGAGCGCCACCGCCCGGGCGTGCCGCTCGGACCGGGTGAGCAGGTTGTGCGCCTCGAACATCTCGGCGATCTGGTCGCCGATCCGCATCACCGGGTTCAGCGCCGTCATGGGTTCCTGGAACACCATGGCGATGCGCCGGCCGCGCAGAGCGCGCCAGGCCGGCTCGTCGAGGCTCAGGAGGTCCCGGCCCTCGAACAGGATCGACCCGGCCGTCGGCTTCAGCGCCCGGGGCAGGAGGCCGGTGAGCGCGTAGGCGCTCATCGACTTGCCCGAGCCCGATTCCCCGACCACGCAGAGGATCTTGCCGGATTCCAGGTCGAGGTTCAGGCCCTCGACCGCGTGGGGCCGGTCGGCCCCCCTGGGGAGCGCGATCGTCAGATCGCGGATGCGGACGACCGGCTCGCTCATGGTTCAGGCCCTCGCGGTGCGGCGGCGCAGGATGTCCGGGCCGGCCTCGCCGAGATCCCAGAACAGCCCGGCCATGATCGCCATGCCCTCCCGGGTGCTGGAGGCGAGCATGTGCTCGTCCGGTCCGTGCTGGCGACAGGCCGGGTAGGAATGCGGCACCCAGAGGGTCGGCAGCCCCAGGATCTCCGAGAAGGCGTCGTTCGGCAGCGAGCCGCCGAGGTTCGGCAGCAGGGCCGGCTTCTTTCCGGAACTCGCCTCGATCGACTGAAGCGCCCACTCCACCCAGGGATCCTCCACGGGCAGCCGCGTCGCCTGAAACACCTCCGCGGCGCGGGCCGGCCGGACCTCGATCATCGGGAAGCCGTGCGCGTCGAGATGGGCGCGCACGTTCGCGATGAGGTTCTCCCAGTCGGTGCCGACCACGAAGCGCAGCTGCAGGGTCGCCTTGGCGTGGGGCGGCACGGCGTTGAGCGGCCCGTCCGGATCGCCGGTCTTGAAGGCCAGCACCTCCAGCGTGTTCCAGGCGAAGACCCGCTCGGCCGGGGTCAGGCCCGGCTCGCCCCAGTCGGCGTCGATCGTCGGCGCGGTCGGGTCCTCGCCGACCCGGATGTCGGCGAGCGCCGCGCGCACGCCCTCGGGGATCGGCGGCGGCCGCAGGGCCTCCACCAGGATGCTGCCGCGGGCATCCACCATCGAGGCGATCGCCGAGGCCAGCACTGTGCCGGGGTTGCGCAGCAGGCCCCCCCAGTTGCCGGAATGGTGCGGGCCCTCCCGCAGGTTCAGGCTCAGCTCGAAATTGTAGGCACCCCGGGAGCCCAGGAAGACGGTGGGGCGCTCGGCGTTGAGGCGCGGCCCGTCCGAGGCGATCAGCACGTCCGCGCGCAGGGCCTCGGCCTGGTCCCGGCAGAACGGCCGCAGACCCGGGGAGCCGGATTCCTCGCCCATCTCGATCAGCAGCTTCACGTTGAAGCCGAGGCGGCCGTCGCGGGCCGCGATCACCTGCTCCAGGGCGGCGAGGTTGAGGACGTGCTGGCCCTTGTTGTCGGCGGTGCCGCGGCCGTACCAGCGGTCGCCCTCGACCACGATCTCCCAGGGTCCGAGCCCCTCCCGCCACTGCTCGGGATAGCCCCGCACCGTGTCGCCGTGGCCGTAGATCAGCACGGTCGGAAGGTCCGGACCCTCATGCCGCTCGGCGATCAGGAACGGGCCGTGCACCCCGTCGGGATTCGCGAACGTCTTCGGGGGCTCGAAGCCCAGCCGGGCGACCACCGGTGTGACGAAGGCGTCGAGATAGGCGCGCAGGGCCGGCTCCTGGCCGGGGGCCTGGCTCTCGGTGGGCATCGCCACCGCCTCCCGCAGGAGCGCGAGGAACGCGCCCGAGTCGAAGGCCTCCGTGGCGCGCGCGATGGCGGCATCTCGCATCATGGTGTGTTTCCCGTGAAACATTGCGGTGCTGCGCCGGCCGGACCCTGGTCCGGCGGCGTCATCAGTTGCGCGCCTCGGGGGCGGTGATGTCGCGCAGGCCATCGCCCAGGAGGTTGATCGCCAGCACGAGGAGGAGCAGCGCCACCCCCGGGATGGTGATCACCCAGGGCTGGAAGAACATGTACTGCTTGCCCTCGGCGATCATCAGGCCCCAGGAGGGCAGGGGCGGCTGCACCCCGAGCCCCAGGAACGACAGGGCCGCCTCCAGCAGGATCGCGTGGGCCATCTCCAGGGTCGCCACCACGATCAGCGCGTTCATGATGTTGGGCAGGATCTCCTGGCCGATGATGCCCAGGTCGGTCAGCCCGGCGGCCCGGGCCGCGCTGACGAAATCCTGGTTGCGGATCTGCTGGGTGGCGGCCCGGGTCACCACGGCGAAGCGGTCCCAGAGCAGGAAGCCCAGCACCAGCACCACCACCTTCAGGGAGCCGCCGACCAGGGCCGCCATGGCGAGCGCCACCAGCACCACCGGCATGGCCAGCCGCGTGGTCACCACGTAGCTCACCACCGAGTCGACCCAGCCGCCGAAATAGCCGGCACACAAGCCGAGCGTGGTGCCGATGAGCCCGGAGATCAGCGCCGCCGAGATCCCGATCAGCAGGGAGATCTGGCCGCCGTAGAGCAGGCGGCTGAGGTAGTCGCGCCCGAGCTTGTCGGTGCCGAGCACGTGGTCCCAGGTCCCCTTGGCCTGCCAGATCGGCGGGATCAGGCGGCGGGACACGTCCTGCGCGTAGGGGTCGTGCGGGGCGATGAGCGGCGCGGCGAGTGCCGCCAGCACGATCAGCCCGAGGATCGCGGCCCCGATCAGGAAGCCGGTGTGGCGCAGGCCCCGCCGCACGATGAGGCGCGTGGGCGAGGGCACCGGCGCCAGGGTGATGGCCGCGTCCGGGGGCAGGGCGGGGGCAGCCAGAGCCGCCGTGTCGGGGGGGAGGCTCATGGGCGGATCCTCACGATTGCCGCAGGCGCGGATCGAGGAAGGCGTTCAGAAGGTCGGCCGCCAGCGTCAGGCCGATGTAGATCATCGCCAGCACCAGCACGATCGCCTGGACCACGGGGAAGTCGTTGCGGGCGATCGACTCCCAGGCCAGCTGGCCGAGACCCTGGAGCGAGAACACCGCCTCGATCACGATCGAGCCGCCGAGCATGAAGCCGAACTGCACCGCCGACAGGGCGATCACCGGGATCACGGCGTTGCGCAGCGCGTGCCGGACCAGCACCTTCCGGGGCGGCAGCCCCTTGGCCCGGGCGGTGCGGACGTAGTCGGAGGCCAGCACCTCCAGCATGCCGTTGCGGGTGAGCCGCATCACCGCCGGCATCGCGTAGTAGCCGAGCGCCACCGCGGGCAGGACGAAGTTCTTCCAGGTGGCGTTGCCCGAGACCGGCAGCCAGCGGAGGTTAACGGAGAAGACCAGGATCAGGGTCAGGCCGAACCAGAAGCTCGGCATCGCCTGGCCGAACACCGAGACGGCGAGCGCCAGCCGGTCGATCCAGGTGTCCCGCTTCACCGCGGCGATGACGCCGAGCGGGATCGCCACGAACAGCGCGACGGCCAGCGCGATGATCCCGAGATAGAGGGTGATCGGCAGGCGGGCGGCCAGCAGGTCGATCACGCTCTCGCGGAAATAGAAGGAGTTGCCGAAATCGAGGTGCAGCGCCCGCCAGCCCCAGGTGAGGAACTGGGTGAGCAGCGGCTGATCGAGGCCGTAATCCTGGCGGATCCGGGCGATCTGCGGCCCGGTGGCCTCCGGCCCGGCGATGGCGGTGGCGAGGTCACCCGAGAGGTGGAGGAGCAGGAAGCTCGCCACCGAGACCGTGAAGGCCACCGCCAGGGCGACCAGGATGCGCCGGAGCGTGAAGGTCAGCATGGGGTCCTGGCTCCTTCAGGCCGATACAGGACGCGCGCTTCTTCCCTCCCCCCTCCGCGGGGGAGGGTGGCCCCTGCGTCAGCAGGGATCGGGAGAGGGGCAGCGCGACGGTTCAGGATGTGAAGCCTGTCGCGACCCGTCCGGAAGCGTCGCTCCCCTCTCCCGACCCCCTTCGGGGGCCACCCTCCCCCGCAGAGGGGGGAGGGGGCGCGGCGCGTTGCGGCGGCCATCGCGGTCATTTCCACGACGCCGCGTAGAAGCGCGGCACCTCGTCGGGCTGGGCGGTGAAGGTCAGGTCCGACGTGAAGGCGTAGTTCGTCGCGTAGGAGAACATCGGCAGGGCGTAGGCCTCGCCGGCGATCCGCTGGAGCGCCCGGGCGTAGGCGGCCTTGCGCTTCGCCGGATCGGTGGAGCCGTCGCCCTCCTGAAGGTCGGCGATCACCTGCGGATCCTTGGTCAGGTCCTCCTCGCCGCCGCGGAAATACACCCCGTCGAAGGCCGAGACGTCCAGCACCGAGAACGACCCCCAGGTCTGGTAGCCGATCGAGACCTTGCCGGCCCGCAGGGAATCCCGGAACGCCGCGTAGCGCAGGTAGTTGAGCCGCGCCTTGATGCCGACGGCGCCGAGATAGCCGATCACCGCCTCGGCATAGTCCCGCTCGCGATAGGCGCCGAGATCGATCTCGAACCCGTTCGGATAGCCGGCTTCCTTGAGCAGAGCCTTGGCCTTGGCCGGATCGTAGGCGTAGCGCGGCACGCCCTGATCGGTGCAGCCGAACTGGTCGACGAAGCAGAGCGCGTTCATCACCCGGGAGGCGCCGCGCACGAGGTTGTCGACCATCGCCTTGCGGTCGATGGCGTAGGAGATCGCCTGCCGGACGCGGACGTCCTTGAGCGGCGAGTTCTCCCTGGCGCGGCCCAGCGTGTCGAACTGGAGGAAGCCGACCCGCATCGTCTCGGCGTTGAGCACGGTGACGTTGGGGGCGGCGCGGAGCTGGTCGGCCTGGTCGCTCGGGACCCGCCAGATCCAGTCGACGCCGCCGGTGATCAGTTCGGCCATCCGGCTCTCGCCGTCCGGGATGACCCGGAACTGCAGCTTGCCGATCTTCGGCCGGCCGAGCGGGCTGCCCGCCCAGTAGTTGGCGAAGCGCTCCATGCTGACGCCCCGGCCGCTGTCGACCTTGGTGATCCGGTAGGGGCCGCTGCCCACGGGCGCCTTGGCGAAGCCGTCGAGGCCGACCTTCTTGAAGTAATTGGCCGGGAAGATCGGGGTCGGGCCGGCGAGGTATTCCAGCGCCGCCGGGAACGGCGCCTTGAGGTGGATGCGGACCGTGTGCGGGCCGGTGACCTCCACCGATTTCATCCAGTCGACGTTCTGGCGGGTGACCGTGCGGGCCTCCGGCGTCTGCACGTAGTTGAACGTGAAGGCCACGTCCTCCGGCCCGAGCGGGTCGCCGTTGTGGAAGGTCACGCCCTCGCGGATGGTGAGATCCAGTGTGGTGTCGTCGGTCCAGGTCCAGGCGGTGGCGAGCATCGGCTTGTAGGTGCCGTCCGCCGGGTCCCGATACAGCAGCGTGTCCCAGCAGTTCCGGGCCAGGATCACGCCCTCCCGGGCGCTGTTGTGGTACGGGCTGACGTTCTCGGGCTCGCTGTCGGAGGCGTAGACCAGGGTGTCGTCCGCCTTGCCGGCGAGCGCGGGGCTGGCGGCGATCAGGGCCGCGACCGCGGTCGCGAGGGTGAGGGTCCGCAGCGGCATGGGGGCTCCGACGGCGCGGCGGACCAGCCGTGCGAATCGCATCCGCCGCTGCCGCCTTTTTCACCGTGCCATGATGTTGTGCATCTGAGATCGCAACAAGTAGAATTTAGCGAGCCCTGCGTTGCCGCAACGGCAATGTGCACTGCAACATATAGCCCTTAGGGCATAATAATGCAGACCAGCAGCTTGCGCTACTTCCTCGCCGTCGCCCGCACCGGCTCGATCGCGGCCGCGTCGGTGCAGCTCAACGTGGCGGCCTCGGCGATCAGCCGGCAGATCGGCAACCTCGAGGCCGAGCTCGACTGCGTGTTGTTCGAGCGGCGCCCGCGCGGGATGGTGCCGAGCCCGGCCGGGGAACTCCTGGCCCAGCACGCCCATCAGGTGCTGATCCGCGCCGAGCAGGTGGTCACGGAGATCCGGGAGCTGGAGGGACTCGCGCGGGGGCTGATCCGGGTGGCGAGTTCCGAGGGCTTCTCCCTCGACATCGTGCCGAATGCCATCGCGGCCTTCCACGCCACCCATCCCGGCATCCGCTTCGAGGTGACCGTCCTGCCGCCCGCCCAGGTGACCCAGACGGTGGCGGTGGGGGATGCCGATCTCGGGATCACCTTCGCGCTGACCCCCAACCCGCAGGTCGACGTGCTCTACGACGGGCAGGTGGACATGCTGGCGCTCGCCGCCCCCGACCATCCCCTGGCGCGGGCGCCGGCCCTGCGCCTCGCCGACCTCCTGGACTACCCGGTCGCCCTGCCGACCCGGGACACGACCCTGCGGCAGGTCTTCGACGCCGCCTGCGCGCACGAGGGCATCGCGGTCGAGCCGGTGCTGACCGCCAACAAGCTCTCGGCGCTGCTGCCCTTCGTGCGGCGCTCCCGCGGGCTCGCGCTGATGTCGGCGCTGTCCGTGACGACGCCGTTGCGCCTGAACGAGCTGGTCAGCCTGCCGATCCGCGCAAAGGCGAGCCTCTCCCGGGGCATCCAGGTCCAGGCCATGCGCGACCGGCGGCTGCCGCGGGCGGTGCGGGCCTTCCTGCGCCAGCTTCTGGACGCGCTGCCGCCGCCGGTCGCGGGCCCGTAGGGGCTCTCAGGCGCCGCTGCGGCCTGACGCGACGGCGCAGCTGTGGTCCATCACGTCCTCGGCGCTCGCGCCCGGCACCCTGTAGGCCAGCACGAGGAAGCCCGGTTCGGGATCGCCGGGCGGCGTCGCGAGCGCCGCGAAGCTCGTCTGGTGCAGGTCCGGACGGCCGCCCGGCAGGGTGTGCAGGGCGGCGAACGGGTTGAAGAACTCGGCCTCCGCCTCCGGCACCCGCAGGGCGAAGTAGCGGTCTCCGGCAAGCGGCACCGGAAAGCGGCTCCAGGTCCGGCGCACCTGGCGGGCGTGCGCCCGCACGGCCTTCAGCACGCTCGGTTTCAGGCAGTCGAGATGGATGTGGAGCTGGTCCTGGCTGCGGCCCTGGGCCGAGTTGACCGCCAGGCCGATCGCCTCGGTGGGCAGCTTTCCGGCCGGCGCGTCGGACACGAACGGCCGGGCCGCCAGGGCCGCCCGCCAGTACGCGATGCCCGAGGATCCCCGCAGGACCGGGGCTTCGAGCCCGGCCACGGTGTCGGTGGGCATGACCACGATGTGGGTCGGCTCGCCCGGCGCGCGCAGGACCGCCGAGCCGGGCCGGTCCTTATCGCCGAGATCGACCGAGAGGCACGGGAAGGTCCGGTTGGCGACCCGTTTGGCGAGGACGCAGGTCTTCAGCGCGGCCCACAGGACGTCCCGGCTCGGATCCGGGCCTGCCGCGGCCGGCATCGAGAAGGCGACCAGATAGGCGGCGAGCAACGCGCGACGCATGGAATCTCCCCTTGAGGCCGGCAGCGCAGGCGGCTCCGCTCGATCCCGCGATACCCGATCGCGACCCGCGCCGGCAAAGCGTCTTCAGGCGCCCGTACGCGGCCGAGCCTTGCCGTGCCGACGCCGCCGGTTCCGGAATCCCGCGGGACCCCCCGCGTACGGGGCAGGGCGCACCGCCGATCATCGCGTCTTCCCGCGCACCCGCGGCGCGCTACCTTGGAGCAAATCCAGGGTGCTGGTGTTTCCCTGGCGCATCCCCCGCGATGCGTCGACCATGCCGGTTGCCTACCACAGGTCGAGAGACCGGGACGCAGCATCTTCGAAGCGATCATCTGAACCGGAGAGACTTGATGGTGGGAGCCACCGCCCCCGCGCGCCAGGACGCGGGCGTTAGAGCCGAACGGACCGACGAACCGGTCCTCGCCACGGTCACCTTCACGGTGAACGGGCAGCGGCGCGACCTCGAACTCGACACCCGCACCAGCCTGCTCGACGCCGCGCGGGAGCATCTGCACCTGACCGGCTCCAAGAAGGGCTGCGACCACGGCCAGTGCGGCGCCTGCACGATGATCGTCGACGGCCGGCGCATCAACGCCTGCCTGACGCTCGCGATCATGCACCAGGGTGCCGAGATCGTCACGATCGAGGGGCTCGGGCAGCCGGACAACCTCCACCCGATGCAGGCCGCCTTCGTCCGCCACGACGGCTACCAGTGCGGCTACTGCACGCCGGGCCAGATCTGCTCGGGCGTCGCGGTGCTGGAGGAGATCCGGGCCGGCATCCCGAGCCACGTCACCGCTGACCTCGGCGCCGCGCCGCAGGTCACCGAGGCCGAGATCCGCGAGCGCATGAGCGGCAACATCTGCCGCTGCGGCGCCTATTCCAACATCGTCGAGGCGATGACCGAGGTTGCGGAGGCGCGGGCATGAAGTCGTTCACCTACGAGCGCCCGAGCACCCCGGCCGAAGCGGCTGCCGCCGTCGCCCGCACGCCGGAGGCGAAATTCATCGCCGGCGGCACCAACCTGCTCGACCTGATGAAGCTGCAGATCGAGACCCCGCGCCACCTCGTGGACGTGAACGGACTCGGCCTCGACGCGGTGGAACCGACCGAGGACGGTGGCCTGCGCATCGGCGCGCTGGTGCGCAACACCGACCTCGCGGCCCATCCGCGGGTGCGCACGGATTACGGGGTTCTCGCCCGGGCGCTGCTCGCCGGCGCCTCGGGCCAGCTGCGCAACAAGGCGACCACCGCGGGCAACCTGCTGCAGCGGACCCGCTGCCCGTATTTCTACGACACCGCCCAAGCCTGCAACAAGCGCCGGCCGGGCTCCGGCTGTTCGGCGCTCGACGGCGTGAGCCGGCAACTCGCGGTGATCGGCGCCAGCGACGCCTGCATCGCCACGCATCCGGGCGACATGGCGGTGGCCATGCGCGTGCTGGACGCCACCGTCGAGACGGTCGACGCCGCGGGCACGGAGCGCAGGATCCCGATCGCCGACTTCCACCGCCTGCCGGGCGACGATCCCGCGCGCGACACCACCCTCGCGCCCGGCGCGCTGATCACCGCGGTGACCCTGCCGAAGCCCGTGGCCGGCACGCACATCTACCGCAAGGTCCGCGACCGGGCCTCCTACGCCTACGCGCTGGTCTCGGTGGCGGCGATCCTGACCCGGGATGGCACCGGCCACGTCGCCTTCGGGGGCGTCGCCCCCAAGCCCTGGCGGGTGGAGGCGGCGGAGGCCGACCTGCCGAAGGGCGCCAGGGCGGTGACGGCCCAGGTCTTCGCCGACGCCAAGCCCACCCCCGAGAACGCCTACAAGCTGAAGCTCGCCGAGCGCACCCTCGGCGCGGCGCTCAACCAAGCGAGGGCCTGAGCCATGAAGTTCGACACCCCAGCCGGCCCGAACCCAATCGACCGGCTCAAGGTCGTGGGCCGGCCCACCGACCGCATCGACGGCAAGTCCAAGACCACCGGCACCGCCCCCTACGCCTACGAGCGCCACGACGTGGCGCCCGACGCCGCCTACGGCTACGTCCTGGGCGCCGGCATCGCCAAGGGGCGCGTGCGCCGCATCGACACCGCTTCGGCCCGGCAGGCCCCCGGGGTGATCGCGATCGTCACCACCCTCGACACGCCCCGGATCGAGCGCGGCGTCATGAACGTCGCCTACCTGTTCGGCGGCGACGTGATCCAGCACTACCACCAGGCCATCGCCGTGGTGGTGGCCGAGACCTTCGAGCAGGCCCGGGCGGCGTCCTTCCTCGTGGAGGTCGATTACGCCCCCGAGGCGGGCGCGTTCGATCTCGCCGAGGCGGCCAAGTCGGCCGCGCCGGTCCCGGCCGACAGCGGCGAGGGCAGCGGCGGCAACGGCGAGGAGCGCGTCGGCGACTTCGAGGGCGCCTTCGCGCAGGCCCCCGTGACCCTCGACGCGACCTACACCACCGCGGACGAGAGCCACGCCATGATGGAGCCGCACGCCACGGTGGCGGCCTGGGACGGCGACCGGGTCACCCTCTGGACCGCCAACCAGATGATCGGCTGGGGCCATGGCAGCATCGCCAAGATGCTGGGACTGCCCAAGGAGAAGGTCCGGCTCGATGCGCCGTATGTCGGCGGCGGCTTCGGCGGCAAGCTGTTCGTGCGCGCCGACGCGGTGCTGGCGGCGCTGGCCGCCAAGGCGGCGGGGCGGCCCGTGAAGGTGGCGCTGACGCGTCCGCTGATCGCCAACAACACCACGCACCGGCCGGCCACGATCCAGCGCGTGCGCATCGGCGCCACGCGGGACGGCACCATCACGGCGATCGCCCACGAGAGCGTTTCGGGCAACCTGCCGGACGGCGATCCCGAGACGGCGGTGAACCAGACCAAGCTCCTCTACGCGGGCGCCAACCGCCTGACCGCGATGAAGCTCGCCCGTCTCGACCTCCCCGAGGGCAACGCCATGCGGGCCCCCGGCGAGGCCCCGGGCCTCGCGGTCCTCGAGGTCGCCATGGACGAGATGGCCGAGAAGCTCGGCCTCGACCCGGTGGCGTTCCGCATCCGCAACGACACGCAGGTCGATCCGAACCAGCCGGACCGGCCCTTCTCGCACCGCGACCTCGTCGGCTGCCTGACGCTCGGCGCGGAGCGATTCGGCTGGGCGAAGCGCAACCCGAGGCCCGGGCAGGTCCGGGACGGGCAGTGGCTCGTCGGCCTCGGCATGGCGGCGGCGTTCCGCAACAACATGGTGATGAAGTCGGGCGCACGGGTTCGGCTGGACGGCAGCGGTACCGTCACGGTCGAGACCGACATGACCGACATCGGCACCGGCAGCTACACGATCATCGCCCAGACCGCCGCCGAGATGATGGGCGTGCCCCTCGACAGGGTGGTGGTGCGGCTGGGCGATTCGGACTTCCCGGTCTCGTCGGGCTCGGGCGGTCAGTTCGGCGCCAACTCGTCGACCGCCGGTGTCTACGCGGCCTGCGTGCGCCTGCGCGAGGCGGTGGCGCAGAAACTCGGCTTCAACGCCACCGACGCGGTGTTCGAGGACGGCGCGGTCCGCTCGGGCAACCGCGCCATCCCCCTGGCGGAGGCCGCCGCCGGCGGCGCGCTGGTGGCCGAGGACACGATCGAGTTCGGCAAGATCTCGAAGGCGCAGCAGCAATCGACCTTCGGGGCGCATTTCGTCGAGGTCGGCGTCGATGTCGACACCGCCGAGATCCGGGTGCGGCGGATGCTGGCGGTCTGCGCGGCCGGGCGCATCCTCAACCCCAAATCGGCCCGCAGCCAGGTCATCGGCGGCATGGTCATGGGCACCGGCGCGGCCCTGATGGAGGAGCTGGCGGTCGACGCCAAGCGGGGCTTCTTCGCCAACCACGATCTGGCCGGCTACGAGGTGCCGGTCCATGCCGACATCCCCCACCAGGAGGTGATCTTCCTGGACGAGGTCGACCCGATGTCCTCGCCGATGAAGGCGAAGGGCGTGGGCGAGCTCGGCATCTCGGGCATCGCCGCCGCGGTGGCGAACGCGATCTACAACGCCGTCGGCATCCGGGTGCGGGACTATCCCATCACCCTCGACAAGCTCCTCGACCGCATGCCGGACGCCGCCTGACCGTCCCCGGGGAGGTCCGCGGGCGGACCTCCCCGTCCCGGCCGGGTGCCGCGGCACGGACGGAAGAGTCGCACGCGCCCACCCGGGCACCGCCCTACCTGGGCGTCATGGATCGCGCCTTTCCCATGACCCGGTCGGCCGGGCTCGAACGTCTCTCGGCCTTCCTGGCCGAAGCCGGCGCGGCCTACGGCGCCTCGCGCAACACCGACCGCGGACCGGACGGACCGGCGACCACGTCGGCGCTCTCGCCGTACCTGCGCCGCCGGCTTCTGACCGAGGCCGAGGTCGCGGCGGCCGCCACCGCCGCCCTCGGCGCGGCGGCCGCGGAGCCGTTCGTGAGCGAGGTCTTCTGGCGGACCTACTTCAAGGGCCACCTCGAGACCCACCCGGATGCCTGGACCCGCTACCGGGCGGAGCTCGCGGACCAGCGGGCGCGCCTGGACGCGGAGCCCGGTCTCCGGCGCACCTACGAGAAGGCCGTCGCGGGGGAGACCGGCATCGACGGCTTCGACGATTGGGCCCGGGAACTCGCCGAGACCGGCTGGCTGCACAACCATGCCCGGATGTGGTTCGCGTCGATCTGGATCTTCACCCTGCGGCTCCCCTGGCCGCTCGGCGCGGACGTCTTCCTGCGGCACCTGATCGACGGCGACCCGGCCAGCAACACGCTGTCCTGGCGGTGGGTCGCGGGTCTCCACACCCGCGGAAAGCCCTACCGGGCGCGGCGCGACAACATCCGGCGCTACACCGAGGGGCGGCACGACCCGGGCGGCCTCGACGAGGACGCGGCGGCGCTCGCGGAGGCGATGCCGCCGCGGGAGGCGCCGATGGCCCCCGCCGACGCGGCACCGGACGGGCCGGTGGCCCTGCTCCTGCACCTCGACGACCTGCACCCGGAGAGCCTCCCGCTCGGGTCCGCCCGCGTGGCCCGCATCGGCGGCCTGATCGCCCATGCCGAGGGCGCGGCGGACCGGGTCCGGGACGCCGACAAGGCGGCGATGGCGGACGCGCTGGCGCGCGCCGCAGCGCATTTCGGCTGCCCGGCCGATCCTGTCCACGCCGACTGGGCGGGGGATCTGCCGGTGGTGACGGCCTGGGCTCCCCTCGGCCCCTCCGCGGCGGCCCTGCCGAGCGGCTGCCTCCGGCTGCGCCGGGCCTGGGACACGCGGGCGTGGCCGCTCTCGACCCGGGGCTTCTTCCGCCTGAAACGCGCGATCCCGGAGCTGATCGGGGCATGACGGGTCCGACATGACGGCTCTTACCGGCCGCCGACCGCGGATCGCCCCCGTGCGCCGAACCCGTTCCCGAGTCCTCCCGAGCCGGACGCGCCAGCCATGGACACGATCGTCTACGTCCTCGTCACCCTGATCGAGTCGGTCCTGGGGATCTTCGGCGTGCGGACGCTGTACGAGCAGCCCCGCTACCATGTCGTCGAGCGGCTCGACCACGGCGTCGAGATCCGCGCCTACGCGCCCCGGCTCGCCGTCGAGACCGACGCGCGGGGCCAGGGCGACGGCGCCGCCTTCGGGCGGCTGTTCCGCTACATCACCGGTGCGAACCGGGCCGGAAGCCGCATTGCCATGACGGCCCCGGTGGAGACGGCCGGCCGGCGGATCGCCATGACGGTGCCGGTCGAGCAGGGCGCGGATGGCACGATGCGGTTCTTCCTGCCGCGCAAGGTCGCCGAGGCCGGCGCGCCCGAGCCCACGGAGGCCGGCGTCCGGCTGGTCGCGGTGCCGGCCGAGCGCGTCGCGGCGCTTCGCTTCTCCGGCCGCCTCACGCCCGCGGCCCGGGCGGAGCAGGAAGGCATCCTGATGCGGGTGCTGGCGGCGGCGGGCCTCACGGCCGGCGAGGCGCCGATGTTCATGGGGTACGACCCGCCCTTCGCCCTCCCGTTCCTGCGCCGGAACGAGGTGGCCGTCCGGCTGGGGTCCGGGTGAGGGACCACCCAAGTGTCGAAGGCGCGCTCCCGGCATCCGCGCGCCGGCTTCGGAGGGGGCGCTCCGCGACCTCCGACCGCACGCGCCGGATCGTCCGGGATCGCCCCACATTCCCGGGAAGGCGGTGAGGGCGGTGCCGCAGGAGCCTCGGCGGTCCCGTTCCAACCGCCCCCATCCCGCAACTCGCCCGGGCGAGGGCCCGGGCGCCCGGATCAGTCGATCTTGTACAGGGCGACCAGATCGACGCCGTCCATGCCGATCTTCCGCGCGCTCGCGCGGGACAGGTCGATGGCATAGTTGCGCTTGATCTTGGTGTGCTCGTTGGTCCGGTCGGTGATCTCGACGACCACCGAACGGCCGTTCCTCTTGTTGACGACCTTCAGCTTGGTCCCGAACGGCAAATTGTGGTGCGCGGCCGTCAGCCTGTTCGGGTTGTAGGTCTCGCCGTTGGCGGTCCGTCCCGGATGCTGGTACCAGCTCGCACGCCCGATCCCGAGGAGCTTGGCGGTCTTCGCCTCCCCGCGCTGCGGCGACTCCGCCTGCGGTCGGGGGCGTTCCGCGACTGCGGCGGTCGTTCCCGGGTCCCTCGCGGCAGGGCCCGCCGGCTCCGAGGATGCCTCGGGCGGCGCATCCGGCACCGGCCCGGCATCGCCGGTCCGGCGCGTGCCCCCCAGGAGGCCGGCGTGTTCCTGACCGCCGGCCCGGTCGGATTCCGGGACGGCCGGCCGGGTGGCCACGCCGAACGACGCTGTCCCCGCCGGCGGGGCGTCGTCAGACGCGGAGGCGAGGGGCGGAAGTCTGGACGTGAAGTCCCGATAGGTGAAGACCGGGGCTTCCCGCTTCAGGCGGTCCGTCTGCCCGTCCACCTGCCGGTCCGGCATGTCTGACGACGGACCGGCCCGGGCTTCAGAGACTGCAACCGCCAGAACCGAAGCTACGAGCAGGGCCCGGTGCAGCCCGTTTCTGTCTTGGTTCGCTGCCCAGGCCATGGTCCTCAACCGAAATTGCGCCTATCCATCGGGTGCATAAATCACGCCGGACCATTCAGTTCCTCGTAACTGATAAAGGCGCAAATTTTATCGGATCTGTTCTTCAAATATGTGGTACGGCCAAGCTGATCGGCGAATTCCGGGGTGACGCTCCGGAATCCCGAGACAGATGAACGCCTCGCGATCCGGGGCGCGCGTTGGACGATGGTGCCCCGGACCCGCCGGAAGGCCCGCGACGCCACGGCGCTCGAGGCCGGCCTGAAGCCCGCCGGGCAGGACCGACCGCGCCCGACGCCCTCATCGGCGCGCCATCGACGGCCTACGCGGCGGCGCGAAGTCCCAGGGACGTCGTCGCCTCGAAGGCGCGCACGCAGTTGCGGCCGCCCGACTTCGCCGCGTAGAGGGCGCGGTCGGCACGCTCGATGGTGTGGTCGACGTCGCCATCGGTGAACTCGGCCTCGGCCAGTCCGATGCTGATCGTCGCCCTGAGGCACGGCCCCTCGGGCTCGAACACGGTCTCGGCGACGGTCTGGCGGATTCGATCCGCGAAGATCGCCGCGCCTTTCAGGTCGGTCTCGCGGAGGAGGACCACGAACTCCTCGCCGCCGAACCGCGCCACCTTGTCGGTCGTGCGGATCGCGTCGCTGAGGATGCGGCCGACCTGGCGGATCACCTCGTCGCCGGCGGCGTGGCCGTAGAGGTCGTTGACGCGCTTGAAGTGATCGATGTCGACCATCAGGATACAGATCGGCCGCCGGTAGCGCTTGAAGTAGCTCATCGCGTCGCTGGCCAACGGCAGGAACGCCCGCCGGTTGAGCAGGCCGGTCAGCGCGTCCGTATCGGCCAGCACCTGCATGGCGTGCAGATCGGCGCCGAGGCGCCGGACGCGATCCTCGGCGGCGTGCACGGCGCTCGAGGCCTCCGCCTCCACGAGGCGCGCATCCGCCTCCGCCGTGCCGACGCGCCGCAGCAGCGATCGGACCGCCGCCGACAGGCGCAGAACCTCCGGAGAGCCGTGCACATGGCGCGTCATCCGCGCATCCGGCTCCCGGCCGATACGATCGACCGCCTGCGTCAGCTGCGCCAGGGGCTGGGTCAGCCGCGCCGCAACCCACCAGATCGCGACGATGCCGAGCACGGCGACGCCGAGCCCGAGCAGGAGGATCAGAGCGGTCAGACGGTTCGCCCCGGCCAGGGCCGTGTCGACCGGCTGAAGCGCGACGACGATCCAGCCCAGGCCCGGGTAATCGCCCCGGCCGCGCGTGACGGCGGCCGCCGCGAGGCGATCGCCTTCGGCACCGTGGACGATGAAATGCGCGGCGGCGAGTTCCGCGGCGGTGTACGGGGCCGCCCCGGGATCCGATCCGAGCAGGACCCGACCGGCTCGGTCGAGGACGAGGATGTCCTCCTTCAGCTCCGGCTGCCGGGACGACAGGACCTCGCGCCGGACGACGTCGGCCCAGCGCCAGCTCAGATGGGCGCCGAGAACCCCCACGGTCTGGCCGGAGGCGTCGCTGATCGGCACGGCCACATCGACGAACCGGAACGGCGTTCCGCCGCCATAGGGTTGGAGCAGCGATTGCAGCAAGGACGCCGCGTGGACGTCCTCGACCGCGGCCTGCCGGATGCCATCCTTGAACCAGGGCCGCTGGGTGACGCTCGCCCCTTCGAGGATGCTGCCCGTGGCGGCACGGACCCGGCCGTCGCGATCGGCGAACCCGATCCAGGCGTAGTCCGGCAGCGTCCGCTGCATCGTCTCGAGGACCTTGCGGAGGCTGCCGGTGTTCTCCAGCCAGTGCGGTTGCAGAGGTTCGAACGCCGCGACGTTGCGGATCTCGCGCAGGCGTTCGCTCATGTCCTGATCGAGGCGATCCGCCATCGACCGCGCGACCTGCAGGAGGGTCTTCTGCGCCATATCGGTGGCCTGCCCGCGCGCCAGCAGGGCGGACCCGATCGTCGTCCCACCGACGATCACGAGACCGATGGCGCCGGCGAGCAGGCTGATCTGACGCCGCAGGGAAATCCGATCGGCAAGCCGCTTGAGCATCGTGTGGCATCCTCAATCGCGGAGGACGATAAGGCTCGAGCGATGAATATCCGTGAATATTGTCGGTCAATACCCTCTGAACGCGGCGTCGCGAATGCCTTGCGACCGCTCCGCCCCCCTAGGCGTCCACGAGGTTCAGGGTCCGGGGCGCGGGCGAGAACGCCACGCGCCGTCCCCAGTCGAAGGCGATGAAATCCTGCTCGATCCCGTCCGCGAACACCACGCCGCCCTCGTTCATCCGCGACGTCACGGTGAGGGGCGAACCGGCGACCTTGCCCGCGCGCAGGTCCGTGCCGGTGGAAACGCTCGGGAACGGCTCGCGGACCCAGTAGCCGATCGCCGCCTCCGCGATGCCGATGTCGAGGGTGAGGTGCGTCGCATCGCTGATGGAGCGGGCCCATCCGGTCAGACCCGTTCCCGTTGCGACGATCAGGCCGCTCGACGCCTGATCCTCCGACCGGGTTCCGGCCTCGATGCGATAGCGCGCGGATTGGTGACTCCGGTGGCCGACGAAGATCTCGTTCAGGGCAAACAGCCGCTCGCCGCCGTCGAGCGTGGCCTGCACCATGGTGCGGCGCTGGAAGGGCACGCCCGCCGCCGCGCAGGCGGGCAGCAGCGTGCGCAGGCGGTCCACCCGCGCCCGCGCCAGCACCCCGTCGTAGAGATCCGGCGCCGGGTTGACGCCGACGACCGGCTGCCCGTCGAGGTATTTCGCGACATTGGCCACCAGCCCGTCCTGCCCCAAAGCCACGACCACGTCCTCGGGGGCGAAGAGGAAGCGGTCGAGGTCGGGGCGCCGCACCAGCGCCTGCCGCCAGTCCGCGGGGACGGCCGCGCGCGCCTGGGCCAGCGCCGCGTGGAACTGGGCGTGGCGCGCCTCGATCCCGGCGATCGACTGCCCGCGGCTCTCCAGGAAGAACCGGGCCTGGCCGCGGGTCGCGTGGCGGGCGAGCAGCAGCGCGTAATCGGTGTCGCGGATCACGAAGACCGCGCGGGGGGTGACGGCCGGCACGGACCGACTCCTCAGCGCGGCGCGACCCGCGCCGGGATGGCGCTCCGGATCTCGCCCAGGAAGGCCGCGAGCAGGTCGGGCGTGACGGTGACGTGCTCGATCGTCTCCAGCTTGCCGGCGAGTTCCCGCGCGGCCAGCCCGAGCAGGACGGCGGGCGGCATGTCCCGGTAGACGGCCGCGCGCCGCTGCTCGGCCTCGGCTCGGGCGCCCTCGACCAGCCGGATGCGTTCGGCCTCCGCGGCCGCCTCCAAGCCCTGCGCTTCCGCGACGCCGGCGGCGCGGTCGCGGGCGTTCTCCGCCTCCTGGGCGATCAGGACGGTCTCGCGCCGGGCCAGTTCGGTCCGCGTCGCGAGTTCGTTCTCCGCGATGGCGCGCTCCTTCTCCACCGCCAGGGCGCGCCGGGCGAAGGTCGCCGCGTCGGCCTTCTGCTGCAGGGCCTCGAAGGTGGGGGTCTGGAGGGCGCGCTCCAGCTCGCTGGTGGGCGCGAGGTTGGTGAGCCGCACCGACACGGCGGCGACGCCGATCTCGGCGAGCGCCGGGGCGGCGGCCAGAACCGCCTCGAGGGCGGCGCGCAGCGGCTCCGGGCCCGCGTCGAGGAGGGCGCCGATCGGGCCCGTGCCGAGGTACTGCAGGGCCGCCTGACCGGCGATGCCGCCGAGGCGGCCCTCGATCCGCTCGATCGGCTCGCCCTGCAGGCGCCCGGAGGCGAGATCGATCGAGAAGTCGATCCGGCGCGCCAGCAATTCGGGATCGACGACGTGCCAGCCGATCGTCCCCTGCACCACCACGGTCTGGAAGTCCCGGCTGCGGCCGCGGACGAACAGGGTCATCTCGCGGTCGTCCACCGGCACCTCGCTGATGCTCGCGGTCTCCGGCCGGAACCAGAACACCAGCCCGCGGCCGCTCTGCCGGACGCGGCCGTTGCGGAAGCGGACGATGTGGCTGCTCGCCTCGCTGCGAAGATGGGCGATCACGCCGAGGCTGCGGACCGTGGCCATGATGATCTCCTCAGGGCGGACGTGACCGGTCGGACCGGCCTCGAATGCTTTATGCTCACTTTGAGTATAAGACGCCCGGGGTTCGTGGAAGTCAAGGGCGACGCACGCCCCGTCCCGGAGCGCCGCCGCCCGCACCGGTCCGCACGCGGTCCGCACCGATCCGCCCGGGCCGCGGACGGGGCGTGCGGCCCGGGGCCGGAGAAGGCCGAAGCTTCTCGTGGCGGCCCGGCGGCCGGCGAGGGAGCCTCAGCGCTGGGCCGGCCGCGATCCGCCGGCGCAGGAGATCTTTCCGATGCCGTTCCCCTCACCACGATCCGCGGTCGAACATCCCCGCGCCGCCGCGCTCTCGCCGCTCTTCCTCGGGCTGTTGGCGCTCCTCGTCATGATCGCCTCGGCGCACGCCCTGCCGGGGCCGACGCGGGGCGGCCTGATGCTGCGCCCGGCTGCCGGCACGGCGCCGGCTGCCGGCACGGCGCCGGTCGAGGCCCTGCAGCTCGCCACCGACCTCAGCGTGGACGTCAGCGGCCCGACCGCCCGCGCCGTCGTCACCCAGGCGTTCCGCAACACCACCGCGGATTGGGTCGAGGGCACCTACGTCTATCCCCTGCCGGAGGACGCGGCCGTCGACGGGATGACGCTCGTCGTCGGCACGCGGGTGATCGTCGCCGACATCCGCGCGCGGGCCGAGGCCCGGCGCGCCTACGAGGCCGCGAAGGCGGCCGGGCAGTCCGCCGCCCTGACCGAGCAGCAGCGGCCCAACATCTTCACCAACACGGTGGCCAACATCGCGCCCGGCGAGACGGTGCTGGTCCAGATCAGCTACCAGCAGACGATCCCGGTCTCCGGGACCACGCGGATGCTGCGGCTGCCCCTGGTGGTGGCGCCGCGGTACAATCCGGCGCCGCCGGCGGTGGACGCGGTCGCCCTCGACGGCCGGGCCGACGCGGCGCGGGACCCGGTGCCGGACCGTGACCGGATCAGCCCGCCGGTGCTCGATCCGGCGGCATCCCTGCCGGTCAACCCGGTCGCCGTGACCGTGCGGCTCCGGGCCGGTTTCGCCGTCGGCGCCGTGCACAGCGCGACCCACGCGATCCGCGTGACCGAGGCCGGCCCCGAGGCGCGCACCATCACCCTCGCGGACGGCGCTGTGCCGGCCGACCGGGACCTCGAGCTGACCTGGGACCCCCTCCCGAGCCGGGTGCCCGACCTCGGCCTGTTCCGCGAGGAGGTCGCCGGCCGGACCTACCTGCTGGCCACGCTGACTCCGCCCGCGATCGCCGCCGACGCGACCGCGCGGCCGGACCGGGACGTCACCTTCGTCATCGACAATTCCGGATCGATGGCCGGCGCCTCGATGCGGCAGGCCAAGGCGGGCCTGCTCGCGGGCCTCGCCCGCCTGACCCCGCGGGACCGCTTCAACGTGATCCGCTTCGACGACACCTGGGACGCGCTGCATCCCGAGCCGGTTCCGGCGACGCCGGAGGCCCTGGAGGGCGCCGGGCGCTTCGTCGCCGCCCTGGAGGCGCGCGGCGGCACCGAGATGCTGGCGCCCCTGAGGGCCGCCCTGGCCGATCCCCATCCGGAGGACGGGCGGGTGCGCCAGGTCGTGTTCCTCACCGACGGTGCGGTCGGCGACGAGGAGCGGATCTTCGCGGCGATCCACGCGGGGCTCGGGCGCTCGCGCCTGTTCATGGTCGGGATCGGCTCGGCGCCCAACGGCCATCTGATGCGCCACGCCGCCGAGATCGGCCGCGGCAGCTTCACGGAGATCCGCGACCTCGGACAGGTCGCCGAGCGCACCCGCGCCCTCTACGCCAAGCTCGAATCCCCGGCGGTGACCGACCTCGCCGCGGCCTTCTCGGCGGCCGGCGTCGCGGTCACGCCGGGCACGCTGCCCGACCTCTATCGCGGCGAGCCGCTGGTCTTCGCCGCCCGGCTCCCGCACGGGGCGGAGGGGACCGTGACGATCTCGGGCCGGGTCGCCGGCCGGACCTGGACCCGGACGCTGCCGCTCGCCGGGGCCGCCCCGGGCACCGGCATCTCGAAGGTCTGGGCGCGGGCGCGGATCGGCGAGACCGAGACGGCGCGCATCACCGGGCGCCTGAGCACCGAGGCGGCCGACGCCGCGATCCTCGCCCTCGCCCTGGAGCACGGCCTGACGACGCGCCTGACCAGCCTCGTGGCGGTCGACGCCACCCCGCGCCGCGAAGCGGGCACGCCGCTCGTCGCCGCCGACCTGCCGCTGAACCTGCCGGCGGGCTGGGACTTCGCCAGCGTCTTCGGCACGGATCGGCCCGGCGCGGCGGATCCCGACGGCGGCACCGGCGCCCGGATCGTGCCGATCGGTGCCGCCGGGGCGGACATCGACCTGCCGCAGACCGGGTTGGGACTCCTGCCGCAACTCCTCCTCGGCCTGCTGCTCGCCCTCCTGGGGGGCGGCCTGCGGCGGTGCTGCGGCCCGCGGGTCCGGGGCGCGCGATGAGCCGCCGTCACGGCACCGCCGCGGGGAGGGCGCTGGCGGCCCTCCTCGCCCTCGCGGGTCTCGCGCTCGCCGCGCAGGCCGCCTGGATGCCCGTCAAGGCCGCCCTGGCGCAGGTCCTGCTGGAGCGCGCCTTCGCCCGGGGGCTGGCGGATGGTCGCCCGGCCAGGCCCTGGCCCTGGGCCGATACGGAGCCGGTCGCCCGGCTCACCCTCGCCGGCCGCAGCTTCGTGGTGCTGCGCGGCGGAAGCGGGCAGGCCCTGGCCTTCGGCCCCGGCCATCTGGCCGGCACGCCGGAGGCGGGCGAGCCGGGCACCGCGGTCATCGCCGCGCACCGGGACACGCAGTTCGCGGTCCTGGGCCGCCTCGCGCCCGGCGACCCGGTCGCAGTCACGCGCCGCGATGGCCGGACCGTGCGCTTCCGCGTCGCCGGCACGCGGGTCGCCCCCTGGGACGCCTCGGGGATCGATCCGCGGGCGCCCGGCCGCCACCTCGCCCTCGTCACCTGCTGGCCCCTGACGGCGCTGCGATCCGGGCCGCTGCGGCTGATCGTCGACGCGGAGGCAGAGACGCCCTGAGGGTCCGACCGTGGGTCGCGGGCCGGCGCTTGCGCCGATGTGCGGTTTCGTGCGGATCTGTTCAGGTCGCGCGTGGACGAGCCGTGCCGGTGAACGAGATCGAACTGCCCGAGGCGCAGAG
Organism: Methylobacterium sp. J-070; assembly: GCF_022829385.1. Lineage (GTDB taxonomy): Bacteria > Pseudomonadota > Alphaproteobacteria > Rhizobiales > Beijerinckiaceae > Methylobacterium. Next base: position 3,015 of record NZ_JAKSXX010000084.1, on the reverse strand, counting down.
TCGCGCCATTGCCCAGATCGTGCGCGAGGCGCTCGCCCGGCGCCGCATCTCCCGGCAGACCCTGGCCGAGCAGGCACGGATCAGCATCTCGACCCTGGAGAAGGCGCTGGCGGGCCGCCGTCCGTTCACGCTGGCGACCACGATCCGGCTGGAGGAGGCGTTGGGCCAGTCCCTCCGCCCGGGCACCGGGCGCGCGGCGGAGGTTCCCGAACCCGCGCGCTATGCCCCCGACGCCCTCGGGTCCTACTCGCGGGAGGGCGTATCCTGGCTGGAGGGCCGCTATCTCACCCTGCGGCCCTCGTTCGGGACCGCGGGCGCCCTCTTCGCCTACCGCACCGAGATCGCCTGGGACGCCGACGGCGCGCGCCTGGCGTTCCGCGAGGCCGAGCGGATCGACGCCCCGTTCACCCAGTCCGGCAGCGTCGCGGTGCCGAGCCAGTCGGGCATGATCTACCTGGTGACCAACTGGCACGGGCAGCACCGCCTCGCCGTGCTGTGCCGCCCCAACATCCAGGGCGAGATGTACGGGGTCCTGACCACGCTTCACCCGGGTCGGGGAACCCAGCTCACGCCCGCCGCGGCCCCGTTGGCGCTGCTGCCCGAGGCGGCGGCGGAGTTCGGCTACGGGCGCATCGGGCGGGACGAGCCCGGCTTCGCCCGGTACCAGGCCTATCTCGCCCGGGTTCACGACGACGGCTACGCGCGCTTCTTCACGACCGCCCCCTGACGGGAGGACGGCGCGCCGCCGCGCCGCCGCCGCGCGGGCCCGGTGCCGTCCCGACGGCGGTCAGGCCGCGTCGGGCGCTTCCTCCGTGGTGACATGAAACCCGACGAGCGTGTTGGGCCCGAAGGTGAGCGTCAGCGGCACGTCCGCGGCATCGCGGCCGTACGCGATCAGGATCCGGCCGATGCGGGAGCTGTTGTTGCGCGGATCGAAGGTGTGCCAGCGGCCGCCGAGATAGACCTCCATCCAGGCGGCGAAATCGCCGGGCGCATGCGGTAGCGGCAGGCCGATGTCGCTGACGTAGCCGTTGCAGTAGCGGGTCGGAATGTTGAGGCAGCGGCAGAACGCGATCGCCAGGTGGGCGTAATCGCGGCAGACGCCCCGCTGCTCCTCGAAGACGTCGAAGGCCGTCCGGGTGGCGCGCGCATGCTCGTACCCGAAGGTGATCCGGTCATGCACGTAGTCGCAGATCGCCTGCACTCGGCTCCAGCCGGGCGGGAGATGCCCGAACAGGTCCCAGGCGATCGACGAGAGGCGGTCGGTCTCGCAGTAGCGGCTGCCGAGGAGAAACAGGACGCTGTCCGAAGGCAGCTTCTCGACCGGGATCTCCGGAGCGTCCGGCTCCCGCCGGTCGCCGCTGCCGTGGTCCCGCACGATCGTGTCGGTCCTGAGGGTGAAGCGCCCCGCCGGTGCGACCATGCGGTTGCACCAGTTCCCGAAGCTGTCGCGATAGCCGTCCAGCGGAACCGCCGGACTCGTGATCAGGTAATCGGGCCGTTCGAGATCGGAGAAGCGCGAGGCGTGGACGTTGAGCGTCGCGATGACCGGGGTAGGCTGCGGAAACTCGTAGGTCATCTCGCAGCCGACGAGAATGCGCATGGGCTCTGTCCTTAGCGGCAGCCGTGGGATCGGCGTCGGTCACGCCGAGCTTCGGCCCGCATCGCGATGCAAGCCCAGGGCCTCGATCCCGGTTAAGGGGTTACGCCGAGCGCGCGGCGACCCCGGACGGTCCCGCAGAACGGCGCCCGGGTGGCCGGGCGGCGGGCGCACCCCGTCCACCACCCAGCCCTGCGCCGGAGCGCGCGCCCACGCGTTGCCCGTCGGCGCGCCGCCCCGAAGCGTCCCGAACGCGGCAGGCCGCTATCCGGGACGATCCGCATCGTCCGTTCGGCAGGTCAGAAATCCATGCCGCCCATGCCGCCCATGCCGCCGCCGCCCGGCATGGCCGGAGACTCCTTGCGCGGCGCCTCGGAGATCATCGCCTCGGTGGTGACGAGGAGCGCGGCGACCGAAGCCGCCCCCTGGAGGGCAGCGCGGACGACCTTGGCGGGGTCGACGATGCCGGCCTGGAGCATGTCGACATACTCCTCGGTCTGGGCGTTGAAGCCGTAGGTCTCGGAGGCGTTGGCGAGGATCTTGCCCACCACGATGGAGCCTTCGACGCCCGAGTTCGTGGCGATCTGCCGGATCGGGGCTTCGAGGGCCTTCAGCACGATCTTGATGCCGGCCTGGACGTCGGGGTTGTCGTTCGACAGACCCTGAACGGCCGCCATGGCGCGCAGCAGCGCCGTGCCGCCGCCCGGGACGATGCCCTCCTCGCCAGCCGCGCGGGTGGGGTGCAGGGCGTCGTCGACCCGGTCCTTCTTCTCCTTGACCTCGACCTCGGTCGAACCGCCGACGCGGATCACCGCGACGCCGCCCGCGAGCTTGGCCAGACGCTCCTGGAGCTTCTCCCGATCGTAGTCCGAGGTGGTCTCCTCGATCTGCGCCTTGATCTGCGCGATCCGGCCCTCGATGTCGGACTTCTCGCCGACGCCGTCGATGATCGTGGTGGTCTCCTTCTCGATCCGCACCCGCTTGGCGCGGCCGAGCATGGGGAGCGTCACGTTCTCGAGCTTGATCCCGCGATCCTCGGCGATCATCTGGCCCTTCGTGAGGATCGCGATGTCCTCCAGCATCGCCGTGCGGCGATCACCGAAGCCCGGCGCCTTCACGGCCGCGACCTTCACGCCGCCGCGCAGCTTGTTCACCACCAGCGTGGCGAGCGCCTCGCCCTCGATGTCCTCGGCGATGATCAGCAGCGGCTTGCCGGTCTGGACCACGGCCTCGAGCACCGGCAGCATCGCCTGCAGCGACGACAGCTTCTTCTCGTGGATCAGGATGTACGGATCCTCGAGCTCGGCGACCATCTTCTCCGCGTTGGTGATGAAGTACGGGGAGAGGTAGCCGCGGTCGAACTGCATGCCCTCGACGACGTCGAGCTCGGTCTCGGCGGTCTTGGCCTCCTCGAC
>NZ_JAKSXX010000071.1 GCF_022829385.1 Methylobacterium sp. J-070 | reverse complement strand
CGAACACGGTGGAGAGCCCGAGGCCGGTGCCCTTGCCGATCTCCTTGGTGGTGAAGAACGGCTCGAAGATCTTCTCCATCAGCTCGGGCGGGATGCCCTGGCCCGTGTCGCGGACCTCGATCAGCACATGGTCGCCCGCGGGCGTGCCGCCCCGCCCCTCGGCGGAGGCCGGGCTCGGATCGGTCACGTTCTCGGTGCGGATCATCAGCTTGCCGCCCTCCGGCATCGCGTCCCGGGCGTTGACGGCGAGATTCACGATCACCTGCTCGAACTGGTTGACGTCGGCCTTCACCGGCCAGACCTCGCGGCCGTGCTTCAGTTCGAGGGCGACGCGTTCGCCGAGCAGCCGCTTGAGCAGGAGCGTGAGTTCGGACAACCCTTCCCCGACATTCATCACCTCCGGGCGCAGGGTCTGCCGCCGCGAGAACGCCAGGAGCTGGCGCACGAGGCCCGCCGCCCGGTTGGCGTTCTGCTTGATCTGCATGATGTCCTGGAAGGCCGGATCGGTCGGCCGGTGGCTCGCGAGCAGCAGATCCGAGTAGCCGATGATCGCCTGCAGGACGTTGTTGAAGTCGTGCGCGATGCCGCCCGCGAGCTGGCCGACGGCGTTCATCTTCTGGGCCTGGGCGACCTGCTGCTCCAGCTGACGCTGGGCCGTGGTGTCGAGGGCGTACAGGATCACCCGCTCGGCCTCGTCGGTCTTCTGTCCCGGATCGCCGCCGTCGGCCGGGCTGAGCCAGACCCGCGCCGAGCGGCCCCCGGGCCCGTTCAGCTGGACCTCGATCGGCTCCGGATCGGTGAGACCGCTCGCCGCGCGGGCGAGCCCCGCCTCCAGCCCGGTCCGGTCGGACACCGAATCGGCGACGTTGGGCTCGACCCGGGGGACGCCCTCCCCGTCGATCGCCCCGTCCTCGGCCTGCCGCGGCACCGTGCCGAACAGCCGGGTGAAGGAGGCGTTGGCCCGGGCGATCCGCCCGCTCCGGTCGAGCGTCGCGATGGCGATCGGCGAGTTGTTGAGGAACCGGGCGAGCCGCACCTCGGCGGCGCGCTGCGGCTCGTCGGTCTCGGCCCCGGCGGAGCGGTTGATCACGAAGGTCCGCGAGGAGCCGGGCTTGCCGTCCTTGCCGAAGGCGACTCGGTGGTAGAGCCGCACCGGCAGGGTGTGGCCGTTGCGGCGCCGGAGGTCGAGGTCGAACCGGTCGGTGCGGACCTCGCCCGGGAGGCCGGCGGTGCGCACGAGGACATCCGCCTCCGGGGCGATCTCGGTGAGATGCGGGCCGCCGGGACCGACGCTCGCCAGGTCGTAGCCGAGCCAGGCCGCGAGCGTGGCGTTCATGTAGACGATGGCGCCGGCCGGATCGATCGACAGGAAGCCCGCCGGGGCGTGGTCGAGGTAGTCGATCGCGTGCTGGAGTTCCTGGAAGACGTTCTCCTGGCGCTCGCGCTCGGCGGTGATGTCGGCCACGGTCCAGAGCGAGGCCGCCCGGCGCGGACGCGACAGCGGCCGGACCGAGACCCGGTACCACCCGAAGGCACGCTCGCCGGTCGGGGGCCCGAGCGGCGGAGACATCCGGACCTCCTCGGTATGGGCCCGGGCATCGCGCGAGGCCTGCGACAGGCGGTAGACCGCCTCGGAGACCTCCGGGGGGCCGACCAGGATGCGCTCCACCGGCACGAGGTTGGAGAAGGTGTCGCCGCTGGCGATCCGCAGATAGGCCTCGTTGGCGTAGATCAGCCGGCCGCCGTCCTCGACGACCAGCTGCCCGTCGGGCGAGGCGTCGACGATGCCCTTGGTGATGTCGTCCCGGGCGGCGCTGCCGCTGAGCTGGAGCGCCCCGATGGCCAGCGCGAACAGGAAGAACACGCCCGCCATGGCCAGCAGCGCCAGCAGCCACACGATGAGCGACTGGGCCTGCTCGTTGGCCACGAAGGACAGGCCGATGGCGGCCCCGACCAGCAGTCCGGCGAGCACGAGCAGCAGCCCGACCCGGCCCGGCTGCTCCGACCGGTCGATCGAGCCCGTCGCCTGCGGGGCGGTCGCGTGCGCCACCGCGATCGGCCCGCCGGCCGCCGGCAGGCCCGAATTCTGCGGGCCCGCGGCGGGCGCCGGAGGTCCAGTGACGTCGGCCATCGGCTTCATTCCAGAACAGTCACCCGGTTGCGCCCGCCGGCCATAACAGGACACGGGCAGGGCGGCACTACGCGCGTCGCGTCAAGCCTCGCTACAGCCTCGCGAAAAAAGGTGGACGAAGCGTGGCTTTTCGGTTCCGTCGCGTTTCGCGGCACTCAATGCGGCACGCTACTCGGTTCACACATCTTCGACCGCTGGACGCGCGGCCTCGGGGGTCACACGGATCGACCGTCCGGATTTACCACAGGGGCGCGTTCCCGACAGGCCGCGTCATGGCCGCACGAGCGGCGCCGTCCCCGGGATCGCCGTTGCGGGGCCCGAGACACTCGGCCGCCCGCGGAGGCTGGCCGGGATCCCTCGGTGCGCGCGATGGCCGCCTGATTGAAGCGGGCTCGTCGCGGCGGCCGCTAGGGCCTCGGGAAGCGGATGGTCGATCCCGTGTTCGGGCCGATCGAGCAGCCAGAGGCTTCCGACAGGTCCTGCTCCGCGGTCTCGATCGGGTCCGGGGCATGGGCGGTGAGCTGCACGGCTCACATCCTCCGAAGCTGGCACAGGCCGGACGCCGCGCCGAACGAGCGCCCCGCCCGGTCGGATCTCACGCCTCGACCCCGTGTCGAAGCCCGCACAGCGCTGACCTGCGCCCCTCGTCTGGCGAGGCCCTTGCAACCAGCTTAGGTCAGTGCGACGCAGCCAGCGCACGACACCAGGGAGCCGCACTTGGCCACGATCATCCCCGTCGCCTCCTTCGACTGCGTCGTGTTCGGCGCCACCGGCGACCTGACCGCCCGGAAGCTGCTGCCGGCCCTGTTCTACCGCTTCCGCGACGGGCAGATCCCGGAAACCAGCCGGATCATCGGCGCGTCGCGCTCCGAACTGTCGACCGACGCCTTCCGCGAGCATGCCCGGGACGCCCTCAAGCGCTTCGTGCCCGCCGGGGACCTGACCGACGAGATGCTGCACCGCTTCCTCGATCACGTGGATTACGTGGCGGTCGACGGAGCCGGCGAGAGCGGCTGGGACGACCTCGTGGCCAAGCTCGACGAGCGGCCCGACCAGGTGCGGCCCTACTACCTCGCTACCTCGCCCGACCTCTACGGCTCGATCTGCCGCAACCTCGCCGCCCACGGGCTGGTCGGCCAGAAGTCCCGGGTCGTGCTGGAGAAGCCGATCGGCAAGGACCTGAAATCCGCGCGCGCCATCAACGACGCGGTCGGCGAGGTCTTCCCCGAATCGCAGATCTTCCGGATCGACCACTACCTCGGCAAGGAGACGGTCCAGAACCTGCTCTCGCTGCGCTTCGCCAACACCATCTTCGAGCGGCTCTGGACCTCGGACGTGATTGACCACGTCCAGATCACCGTGGCCGAGACGGTCGGCGTCGAGGGCCGGGCCGGCTACTACGACACGTCCGGCGCCATGCGCGACATGCTGCAGAACCACATCCTGCAGCTCCTCTGCCTCACCGCCATGGAGAGCCCGCTCAATCTCGAGGCCAACTCGGTCCGCGACGAGAAGCTGAAGGTGCTGCGCGCCCTCAAGCCGATCACCGCCCACGACATCCAGACCGCGACGGTGCGCGGCCAGTACGTGGCGGGCGCCGTCGACGGCAAGCCCGTGGAGGGCTACCTGTCCGAGCTCGGCCACGAGAGCCGGACCGAGACCTTCGTGGCCATGAAGGTCGAGATCCAGTCCGGGCGCTGGGCCGGCGTGCCGTTCTACCTGCGCACCGGCAAGCGCCTGCCCCAGAAGCTCTCCGAGATCGTCGTCCAGTTCCGGGCCTCGCCGTTCTCGATCTTCCCCGAGGAGGCCTTCGGCCGCGAGCCGAATCGCCTCGTCATCCGCCTGCAGCCGCAGGAGGGCATGAAGCTCGAGGTGATGACCAAGGATCCGGGCCCCGGCGGCCTGCGCCTGCGCCCGACGGACCTCGACATCTCCTTCGAGGAGACCTTCAAGCAGCGCTACCCCGACGCCTACGAGCGCCTGCTGATGGACGTGGTCCGCGGCAACGCCACCCTGTTCATGCGCCGCGACGAGGTCGAGGCCGCCTGGGCCTGGGCGGATGGCGTGCTCAAGGCCTGGGCCGACCGCCCGGAATCGCCGCGGCCCTATCCGGCCGGGAGCTGGGGGCCCACCGCCGCCATCGCGCTGATCGAGCGGGACGGCCGGACCTGGCACGAGGAGCTGCGCTGGTCGGGCGTCCACAGCTAACGGCCAAGCTGCCATGATACCGTCAAGCCTGCGGTGAACCCTGCCTGCGCCGTCGGTCACGGCCCCGCGAGAGGGCCGGCCCCGGCGTCGCACGAGGGATCATCGCATGCTGGACACCAATCGGGACACGGCGGCCCTGGCCGAGCGCCGCATGGAGCGGTCGGTCGCCGCCGCCCTGCGCGTCATCGCGGCCGCCCATGTCGAGCGGCAGGCTCCCCCCGTCTCGGCGGCCCGGCGCCGCCTGAGCGAGGTCTACGGCGCCACCCGCCTGGCGCGGCGCCTGGAGCAGGAGCAGCGCACGGCCTGAGCCGTCTCAGACGACGGCATCCCAGGTCTCGCTGAGCGGCGTCGCGCCGCGGACCAGCTGCGCCCGCAGCACGACGTCGCCCGGCGCCATCGGCTGCGGCGGCCGCCATTCGACGTAGATGCGCCAGCCGCCGGTCTGGGGCACGAAGTTGGCCACCGGCTCGTGCATCGTGCCGGCGCTGGCCGACACCGCCGCCGCCACCGCGTCGTCGGGCCCCTGCGGCAGGCTCGGCCCCGCGAAGTCGATCACGCAGAGCCGCCGCCGCGGGTCCGGCGGCTTCATGGGGCGCAGGCGCTCCGCCGCGCCGAACCGGGTCGCGGTCACCCGGGCGAGCGCGGATTCCGGGATCGCCGCCACGGGCTCCGCGCCCACGGTGGTCAGGCCGTAGGCGAGCCGCAGCGGGCTGCCGGGCTGCGCGGGAGCGGCCGGCACGAAGGCCGCCACGATGTTGTCCATGTACTCCTCGGCCGAGGGGATCTCGTAGAGCTGCACGGCGCCCTCCGCGAAGGCGCCGCCGGCCGGGTCCGGGGCGACCCACAAGCCGGGACGCGCCTCCTGGCGCGCCTCCACGTCGAGATAGGCGGAAAAATCCCGCTCCCGCTGCAGCAGCCCGAACCCCGCCAGCGGCCGGGCCGCGAAGGCCGACACCTGCGGCTGACCGCGCCCGTTGACCAGGGGCCGCCAGACCCGGTCGATCCCCGCGGGATCGCCACCCGCGGCGACGCACAGGCCGTCGGAATCGTGCACCTGCGGCCGGAAGTCGTCGAAGGGCTTGGCGTCCCGGGCACCCGGCCCGTTCTCGCCGTACAGGAACATGCTGGTGAGGGGTGCGAGCCCCAGCTTGGCGATGCTCCGGCGCGGATGGAGCTCGGCGGTGACGGCGATCCGGGCCGCGTCTCCCGGGGTGATGACGAAGCGGTAGGCCCCGGCCACGCTCGGGCCGTCGAGGAGCGAGAGGACCGTCAGGCTGCGCGCCCCGGGCTCCGGCTCGCAGATCCAGTGGGCGACGAAGTCGGGGAACTCCTCGCCCTCCGCCGATCCCGTGCCGATGGCGAGACCCCGCGCCGAGAGCCCGTATTCCTGGTTGGCCGCCCGCAATCGAAAATAGGACGCGCCGAGGAACACCAGGAACTCCTCCTGGAACCCCTTCGGGCGCCAGGCCGGCGTGTCCGGGAAGGCGTGATGCAGGCGGAAGCCCGCGAAGCCCAGGTCCGGCGTGAAGGTCTGTCCGGCGAGCCGCGTGCCCAGATTGAACAGGCGGCTCTCGTAGGCGACCGGACGGGCCGGTCCGCTGCGCGGCTGGAGGTAGAGCGCCACGCGCTTGCGCTGCAGGAAGCCCCGATGGAACAACTGCGCGCTGAACGTGTCGCCGAGGCGCAGGCTCTCCGCCGGCCGGAAGGTGATGGCGCGGTAGCCGTCGTAGTCGAGGGCGGCGAGCGCGGTGGGGAGATCCTCGGTCGGCCCCACATAGGGAGCGGCGGCGAGGCGCGCCGCCCGGGCCGAGAGGGTCTCGAACGTCATCGCGTCGGCCTGCGCCTGCGGCGGAAGCGCCGACCCGGCCCACGTTCTGGACCCATTCAGCTCGGCCGCGCTAGGTAGAACCGTACCCGCAGCCGCGGTCAGGACGGTTCGAAGAACGCGGCGCCGGGAGGGGGGATCGATCCGTTCTGCGTCCGGCGGCCCGTGCGGCTGGGTCGGCTCCGTGTCCTCGCCCCGCATATCGGTATCCACGGTCATCGGTTCCCGGCCTCAGGCGGCGGGGCGGCCGCCGGCCTTCCACGGTCGAGTTCCTCGCGCCATGTCCTCACGCGTCACCTCCTCCGCCGAGCGGTCGCATCGGAACGCCGGGGCGACCGTATCCGATCCGTCGGGGACGGCACCCCATCCCGAGATCTGGAGCGGCGCGCGGCCGGGCCGGGTCCTGCGCGCCCGGCGCCTCGCTCTGGCGGTCCCGACCCTCGTCACCGCCGGCGGCCTCGCCTGGCTCGCCGCGCTGGCCTACCCGGCGGGCGTCAGCCCGCTGGCCTGGGCGGTGCTCGTGCTGTTCAGCCTCGTCATGGGTTGGCAGGCCTTCGTCGCCTGCCAGTACGTCTACGGCCTCGTGGCGCCCATGCTGGGAAACCGGACGATCTCGGCGCTGGAGCGGCGCGCGGGGGCGGACGCCGTCCCGGCCGGACCCGGCCGCACCGCCGCGGTCGTGGCGATCCACGCCGAGGACGCGGTCGCGGTGTTCGCCCGCCTGCGGGTGATGGCCCGCTCGCTGGCTCGCGCCGGCGCCGAGTCCATCGACATCTTCGTCCTCTCCGACACCCGCGACGGGGCGATCGCCGCCGTGGAGGAGCACGAATTCGCCCGGATCCAGGCCTGGGCGGCGACCGACCCGGACCTGCCGCGGATCCGCTACCGGCGTCGCACCGAGAATGTCGGCCGGAAGGCCGGCAACATCGGCGAATTCTGCCGCAGCTACGGCGCCGAGTACGCCTTCATGATCGTGCTGGACGCCGACAGCCTCATGACCGGCTCGACCATGGCCCGCCTCGTGGGGCTGATGAACGAGAGCCCCCGTACCGGGCTGATCCAGACCGTGTCCTACGCGGCGGGCCGGGACACCCTGTTCGCCCGCATCCAGCAATTCGCCGTCCGCCTCTACGCGCCCCTGGCTTTGCGCTGCCTGGAGACCTGGCAGGGGCCGGAGGGCAGCTACTGGGGCCACAACGCCATCCTGCGGATCGCCGCCTTCGCGGAGAACGCGCAGCTCCCCAGGCTGCCCGGCCGGGAGCCGCTGGGCGGCGAGATCCTGTGCCACGACATCGTCGAGGGCGCACTCATGGTCCGGGCCGGCTGGGAGGTGCGGCTGCTGCCCGAGATGGGCGGCACCTGGGAGGAGATGCCCACCAACCTCGTCGACCTGCTCGGCCGGGAGCGCCGCTGGTGCCAGGGCAACCTCCAGCACCTGCGGGTGCTGCCCTGGGCCGGCCTGCACGGCGCGAGCCGCTGGCACCTCCTGGTCGGCATCTTGTCCTACGGGATGCTGCCGCTCTGGATCGCCTTCACGGGACTCGCGGCCTGGCAGGCCGCGCGGACGGGTGACCTCGGCCTCCTGGCCTACGGGCTGACCGGGCAGGGCGCCGCTGCGCACGCGCTGGCCGCCCTCAGCGTCGCCGTGCTGGCGCTGCCGAAGCTCCTGAGCCTCGGTCACGTGCTCGCCGCGCCGGAGCGCCGGGCGGATTTCGGCGGCACCCGGGCGCTGCTGGCGAGCGCGGCCCTCGAGCAGGCCGCGTGGATGATCCTGTGGCCCGTCCTGACCCTGTTCACCGCCGGGGCGGTGGTGGCGACCTTCCTGGGCCGGGTCGTGCGCTGGGAGACCCAGGACCGGGACGACCGTCAGGTCTCGTGGTCGGAGGCGTTCCGGCTCCAGGCCGACGCCGTGGTGGTCGGCGGGCTGATCGCCTTCGCGCTGATCCTCGTCGGGGACGTGGCGCTCGGTCTCTGGATGGCGCCCCTCGCGCTGGCGCTCGTCACGAGCCCGGCGCAGAGCGTCTGGACCAGCCGGGCCGATCTCGGCCGCGCCGCCCGGGCCCGCGGCCTGTTCCTGAACGCCGACGACACCGCGCAGGCGCAGGAACTCGCCGAGCTCGCCCAGATCCGCGGCCTGCCGGCGGCCCCGCCGCCGCCCCTGGCGGCGATCCGTCCGGCACCCCGCGAACCGGCCATCTGGCTCGCCGCAGACGAGGCCTGACCGGGAGCCTCCGGCGGCAAGTCCAAGGCGTCGGTCCCCGAGATCATCGGAAATCATCCCGCGTCTTACGGCCAAGCTGCCACAGTGTTGCCATCGAGTCACGGGGTTCCGGAACCAGCCGGACGGGACGGTTTGAGGCTTGGCTTTAGGGCGGGAGCGTTTACCCCTTGGCGAGGATCGGCACGGCATCGTGCCCCGGTATTCGCCGCGTTCCCGCCATAGTCCGCGCCTGCCCCGAGAGGCTTTGATGCGTCGTTTTTTCCCCGCCCTGATCGGGCTTTTCGGCGCGGCCGCATGCGCCGCACCGGCTCTGGCCTACGAGATCGATCCGCTCACCCGTCAGCCTCTGAACGACGCGCTCAGCGTGCGGGTGCGCCCGCAGGCGGTCGAGACCGTCGCGGTGCCGGTGGCCAACGCCTCGCTCAACCCCGCCGCCGACCCGATGAATCCCGATGCGGCCGTGCCGCAGATGTCGGCGATCCCGCGCGAGACCGTGGCGTATAGCGGCCCGTACGGCGCCGGCACGATCGTGGTCTCCACCGCCGAGCGGCGGCTCTACTACGTGCTCGGCGGCGGCCAGGCCCTGCGCTACGGCGTCGGCGTCGGCCGTCCGGGCTTCACCTGGGGCGGCGTCCAGACCATCACGATGAAGCGGGAATGGCCGGATTGGCGTCCGCCGTCGACCATGCTGCGCCGCCGGCCGGACCTGCCGCGCTACATGAAGGGCGGCATCGAGAACCCGCTCGGCGCCCGCGCCATGTATCTCGGCGGCTCGATCTACCGGATCCACGGCTCCAACGAGCCGGAGACCATCGGCACGGCCGTGTCGTCGGGCTGCATCCGCATGACCAACGAGGACGTGATGGACCTCTACACCCACGCCAAGGTCGGCACGAAGGTGGTCGTCCAGCGCTGAGCGCGCCTGGGAATTTCGGGACGGGCCGGCCGCGAGGCCGGCCTTTTTTCGTTCAGGCCGCGGGCAGGGTCACCAGCGCGTCCGGGCGCTTCACCTCGATCTCGATGAACGCGATCGCGTGGTCGGAGCCGTTCATCACGTCGTGCCGGATGCCGGCGGGGCGCATGTAGGCCTGTCCGGCCGCGAGCGCCGTCTCGCTGACGGATCGCCCGTCATGGACGCGCAGGATCCCGTCCATGAGCATCACCACGAAATACGGCCAGCCGTGCTCGTGCCAGCCGGTGACGGCGCCCGGCGGGAAATCCCAGCGGGTGATGCGCACGGTGGCGTCGTCCTGCCGGACGGTGGGTGTCGCGGGGATGGTGCAGGCGAAGGCCATCTGGGCTCCGAGGAAAGCGGTCGATCGACCGGCGTGCCGTCACGGTCGAGACGATGCAAGCCTTCGGCCTTCTCGGCGGCGTGGGAAGCCCCGGTGCGGACGCCGCTCGCGAGGCCGGACCGCGCCGGAACCCGTGCTGCGGGAGGCCGCCGCCCTCAATGGCACCCGCACGAGCCGGAGCCGCAGCCCCCACCGGACTTCGCCGACGCCTGCCGCGCCGTGTCGCGGTCGAGGCCGCGCTCGGCCAGTTCGGCGAGATAGGTGTTCCAGCGCGTCTCGTACTCGCGGCCCAGCGTGTGCAGGTAGTTCCAGACGAAGATCCCGGTGTCGTGCATGTCGTCGAAGCCGAGCTTGACCGCGTAGTTGCCGACCGGCTCCACCGCCAGGATCGCCACCGCGCGCTTGCCGCCGATCACCTTGCGCTCCAGCGGCGAATGGCCCTGGACCTCGGCCGAGGGGCTCGACACGCGCAGGTACTCGGCCGGCAGGGCGAAGCGCGACCCGTCCTCGAAGGCGACGTTCAGAACATGCCGGTCCGCCGACAGGCGGATCTCGGTCGGCCACAGATCCTCGTTCACAGGGCACACTCCTCACGCAAGCCGGGACTGCGGCCCGGGCGCTGCTTGCCCGCGACCGTATCGGGCATCATATGCTCTATCATGCTCGATGACATCTCCAGCACGCCGCAGGGGTTTACGGCAGAGGCGCCCCGCGTGCCGTCGCCCGCGCCGCTGATCGACCCGTTCCAACGGGCGATCTCGTATCTGCGCATCTCGGTGACGGATCGCTGCGACCTGCGCTGCGCCTACTGCATGTCCGAGCACATGGAGTTCCTGCCCAAGCGCGATCTGCTGACCCTGGAGGAGCTGGACCGGCTCTGCGGCGTGTTCATCGCCCGGGGCGTGCGCAAGCTGCGGATCACCGGCGGCGAGCCGCTGGTGCGCCGCGACATCATGCACCTGTTCCGCCGCCTGTCGCGCCACCTCGAGTCCGGTGCGCTGGAGGAGCTGACGCTCACCACCAACGGCACCCAGCTCACGCGCTACGCCGACGAGCTGGCGAGCCTCGGGGTGCGCCGGATCAACGTCTCCCTCGATACGCTCGACCCGCAGAAGTTCCGGGCCATCACCCGCCGGGGCGACCTGCCGGTGGTGCTCGACGGCATCGCGGCGGCGCGTGCCGCAGGCATGAAGGTCAAGATCAACGCGGTGGCGTTGCGCGACGTCAATGCCGACGAGATCCCCGACATGATCGCCTGGGCCCACGGGCTCGGGATGGACCTGACGCTGATCGAGGTCATGCCGCTCGGCGAGATCGAGGCCGACCGCACCGACCAGTTCCTGCCCCTGTCGGTGGCCCGGCAGCGCCTCGAGAGCCGCTACACCCTGACGCCGCTGCCCGACCGCACCGGCGGCCCGGCCCGCTACGTCCGCGTCGAGGAGACCGGCGGCAAGCTCGGCTTCATCACGCCGCTGACCCACAATTTCTGCGAGAGCTGCAACCGAGTGCGCCTGACCTGCACCGGCCAGCTCTACCTGTGCCTGGGGCAGGAGGACTCGGCAGATCTCCGGGCGGTGCTGCGCGCCTCGCCGGACGATGCCGTCCTGGCGGCGGCGGTGGTCGAGGCGATCACCCGCAAGCCCAAGGGCCATGACTTCGTCATCGAGCGCCAGCGCAAGGCCGCGGTGCCGCGCCACATGAGCGTGACGGGGGGCTGACCACGCCGCCTCTGCGCGTGCGGCGAGCTGCCTGGTTCGCTCCGCCCGCGATGACGGCGACGGACGCCGCGCCCCGACCTGCGGCTACGCCGCCCGCTTCCGCAGCCGCAGCACGAACCCGATCACCTCGGCCACCGCGCGATAATGCTCGGCCGGGATCTCGCGGTCGATCTCCACGGTGGCGTGGAGCGCCCGGGCGAGCGGCGGGTTCTCGATGACCGCGACCCCGTGCTCGGCCGCCACCGCGCGGATGCGCAGGGCCAGCGTGTCGACGCCCTTGGCGACGCAGACCGGCGCCGCCATGCCGGCCTCGTAGCGGAGCGCCACCGCGTAGTGGGTCGGGTTCGTCACCACGACGGTGGCGGTGGGCACCGCGGCCATCATCCGCTTCTTCACCCGGGCCATGCGCAGCTGCTTCAGACGGCCCTTGATCTCCGGGTTGCCGTCCGACTCCTTCATCTCCTGCTTCAGTTCCTCCTTCGACATCCGGAGGCGCTTGCGCCAGCGGAAGCGCGCGTAGAGGGCGTCGCCCAGGGTGATCACCAGGTGCATGCACAGCATGCCGGCCAGCAGCCGCAGGCTCAGGGACAGGATCGCCGGCAGGCAGGCGGCGGGATCGAGTTGGACGAATACCTCCAGCCGGTCGCGGTCGTTCCACAGGACCACGGTGCCGACCACGCCCACCGTCGCGATCTTGGCCAGACCCTTGCCGAACTGGACCAGGGCCTCGACCCCGACCATCCGCTTCAGGCCGGCCATGGGCGAGAGCCGCTCGAACTTCGGCATCAGCGCCTCGGCGGTGAAGACCACCGGATGCTGCAGCATCCCCGCGGCTACGCCCGCCGCGGCGGCCAGTCCCACGGGCACGGCCACCGCCTGGCCCCACAGCCAGAGCGCCCGGGTCGCCGCCTGCCGCATGGTCGCGGCGTCGTCCGGCAGGGTGTGGGCGTTCGCCAGGTACGCCCTGAGCCCGAGCACCAGGTTCTGGGCGATGCCCGGGGCGGCGATGAGCAGCGCGAGCGTGAACGCCCCCAGGATCGCGAAGGTGTTGACCTCGGTGCTCGACGCGACGTCGCCGCGCTCGATCGCCTGATCGATCCGCCGTTGCGACGGCTCCTCGGTCTTGTCCTCGTCGTCGGTGCCCTCGGCCATGGTGCTCCGACCTCAGCGCGCGCGGAAACGCGGGGCGGGCGCGGGCCGGCGGCTCAGCGGCCGACGGATTCGGCGAGATAGCGTCCGATGTCGTCCAGGAAGACGCCCATCATCACGCCGAGGCAGCCGAGCAGCAGCAGCATGCCCACCATCGCCGAGGCCGGGGCCGCCAGGAAGAACACCTGAAGCTGCGGCATCAGCCGCGACAGCACGCCGAGCCCGAGGTTGAACAGGATCCCGAACGCGATGAACGGTCCGGCGATCTGCACCGCCAGCGTGAAGCCGCGGGTCAGCGCCCGCGTCGCCAGCATCAGCGCGTCCGAGAAGGCCGGGACGCCGTCGGGCGGCAGCACGTCGTAGCTCCGCGCCAGGCCCTCGATGGCGAGGTGATGCAGGTCGGCGGCGAAGATCAGCGTGATCCCCAGCAGCGACACGAAGTTGCCGATCGCCACCTGCTGCCCGCCCTGGCTCGGATCGACCATCATGGCGTAGGACAGGCCGATCTGCGCCGAGATGATCACGCCGGCGGTCTGCAGCGCGGCCAGCACCATCCGCACCGAGAGGCCGAGGACCAGCCCGACGATGGTCTCGCCGAACAGGAGGCCGATCAGCCTGGGGCCGGCCAGGCCCTCCGTGCCGCCGAGGAGCGGTCGCACGCTGGGGAACAGCACCAGCGTCGTGAGCAGCGCGAAGGCGAGGCGCAGGCGCGGCGACACCATCTGCTCGCCGACCCCCGGCATCAGCATGATCAGCGTGCCGATCCGCGCGAAGACGATCAGGTAGGCGGAGGCGATCCCGGGCAAGAGCAGGTTCATCGCCACGCCTATGGCACGCCGCTCCGCGCGTTGTCGCGGCCGGGATGGGCATCAGCCGCCGGCCGCGATGCGGGCGGCGATGCGGACCATGTAGCCCGCCATGGCGTCGCCGATGAACGGCAGCATCAGCAGGAGCGCGGCGAACACCGCCACGACCTTGGGCACGTAGATCAGGGTCTGCTCCTGGATCTGGGTCAGGGCCTGGAACAGCGAGACCGCGAGCCCCACCACGAGGGAGACCAGCATCAGCGGCCCGGCGATCTTCAGGAACACGAAGATGCCGTCGCGGGCGACGTCGAGGATGGCGAGGCCGGTCATAGGTCTGCCGCTTCATTCGAATGGGAGGAGGGAGATCGGCCGTCTGCCGCGGACCGACACCGCATCGTATCGCGTGCTCGAGGGCCGATTCCGCAGGACACGCTCAGATCTGCATCCGCATGATCTCCTCGTAGGCGGAGATCATGCGGTCGCGCACCGCGACCATGGTCTGGAGGGCGGTCTCGCTCTCGGCCACCGCGGTGACCACGTCCACGACGTTGGCCTTGCCGGCGGCGGCCGAGACGGCCTGCGTGTCGGCCCGGCGCCCGGCATCGCCGACGCTGTCGAGCGTCTGCCCGAGGAACTTCATGAACTCGCCCCCCGCCCCCGCGGCAGGCTGCACCCCGGGCGTGGGCCGGCCCGACGCGAGACCCTGGACGGCGGCATAGGCGCCCGCCGCGAAGTTGCTGGAAGCCATGGCTCAGCCCTCCCGACCGGTCACTTCAGGATCGCCAGCGTCTGCGCCAGCATCTTGCGCGTCGCGGTGACCATGTTGAGGTTCGCCTCATAGGAGCGCTGGGCCTCGCGCAGATCCATGTTCTCGATCAGCGCGTTGACGTTGGGCATCTGAACCTCGCCCCGGGCGTTGGCGGCGGGGTTGCCGGGCTCGAACTTCGTCCGGAACGCCGACGGGTCGCGCCGCACCCGGCCCGCCTCCACGAGCCGCGCGCCGGTCCCGTCGTCGAGGTGGCTGGTGAAGGTCGGGATCTTGCGCCGATAGGGCTGCGTCCCCGCCGAGGCCGGCGCGGAATCGGCATTCGCGATGTTCTCGGCGATGATCCGCATCCGGCCCGACTGGGCCTTGAGGCCGGCGGCCGCCACCGTGAGCGACTTGCTGAATTCCATGGCTCAGAGCCCTCCTCCTGCCGCGACGAAAGACCGGCGTCCCGCGTCGTCAGCTCTTGCCGACGGCGATCTTCAGGGTGGTCAGGCTGTGCTGGTAGAGCGAGGCGGCGAGCTGATAATCCGACTGGTTCTCGCCGGCCTTCATCATCTCGTCCTCGAGATTGACGCCGTTCCCGCTCGGGCGGATCTCGAATGTCCCGGCCCGCTTGGAGTCGGTCCCGACCCCCTGCCCGGCCGGCGTCATGTGGGCCGGGCTGGTCAGGACCAGGCTGGTCGCCGCGGACGCCAGCGTCCCGGTCGCCCGGTTGAAGCTCGGCTCGACGAGGTCGCGGGGCCTGAAGCCCGGCATGTCGGCGTTGGCCACGTTCTCGGAGATCACACCCTGGCGCGCCTGGGCCCATTGCATCCGGGTGCGGAGCATGCCGATCACGGGCAGGTCGGTGAGGGCCATGGTCGCCTCCGGTCTGGCGTCGCCGCGCCGGTACGAGCGGGCTCGGCAAAATCTGCCGTGCGCATGGTTAACGGCCCGTTAAGCCGGCCTGTCTCCCCGGCGGGATAGCGTTCTTGCGGCGGGAAGATTTTAACTTCGCCCGCGCTCGGCGCCGGATGCCGTCTCGCGCTCGGAAGATCCGTCCGCCGGTGCCGCTCGGACCGACGTGCCGCGCCCGGACGCGGCCGCCGCGCGCCCGGTTCGCCGGCGCCGGAACGTGATCTCAGAGCCTATTGTCTTGATAGCGCTACTTTAAAAGGTCTGTTAACGAACTCTTAACAGCGTCTGCCTCGCATCCCCCCGGCGTGATATGGACGAGCTCATGCCGGGCGCGGGACCGCAGCGGCCGGACCGTGCGAGTGCGTAACTTTGGGATGGCTGCAATTCGTGTTCGGTTCTGACGGCTCCCCCATCGTCCAGTATGTCGTAATCTTCGCCGTCATCTTCGCGGCGCTGGCGGCCATCGTGTTCACCGTACGGCGGCTCACCGGCCGCAGCCTCGCGCTGCCGAGCCGGGGCGGCCGCGGGCGCCAGCCCCGGCTCGGGATCGTCGACGTCTACGAACTCGACCGCGCCCGCCAGCTGATCCTGCTGCGCCGGGACAATGTCGAGCACCTGCTCCTCGTCGGCGGTCCCAACGACGTGGTGGTCGAGCGCAACATCCAGCGCACGCAGCGTCCCTTGACCGAGCCGGCGCTTCGGCCCGAGCTGGCTGCGGACGGCCAGGATGAGCCGCTCCCGGATCCCCTGGTCGAGGGCGGGCGCCTGCCCGAGCCGCCGCGGGCGCTCCCCGAGCTGGCGGGGCTTCGCGCCGAGCCCCTGTTCGATCCGGGCTTCACGATGCCCGTGGTGGTGCCACCGCCCGTCCCGCGCTCCCCGGCCGGCCCCGCGGTGACCCTGCCGCTCGACGCCGCCCTGCTCGGCGGCGACGAGCCCGGCCAGGACATCTCCGCGCCGCTGTCCCCCGGGCCGACAGGCCCGCCCGCCGTGCAGGCGCCGCCGGCGCGCGAGCCGATCAATCCGCGGCGGATCCTGAGCCGGACCGCGCCGCCGCTCGCCGAGGTCCGGTCCGGCCCCGCTTCCGAGCGCGGGGCGGACGCCGCACCCATCGCGAGCGAGCCGTCGCCGGCACCGAGCCTCCCGGTGCCCTCCGAGCGCCGGACGGTCGATCCGGCGGTCCTCTCCGACATGGCGCGGCAGCTCCAGGCCGCGCTGTCGCGTCCGTCCTCCGCCGTCACGCCGGCCCCCGCGACCCTCGCGTCCGCTGCGACATCCGACGGTGTCGATCCGATCGCCGCCGGCATGGCATCGGTCACCCCCGCCCCGCCGCCTGTGGCCGCGCCCCCGGACCCCGTCACGCCGTCAGCGTCCAACACGCCCCCGGCTCCCGTGACGCCTCCAACTCCCGTGACGCCTCCGCCGGTCGTCGCGCCTCCGGCCGTCGAACCGCCGGCGCCGGCGGTCATCCCCGCCGAACCTCCGGCCAGCCGGGATCCGGTGGCCCCCGCCCCCGCCCCCGTGCCGCCGCCGGCGGCTCAGCCGGCCATGCCGAAGGCCGCCCCGGCGTTCCAGGCCGCTCCCCCGCCGGTGGCCCCGCCGCCGGCCCCTCCCCCGACCGCGCCGGAGGCGGCCGAGGCCCCGTCGGCGGTCCCCGCGGCGCCCGCGCCATCGCCGCGGCCCGAACCGAAAGCGTCCGGAAACCCGTTCTCGGTGGAGGAAATCGAGGCCGAGTTCGCCCGTCTCCTGGGCCGCCCCCTCGACAAGCGCGGCTGAGGCTGCCTGCTCCGGGATGCGTCTCCCCGGCGCCCGCCTCGACCGACCTGAACCGCCTCGCCGGCGGACCGGACGCGCCGTTAACACGCGGTTAACCAAGCTGGGGAACGCTCGGGGCCGGAGGAGGTCCCGATGCTCGCTTTCACTGCCGACACGGCTCGCCGGAGCCGCGCCTACCGGGCGTTCAAGCTCGACCCCGCCGGACGCGTCTTCGCGGCCGAGGTCCTGACCGCCGAGGACGACATCCAGGCCCGGCGCCAAGTCCGGGCGATGGTAGAGCGCAACACGATCGAATTATGGGAGCGGACCCGGTTCCTCGGCCGCTTCGAGCCGGCCGCGTCGAGCCGCGTCTGACGGGCACGGCCGGGGCCGGGGCGGACGCCGCGCCGCCGAGGCGCCCGTCGTCCCTCGATCCGGGCGAAGGGCCGGTTCAGGTGTCCGCCGCGTCGCGCCCGACCGGTGCCCTGCCCTCTCCGGACGCGCCCGCGGAGGGGCTGCGGCCTGTCGAGGGTGCCCACCTGCCTGCCGTCCGGCCGCGTCACCGCCCCCGGGTCTCCGGCATCGCCAGGACGGCGAGGAAGCTGAGGATCGCCGCCCCCGCCAGGTAGAATCCGACGAACGCGATCCCGCCGAACGCCGTGAGTTCCTGCGCGATGTAGGGTGCCCCCGAGGCGCCCAGGATCCCCGCGAGATTGTAGGTGACCGAGGCGCCCGTGTAGCGGACCCGGGTCGGGAACAGCTCGGGCAGCACGGCGCCCATCGGCCCGAACACCCAGCCCATCGTCAGGAGGCTGAGGCAGAGGAAGCCGAGGACCGGCGGCCACGTCCCGGTGCCGGCGGCATGGCCGAGCATCGGCCCCATGAGGAAGCCCAGCACGAACGTCGCGGCCATGCCCGAGAGCAGGACCGGCCGGCGTCCGAAGCGGTCGGCGGCGGCGCCCGAGATCACGGTGCCGAGCGCCATGAAGCAGACCGCGATGCATTCGAACAGCAGGAAGGTCGGACGCGCGTAGCCCAGCGTGCCGGTGCCGTAGCCGAGGGCGAACACCGTGGACAGGTAGAACACCGCGTACACGGCGACCATCGCGAAGGTGCCGATCAGGACCGCACGGCCGTGCCGGGTCAGCAGGGTGGCGAGGGGCACCCGCTCCGGGCGCGCCTGGCTGAGCGCCGCCTTGAAGGCCGGCGTCTCGGTGAGCTTGAGGCGCACGTAGAGCCCGACGCCCACGAGCGCGGCGGAGGCCAGGAACGGCAGCCGCCAGCCCCAGGCCTGGAAGCTCTCCGGCGACAGGCAGACGCTAAGGGACAAAAAGCCGAGGTTCGCCAGGACGAAGCCCACGGGCGCGCCGAGTTGCGGGAAGATCCCGTACCAGGCCCGCCGGCCGGGCGGCGCGTTCTCCACCGCCAGCAGGGCCGCGCCGCCCCACTCGCCGCCGAACCCGATCCCCTGCCCGCAGCGCAGGATGCACAGGGCGGCCGGCGCCCACCAGCCCACGGAGGCGTAGGTCGGCAGGCAGCCGATCAGGACGGTCGAGAGCCCCATGATCAGCAGCGAGGCGACCAGGGTCGCCTTGCGGCCGACCCGGTCGCCGAAATGGCCGAACACGGCCGCGCCCACCGGCCGCGCGACGAACGCGATGGCGAAGGTCGCGAAGGCGCTGAGCTGCTGCACGCCCGGTGCGCCGGCGGGGAAGAAGACCGGGCCGATCACCAGGGCGGTGGCGGTGGCGTAGATGTAGAAATCGAAGAACTCGATCGCCGTGCCGACGAAGCTGGCCGCCAGGATGCGGCGGGCACTCGGGGCGGCGGGTGCGGACCCAGCGGTCTCGACGGTCTGCAGCATGATCTTGAACGGAGCGGGATCCAGGTCGATTGCGGCGCTTTCGCACGGGGATGCCCGCGCGGGAACCCCGCTCTCGGCATGGCGGCCGAGCCTGGCGGGGCTGAGCACGGGATCCGAGGTCGCTGTGCGGTGCACCGACGGCGGTCTTGCGTTCCCCGGTCCCCTTCGCCAAGCTGACCGGCCCAATTCCGAGAGGGACGCCGGCCGCGGCGCCCCTCCACAGCACTCGAGTATCGCGATGAGAGTCACCGTCGAGCGCGCGGCCCTGCTCAGGTCGCTCGGCCATGTGCACCGGGTCGTCGAGCGCCGCAACACGATCCCGATCCTGTCGAACGTGCTCCTGCGCTCGGAGGGGTCGGGCCTCCAGCTCCGGGCGACCGATCTCGACATCGAGGTCACCGAGAGCGTGCCCGCCGACGTGGCCGATGCCGGGGCGACCACCGTGCCGGCGCACGTGATCTACGACATCGTGCGCAAGCTCCCCGACGGCGCACAGGTCTCCCTGGAGACCGGCGGCGAGTCCGGCCAGATGACCATCCGCTCGGGCCGCTCGCGCTTCGCGCTGGGCGCCCTGCCGGAGGGCGACTTCCCGGACCTCGCCGCCGGCGAGATGCCGCACGGCTTCGAGATCGCCGCCGCCGACCTCAAGCGGCTGATCGACAAGACCCAGTTCGCGATCTCCACCGAGGAGACGCGCTACTACCTCAACGGCATCTACCTGCACACGCTGGAGACCGAGGGCGGGCCGGTGATGCGGGCGGTGGCCACCGACGGCCACCGGCTCGCCCGGGTCGAGATCCCGGCCCCGCAGGGCAGCGTCGGCATGCCCGGTGTGATCGTGCCCCGCAAGGCGGTCGCCGAGATCCAGAAGCTGCTCGACGACGGCGGCGAGACCGTCGCGGTCGACCTGTCCCCCGCCAAGATCCGCCTGCGCTTCGCGGGCGGCCTGACCCTGATCTCCAAGCTGATCGACGGCACCTTCCCGGACTACCAGCGGGTGATCCCGGCCAACAACGACAAGCGGCTCACCGTCGAGCGCGACGCCTTCGCCAAGGCGGTGGACCGGGTCTCGACGATCTCGTCCGAGCGCGGCCGCGCCGTGAAGCTCGGGCTCGCGGAGGGGCGCCTGGCGCTCTCGGTCAACAACCCGGATTCAGGCAGCGCCACCGAGGAACTCGACGTCGACTACGAGGCGGCCGGCCTCGATATCGGCTTCAACGCCCGCTACCTCCTCGACATCACCGCGCAGCTCGAGGGCGACACCGCCCTGTTCAAGCTCGCCGATCCGGGCTCGCCGACCCTGATCCAGGACCGCGAGGGCGCGCCGGCCCTGTACGTGCTGATGCCGATGCGGGTGTAGCGGGCCGCCATGCCGAGATCGGTCGTCCTCGATCCCATTCAGGAGGCCTCGCTCGACGCTCTGGAGAAGCGCTATGCCGCCATGGAAAAGGCCGGCTCTTGAAGCTTGTCGTCGTTTCGCGGCGAGCCCGAATGGATTTGCGCGAGATCGGTGATTTCATCGCCGCTGACCATCCGGCACGCGCCCGGAGCTTCGTCTCGGACCTGCGTTCCCGCTGTCTGGCATCGGGCCAGCAGCCGATGATGGGTAGGCCCGCGCCGGAGATTGCCCTCAACGTACGGATCCTCATATTCCGATCTTACCTGATCCTTCATCGCGTCTTCGACGACCGAATTTCGATCGATCGCGTCCTGCCTTCAGCTCGCGACCGCTCCATCGTGCCGCCTTATGAATGAACCCGACGCCGCCGGATCCGCCCGTCTCACCCGGTTGATCGCCCGCGACTTCCGCAACCACGCCGATCTCGAACTCACCCCCGGCGCCCGCTTCGTGGCCCTCGTCGGCGAGAACGGGGCCGGCAAGACCAACCTGCTCGAGGCGATCTCGCTGTTCGTGCCGGGGCGCGGCCTGCGCCGGGCGGAGTTCGCCGCCATGGCGCGCTCCGGCGGCTCCGGAGGGTTTGCGGTGTCGCTGACCCTGGACCGGGACGGCGCCGAGCATCGCCTCGGCACGGGGCTGGAGCCGCCGGGGCCGGACGGGCGCGCGAGCCGCCTCTGCCGCATCGACGGCGCCCCCGCGGCCTCGCCGGTGGCGTTCAGCGAGTTCGTCCGGGTGGTCTGGCTGACCCCGGACCTCGACGGGCTGTTCCGCGGCGCCGCCGGCGACCGGCGCCGGTTCCTCGACCGCCTCGTGCTGGCGGTCGATGCCGGCCACGGCGCACGAGTCTCCGCCATGGAGCGGGCGCTGCGCTCGCGCAACCGGCTGCTGGAGGAGCGGCCCGACGACGGCCGCTGGCTCGACGCCGTGGAACGGGAGGTGGCCGAGCTCGGGGTCGCGGTGGCGCTCGCCCGCCGCGAGACCGCCGAGCGCCTGGACCGGCTGATCGCCGAGACCCGGGACGATGCGCAGCCCTTCCCCTGGGCGTCGATCCGCCTGGAGGGCGACCTCGACGACCTTGTGGCGGTCTGGCCGGCGATCGAGGCCGAGGACCGCTTCCGCCTGGCCCTGCGCAACGGCCGCCATCGCGACCGGGCCGCCGGCCGCACCCTCACGGGGCCGCAGACCACCGACCTCGTGGTCCGCCACGGCCCCAAGGACGTCCCGGCCGGCACCGCCTCCACGGGCGAGCAGAAGGCCCTGCTGATCGGCCTTGTCCTGGCCCATGCCCGCCTGGTCCGGGCGATGAGCGGCATCGCCCCGATGATCCTGCTCGACGAGGTCGCGGCGCATCTCGACCCCCGCCGCCGCGCCGGCCTGTTCGAGGCCCTCGACGCCCTGCCGGGGCAGGTCTGGATGACCGGCGCCGACCCGGAGGCCTTCGCGCAGGCCGGCGCCCGCACGGAGGTGCTGCGGATCGGCGCCTGAGGAGTCTCAGGCGGCCCGGATCGTGCCGAGGAACCGGGACACCTCGGCCCCCAGATGCTCGGATTGACGCGACAGCTCGCCGGCCGCGTCGAGCACCTGGGTGGCGGCCGCGCCGGTCGCCTCGGAAGCCTGGGCCACGCCGACGATGTTGCTCGTCACCTGATCCGTCCCGGTCGCCGCCTGGGCGACGTTGCGGACGATCTTCTGCGTGGCCGCGCCCTGCTCCTCGACGGCGGCCGCGATCGTGGTCGCGACGCCGTTGATCTCCCGGATCCGCGCCGTGATCGTGCCGATGGCCGAGACCGCCTGGCCGGTCACCCCCTGGATCTGGCCGATCTGCTGGCTGATCTCCTCGGTGGCCTTGGCGGTCTGCGCGGCCAGCTCCTTGACCTCGGCGGCGACGACCGCGAAGCCGCGGCCGGCCTCGCCGGCCCGGGCCGCCTCGATGGTGGCGTTGAGCGCCAGCAGGTTGGTCTGTCCGGCGATGGTCGAGATCAGCCCGACCACCTCGCCGATGCGCGTCGCCGCCTGGCTCAGGTCCTGCACGAGGTGCTGGGTCTGGTCCGCC
>NZ_JAKSXX010000062.1 GCF_022829385.1 Methylobacterium sp. J-070 | reverse complement strand
GCGATGTCCAGGCTGTGGCCGCTGGGAAAGCGGTAGGGACCAGCAGCCGGGTCCCGCATGTACGCGTCGATCGCCGCAACGATCTCCTGGCTGCTGATGATGCCGGCTCTGCGCAGGTCCGCGAGGGTCGAAGGTCTGGCCAGCATGGTCGCGCTGATCATCCCCTGACGTTGACTTAACCGTGCCGCCCGGCCGAGATGGACCGTTCCGGCTGCACCCGCCCTGGCGAGTCGCAGCCGCCATTCAGGAGACCATCGCCGCGAGATAGACCCTGAAAAGCCAACAGTCCCTTCCCGGCAAGGAAGAGGCTGCTGAAAACCTGGGGCCTTGTGGGGACGCTGAACCGCTCCCCACAGACCATGATCTCCCCTCGGGAGTCAAGCGAAAGCACCGCTTTTCGCACCGGGAAAGCTTTGCCTGGACCCTAGCCGCGGCTCGTGAGGGACCGGGACCGATGACCTATGCCAATGAGATCCGGCGACAGGTGGAGGCGGCTCTGTGTGCCGGGCTGCCGGCCGTCACGGCTGCGCTGTGGCGTGCCTATGGGGAAGGGAAGATGACGGAGGCCGAGGCCGAGGCGCTGTCCGATTTGATTGACGGTCACCGCTCGTCTGATGCTGGACAGAAGGGCCTGTCGCAAACGGGAATGCGCTGAGGTTCACGGCTCGTTAGTCATAGCCGCCGAGCCTGCCGCTCCGATCCGGAGCCGGCCCATGATCTGCAACGTCCTCGCGCTCAAGCTGAAGCGAGACGCCAAAGGCGACTTCCGGGGCCGGCACTTCGAGGCCAGCCTCATCGTGCAGGCGGCGTCCTGGTATCTGCGCTACGCGCTGAGCTATCGCGACATCGAGGAGATGCTCCTCGAGAGAGGCCTGGAGGTCGACCACTCCACGATCAATCGCTGGGTGCTGGCCTACGCCCCGGCTATCGAGCGTCGCCTGCGTCGGTTCCGCAAGCCGCACTGCGGCTCGGTGCGGGTCGACGAGACCTACATCAAGGTGCGTGGGCAGTGGCGCTACCTGTACCGCGCCATCGACAAGCACGGCGAGGCGGTCGACTTCCTGCTCACCGCTAACCGGGATCTCGACGCGGCCAAGCGTTTTTTCCGTAAGATGCTCCAGGATCAGCCGCTGCTCGCGCCCGACCGCATCGGCACCGATGGTGCTGGCCCGTACCCACCAGCCATCGTCGAGAGCCGGACGGAGGGTCTGCTACCCCGCACGCCGGTCCACTACGTGACCAAACACCTGCAGCAAGGCATTGAAAGCGACCACTTCCGGGTGAAACGAGCGATGCCAAGAGTGGGCGGCTTCCGCTCGTTCAACAGCTAAGGAGACTGTCGGCGCATTGCCGTAGAGGCTCGACGCTGATGTTAAGCCCCCTCGTCAAGCTTTACTCGAGATCGACGAGGGGGACGCAAAGCAGATCGGCTGTTAGATGGCGATCAGCCCGCGGGCAGAGTTAACGTCAGTTTGCCTTTGAACGGATCGTTCGCGTTCCGATTACTGGTACAGGCATATTCTTCCTGCCCCGGCTTCATCGTCCGGAGGCGCAGGGTCCCTTGGCCCTTCTGCCTGATCGTGTAGCCCTTCTCGCTCGCAGCATGGATTAGGTCGCCGTCGGCGTGCAGAACCAGCCCATTCTCGAACTGACCGGGCGCTGTGATCGTAATGGGTGCATCGGCGCTGCTGACGATGTGCAGGGCCACGTTGGTGTTCGCAGGCAGAAGGATCTCCGCGGGGTCGCACACCGGCTTCCCGTCCTTCATGCTGATGATCAACTCCACCGGAGGCATCGCATCGCTGGCCGGCGCCTCCAGCGACTTGCTCTCAGCGTAGGTCGAGCCGACCAAGAGGAGGGCAGCCAGGGACGCTGCTCCAGCGAAAGTATGCTGCATCATGATGCGCTTTCTGAGTTCAGGCTCGGACAACAGCGGAGACCTGCCTGAAGAAAGATTATCATCTAGCCTAATGTTCCAGGCCCTGTAGTCGCATGTAATGTGACCACTGCTCTTAAATGAATATCATATGTTTGTTTCCTCGTTAGAACGGTCTGATCAGCAAATTCAGAGGAACTTCGCGTACAGATCGCGAAGCGGATGACTTGGCAGGTGCTCTGGAATAGGCTTGGATCAAACCGCCTTACCGCAACAAGGTGCTGAAGGTCTCTTCGAGATAGTTGATCAGAGTTCGGTTGCAGAAGCGGTGCAGGACGGGACCATCTGTCGTTCCCTCGCGCATCTCGATCGACTCGGTATTCTGGTCGTAGGAGAAGGTCAGATGGCGGCCGCCGAGGGTGGTCGACAGGATGGCCTTGGCGCCCGCCTCGTCCTGGATCATCTCGGTCGATCCCGGCGCGCCG
>NZ_JAKSXX010000060.1 GCF_022829385.1 Methylobacterium sp. J-070 | reverse complement strand
CTGTTCAAGGCCTACGAGCCCTTCAAGGGCGAGATCGCCGGCCGCCGCAACGGCGTGCTGATCTCGAACGACAAGGGCGAGGCGGTGGCCTACGCCATGTGGAACCTCGAGGATCGCGGCCCGATGATGATCGAGCCCGGCTGGAAGGTCTATCAGGGCATGATCATCGGCGAGCACAACCGCGAGAACGATCTCGAGGTGAACGTGCTCAAGGGCAAGAAGCTCACCAACATCCGCACCACGTCGAAGGACGAAGCGGTGCGCCTGACGCCGCCGATCCGCATGACGCTGGAGCGCTCGCTCGCCTGGATCCAGGACGACGAGCTGGTCGAGGTGACGCCGAAGTCGATCCGGCTGCGCAAGACCGTGCTGGATCCCAACGACCGCAAGCGCGTCGAGCGGTCCAAGGACAACGCCGCCTGATCCGGGAGAGGTGAACGATCGACAACCGGGCGCTCAGGCCCGGTTGCTGATGGCTCCCTTATGCCCTGCTGCCTTGGCGTCGCTCGAACCCTTATGCCGGGCGGCTTAGCTCGGCATCGCGGTCCTGAGAGGCCCGTGTGAACCCTGTGATCCCCATGCCCGTCGCGTCAAATCCGCTCCAACCGGCCCGGCCGCCCGCCGCCGCGCCGCCGCTCTCCTATCTCGTCGGCCAGGACGGCGAGGGCCACTGGGTCGCCCTGGAGGCCGGCGGACGGGCCGGGGGCATCTTCCGCACCCGCCGGGACGCGATCCGCTACGCCTGCGACGAGTCCGGCTGCCGCCCGGACGACGTGCGGCTGACCGCCGATCCGATCCCCTTCCGGCTCACCTGAGCGCAGAGTCGGCGCACGCGACAGCGGCCGGTCGAGCCGCCGCCACCCCGCCGCGGCGTTGCGACGGGGTGTGAACGGCAGACCACGGCGCCGCCGCCAATCCGATCGATCAGCTGCCGCCGGGATCGGTCTCGTCGTTCTGGCTCGCGCCACCCGATGGGCCCGCCCCGGGCTTGCCGTCGGTCTTCTCGTTCGGATCCTTCACCGCGTCCGGCGCGACGTTCTTCGGCTTCCCCGTCTTGGAGTCGGTGTCCTCGCGCTCGGTCATTCCCGATCCTCCCGCTCCGCCCGGGATCGACCGGCCGCCACCGTCTCGCCGGCGGCCGGGCCCCGGGACGCCTTCTGGTCGGAATGACCGCCGGACGAGCCGCCCACGGCCGGCGGTGAGCGTCCAGGCTCGCCGGTTCGGCCCCAGCCGCCCTTCGGCTCGGGGCGTGCCGCTTCGCCCGACCCCATCCCGGTGATGGCGGCCTGATCGGCGGTCTGATGGCCGCCGCCCGCGGGAGGGTCGCCGCGCGTGCCGACGGCGTCGTCGGGCTTGCGGGTGACGGTTCCGGAGTCGCTCGTGAGCCTGCCCATCAGCGCTTCCCGTCGTCCTGGCCGACCGCCGCGGTGGCGCGATCGATCGCCTCGCTCAGCTCCGGACTGCCAAGGCCTGGCGACGCATCGCCGTTCGTCGGCGCCGCCTCCGTCCCGGCGGACGCGCCGGACTGCCCAGGGCCCGTCGCCGGGCCCTGACCCCTGCGGTCGGGAGGTGTCTCGCCGCTGCGCGGCGGCGATTGCTCTGCCTGCTTCGTCATCATGCGCCTCTCTGCGTCTGCGCGGGACAACGGAGGCGGCGGAGGACGGTTGCGCGCAGTAGCCCGGTCGGGCTTCAGCGCCCGACGATCCGCGGCACCACGGCTTGCGCTAGACGCTGCACCGCGTCCTCGGCGGTTCCGCGATCGGCCGCCCGGGCCTCGATGGACAGCAGGTCTCCGTCCCGCAGGATGACGGCCGTCGCACCCCCGCTTCGGCCGATCGCGTAGACGCTGATCCAGCCGACCGCCCGGCCCACGGACAGGCTGGTCAGCCGGCAATCCGGATTGCGCTTGACGCAGATGCCTTCGAGCGCGGCGAAGGAGGTTTTTCCGGACCGGACCCGCTCCTCGGTGCCGTCGGTCAGGCGCCCGAGCTGGAGATCGACCGAGGGCGCGCCCGCGCACGCCGCGCAGGTCACGATCAGACGCAGCGGCTCCGCCTGGGCTTTGGAGTCGCCGCCGAACGCGGCCCTGGCCGCCTCGGCCATTCCCGTCAGGTCATGGACCGCGAATCCCTGCGCCGGCGCAGCCTGTGACCAGAGGCAGCACAGGAGAACGACAAGGCCACGCATGGGTGAGTCTCCGTCCGGACAGGCGGCTGGCGATTACCGGAAGGATGCAGGAAGATCCAGCGCCGATGGACGAAGACTTGTTCCGCGCGAAGATCGGGAAATAACTCACTAAGAACAGCAGAACGGGCCGCATAGAGTGTGTGCACCCGATGTCCGACCCATCAAATATTAATATCAGAGGCTAAATATTCGATACTCTGTCTTGGACGGTCGATCGTGAGCTGAAGGAGCGGTGGGGGAGAGGCCGCCTGTGCCGCGCCGGCTTCGTCCGGCGCGGCACAGGCGGTGATCGAGCGCCGGGCGCTCCGGGCGGCTTATCAGCCGATCCCGTCGAAGAGCGCCGACGAGATGTAGCGCTCGGCGAACGAGCAGGCGACCGTGACGATCCGTTTGCCCTTGAACTCCGGCCGCTTGGCCAGTTCCAGCGCCGCGGCCACGTTGCCGCCGGTCGAGATGCCGCCGGGGATGCCGTCCAGCCGAGCCAGGGCCCGGGCGGTCTCGAACGCGGTCTCGTTGGAGACCTTCAGCACGCCGTCGAGGATGCCCGTGTGCAGGTTCTCGGGAATGAAGCCGGCGCCGATGCCCTGGATCTTGTGGGGTCCGGGCTGCCCGCCGGAGATCACCGGCGAGTCCTGCGGCTCCACGGCGAAGACCTTCAGGTTGGGCAGGCGGGGCTTCAGCACCTCGCCGACGCCCGTCACGGTGCCGCCGGTGCCCACGCCCGCCACGAAGGCGTCGAGCGCACCGCCGGTGTCGCTCCAGATCTCCTCCGCGGTGGTCCTCCGGTGGATGTCGGGATTGGCCGGGTTCGAGAATTGCTGCGGCATCACCGAGCCGGGGATCTCCTTCAGGAGTTCCTCGGCCTTGGCGATGGCGCCCTTCATGCCCTGCGCGCCGGGGGTGAGCGCCAGCTCCGCCCCCAGGAAGGCCAGCATCTTGCGCCGCTCCAGCGACATGGTCTCGGGCATCACCAGGATCAGACGGTAGCCGCGGGCCGCGGCCGTGAAGGCCAGGGCGATCCCGGTATTGCCGGAGGTCGGCTCAACCAGCGTTCCGCCGGGCTGAAGCTTGCCGGACGCCTCCAGGGCGTCGATCATGTTGACGCCGATGCGGTCCTTGACGCTGGCGATCGGGTTGAAGAACTCGAGCTTCAGCAGGATCTCGGCATCCACGCCGTGCTCCTTCGGCAGGCGGTTGAGACGCACCAGCGGGGTGTTGCCGATCGTCTCGGTGATCGAGCCGTAGACACGGCCATGACCGACCTTCGCCGGCGCGCTGAGGGAATCGGCCATTGCGGAGCTCCTGAACGGGTAAGCGTCGGACAGATATGGGGCCCGTCGGTCTGCGTGTCGTGCCGCCCGACGGGAGGCTGCGATATCGCGTTGCCGCAACCGGGGCAATCGGGCTAAGTGCCCTCGCCAAAAGTTCTTTCCGCTTTTCGCGACGGTTTCGGGCGTGGAGGGGACGGCCTTGCTGACTTGGCTGGGTTCGATGGAAGATTGTTCTCGGACGCGGGTTGTCGGCCGGCGCGGGCCGACGCGCCGGGTCGCGCTCCTGTCCGCCGTCGCTCTCGTCGGCGCGGGCCCGGTCCGAGCGGCGGAGACGGCGCGAATCGTGCTGGCGACCGCGACCCCCGGAGGCGGCTTCCCGGCCTTCGGAGAGACCTTCGTGGCCGCGATGCGGGCCTCGGACCCGATGCTGACGATCGAAACCCGGGCCACGGGGGGCTCCGCGGAGAATATCGGGCTCCTGCGCGACGGCCGCGTCGACCTCGCTCTCGTTCAGGGCGAGTACGCCTACCCGGCGCTTTCGGAGGGTGGCGGCCTCACCGTGCTGGCGCCGATGTATGCGACCCCCGGCCTGTTCGCGGTCCCAGCGGAAAGCCCGATCCGGACGGTGGCGGACCTCCGCGGGCGCGCCGTGGTGCTGGGCACCCACAAGTCCGGATTGACCGTGATGGGCCGCAACGCCCTCCGCGCCTCCGGTCTCGATCCCGAGCGGGACATCCGCCCGATCCTGCTCGATCGGGCCGGGGACGGGCCGTCGATGGTCCGGGACGGGCGGGCGGATGCGCTCTGGGGCGGTGGGCTCGACTGGCCCGGCTTCGCGGCCATGGCCCGGGGACCGGGGGGCGCCCGCTTCTTCGGTCCGTCCGAGGCGGGCATCGCGCAACTGGCCCAGCCCGGCGCCGTGATGAAGCGGCTCACCGTGCCGGCCGGCAGCTTCCCCGGACAGGGCGCGCAGATCGCGACCGTCGGCTCCTGGAGCTTCGTGCTCGCGCGCCCCGGCTTCGAGGGCCCGACGCCCGAACGGCTCGTCAGAGCACTGGTGCGGGCCGATCTGGGCACGACCCACCCGAGACACCTCGTCGGGATCGTGCCGGCGGCGTGGCTGAACCCGGCCACCGCGCAGGTTCTGCGGGAGACCGGGATCCTCCCGCCCTAGGCCGGGATCCCGGCGGCTGCCTCAGCGGAACGAGGCGACGCGGCGATCCCGCTTCCGCTCCGTGGCGGGCTGGTAGGCGATCTCGGCGTGGTGGGTGCAGTAGGGCAGGCCGGTGATCGAGCGGGCGCCGCAGAACCGGAACTCCGGCGTGGTCGGATCGCCGAGCGGCCAGCGGCACATGGATTCCCGCAGGTCCATGATGGTGACGCGCTGGGAGACCTGCAGGGCCACCGGCTCCGGCGACGGTGCGGGGGCGGGGAATTCCGGCGCCGGGCGATGCGCGAGGATTGCCACCGGCTCCGGCGCCTGGGTCTCGACCACCGCGATGGCGGTCTCGATCTCCACCACCTTCGAGGCCGGCGCGTCGGCCTGGCCATCCTCGCCACCCCGGGCCCGTCCGGCCAGACCCAGACGGTGGACCTTCCCGATCACCGCGTTGCGCGTGACGCCGCCGAGCTGCGCCGCGATCTTGCTCGCGCTCTGCCCGTCCTCCCACAACCGGCGCAGCAGAGCCACGCGATCGTCCGTCCAGCTCAGGCCCGCTTCCATAATCCCCCTCCGCCCCTGCGGCCCGAAACCCGCCACGGCCTTCGGTCCGCATCGGGGCTGGCAGACCCGTCACTCGGGCGATCGAGCCGCCAAGCAGACCGTGCACCCGCGCGCCGGCTGCCGCACCGCGTGCGACACCCTGTTCCCAAGCCACGGCCGGACCCTAGCGCGGCGTTCCCGAGCGTTGCAAGGCCGGCTTGCGGCCCGGCGGCCCCCCTGTCCACCGGCAAAGGGCGCCCCGAACGCGGCGGCCTGATCGGCGACGGCCACGCTCGCGCCGCGATCCCGCGGGATCGTGCCCCCCGCGCAACAGCACGGCCATATCGCGCCGCCGAGCCGGCGACGGCGGAACCGCCGCTACGGCCAAGCTCGTTCCGTGTGGCAGAGTGGCGTGAACCACGGATCGGGGTGAGGGTGATGGGTTTCCGTCAGATGGGCCTGCGCGCGCTGGGCGCGCTCGGGATGGCGGCGCAGGTCGCGGCCTGCGGGAGCGTCCCGCGCGTGCCCTACACGGCCCAGCAGGCCGCCTTCGCCAG
The DNA here is from genome assembly GCF_022829385.1 of Methylobacterium sp. J-070. Classification (GTDB taxonomy): domain Bacteria; phylum Pseudomonadota; class Alphaproteobacteria; order Rhizobiales; family Beijerinckiaceae; genus Methylobacterium. The sequence continues at coordinate 33,350 of NZ_JAKSXX010000060.1, read as the reverse complement.
CGTGCCCGGAATCCCCGGCGCGCGCGTCTACGCCGACGCCTCGGTGGAGACGATCGCGGAACTCGCCGCCAACCCGCAGCGCCGCACCCGCGGCTTCACCTATCTGGCGCTCTCCGGCGGCGGCGGCGACGGCGCCTACGGGGCGGGGGTGCTGAACGGCTGGACGGCCTCGGGCAGGCGCCCCGAATTCACCCTCGTCTCGGGCGTGTCCACCGGCGCGCTGATCGCGCCCTTCGCGTTCCTGGGCCCGGCCTACGATCCCTACCTGACCGAGTTCTACACCAGCGGCGTCGCCGGCGAGCTGGTCGCCTCGCCGAACCTCGCGAACGTGCTGTTCGGCTCCGGCCTGTTCGGCGACGGGCGCCTGCGTGACCTGATCGACCGCTACGTCACGGCCGACCTGCTGCGGGCGGTGGCCGAGGAGCACGCCAAGGGCCGGCGGCTCCTCGTGGTCACCACGAACCTCGATGCCCAGCGCGCGGTGATCTGGAACATGGGCGCCATCGCGGCGAGCGGCGTTCCCAACGCCCGGGAGCTGTTCCGCGACGTGCTGGCCGCCTCCGCCAGCATCCCGGCGGTGTTCCCGCCGCAGTTCATCGACGTCTCCGCGGGCGACGCCCGCTTCCAGGAGATGCATGTGGACGGGTCGGTGGTGACGCCGGTCTTCACCCTTCCGCAGTCGCTGCTCCTGCGCGACGGGCGGATCCGGACCGGGGGCAAGGCCGACATCTTCGTGGTGATCAACGGCCGCCTGGAGCCCGAATTCGAGCTCGCCAAGAACAACACGCTCTCCATCGTCGAGCGCTCCTTCACCACGGCGAGCCGGGCGCGCTCGCGGGCCACGCTGACGGCGACCTACGCGCTGGCCCGCAACAACGGGATCGGCTTCAACCTCACCTATATCGACGAGAACGGCCCGAAGGCGTCGGCCGCCAAGGGCTTCGACACGGCCTACATGCGCGAACTTTACGAGGCCGGTCTGGAGAAGGGCCGGACCGGCACGTTCTGGCAGCACACGGTGCCGGCGGCCCCGGTACTGAAGGAGGCCGTGAGCGCGATCGACAACTGAGCCCGGATGGCCCGCGCCGCGCCCTGCGGAGGGCGCGGCGGTCGAAGCGTCTACTTGCCCAGGATCTTCGTGACGAGGCGGCCGATCGGGGTCGCCGTGCTGGCGTTGCGGTCGTCGCGGTCGACGGGGCGGTTCTCGTTGCCGAGAAGCTTGGTGACAATGCGTCCGATCAGGTTCATGGGTCGGCCCTCCGGTCTCGCGCCACCACGGCGCAGCTTCGGATTCAACGGGCGAGGCGCGAGCCGCGTTCCACCCGCCGCGTCGGCGATGCCCGCCTCAGACCTGCATCAGGCGGATGTTGTTGGTGTTGCCGGCGGTGTGGAACGGGATGCCGGCGGTCACCACGATGATGTCGTTGGGCTTGGCGAAGCCTTCCTCCCGCGCGTGGTGGCGGGCCTTCGTGGTCATCTCCTCGTAGCTGTCGACGTCCTCCGTCAGGACGCTGTGCGCCCCCCAGAGCAGGCTCAGCCGCCGCGAGGTCGCGACGTTCGGGGTCAGCGCCAGGATCGAGGCGGCCGGGCGCTTGCGGGCGACCCGGGCGGCGGTCGTCCCGCTCGCCGTGTAGGCGACGATCGCGGCCGCGTGCACCGCCTCGGCGAGGTCGGCCGTGGCCGTGGCGACCGCGTGGGGCGGCGTCTCCTCCTCGCCCGGCTCCGAGGCCGCCACGATCGAGTGGTAGAGCTTGTGCCCTTCGACGCTCCGGATGATCCGGTCCATCATCGTCACGGCCTCGACCGGGTAGAGCCCGGTCGCCGATTCCGCCGAGAGCATCACGGCGTCGGCACCGTCGTAGATCGCGGTGGCGACGTCCGAGGCCTCGGCCCGGGTCGGCGCAGGGGCGTTGACCATCGAGTCGAGCATCTGGGTCGCCACCACCACCGGCTTCACGGCGAGCCGGCAGGCCCGGATCAGCTCCTTCTGACGGCCCGGAACGTCCTCGTGCGGGATCTCGACGCCGAGGTCGCCCCGGGCCACCATGACGGCGTCGGAGAGGCGGATGATGTCGTCGATCCGGTCCAGCGCCTGCGGCTTCTCGATCTTCGACATGATGCCGGCGCGCTCGCCGATGATCCCCCTGGCCTCGATGAGGTCCGACGGCTTCTGCACGAACGACAGGGCAACCCAGTCGACGCCGAGTTCCAGCCCGAAGGCGAGGTCGGCGCGGTCCTTGTCGGTCAGCGGCGACAGGTCGAGCAGCGTGCCAGGGAGGTTCACGCCCTTGCGGTTGGAGATCGGGCCGCCGGTGACGACCTCGGCGGTGATGGCGGTGCGCTCCGGCCCGGTGACCCGCACCCGCACGCGCCCGTCGTCGATGAGCAGCTCCTGACCCGGCACCACCGCGTCGAAGATCTCGGGGTGCTGCAGCGGGATCGTCTGCTTGTCGCCCTCGGTGCCTTCAAGGACGAAGCGCACCATCTCGCCCGCCCTGAGGTCGAGGCGACCGCCCCGCAGCGTGCCGATCCGGATCTTCGGGCCCTGCAGGTCCTGAAGGATCCCGATCGGGCGGCCGACCTCCCTCTCAAGGTCCCGGATCGCGGCATGGACCCGTGCGTGGTCGTCCTGCACCCCGTGGCTGAAATTCAGCCGGAACGTGTCGACCCCGGCGAGGAACAGGGCGCGCAGCCGCTCGGGCGCCGCGCTGGCGGGTCCCACGGTGGCGACGATCTTGGCGTGACGGTGACGGCGCATGGTGTCTCGGCCTCCTGAGTGTGTCTCCGGGAATCGGGCAGGGCGCTCGGACGCGCCGGTGCGGCACACGACGGTCCGGTGCCCGGCCGCAGCGAGGGGCCGACCGGCCGGATCGGCGCTTTCGGGCGCGGGGGCACGATTCGGCCGCCCGCTATCTGGCCGCTTCCCGGGCGATCCCGGCAAGCCCCGTTTCGAACACGCCCGCGATGTCGGCCGTCGCGTCCGCGTCGCTCGCGCCCTCGGCGTCGAAGGTGGCGCTCCAGATCACCGTAGATCCGGTCCCGTTCGGCCGGACCGCCAGGGTCGCGTTGTAGGCGCGCACCGGCAGGGGACCCTGGACGAAGCTGTAGCTGTAGCTCATGCCGGTCTCGTCGCGGGCCGTCTCGACCTCGACGATCGTTCCGAGGCCGCCCTTGACGATCAGGCCGCGGATCTGCGCGCGGATGCCGTCGTCATCGTCGTCGGTCGAGAGGATGCACCGCTCCACCTGGGAATGCCAGAGCTGGATCGCGCAGAAGTCGCCGATCAGCGCCCACACGGCCGCGGGCGGCGCCGGGAGGTCGCGGCTGCGGGTCACCTCGAGGGCGCGGGCGGGTCCGGCTGCGAGCAGGGCCGCCCCGATCGCCAAGTGGGCTGCTCGGTTCACCGGATCGGTCTCCCCGCTGATGTCACGCAGCCAGATAGGGCGCCGGGGCCGCCCCGTCGCGGGGGCGACGTCGCGGGACCCTGTTCACGCCCGCGCGAGGGCTGTCGCCCGGTCGGCGGCGGCCGCCGGGCCCGCGCGCCCGCTCGGTCCCTGGCGGGCGCCCCGGCGGCCCGGGTATGATGCGCGCCGCAGGATCGGCCGCACCGGAGATGCCCATGGACGTTCGCGCAGCGCCGATGAGGCACGCGAGGCGGCGCGGCGCGCGCCGGTCCCTGGCGATCCGCCTCGCCGCCGTCGGCTGCATCGGCGTGCCCGCGCTCGCCGTCGCGGCGTCGGCGGAGACCCCGGCCACCCCGCCGCCCTTCGAGACCTGCCGCGCCGATCTGGCCGCCTGGGGCGTCGCCCACGAGGTGCCGGCGCGCGTCGCGGACGCCCAGCTCGCCGGGCTCATGCCCGATCCGGAGGTGCTCGCCGCGACCGGAAGCCAGGGCGAGTTCGTCCGGCCGATCTGGGATTACATCGAGGCGAGCGTGACCCCGGCCCGCATCGAGGCCGGCCAGCGCGCGCTCGCCGCGCACGCCGACACGCTGGCGGCGATCGAGGCCGCGTACGGGGTCGATCGCCACGTCCTCGTGGCGTTCTGGGGGGTGGAATCGAGCTACGGTGCGGTGCTCGACAATCCGGCGGTGGTGAAGCCCGTCGTGCGCTCCCTCGCGACGCTCAGCTGCGGCGATCCCGCCCGGGCCGGCTACTGGCGCGACGAACTCACGGCCGCCCTCGGGATCCTGGCGCGGAACGAGGCGCCGCTGGACCGGATGCCTGGCGGACTCACCGGGTCCTGGGCGGGGGCCATGGGCCACACCCAGTTCATGCCGACGGTCTATCGGCAGTACGCCGTCGATTTCGACGGCGACGGACGGCGCGACATCTGGACCTCGGTCCCGGACGCGCTCGCCTCCACGGCGAACTACCTGCGGGCCCACGGCTGGAGGCCCGGCGAGGCCTGGGGCACCGAGGCGAGCCTGCCCGAGGGTTTCGACGCCGCGCTCGCCGACGAGACCACCGCCCGGAGTTTCGCGGCGTGGCGGGCGCTCGGCGTGAAGCCCGCCCGCGACCGCGCGGCCCCGGACGACACTGCGGAGGCGACGCTGATCCTGCCGGCGGGGATCCGCGGTCCCGCGTTCCTGCTCCGACCGAATTTCGCGGTGATCCTGCGCTACAACACGGCGCTGGCCTACGCGCTGACGGTGGCGCACCTGTCGGACCGCCTGAGCGGCGACCCGGGCTTCGCGCGCGACTGGCCGCGGGGCGACCGGCCGCTCACCGCGGACGAGCGCCGCGACATCCAGACCCGCCTGGCCGAGCGCGGCTTCGCCCCCGGCGGCGTCGACGGGAAGATCGGTCCACGGACCCGGTCGGCGCTGCGCGCCTTCCAGGGTTCCATCGGCCTGCCCGCGGACGGCTACGCCGACACCGCCGTGCTGGAGCGGATCCGGGCCGCGCCCTGAGGCGGGATCAGGCGAGGAAGGCCGGTTCGTCCCGGGCGAGCACGCGCTTGACGCTCTCCAGGTGCAGCCGCGCGCTCTCGGCGCGCCCGGCGGCCTCCTGAGCCGCCACGCGCCTCACGATGGCCTCGGGTACCGCCTTGAGGGTGCGTCCGGTGCTCATGGCGAGCACCTGCGCCTGCGCGGCCCGCTCCAGGTAATAGAGGTCGTCCCAGGCCTCCGCGATGCTCTCGCCCAGCACCATCACGCCGTGGTTCTTCAGGAACACCACGTCGGCTTGCCCGGCGCTCATCGCGATCCGCTCGCCCTCGCGGGAGTCGAGCGCCAGCCCGTTGTAATCCTCGTCGACGGCGATGCGCCCGTAGAAGCGCAGGGCGGTCTGGCCGGCCCAGAGCAGCGGCTCGCCCTCCAGCATGGCCAGCGCCGTCGCGTAGGGCATGTGCGTGTGGAAGGCGGCACGGGCGCGGGGCTTCAGCCGGTGCAACTCGGCGTGGATATGGAACGCGGTGGCCTCCGGCTGCCCGTCCCCTTCGACGACGTTGCCGTGGAAGTCGCAGAGCAGCAGGCTCGACGCCGTGACCTCCGCGAAGGCGAGGCCGTAGGGGTTGACCAGGAACAGGTCGGGCCGCTCGGGCAGCACGGCCGAGAAGTGGTTGCAGATGCCCTCCTCCAGACCGTTGCGGGCGGCCCAGCGCAGGCAGGCCGCGAGGTCGACGCGCGCGCGGCGGACGCTGTCGGCGTTCAGGGGCTCGTTGCTGCGCGCGGGCGGCGCGCCCGAGGCGGTGACGGCGTGAGCCATGCGTTGGGACCTTTCTGTTCTCGATGAAGGAACGGCCTGACGAGTCAGGCCTGAGCGGCGTATGACGGGTTCGGGCGGCGCCGCGCTCCGTCCCCGGCGCGGGCGTTTCGACGCTCAGGCATGACCGTCGATCACCCCGCCGACGAGGTTGAGACCGAGCAGGAAATCCGACGCGAAGGCGGTCCGCACCACCGGTTCGCGGGCGACCGGCTCGCCGAGGGCGGCGCGCTCGGCCCGGCGGGCGGCGACCGCCTCGGCCACCGTGACGCTGCGGAACCGCACCTCCGCCCCGCCGCGCACCTGGGCGAGGCGGCCGAGATCGGGGCCGATCACGGTGGCGATCTTCGGATAGCCGCCGGTCGATTGCCGGTCGGCCATCAGCACGATCGGCAACCCGTTTCCCGGCACCTGGATCGCCCCCATCGCGACGCCGTCGGAGACGATGTCGTGGCCCTTGGCGTGTGTCAGCGGCGTCCCGTCCAGGAAGCAGGCCATGCGGTCGCCCCGGGGCGACACGGTCCAGGGCCCGGCGAGGAAAGCCGCGATCTGGTCGGGGGCGAAGTAATCGTCCTGCGGACCCAAGACGACGCGGATCTCGCGGCCATCCCGCTGCAGCCACGGAGCGGCGAGGCTGTGCGGCGCGTCCTCCCCCGGGCGGCCCTCGGCCACCGGCAGGCGGTCCCCGGCGGCGAGCCCGCGTCCGTCCAGGCCGCCGAGGGCCGAGCGGGTATGGGTGGCGGTCGACCCCAGGATCGGCGCAACGTCCAGCCGCCCCAGCACCGCGAGATAGCCCCAGCTGCCCGCATCGCCGGCCCGAACGGCCAAGCTCTGTCCGGGCTCAAGGGTCAGCGCCACGGCTCCCGGCAGCGCCGCGCCGTCCAGCGCCACGCGGAAGCCCGGCGCGACGAGGGCGATCCCCAGCGCTCCGCCCTCGGAGCCGACCGTGATGCCGCCGGTGGAGATCTCGATAGCGGTGGCGTCGAGGGGGTTGCCGGCCGCCCGGTTGGCGGTGGCGTGCATCAGCGGATCCATCGGACCCGCGGCCGTGATGCCGAAGCGCAGGTAGCCGTGCCGCCCGCCGTCCTGCAGGGTGACGCCGGGGCCGGCGGCCCCGATCGCGAGGACGGCGGTCATGGAGCCTCCCCCCGCCGGGCGACGGGTTCGCCGGCCGCCTCGCGCGCGGTCAGCGCGTCGAAGGTCGCCGCATCCACGGGTTCGAAGCGGATCAGGTCGCCGGCGCCGACGAAGAAGCTCGGCTCGCGCTCCGGCGCGTAGAGGCGGGCCGGCGTTGCCCCGATCACGTACCAGCCGGTCGGCATCGGCACGGTCGCGACCGCGGCGAGTCCGCCGCCGATCACCACGGCGTTGCGGGGATGGGGCGGCCGGGGGCTCGCCCGGCGGGGCACCGCCAGGGCCTTCGGCAGGCCGCCGAGATAGGCGAAGCCCGGCGCGAACCCGTACATGTAGACCCGGTAGGTCGCTTCCGCATGGGTCGACACCACCGCGTCCGGCGACAGGCCGGTGCGCTCGGCGACCTGGGCGATGTCCTCCCCGTGCGGGGCGTCGTAACAGCAGGGCAGGGTCCACAGGATCGCAGTTGCAGCCCGGGCATCCGCGGCCGCCGCGAGGGACCGCACCCGGGCGGCGAGCGCGTCGCGGTCGAGAACCAGCGGATCGTAGTGCAGCATCAGGGAGCGGTAGGTCGGCACCCGTTCCCGCAGGCCGTCGGGCGGGTCAGCCCCGAGGGCGTCGTCGAGGGCCAGAACCCGGTCGCTGATCGCGGGATCGACCGTGCTGCCGAACTCGACCACCAGGGCGGCCTCGCCCGCATCGAGGATCCGGGGTTCGTCCGGCACGGCGCTCACGGCCGGAACGGCGCCAGCGTGACTCCCGCACCCTCCAGCCGCGTCCGCACGGCGCGGGCGGTCGCCACCGCGTGGGCCGAATCCCCGTGCACGCAGATGGAGCGGATCGGCGTCGGCAGGGCCTTGCCGCCCGCCGTGAGGATCGCGCCGGTCTCGACCATGCGCAGGACCCGATCTGCGGCCTCGCCGGCCTCGGTGATCAGCGCGCCGGGTTCGTTGCGGGGGATCAGGAGCCCTGCCTCGGTGTAGCCGCGGTCGGCGAAGATCTCCTGGTGCACCTCCAGGCCGCAGGCCTCGCCCGCCTGCACCTGCGCGGTGAGCGCGATGGCCAGGAGGGCGAGATCGCGGTCGACCGCGCGGACCGCCCGCGCGATGGCGTCGGCCACCGGCCGCTCCTCGGCGGCGATGTTGGCCAGCGCGCCGTGCGCCTTCACGTAGGTGATGCGGTGGCCGGAATAGGCGGCGAGCGCCATGGCGGCGCCGATCTGATAGGCCACCAGCCGCTCGATCTCCGGCGGGCTGAACGGCATCCGGCGGCGGCCGAAACCCCAGAGGTCCGGGAAACCCGGATGGGCGCCCACCGCCACGCCGCCCGCCTTCGCGAGCGCGAAGGTCCGCGCCATGATCTCGGGATCGCCCGCGTGCAGGCCGCAGGCCACGTTGGCGGAGGTCACGACGGCGAGAATCGCCGCATCGTCGCCGCAGGCATAGGCGCCGTAGCCCTCGCCGAGATCGGAATTGAGATCGACGCTGCTCAACGGACCCGCTCCCTCGCCGCCGCGCGCCGTCCCGCGCTCGCCCGACGGCCTCCTACCAGATATCGCGCACCGGCTTCCATGACTGCAAGGCCGATGCCGGTCGAGGGACACAGTCGTCCTGGCTTCGGATCCCCCGAAACCCGCGGCGAGCGCGGCTTCTATCGGACGCGGATCACGATGCGCGACACGCTCCCCTCCTCCTTGCGGGGAGGAGGTGGAGGTGGGGCAGACGGCACCGCCGAGCCACGTCCAGGACCACCCCCACCCCCTGACCCCTCCCCGCAAGGAGGAGGGGAGTGCCCAGACCGTCAGGCGCGTGATCCAATTCGAACCGGCAAGGCGTCAAGGACACCGCACCCCCCTGCAGCCTCTCCGGCCCGCCGCTCGCGCTCTCCGCTGCGCGTCCGAAACGGCGGCCTTCTGCGAGCCCCTGGAGACCGGGACGCGGGTCGACCGTGTCAGAGTTCCTGTTTTGCCCCGGAACATCCAGGTCGATTCAGCACTTTAACGCATGCGAAAATTTGGAGGAACGTCTTCTATGAAGGTCACTCATCTGGCCAGTGCTCTCGCGCTGTTGACCCTTACTGCCGGTCCCGTCCTCGCCGCGCCGTGCAGCACCGGCACGACGAAAGCCAAGACGCCGGATCAGCAGGCATCCAATCCCAGCAGCTCCGACGCCGACAAGTCCAGCAAGAACCTCGCCGGCGGGCAGCAGCCGGCCTCCCCCGGGACCGTCGGGGCCATGAACAATGCGGGCGCCACGCAGACGGCCGACCGGCAGGCGCAGACGAACACGGACGGCAAGTCGAACGGGACCGATCCGGCCGCCGCGAACCTTGCGGGTGGCCAGCAGCCGGCTTCCCCTGGGACCGTCGGTGCGATGAACAAGGCCGCCGCCGACCGGCAGACCGCGCCGGTCGGGAACGACGGCTGCTGATCCACAGCCAGCCGCACACCATCGTGCGCAAGCCCGCCTCGCCCCCGCGAGGCGGGCTTGCGTGTTTCTGGATGACCTCGCGGATCCCGAGCCATCGGAACGACACAGATCCTCTGCCCGGAGGCGTCGGTCCGGCATCGGCAGATCCGCAACAGGGCCCAGTCGGCGCACGACGCGCGGCACGAGGCGGTTTGAGCCAGACCCGTTCGGGTGTATTCGGCATCAAATCCGGGTAGATCCGGCAATCACACGGGGGGACGGAACGTGGGTCGGCGGCGCGCGCTCCTGCTCCTCGGAGGCCTGCTGGTCGCGTCCGCCGCCGTCGCCTTCACCGAGCCCGGCGAGCGCCTGCGCGCCCGCGCCGCGCCCATGCTCACCGATCTGCGCGGGTCTCTCGAACCGTTGATTCCCGCCCTGCGCGGCAGCCCCGCCGCCGCCGCGCGCCTGCCCGCGCCGCGCACGGCCGTCGAGGATGGGCGCACCCTCGTCCGACTGTCCGAGCCCGAGCGGAAGCGGATCGGCCTCGTCGCCGAGGCCCGGCCGGCCGTGGCGTATCGGCAGGAGCTGACCGCCTACGGCACGGTCCTCGACCTCGCCCGCATCACCGAACTGGCCAACAGCTACGCGGGCGCCGTCGCGGCGCTCCAGACCGCCCAGGCGCGGGTCGAGGTCTCGGGCAGCGCCGCCCGCCGCGCGCGCAGCCTCGGCGCCGGCGTGGTGGCGGTCGCGCAGATCGAGACCGCCGAGGGCACCCTGCTGACGGACAGGGCCGCCGTGACGACGGCCGAGTCGCAGGTGCGCACCCTGGCCGCCACGGCGCGCCAGGAATGGGGTTCGGTCCTCGGCAAGGCGATCATCGATCGTTCGCCCCTGGTCACGCGGCTGATCGAGCGGGCGGATTTCCTCGTCCAGGTGACGCTGCCACCCGGCGAGAACCTCACCGAGCCGCCCGAGGCCGCCTTCGCCGAGGTGCCGCCGCAGAGCGAGCGGGTCGCCCTGCGGCTGGTCTCGCGCGCGACCCGGACCGACCCGCGTATCCAGGGCCAGAGCTTCTTCTACCTCGTCTCCGGCGAGAGCGGCCTCCTCCCCGGCACGAGCACGATGGCGTTCCTGCCGGCCGCGCGGTCGGTCCGGGGCGTCCTCGTGCCGGAGGATGCCGTCGTGCACGCCGAGGGCGGGACCTGGGTGTATCGCGGGACGGACGACGGCGCCTTCGTGCGGCATCCGATCCGGCCGGACGCGCCGATGTCGGCCGACGCCTTCGTGGCCGAGGACCTGCCGGACGGCGGTCAGATCGTGCTGCGGGGCGGCCAGGCGCTCCTGTCCGAGGAGATGAAGAGCCGGATCCGCGTGGTGGGCGACGACGATGATTGAGCCCGCCGGCGCGGGCGGTGGCGGTCCCCAGGCGCTCCTCGTCGGTTTCGCCGTCCGGCTGCCGCGGGTGGTCCTGGCGCTCGCCGGCGCGGTGCTGGTCTTCGGCCTCTACGCGCTGGTGGGCGCCCGCTACGACGTCTTTCCGGAATTCGCGCCCCCGATCGTGACGATTCAGACCGAGGCGCCGGGCCTCGACTCCGAGCAGGTCGAGGTGCTGGTCACCCAGCCGGTCGAGGTGGCGGTGGGCGGCCTGCCGGGGCTGGAGACCCTGCGCTCGACCTCCATCCAGGGCCTGTCGGTGATCGCCGCCGCCTTCCGGTCCGGCAGCGACGTCGACCGCATCCGCCAGCGGGTCAACGAGCGGCTCGCGGCCCTGTCCGGGCGCATGCCGGACGGGGTGGCGGCGCCGGCCATGACCCCGCTCACCTCATCGACCCTGACGGTGCTCCTCGTCGGGCTCACCTCCGAGACCCGCGACGCAATGGACCTGCGCCACGTGGCCGAGTGGACCGTCCGCCGCCGCCTGCAGGCCGTGCCGGGCATCGCCCAGGTCTCCCTCTATGGCGGGGCGGTGCGGGCGCTGCAGGTCCAGGTCCGCCCCGACGACCTGATCCGCTTCCAGATCGGCCTCAACGACGTCCTGGCGGCCGCCCGGAAGGCCACGGGCGTGCGCGGCGCCGGCTTCGTCGACACGCCGAACCAGCGGGTCCTGCTGCGCAGCGAGGGCCAGTCGCTCACCCCCGAGGCGCTCGGCCGTGCGGTGCTCCACAACGACGGCGGGGCGAGCGTGGTGCTGTCCGACGTGGCGACCGTCACGGCCGCCCCCGAGCCTGCGATCAGCGCGGCCCTCGTGGACGGCAAGCCGGGCGTGCTGCTGATGATCGGCGCCCAGGTCGGGGTCGACACGCGCGCGGTCACCGCCCGCCTGGAGGCCGCCCTCGACGAATTGCGGCCGATCCTCGACCGGGAACACGTGGCCCTGCGGGCCGACCTGTTCCGGCCTGCCAACTTCGTGGACGTCGCCACCGGCAACGTCATGCAGGCCCTGGCCTTCGGCGGGGTGCTGGTGGTGATCGTGCTCCTGGTGTTCCTGGCGGATTGGCGGGCGGCGCTGATCAGCGCGGCGGCGATCCCCCTCTCGCTGATCGCCGCTGCGCTCGCGCTCCAGGCCTGGGGCGAGAGCCTCAACACGATGACCCTCGGCGGCCTGGCCCTCGCGATCGGCGAGGTGGTCGACGACGCGGTGATCGGCGTCGAGAACGTCTCGCGCCGCCTGCGGGCCTCGCGGGGCGATGGCCGCAGCGCGGCCCGCGTGGTCCTCGCCGCGATGCTGGAGGTGCGCACCTCCGTCGCCTACGCCACGCTGGCCGTGCTCCTGATGTTCCTGCCGGTGCTGGCGCTGACGGGCGTGGCCGGGCGCCTGTTCGGACCCCTGGCGCTCGCCTACATCGCGGCGGTCGTGGCCTCCCTGCTCGTGGCGCTCACCGTCACGCCGGCCCTGGCGCTGCTGCTGCTCGGCGGCCGGGGAGGGCGGGACGACGGCGCGCGGCTGCGCGAGCCCCCCGTCGTGCGCTGGAGCCGCGCGGCCTATCTCGGGCTGCTCGCGCGGATCGGCCGGGTGCCCCGCCTGGCGATGCTCGCGAGCCTGCTGATGACGCTCGCCGGGGCGGCCGTCCTGCCGACCCTCGGGGCGGTGTTCCTGCCCGACCTCAAGGAGGGCCACATGATCCTCCACATGGTGGCGGTGCCCGGCACCTCGCTGCAGGAATCGCAGCGGCTCGGCGTGCTGATCACCGGGGATCTGAGGGGCATCCCGGGGGTTCGTGCGGTGGCCGCGCAGATCGGGCGCGCCGAGGCCGCGGAGGACACGGCCGGCCCCCACTACAGCGAGATTCACATCGACCTGCAGCCCGGCCTCGACGGCGCCGCGCAGCGGAGCGTCGAGGCGGCGATCCGGGAGCTGATCGCCGGATTTCCCGGTGCGGCCTTCTCGCTCAAGACCTTCCTGACCGAGCGGATCGAGGAGACGGTATCGGGCTTCACCGCGCCGGTCGTGGTCAACGTGGTCGGCAGCGACCTCGACCGGATCGAGGCGGCCGCCCGCTCGGTCGCCCGGGAACTCGCGGAGGTGAAGGGCGCCCGGGACGTGCAGCAGGCCTCGCCGGCCGGGCTGCCGCAGGTCACGGTGGCGCTGCGCCCGGTCGACCTGCGGCACTGGGGGCTCGACCCGGTCGAGGTTCTGGAGGCTCTGCGCACCGCCTATCAGGGCGACGTCGTCGGCCAGACCTACCGCGGCAACGCCGTGTTCAACGTGCTGGTGATCCTCGACGCGCAGGTGCGCGGCCGCCTCAGCGCCGTGGGCGACCTGCCCCTGCGGACGCCGGGCGGCCGCTACCTGCGCCTGTCGCAGGTCGCCGACGTCTACGAGAGCGCCGGCCGCTATCAGGTGCAGCACCTCGGCGCCCAGCGGGTCCAGGCCGTGACCGCCAACGTCGCCGGGGGCGACGTGGCGGGCTTCGTGGCGGCGGCCAAGCGCAAGATCGCCCGCGAGGTGCGGCTGCCCGAGGGCGTCTACGTGACCTTCTCGGGGGCCGCCGAGGCCGAGGCCGCGGCGCGGCGCGACCTGCTGATCCATGCCGGGCTCGCGGGCTTCGGCATCGTGGTGCTGCTCGCGATCGTCACCGGATCCGCCGCGAACCTGCTGCTGGTCCTGGTCAACCTTCCGTTCGCCTTCGTCGGCGGGGTGGCGGCGGCGGCGCTCACCGGGGGCGTGCTGTCGCTGGGGTCGATCGTCGGCTTCGTGACGCTCGCCGGCATCTCGCTGCGCAACAGCGTGATGATGATCGCCCATTACGAGCAGTTGGTGACCCGCGACGGCCGCCCGTGGAGCGCCGCCACCGCGGCGGCCGGCGCGGCCGACCGGATGGTGCCGATCCTCATGACCTCCCTGGTCACCGGCCTCGGCCTTCTGCCGCTGGCGCTCGGCGCCGGCGAGCCCGGCCGCGAGATCGAGGGCCCCATGGCGCTGGTCATCCTGGGCGGCCTCGTCACCTCGACGGTCCTGACCCTGCTGATCCTGCCGGTGCTGGCCCTGCGCTTCGCCCGGTTCCGCCGCGCGGAGCCCGAGGATCTGGAACTGACGGCCGCCCGGTCCTGAAGCGGGTCGGCGGATGCCCGGCGATGCCGAGCGGTCACCACCAGGCGGCGCGGGTCTCGGGGGCGGGGGGGCGGCTTGCCGCGGCGGGCCGCAGGGAGCGGTCGAGGGCGGCCAGCACCCGGCGCACCGCCTCCTCGTAGGTGGCCGCCACCGGATCGCGCGGGCGGGAGAGCCCGATCGCCACGGTCTCGTCCAGGCGCCCCGGGCGCGGGCGCATCACCACCACCCGGTCGGCGAGCGTCACGGCCTCCCCGACATCGTGCGTGACGATCACGATCGTCGGCTTCGACTCGGCCCAGAGATCGAGAAGCTGCTCGTGAAGCCCCTTCCGGGTGAAGGCGTCGAGGGCCGAGAAGGGCTCGTCCAGGAGCAGCACCCGCGGCTGTGCCACGAAGGCGCGGGCGATGGCGACGCGCTGCTGCTGGCCGCCGGAGAGCTCGCGCGGCCAGCGGCCCCCGTGCTCGGACAGCCCGATCCGCTCCAGGGCGTGGGCCACCCGCGCCCGGCGCTCCGCGCGGGTGAGACCCGCGAGCCCGAAGCCGACATTGCCGGCCACGTCGAGCCAGGGGAGGAGCCGCGGCTCCTGGAACACGACGCCGACTCTCGGATGGGGCTCGCGGATCGCCGCGCCGTCGACCTGCACGACCCCGCGGCTTGCCTGGTCGAGTCCCGCGATCAGGCGGAGGAGCGTCGTCTTCCCGCAGCCCGAGCCCCCGATCAGCGCGACGATCTCCCCCTGCTGCACCGACAGGCCGATCCCGTCCAGCGCCCGGGTGCCGTCGGCATAGGTCTTCGAGAGGTCGTCGACGAGGAGCACGGGCGTCCCTTGTCCGAGGGTGGCGTGGGTTCCGGAGCGCGAGGCCGGCCGCGGCTCCGCCCTCTTGGCGCGGCCTTGTCCGACGCTCACAGGCTCTCTCGTGCGGTATCCTGCCATCGGGTCAAGGGCAGCGTCAGCGCGATCAGGGCCATGTCGGCCAGCTTGCCCGCCAGCGCGAAGGCGATGATCGCCGCCATGATCTGATCGGGTTTGCTGAACTGCTGGCCGTCGACCAGCAGATAGCCCAGGCCCTCCGAGGCGCCCATCAGCTCCGCCGCCACGACGAACAGGAAGCCGAGGCCGAGGCCGGTGCGCAGGCCCACGAGGGTCGCGGGCAGGACCGCCGGCAGCAGGATGCGGCGGGCGAGGGCGAGACGCGACAGCCGGAAGATCCGCCCGACCTCGACGAGCTTCCGATCGACGGAGGCGATCGCCCCGGAGACCGCGACATAGACCGGGAAGAAGACGCCCACGGCGATCAACAGGACCTTCGGCGTCTCCAGGATGCCGAACCACAGGATGAAGAGCGGTACCCAGGCCAGAGACGGGACCGCGCGCAGCGCCTGAAGGCTAGGGTCGATCAGCCAGCGCAGCGCCGGGATCGTCGCCACCAGGGCGCCGGCCAGGATTCCGGCCGCCGCCCCGCACAGGAAGCCGAGCCCGACCCGGATCAGCGTCGCCTCGACGTGCATCCGCAGATCGCCCGACGCCGCCAGATCCCACAGGGTCGCGCCGATCCGGCTGGGCGGCGGGAGGAGGCGCCCCGACGCCGCACCCGTCGCGACGGCGATCTCCCAGCCGACCGCCAGGACGAGCGGCAGGAGCAGGCCGAGGCCGGCACGGGCTCCGCGCCGCAGCAGCGGTGGGCCGCGCATCACCGCCCGGCGGCGGGGTTGAAGCCCGGATCGAGCAGGCCGTCGACCGCCGCCGCCACGTCGGTACCGGCCGGGACGACGCCGGCCTGCTGGAGGGCGAGGCCGGCGGCCTTGATGGATGCGGCCTGGGCGGCCCCGATCGCCGGCTGCGACAGGTCGGTGCGCTCGATCTGGCGGGCGATCACCGGCTCGGGCAACTTGGTGGCGGCGACGAGCGCGGCCGAGAGCGCCTGCGGGTTGGCGAGCGCGTAGGCCCGCGCCCGCTCATAGGCGGCGATCACCGCGCGGACGAGATCCGGGTGCGCCTTGGCGAAGGCTTCCCGCACGGCGAGGAGGCCCCAGGTGTTCGCCGCGGCGTCGCGGTGGAACAGGACATCGCCGTTCTCGATCTCGGCGGCCGCCATCATCGGGTCGAGTCCCGCTCAGGCATCGACGTCGCCGCGGTCGAGGGCCGTGCGCCCGTCCGGATGCTGCAGCAGGACCAGCTTGGCATCGCGCTCGGTCAGGCCGGCGCCCTGCAGCGCGCGGATCAGGAAAATGTGCGGATCGGTGCCCCGGGTGACCGCGACGCGCTTGCCCTTGAGGTCGGCCGGCTTGGTGATGCCGCTGTCCTTGCGGGTGACCAGCGCCGTCCATTCCGGACGCGAGAAGGCGTAGACGGCCGTGATCGGATTGCCATTGATCCGCGCGACCAGCGCGGCCGCACCCGCCGCCGAACCGAAATCGATGGCTTCGGCATTCAGATACTCCAGCGCCTTGTTGGAGCCGAGCGACTGAACCCAGCGGACCTTGATGCCGCGCGGGGCCAGCGCCTCCTCCAGGAAGCCCTTCTCCTTCAGGAGCAGGCCCACGGGGTTGTAGGTCGCCCAGTCGAGCCGGACCTCCTTGGGATCCTCGGCGCGGGCCTCCGGCCCGACCAGGCTGCCGAGACAGGTCAGGGCGAGGGCGGCGGCCAGCAGGGATCGGCGGGACGAGAGCATGGGCGGGACCTTGGGGCAGTGGGGCGGGGAGGAGCGGCCGGCATCCCGGAGCGCGCCGGCATCGGCCGCCCCGCACGGGATGGGACCGCGAAGCCGGCGGCGAGCCGGTCAGCGGCGTGACCGCGCCGCGCCTAGCCGGGACGGGGACGGGGTTCTGCCGGGTCCGATCCGGTCGGACCGGCGCATCGGGCGGCGCAATCGGGCGGTGACGACGCGCGAGGTCGCTCCGGAATCACGGCCGGACGGCTCCAGCGTCTTCATCTTCGGTTCTTGACCACATTGCACGCAATGAATGCAACATCCCGCCCCGGCGCGGGTGAGTCAACGAAAGCGCGTTCTCTACTTCCATCCGAAACGATAAGAATCTTCGGTGTCGCGGCGGGCCGTGCGGCGTTTGCGAGGTACCCCATGGCGCAGGACATCGTGGTGGTCGGCGGCGGGTTCGCCGGTCTCTGGGCCGCGGCCGCCTCCGCCCGGGCGCGCGACGAACTCGGTCTGAGCGATGCGCTTTCCATCACCCTCGTGGCGCCGAGCCCGTTCCACGTCATCCGCGTGCGGTGCTACGAGGCGGACCTCGCTCCCGTGCGGGTGCCGCTCGACGACGTTCTCGGGCCCATCGGCGTGCGCCGCCTCCAGGGACACGTCATCGCCATCGATGTGCCGGGCCATGCCGTGACGGTGTCGGGCGGATCGCCGTCCGAGGTGCCCCGGAGCCTGCCGTACGGGGGCCTCGTCCTGGCGACCGGCAGCGCCCTGCGGCGACCGGCCGTGCCGGGCATCGACGGCGCCTTCGACGTCGACACGTAAGAGGGTGCGCAGGGTCTGGCGGCGCATCTCGAACGGCTGGGTCCCGCCGCACCGGGCGCCGAGCCGTCAGGCCTCTGGACCGCCGTCGTCGTCGGCGCAGGGCTGGTGGGCCTCGAACTCGCCTGCGAACTGCCCGCACGGCTCGCCGCAGCCCGCGACCGGGCGGGGGGCACGGGCCCGGTGCGGACCATCCTGATCGACCGGGCACCGGAGATCGGCCGTGCGATGGGTCCGGTTGCCGCGCCGTCGATCCGCGCGGCGCTGGCGGCGGCCGGGGTCACCTTCATCGGGGGCGCCGAGATCCGCACGATCGATCCCGACGGCGTCGCGCTGGCCGACGGGACGCGCATCCCGGCGCGGACGGTCGTCTGCGCCACCGGTCTGGCGGCCAGCCCGCTCGCGGCGCAGCTGGGGACGTCCATCGATTCCCTCGGGCGCGTGCCGGTCGACCCCTATCTGCACGTCACCGGCTGCCCCGACGTTTACGCCGCGGGCGACGTGGCCACGGCGGCCGCCGACGGGGCGGGCCACCGGACGGTGATGTCCTGCCAGCATGCGCGGCCGATGGGCCGGTTCGCCGGTCACAACGCCGTCTGCACCCTCGCGGGCCGCCCCGAGCGTCGCCTGCGTTTCTCCGCGCCCGAATACGTCACGGTGCTGGATCTCGGCGATTGGGGGGCCGTCTACACCGCCGGCTGGGACCGTGACACGCTGGTCTCCTCCGGCGCGGCCGCCAAAGCGACGAAGCGGCTCATCAACGGGTCCCGCATCTACCCGCCCCTCGACCGTGATCCCGCCTCCATCCGCGCGGCCGCAGCCCCGATCCTCCAGGCGCCCCCCGCCACCCAGAGTCCCGGCTGACCCAGCCGCGGTGCTTCGCGCCGGGACGGGCGTGCTGCCAGGCCGGACTTTTCGGGCGACGCCCGCGTGTGCCGGTGCGGTTTGCCGGCGTTCCGCGCTCGTGCGGACGATGCGCGCGAAAAGAGACGGGACGCCCCGTCAGCACATATTTCGATGGCGCGAAACTGTATTGGCGCCTACGCCGTCAGTATACGGAGCCGAAAACGGTCGTTCTGGCCGATATTGTCGGTGGAGCCGATCCGCTCGGATCTTGAATTCATCCACAAACCATTGGCCGGCCGGCCGCGGCGTCCGCCGGCGATACGGCGCCGGCCTCCACCGAACGCCCGATGCGCCGAAGAAATTCTGGGCCGACATCACTGTCCAGAGCGGCGTCGGCGCCGCCGAAAATTAATGGTGGTTAGGCAGAGCTTACAAAAAGCTAGCGGGCGAATACCAGTTTAACGATGCGTTAACCATAACGCGGTCTTAATCATCCCACGTTCCGCTCTTGGAAGGGCAGATATCAGCATGGTCGCGGCACCGACAGCCTCCTGGTCTCATATCCTGACGCAGGTCGCAGAGAGTCTCGACCGCATCGTCGAGAAACCGTCTGCCGAAATCCTGAGGCTCAAACCCAACGCCCACACCTTGGAGGGCCCGGCCCTCCGCCTGGGCCCGGAGATCGACGAGCCGAGTGCGGCGCTGCTGCCGGATCCGGCCGTGAACGACGCGGAGCCGCTGGCGGCATCCCCCGACGCCGAGGACGACTCGGTGTCGGATTGGATGAGCACCCTCGACATCATCAACGGCATGGTCGGCATCGCCGACGAGCAGAAGCGGCGCCTGCGGGTCCAGACCGCCTCGCACGAGATGGCGGTCGAGACGCTCCAGCGCGAGCTGAAGGAGGCGCAGCAGCGCCTCCAGCTCGCCGAGATGCGGGCTCACGAGCTCCAGGCCCGCGCCGATATCCGTCTGCAGCGGATCCAGGCCGATGCCGACGCCCAGGTGGAGGAGATCCGCGCCGAGGCTGAGGCCCGGGTCCGGACGATCCAGGCCGAGGCGGAAGCCTGGGTCCGGGCGGCCGAGGAGCAGGTCCGGGTGGCGGACGTGCGCGCCGACACCGCGGAGAAGTGGCTGTCCCGCATCGACGCGGCGGCCAAGAACCTCCTGCTGGGCGGTCACATGAACCAAGCTGAGGCCTGAGCCGTCGGGCTTCGCAACCCGACGCGCTTCCTTCCCAGACGGGCTCCAGGATCGACGATGGAACACGCACGCTGGACTATGCCTGAGCAGCCGGCCGAAGGCCCGACGAGCTACGCCGCCGCGTCGGCCGGCGGTGGCGGCGCCTCGCCCGGGAAGGTCGTCGTCCTGGCCGCGGTGCCCAACGGGCAGGCCCCGGCCCGGCACCCGAACGCGGACGCGGCGGCCGGCAAATGGCCGGGCGTGTTGGAGCGCGTCCGCGGCGCGGCCCAGTACATCCGCCAGGTCGAGGATCGGGCGCAGGACTACGAAGCGCGCGTCCACGAGCTTCTGGAGCAGGTCCGCGCCGACATGCGGGACGCGGACGCGAAGGTCCGTGCCGCCGAGCAGCGCACCCGCGAGATCCAGGTGCAGGCCGACGCGCTGATCGGGGCCGCGGAGTCGCGGGCCCGCGCCGCCGAGGAGCGCGCCGTGTCGGCCGAGGAGTGGCTGCGCCGGATTTCGGAGGCGATCGAGTCCGAATTCGTGGTCGAGCCGGCACCGCAGCGCAGGACCGGAACGCTGGACGCCTGACGCGGCCGTCGTCGCCACCGAGATCGCCTCAGATCAGTCACAGGGAAAAAGGGACACGCGATGCCGGGGATGGACGAGGCTTTTTGGGCCAACCTCGATGCGCAGATCGTCGCGCAGCGTCCGGAAGCCCCGGCGCGCCCGGCCGCGCCGGCCCCGGTGCCGCCGCAGATCCAGGCCGCCCCCGCGCCCCTCCCGCGCAGACTGGCGGCGGACTGGACCGGCGTGCTCGACACGCTCACCGCCGCCAAGAGCGCGGCCCAGCTTCAGGAGGTCCGCCTTCGGGAACAGGCCGCCGAGCAGGACGCCCTGCTCCAGGAACTGAAGCGGTCCCAGCAGGAACTCCGTGCCTTCGAAGTCCTCCTGCGCGAGTGTCAGGCCCAGGCGGAGGTAAAGCTCAAGGAGGTCCAGACCCAGGCCGCGACGCGGGTCCAGGCGCTGCAGGCGGAAACGACCGCGCAGATGCAGGCCCTGGAAGCCCGGGCTCAGGCCGCCGAACTGCGCGCGGAGACCGCCGAAGAGTGGCTCAGGCGGATCGAGCAGGCGAGCCGGGACCTGCTCCCCGCCGCCGAGCGGGTCGCGGCCTGATGCGGCCGCGCCTGCCATGATCGGTTGAAGCCGTGCGCGCGATCCGCCCCCTCATCGCATCCGTGCGGGTGCCCGTCCTGGCGGGCCCGATCGCGCTGCTGCTCGGCGGCTGCGTGTCGACGCTGGACCGTCCCGTCGAGGTGGCCTTCGCCGACCAGACCGCGCGCGCCGAGCCGGATTCGCCGCGCGCAAGCCCCGGGGAGCCGGTCGATCACGGGGAATGGCGGCTGCGGCTGTCGTATCTCTAGGCCTGGCCGGACGAAACCCGGACCCGCCCACGCCCGCCGCAACCCGAAGACCCGCGCGGCGATCCTCCTGTCCCCCAAGTGCCGGTGCGGCTGCCGTCGCCGGGCCCGTGCGGTCCGCGCCCCGCACACATGACGGTTCGCCGCCGCGGCTCCGTCCGCTAGACTCCGCGTCCCGCGCACGGCCCGGACCGGGCCTCCCGCGCTGAGTGAGCGGATCGATGAGACACGACAGCCTGCGCCTCGGCGCGTTCTTCTACGCCACCGGCCACCACGTGGCGGGCTGGCGCCACCCGTCGAGCGAGGCGGATGGCGGTCTGGTCCTGGAACGCTACGTGGGCTGGGCGAAACGGGCCGAGGCGGCGAAGTTCGATCTCATCTTCCTCGAAGACGGCAGCGGCATCCGCGACCTCGACCTGCGGTCGAGCGAGCGCACGGCGCGTTCGACCCATTTCGAGCCGGTGACATTGCTGTCGGCGCTCGCCGCGGTCACCAATCGGATCGGGCTCGTGGCCACGACCTCCACGAGCTTCAACGAGCCCTACAACGTCGCGCGGCGCTTCGCGTCGCTCGATCACCTGAGCGGCGGCCGCGCCGGATGGAACCTCGTCACCTCCGCGACGGATGCCGAGGCGGCCAATTTCGGCGGCGACCGGATCGCCCGCCACGGCGACCGCTACGCGCGCGCCGAGGAGTTCGTCGATGTGGTCCTGGGTCTCTGGAACACCTGGGACGACGATGCGGTGATCATCGACCGCGCGAGCGGCCAGTTCTCGAAGCCCGACGGGTTCCGGCCGCTCAACCACAGCGGCACGCATTTCGAGGTGCGGGGACCGCTGAACATCTCGCGCACGCCCCAGGGCCAGCCCGTGCTGGTGCAGGCCGGATCCTCGGGGCCGGGCAGGGATCTGGCGGCGCGCACCGCCGAGATCGTGTTCACCGCGAACCAGACTCTCGAGGAGGCCGTGGCGCTCTACGGCGACCTGAAAGGCCGGATGGCGCGGTTCGGCCGGGCGCCGGACGATCTGAAGATCATGCCCGGCCTGTTCCCCGTGGTCGGGCGCAGCGAGGCGGAGGCCCGCGCCAAGTTCGAGGCCCTTCAGGACCTGATCGATCCCGTCGTCGGGCTGGCGTTGCTCGGGCGCATGATCGGCGGCCACGACCTGTCGGGCTACGATCCCGACGGCCCGGTTCCGGACCTGCCCGAGACGGACGGCATCAAGTCGCGCCAGCAGCTGATGGTCGATCTCGCGCGTCGCGAAGGGCTGACCCTGCGCCAGCTCTATCTGCGCATCGCGGGGGCGCGCGGCCACGCGCAGATCGTCGGCACCCCCGTGCAGATCGCCGACGAGATGGAGGAGCGTTTCCGCGCCGGCGGTGCCGACGGCTTCAACATCATGCCCCCGACGCTGCCCGGCGGGCTCGACGATTTCATCGAGCTGGTCCTGCCGGAACTGCGCCGCCGCGGCCTGTTCCGCACCGAGTACGAGAGCCGGACCCTGCGCGGCAATATCGGCTCGCGCCCGCCCGCGGCGGCCACGCGGACGTCCGCGGCGGCGACATAGCGGGCCGCAGGCATCGTCGGCGCGGTCGTGCGCCGGTACGGAGATGGCCGTCGGGCGACCGCGTGGCGACCCAGGTCGGCGGTAATCTCCGCCGACGCGTCCCCCGCGGGTGCGCGCAGGGGCGCCGGTGTGTTCTTGCCGTATGGGACCGCCGTCCGGTGCGCAGCGCTTCGGGTCCGTACGGGATAAGATTTACCTCAAGTTAAACAGTCTCTATCGCCGGCCTTCATCCGATCTTGGCTATCATCCATTTGGATGAGGCGCCGAATAAGGCCGGGACTTATTGACTTCGCGGCTCAATCCGGCTGGCGGGGATTTCGTCCATGATCGAGGTGCGACCGCGATCCCACCGAAGGCCGCACGCTTTGCCCCGTCGGCGGCGCGGCTCGGATCGCTGGCGTCCCGCGAAAGCGCAACGGAGCGCAGGAGCCGTCACGGCTCGTCGTGGCTCAATCTGGATATCCGCGGTCGGTCCGACTATCCAACAATGCCGCGCGCAGATACTGTCTATCCGTCGCAGCGAAACGCCGATCGGGCGAGCAGGACGAGAACCGGCGGACATCGATTCGGAGCCGGGAAGGTGAGGGCACCTTCCATCACCCTGTCACTCACCGTGGAGTGTGGCGATGCAGGAACTTGAGGTCTATTCGCGCCTCGTCGGGTCGATCTACGACCGGACCGGGCAACCGGAGGAGTGGCCGGCGCTCCTGGAAGACCTCACGAGCTTCGTCGGCGGCCGGGTCGGCCAGCTCGCGGTCTTCAGCCTCGACGGCACCCGCAAGCCGATGTGGGCGGTCTCGGGCTTCGACCGGTCGCAGTACCGCACATTCCTCTACCGTCACGCCACGGAGGATCCGCGGCTCCCCTACATCCTGTCGAATCAGGGCAAGGTCATCCGCGCCGAGGAAGGGGTGGATGCGGCCGAGTTCCGCGAGACCGCCCTGTTCAAGGAGGTCGTCCGGCCCTTCGGGATCGAGAACAGTCTCGTGACGTATTTCGCCAAGGAGGCGGACGTCATGGCCACGCTCGCGGCCATGCGCGACGACGAGGCCGGTCCCTTCCAGTCCGCCGAGGTGCGGCGCCTGGCGATGCTGGTGCCGCACCTGCGCCGCGCCTTCGAGTTCTACGCGCTGATGCGGCAGGCCTCGGAACGGTCCTCCGACCTCGCCTCCGCGCTCGACCTGCTCGACGCCGCGGTGATCCTGACGGATTCCCGGTTGCGGATCGCCCACGCCAACCGCGCCGCCGAGGAGCTGGCGAAATCCCGGACCGGCCTCTCCCTCGAGAAGGGCAGCCTCGCCCTGAAGGACGGGCAGTGTTCGCGCCGGATCGCCCGCGCCGTGAGCGAGGCGCTCGCCGCGGCGAGCGGCGACGCCACGATCACGCAGGCCGATCACATCGCGATCACCTGCGGCGAGAGCGGCACCCCCTATCGGGTCTCGCTGCACCCCTTGTCGAAGCGCCCCACCGGCACGGGGACGCGGGTGAAGGCCGAACTCGCGGTCGTGATCCGCAGCGGGGCTCCGAAGACCCAGGACAGTTCCGCCGGGCGCCTGCAGCGCCTGTTCGGGTTGACCTACGCCGAAGCCAATCTGGCCAAGGCGATCGCCTCCGGCCGCTCCCTCAACGCCCACGCCCAGGAGCGCGGCATCGCGATCTCGACCGTCCGGACGCAGCTGCGCGCCCTCTTCGCCAAGACCGAGACGCACCGCCAGGGCGAACTCGTGGCGCGCCTGCGCGAGGGCCTGGACATCTCGCTGAACTGACGGCGCGCGGCGATGCCGTATCGCAGCGCGGAACGGAGCATGCGCATGCGGCTTGATGCCCCCGACGCACCGTGCCTCGATACCCTGCTGGCGATGCCGGCGGCGGAGCGCTGGCCGGTCGCCCGCGACTGGATCCGGCGGGCGCCGTTGCCCTTCTTCGCACAGCTGCGCGACCGGCAACCGGTGCTGGATTGCGGCGCGGTCGTCCTCGTCGCCAGGCGCGCCGACATCGCGGAAATCCTGTCCCTGCCGCAGGTATTCTCCGTCGCGCTGTACAAACCCAAGATGGGTGCGTTCATGCTGGCGCTCGACAACACCGAGGTGAACTACCGCGACAAGGCCGTGATGCGCGCCATCCTGCCCTGGAGCGACCTGCCGGCGATCCGCGAACGCGCGGGCGCCCTCACCGACGCGGCCCTCGACGCCGGCAACGGCACGATCGACGTCGTCGCCTCGATCTCGCGCCTCGTACCCCTGCGGATCGTGCAGAGCGTCTTCGGGATCGCCGCCCCGGACGAGGACCTCCTGCGCTGGTCGTATGCGAATCAGTTCGACCAGTTCAACAACCTGCCGTTCGACGGGCGCGCCGACGCCGACGCGATCGAGGCGGCCGCGGTCCATGCCCGCGAGGAGATGCGGGCGACGTTCGCATCGCTCATCCCGGCGCGCCTGGCGGCGATCGAGTCGGGCGCCGAGGTCCCCGACGACAGCCTGACGCGGCTCCTGCGGCTGCACCTGCCGTCCGGGGCGGGCTTCGGCATGGATCGCGTCGTCATCAACGTCGGCGGGCTGCTGATCGGGGCCATCGAGACCACCTCGGAAGCGGTGGTCAATGCCCTCGCGGAAATCCTGAAGCGCGCGGACGTGCACGCGGCTGCGCGGGCCGCCGCCGTGACGGGCACCGCCGCTTTCGACGGCTATGTCTGGGAGGCGCTCCGCTTCGCGCCGATCGTGGCCTTCATGTTCCGGCAAACCGAGGCGGACCACCTCCTCGGTCGCGGCGGTGCCCGGGCGATCAGCCTTTCGAAGGGTACGGTCGTGCTGCCCCTCAGTCTCTCGGCCATGTTCGATCCGGATTGGGTGCCGGACCCCGACCGTTTCGATCCGGCCCGGCCGGACCAGGCGTATCTGCATTTCGGCCTCGGGCATCACGAATGCCTCGGCCGCTATGTGGCGGGCGCCATGATCCCCGAGATCGTGCGGAGGATCCTGCTCAGGACCGATCTTCGGGCGGAAGGGCCGGTCGAGGATGGCGGGACGCCGTTTCCGACGGCCTTCCGGCTCGCCTACGCGCCGACCCCGTCGGCCGACGCGAAAGCCGTCTGAGTTGCGCAGCGCAGGCGGCGCAAGGCGCCGTCCCGCGCGCCAGGCCCGGGCGCGGCAACGTTCCGCTTGATGTCTGCGATGATTGGAGCGGGCGATCGGGATCGAACCGACGACATTCAGCTTGGGAAGCTGATAAGGCCCCTCCGGACCGCGCCGGCTGCGCGATTTCACCGTTAACCAAACCCCTGAAATAATTGCGCTTTTCGCCGCCTCGGTAGCCTGGACGGGTTGCCAGCGCGTTTCCGGTCGGGCGTGGTACGCCCGTGGTACGCGAGCTGGGGCGTCGATGGCGGGCAAGGAAATTTTCGAGCGAGAGCGGGCGCGGCTGACGCAGGCGCACGTCCGGCGGGCGCGGGGGCTGATCGCCCGGGACGCCCTGCAGGGGGCTGGCCTGGAGCTCGCCGACACGCTGTGCCAGGGCCTCGTGCTCCGGGTGCGCCGGCGGACGGGCAAGTGGCTCTTGAAGCTGCGCACCGGCTCGCAGACCCTCAGCGACATGGAGACGTTGACGGTCGCGGCGGCGCGCCTGGCCGCCGAGCACGCCCGGGTCGCCGTCCGCGAGGGCAGGGCGGCCGGCCTGGGGACGGACCTCGCAGTGTTCGCCGAGGCGCAGCGGCGCGGACTCTCGGACGAGGACGCCATCGACGCGGCGTTCCCGGCGCCGCTGCCGACCCAGACCGAGGCCGAGCGCCGGCGGGACGGCCCCTGGGAGTGGGGCGACCTGATCGACCTGTACCTCGCCCACAAGCTGCCGAGGCTGAAGGAGCGATGGGCCGTGCAGTTCGAGCGCCACCTGCGCCGGGCCGCCCCGGGCCTCGAACGGCGTCTCGCCGCGGCGGTGACGCTGGAGGACCTGGTCAAGGTCCGCGACCGCGTCGCCCGGGAGCGAACCGCATCGGCCGCGGCCGACACCGTGGAGGCGGTCAAGGGGGCGCTCGACTGGGCCTGGGCGGATCACGCGCCCCGCGCCGGCTTGCAGCATGTCCAGTTCCCCTGGTGGAGCAAGCGGCTGACGACGGCCTGGGAGTCGACCCCCCGCGAGCACACGCCGACCCTGGAGGAGCTCGGGCGCACGCTGGCCCTGGCGGAGCGGCACCGGGCCCTTGGCGGGACTGGAAAGGAGGTCGCCCCCGGCATGCTGGCGGCGCTGTGGGCTGTGGTGTTGACGGGGCAGCGGGCCGGCGCCCTGACGGGAACCCAGCGGTCGACGGTCAAGCCGTGGCCTGAGCGGCCGGGCTGGGAAGTATGGACCTGGACCGCGAAGGAGATGAAGGGCGGCAAGGCGCCGAAGCCGCACGCGTTGCCGGTCCCGCCCGAGGCCCTCGCCGCGCTCGCGCGCTTCCGCGTCGACCCGACCTCGCCGTACCTGTTCCCGTCCCGCGTGCCCGGCAAGCGGTCGACTGCGGTCGGCCTCTCGCAATACATGGACCGGCTCAAGGGCAAGGCGAAGGCCGGTCGGGGCGGCAACGTAACGCTGCGCCCCGAGGCGGATCTCCTCGCGGCGCACGGCATCCGACCGTGGACCCCGCACGACGTCCGGCGCACGCTCGGGACGTTCCTCGACCTGGAGAAGCTGGGCGGCGCGGGCTCGGCCATCCTGGCGCACAAGGCGGCCGCCCGGGGCGGAGCCGACGCGGAGCGCGAGCTCGCGGCTGCCATCACGCTCCGGCATTATATCCATTCGCAGAGGCTCGACCTCAAGGCCGAGGGCATGAGCGCCTGGGTCGCCGCCGTCCTTGAGGCCCACGAGGCCGAGCGGGCGCGCCTCGGCTGACGCCTGTCGCAAGCATTCGCATTCGCACGCGATCCGGAACTCGGGCGCTGGCTTACATGCTTGGGCCAGGGAGCCGGTAACCATCCGCCGTATCCGCCGTTGCGGCCGATTCCCCGAGCTGCGATCTTCCAGATTCCACCGGGCCGCGAGCCCAGGAGAGCGCCGTGAAATCGATACGCACCCCCCGCACTGACGAGATTCATCCCCCGGGGGCGTGACGCCGCGCGCGCAGCCTCCTTCGACAGGAGGCTGCCTTCATGAAGAACCAGGTTTTCACTCCCCCCGGCCGGGTGCTGTTCAGCGCCGACCACCACCTAAACCACGCCGGCGTTATTCGCATGTGCCGCCGTCCGTTCGCCTCCGTCGAGGAGATGAACGGCTTCCTGATCGAGGCCTGGAACTCGGTCGTCCGCCCCAACGACACGGTGTTCCATCTCGGGGATTTCGCCATGGGAGCGAGCCCGGAGCAGTGCGCCGGATTTTTCGGGGCGCTCCGGGGACGGAAGCATTTCATCGTCGGAAATCACGACAAGGCGAGGGTGACCTCGCTCGCGTGGGAGAGCGTCTCCGAGCGGGCCACGGTCGACACCGGCGGCCACAGGCTCGTGCTGGACCACTATCCCCTGCGCGCCTGGAACGGTGTGTTCCGCGGCGCCCTCCACCTCCACGGGCACACGCACGGGAGCCTGTCGGGGACCTCGCAGTCCTGCGACGTCGGCGTGGACTGCTGGGCGTACCGGCCGGTCGCGCTGCCGGACATCCTGGAGAGGCTAGCGGCGACGCCAGCGCGACCGGAGGAGATCGAGCGGGCCGCGGCGAGGGAGGCGGGCGATGCCTGAGAACGAGATCCCGACCGACACCGTGACCTGCCTGGCGTGCGGGTGGGTCAGCTACGCGATCAGCCGGTCCCAAGCCGAGGCGAACGTCGAGCGCTTCAACAGGTTTCGCGCGGAGGATCCGAGCCGGCTTCGGTACTGGCCGAACCCCAAGGCCATCGGCTCATACCGCTGCATGGGGTGCTCGGGCTGGGGGCCCTACCGGCCGGCGCGGGAGGGGGACTGCCCGCGGGGGGCGACCATCAATCCCGTCCTCTTGGACGAGGACTGAAACGACGAAGGCCCCCGGCATCCACCGGGGGCCTTTCGCGTTCGTGGTCTAGGTCTGCTCTCCACAAGGGGAGATCTGATGCCGCCGAGCCGTCGCCGCTCGATAGCGCTGGGTTGCCCTCCCGAGAGTGGGAGCGCAGAGGTCAAGCTAGTCGTCGTCATCCTCGAATGGAAGGTGGCGTCCCGTCGTCTTGCAGGCGGTGCACAGCGTATCTGACGCCCACCCGCACCCCTCGGGGCACGGGTCCTTCTCCGAGCAGCCGCAGCCGTAGCAGACCTGGCCGAGGTAGGACGGGACCCGGTACCGATACCTGACCGGCTCCATCATCCGGGCCTCCTCGAACCACGTTTCGGTCTGGAGGCCGCCTTCGCCGTTCACCGCCCTGCAGAGCTCCTCCAGCACCTCGGCCTCGGCCGCCAGCCCTGCGCGGCCGGCAGGGCCTCCGGCATGCTCGTGGATGACGCGGCCGACCGCGATCTCCAGGGCGAACGCGCCGATCTTCGCCTGGAGCTCGGGGGACAAAGTCGACCAGACCGCGTCGCCGTCGAAGGGCGCCTCGGCGATGTTCGAGGCGTCAAACTCGTCCATGGGGATCCTCCTTCGGCTTCCGGGTCGCGGGGGCGAAATATTCGTCGACCGTGTTCGTGGCGGCCCCAAGGATGGCGAGCGCCAGGAAGAGCAGCCCGAACGCGCATCCCCAGATGACCGTGTAGAAGGCGGCCACCAGCAGGGCGTCCAGGCGCCCCCACACCAGGAATCCGAGCGTGGTCAGGGCGGCCGCCGAGATGGCAAGGCGCCCGGGCGCGCCGCAGGTCAGGCTGAGGAGCGCGCGCATCAGGCGGCGGCCCTCTTCGGAGCGGCCGAGGCCTGCCAGGCGCTCAGTACGGTCTCCAGCCAGGACTTCGGCACGAGGGGCTCGTCGCGTTCGTCCAGCCAGGCCTCCGTCATCGAGACGAGGCGGCCGGTATCGCGCTCTACGACGACGACGAGTTGCTGCTCGCAGAAGTCGTCGGTGAGGGGGCAGTGCGGGTCGTCCAGGCGGGAGATCTCGACGCGGCAGCCGTAGCTGCCCGCGAGGTCGGCGGCCGTTCGGGGGTAGAGGCCCCAGGTGTCCGGCTCCGGTTCTGGAGCCGGCATCTCGCTGAAGCCGGTCTGGCCGCCGGCTACGATGCCGATCTCGATGGGTCCGCCGACTACTTCGAGCGGCCTGTACCGGATCTCGAAACCCGCCCGGTCGAGGGCCTGAGTGATCTGATGGGCGCGCTCCTCCGCAATGTGGTTGCGCCCCATCAAGTCCTTGATGGCCTTGGCGATGAC
Source organism: Methylobacterium sp. J-070 (assembly GCF_022829385.1). Classification (GTDB taxonomy): domain Bacteria; phylum Pseudomonadota; class Alphaproteobacteria; order Rhizobiales; family Beijerinckiaceae; genus Methylobacterium. The sequence continues at coordinate 3,771 of NZ_JAKSXX010000060.1, read as the reverse complement.
GATCTCCGCGTCGTCGACCGTGTGGACGATGGCGGAAGCCTTGTCGTAGGTGGTCTCACGCACGGTGGCGCTCCTGAAAAACCATGGTTGCCGGAACTGGAGGGTGCGCCCCTGCCGCCGGGCGCGTCGACGCAGCGGGCCTCAGGCGGCGGCGGGCTCCGGAGCCTGCAGGGCGGCGGCCGCAGCATTGGCGAACCCCATGGCGGCGTCGCGCGCTTGGCGGAGGGCAAGCGCCATCGCTTTCGCGGTTGCTTCCGCCACGAAGCCCTCGTCAGCCCCCCATGACATCGAGACCGAGATCTCGCGCTGTTCGCCAGGTCCCCGGCCTCCCCATCGGACGAGGGAAGCTGTCGCGGTCGCCAAGATCTGGTGGCGAGCATCTTCGTCCTGGATCACCTTCACGTCGCCGCGAATGACCTGCGCCAGAACCCACGAGTTGGCGGCGCTATCCGGGAACTTCGACGTGATCTCGAAGCCGGCCTGAGCAAGCTCGTCTATGGCCTCCATGGCATACCCCTCGGGGTACACGCCGGCTCGTAGCTGTGCGCCTTCGTGATAGGCGCGGATGTGCTTGGCGATGATGGAATTGACTTGGTCCTGGCGCACGCGGCGCTCCATGGAAACCGGGGTGGGTGGACGGGTGAGGTGTTGGTGCGCCCCTGCCGCCGGGCGCGAGACGGGGTGCGCCTCAGCCGAGAAGTCGGAGGGCCGGCCGGGGGGTATCGTTGTCGGCCTGACCCGGTGCATGGACGGCGAGGAAGGCCAACTTGACGGGATCGCGCTCCTCATGGATGTCGCCGTGCTGGTCGCGCCGGATTCCGATCAGGAGCAGGAGCTCATTCCGGATCGGGCGCGGCCCCGTCACGGACCGCGAGATGACGACCTGCCAGCCCGAGACCGGCAGACCGTAGTGTCGCCGCCATGCCGCTTGGCCGCCGGCCTTGCGCATGGCCTCGCGGAGCCGCTCGCGAGCGGCGTGTTCCGAGATCCTCATGCCGACCTCCGGGAAGCTGCGATGTCAGCCCGGATCCAGGCGAGCGCCACGGCGGGTTCGAGGTTCTCCTCGCGGGACAGGCGGACCGCCAGCGCAAGGTCGGCAACACCGAGGCGGCCGGGGACCTGGTCGAACGGATGGGGCGTCGAGGTGACGACCTGGTGGGGCACGTCGACCACGGCCGGGGGCGGAACCTCCCGGACGACGGGGGCCTCCTCAACCGAAGGCTCAGGATCACCCTTGGCCTTGCGGCCCGGGTCGAACCCGGCCAGACGGCGGCGCCTGGAGAGTTCCAGGCGCCGCCAGTGCGCGTAGAGGCTCTGCGGCCGCACGCCGTAGCGCATCGCGATTCCGACGGGCGTGCCGCCCTTGGCGTGATCGGCGATGATCACCTCGTCCGCCGGCACGCGGCGGTGGGCCTGCGCGGGCTTGGCGATGACGGATGGCTGGATCATGGCCGCAGGCTCCTGGGCGAGGTCAGGGAACACGAGGGCGATTGCGTCGGCCGGCTCGCCCGCGAGGACCTCGCGCAGCGCGTCGGTGACGGCGGGCAGCAGGTACCGTCCCGTCGACGGCTGATCGGGCACCATGGCCAGCGCCTTGCGCAGGACCGATCCGACCGCCGCTTCCAGGGCGTGCTGCGCGGCCCGGGCGGCGACGGCTTCCAGGTCTCTCTTGTTCGCGGCATGCCCGAGGCGCGTCGCGCGGCCACGCTCCTCCTTCGAGACCGCGACCGGCGGCAGCCCGCGGGTCGCGAAGATCGTACCCACGGGATTGAGGGTGACGCCGGCCGCGCGCTCCCCTCGGCGACCCGAACCGAGCGCGTGGGCCGCCTCGATGCAGACCGCCGCATCGAGGTCGGAGTAACCGCGGAGGCGGTTGAGGAGGTGCGCCTGACCCTGCGCGGCCCGGCCGTTGCGAGCCATGGCGCCGAGCGTGCGCTCGTTGAGCCAGTGCCAGCGCGCGAGGGCGGCCTCGGCGCCATGGCTCTCGTAGAGCCGCGCCACTGCGACGGGGGATGGGCGGACGTAGACGCCGCTGTCGACGCTGCTCATGCCGACCTCCCGAGGGGGCGCAGGGGGCGGGTCGGCACGACCGGGCGGCGGGCAGCCGCCGGGGCGTCGGACGTCGCAGGCAGGGGTGCGGCCGGCCGCACCCCTGCCATCTCGGCCATCTCGCGGCGGTGATGGTCGAGGGCCGTCTGCAGCGGCCGCGGCGACGGAGGCCGCGAGCAGGTCCGCGTCGACCGCCTGCATGGCCTGGTCGAGATGCACGCCGTACGGAAACCCGAACTCGGCGGCCGCGGCCTCGACCTCAGCCCGGACGGCAACGAGCCGGGCGCGGGCCGTCTTCATGGCCTCACGCATCCTCTTCCTCCTCGACGGGCTCGGGGAGGCGGGCGTCTCGATACTCGCGGAGCTCCTCGGAGCCGCAGAGATTGTCGTAGGCGATGCAGATCGGGAGGCAGCGCATGAGGGCGTTGTGCTCCTGAAGGGCATCTGCCTGGATCCGGTCGGCGTAGGCGATCTCGGCGGCGTCCGGCGCATCCCAGTAGATCCCGGAATGCGCGAGCTCGGAATCGAGGTCGCGGTCGACGACGCGCCAGGCACCGATGCGGGCCAGCAGCAGCACGCCCTCGTTGTCGCCCTCGATCTGCCGGGCGCCGATGGCAGCGACGAGCTCCGCCACGGTGTCGATGATCAGGGCGCCGTTCCTCAGGTCGGCGCGGACGGTCTCGGCGCTCACTGGCGGATCTCCTCGTACCGGGCCTCGGAGGCGATCTTCCGCAGGCCCAGCCCCACGAGGATGGCCGGCCCGGGGGCGCGGTGGCCGGACACGCAGTCCTGCACGTACACGCTGCTGACGGCGTGGCGGCGGGCCCAGCCCGTGGCGCCTCCCGCCTCCTCGACGCGCTGCCGCAGCAGCGCCCTCACGTCCTGTGTGTTCACGGCAGCATCCCGCGCTTCGGAAGCTTCAACGCTTCAAGGTAGGCCGCGTCGGCGATTTCCGCAAGTATTGCCGTTTGCGCGACAAAACAGTTTGCGCCGCAAATCAAATGCTTTGACTTTCGAAGGACTTTCAATGCCTTCCTTGACGGAGTGTTTTGCACGCACTAGGCTGTTAACCGTCCTAAGGACAAACTATTGCACCCTCAAAGACTGCGTATGTTATCCTTCGAGAATGAGCGAACTAATCCTTCCGCCGCACATCCACGCGTACGCCGCGGTCCTCGGCGAGCGCCTTCGCCCGGCCGAGGAGACCCTGGAGCGGACGCACCGCGCCGGCTGGGAGTGGATCAAGGCGCGCGGCAGCTACCCGGTCGACGGCCTGGCAGAGGGCACGGAACTCGCGGTCTCGGCCGGCCGGCATCCCGAACAGGCCTACGTCGTCCGGTCGGGCGCGGCCGCGTCGATTCGGGTCGCCGAGGCCGAGGACATCCTCGACCCCGCGGGCGCGCGCCGGAGGGCATGGGAGCGACGCCTGCTCGGGACCGGGCTGTCGGAGCGGCCGCGCCGATACCGGCTGGAGACCGGGCACGGCCTGGAATCCGACTTGGTCTAGGACTGGCACGGGCGCGAGTACGTCGCCCTCTGCACGCGCGCGGAACCCTCATACGTCTGGCTGCGCGCCGTGACGTGACCTGACCGGCTGGCTTTGGACCGGGCTGATTGAGAGGATCAGCCAGGATCGAAGGAGTCGGACATGCGGCGAGGTCAGAAGACGAGCGCGGAGCAGGTGGTGCTGAAGCTGCGCCAGATCGAGGTGCAGACGGCACA
>NZ_JAKSXX010000047.1 GCF_022829385.1 Methylobacterium sp. J-070 | reverse complement strand
CGCCGACATCGATCCGGCCGTGGCCTGCAGCTCAGTGGCAGCGGCCGAGACCAAGCCGATGATCCCGCCGACCGCCTGCCGCGTCGAGGTCTGGATCTGACCGATCTGGCTAGCGATCTCCCCGGTCGCCTTGGCGGCCTGCTCAGCGAGCGCCTTCACCTCGGACGCCACCACCGCGAAGCCGCCTCCCGCTCCCCCCGCCCGCGCGGCCTCGATGGTGGCGTTCAGCGCCAGCAGGTTGCTCTGGCCGGCGCCGGTCGAGATCCGCCCGGCCACCTCACCGCTGCGCGACACGGCTGCGCTCGGTTCCTGCACCCCAGCCCCCGTCGGGCCGGCGTTGGCGACGGCGACCGGTCGCAGCC
>NZ_JAKSXX010000043.1 GCF_022829385.1 Methylobacterium sp. J-070 | reverse complement strand
ATAGCGAAGGCCCGCGCGGCTATGCTGCCGCCGGGTGGTCGGGGTCCACATGGCAGGTCCAGGTCAGGCTTCAGCACCCCCCTGGAATCATCGCCATCCCGGCCACTCAACCCCGCCTCAGACCCTTATCGGACGGGCTCTCAGCCTGACGAAGAGCAAATGCCCCGGCAGTGAGCGCGGCGACCATAACGATAAGGCTCACGAGAGCGAGAGGCATCGGAGACTCCTAGCCAGCCCCAACGTCGATATAGACAGCTCGTTGCAGTAGTGTCCGAAGCCTGACGGCTTCTTGCAAGACGGTCATGTCGGGCGCAGCAGCAGCTCGGCGCAGATGTCGGCGACGAACTGAATGGGTTCGCGTTCCATCCAGTCCGCGCAGCCGTGAGCGATCAGGCTCAATAGTAGAACCGCCGCGGACCGTAGTACGGGCCGCCATAGAACCGACGCGGGCCGTAGAAGCGCCGCGGACCGTAGTAGCCGTAGCGGCGGAAGATCGGCCGGCAGTAGCCGAAGCGACCGGGTGCGAAGCCAGGGCCGCAGCCGTAGGCGACGTCGGTGATCGGCGCTGTGCCGGTGATCGCATCAACTGCGACCGGTGCCATGGGAGCGGCGCTAGCGGCCGAAGCAAGGCCGAGACCACTAGCGATAGCGGCGGCTGCCGTGAGCATCTTCAGGTGCGTCATGATCAGACCTCCTGTGCGAACCCGGGCCGCGGAACTGGCCGTGGGGAAGATACAGATCGCATCGGCGACGTGAATGGGAAGTGACCCTGGCCATAACGGCCTGCAAACAAACGGACCTCCGCCCTCGTCGCGGCATGTTGGGCGGCACGGCCGTGGCCGCTGTCACCTACAAGCCGATCCCGGTTCACATGGCCTGGTGCTCGGCCGTGGCCGCGACCGACGCGGAGATGACGGCGTTCGAGGCTGAGCTGGAGGCACAGGCATGAGCCGGCCTGCCGCCTCCGATCTGACGCCAACGGGGGCATTCGTCCTCGGGCTCGTGCAGAGCATCGAGCGTCGTGAGCCTGATGCACCCGCAGCTATCGCCTTCCGAACCGCACTCGCCCGCAAGGGGCGTGAAGTTTACGCGGCTGATGGCGTCGAGGCCCTCGACATCCTTATGAACGCGCTCGCCAACACGGATCCAGATCGAGCTGAGGTTCGGATGACGATCCTGCGCGCCGTGTGGGCTGATCTGCTGTCGGGGTCCGGCGGGACGGCTCGGCCATGACCCCATGCGATCAAGCCGCCCTTGCCGTTGGCATTCAGGCCGCCCGCCAAATGGCGCTCACCGCCGCTGTCACCATCATGGTCCGGGACGGTTTTGTTGGAGGGAGAGGGTGAGTCGTGCGGAACCGCCGTGGTTGGTCGCGGTTCCCACGCATACTCGCTTCCACCCTGCCACTCGGTCTCCGGGTGAACAACGACGTAAATCTCTGCCAAGCCTACGCCCAGTGCCGCAATGTGGCGCCGCGGCACTGCCGCATCGAAGGACGCGAGGCCGTGCTCTACCATCCCTTCCCCACGCCGGGTGATCGTACTGATATCAAGCGGGCGCGCGTCGCCTGCCCAGTCGTGGCAACCCAGATCGAAATTCTAGGACGGGACGCCTGAGATGGCACTGGGATCGACCTCCGAGCGCGCGATCGTGGTCGGAGCCGGTCTTGCAGCTCTGCGTGGCGCTGAGGCGATGCGCGAGGCTGGGTTCTCCGGTCCACTGGCCATCGTGGGCGCCGAGCCATACCGCCCCTACGACCGCCCGCCCCTGTCAAAACATGTTCTCACCGGCGAGATCCAAGCGGATGCGACCACCCTGCCGAGCAGCCTTGGTTCAGACGTCGATTGGCACCTCGGCAGCCCAGCTGTGCGTCTCGACCGTGGATCCCGCACCCTGCATCTCGCGAGCGGGTGTGGCCTGTCCTACGACCGTTTGTTGATCGCTACAGGCACCCGCGCCCGACCCTGGCCGAACCCGCACGAGGGCCAGCTCGCAGGGGTATTCACCCTACGCGGGCGGGACGATGCCGTCGCTCTGCGACAAGCGCTTGCCGCCGGTCCGAAGCGTGTGGTGGTGATCGGCGGCGGCTTGATCGGCTGTGAGGTCGCGAGCGCATGCCGGCGGCTCGACCTGCCTGTGACCCTGGTCCAGCTTGGCTCGGCACCGCTCGCACGCGCACTGGGCCGATATATCGGCACGATTGTCGGCGCCATGCACGAGTCCCGCGGGGTTGATCTACGTCTCGGCTTTGAGGTTGAATGGCTGGAGGATGTGGGCGGCCGGTTCGTAGCCGCTCATCTCACGGACGGGACGCGTATCGCGGCTGACGTGGCGGTGATTGCACTCGGCGCCGTACGCAACACTGAGTGGCTTGATGGTTCCGGCCTGTCGTTCGATGTCGGTGGGGTTGACTGCGACGCGGATGGTTACGTCCTCGACGTAGACGGGCGGCCCGACCCCATGGTCGCGGCGGCAGGAGATGTCGCACGCTTCCCCCACCCACTCTATGGTGGGCGCCGCATCGCCGTAGAGCACTGGGGCCACGCCGTTGCGCAAGGCGCACGCGCCGGTCGCTTGCTCGCCGGGGGCAACCCCGAACAGAGCTACGCCACGCTTCCGGCCTTCTGGTCGTCTCAAGCCGGTGTCACCATCAAGTCGGCTGGGCTCACGGAAGGCGCGGACGCGATGACGATCGCACATGGCGACGTAGCCTCAGGCCGCTTCCTCATTCTCTATGGGCGAGAGGGCCGCTGCATCGCTGCTGTGTCGGTCGATTGCGGGCGCTGGCTACCAGCCTATGCCGCGCTGATTGCTGAGGAGGCCCCCTTCCCGCCCAAGGGCGCAGCGACCGACCGGGCTAAACCGCTCGATATCCTCGCGCCGGGTCTGTCCTGACACCGTTCCGCGGACACACCAGGGCCGATGTCAGCTCTGTCAGGCAGATTGAGGACTTTGCCAACCGCGCGGATCCAACATCAGTTCATCCCAGAGCGCGTCCGGGCGATGCGTGCGCGGATCGAGCAGCCTGGATCCCCAAGTCGGCGGCGAGCGCTGTCTTTCAGGTTCTCGTCGAGGTTGCACCGGACACCGTGGTAGCTGATCCCGATGAACAGTCGTGAAATCCCATAGCCGGTGCTATACATCCGACCTGTTCTTGGCCTGTTGTTTACAGGTCGGCCGCCCGAAAGCTTGACCGATGCCGAGAGAGGACATCCACTTCGAGCCCGGCCAATCCGGCAACCCAGCCGGCCGCCCCCGCGGCTCGCGCAACCGCTCCACGCTGGCCCTTGAGGCGATCTTCGAGGGCGAGGCGGAAGCCCTGTCCCGCAAGGCCATCGAGCAGGCCCTGGCCGGCGACGGGGGCGCGATGAAGCTGTGCCTGGACCGCCTGCTTTCGCCCCGC
>NZ_JAKSXX010000041.1 GCF_022829385.1 Methylobacterium sp. J-070 | reverse complement strand
CGGCCGACGCGCCGGACCACCTCGCGCTCGAAGGACACGAAGTTCTCGATCCGCCCATCTGCACTGCGCAACGGCCGGCAGTCGATCTCGGCACGGTACCGGGTGCCGTCGGCGCGGTAGTTCGTCAGATAGCCGTGGAAGCGCACGCCCGCCGTCATCGCGCGGCGGAAGGAGTCCAGTTGCGCCCGGCGCGTCTCCTTGCCCTGCATGAAGCGCGGGCTGAGTCCGATGAGACTGCCAGGATCACGTCCCACGAGACGGCCGAAGGCAGCGTTGACGTACAGGATGGTGGGGCCTGGCAGGTCGATAGTCGCGTCGGTGACGACGACACCCACGGGTGCGTTGTGGGCGACGGCACGGAGCAGTTCGAGGGCCGTCATCGTGTCAGCGGTGCCGACGTGTGATGGGTCATCGCCAGCATCTAGGGCGTTCCCTGAGCCAAGGGCCCATAGGAGCGTGTAGCAGTGTAGATTGGCTGTCGACCTCGTCGTGCACAAAGAGCGTTACACGGTACGTCATGCAGGGCGCCTGCTCGCCGCTCCACGCGCTCAAGATGGCCGGCGGCGGGACGGGTGTCGAGACCTTGGGCGCCTCCTATAACGAAGGCGCCCGACGACTACCGTCTCACGCGTGCTGCATGTCAGCGGGGACCTTGCCGCCGTTCTCGGCGAGCTTCTGAACCACCTGCTTGTGCAGCCAGACGTTCATCGTCGCCGAGTCGTCCTTGTCGCCGGTGTAGTGCAGCTCGTCGGCGAGCTGCTTGCGCGCGGTAAGGCTGCTGTCGAGGTCGAGCAGCTTTAGGAGGTCCACGATCGACTGCTTGTAGTTTAGGTTCTCCCCCTTCTTGGCAGCCATGTCGCTCAGGACCTGACCGACGTCGACGCTGGCTGCCGAACCCGTAGAGGCACTGGTGGGCGAAGGCGTACCGCTCATTGACGGCGCAGCAGCGCCGCTTGAACCACTACCAGCACCGCCAACACCGGTAGCGGCCGGTGATACGGTTGGAGTCTCGGATGCATGCGGCGCGGTCGCCTGTGCACTCGCTGCTCCGCCGCCGAAAATCTTCGAGATGATTGATCCGAACAGGCTCATGACGTCGTCCTCGGCATTCGCGGGCTTAGCCCCGGAAGCCGCGGTAACCGCGCCGCGCAAGGTAGCGTTCCGTTTCGGGTTAGTTCGGCGGGACTGATGCCCGCACTGACCGGCACTGCCAGCAGAATTACGATAGACCGCGGCAAAGACCGGCAGCCGACGGTAGGGGTACGGCAAAAAGCACGGTAGCAGAAGGGGTATTACACCAGACGCACTGAAGGTACGGACAGAACCGAACCCTCAGCTTAGTGTCATGCTTCGCTCGCAAAATCGGTTGGATAGGGGACCTTAGCCAAGGCCGTCCCACTCTCGTCCTGGATGGCCACATGCCAGTGGAACGGGTCTGCGGCACCTGCGGTGCGTTCCCTGAGGATACGCTTCCAGATCTCCAAGGCTTCGATCTCTGCCGCCTCAAGGTTGGGTAGGTCGACCCCATCGTGGTCGCGCGTCACGTCCTCACCATCGTGCAGGACGTCGAAAAAATAGCGTGGCATCCGCCCTCCCGTGAGGCTGAACCTATCTGCCTGCACAACGCTGGCGTGTATATTCAAGGTTCATCAAGCCTAAGCGTTGCGGCGCCCGACGTCGGACCGAATGAGGCGCACAGGGCAAGGCACAAGCCCTGATCACCCAGATCTGAATTGCCCGCTGTCCGGAAGCTCGTGTCAGCCGCTGATAGGGAGTAACGGGGGAGTACGAGGGTCAGGTGTCAGCCGCTGATCGAGAACGGCGTTACCTCTACATTCTTCAGGCTCGCAGACCCGGTTCGATCACTTTCGTAAGCCATCAGGCTTGTAAACCCCTCCCCGCGCTCACAGCAGGTGTTGCGGTGGCTAGAACAGTGCCGACGCCACACAGCACTGTAGGGGTTCCATTAACAACCTAAGGGCACAACAGCAGACGAACGCAATCTCGGGTTCCTGCTGTGCGGCTTCCCACTATCCTCGTCGCAGAGGACGCGCGCATCGGCGCGCTAGCTGAGTACGATCTCGTCGACTCAGCGCCAGCACCGGCCTTCGCTCAGATCGTCGCCCTGGCCGCACGCCTGTTCCAGGTTCCGACCGCGTTCGTCTCTCTGCTCGACCGCGACCGCCAGGTCTTTCACGCCAAGGTCGGCCTTGACCTGTGCGAGACGGACCGAGAGGTGGCGTTCTGCTCGCATACCATCACGCAGCGTGACGCCCTCGTCGTCCTCGACGCCGCCCTCGATCCACGCTTCCACGACAACCCGCTCGTCACCGGGCCGCCGTACATTCGCTTCTACGCCGGCATCCCGCTGCACGCGCCTTCAGGCCATGCCGTTGGTACGCTCTGCCTCGCCGACACGCGGCCGCGCAACAGCTTCTCCGACGCCGACCGGCAGATCCTGCAGCAGCTGTCCGATCTTGTCCTCGACCGCATGGAGCTACGCCGGCTGGAGGTTGCAGAGCGGGCGAGCCAGTCCCGCTTCGTCCAGATCGCATCGACTTCGCCGGACGGCATCGTCTGTGCCGATGCAACGGGCCACATCACCTTCTGGAATGCCGCCGCCGAGCGGATGTTCGGGCACAGTGCCGCCGAAGCGATTGGGCAGCCCATCGACCTGATCGTGCCTGAGCGGATGCAGGGTGGTCACGGCGGTGGACTGCACCGCGTCGCCGGCGGGGGCAAGCCCCGGCTCCTGGGCAAGACGGTCGAGCTGCCAGCTCGTCATAAGGACGGGACCGAGTTCCCGATCGAACTGTCGTTGTCGCGCTGGCAGGAGCAGGGACGTGCCGCGTTCGGCTCGATCATGCGCGACATCCGCGAGCGGCGCGCCAACGAGGACCGTCTGTTCCGCCTCGCCCACCTCGATCCGCTCACCGAACTGCCTAACCGGGCTGTACTGTGCGAGCGGCTGACCGAGATCGTCGCCGCCGCACGTACCGTGTCCGTGCTGATGTTCGATCTCGACGGCTTCAAGGAGATCAACGACAGCCACGGGCATGCCACCGGCGACGCCGCGCTCAAGGCGATCGCCGCCCGTCTGCTGGCATGCGTTCGCCCGATCGACACGGTCTCGCGTCTGGGCGGGGACGAGTTCGTCCTACTCATGCCCGACACTGCCGATCCGCTTTGGGCGGCCGAGGTGGCGGATAGGATCATCGCCGCTGTCGCGGAGCCGTTCGAGCACGAGGGTCAGACGCTCCGGCTTGGCACCAGCGTCGGCATCGCCCTGGCCCCGACCCACGGCGAGAGCGCGGACGACCTGCTCTCGTGCGCGGATCTGGCCCTATACCAGGCCAAAGGCGACGGTCGGCATTGCCATCGGCTGTTCACCCCCGTGCTGCGGCAGCAGGCACAGCGCCTCCACACCTGCCGCGACGAACTGAGTCGGGCCGTCGAGCGCGGCGAGTTCGTGCTGTTCTACCAACCGCAGGTACGCCTCAGCGATGGTGCGCTGGTCGGGGCAGAGGCGTTGATCCGTTGGCAGCATCCGGAGCGAGGCCTGCTCGCGCCCATGGCATTCCTCGACGCGCTGGATACCAGCCGGTACGCCGGTCCAGTAGGCGACTGGGTGCTGCGCACCGCCTGTGAACAGGCCGCAGCGTGGCGCATCACGGGAGCACCTGAGTTCCGGATAGGGGTAAACCTATGCAGCGCGCAGGTCCAGCGCGGCAATCTTGCCGAGATGGTTCAGGCGATCTTGGGGAACACCGGCTTGCCCGCGGCTGGCATCGAATTGGAGATCACCGAGAACATCGTACTGCGCCACGATGCCGAGGTGATCGCCGCGTTGCGCAGCTTACGCGCGGCCGGGGTGGGCATCGCATTCGACGATTACGGCACCGGCTACGCGTCGCTCAGCCTGCTCAAGCGCTTTCCATTGACCCGGCTGAAGATCGACCGATCGTTCGTGACCGGCATGCTTGCCTCGCACCAGGATGTAACGATCGTGCGGGCGATCCTGCAGCTTGGATGTGGGTTCGGGCTTGCGGTGATCGCCGAGGGCATCGAGACAGAGGCGGAATACGCACGTCTGCGCGGAGAGGGCTGCCAAGAGGGGCAGGGCTACTTGTTCGGCAAGCCGATGCCCGCAGACGTGTTCGCAACTCGGTTCGGTCTCGGGGTCCGGCAAAAGGCGGAGGCCACATCGGCCGCCGCCTGATGTCCCAAGCGAGGCAGGCTGTAGCGTTTAACCCGGCACAAGCCCCTTAGCGCTACGCTTTCTCCACGGGCGGTGGCACATTGCCATCACCATGCCGATCCGGCCCGAGCACCGCTTCTTCTACCCCATCGACTGGGCGCAGCTCTCGGCTGTGATCCGGTTCCGGCGGGCTGGTGGCTGCTGCGAGGGGTGTGGGCGACCACACGGGCAGAAGGTCTACTGCCTCTCGGATGGCCGCTGGTGGGACCGCGAGCTAGGCACGTGGCGCAACGAGAACGGAAGACCGGTCTCCAGCCCTCCGAGCCTCGACGATCTCGTGGCCGGGGTCAGGGTGACGAAGGTGGTGCTGGCTGCCGCGCACCGGGATCACGACACCTCGAACAATGCAGCCGCCAACCTCGCGGCCTTCTGCCAGAGGTGCCACATGAACCACGACCGGTCCGAGCATCAGCGCAGGCGGTGGCGGACGCTGTTCCGGCGGAAGGCGCTCGGCGATCTGTTCGGCGGCCCCTACTCCTGAACACGTCACCGTGAGGGCGCTCTAAGGATCTCGTTAACGGTCCTGTCGCACCCTGACCTTGACCGCTCATCCGCGGCCGCGCCAGGCCCCGCTGGTGGATACGCCTCCCCGGCTGATGCGCGCGGGGCGTCTGCAGGTCGTGGAGATCGAGCGATGCGTAAAACCCTGAAGACCACTGGAACGGCTGCCCTAGCGGCCTTCATTTTGACTGCCAGCATGCCGGCCGCCCAGGCCCGCGACGGCATCGGTGTCGGCGGTGCGGTAGCCCTCGGTGCCCTCGGCGGCGTCGTGGCCGGCAGCGCGATCGCCTCGGCCAACAACGGCTACTATCCCGGCCAGCCGGTCTACCGCGCTCCGCCGCCTGTTTACGTGGAGGAAGTCTGCCACGTTGAGCGGCGCGGCTTCATCGACCCATACGGCGTCGAGCACATCCGACGCGTGCGCGTCTGCGAGTAACCTTTCGTTAACCCTGCCGGCACCCCAATCGTGGCTTGCCGCCCGGGGGGTGAGCCTATGCCAAATCCTGATCTTCGTGCCGCTTTCGCGAAGCTGTGTGCGGATGTACCGGCAGGCGACGTTGGCGACCTACCCTACGAAACCGCGCTCGCCCTGGCGGTCCGGCAGCTGATGCGCCGCGGCAAGCTGCACTGGCGCCCCCGATCGGCCTGACCAGGGAAAGGCGGACAGATCGGCGGTGTGGCCCGCGCGTGGCAGCCGGCGGCTGAGGGCTCAGCTACGGTGCCCGCGTCTCCTTGAGGCGCCTCCATGCTCATCCCTAAGCTCACCGTCCGCCGCTGTGTGATCCTGGGGCTGATGCTCACCGGGCTCTTAGCGCTCGCGGACGGCATCGCGCGCTATGAGCTGCAGCAGGCCACCGGCGAGATGGCCTCCGTGACGGCGGGCGCGCAGCTGGCTGACGCTTCCCGTGAATAGCCGGGCGGCGCACGTCCAGGCCTTGGCCATGCTCATCACGCTCGCGGGTATCGGGCCGGTCTCGGCCCTGGCGGCCGAGCCGGCCGACCTGCCGGCGCTAGAGCAGGCCTGGCACGGCTGCGTGCGCCAGGCGTACGACAGCCAGCCGGAGCGCGGCAGCAAGCCCGGCCGGGAGCGCAACGCCTTGGACGAGTGCAAGCCGCACGAGGACGCCTACGTGGCGGCTTTGATGGCGGCCCGGCCTGACGACCCCGACATGCCCGTGCAAGGCTGGGCGCGGACGTGGGCGGCGTACGTGTCGTTTGTGGTGGATCCGGTCAAAGCCTGGATCGACGCGCTGCGACATTAACAGGCCGTGGGCCGGCGCGCGCGGTGTCCAGCTCCCCCGCATCCGCCGACCCTCACGCAACTGCCCGGCCAAGGCCTCACGGGCAAGGTACAGGGAACTGGCCCGCACCTGCCTGTCGCTGCGTGCCCGCCCGCAACAGCGCCGTCTGATGTCGCGAACACCTCGGGCACGTCAGCAGGGGGAAGCGCCGCTGTAGCGGGTGTGGCACAGCCGCATCAAGGGCTCGCGACGGCCGGCAGCAATGTTCGAAGCGGAACCATAAGCTCAGCCGTTCGTTCACCGGCCATGGAACACTACAAGTCCACCCTCGCCACAGCTGCGGTTGCTGCTTTCGGCCTTGTGGCCGCTGCGCGTATCCTGCATCCCGGCAACTACGAGGATCTGCCGCGGCAGGTGCGCACACCGGCTATGATCGCGGAAGCGCCTTCCGGCACGGTCGCCTGGGTCAATCCGCCGGCGCGGACGATCGCCGTCAGTTCCTTGTCGAACGCCGTGATCACGACTGCACAGGCGGCTGAGGTCGGACCGACCCAGGCAGCGCGACCAACCGCTGCGATAGTAGCCGACGCCACGTCAGCCCGCCCGGAGGTGCAACCGGCTCAATCGTCAACAGAGCAGGTGCAGAAGCTCGTGGCGCCCCCGCGGCACAAAATTACGCAGCGCAGGACCCGTGTGCACCAAGCTTCTTTGACCCGTAGTGCGCCGAACAAGCCTGCCGTCGAGGAGCTTAGCTCCGCACCTGAGGCGCCACCGAAGACATCCGATCGGTTCGACCCGATCGGCAGCTTGATCCATGGGCTTGGCCTGGATAGCTGAGCCGCAGATCGCGCACAGTACGATGTCGCGTAGGAGCGGAGCGAAGTCGGCGGGCGCCCGGCCGCACTTGCGCCCATCGCCAAACTCGTTCGAACTTCGCGATACCTCGCCCGTTCCTGTGCCGCAGCAGCAGCACGGACAACTCCATGACCCGCATGACGATGGCGCTCGCCAGTGCCTTCAGCATCCTCTTGGCCGGCCCCGCCATGGCCCAGGTAGTCACCGGAGGCGCCGGTAACACCGGCGTGACCCCACCGGCGTCCGGGGGCGGCGTTGCCCCTGATGCCCGGGATCTTGGCCCCAGCCCAATCACGCGCGGGGACGAGGCCAATCCCAGCAACTCGTCCGTGCCGGGTACTACGCCGGGCGTGAACATCGGCGGCGCACCCACCGGTGGCCCGCCGGGCACCGGCGGTACGTCGGGTGGCCCATCGCTCGGACGATAGGCTATCGCGCAGCGGCTCTAACCGGCGCCGTGGCCGCCCTTGGCGTTGTCTGGCTGGGGAATGTCGGGCCGGTTGTCGTAGCCGCCGCTCTCAGGCCCTTCGCCAGCATCAAGCACTGGGCTACCTGGAGAGTTCGGGCCACTGCCGCCTGCTGCCGGATCAGACTTCTTCACCTCGCGGATCAGCCGGCCTGGCGGCACCGTCCCGAAGGCCTCGCGCGCCGCGTCTACGTCCTGACCCATGCCGGCCTCCCGTCTCGTTGTGGGAGGCCAAGGCGCGGGGCCGAACCAGAGTTCCCAGCGGGATCGGGCGGAGGGGTGGCCTAGTCTGTCAGGGCGGCGATGAGCGAGAACGATGTGGCCAGCACGAATGTGCCCGCCACGAGGGACGCGATCAGCAGCATGGGGGAAGCCTCTGGCGCCCAACGGCGCCGCTTCCCAAGAACGCACACGGCTATGCTTGGTTGCGCGCGGCCGAAT
>NZ_JAKSXX010000037.1 GCF_022829385.1 Methylobacterium sp. J-070 | reverse complement strand
CGAGGTGAAGGCGCTCGCTGAGCAGACCGCCAAGGCGACCGGGGAGATCGCTAGCCAGATCGGTCAGATCCAGACCTCGACGAGCCAGGCGGTCGCATCGATCGCGGGCATCACCGGGCGGATCCGCGAGATCAGCGGCGTGGCGACCTCGATCGCCGCTGGCGTGGAGGAACAGGGGGCGGCGACGCAGGAGATCGTGCGCAACGTCAGCCAGGCGGCGATGGGCACCGGCGAGGTGACACACAACATCGCCGGCGTCGCGAATGCAGCCGAGGAGACGGGCGCAGCCGCGAGCCAAGTGTTGGATGCGGCCTCTGAACTGTCGCGCCAGTCCGAGCACTTGGCGGCCGAGGTCGGACGCTTCCTCGCTACCGTGCGAGCTGCGTGAAGCAGCTGTGGCCGAGGTTTACCTGCTATCACAGCAAGCCAGGATGGCGCTTAACGCCTTGCCAAGGCCCTAGAACAGGCCATCAAAGCCAGCGCGGACCAAGATCCGCGTTGGCCGCAGATCCGGGCGATCGCGAGCGATGCCTCAAGACCCAGCAGTTCTGCCGTCCGTATCTACGAGGTCGATGCGAGCAACAGTTCTGCCGACCGTTCCCGATCGTTCAACCCCGATACCGCGTCGAGCTTAAGCCATAGCCCGCAGCGGCTGTTCGACAAACAACGCCCGCAACCGGGCCAGCTCCAGCTCCGACACACCCAGCACCGCTGCAGGGCGCGCGAACAGGTAGCCCTGCATCTGCTCGCAGTGCAGCTCGCGCAGGATCGCCAGCTGTTCGGCGGTCTCGACCCCCTCGACCGTGACGTGCAGGCCGAGGTTGTGCCCAAGGTTCACGATCGCCCGCACGATCGCCAGCGTGTCGGCGTGCTGACCCAGCCGGCGCACGAACGACTGATCGACTTTTAGCTTGTCGAACCGGAACTGCTGTAGGTAGCTCAGCGACGAGTACCCGGTGCCGAAGTCGTCGAGTGCCAGCCGCACGCCCAACCCGCGCAGCCGCGTCAGGACCGCGACCGCTGCCGCCGCATCCTGAATGAAGACGCTCTCGGTGATCTCGACCACCAGCCGCCCTGGGGCGAGGCCATGACGGGCCAGCGCCGCCGCGATGAGCGCCGGGACGTCGGACTGCCGGAACTGGGTCGGCGAGACGTTGACCGACACCCGCCACGGCTGCGGCCAGGCGGCCGCGGCCGCGCAGGCGGTGTCGATCACCCACGCGCCGATCCGCCCGATCAGGTCGGCCTGCTCTGCCAGCGGGATGAACTCGGCCGGCGAGACGAAGCCGCGATCCGGGTGCTGCCAGCGGATCAGCGCCTCGAAGGTCTCGACCTCTCCGGTGCGGGCATTGACGATCGGCTGGTAGAATAGCCGCAGCTCGTCGCGGTCGATCGCCCCGCCGAGCTCGTGTTCGAGCCGCTGACGCGCCTGCAGCTGAGCGTCCATTGCCGCCTCGAAGAAGCGTACCGCACCCCGGCCCTCGTCCTTGACGCGGTACAGGGCGGTATCGGCGGCACGCAGCAGCGTCTCGGCCGTGCTGCCATCCCCGGGGTAGAGGGCGACGCCGGCCGAGGCGCCGATCTCGACGCGGTGATCATCGACCCGGAACGGGCGACGCAGACCCTCGATCAGGCGACCGGCGATCTCAGCGATCCGCTGAGGCGCGCGCGCGCCGGTGAGCACCACCACGAACTCGTCGCCGCCGACCCGGGCCAGGGTATCGCTGGGGCGCAGTTCGGTCAGCATGCGTTTGGCCGCCTGGACCAGGAGAGCGTCGCCGGCGGCGTGGCCGTGCAGGTCGTTGACAGCCTTGAACCGGTCGAGGTCGAGGTAGATTACCGCGACGCCGGTCCCGTCCAGGGCGGCGGCGTTGAGTGCCGGGCCGAGGCGCTGCTCCAGCAGGTAGCGGTTGGGCAGGTCGGTCAGGGCGTCGTGCAAGGCGAGGTGGCGGATACGGGCCTCGTCGCGCTTGCGGTCGGTGAGGTCGCGCAGGGCGACGGCGGTGGCGGGCTTGCCGCCGAACTCGATGGTGCGGCAGGACAACTCGACCGGCACGTGCGTGCCGGCGGCGGTGCGGATCTCGAACTCCTCGGGTCGCAGATCCTCCGAACGGCAGCGCATGCGCCGCAGCAGCGCCGGGACGTCGGCCTGTGAGAACAGGTCGAGCACCGGCCGGCCGACGATCTGGTCGGGGGCCATCCCGAACAGGCGACCGCCGGCGTCGTTGACCTCCAGCACTTCGCCGTCGCGATGGATGAACAGCACCTCGTGCGCGAGGTTGCTGAGCAGGCGCATGCGGCTGAGGTCACGCCGATCACGTTGTGAGAGATGCTGCTGCAGCGCTAGGGCGACGAGGCCGGCGATCAGCACCGCGAGACTGACGGCAGCGACCGTCAGGGCGAGCGAAGTCGAGCCGAGCACGTAGCTCTCGCCTTCCCGCAGCGCGATCGGCGCGACCGTGACGGCGGTCATACCGGTGAAGTGCAGGCCGCAGATCGCCAGAGCGAGCCAGCCGGTGACCTCGATGCGGCGGCCGAAGCTCGTCAGCCTGCCGGCACGCGCCAGGGCGAGGATGGAGAACGCGACGCTAACCAGGATCGAGGCGGCGACATAGTCGGGATCGAACAGCACGAGGCTGGAGGCGGCCATCGCGTCGACGCCGAGATAGTGCATGCCGGTGATCGCGAGACCGAGCACGGTGCCTGCCAGCACGATGCCGAGCGGGGCGGTGGGCAGCCGCCGCCACAGGGACAGGGCGGCCAGGGAGCCGGCGATGGCCACGACGATCGAGGCGGCCGTGAGGTCGAGGTCGAAGGCGACCTGCGCTTCGGTCCGGAACGCCAGCATGGCGACGAAGTGCAGCGACCAGATGCTGCCACCGAAGATGGTAGCAGCCGGAACGAGAGCTCGAAGCAGCGAGCGGGAACTAGCCTCAGCTCGCGCGATCAGGGTGACGGTCGCGAAGCACCCGAGGGCGCAGATCACGGCCGAGAGCGCGACGAGGCGCAAGTCGTGCTGCTGCGCGACACAAGTGAGGACGCGGATCATGGCTTACTCAGTCCGGACGACGTCGAGGGGCCGCCATCTCACGTCATAGAGCCAAGATACCTACTGGATCGGTCAGTAACTTGAACGAGTTAAAGCTGTGGTTGAAAGACAGTGAAAGCCTACAAGAAGTTGTGCAGCTAAGCCGAGAGTCGTGGCCGATCGATGGGGTACGGGAGAAGGGGTTCGGTAGGTACGGGCTGGTAGGCCTGAAGGTAACGCCCTTCTCGATCAGCGGCTGACTCCTGTCCCCCGCACTCCCCCGTTTCTCCCTATCCGCGGCTGATAGGGGCGCTCGGGCAGGCTTCTCCCCCAGCCTTCTCGATTAGGGCTTGTGCCTTGCCGTGTGCGCCCAATTCGGGCCGACGTCGGGCGCCGCAACGCTTGGGCTTGATGAACCTTGAATACACACGCCAGCGTTGTGCAGCGCAGGCAGATAGGTTCAGTATCGCAGGAGGGCGGATGCCACGCTACTTTTTCGACGTCCTGCACGATGGTGAGGACGTGACGCGCGACCACGATGGGGTCGACCTGCCCAACCTTGAGGCGGCAGAGATCGAAGCCTTGGAGATCTGGAAGCGTATCCTCAGGGAGCGCACCGCAGGGGCCACAGACCCGTTCCACTGGCACGTGGCCATCCTGGATGAGAATGGGACGGCCTTGGCTAAGGTCCCCTATCCATCCGATCTCGCGACCGAAGCATGACACTGGGCTGAGGGTTCGGTCCCGCCCACACCTTCAGTGCGTGTGGTGCGATACCTCCGCTCCTACCGTGCCGCTGCCGTCAGCAACCGTACCTGCCGAAGAAGGGCTTGTGGCCTCGGATGTACCGGCACATCAAGGAAGTGCTGGCCGACAACGACGTGGCGGCGGCGAACTACATCTTCAAATGGGTCGCCTGGGCGGTCCAGCACCCGGCCGAGCGTGCGCAGGCCGCTCTCGTGTTCAAGGGCAAGAAGGGCACCGGCAAGGGTACGCTCGGGAACGCTCTCTGCCAGATCTTCGGTCAGCACGGCACGCACATCAGCAGCGCCGAGCACCTGGCCGGGCGGTTCAACGGGCACCTGCGCGACGCCTG
>NZ_JAKSXX010000036.1 GCF_022829385.1 Methylobacterium sp. J-070 | reverse complement strand
GCCGGACATATGAACGCAAGCGATCCGATCATCCAAGCTGACTTCATCTTGCGAGCTGGGGGCCGTCCACATATGCCACATGATCCACGACCGGCCTGAGCATCAGAGACGACGCTGGCGCACACTGTTCCGCAGGAAGGCGCTCGGGGACCTGTTCAGCGGTCCTTACGCCTGAGTTCGAGGCTGCAGAAGCTGGCCCGGCCGTCAGCCGTCCTGATCGAGGTCTAAGTTGCGGATCAGGTCACCAATCGGGTCACCGTCGACAGCCTTCTGAGCGGTCGGCGCCACCAGCTTGCCCGACAATCTCGGAAACGTCCGCTCTCCCGGCGGCAAAACTACCGTCGAACGATGCGCCAGCAGCGCTGAGCTGTCCGCCATCAGCATGGCAGGCTCGCTACCCTGCAGTCTCCGTGGCGGGTCAGTCCAACTGCACGGCATAGCTGGCGCCTCGGCAGCCACCGTGACGACCCGTGCTCTACGATCCGCCCTCTCGTAGTTGCCCGGGTGAAGAACGTGGGCGGCGACGAACAGCCCGAGGGCAGCAATCGCTGTGGTGGCGAGGGTGGATCGATAATGTTCCATTCTGGCAGAACAGACGGCTAAGCTTGCTGTTCCGCTCGCTCGTTCGGGATAGCTAATCGCGAATGTACGATCGCCGTATCCGCTCAGCCGCCACCGTCCTATCTACCAACCGTGTCGACTCGAACGCCAAGCGCCAAGGACGTGGATTGGTGCGTTCGCCGCAGGCAGAAAACTAGGCCGACAGCCTTGGCAGAGTTCGTGCGAGCGCGGTCTGCATCAACTCGGACTTATTGACGATGAGGGCCGCAGCAATCTCAGCCAGCGCCTTGTCTTCGATTTCGCTGACGCCCTCATGGTCAGCCACATCAGCGGCGATGAGAAACGCGTCCTGCCGCTGTTCCATCGGACGCCCGGCGATGGCCGCAACCCGGCGCAAGTTCTCGACCCGGCCAGCGCGGGTTCGTGCCCGTGCGATCGCCTCGTACAGCGCCTCCTCCAGCATCAGGAGGTCGTAGCCCTTCTCGATGATGGGGTTTGCACGCAGACCGACCAGCGCAGTTTCAAATTCGTCACCGGCGACCTCGCCGTCAGCGACGATGACGTTGGCTGAGGCCGAGATCCCCGCCTGCATCAGCGCGTCATCGCCAGCATAGGCTGTGACGGTTCGGCCGAAGCGGGTCAGCAGGTCCTTGAGGGCGTTCATCGCGATCCGACAGGTTGAAGGAGATTAGTCGTCACAGGCTCGCGTCGACGGATGAGCTGCGAGATCCGCCGAGGCTGACGTGCCGCCGTCCGTTGCCACTGTGCATGCCATGGCTCGGCGCCGTATAGGGTCGGCGGGATAGCTCATGGAGGGCATCGCCGACGGGGCCGCCGGCTTGATGCAAGCTGACTCGCTCGCAGGTCGCCGCGACCCGCACGCCGATCTCGTGAGTGTGGCTGCGACCATACAACCACAGGGCTAACCGCGCCCGAGGCGCCGCCGGGATACCGTCGAGGAGATCAAGCAGTGTATCGGGCTCAGCCCGAGTGAGGCGCATCGCGAGCCCGAGCGACACCGGGCAGTCGTCCGCGAAATCCTCGGCGGTGATCAAACGGACCTGGTTCACGAGGGGTTCCTGCAAGCTGTCGCCCGCAGGTTGGAAGCCTATGGTTAACGAAGCCTGTCGATAGCGGTGTCTTCGGACCGGTCGACGATCAGCGACACCAAGAAGCCGCCCCGCACCAGCGCATACGCGCGACCAATCCGGTCACGGCAGGGTCACCGACGAGCCGACGTTCAGCACCTTCCAGCCTCGGCTTGTTCGCCTCAGCCAGCATGGCGGCGCAGAAACAGCACAGCATCAGGGCGCTGATCCACAGGAGCGCGTGGAGGGTGCGGATGGTATGCTTCGACATACGCCCCACCGTGGTGACGTAGCGTTAGCGAACCCATGCACGCGATGTGAGGACAATCGAGCGCCAATCATGGCTTCTTGCTAGGAGCCACAAACGGGTTGGTCTCGGTCGGGGCGAGGTTCTTCGTGTAGCAGCTCTCTAGCCGCTCCAGCCCTGCCGCGCTTTTGTCCAGCGCCACCTGGATGGTCGAGCCCTCGCCTCTCACCTCCAGGCCATCGGCGAGCTTGAGCGACTTGAGGAACCGGTCGTCCTTGATCGGCACCGACACGGCGTCACCGGCGGCCTCGACATCGGCCTTCAGGACTGAGGTGCCGGCAGCCAACTCGACCGGGTAGCTCTTGTTGCGCCCGAGTTTCCACTTCGGCGACCTCATGCTCAGGTTGAGGCCTTCGGCGTCACGCGTGAAGCGCACATCGACACCATCCGCAGTCTCACGGCTCATCACGCATCGCTCGAACTTCTGGCCTTTGTAGGCTGCTTCCACCTGCCAGGGCCCGATGGTCACGGCCTCATCCTTCGTCTGCCCCGCTGCGTGGGCAACAGGTGTCAGGAGCACGAGTGTGAGTGAAGCGGTGAGGGACAGTCGCATTAGGTTTCCCCGGTTTTCATTGGCCATGCTAGTCCGAAGGAGTGCGCCGGCGGGTTCCTGGTTCCGCTAAGCTGCTTCGTTCGGGGGTCGGTGGATCGCGTGAATTGCGCCTCTGGCGCGAAGCACTACCTCCTGCGCGTACCACACCTGGCACGGCACCATCGCCCAGACGAACATGGGGTGGATCGATCGGCAACCTGCGACCCGGTAGGCCGTTGCTCTGTAGATCACCAGAGACATACCCGTGAACTACCGAGCTCACGTCGCCTTGGCCCTTGCCGTCAGCGTGTACGCTGTGCCCGTCCATGCGCAGACCCAGGAGGAGCAGGCCCTGGCCCTACTTCGGGCCTCCAGCGCGCAGTCGGCCATCATCACGTTCTGCGGCAAGCACTACGCGATCGACGGCACGACCGCGCTACGGATCTCACAGACCACACGCGACGTGGCCACCAAGGTGCTCGGCCAGGAAGGGGCCAACGCCGCCTTCAAAGACGAGCTGGCGCGGCGCTACGCCGAGGTGAAGGAAGTCGGTGAGCTGCAGTGGTGCACCGATCAACGCGAGGCGTCCGCGAAGGATGAGGCCCGGATCTTCAAGGACTGATGCGCGCATAACCACCCACCGCCCGCCGTCCTTCTCGAAGGTGGCCAATGATCAGCCGGTGCCGTGGCCGCCCTTGGCGTTGTCGGGCTTGGGAACGTCCGGCCGGTTGTCGTAGCCGCCGCTCTCAGGCCCTTCGCCGGCATCAGGCTCTGGGCTGCCCGGAGAGTTCGGACCGCTGCCACCAGCCGTTGGATCGGGCTTCTTCATCTCACCGATCGGCCGGCCCGGCGGTACCGTTCCAAACGCCTCCCGCGCCGCGTCTACGTCCTGACCCATGCCCGCCTCCCATGTCGTTGTGGGAGGCCAAGGCGCGGGGCCGAGCCGGAGTTCCCGACGGGATCTGTTGGAGGGGTGGCCTAGTCTGTCAGGGCAGCGATGAGCGAGAACGATGTGGCCAGCACGAATGTGCCCGCCACGAGGGACGCGATCAGCAGCATGGGGGAAGCCTCTGGCGCCCAACGGCGCCGCTTCCCAAGAACGCACACGGCTATGCTTGGTTGCGCGCGGCCGAAT
>NZ_JAKSXX010000032.1 GCF_022829385.1 Methylobacterium sp. J-070 | reverse complement strand
GATCCCGCCGGCCTGACCCTTACGATCGGCGGCGAACGAAGAAGGGGCCCGATCGAGGCCCTTCTACGTTCAGGCTGCACGTTGCCAGTGGCCTGATTTTGCTCCGCCACGGCAGCCTGGAATTGGTCCGCCCTTTACAGAGTGTAGCGGGGGTTGAAGAATAGCCTAAGCCCGAAGGCGCGCTCACCCACAGGTGGGACGATCCAAGCCGAAGGATGACTTACCAGTCTAAGGCTTTTCACCATGAACGTCAGACATCGCTCAGCCTGATCTGCATCGCCTGTTAGGCTACGCGGCTCATGACTTGCGCTTCTTGAATGGCAGGTCGGTGTCGCCGTCGAGGAGACGAGGCGAGAGTTGCCGAAACGACCAGGGCGCGTCCGGAAAGGCCCGATCGAAGCGAAGCACGACATCGAACCGATCGCCGTCCCACTTCGTCGGGACGCCCGGCAGCACCTGCTTCTTCAACAGCGCTGGGACGATCTCCTCGACAATCGCCTTGTGCTCCCAGAACACCAGCACGACGCCGGTCAGCTTGACGATTTCCTTGACCAGATCGGCCTCCTGCGAGACCCCATAGTTCGTGTCTGGGTCGAGGTGGAGGCGCTTAGCCACGGGCACGGCGGTCTCCCAAGGGCGGTGGCTGAAGCTGGCGCCTTCCGAGACCGCCTTGGGTTTGGCCGCATAGATCACGTTCGGCGGCGGGTAATCACCCCGTGCTTCACCCTGGCTGAACAGCGCTGCCCAAGCTCCAGCCCGCTGCCATCCTCGGACCACGAGCGACTTCTCGTCCGGCTTGCCCTCGTAAGTCAGTCCTTCTCCTGGAAAGGCCCCCCCTGCCTTCTCGGCGTGGCGCGCCAGCATGATGGTCAGCGAAGACATCCTGTTCCTTCCGGCAACTGCCTGATCGGCTTCAGGAACGCCGGATCGGCGTTGGAGTTCGACACGCGCTTTTAAGGAGGTGCTTGCCGCTATCCTTGCCCGTCAGCGTTGCGATGGACGGTCGGTCTTCCTCGTCGCATGTCCACTGCCCCACTAGGACTGGCTTCCCGCCATCGGCCACATCATCTCGGTCGCCCCCAAATTTCTTCAGTTGTCGAGGACTGGGCCCGCGACTTCAGCCGCCTGATGTCAGACAAGCTCAACGCCCTTTTCGAACGCCTGAAGGCGCATCAGCGCGATCTCATCCTGGAGATGGCCGAACACGTAGGGATGCCTGCCGGGAGCGCCCTCCGGCGAGTTGCGGAGCTTGAGAACGTCATCGCCGCCGTCGAGGCCGTGGCTGATGAAGAAGCTGATCGAAAACGGAAGTCAGACTGACTCGCGTCAGGGCCGCCCGTCATCAATCACCTCCACGAGGCGGCGAGTGCGCGGCTCGACCAGCACGGGATGCCCGTTGATGACCGTGTAGCTGTACTCCGGCAGTGCGAACTCCCGTGGCACGTCGAAGTAGACCACACCGTCCTCTGGCAGCACGGTCCCAACCCGCACTGGGCCAGAGAGTGCGACGGACGGGCGGTGTTCGCCTAGCGCGTAGATGCGAAAACGCTCTCGCCGATCGACACCCAGGATCCCGTTGGCGGTTCCCACAGCCGCCCCGATCGCCCCACCGACGATCGCGCCAAGGGGACCGGCCATCTCCTCGCCGCGGGACGCTCCATCTTGGGCACCTCTTTCCAACCCTTGCGCATGGACAGCCGCGGTGAGGCCGAACGAGGCCAAAAGCGCGAGAGTGGCTGGGATGCGCATGCGGTATCCTCCTGCTCGGTTGCACGGGCCTCCAGGCAGGAGCCTGGGGGTGCGAAGACCTGCCGGGAAACGGGTCGAGCGCCGGACAGGCGGGACGGTTTCTATACACCGTACCCGCCCGAAACTGCGCCTTAAGCGGCCTCGGCCATCGGTGCGGACGACGGCGCGTCCATGGCGCGCAGGTACACGTCGAGCAGCGTCTCCTGTTCGTCCCGCTCGTCCTTGTCCTGCTTGCGGATCTTCAGGATTTCCTTGAGGATCTTCACGTCCAGACCCTCGCCTTTGGCCTCGGCGAAGATCTCCTTCTTCGCCTCCATGAGGTCCTTGATCTCCTCCTCCAGCCGCTCAATGCGCTCGATAATCGAGCAGATGCGCTCGCCTGCGACGGCGACGGTATCGGTAATCTCGGTCTTCTTGGTCATGCGCCGATCCTTCTGACGAGGGGCGCGACCGTGGCCGGTCAGGGTAACCGTGACGTTAAAGAGGACGGTCTGGCCAGCTTGCGGGTGCGAGCGGTAACACGCCCGGCCTGCTCTTCGTCTGCTGCCTCGAACTCCGTAAGACAGCGCCGCTCTGGCATCCTATCGGCGAGCCTCCCACCGCGCTCCATAGCCGCATCCTGAGTATCTGCGGATCTGGACTCACCACGCGCGGTTTCCGAAACTTGCCGAACAATTTATCCCCGGAGAGCTTCATGAACGCTGCACCAGACGGGTCCGTCATCCAGCGCGATGCGCCGCGGGCTGATCTCATCGCCTTCGAGATCAAGGACAAGATCACGAAGCCGGACATCGAGTGGATGTCCTCGATCACCGACGAGGCCATGAAGGCACACGGTAAGATCGACATGCTGCTGATCATGTCGAACTACGAGGGCTCGGACCTCGGAGCTAGGTTCGACGGCTACGCCAGCACGGTGATGGCCCGCTCGGTCGCTCACATCCGGAAATACGTCGTGGTCGGCGCACCGACGTTCGCTCGCGCTATGATCAAGCTCTCGGGGGCGGTTATGCCGGTCGAGACAAAGACGTTCGATCTGTCGGAGGAGGCTGCTGCCTGGGCGTACCTTGCATAGGCCGAGCCATCCGCGGCTCGGATGTTACCACTGGCAAGACGGCGATCGCGCGGTCTTAAAGGAACAGTGGTCGATCATCTTCGCGGGCTGTCCGCCTCGTCGCGCCTCAACACGGAACCGCAGAGGCCGAGCCGGGCGTAGGGTGATCGACGGAAAGGGTTCGACGGGCCCCTGCTGGGCCGACACCAAGTGGAAACGGCGTGCAATCGAGGCCAGTATGAGGACCGCCTCGACCATGGCAAAACGCTGCGCAATGCAAACCCGTGGACCGCCGCCGAACGGCATGTAGGCGAAGCGTGGCAGCGATCGCGGGACGCCTTCCGCCCAACGCTGCGGTCGAAACGCCAGCGGTTCGTCCCAAAAGCGGGGGTCTCGGTGAAGGACCCAGGGCAAGGTGTAGATCGGCGTTCCAGCCTGAATGCGATAGCCGCTTATTTCGCAGTCCTGGCCTGCTTCGCGGCCGATCAGCCATGCGGGTGGGTATAGCCGCAAGCTCTCGTTCACGACCTGCTCCGCTAAAGTGAGGCGTTGCAGGTCCTCGAACGCGATGGCACGCTCACCCACCACAGCGTCTACTTCGGTGGCCAAAGCCGCGCCGACCTCGGGATGCTGCCCGAGGAGATGCACGGCCCAGGTGAGCGCCAAGGCCGTCGTCTCGTGTCCCGCGAGCAGGAAGGTCACTGCCTCGTCGCGAAGCTGGTGATCCGACATCGGTGCGCTGGATTTATCCCCTGACTCCATCATTGCGCTGAGGAGATTCTGCCCAGTCGCGGGCTTGGTTCGCCGCTCCTTGATGATGCGGGTTGCCACGTCCTCGATGCAGGCCAGCCCACGGCGGTAACGGAGATGGCCGGGTAGCGGTACAACGTCGGGGATGAGGATGGGCCGAACCATGCGGCTGGCCATCTCGCGACTGAGATCGTCGACGGCAGCCTCGATGCGCGGAATGTCGTCCTCGATGCCGACGCCGAACAGTGTCTCGGCCACGATGCGCAGAGTGAGCCCCATCATATCGGCATGCAGGTCGCGGACCTCACCGTCCCGCCAGCCGTCGAGCACATGGTCGGTCCCGCGGGACATGACCTGGGCGTAAGCTGCCAGCCGCGCCGGGGTGAAGGCTGGAGCGCACAGACGGCGCTGGCGCTGCCAGAGCGCGCCGTAGCTGGTTACCAACCCGTCGCCGAAGACCGCTGTGAACTGCCGCCAGATGAAGCTGATCTTGGGGAAGGAGCGGTGCTCGGTGACCAGGATGCGCTCGATACAGTCGGGATCGTTCAGGAAGAGGGCGTCACGCGGACCGATGCGGAAGGCGACCACGTCGCCGTAGCGCTGCGCGCATTCCATGAAGAAGCCGAGCGGATCACGTCGCAGGTCTAGCAGGCTACCGAGAACCGGCAGCCCCCTCGGCCCAGGCGGCTTCGAGACCGCAGTAGGAGCGACGACAGGCGAGACCATGGTCAACGGCGATACTCCACGCCGAGGCTCAACCTCATTTACAGCGACGCGTGTGGTGACGGAAAGGGGGGGCGATAATGCTCTCCGCTTCCGGCCTGCACCCTATGTAGCTGGCCAGATCGGCTGACGCTTGAAGCCGTTCACCTAACTGCGCGAGCCCCTCCGTGCAGCCGGCTGGATGGAGGCATCAGCGAGACCGCTGGCTTGAAGGATAGCGTCTCAACCGACAGCGATGCTGGTTCGCCCCGCGAAGCGTTCGGCGTGCCGCTCGATTACCGCGAGGTATCGTAAACGAAGACAGATGAGAAACGTCTCCATCATGCAACATCATTCGTAATGTAACCTGGAGGTAAGAAAAATAAATACTGATGCAATATTTAAGACCACAGACATGCGATACCGAGAGAATATCGATAGAAGCCATATCCGGCAGCGAGATCCACTTCCGAACGAAGCGCAACTTACTGTCGACGCTAAAGACGAGCACATTTTGCTCGACCTTCTGCGGGGCGCGGTGACGGCGAAATCGTTGAGCGTCATGCCCGACGGCCAGATGGTGTATCGACCATCTACGTGCGCTGTGCCGGCAACGACACTGCGGCCGCGCTGATGGAAGCCTGGGTCTCCTATCTGCCGATCATGCGCCGTCAAACCTCCAGGTTGACGGGCTGAACGGACCCGGTTCGCCAAACCTGTCATTCGTCGTGAACGACACGCCTTGAAGCCGCACGTCGAGCTTCCTTCCTGACCCGTTTCACCGAGTTCGTCCCGAGAGGCGGACTTCGCGTTCCGGAAGGCGCGACGGTGCTCGTTCCTCCAGAGGAAAGCGATCACCGCCGCAGCGTAGGATGAGGCTCGCTGCGATCGTGTTCAGATCGCGAAAGCAGCCTCACCGATGGGCAAGGAGTGCATCGACGGATCTCGGCAAGGATCGCTTCAAAGTCCGGTTCGAGAAGGCCGTGCTCGCGAATTAGGGACTCGTGCGTTAGCTCGAACGTCTCGGAGAAGTGTCGCCAATCGGCCTTAGTCCGGAAACGCACATACACATAATCGTGTCGCCACTCGTAATATCAGTCGTGGACCACGTCGTTCGTGGAAAGGTTCGCATGAGCGGTGGGAGCTTGCGAAGCATCTCGCTGACGGCCTCGTCGCTCTCGTGGGCGATCAGATGATGATAATTTTGCATCTTTGATTGTTCTTGGTCGGCCCGATGGCGACAAAGATGTTTTAACCCGGAGCGTTCGAGGCGCGCATTATTTAAGTGGGCGACGGCGCACTTCTTCGAGGAGATGCTTCGCGATCCAGGTGGTGATGAAGCCCTCGACGCCGCAATCAGCCAAGCCCCAGCCGCTTGTCCAGTCGCGATAGGTCTCGTCCGCGAGAAGCAGCCCACCCCGCACCTGGGCGGCGAAGTCCGAGGCTGTCATGGCGGTCGCCCCTCTCTCATCAGGCACTACCTCACGCTGTACCGTATACAAATCTTGACGGAACAGCGTGCGAAGTTCGGCAAATCGTGTGGCTACTCGGTCGGCGGTAGATGGGTCGTAGAGATCCTCACGCGTCGTGCGCTCGAAACGAGCTTTCGCTGTGACAGGAAGGTCACCTGAACGACATATCTGCAACCACGAGGAGGTTTCTCGTGGGCGCCACTACCACCCCGTGACCTGTTCCCCTACGCAAGCATCGCCAACGGTTAACGTGGTTGCGCGCGATGAGCCACCAGTCCTGGATGTCGCGGCAGCGTGAACGCTGGGACCGCATCCGATCCAGCCCGCCCGTCCGCAGCCTGACGGATCTCACTCCGCACGTTCACCTCGCCATCGCAGCCGCATTTCTCGTTATCCTGGCGGGCCTCGGGACGTTGATCCTTCCGCGCGTCGCAATGAGCATCGCGCTCCTGCGGGCGCAGGACGACCCAGTCCAACTCGCAGAACTCCGCCTTCCGGCCGTTGCAACCAGAGATCGGTTCGCCACGGAGATCGACGACGCTCTGCGCCAGGGGGATGGTGATCTGGTCGCCAGCTTCCTCGACCTCGCCGACGCCCAGGGCATCGGGATTGATCCCGAGCGGCGCAAGCGCGCCGAGGCGGCGATGGGCGCACCGGGACGGAACGCACGGAAGGACTTCACCGACGGGTTTGCGTCTGGCAACTCCAACTCCTGGTTCGGCACCGCGGGCTCGTTCGCGGCCGATCTCGTCGGCGTCGGGGATCTCCGCGACCTCTGGCAGGAGGGCAACAAACTCTATCGGGGTGAGCCCTACGACACCTTCGTGCTCGGCCTATCCACGGCGGGCGTCGCGCTGACCGGCGTCACGGTCGCCTCGCTGCTTCCGAGCGGGGGGACGAGCGCCGCCGCCAAGGTACCGGTCGTGAAGGGTCTGGATTTCCTCAAGGGGGCCAGGAAGGCCGGTCTCCTATCGCGCGAGTTGGTCGAGAAGCTGATCGGGATGACGCGCGAGGTCGTGAATCCAGCCTCCCTCAAGGAAGCGGTGGCTGCTGCCCGCACCCTCGACCTGTCGGCAGCGCGCCGGGCCGCACAGGCGTCGATCCGGCCGGACGCCTTGCGAACCCTGACGCGCCTTGGCGAGGACACCCTCGCGGTCGAAGCGCGCCTTGGACAGCGCGGCGCCGCCCAGGCGCTGAACTTGGCGCGCGATGCGGCGGAGATGGGTAAGATCCGGCGGTTGACCGAGGTGATGGGTCGGCGAACCCGCGCCGTGCTCAAGCTGCTCGGCTCGGCCGCCCTTCTACTCGGCGGCATCGTTTCGCTGCTGTTGCAAGCGGTCTGGTGGGCCATCGCATGGGTGTTTACCGCCACCCTCTTCGCCCGACGCATCGGGCTGATCACCGGCCGGTTGGCTTGGGGCCCACGGAGGAAACGGGCGGAAGCCCATAGACCTGGGGATGGGACTGCCGTGTGATGGACTGGCAACGAGAGAATCTACCCCAGATCAAGCTCGACCGGCCATGGAAGCGCTTGCTGCTGCCCGGCCTCGCGATTCAGTGGCTGATCTACATGTTCCCGTCAGGGCGCTACGGCGCGATCCTGTCCGAGACCCGGCACGCCCGCAGCCCGCTGATGACATACGTCTACAGCGCGGCCTTCTACCTCGGTCTCCTGGCGCTGCTCGGCGGCGCCCTCTCTCCGAAGGCTTGAGCGCGATCGATGGCGCGTCGAAAGAAGGAAGCGAGTGACGGCGGCCTCGGGCTGATCCTTGCCCTGGTGGTGATGGCGTTCAGCGCGATCGTCGCCGTCGTCACCTTCCTTTTCCAGTTTGCCGTCACAGCGGCCTTCTACGCCTTGCCGCTGGCAGCCGGTATCACCTTGGTCATTTTGCGTGAGGTCGACGGTCGATCACCAGCCCTGCCGGACCCGGGCGACTTCGACGATGCGGCGGCCTCGCGCATGGTGGCAAAACTCCTCGGCCAGCAGCAGCACTGGGCAATGCGCCATCGCGACCAACACGACCGCGGCTCGCGCGAGGGCCTGCACCTGACGAGGGGAAGTGGTGAGACCCGCTTCGACACGCGCGGTCGGCTCGGCCGGGAACTGAACGCCAGCCTTGATGAGGCTGAGGCGGCGGTGCTGCGGATCGAGGACGCGATCCGAGAGACACGTTTCGACGTCGGTAGCGGCCTGCCGGAGTGGCGCTCCGGGTTCGAACTTTGGACGCGGCGCTACGCCGTCAAGCTCTCGATCCTGCACGCCGTCGTGGCCTTCGGCATCGCAACCGTCGTCCTGTACGTCTGGTCGCTCGCGCGACCTGACGCGGCCTACGCTGCGCAGGATGTGCTGCTCTGGGACCCGCTGCCGTCGCGGGTTTTGATCAGCCCAATGGTCGGTGCGTCCCTGCTCGCCTACGCGACCTTCGCCGTAGCGTTGCGGGTGCATCGTCGTCGGCTGCCGGATCGGATCGACGATGACCGAGCGCGGGGGTGGCTGCACCTCGAAGCGAAGTGGTCGCCCCACACCGACGCCGACGACTACTTCGAGACGGACCGTTCGGAGACCACGCGCGACGGGGGACAATCCGAGCGACGGGAGGAGGCACGGCAGCCGCCTGAGCCACCGTGGCACGAGGTCCTCGGTGTCTCGGCTACCGCCTCCGAAGCGGAGATCAAGACCGCCTATCGCGAGGCGATCAAGGGCTACCACTCGGATCGCGTCGCCAGCCTCGGGCCGAAGCTGCGAGTCCTGGCCGAGGAGGAATCGAAGCGCATCAACGTGGCCTACGACGCGGCGCGCAAGGCGCGGGGTTTCCGCTGAGACGCGGCCGACGCTCGTTCGCCTCCGGCGGCTACTCCGCCGCCTGCGGGAAGGCTTCTCGGTTGTCGTCCTCCTCGTCGATGACAGGCCCTGGCGTCTCGTCGGCTCCGGCACCGCGGTACACACTGTGGCCCATGCTCTCCTGGATCAGCCCGAGCAGCCGCTCGCGCCGCGCGGCGTAGAAGCTGTCGAAGTCGTCCGCCCGCAGCAGGGCTGGGTCGATCGCATGGCTGGCCACGAGTTCGTCAAGCGCCGCGTCGCCACTGATCGAGCCCGCCTCGCGCAGCGCGCCCAGGTAACGCGACGGCGCCGAGCCGCCGATGATGCGGTTCGTCTTGGCCGTCAGCGGCGTCTTGTTGACGATGGTGTCGTAGCGCGCCCGCGGCACGCCGTTCTTCTCGCACCACGCCCGCGGGAACACGTGGTGGATGTCCACAGCATCCTCGAAGTACACCGTGTCGTCGTAGTTCTGCCCCGAACGGAAGTCGCGGGCGCCCTCGCGCATCAGGCGGGCATGCACCCCCTTGTAGGCGGCCGAGAGCCGCGAGGTCATGGTGTCGAGCCGGTCGGCACGGAACACGGCGTCCCGGACGCTGGTCGGTTCCGGGCCGCCATCGATCCAGGCGGGCACCTCCCAAAGGTCCTTGCCGTAGCGCGTCTCGACGGCTGAGCCGTAGAGTTCGCCGAACACCCCGCACCAGTACCAGCGCGTGAGTTTGCGACGTGCGGCCTCCTCCTCCCAGCGGTCGCCGATCGCTGTCAGGATCGCAGCCAGCGGTACCAGTTGTGTGGTGTATGGAACGTCCTTGAACCAGTGGATTCGCTGCGCCCGCAGGAAACGGGCGACGCGCTCGTACCCAGCCTCGACCTTCGGCGCATGCTCGCGGTAGGCGGCCAGTGGTAAGTTGAGAATCGCGTCGCGGGTACAGATGACCGGCGGCGGGTCGCCCGCTGCGCTGCCTGCAATATGCGCTCTTCGGCGACCGGCCGAATGCAGCAGAGACACTGCCTGAAGCAGATCGGTTGGTTGGACCTGCGACAGGACGTTGTGCTTGGCCAGCCGCTTCTGGCGGCCGGGCGCCTCTGATGTGCCAAGCCAGTCCTGGCGCAAATCGAACTCGTCGGTAGCGAAGATGGCGGTTAGGAGTTCGAAGGCGTCGAGTTTCTTGCCGCCTGTGTTGACCTTCTCGAACACGAGGCAGACCGCTTCACGGCTTGTGCCACGTCCAAGTTCGATCACCGGCATCTGGTACCGCGAGAAGGCGGTGAGCACCTTGTCGTAGAAGTCGCGGTAGAAGCCGCGCTTGTCCCGGTCATCGCGGTCGAGCCAGAAGTCCTCGAACCCGTGCTGCCACTCGCGGTCGTCGAAGATGCGGTTCACGGGGAACAGCATGGCCTCATACTCCCGTTCGGGCGTGGTTAGGTCGAGGACTACGTCGCGGCCGAAGTTGCGCGTCTCAATCTTGCTCTCGGGTACGCCGACGATGGCCTCGCCGCGGTCGAGATTGGGATCGAGGGCAGCCTTCATGTCGATGTAGTACCAGCGCTTGATGCGCTGGCGCTTGGAGTTGAGTGTTTCGACGACCTCGCGACGCATGGTGGCTTGGTAGAGCGAGGTGATGCGCTGCTGGCCGTCGAGCAGAAGGCTTTCGGGATCTCGCGTCGCGCTGGCTTTCGGCGCTCCCTCGACGGTGCGGGGCTTGAAGCGCACCTCGCCACCTGTCTGAAGGGTCATCAGCGCTCCAACTGGGAAAGCACGCGAGATCGAGGCTAGCAGGCCACGGATGCCCTCGTCGTCCCAAACCCAACCGCGTTGGAAGTCTGGAAGCTGGATCAGGCCCTCAGCCGCTTTGCGCAGTAGTTCGTCGAGAGGCTTTTTCGTAGAATCGAACTCGACGCGGCTCATGTTGCACCTCCCGGGCAGACCCGTTCGATCGTCGTTGTGAACGCTTTGCCGAAGCTTGACGCTATGGGTGACGTTTCAACCTGAAATGGTCAAGCTTGTATGTGTGCCCGCGCAGAACGCGATAGGGCGAGAGGCGTTCGAGGTGACGCCCTCGTTCAACGGTTGAACGAGCGACCTTCAGGAGTCGCGTTCCCGACGATCGCTGAACGCCACGCCTTGATCCGCTCATCAGTATCCTGCGACGGTCGAAGCTCGTCAGGAAGTCCTTGATCCTGCATACGTTGAGGCCTGTCCGTCGATGGTTGCAGCGTGCTTGAAGAAGGTAGCGTTTGCTGACCCATGAGGACCGCTAGTCCTCGATCACTTCTCGATCGGATCTACGAGTACGGGATCCGATGTGCTCTGCCTCTCGCCAGCGCTTATTCTGCGACGTTATACCTCTGGGCGCTGTTCGCCGGACTGAAGCACTCCGTGACGACCGTCGTCCAAGATCTGGGATCTAGGATGTTTACCACCGGTATGTAAGGCGATCGTCCAGCGATCAGAGTTTTCCGGTGAACGAGCCCCCGCCAACCATCCCCACAACGTCATCGACGCCCTGGCTCATACTGTCCACCGCGTTCGACCTAGGTCATACCGGGACGGAACGATCCCGGACTGCCATCAAATCTCATTCGAGATGCCATAGATCTATTTTAATATTTTCGAAGCTTACAACCTGCTCTAAGTCTGATATCCGAAGCTTTATAGGCAGCTATTCGATAGCCTTCATACACTTTTACACCGTCTGTGATGCTGTAGGCCATGAACTCTTCCTTAGTTCTTTTTTCCCGTGGAGAGGTGCAGCCAGTAGGATTTGACCTGACCGGCTGGCTTTGGACCGGGCTGATTGAGAGGATCAGCCAGGATCGAAGGAGTCGGACATGCGGCGAGGTCAGAAGACGAGCGCGGAGCAGGTGGTGCTGAAGCTGCGCCAGATCGAGGTGCAGACGGCAC
>NZ_JAKSXX010000022.1 GCF_022829385.1 Methylobacterium sp. J-070 | reverse complement strand
GCCAAGAACCCGATGGTCGGCGGCGCGCCGATGTACGCCAACAAGACCATCGTCGAGAACGCGGTCAATTCGAAGGACCACACCACCCTGGTCGCCGCCGTGAAGGCCGCGGGCCTGGTCGACACCCTGAGCGGCCCGGGTCCGTTCACCGTGTTCGCGCCCACCAACGCGGCCTTCGCCAAGCTGCCCGCGGGCACGGTGGAGAGCCTCGTGCAGCCGCAGAACAAGGCGACGCTGACCAAGATCCTGACCTACCACGTGGTCCCGGGCGTCTACACGGCCAGGGACCTGATGGCCCTCGCCAAGAAGGGGGACGGGCAGAACCAGCTCACCACCGTCGAGGGCGAGCCGCTCGGCGTCTCGGCGCAGGGCAAGAAGGTCTACGTGACCGACGTGAAGGGCAACACCGCCACGGTGACGATCCCGAACGTCATGCAGTCGAACGGCGTCATCCACGTGGTCAACGGCGTGATGATGCCCTGA
>NZ_JAKSXX010000021.1 GCF_022829385.1 Methylobacterium sp. J-070 | reverse complement strand
CCGAGCCCTGCGTTGCCGGAGAGCGTCACGGCGCCGGAGATCCCGGCCGCGCCCGTGCCGGTCAGTGCGCCGATACCGTTCGCCCCATAGCCCGCGAGGGTCAGGGCGTTGGCCAGGGTGACGCCGTTCACGTCCAGGGTGCCGCCGTTCAAGACGGTGGCCACACCGGTGCCGAGCGCGGCGGCGTTCGCGGCGCTCAGCGTGCCGTTCCAAATGTTGGTGCCGCCCGAGTAGGTGTTGGCGGCGGTCAGGACCGCGGTGCCGGTGTCGACCTTGTACAGCCCGTGGCGGTTGCCGCCGTCGCCGATGGCGCCCGAGACGGTCAGCGTGCCGGTGCCGCCGAGCAGAGCGGCGCTCGCGAGCGTCACGGCGCCGGAGACACCGGCGATGCCGGTGCCGGTCAGCGCGCCGGTACCGCTGGCCCCGGAACCCGCGAGGGACAGCGCGTTGGCCAGGGTGACGCCGTTCACGTTCAGGGTGCCGCCGCGCCAGACGGTGGCCACACCGGTGCCGAGCGCGGCGGCGTTCGCGGCGCTCAGCGTGCCGTTCCAAACCGTGGTGCCGCCCGAGTAGGTGTTGGCGGCGGTCAGGATCACGGTGCCGGTGCCGCCGACCTTGGACAGCGCGTAGCCGTGGCCACCGTCGCCGATCACGCCCGACAGGGTCAGGGTGCCGGTGCCGCCGAGCGAAGCGTCGTTCGCGAGCGTCACGGCGCCGGAGACACCGGCGCTGCCGGTGCCGGTCAGCGCGCCCTGATAGTCGGATCCGTAGCCCGCGAGGGTCAGGGCATTGGCCAGGGTGACGCCGTTCACGTCCAGGGTGGCGCCGCTCACGACCGTCGCAGCGCCGGTGCCGAGCGCGGCGAGGTTGGTAGCGCTGAGCGTGCCGTTCCAGATTGTGGTGCCGCCTGAATAGGTGTTGGCGCCGGTCAGGATGGCGGTGCCGGTGTCGACCTTGTCCAGCGCGTAGCCGTGGCCGCCGTCGCCGATCGCGCCCGAGACCGTCAGGGTGCCGGTGCCGCCGAGCCCTGCGTTGCCGGAGAGCGTCACGGCGCCGGAGATCCCGGCCGCGCCCGTGCCGGTCAGTGCGCCGATACCGTTCGCCCCATAGCCCGCGAGGGTCAGGGCGTTGGCCAGGGTGACGCCGTTCACGTCCAGGGTG
>NZ_JAKSXX010000016.1 GCF_022829385.1 Methylobacterium sp. J-070 | reverse complement strand
CAAGCGAGAGGGTCATGCCGGTGACGGCATCGAGCAATTCCAACGGCTGCTAGACGAGTAGGCGAGCCAGCCGTGTTCGACGGCCTCAGTCGCTTATTGCCCGGTGAACGCCGTCCATTCGGGGCTGACGTAGGTCACCCCACCGTCCGCCTTCGTGACGAAGATCTTCCTCGGCGCTCCTTGGCTTCGGTCTCACGGTGACGCTGAAGCCCGGGCGCCAGATGCCATACATACTCCCGCTTTGCCGGGTGTGTCGAATAGGCTTCGCCCTGTCTCAATGCTGATGAGCTTGAGAACAAGAATTTATGGAACGATTTTTATCGGGATAATTTTCTACCTCATCATGGCAAGATCCGCTGAGCCCGATCGGGCCACTCTGCAACGGATCGCCGATGCGCTCGGCGTGCCCGTCGAACGTTTCTTCACCGGCAGCCTGCCCGTCAATGCGGATGGGTGCCTGTACCTCTGGTCAAGGATCAGGACGGCGGAGGGGCGGCAGCGAGCCTTGGAAGCTCTGCGGGCGATCGCTGACGAGGAGCCAGCGTTGCGACCCGCGGGAGAATCAGCGAGCCGCTAATCCATATCGTCCGCTCCCCCGTCCCGGCGCGCGCCATGGGCTACGACGACCAGGGCATCGTTGGCCAACGGCCGCTGGAGATTATTCGCCTCCGGCCAGGGTGCCGACAGCCACGTCGCCCACTCCTCCGGCTCGTGAGGATCACCGGCATCGCCTTCGGGTGAACCGCACCATCTTCGGCGTTCGGCTCGGTCGCCAGGAAGGCATACAGGTCGTCCGTCGTCTCACCGTTCTTCACCTTCCGCACGCTCTGCCAGCCCGCGACCAGGATGCCTGCGAAGCAGGTGAGGGGCTGATCCTCCGTCAGGGCGAACCACACGGGCGGGCGCGAGCCGTCCGCGGCCTTCTCGTTCTCGCTGAAGCTCGTGAATGGCACGAGGCAGCGGTGTGCGGGCACCAGCCCGCGTCGCCTGTACGGCGAGGCAGTGTTGCGCACGTTCGTG
>NZ_JAKSXX010000006.1 GCF_022829385.1 Methylobacterium sp. J-070 | reverse complement strand
CGATCCGGAGGGCATGGGCCACGCCCGGACCCTGATGCCCGACGTCGCCTACGCGGAGGACGCCTATGCCTGCGCCGAGGGCGCCGACGCCCTCGTGATCGTCACCGAGTGGAACGCCTTCCGCGCCCTCGACCTCGGCCGGTTGCGGGAGACCATGGCGTCCGACGGGCCGGCCCCCGTGCTGGTCGACCTGCGCAACGTCTACGATCCCGAAAGCGCGGCGCGGCACGGGTTCAGCTATTGCGGCGTCGGGCGGATCCGGGAGGGCGGGACCCGGACCGCATCCACAGGTCAGGCGCGTCGGATCAGCCCCGCCCCCTGAAGATCTCCTTCGCGCCGGGATCCTACGCCGCTAGACGGCATTCCGCCGCGGTGGCGCAACTGTGGCTTTCTGATGATCGTCCGAGCGTCTCAACAGGCGGTCGAACCATTCAATCTTGGCCTTCTGAACGCCGGCACTGGATTAGCGTCTGATGAATACATGTCACAGCCTCCGGCAATTTCGTCACGCAGGGATGACCTCGCGTCCGGGCTGGTTGGACACCGCAATGGTGCCACAGTAAGGGGGGACAGGGTACTCACTCGTCGAGAGCCGAGCCGACTTCCGATAACGAGCGTGTGCGAACCGAACGTGACACAACGTACAGACATTGCGATCGTCGGACGCGCATGCCGACTGCCCGGGGCCCCCAGCGTGGACGGGCTGTGGTCACTCCTCTCCGAGGGACGCTGCGCCGTCAGCAAGGTGCCGGCCGACCGCTTCTCCCTGGAGCGGTTCGCGCACCCGCGCGCCCACGAGCGCGGCAAGAGCTACACCTGGGCGGCGGGCGTCATCGACGACGTCTGGTCGTTCGACCCGGCGGTGTTCGGCATCTCGCCCCGCGAGGCCGAGCAGATGGATCCGCAGCAGCGGATGCTGCTGGAGCTGACCTGGGAGGCCCTGGAGGATGCGGGCCTGCGTCCGTCGAGCGTGGCCGGCAGCCACATCGGCGTGTTCGTCGGTGCCTCCTCCCTCGATTACGGCAACCTGCGCATCCTCGACGCGCCGTCGGGCGACGCCTACGCGGCGACCGGCAACACGCTCTCGATCATCTCGAACCGCATCTCGTACATCTTCGACCTGAAGGGCCCGAGCTTCACGGTCGACACCGCCTGCTCGTCCTCGCTGGTGGCCTTCGACAACGCCGTGCAGGCGATCCGGTCGGGCCGCGTGGACACCGCCGTGGTCGCCGGCGTCAACGTGCTGGCGAGCCCGTTCAACTTCATCTGCTTCTCCAGCGCGCAGATGCTCTCGCGCACCGGCCTGTGCCAGGCGTTCTCGAAGAACGCCGACGGCTACGTGCGCTCGGAGGGCGGCGTGGTGTTCGTGCTGCAATCGGCCGAGGCCGCCCGGCGCAACGGCGCCACGGTCCGCGCCGTGGTGGCGGCCTCCGGCATCAACTCGGACGGGCGCACCACCGGCATCTCCCTCCCCTCGGGCTACGCCCAGGGCGCCCTGCTGGAGAAGGTCTATCGCGAGGCCGAGATCGGGCTCGACGACCTCGCCTTCATGGAGGCGCACGGCACCGGCACGCCGGTGGGCGACCCGATCGAGGCCTCGGCCATCGGCTCGAAGCTCGGCCGCGGCCGGCAGGCGCCGCTGCCGATCGGCTCGATCAAGACCAACATCGGCCACACCGAGCCGGTCTCCGGCCTCGCCGGCCTGATGAAGGCGACGCTGGCTCTGGAGCATGATCTCGTGCCGCCGTCGCTGCACGCGGCCGAGCTCAACCCCGACATCCCCTTCGACGATCTGAACCTGCGCGTCGTCCGCGAGGCCCTGCCGATCGCCCGCGGATCGCGCGAGCGGTTCGCCGGTGTGAACTCGTTCGGGTTCGGCGGCACCAACGCCCACGTCGTCATCACCGACGCTCCGGCCTGGGCCAGGGCCGCCGACTCGGCCCCCGAGCCCGCCGCGCAGGTGCTGCTCCTCTCGGCCCAGAGCCGGGCGGCGCTGAACGAGCTGGCGCTGGACTACGCCGAGCGTCTCGAGGCCGAGCCCGCCCAGGCCGCCACCCTGGCCGCCGCGGTCGCGCACCGCCGCGAGCGCATGCCCGCCCGCCTCGCCGTCTCCCTCGACGGCAAGACCGATGTGGCCGCCGTCCTGCGGGCGGTCGGCGAGGGCGAGGACAGCCAGGACGCGCTCACCGGCACCGCGGTCGACCGCGTCGCCGAGGTGGCCTTCGTCTATTCCGGCAACGGCAGCCAGTGGGCCGGCATGGGCCGCGAGGCCTACGAGGAGAACGCGACCTTCCGGGCCGCCTTCGACCGGATCGACAGCCTGTTCCAGACCTATTCGGACTGGTCGCTGAAGGCGGCCCTCTACGCCGACGACCTCGACGAGCGCCTCGTCCTCACCAGCGTGTCGCAGCCGCTGATCTTCGCCATCGAGAGCGCCTCCACGGCGGCCCTCAAGGCCAAAGGTCTGGTTCCGTCCTATGTCCTCGGCCACAGCGTGGGCGAGATCGCGGCCGCCGAGGCCGCCGGGATCCTGAGCCTGGAGGACGCGGTCCGGGTCATCTACTATCGCAGCCACCACCAGGAGACGACCCACGGCCAGGGCACCATGGCGGTGCTGCTGATGCCGGCGGAGGAGGTCGAGGCCTTCCTCAAGGACTACCCGAGCCTCGACATCGCCGCCTACAACAGCCCGAAGGCGGTCACGGTCGCCGGGCCGGTGGCCGACATCGACGCCGCCCTCAAGGCGCTGTCGCGCAAGCGCCGGCGCGGCCGCAAGCTCGACCTTGCCTACGCCTTCCACGGAAGGCTGATGGACCCCACCGAGAAGCCGCTGCTGCGCGACCTCGCCGGGCTGAAGGCCCGGGCCGGCGCGACCGCCATGGTCTCCACCGTAACCGGCAGCGTGCTGGACGGCGCACATTTCGGCGCCTCCTACTGGTGGCGCAACATCCGCGAGCCGGTGCGCTTCTGCGAGGCGGTGCAGGACGCCACCCGCCGCGGCGCCCGCGTCTTCGTCGAGGTCGGCCCGCGCGCGACCCTGATGTCCCATGTCGGCGACGCGGTCGAGCCGCTCGGCATCGAGACCGCCACCGTCGGGGTGATGCACCGCAAGGCGTCGGGCGGCGACCCGATCGCCAAGGCCGTGAGCGCCGCCCTGGTGCAGGGTGCGCAGGTCGACGAGGCCGTGCTGTTCGGCGACGCGCCGAAGGGCGCCGTGCGCCTGCCGACCTACCCGTGGCAGCGCCGGCCGTTCCGGCTCGGCGACACCGTCGAGAGCGTCGGCGCCATGAGCCCGCGCCCGTACCACCCCCTGATCGGCTCGCGGACCACCGTGGACGGCCTGGAGTGGCACGGCTTCGTCGATCCGGCCACCGTGCCCGAACTGGAGGACCACAAGGTCGACGGGCAGGTGATCATGCCCGGCGCCGGCTTCGTCGAGATGGCGCTCGCCTGCGTCCGCGAGGCCCTGCGCGACGACGAGGTGGTGCTCGCCGACTTCGAGATCGTCGCGCCGATGGTGTTCGCCGAGGACGCCCTGCGCGAGGTCGCGGTGCGCCTGTCGGGGACCGGGAACGGCATCCAGGTTCTCAGCCGCCCGCGCCTGACCCAGACCCCCTGGCAGATCCACGCCCAGGCCAAGATCGTGGAGGGCACGTTCTCGGCGCCCAGGGCGCCGGAGCTCAACGGCTTCAGCTTCGAGACCGCCGGCGACCACGTCCTGACCGGCGATGCGCTCTACGCCAGGGCCCTCGCCTCGGGACTCGGGTTCGGCCCGAGCTTCCAGCAGGTGGCGATGAGCGCCCGGCTGGACGACGCGACCATCGTGTCCGACCTGCTCCCGGCCGAGCCCGACACCCGCTACGCGCTCGTGCCGAACCGGCTGGACGCCTGTTTCCACGGGCTGATCCTGCTGTTCGCCGACCTGCTCGGCGAGAACGGCGGCAAGGCCTACATCCCGGTGCGCTTCGGCGAGGTGCGGATGCTGCGCCCCGGCGCGGTGATCGCCCGGTCGATCATCCGCACGCGCCGCTGCAACGAGCGCTCGATCCTGGCGGACTTCACCCTGCTCGACGCCGAGGGCGCGATCATCGCCACGATCCGCGAGGGCCGGTTCCAGGCCCTGCGCGCCAAGGCCGGCGGCGACCTCTCGGCCTTCGCGATCTCGCAGATGCCGGAACTCGCCACCGAGCCGACCGCGATCCCGATGGAGCGCCGGCCGAGCGTGGCCGCGCGCCTGCGGCCGCTGACCGTGGAGGCGAAGGGACCGGCCGATGCCGCCCTGTCGCCGGGGCACCTGCTGCTCGAGGGCTGGGCGACCTCGCTGGCCTACCGCCTCGCCGCCGGCCTGGCGCAGGGCGAGACCGTCTCGGTCGCCGACCGGCGCGTGCCCGAGGCCCTGCGCCCCTGGCTGCTGAACGCCCTCTACGCCCTGGAGAGCAGCGGCCTCGCCGAGCGGGCCGGGGAGAACTGGACGCTGGGCGACGGCTCCGCGCTTCCGGCGCCGGACGAGATCATGCGCTGGATCGCGGGTGATCACCCGGACCTCTCGGCCGAACTCGTGCTGATCGCCGACGTGGGCGCGCTGGTCGACCGCCTGCTCGCCGGCGCGCTGACCGACGCCCCGAGCCTGCCGCAGGGCGCCATCGACGCCTTCGTGCTCCGGTCGGCCACCGCCCGCCACGCCGCCGATGTGGTGGCCAACCTGATCGAGCGGAGCCGCACGCAGCTGCCGCGGGAGCGGGCGCTGCGGATCCTCCAGGTCGGCTTCGGCCCGCTCTCGGCCCAGGCTGCGACCTACGCGGCCGCCGCCGAGGCCCGGCTGACGGTGTTCGAGACGGACCGCAGGCTCGCCGAGCGCGCCCGCCTGTCCCTCGGCCGCGCCGCCGCCGTGGTCGAGACCGCCGAGGAACTCGCCCCCGCGAGCTTCGATCTGATCCTGGCCTCCGCCAGCCTGCATCGCGGCGACCGGGCGCTGCCGGGCCAGCTGGCCGGGGCGCTCGCCACCGGCGGCCTGCTGGTGGCCGTCGAGCCGGGCGCGTCCCTGTTCCGCGACCTCGTGTTCGGCCTCACCGCGGGCTGGTTCGAGGCGGCGGTCGACGGCATGCCTGTCGGTCGCCTGGAGGATATCGAGGGTTGGCAGCGGACGCTGAGCGCCCACGGCCTCGTCAAGGTCGAGGTCGAGCGGGCGGCCTCCGCCAACGGCGACGACCTGCTCCTCACCGCCGAGGCACCGGTGCGCCCGGGCCCGGCGCCGACGCAGAGCTTTGCCTTCGTGATCGGCTCGGACGACGAGTTCGCGGCCGAGACCGCCTCCTCCCTGGCGACCCTGCTGGTCGCGGGCGGCGTCCACGTGTCGATCATCCTCGACTCCGAGACGTCGCTGATGGAGCTGGAGAAGGAGACCCCCGACACGGTGGTGTTCCTGGCCGGCGCCTTCACCCGCGGCGGCGAGGCGGCCGAGCGGCTGCGCGACCGCTGCCTCAGCCTGAAGCGCTGCATCGAGCATCTCGGCGCCCGCCAGACCCGGCTCTGGGTCGTGGCGCCGGGCGCCACCCGCGACCGCGGCGGACAGACCACCAACATCGAGGCGGGCGTCTGGGCCTTCTCCCGGACCCTCGCCAACGAGGCCCCGAACCTCGACGTCCGCCGCATCGATCTCTCCCCCGAGATGTCGTCGAAGCGCGCCTCCGAGCGGCTGCGCGACCTCATCCTCTCCGGCACCCCGGAGACCGAGATCGTGCTGGACGACGAGCGGACGCAGGTCGTGCGCTTCCATGCCGGCCGGCCGCGGCACCGGGATCCGGCGGACGCCGTCCCGGCGGAGGCGGCGCGGCTCGAGCGCAGCAACACCGGCGGCCTCAGCGAGATGATCTGGGGCCCGGCCGAGCGCCGCGCCCCCGGCAAGGGCGAGATGGAGATCGCGGTCGAGGCCACCGGCCTCAACTTCCGCGACGTGCTCTGGGCGCTCTCGATGCTCCCCGAGGAGATCCTGGAGGACGGTTTCGCCGGCCCGCGGCTCGGCCTCGAATGCGCCGGCCGGGTTACGGCCGTCGGTCCGGGGGTGAAGGGCTTCAAGGTCGGGGATCCGGTCGTCGCCTTCGCCCAGTCGGGCTTCGCCACCCACATCGTGGTGCCCGACCTCGTCGTCGCGCCGATGCCGCAGGGCCTCGACCCGATGGCGGCCGCCACCGTGCCGGTGGCGTTCCTCACCGCCTATTACGGCCTCGTCTCCTGCGCCCGGATGCGGCGCGGCGAGTGGGTTCTGGTCCATGGCGGCGCGGGCGGCGTCGGCCTCGCGGCCCTGCAGATCGCCAAGCTCAAGGGTGCCCGGGTCATCGCCACGGCGGGCTCCCGCGAGAAGCGAGCCCTGGTGAAGGCTTTGGGTGCCGAGCACGTGCTCGACTCCCGCTCGCTCGCCTTCGTGGACGAGGTCCGGGCGATCACCGGCGACGGCGTCGACATCGTGCTGAACAGCCTGTTCGGCGAGGCGATGGAGCGCTCGCTCAACGCCCTGCGGCCGTTCGGCCGGTTCGTCGAATTGGGCAAGCGCGACTACGTCGCCAACACCCATATCGGCCTGCGCCCGTTCCGGCGGAACCTCAGCTACTTCGGCGTCGACCTCGACCAGGTGATCCAGCACCAGGGCGACGACGGCGCGCGGATGTTCCGCGAGGTGATGGCGCTGTTCAACGACGGCGGCCTCAAGCCCCTGCCCTATCAGCCCTTCACGGCGGCCGAGACCTCGGACGCGTTCCGGCTGATGCAGCAATCGGGTCACATCGGGAAGATCGTGATCAGCCCGCCGAAGGCCGGCACGATCATGAAGGACACGGCTAAGCCGTTCACGGTCTCGGCGGAGGGCGTCCACCTGCTCACCGGCGGCCTCGGCGGCTTCGGCCTGGAGGCGGCGCGCTGGCTGATCGACCGGGGCGCCAAGCACCTCGTGCTCGCCGGCCGCAAGGGCGCGGCCACCGACGAGGCCAAGGCGATCGTCGCGGAGCTGACCGCGCGGGGCGTGACCGTCGAGGCCAAGGCCGTCGACATCACCAGCCGCTCGTCGGTGGACCGCCTGCTCGCGGAGATCGAGCGGGGCGGGAAGAAGCTCGCCGGCGTGCTCCACGCCGCCGCGGTGCTCCAGGACGGCCTGATCAGCAACATCGACGCCGCGGCGCTCGACGCGGTGATCGGCCCGAAGGTCATCGGCGCGCAGCATCTCGACGCTGCCACCCGTGACCGGAGCCTCGACTACTTCGTCCTGTTCTCCTCGGCGACGACCTTCATCGGCAATCCCGGTCAGGGCTCCTACGTGGCCGCCAACGGCTTCATGGAAGGCCTGGCCCGGCAGCGCCGCCGCCGCGGCCTGCCCGCGCTGGCGGTGGCCTGGGGCGCCATCGGCGATGTCGGCATGCTCGCCCGCAACAAGGCGGTCATGGAAGG
Organism: Methylobacterium sp. J-070; assembly: GCF_022829385.1. Classification (GTDB taxonomy): domain Bacteria; phylum Pseudomonadota; class Alphaproteobacteria; order Rhizobiales; family Beijerinckiaceae; genus Methylobacterium. The sequence continues at coordinate 2,741 of NZ_JAKSXX010000006.1, read as the reverse complement.
CCTCGCCGGCCGCGTCGGCGTCACCCCGATGGAGGCGCGCCGCTGCCTCGACCTGATGGCCGAGGCGCTGGAGAGCCAGGGCACGTCGCCGGACGAGGCGGTGATCGGCATCGCGGCGATGCACTGGGGCAAGGCGCGCGAGCGGCTCGCCACCATGCGCTCGCCGAGCTACGCCGAACTCGGATCGGACCAGCAGGCGGAGGCCGGCGGCGTCCAGGCGATCAGCATCGCGGCGCTCCTGAAGGGGGGCGACCTCGATACGGTCCGCAAGACCGTGTCGGACGCGATCGTCGAGGACATCGCCCGCATCCTGCGCCTGCCGAAGGACGACATCAGCCGCGTGCGTCAGCTCTCGGAGATCGGCCTCGATTCGCTGATGGGCGTCGAACTCGGCGCCAGCCTGCAGGAGCGCTTCGCCCTCGACGCGCCGCCCGCGGGCCTCTCCTCGGGCATGACCGTCAACGAGCTGTCGGAGTCCTTAATTCAGGCGGTTTCCGCCCCCATGGACGAGGCGGCCGGTGTCGCGATGAGTCTCGTCTCGAAGCACATCGGTGGTGAGATCGATGCGCAGATGATGGCGCCGCTCCGGGAACTCATCGAGCAGACGTCCAGCGAGATCAAAGAGACCCACTCATGACCGATACGGCACGGCCTGACGGCGGGCGCGCGGCGCTCGCCGGCTTCGTGACCAACCGGCTCGGGCGCGCGACCCCGCGCCCGGCCCCCGCCAAGGCGGCCTCCCCCGTCGGCAAGTCGGCGGCCCAGAACTTCGAGAATCTGCCGGGCTACCGGGAGCTGAAGCTGCAGCGGCAGGCGGCCGATCTGATCGGCCTGGGCAACCCGTTCTTCCGCGTCCACGACGCCAAGGCCGGTGCGACCACCCGGATCGACCAGAAGAGCTTCACCAACTTCTCGTCCTACGACTACCTCGGTCTCAACGGCCATCCGCGGGTGAGCAACGCGGCGCGCGAGGCGATCGACGCCTACGGCACCTCCGCGTCGGCGAGCCGGGTGGTCGCCGGCGAGCGGCCGGGGCACATCAGCCTCGAGCAGGCGCTGGCCAAGCACTACCACTCCGAGGGCTGCGTCGTGATGGTGAGCGGCCACGCCACCAACGTGACCACCATCGGCGCCCTGCTGGAAGCCGGCGACGTGATCTTCCACGACGCCCTGTCCCACAACAGCATCGTGACCGGCGCGCAGCTTTCGGGCGCCCAGCGGCGCTCCTTCGCGCACAACGATCTCGACGCCCTGGAGAGCCTGCTCCAGGCCACCCGCCACGAGCACCGCCGGGCGCTGATCGTCGTCGAAGGCCTCTACAGCATGGACGGCGACGCGCCGGACCTCGCGGGCCTCGTCGCCCTCAAGAAGCGCTACGACGCCTGGCTGATGGTCGACGAGGCCCACGGTCTCGGCGTCACCGGCCGCACCGGTGCGGGCCTGTTCGAGCATTGCGGTGTCGACCCCAACGAGGTCGACATCTGGATGGGCACGCTGTCGAAGACGCTCTCGACCTGTGGCGGCTACATCTGCGGCCCGATCGCGCTGATCGAGTACCTGAAGCACTCGGCCGGCGGCTTCGTCTACAGCGTCGGCATGTCGCCGCCGCTGGCCGCCGCCGCCGAGGCGGCCCTTGCCGTGATGCATGCCGAGCCGGAGCGGGTCGAGCGCCTGCGCCAGAACGGGACCCTGTTCCTGGCGACTGCCAAGAAGCTCGGCCTCGACACCGGCTTCAGCCTCGGCCTCGCCGTGGTCCCGATCATCGTCGGCGACTCGCTGAAGGCCGTCACCCTGTCGGACCGGCTGTTCCGCCGGGGCATCAACGTGCAGCCGATCATCCATCCGGCGGTGCCGGAGCGGGCCTCGCGCCTCCGCTTCTTCCTGACCTCCGAGCATACGCCCGACCAGATTCGCGACACGGTGAACGCCGTGGCCGAGGAGCTGGCCGCGATCGACAAGGGCGGCTCGCTGATCGAGCAGCTCCTCGCCAAGCGCGGCTGAGGAACCCGGCGGCGGGGAGCGTTCCCCGCCGACGTTCAGCGACCAGATACGTCAGCGCGTTTTCTGTCTGATGCGGATCGCGACGCGCGACGCGCTCTCCTCCCCCTTGCGGGGACGCGTTGGAGGTGGGGGGGGCAGACGGCACCGCCGAGCCTTATCCGGCGCCACCCCCACCCCTGATCCCTCCCCGCAAGGGGGGGGATCCGCGCCCAGACCATTAAGCGCGTGATCCTCTGCGTTCGCGCCCTTCAGCCGGGGCGGCCTCGTCGCGTGCCCGGGTTCAGGACGATGCGCCGGTCGGCCTTCCGGCCTTGACCGGCTTTATCCTGCGGCCACCCGCCTGCGGCCATGCCGCGGGCTGCAGCGCGTCGGAGGCCGGTGCTGGTTTCGTCGGGATCCGTGACTTGTCATGCCGCGTGCCGCCGACGATCGGCAGGCGCCTCGCCGCGCGTATGGCCGACCGCCCTTGAGGCGTCGGCCTCAAAGGTCACCGGTCTCCCTCGGCAGCCTATCGCGTGTACGCGTAGGCGGTGGCCAGCGAGGACACCGGCCCGGTGACGCCGCTGAAGGCGGTGAGGACCTTCGAGACTTCTGCGAAAGGCGCGTTTGAGACGTAGATCAGGTCGCGGTTGCGCATGCGGAAGGCCTGGGAGACGAACAGGCTGTTGGGGTCGCGCATGTCGATGCGATAGACGGTGGGCACGAGCGGGGTGCCGAGCAGCTTCGAGCCGGGGCTGAGC
>NZ_JAKSXX010000015.1 GCF_022829385.1 Methylobacterium sp. J-070 | reverse complement strand
GACTGCACCCCGGCGGCGCGGGGCGCGGGGGCGGCGGCGCGCTGCTGGCGCCGGGTCGGGCCGGGGACGGGGGCCGGAACCGCAGGGCCCGGTCGCGAAGCGGCCGGTCTGGGCCCGGGCGGGGGCGAGGCCTTCCGCGCGGGCGCGGCGGCACGGCCGGGCGGCCCGCCCGGCGCGGGGCGAGGCTTGCGGGTCGCAGCGGGCGAGGCTGTGCCCTGCGCGCTCTTGGGAGCGCCCTGCACGGTCCAGGGATCGCGCGTGCCGGCATCCTCGCCGCGGTTCCGGGCCGCGCGCTCGGCCGCATCGCGGGCGCTGGTGCGGGGGCCGGTGCGGGCGCGCCCGTCTGCCTGGAACTTGCCGGGCGGGGGCCTGCGTCCCTTCGGGCCGCCGCGTGGGGGTGGTCGTGTCGCCATGATTCCGCCAGAACCCGTCTCCGCTTCGGACGGAGCGTCCGGGCGCATCGGCCGCGGGATCGCGGTGTGCCGTCACGATGGGGTCGCCCGCGTGTAGCATCGCGGGCGCGCAGCGGCAAAGGCACGGGGGTCCGATGCCGGCGCATTCTCCGACCAGCCCCGAATCGGCCTTCGCCGCAAGGGCACCCGGCAGGTCACGCCACGCACGTCGCCGGGGCGCCAAGGGCGGCGCCCCTCCGTCCGGACAGGGGCCCCGATCCGATCGAAGCCAGTGGTGGGGACGGCGCCTCCCCGGCCACGTTGAGTCCCGGGGACGGTCCCTGGCGAGCGCCTTACCGTCAGCCCCGCGTCACGCGGAGCTTCGGATGCCGGAAGCCCGTCCGAGGCGACGGGGCTCAAGCGGCGGCGTGCCGGTGCCTGACGATCGTCAGGGGTTCGGCATCGGCCGGCCGCGTCTGTGACGCGTCGGCATGGGTTCGCGCCATACCGGCCAGGTCGCTCCGGATGTTCGGAAACCGCTTCCGTGCGCGGGCGATGTCCAATTGGGTTTACATCTCCATCAGCATGTCCATCTCGACTCCGAACACCGCCTCGATCCGCAGGGCCAGTTCGGCGGTCAGATCGGATTTCTCGTTGAGGAAGTCGGACAGCGACTGACGCGTCACATCGAGAAGGCTGGCTGCATCCATGACGGTCAGATCCCGTGGCTCGATGACGTTCCTACGAACATATCCGCCGGGGTGGACGGGATTTTCCAGTCTATAGCTCATGCTCATCACCATCGTCCGATCAGAAGCTGCGAATTCGCCGCATGGACGGGACGAAGCGCAAGTCTTTGCCCGGCCAAACTGATATCCCGTCTCCGAGGCAGCGTTGTCTTGCAGTACGTGCCAGCAAGAGATCGGTTCCAACAATCCTCATATTTCGTTTATGTCTATATTTTTGCAAATATCATAGAAAGAAATCACTGTTGAATAGTGTGAGGCACCCGAATTTATGCGTCAGCTACACTCTAGCAGTCAGAATTTGGAACATGTCGAAGTCCCCCCGGGTGGGTCGTGGTCGCACGCCAGCCCGGGGCAGGTGGCCGAGGTCGGCGGTCCCGGCGATCCCGGCTCGGTCGTCTACCGCGCGACCGGCGGACCGTCTGCGCGCGGCGGTTCGGGCGCGCAGGGACCGCAAGCCAAGGTCTTGAGATAGCGGGGCAGTGTCCGGTCGGTGACGAGGTCGAAGGGGATCCAATCGTATTGCTGGACCGGTTCGCGTCGGATCAGCTTGACGGCATCGTCGACGGCGCGCCCGCCCTCCAGGTTGGCATCCTGGAAGACGGTCACATGGATCCGTCTGCGATGCATCGCCTCCAGGCCTTCGCGCGTCCCGTCCACGCCGCCGACGACGATCTGGTCCGGAAGGATCTTGGCCGCCTCCAGGGCATCCGCGGCGCCGAGCGCCATCTCGTCGTTGTTGGCGGCGATCGCGTCGATCTTCTGGCCGCCGGCCAGCCACTTCGCCACGAGGGCCGCCGCCCGCGTCCGGTCCCAATCCGCAGCGTCCTCCGCGACGACCGTGATGCCGGGAAAGCCCGCCAAAACCTCCTTGACGCCCTGCGTCCGCAGGGCCGAGGCGGAGTGAGACGCCGGCCCCCGGATGATCGCGATCCGCCCCTGGCCGTTCATCATCTGCGCCAGCATGGTCATCTGGAGGCGGCCGGCGACGAGGTCGTTCGGAAGGGCGAGCGCCACCCGCCCGGCAAACCAGTCCTCGCGCGGCCCGTTGTTCACGTAGACCAGCGGGATGTCGGCCTCCTGCGCGAGCCGGGTGATCTCCTTGGTTGCGGCAGCTTCCACCGGCAGGACGATCAGCGCATCGACCCTGTCGCGGATGAACGCCTTGATCTGCTCGACCTGCTTCGCACCGTCGCCGGTTTCGGCATGTGCGAAGCGCACGGATTGGCCCGGATGGGCCTTCGCGCGCTCCTGGATGCCGTCCCGGAGAAACTGGAAGAACGCCACGGGCGGCACCATCGACACGCCGATCGTACCGGCGGAGGCGGGGGCTGTCCCCGAGCCCCACGCGACGCCGAGGGTCAGCGCGAGCGCCAAGCGCGCGAGACGGCGGGGCGGGGCGGCTGGAATTCGGGGTTTCGCGGCCATGGGCTCGGGCCTCTCCGGCTGATCCGTGGGGTGAATGCGGCCGTCGTCGACGGCCTCGGCATGGTCGGAGGAGGTCTCAAGCGGCCCGGATGGTGCGGAGAAACTGTGCCACCTCGGTGCCGAGGTGCTCCGCTTGACCGGACAGCGCGTTGGCCGCGTCCAGCACCTGGCCGGCGGCGGATCCGCCCTCCTGGGCCCGGCTCGCGACGCCGTTGATCGTCGCCGTCACCTCGCCGGTCCCGGTCGCCGCCTGGGCGATGTTGTGCGCGATCTCCTGTGTGGCGGCGTTCTGTTCCTCGACCGCAGCCGCGATCGAGGCCGCCGCCGCGCTCATGTCGCGGATCTGGGTGGTGATGCCCCCGATGGCCGTGACGACATCGGAGGTGGATCCCTGGATCGTCGCGACGTGGCGCGCGATGTCGTCCGTGGCCGCGGCGGTTTGGGCGGCGAGAGCCTTGACCTCGGACGCCACCACGGCAAAGCCGCGTCCGGCGTCGCCGGCCCGGGCGGCCTCGATCGTGGCGTTCAGGGCGAGCAGGTTGGTCTGTCTGGCGAGCGCAGAGATGATGCCGACGATGTCGCCGATCTGGGACGCCGCGCCGCTCAGCGCCTGCACCAGGGCGGCCGTCTGCGCGGCCTCCCCGGCGACGCCATTGGCCATCGCGGACGAGACCTCGGCCTGACGACCGACCTCGCGGACCGACGTCTCCAAATCCCCCGCCGCCTGGGCGACCATCTTGACGTTGGCCGCGGCCTCCTCGGCGACGCTCGCCACGGCGGTGGATTGCACCGCCGTCTCGCTGGCGATGCCCGTCATGGACTGCGCCGTCCCGCGCAGCTGCGTCGAGGCCGTGGCGAGCGTATTCACGATCCCGCCCACGGCCGTCTCGAAGCGGCCGGCCAATGCGACCATCTCCTGGCGGCTCCGTTCCTCGGCCTGCACGCGCGCCTCGGCCGCCTCTTGCTCCAGGGTTTTCGACCGTCGCATGTTGTCCTGGAAGATCCGCAGGGCCCCGGCCATGGCGCCGATCTCGTCCCGGCGGCCGCCCCCGGGGACCGTCACATCAGCGTCGCGCTCCGCGAGACGCCGCATCACCTTGGTCATCGTCATGATCGGCGTGGCGACCCTGCGGATGATGAAGCCGCTGACGACGGCGGTCAGGATCGCCACGACGCCCAAGGCAATTGCCACTGACAGCGTCGCGGTTCGACCGACTGCGTCGGTCGCCGCCGTCTCCTCGGCGACCCGCGCCTGGCGATAGGCGAGGACCGCGCGCACCGCCTTCCGAAACGCATCCGCGTCCGCGCTGAAGGCCCCGAAGATGACGGTGTCGGCCAGCGCATGCTCACCGGCCCGGTCGAGAGCCGACACCTCACTCTCCAGCGCGAGGAAATGCTGCCACGCGTCCCGGAGCCGATGCGCGAGGGCCTGCTCCTCCGGGCCCGACACGGTCGGCGCATAGCGGCTCCAGGCGGCCGAGAACACGTCCTGGGCCTTCTCGAGTTGAGCCGCGTAGGACCGGGACTCGTCGTTCCCCCGGGCCGCGTGGGCCAGAACATCCAGGGCGCGGAGTTCCTGGCTGACCTCGTTCATGAGTCCCAGATTTGCCACGGCATCGATCTCGCCGACCACCGACTGCGCAGCCCGGTTGATTGACCCGACACGGGTCATCGCAAATATTCCGATCAGCATCGATAGTAAAAATAGGGCAACAAAGGATCCGGAGATCATCTTTCTCAGGCTGAAAAATGACATTTCGCCCGAGATAGGCGTTTCCCGCGACATCGACCATCCTACCGATAAGCTGTGCTCATTCTCGCGCCAACTTATAGGCCGATTTTGGTCTGCTACAACGCGTAAAACGTCATTTGTCTGGCATGCATCTAGGTCAATGACATAAGACAGTTCTATGCGGAAGTATAAATATGAAATACATTCAGACAGATATTTTGTCTGATGTGTGCAATGTGTGCTGAAATTCGAGAGTGACGCCTACAAATTATATTATGCGATCGGGACAAATTCTATGCACGGTGCCGACGCGAGCGGCAATCCTGACACCGCCCCACCGGTTTCCCAGCCATGCGTTCACGGACCCAGATTGCGGTCATCGCAGTCGGAGTTTTCCGGGCTCCGGTGACACGCGCAACGCACCACCCGATCATCTCGCAGCACCGGGGCGCGAACCCGAAATCCACAGCCGCCATCGATGCCACGTCGCGCACGCATTGTCGGTATTGAGCCTGGCGCAGGGTTGTCGATTGGAGTTCGTAGCCCCGGCAGAGGCTTCTCGACCCTTGACGCGCCCGGCGTGTCCAGCCAAGCTTTCGTCCGACGGTTCCCCTCGGGGATCAAAAGGGAACGCGGTGAGGGGCCTGCCCTGAAGCCGCGGCTGCCCCCGCAACTGTAAGCGGCGAGCCCTTCACCACCATGTCACTGGATCGCGAGATCCGGGAAGACGGTGCGAGGGCGGCGACCCGTGAGCCAGGAGACCTGCCGTCAGCCGTGGTCACACGCGAAACGCGCCGGGCGGGGTGTCCTGGCGGGTGTCGAGACGGCCGTGCGCGAGCGCGGTCGGCAAGGCCTCGTTCGCGGTGACGTGCCACAGCAAGCGCGCCCGCAACACCGTTGTCGATCCTCGTCCAGACCGATCCGATGCTCCGCGCCGTCCTCCAGGGACGCCGCCGCGCCCCGCCGCGCGCGGGACCATCCTCAGGATCCAATGTTGGTGATGTTATTACATTACCTCTAAGACGGGCCGGCCGGCATGCGCCGCGTATGGACCTCCGCCAACCATGTCACGATCGAACCTCCATGCCGGCTCCCGCGGCCGGCCCGCCCCGCTCTGCGGCGTACTCCTTGCGCTCATCGCCGGCCCCGCAGCCGCCGCGGGCGCGCAAGAGACCGTCACCCTCGACCAACTCTCGGTCGAAGGGGAGGGCGGCGACCCGAACCGCGCCGTCCCGAACAGCCTCAACCTGCGCACCCGCGACCGGACCGCGAGCAGACTCGGCCTGACGCCGCTGGAGACGCCGGCGAGCCTCGACATCGTGTCGGGCGAGACGGCGCGGCTGCGCGGCCAGGACACGATCGCCGAGACCGTCACCCAGGACGCCACCGGCATCACCACAATCGCGGCGCCCGGCAACGGCAACGGCGCCTTCTCCTCCCGGGGCTTCGCGGGGCCGAACTCCATCCAGCAGCTCTACGACGGCACGCGCTTCTACGTCGGCGCCAACACGGTGACCTTCCCCTTCGATACCTGGAACGTCGAGCGGATCGAGGTCCTGCGCGGGCCATCCTCGGTGCTCTATGGCGACGGCGCCATCGGCGGCGTCATCAACGTGGTGCCGAAGAAACCGGTCTTCGTGCCGATCAACGCGGCCCGCGCGGTGGTGGGCACGGACGGCACGGCGCGGCTCGCCCTCGATTCCGGCGGCGCGCTGGGCCAAGCAGAGTTCGGCGACACCTTCGCGTACCGCGTCAACGTCAGCGGCAACCGCGCCGACGGCTGGATCCGCCCGGAGGGCGATTTCCGTAACCTCGCGGTTTCGGCGGCCCTGCTGTTCCAGCCGAGCCCGGACCTCGCGTTCACCCTGAGCCACGATCTCGGCTATCAGGAGCCCGCCCGCTATTGGGGCACGCCGCTGGTCGAGGGGCGAATCCCGGACCTGATCCGGTTCAACAACTACAACGTCCGCGACGCGAAGATCACCTGGGCCGACAACTGGACCCAGCTCAAGACCGAGTGGTCGCCCTCGGCCGACATCACGGTGCGCAACACCGCTTACCGGCTGACCAGCCGCCGCCACTGGCTCGACGTCGAGCAGTATTCCTACAACCGCGGTACCGGGCTCGTGGACCGGGGCGACTACCTGGAGATCTATCATAGCCAGGAGCAGGTCGGGGACCGGCTCGACGCGACACTCCGCGGTGACCTTTTCGGTCTGCCCAACCAGTTCGTGGCCGGATTCGACGTAAATCACATCGATTTCCGGCACACCAACAACTTCTATTTCGACCAGACCACCAGCGTGCCGCTGACCGGCTACGATCCCGGCTTCTTCCCGCAGAACGGCCGGGCGCGACCGGCCTACGCCACGCAGACGAGTCAGGCCTCGGTCTTCGCCGAGGACCGGGTGCTCCTCTCGGACCGGCTCTCGTTCCTCACGGGCGTGCGCCTCGACGTGCCGACGCTGCACCGGGAGGATCTGCAGACCGGGTCGCAGTTCGAGAAGACCTACCACGCCCTCGGGTACCGGTTCGGCGTCGTCTACAACCCGACGCCGGACAGCGCCCTCTACGCCCAGTACAGCGTCGCCACCGACCCGGTGAACAGCCTGATCACCCTGAACCAGTCGCTTGCCGGCTTCAGGCTCGCCACCGGCGACCAAGTCGAGATCGGCGCCAAGGGGCTCGCCTTCGACGGTGCCCTGGAATGGACGGTCGCGGGCTACCGGATCGTCAAGGACAACCTGATCTCGGCGGTGCCGGGCCAGCCGACGCTGTCCACGCAGGTGGGGAGCCAGTCCTCGCAGGGGTTGGAGCTGGCCCTGGGCTGGCGCTTCGCCCCGGCCTGGCGGCTCGACGGCAACCTCGCGCTCCTGCACGCGCAATACGACCGGTTCGACCAGAGCGTGAACGGCGCCACCGTGTCGTATGCCGGCAACCAGCCGGTCGACGTGCCCGAGCGCCTGGCCAATCTCTGGCTGACCTGGGATGCCGCGCGCGACTGGACCGCCCGGGTCGGGCTCCAGAACGTGGGGCGGGTCTACAGCGACTTCGGCAATACGGCGCGGCGGCCGGCCTACAACCTCGTCAACGCCGTCCTCGACCATCAGGTCACCGCGGAGTCGCGCCTGTCGCTGCGGGTCTACAACCTGTTCGACCGGGTCTACGCGATCAGCGGCAACGCGGTGAACGCGGTCGGGACCAACTGGCTGCTCGGACGCCCACGCTCGGTCGAGGTCGCCTACACGGTGACGTGGTGAGGCTGCCGCGCCGGCCCGGCAAGGCCGGCCGCCGGTGGCTGCTGCTGTTCCACCGCTGGGCCGGCATCGCCACGGGGCTGCTCTTCGCCCTGTGGATCGGCTCCGGGCTGGTGATGCTCTACGTGCCGTTCCCGACCCTGACCCAAGATGAGCGCCTGGACCGCCTCGCCCCGATCGCCTGGGACGAGGTCGCGGTCGCCCCGGACGATGCCCTGGCGGCGGCCGGCCTCCCGGGCGTGCCGGCCGCCTTCGGGCTGGAGATGCGGGGCGGGGAGCCGGTCTACCGGGTCGCCGATCGCGACGGCACACGCGCGACGGTCTCGGCGCGGACCGGGGAACGGCTCGGTCCGGTGACGCCGGCGCAGGCACTTCGTCTTGCGGGCGAGGGACGCCCGACCGCGCGGGTTGAGCGCGTCGAGCGCGACCAATGGACGGTCACGGCCCGGTACGACCCGCACCGCCCCCTCCTGAAGGTCGCCCTCGGCGACGGCGCGGGGACCGAGCTCTACCTGTCGGCACCCACCGGCGAGATCGTCCTCGACACCACGCGGTTCGAACGCACCTGGAACTGGGTCGGCTCGGTGGCGCACTGGATCTACCTCACGCCGCTGCGGGCCCGGGCCGAGCTATGGCGGACGGTGCTGCTGTGGCTGTCGGGATTCGCCGCTCTCGGGGCGCTGAGCGGCCTCGCGATCGGGATCTGGCGTCTGCGCCTCCGGCGGCGCTACCGGGGAGGCGCCGTGACGCCCTATCGCGGGCTCGCCCGCTGGCACCACCTGCTCGGCCTCGCGGGTGGGATCGGCCTCGGCGCGTTCATCCTTAGCGGCTGGATCTCGATGAATCCGAACCGCTGGTTCTCGTCATCCTCCGCGCCCGCCAACATCCGCGCCGCCTATGCCGGCGAGCCGGCCGCCCTCGGCCTCGCGGCGGGAGCCCTCAGCGGCTTCGCCGAACCCGGGACCCGGACGCTGCGCTTCACGGCCGTCGGCGGGTCCTGGTGGATCGTCGCCGACGCGGGGACCGTGGCACGCAGCGCGGATGGCAGGCTGCCCCTCTTGGCCGAGACGATCGCATCGGCGGCCGGACAAGCCCTGCCCGGACGCGCCTTGCAGGAGGTGGAGCGCCTGACCGCCTACGACCTGTACTGGTACCCGCACGGGACCGATCCGCGGCCGCTGCCGGTGCTGCGGCTGCGCTTCGCGGACCGGGACTCGACGTGGCTCCACGTCGATCCCCGGGACGGCACGATCCTCCAGCGCCTGGATCGGTCGGGCCGGATCAGCCGATGGCTGTTCGACGCCCCGCACCGGCTCGACCTGCCGGGGCTGAGCGGCAACCGCCCGCTCCACGACGCGGCCCAGTGGCTCCTGAACCTGCCGGCGGCGGCGATCGCGCTCACCGGCCTCGTGGCCGGCTGGCGGCGGCTGCGCCGGACCCTGTCCGCTTGAAAATCCGCGGACGGCTCCCGGTTGCCGATGCAGGGGCGTCGCGGCGCGTCGTCTCAGAAGCGCGCCGTCAGGAACAGCCGGACGGTCCGCCCCGGCAGCAGAATCTCGTCCTTCTTGAACGAGGTCGAATTCCGGATGTCGTCGTTCAGGAGGTTCCGGCCCTGCACCCCGAGGGTGATCGCGCTCGCCCCGTAGACCGCAGGATCGACCGCCTTGGTGTAGCTCAGCTCGGCCCGCAGGTCGTCGTAGCCGGGTGTCGGCGTCTCGAACGAAGCGGTCGCGGCGTGGCTGAAGGCGTGCAGCAGGTTCACCCGCGCGAACCAGCCATCGGCCCGCAGGTAGACGCCGCCGCCGAGCCGGTAGGGCGGGATCCGCGGCACGTTGGTGCCGTCGTCGAACTGGGCGCGGACGAAGTCGAACTGCCCCTCGATGCCGGCGAAGCCGCTGCCCACCGGCACGAGGTCGTACTGGCCGATGATCTCGGCGCCGTAGAAGGTCGCGTTCTGCTGCTGGTAGACGATCTGCCGGTTGTCGGTGCCGGTTCCGCAGGAGGCGAAATCGTCGTCGCAGGTGAGCCCCGTGTAGTTGCGGTAGATGAATCCCGTGTAGCGCGTGTAGTAGCCGGTGGCGTCGAGGCGCAGCGGACCCTCCGCCCGGCGGATGCTGGCCTCCACCGTGCGGGCGCGCTCCTTCTTGAGGTCCGGGTTGCCGATCTCGAAGGTCGCGGTGGCATCGTGCGGCCCCTGCGAGAACAGCTCGTATCCGGTGGGCCCGCGCTCGACATAGGAGCCGGTCAGGCTCGCCACGAAGCCGTAGGGCAGATCCTGCAGGGCGCCGATGCTGGCGCTCTTCGGGGCGAAGCGGCGGGTCCGCGCGTACTGGACCGGCTCCTGATCCTCAACGGGCAGATAGCCGACCGGGAACTGTGCGGCCGTGCTCGACAGCCGGTCGACCTCGTAGCGCCCGGCCGCCTGAAGCCGCGTGCCCGGGCGCAGCTCCAGCTCCTCGAACAGGTAGACCGCGTTGGCCCGGGACTCGGTCTTGGGCAGGAACGATTCGAGCTGCGTGTTGATCACGCGCCGGTCCGACTGGAAGCCGAGGGCGCCGGTGAGCGTGCCGAAGGCCGTGGAGACCGGGACGTGCTGGAGTTCCAGGCGCCCCTCCGCCTCGCGGTTCTTGAAGATCGCCTGGACGCCCTCGACCCCGTCCGCGCCGATCCCGATCTCGTTATGGCGGTAGACCGAGTAGCCCGCCCAGTAGCGGATCACTTCGAACGGGCCGTCCAGAGGACGGTACTCGCCCCGGGACAGGACCCGGTCCTGGTTCGGGGTCAACCGCGTGCGGTCCTGCTCGGCCACCCCGCCGGGGATCGCGTAGATCGCGTCGTAGTGGCTGAACGAGATCCCGATGAAGCCGCGGTCGCCGATCGCCGAGATGCCGACCGCGCCGCCCTGCGACTCGGTGTAGGAATTGCGCTGGATGCCGCCGGGGATCGCGTAGCTGTCGTTGCCGGTCTTGAACCCGTCGGCGTGGACCGCGACGCCGTCGCCGCCGGCATCCACCGTGGCGGCCCCCAGGCGGCCGTTGTCGACGCTGGAAAAGCCGGTGGTCACCTGTCCCTGCACGCCGTTGGCCGGGATGAAGGTCGGCACCCGGTTGTTGTCGGCCGAGACGACGCCGCCGATGGCGCCGGAGCCGTAGCGCAGGGTCGCGGGACCGCGGATCACCTCGATCCGGTCGGCGACCAGCGGGTTCACCGGCACGGCGTGATCCTCGCCGAGGTCCGACACGCCGCCGTTGACGATGCCGTTCTCCTGGATGCGCACCCGGGCGTTGTCGAGGCCGCGGATGATCGGCCGGGAGGCCGCGCCCGGCGCGTAGGTCGTGCCCGAGATGCCCGGCCGGTCGAACAGGGCGTCGCCCAGCGTCCGGGGCTGGTCGCGGGCGATCTGCTCCTGGGTGATCACGGTCACCGGCGCGAACGTGTTGGTCGCCACCGGCAGGATGCCGGTCGTGACGGACGGATCCGCGGCCGGTGCGGGTCGCGGCGCCTGGATCGGGCTCGGGCTGGTGACGCTGATCTCGTCCAGCGCGATGGCCTGCTGCGCCAGCGCCGGGGACGTCACGAGGAGGCCGGTCGTGACAGCCGAAGGCAGGATCATGCTGCCGAGACAGCCGAAGCGGCGCGTGTGGGACATCGGGGCTCGCATGTTGTTATATTGTTTCACTGCCGCGGCGAGCCTAGTCCGCGCAAGACGCGTCGCGCCGTGCGAACCTGACAAAGAAGAAACGTTACATCATTACAACAGCAGGGAAGCGGCGCGGTGGGAACGCCGTTGCGGCCTCGTCCACGCGGGGTCGACGCGGCGCGATTGCCAGACGGCTCGGATCAGTCCGCGATCCCAAAACGGGAGGACGCAACGCTGCTCGAGGCGAACGTCGCGTCAACCAGTTTGCTGGCCCTTTGGCGACGCCGAATCAGGGGTTGGATCCGGCACTTGTGATCATCCGCCTCCGAGCGGCAGATGCGCATGCGGATCGCCGCGTCAGATCCCAGCCTGACGACGATGCAGGGCGAGCGGTTTCCACACCGTGCGTTCGGCGGCCCGAACGCCGCCGGTCAGGTCGCCAGACCCTCGGCCTCGTCCTCGGCCTCGATCTCGGCATCGGTATCCTGGCCGGACGCACCGGCCGCATCGGCGAGCCCGCGGGCGGCCTTCCGGAGCAGCTTCCGCAGGCGACGACGATCGGTCTTGTCGAGCCGGTCGAGCAGTTCGGCCTCGACCTCCTCCTGGATCCGTTCGATCGCCGCGGCCTTCGCGAGGCCGGCCTCGGTGAGCTGGACCCGGACCACGCGCCCGTCGCCCGATTCGGCCCGGCGCTCGACGATGCCGAGTGCCGCGAGCCGCGTCACGGTCTTGGATGCCGTGGGCGGACGGACCCGCAGAAGGGTGGCGAGATCGCCCATCGTCATCGTGCCGACCGCCGCCAGCGCTTGCACGACCTGCTCCTGCCCGGCGAAGAAGCCGAGCTTCGCCAAGCGGTCGCCGGTGCGGGCGCGATGCAGCCGTGCGGCCTGAACCAGCGCCCATCCGACGCTCCGGACCCCCGGCGGCCGCAGCTTCTTCGGCGACAGCTCCAGGGCGGGCGTGTCAACGTCGCGACGATCGTTCTTCGGAGTTTCGCTCACCGGAGCGCCCGCCTGTGTGCCGGCGGCCGCCGGTTGATCCTGAACCTGCACCGCTCGTCCCCCGTCGCCGGCCGCCCGAGACCCTGTGCCGCCGGCCGGTGACGCTGCGATGACGGCGCCGAAGGCTCAGCAGTGCATCAGACGCTGAAGCCGATCCAGGATATCTTCGCCCGTGCAGGGCCGGGCGATGAAGTCGGCATGCTCGGGCATGCGGGCCGGATCGGGCGCCGCCCGGCCGGAGACGATCAGGATCGGCAGCCGCGGGCGCGCCTCGGCCACCGAACTGGCGAGATCGAAACCGTCCGTCTTGCCGGAGAGCTGCACGTCGGTGACGAGCCCGCAGATATCCGGACGCGCCTGCAGGATGCTGAGCGCCCGCTCGGCGGAGGCGCATTGGACCGTGTCGTAGCCGCCTTCCTCCAGAACGTCCCCGAGGTCCATGATCGTCAGCGCCTCGTCCTCAACCAGGAGGATGACCGGCCGATCGCCGTCCGAACCCGTCTGCTCACTCGCCACTGGTGACTCCCTCAGGCAGCGTCCGGCCGCGAGGGCCGCCGCACGCGTCTTCAGCCGTAGGCCCAACGACACAAACGGTCCCGGGTTGCAGCCCGGTCGGGCGAGAGCGGCCGCCTTGGGAAACAAACCATCCTCACCCGGTCGGCGCGGAGCCTTCCCTCACCACCGCCACCACGGCGTTGATCAGCCGGTCTAGGTCCGCCTCGGCGATGGTGAGCGCCGGCGTGAGGTAGACGATGTCGCCGAACGGGCGCACCCACACCCCCTGGTTGAACAATTGCGCCTTCAGGGCGGCGAGGTCGGGCGCACGGGCGAACTGCACCGCGCCGATGGCACCCAGGATCCGGACATCCGCCACGCCGGGCACGCGCTGCAGGCATTCCAGCCCTTCGGCGAGGCGGAGCCCGATGGCGCGGGCCTGGCTGAGGCGCGGCTCGGCCTCGAACAGGTCGAGGCTTGCATTGGCCGCCGCGCAGGCGAGGGGATTGGCCATGAAGGTCGGGCCGTGCATCAGCGCGGCGGCCGGGTCCTCGGACCAGAACGACGCGAACACCTCCGTGCGGGCGACGGTCGCGGCGAGCGCCATGGTGCCGCCGGTGAGCGCCTTCGACAGGCAGAGGATATCGGGCACGATCCCGGCCTGCTCGCAGGCGAAGAGACTGCCGGTACGCCCGAACCCGGTGAAGATCTCGTCGGCGATCAGCGGCAGGCCGTGGCGGCGGGCGAGGCGCGCCACCGTGGCGAGTACCTCGGGCGGGTGCATGCGCATGCCGCCCGCCCCCTGGACCAGCGGCTCGACGATCACGGCCGCCAGGGTTTCGCGATGGGCCGCGAGCGTGGCGTCGAGCGCCTCGGCGTCGGCGCGGCCCCGCGGCAGATCGCAGAAGATCTGGGTCGGGAGATAGGCGCCGAACCGCCGGTGCATGCCCTCCTCGGGGTCGCAGACCGACATCGCTCCCATCGTGTCGCCGTGATAGCCGCCGCGGAAGCTGAGCACCTTCGTGCGGCCGCTCACCCCGCGGTTGAGCCACATCTGGGCGGCCATCTTCAGCGCGACCTCGACCGCGACCGAGCCCGAATCGCACAGGAACACGTGGTCGAGATCGCCCGGGAGCAGCGCGGCGAGGCGCGCCGCGAGGCGCTCGGCCGGGGCGTGCGTGAGGCCGCCGAACATCACGTGGGGCATGCGGGCGAGCTGGTCGGCCACGGCGCCGGCTATGTGCGGATGGTTGTAACCGTGCACCGCCGTCCACCACGAGGCGATGCCGTCCACCAGTTCACGCCCGTCGGCGAGGACGATGCGCGTGCCGTGCGTCGCCACCGCCTCAAGGGGCGGGGGCGCGAGGCCCATCTGCGTGTAGGGCCGCCAGAGATGGGCGCGGGAGGGGTCGGGCCGCATCGCGGGGGCATGCCCGTCCGGGGCGGTGTGGGTCAAGCGGGCGCCGCGATCCGGGATTGCGGGCGGTGGCGCGGCACGTCGCCGTCCCACTTGACATCCCCGCGAGGCCCGGCCCCAAACCCGCCGCATGGACAGCCTCGACGCCTTCGCCCGCGGGAAACTCGACGCCCTGGAAGCCGGCAGCCTGCGGCGGCGGCTGGTCCCGACCGAGCGCGGCATCGGCGCGGCGGCCGCCCGGCGGGGCAGGGCGCTCGTCTCGTTCTCCTGCAACGACTATCTCGGCCTGTCACACCATCCGCGGGTGATCGCGGCCGCACAGGAGGCCGCGGCGAAGCACGGCGCGGGCGCCGGCGGATCCCGGCTGGTCACCGGCGACCACCCGTATCTCGGGGCGCTGGAGACGCGGCTGGCGCGGCACAAGGGCCTAGACGCTGCCCTCGTCTTCGGCAGCGGCTACCTCGCCAATCTCGGCATCACCCCGGCGCTGGCCGGGCGCGGCGATCTCGTCCTGCTGGACGCGCTGTCCCACGCCTGCATGTGGGCCGGCGCGCGGCTGTCGGGCGCGCGGGTGGTGACGTTCCGCCACAACGATCCCGGCGACCTCGCGGACCGGCTCGCGGAGCACCGGGCCGATCATGAGTGCGCCCTCGTGCTGACCGAGCGGGTGTTCAGCATGGACGGCGACCGGGCTCCGCTCGCCGACATCCTGGGGGTCGCGGAGGCGTTCGACGCCTGGACGCTGGTGGACGACGCCCACGGCATCGGCGTGGTCGAGGACGGACCGCGGGCGCCGCTGGAGATGGGCACCCTGTCGAAGGCGCTCGGCTCCTATGGCGGCTATCTCTGCGCGTCGCGCCCCGTGGTCGACCTGATGACGAGCCGCGCCCGCAGCTTCGTCTACACGACCGGGCTTCCGCCGGCCTCGGCCGCCGCCGCCCTGCAGGCGCTGGCGATCCTGGAGGCGGAGCCCGCGCGGCGCGCCCGGCCCCTCGCCCTCGCGCGGCGCTTCACCGCGCGCCTTGGCCTGCCCGAGGCCGAGAGCGCCGTGGTGCCGGTGCTGGTGGGCGAGGCGCAGGCGGCGCTCGACATCTCGGAGGCGCTGGAGGAGGCCGGCTTCCTGGTCGTGGCGATCCGTCCGCCGACCGTCCCGGCCGGGACCGCGCGGCTGCGGGTGGCCTTCTCGGCGGCCCACGAGGAAGCGCAGGTCGACGCCCTCGCTGCGGCGGTGGCGGCGCTGACCGGGCGCGCCTGAGGGCCGCTTTCCGTCCGCCCCCCGCGCACCTATACGAAATCCCGACGGAGCCGGCCGCTCCGGCCTGCCGCTCAGAGGCGGGCGAGACCCATAAGAGAGCCGGGCAAGACCGGCACCGAGAGGACGACGCCATGGACGCCAGCGCGCTGCGAGCCCTTCAGGCTCCCATCAAGGACAAGTACCGCACGGCTCCCGATGCCGCAGTCATCACCCTGAAAGCCAAGGGCACGCTCGACGACACCAAGATTGCCTGCAAGGTCGAGACCGGCCGCGCCATCGCGGAGGCCGGGCTCCATCCGGCGACCGGCGGCTCCGGCGCGGAGCTGTGCTCGGGCGACATGCTGCTGGAGGCGCTGGTCGCCTGCGCGGGTGTCACCCTGAAGGCGGTGGCGACCGCCCTGGAGATCCCGTTGCGCTCCGGGACGGTCAGCGCCGAGGGCGACCTCGATTTCCGCGGCACCCTCGGGGTCGACAAGGAGGCGCCGGTGGGCTTCCGCAGCATCCGCCTGTTCTTCGAACTCGACACCGACGCCCCCGAGGACAAGCTCGCGCAGCTCCTGAAACTCACCGAGCGCTACTGCGTGGTGTTCCAGACCCTGAACCACAAGCCCGCGCTGTCGGTCGCCACGACGACGGTCTGAGGGAGAACCGGACATGGCGGGCGGCCTCACCCAGACCGAGTATTGGAACGGCGAGGTCGGCACGCGCTGGGCCCGCAACCAGGCGGTCCTCGACGCGATGTTCGTCCCGCTGACGGAGGCGCTGTTCGCGCGGATGCCCCTCCGCGACGGCGCGTCCGTCCTCGACATCGGCTGCGGCGCGGGGGCCACGACCCTGGAGGTCGCGCGCCGGGTCGGACCCGGCGGCAGCGTCACCGGCGCCGACATCTCGGCGCCGCTCCTTGCCGTGGCGCGGGGCCGGGCCGACGCGGAGGCGCCCGGCGCTGCCCCGATCCGGTTCGTCGAAGCCGATGTCGAGACCGCCGATCTCGGGCCTTTCGACCAGATCCTGTCGCGCTTCGGCGTGATGTTCTTCCCGGATTCCGCCCGCGCCCTCGCTAACGTGCGCCGGATGCTCAAGCCGGAGGGCCGGCTGACCTTCCTGTGCTGGCGGGCGCTGCCCGAGAATCTGTGGGTCAGCGCGGTCCGCGCGGCGGTGCTGCCGCTCCTGCCGGAGGCCCCGAAACCGCCGGACCCGGACACCCCAGGCCCGTTCCGCTTCGCCGACGCGGACGGCTTGGTCGCCCTCCTGCGCGGCGCCGGATTCGCGCGTGTCGCCTGCGACGCGGTCGACCGGGATATCGTCCTCGGCCGGGGCGAGACCGACGCGGCGGCCATCGCGGCGGCCACCCGGGTCTCCCTGGAACTCGGGCCGAACTCGCACCTCGTCCGCGAGGCCGCCCCGGACCTCCGGGCCCGGGCCGAGGCGGCGGCGGCGGAGGTCCTGCGCCGGCACGCGGACGGCGGCGTGGTGCGCCTGCGCGCCGCCTGCTGGCTCGTTCAGGCGGGTTGAGCGGCGGATCCGGATCGCCGCTGTCAGAGCCCCCAGGCGCCGCCGTCCGAGCGCGGATCGTGCGTGGCCTCGATCCGCCCGTCCCGCGGCTGGCGGACCAGCATGCCGGCATGGCCGAGGGAATCGATGTAGGGTCCGCCGAGCGCCTCGATCTCGTGACCGAGGCGACCGAGCGCCGCGATGCAGGCCGGATCGAACCGGTCTTCCACCTTCACGCTGAGCGAGGGTGCGCCCCAGGTCCGGCCGTAGAGCAGGCGCGGCGCGTCGACGGCGTCGGCCACCGACATCCCGTAATCCGCGTAGCGCGTGAAGATCTGGGCCTGGAATTGCGGCTGCCCGTCGCCGCCCATGCTGCCGTAGCTCATCACCCGGCCATCGTCGAAGGCGGCGAGCGCCGGGATCAGGGTGTGGAACGGGCGCCGGCCCGGCTCCAGCGGATTGACGGCGTTCGGATCGAGCGCGAACGACATGCCCCGGTTCTGCCAGCAGATCCCGGTGGCCGGCAGGACCGTGCCGGAGCCGTACTCCCAATAGACCGACTGGATGTAGGAGACGGCCAACCCGTCCTTGTCGATCGCCCCCATCCAGACCGTATCGCCGTGGCCCGGATCGGGGAGGGGCACCGTGGCGGCCCGGCGCATGTCGACGCGCGCCGCCTCGCGGGCGAGGCGTTCGGGCGTCAGGAAGGCCGCGGGGTCGTGACGCAGGCGGGCGAAATCCGTCACCACTCGGTCGCGGATCGCGAAGGCCCGCTTCGTCGCCTCGATCAGCCCGTGATAGTGAGCCGTGCTCTCCGGCTCGGCGATGCCCAGCCGGTCGAAGATGCCGAGGATCAGAAGGGCCGCGAGCCCCTGGGTCGGGGGCGGAAAATTGTAGAGCGTCGCGTCCCTGCGCCGGATCGACAGCGGGGCCCGCTCGACCGCCGAGAAGGCCTTCAGGTCCGCCCGGGTGATCGGCGCACCGAGGCGCTCCAGGTCGGCGGCGATCTCGCGGCCGACATCGCCGCGGTAGAAATCGTCGAGGCCGGCATGGGCGAGCTGTTCCAGGGTGGCGGCGAGGTGCGGCAGGGACCGCGTCTCGCCGGCCGGATAGGGCTTGCCGTCCTTCAGGAAGGTCCCGGCGAAATTCGGGGCCTCGTGCAGCGTGTCGAGTTCCTGGGGCACGTAGCGCGCCTCCGACGGCGAGACCGGGACGCCGTTCCGCGCCTGCGTGATCGCGTCCGCCATCAGGGTCTCCAGGGGCAGGCGGCCTCCGAGAGCGCGTGACAGTTCCAGGGCGAGGGCCCAGCCGCCCACCGCGCCCGCCACCGTGACCATGGCGTCGGGCCCCCGGGACGGGATCGCGTCGTACTCCTTCTCCCGGTAGCGCTGGATCGTGGCGAGGCGCCCGGCCGGGCCGCAGGCCTCGATGCCGCGAACCCGGCCGCCGCGCTCGCGCACCAGCCAGAAGCCGTCCCCACCGATCCCATTCATATGCGGATAGACCACCGCGATGGAGGCTGCCATCGCCACCATCGCCTCGATGGCGTTGCCGCCCTGGGCCAGCACCGTCTGGCCGGCCTGGGCGGCGAGGGCGTGGGGCGCGGCGACGGCCGCGGAGGTGAAGACGGGAGTCTCGGGCATCGGCGATCCTGTGGTGTCGTGGCCGCAGGGTTAGGCGAGCGCGCGGATCCTGCAAAGACCCGGCATCAGCGGGCCTTCGCCCTCATCGGCTGCCGGCATTCCGTCACGCAGACGCATCGGTGCCCCCACCCGCGACGGAGGCTCGACCCCTCGGCGACCGGCCGGCTCTGGGCCGTCCTGCGACCGCGGGATCGGGAACGGTCCCAGCGCCCGACCTCTTTCAGCACCATGTTGATCTTCGAATGGGTCGTCGGCGTCCTGTTCGGCGCCGTCCTGCTGGCCGGCTTGGCGCGCCGGCTCGGCGCACCCTACCCGGCCTTCCTCGCGCTGGGCGGCGTCGGCCTCGCCTTCGTTCCCGGCGTACCGAACCTGCGCCTCGATCCGGAGCTGGCACTCGCCCTGTTCCTGGCTCCGGTCCTGCTCGATGCCGGGTTCGACGCCTCGGTCCGGGACATGAAAGCGGACTGGCGCGCCGTGCTGGGGCTCGCGGTCGGGGCCGTGGCGGTCACGACGCTCGCCGTCGCGGTCGTGGCGAAGCTCATCGTGCCGGACATGCCGCTGGCAGCCTGCATCGTCCTGGGCGCGGTTGTCGCTCCGCCCGACGCGGTGGCGGCGCTGGCGGTGCTCAAACACGCACCGATGCCGCACCGCCTCGCCACCATCCTGCGCGGGGAGAGCCTTCTCAACGACGCGGCCTCGCTGCTGATCTATCGCCTCGCCGTCGCCGCCGCGATGGCGGGCAGCTTCCATCCGGCCGAGGTTGCGCCGGCCTTCCTGATCGGCGTGGTGGCAAGCCTGGCGGCCGGCCCCTGCCTCGGCCTGCTCTTCGTCCGGCTCGCGCGGGGGATCACCGACCCGGCGAGCGCGATCGTGATCCAGTTCGTCGTGGCCTTCGGGATCTGGCTGGCCGCCGAGCGCCTGGAGATGTCGGGCGTCCTCACGATCGTCAGCTACGCGGTGACGGTTGCGCGCCGCGCGCCCGGCATCACCGCACCCCGGACCCGGGTGATCTCGTACGCGGTGTGGGACACGGCGGTGTTCGTGCTGAACGTCCTGGCCTTCGTGCTAATCGGCATCCAGATCGACCCGATCCGCGACCGGCTGACCGGCGCCGACGCGTGGCAGGCCCTCGTCCTCGCCGGCGCGACCTTCGCCACCGTGGTGCTGACCCGGCTCGCGTGGGTGCTGCCGACCACCGGGATGCGCGGGCTCGGCCTGCGGCAGGCGGGGGCCCGGGCCCGACTCGGGCCGGGTCTCGCCCTGTCCTGGGCGGGGATGCGCGGGATCGTCACCGTGGCGGCGGCCCTGGCGCTGCCCGCCGCGTTCCCCCACCGGGATCTCGTGGTGTTCACCGCCTTCTTCACCGTGCTCGGCACCCTGATCGTCCAGGGCCTGACCCTGCGCCCGCTGCTGGCCTACCTGAAGCTGGAGGACGACGATCCGGTGGGACGCGAGACCGGCCGCGCCCGGGCCGCCGCCTACGAGGCCGCCCTGAACAGCCTGGCGGAGGTGGCGGACGAACCGGCGACCGTGGCGTTGCGCGCCGAGTTCGAGGCGGCGCTCGCCGAGGCCGAGGAACACGAGGAGGGTCGGGCGCCGGAGAGCCTGCCGGCCGACGCCGTCCGCCGCCGGGCCATCGAGGCCGCGCGCGACGCGGTCCTGTCCCTGCGGCGGCGCGGACGGATCGGCGACGATGCGTATTACCTGTTGGAGGAGGAGTTCGACTGGGCCGAACTCAGCGCCACGCCGAAGGCCGAGACCTGAGCGCCACCGGCCAAGCTTCGGGACGAGGCCGCTTCACCCAGGGGAGCCCGGGCGGGCCACTCAGGCGATGGCCCGGCAGGTCCCGTTCCAGCGGTGGATCACCTCGGTGACCTCGGAGACCGGGACCGGGCGGCTGAACAGGTAGCCCTGGACCTCGTCGCAGCCCTCGGCACGCAGCTGGGCGAGCTGCGCCTCCGTCTCGACGCCCTCGGCGGTGGTGGTCATGCCCAGGCTTGCGCCGAGCCCGATCACCGCCCGGACGATGAAGTCCGTCCCGTCCTTCATGCAGAGATCCCGCACGAAGGACTGATCGATCTTGATCTTGTCGAACGGGAAGCTGCGCAGGTAGCTCAGCGACGAGTAGCCGGTGCCGAAATCGTCCATCGCGACGCGCACGCCCAGCGCCTTGAGGCTGTGGAGGATCGCCGTGGTCGCGCCCGGATTGGCCACCAGCACGGACTCGGTGATCTCCAGTTCCAGCCGCCGGCCGGGCAGGCCGGTCCGCCGCAAGGCCTCGCGCACCGCGGTGACGAGGCTGGCCGACGTGAACTGAACCGCCGAGACGTTGACCGCGACCTTGAGCCCGTCGGGCCACCGGGCGGCTTCCTCGCAGGCGCGCCGCAGCACCCATTCCCCGAGCGGCACGATCAGGCCGAGCTCCTCGGCGATCGGGATGAACTCGGCCGGCGAGATAAAGCCGCGGACCGGGTGATCCCAGCGCAGCAGGGCCTCGAAGCCGCAGATCCGGTCGGTGTCGAGGCTGTAGATCGGCTGGTAGTAGACCTCGAATGCCTCGCGGGCGAGGGCGTCGCGCAGATCGCGTTCGAGGATCCGGCGCGCCTGGAGCCGGGCGTCCATCTCGGGCTCGAAGAACCGGAAGGCGCCCCGCGCCTCGGACTTACCGCGGTCGAGGGCGACCTCGGCGTTCTTCAAAAGTTTCTCGCAGCTCGTCCCGTCGCTCGGCGCCAGGGTGATGCCGATGGTCAATCCGACGCTGATCTCGTGACTGCTCAGGCTGTAGGGCGCGCTCACCACCTCGATGATCCGGCGGGCCAGCACCGCGGCATCCTCTGGCCGGTCGATGCCGCGCTGGACGATGATGAATTCGTCGGCGCCGAGCCTCGCGACGCAGTCGATCTCGCGGACGCAGGCGGTGAGCCGGTTGGCCACCGCCGCCAGGAGCTCGTCGCCGACCCCGTGCCCCAGCGTCTCGTTGACGGGTCGGAAATCGTCGAGGTCGATCGCGAACACCGCGAAGCCGTGATCGCGACCGGCCTGCGCGACGGCCGCCTCGATCTGCTGGCCCAGCGCCAGGCGGTTCGGAAGTCCGGTGAGCATGTCGTGGTGGGCCAGGAACGCGATCCGGGCCTCGGCGCGCCGACGCTCGGTGACGTCTTCGTAGGTCGCCACGAAGCCGCCGTCCGCGGTCTGGCGGCGGTCGATCGCCACGACGCGACCGTTGCTCAACTCCTGGAAATGCGTGCGCCACGCCCCGTTCTGGAAGGCCTCGCCCTGCTGACGCAGCAGCGTCTCGAGGTCCTGCCCGACATGGTTGCCGGCCACCAGGCTGGCGTTCATGACCTCGAGGGTGGTCATCCCCGGCACCACCGTCCCCGGGGACAGGCCGTAGATCTCGCCGTAGCGGCGATTGACAACCATCAGCCGGTTCTGCGCGTCGTACAGGCAGAGGCCCTGGGACATGTTGTCGAGGGCCGCGTCGAGCCGGAGATTGGTCTGCGTCAGGCGATCCTCCTGCTCCTTCAGCAGGCTGATGTCGCTGCACACGGCGATGAAGCCGCCCTGCTGCGTGGCGCTGCGGCTCACCCGCAGCCAACGTCCGTCCGCGAGGCGGCTGTCGCCGTCCTGACTGAGCGCCCGGAAGCAATCGGCGATCTGCTCGGATTCGGGACGTCCCGAGGGCGGCATCGTCAGGCAGATGCCGGCTTCCATCGCGGCTTCGAGGCCGTCGAAGACGTGCAGGGCCTGTGCGTTGGCCAGGGCGATCCGCCCGGCCGAGTCAACGATCACCACGGCCTCGCGCGAGGTCTGCACCGCGTCGGTGACCAGCGCCTCGGCGCGACGGCGCTGGCTGACCTCGCGCGCCATCATGGCGCGGATGTTGTCGCGCATGGCCGCCATGGAACGCAGCAGGCTGCCGAGTTCGTCGCGTCCCCCGGCCGGGATGCCGTCGTCCAGGCGTCCGCTGGCGATGCGCTCGGCGGCGGCCGACGCCGCGGCCAGAGGCCCGCTGATGCGACGGTTGAGCAGCCACGCGATCAGCGCGCAGGCGCCGATCGCGATTCCCGCCGCCACCGCGTTGAGCCGCATCTCCCAGGCGACGAGCATCCGCGCCGCCTGCCGGAAGGTGAAACCGTCGCCCGCCGTGTGATTCACCAGCAGGTCGATCTGGTTGTCCACGACGGCGGCCCTCTGATCCAGGGCTTCCCAGCGCTCCGGCCGCGCCGTCGACGGATCGATCCCCCGGCGCATCTCTTCCCAGGCCGCCACCGCCGCTTGGACGGCGCCGGCCGAACGGACCGCCCGTGCGGATTGCGAGCGCTCGACGGCGATCGTCAGGTCCTCGGCCAGCGTCGTCGAGAGGGCCGCGATCTCGGCATCGAGCTTGGCGATCTCCGTCGGGTCGCGACGGCTCATCCGCCGCGCGTAGGCCGCCTGCATCTTGGCGAAATCGGCCGCTGTCGCCCGGGCGTAATTGATGGACATCAGCGATTCGTCGTACGTGCGGTTGATCAGCGTCCCGATGTGCGAGATCGCCGCGACCGCGTAGAGCCCGAGGGCGCCCGACAGCAGACTCATGCCGAGGAACGCCACGAAGATCCGGCCCCGGATCGTGGTCGCCAGTCCGAAGGTGCGTCGCGCCGGGCGTTCCGACACGGGCCGCCCCCTTACGTCCCTGGCTGTTTCGGGGTCTCGCATCGCACCGGCCGCCACGTCACAGGTCAGGTCAGGTGTAATCGTCACATATTAAAAGCTGATTATCCCATCCGAGCGAGAAGTCTGAGCCGCGGCGGCCGCATCGACCGTTCGAAAATCGGTCCTTCGATGCGATGTGCGATAATTTGTGTATCGCGAAAATGTTTCTTCGGTGAACGAAGAGGTTCGTTAATCTTCGGGCAGGGAGAATGGAGTGCCGCTCTTAAGCTCGAGGGTCTTGGTTTTGTCGTACGGGCGCACAATCCTGACGGCCGCCCTGGCGCTATCGATCGGCGCAGGGTGCGGCCTGTTCATCGCTGATAAGTTGAACGCGTCCGGCATCGCAGTGTCGCAGAAGGGGCGGATGTTCCACCCGGACAGTCTCACCATAGGCCGCGGCGAGACGATCACGATCGTCAACGACGACAGCGACCTCCTGCATCACGCCTTCGTCGAGTCCCCGAGCTTCAACTTCGATTCTGGCGACCAGGAGCCTGGCAGCCGCACACCGATCACCTTCAACGAGCGCGGGACCTTCCAGGTCCTCTGCGGCATCCATCCGAAGATGAAGCTCGTGGTCCGGGTGAACTGAGGCTCAGCGCTCGGCCGACTGCATCGGCGCGGGCGGGGATTGCGGCTTGACGCGCTCGATGACCTGGCCGTCGCGCAGCTCCGGGGGCGGACTGTAGATGACGCGGCTCGCCGCCGTCAGGCCGGATTCCAGCTCCAGGGTGCGCCCCAGGTCGCGCCGGACGCGCACGGTGCGCCACGTCACCCGGTCGTCGTCGCCGACCTCCGCGACCTGCAGGCCGTTGCTGTTGAACACCGTCGCCTCGGCCGGGATCGCGATCGCCGGCTCCGTCCTGGGGATCTTCAGGGTCACGTAGGCGTAGAGCCCGGCCCTCAGCGCACGGTCGGGGTTCGGCACGTCGACCTGCGTGGTCAGGGTGCGCGACGCGGCGTTCAGGGCCACCGAGCTGCGCTCGACGAACCCGTCGAAGCTGCGGCCGGGGAGCTGCGGAACCGTGATCACGGCCTTCACCCCCGGCTTGACCCCGACGGCGTCGTTCTGCGGCACGTTGACGGTGATCCGCAGGCTGGTGTCCTGGTCGAGGGTCAGGAGCGACGTGCCGCCGTTGTCGGCCCGGACAAGATCGCCGACATCGACGTTGCGGACCGTCACGACGCCGTCGAACGGCGCCACGACCCGCTCGAAGGCCGTGAGCGCCCGGAGCCGCTCGACCGCGGCTTCCTGTGACTTGATGTTGGCGGTCGCGACCTTCACGCCCCCCTCCGCGGCGGCAAGGGTCGCGGCCTGGGACAGGACGCTGGCCTGCGCGGTGTCGGCGTTCTGCCGGGAGGCCCAGCCCTGCACGGCGAGCGTCGTGGTGCGGTTGTTGGTGAGGTTGGCGAGGTTGACGTTGGCGCGGGCCTGCTCGACCTGGGCCTGCGCCTGCAGCAGCTGCGCCTTCAGCTGGCCGACCTGCGCCTCGGCCTGCGCGAGCTGCTGATCGAGATCGGGGGCGGCGATCCGGAGCAGGAGATCCCCGGCCTGGACCCGCGAGCCGATGTCGACCCGCCGCTCCGCAATGTAGCCGGTGGCCCGCGCGGCGATCGCCGCCGTGGTGAAGGCCTGCATCTCCCCGGGCAGGACCAGGTCGAGGGGCCCCTCGGCGCGTTCCGCCGCCACCGTGCGCACCAGGGGAATCAGGGTTCTGGTCTGTTCCAGGGTGGCGGTCGCCTCGGCGTCCCGCCGCCAATGGCCATACGCGCCCCAGGCCAGCAGCCCGACGCCGGCAAGGCCGACAAGCAGGAATGGGATCTTGCCCGGCGGCGGGGGCACGTCCTGGGCCACGTCGTGCGCCTTCATCGATCCGCTCTCCGCCCAAGCGCCAGGCCGGGTTGCCGCGACGGTAGCGGCCGGGGGGCACCGCCGCCAGCGCGGGCTTTGGCCGCAGCGCGGCAGCCGGGTCGCCAGTATCGTGCCGAACGGTGACTGGCACGTTTCCGGTCGCGATGTCGCCGCTCAAGACCCGGGTCCCCCGGACAGGTCTCTCTATCCGGCCCGATCGGGCAGGCGCGGCCCCTCGACACGCAGGCGCCGGCTGAGGCGCTTGTGCAGATGGACCATCAGGGCGATCCCGAACAGCGGCGTCAGCAGATTGAGGACCGGCACCACCATCAGGCCCGCGAGCAGGCAGCCGGCGGCGAGGGTCCGTCCCGAGAACACGCGCCGCATCTCGGCGGCCTCGGGGAGGGAGCGGAACCGGGCGGCCGCCATCTCGAAATACTCACGGGCCAGCAGGTAGGCGTTTGCCGCGAAGAACGCCGCGATCCCGATCACCGGCACGAAGAAGATCACGAGCGCCGCGAGATTGACCAGCAGCGTCACACCGGCGAAGCGGACCGCGTACAGCATGGCGGTGGAGAGCGGCATGGCGCGCCCCGGCGGGTCGTCCGGGAAGTCGGTCCGCTCCACGATGGCGGCCGCGTCGTCGAGGAAGAATCCCGCTACCAGGATCGAGACCGCCGGCATGAGATAGGCGAGCACGACGACGAGGCCGAAGCCCGCGAGATAGTAGGCGAGGCTGTCGAGGATCGGGTACTGGGCGGAGATGTGGTGGCTGGCCTGGAACGCCTGGATGAGCCGCGTGAGCCCGAGCCAGACCAGCGCGAGGAGTCCGAGCGTCAGGCCGAGGGATTTCCACAGGATCGCCCGCAGCGGCGGCGAGAAGGTCTGGCGCAACGCCGCCGTGGCGGACTCGACGAGCATCGCATGAGGGCTCCGGCGCGCGCCGACGACGGCGCGGCTGCGTTGTGGAGCGGTGCGGCAGGCGGCGCAAGGCCGCGGTCGCCGCAGGGCAGGGGAGCGACGGGAGGGCACGTGAAGGGAGCAACGACGAGGATCCCGAGGCCGCAGGCGCCCGGTCCCCGGCAGACCGATGCGCCGCGCCGGCCCGCCTACGAGCCGCGCCTGGCGCCGCTGCCCGAGACGCCGGAGGTCCTGGTGATCGGCGCGGGCGCCGCCGGCATCGGAGCGGCCCGGACCCTGGCGGAGCGGGGTGTGACGGTGGCGGTGCTGGAGGCGCGCGACCGCGTCGGCGGCCGTGCGTTGACCGTGTCCCTGCGCGGCCATGCCCTCGATCTCGGCGCGCATTGGCTCCATGCCGGGCCGATCAATCCCCTGGTGGCGCTCGGACGGGACCGCGGAGAGCGGCTGCGCCGCGCTCCGCAGGACAGCCACGTCTGGGTGCGGCATCGGCCCGGCCGGCCCGACGAGGTCCGGGCGAATGCCCGCGCCTTCGCCCGCGCCGACCAGGCCATGACCCGCGGCGGTGCCGAAGCCGGCGCCGACCGGTCGGCGGCCAGCGCGCTGCCGCCAAGCCTCGGCCCCTGGGATGCGCGGGTGGCGCAGGTCCACGGCCTCGTCTCCGGGCGGCCGCTGGAGGAGGTCTCGCTCCAGGACTTCCCGAGCCTGGAATACAGCGAGAACTTCTTCCTCGCCGACGGTTACGGCAGCTATCTCGCCCGCCTCGCCGACGGCTTGCCGATCGCGCTCTCCGCGCCGGTGGCCCGGGTCGACTGGTCGGGCGGCCGCGTCCGGGTCACGACCGCGGGCGGTACCGAATACCGGGCCCGGGCGGCGATCGTGACCGTGCCGATCATGGTGCTGCGCGACGGGCCGGCCTTCACGCCGCCGCTGCCGAACGCGGTCCGCGCCGCCGTCGACGGCTTCAGCACCGGCATCTACGAGCACGCGGTCCTGCACTGGCCGTCGAGCCCGTTCCGGGGGCGCGACCGGCTCGCGGCGGTCCAGGGCGCGCGGCACGTGCCCGCCGGGCTGCTCACCCGCATCGACGGCACGCCGTTCCACTATTACGAACTCGACCTGCACGAGGCCGCGGCGATCGACGCCGCCGGCTCGGGCGTGGACGGCGTGCGCCGCCACGTCCGGGCGGTGCTCGGCGCGCTGTTCGGGCGGGCGCGGCTGCGTGACCTCACCATCCCTGCGGTAAGCACCTGGCGCCACGACCCCTGGTCGCTGGGATCCTGGGCGGTCGTCCCGCCCGGGCATGCGCCGGCGCGGCACGTCCTGCGGGAGCCGGTCGCCGATACCGTCTGGTTCGCCGGGGAAGCTCTCTCGCGGGAACAATGGGGGACGGTCGGCGGCGCCTACGCGGAGGGGATGCGCGCCGCCGAGGCGGTCGCCGATCGGATCCGCGCCGGCACGGCCTGACCCCGGCCGGTCGCGCCGGCGCGGGGCCCGCTTGCCGGAGCCGGACAAGACGGGCATCCCCGGGCAACGCGCTTCGGGGGATCGCAATGGATTGGGTCGAGGGCATCGGATACATCGGCACCGCGCTGACGATCTCGGCCACCGCCATGAGCACGATGATCCCGCTGCGGATCATCTCGCTCTGCGCCAGCTGCGCGGTGATCACCTACGGGATCCTCATCGGTAGCATGCCGGTGGTGCTGACCGAGCTGATCCAGATGCCGTTCAACGCCTACCGGCTCTGGCAGATGCTGCGCCTCGTCCGGGACGTCGAGACGGCGGCCGACGGTGACCTCTCCCTGGAATGGCTGCGCCCGTTCGGCTCGCGCCGGCCGTTCGGGATCGGCGAGGTGGTGTTCCGAAAGGGCGATACCGCCGACGAGATGTACTACGTCGAGAGCGGCGTGTTCCGGATCCCGGAGGTCGGGATCGAGGTCCGCAAGGGCGGCATCGTCGGCGAGCTCGGTCTGCTCGCGCCCGGCAACGCCCGCACGGCCTCGCTGGTCTGCGTCGAGGCGGGACACGCCCTGTGCGTCACCTACTCGGACGTGAAGCAGCTCTACTATCAGAACCCGGAATTCGGTTTCTACTTCCTCAAATTGACCAGCGAGCGCCTGTTCCAGGGCGTGCAGGGCATGGCCAAGCCGCAGACCGTGGCGGGCGACGCGCTCTGACGCGTCGACCGACTTCGGCCTTCGACGGCGCTCGTTCGCCGTCACCGGGCTCGGCACCGCCGGCTGTGCGACCGGAGCGAGGCCGGCCGGCCGAAGCCGCCGCGCCCGGTGTCGCGCTGCCCTAGCGCACGCCGCTTGGCCCGCCGCGGCGCCTGCTCAGAGCATGCTCGGCAGGATGCGGTCCGGCGGCCGGTGGCCGTCCATGAAGGTCTTGATGTTGATGATGACCTTCTCGCCCATGTCGGTCCGGCTCTCGTAGGTCGCCGAGCCCATGTGGGGCAGCAGCACCACCTTGCCCTGCCGGGCGAGCTTGACGAGTCGCGGGCTGACCGCGGGCTCCTGCTCGAACACGTCGAGGCCGGCGGCCGAGACATCGCCGCCCTCGATCAGGCGCGCCAGGGCGTTCTCGTCGATGACCTCGCCGCGGGCGGTGTTCACCACGATCGCCTCGGGCTTGAGCAGCTTGAGGCGCCGCGCCGACAGCAGGTGATAGGTCGCGGGGGTGTGCGGGCAGTTCACCGACACGATGTCGACCCGCGCCAGCATCTGGTCGAGGGATTCCCAGTAGGTCGCGTCCAGCGCGCCCTCGATGGCAGCGGGGACCCGGCGGCGGTTGTGGTAGTGGATCTGGAGCCCGAAGGCGCGGGCGCGCTTGGCCAGCGCCTGCCCGATCCGGCCCATGCCGACGATGCCGAGCCGCTTGCCGGTGATGCGGCGGCCGAGCATCCAGGTCGGCGACCAGCCGGTGGTCCACTCGTCGTCAGGGATGATGCGCGCGCCCTCGGTGACCCGGCGGGCCACCGCGAGGATCAGCGCCATGGTCATGTCGGCGGTGTCCTCGGTCAGCACGCCGGGCGTGTTGGTGACCGTGATGCCGCGCTCCAGCGCCGCCGCCACGTCGATGTGATCGACGCCGTTGCCGAAATTGGCGATCAGCCGCAGGTTCGGACCGGCCTGGGCGATCAGACCGGAATCGACTTCGTCGGTGACGGTGGGGACCAGCACGTCGGCCTCGCGCACGGCCGCCGCCAGGGCGTCCGTCGCCATCGGCGCGTCTTCGCTGTTGAGCCGGACGTCGAACAGCTCGCGCATCCGCGTCTCGACGGCGTCCGGAAGGCGCCGCGTCACAACCACCAGCGGCTTGCGCTTCGACACGTCTCTCTCCCCGGTCGGCCTCGCGGGCCTGGTTGCGGCTCGCGCCCGGCCGCCCGCGCCCGGACTGCTCTGCGCAAGCGTCCGTTAACCGAACTCGGCCAGACAGGTTCGGTCAAGAGGCGCCGGTTCCGGAGCCCGTTCCGACCCACTGGCCTCTCTACCAGAGGTGGGCCGGAACACAATCGGAAGCCGGCACGGCCTTGCCGGGCGGGCCCCGCTTCCACCATGTCCGGCGTCCCGTCACGGCGCGTCCAAACTGGGAGAGGACCATGCGCGTGTCACCCCTCCGCCTCGCCGTCGCGGTGGCGCTGGCAGCCGGCCTCACGACCGGCGCCGCGGCCGCGCCGGCGGCACCCGAGACCGGCGTCGGCCCGGTGACCAAGCTGCCGCTGCCGCGCTATGCCAGCCTCAAGACCGATCGCGTCAACCTCCGGGAGGGTCCCTCCAAGGATCACAGGACGCTGTGGGTCTTCCAGCGGGCGGGCCTGCCGGTGGAGATCGTCGGCGAGTTCGAGACGTGGCGCCGGATCCGGGACGCGGAGGGCACGGAGGGCTGGGTGCTGCACTCGCTCCTGTCCGGGCGGCGCACGGCGCTGGTGAATGCCGGCCCCGACAAGGGCGCCGAAAAGGCTGCGATCTCGCTCCGGGCCAAGGCCGACGACGGCGCCGAGGACGAGGCGCGTCTGCAGTCGGGCGTGATCGGCAGCGTGAAGGCCTGCACGGGAACGTGGTGCCGCCTGGTCGTGGCGCTCCCCAACAAAAGAGACGTCGACGGCTACATCCGCCAGAACCGCCTGTGGGGGGTCTACCCGAACGAGGTGGTCGAGTAGTCCCGGCCGCTCGACACCGCAGCCGCCGGCACGGTTGTCTCCCAGGGAATCCGTGGCCGCCCGCGCAGTCGCGAAGGCCCCGAGCGGGGAGGGCGATGCCGCCGGTGCGGGACTGCGCACGCATACGCCAGGGTTCGAGTCGTTCCGCCGGTTGCCCGTCGCCGCCTGTCAGCGGACGCGGCGGTACGCGGCGCCACGCTGGTGCAGGAACTCCGCAAAGTCGACCTGGAACGGGAAGGCGGGCTGCCCGCATCGGGCGCGCCTCAGCGCTTCACGAACGCGGTGGTACCGCCTTGCGCCGATCGCTACGGCCTGCCGGATGATTCCGTCGCGACGGTCGCTCAAGCAGTTCGCGAACCTGTCGGACGGGTCCGACCCAGCCAGCGCCTGCACCTCAGTCGGCAAGAACCCGGGCCCATCGCCAGACCGAAGAGCTATTAAGCCTCGGTGTCGCGCCGGGCTGGAAACGCTGGATCGCCGCCTCGAACACGAAGCGCGCGAATCCTGCTGTACCCAGATCCGCCGGGCTCAGGCCTGGCGACGGCCCACCGGACGGCTGCGGCGGAGGCGGACGATCACCTCGACGCCGGCGATCTCCATGCCCTCCGGGGCCTCGGGCAGCGAATCGACCGTGATGCCGCAATCCGGCATGTCGATCACCTGGCTCTCGTCTTCCAAGTAGAAGTGGTGGTGTTCCGTCGGGTTCGTGTCGAAGTAGGCCTTCGAACCATCCAGGGCGAGTTGGCGGAGCAGGCCGGCCTCGGTGAACTGGTGCAGCGTGTTGTAGACCGTCGCTAGCGAGACCGGCACCTTGGCGCGCATGGCCTCGTCGTACAGCATCTCGGCGGTCAGGTGGCGGTCGCCGCGCCCGAAGAGCAGCCAGCCGAGCGACAGGCGCTGCCGCGTCGGCCGCAGGCCGGCGCGACGCAGGCGGTCGCGCAGGTCGGAGAGCGGGCAGCCGCGGCGCGGAGTCCCGTTGGCCTCCAGCTGGGGAGCGGGGACCCGGCCGTTGAAGACGGCCTGGAATGGCACCGGTTCGGACATCGCTGGACTGAACGCTCGGCTAGGGGCCTAGGGAACTTAGGCGCGTCAGTATATTAGACTGCCCGGTCAGCCGCAACCCGAGCCCTGCCGCAAGGGGGGGCGGCGGCTAATTGCTTTGAAGGCGCGGCGCACCGTGTTAACCCGCGCGCCGCCGAAAGGGTGATCACGTCGCCCGCGAACGGACCGTTCGCACCGATCCTGAGGAAACAGCCACCGCAATGCCGCCAGACGCCGAGACCCCCGCGCAGAACGCGAGCCGCCGGTCGCAGTATTCCTACGAGGACCTTCTGGCCTGCGGGCGCGGCGAAATCTTCGGACCCGGCAACGCGCAATTGCCGCTGCCGCCGATGTTGATGTTCGACCGCATCACGTCGATCGCCGCGGATGGCGGCGCCCATGGCAAGGGACACGTGACGGCCGAACTCGATATCCGGCCCGACCTCTGGTTCTTTCCCTGCCATTTCCAGGGCGACCCGGTGATGCCCGGCTGCCTGGGCCTCGACGCCCTCTGGCAGATGCTCGGCTTCCATCTGGGCTGGCTCGGAGCCCCCGGCCGCGGGCGGGCGCTGGGCGTCGGCGAGGTGAAGCTCGCCGGCCAGGTGCTGCCCTCGATCAAGCGGGTCGTGTACAACGTCGACGTCAAGCGCGTCCGTCAGGGCAAGCTGGTGCTCGGCATCGGCGACGGCTGGCTCGAGGCCGACGGCGAGCGCGTTTACCAAGTGCAGGATATGCGGGTCGGCCTGTTTCAGAGCTGAGCGGGCCCCGCACCACCGCTGATTTGGGTGTGTCTGCAACGCCGAACGCTCTCGGCTGTTGAGATTGTGTCCGCGTCACCTTAGCTGACCGGGACGCGGCGCGGGTGACCGCGGCCGCGACGGAGGTATCGTCACCATCATGCGCCGCGTCGTCATCACCGGGATGGGTATCGTCTCGTCCATCGGCAACAACACGCAGGAGGTGCTCGCCTCTCTGCGCGAAGCCCGCTCGGGCATCGCGCGCGACGCCAGCTATGCCGAGCACGGCTTCCGCAGCCAGGTCTCCGGCGCGCCCAGCCTCGACCCCGAGGGTGTGGTCGACCGGCGCGCCATGCGCTTCCACGGCGGCGGCACCGCGTGGAATCACGTCGCCATGGACCAGGCCATCGCGGATGCCGGGCTGGCGCCCGACGACGTCTCGAACGAGCGCACCGGCATCATCATGGGCTCGGGGGGACCCTCGACCCGGGTGATCGTCGAGGCCGCCGCCATCGCCCGCGACAAGGGTCCGAAGCGCATCGGCCCGTTCGCCGTGCCGAAGGCGATGTCGTCCACGGCCTCGGCGACGCTGGCGACCTGGTTCAAGATCCGCGGCGTCAACTATTCGATCTCGTCGGCCTGCGCGACGTCGAACCATTGCATCGGCAACGCCGCCGAGATCATCCAGGGCGGCCGGCAGGACATCATCTTCGCCGGCGGCTGCGAGGATCTCGACTGGACCCTGTCGGTGCTGTTCGACGCCATGGGCGCCATGTCGTCGAAGTTCAACGAGACCCCGTCGCGGGCCTCCCGGGCCTACGACGCGAACCGCGACGGCTTTGTCATCGCGGGCGGTGCGGGGGTGCTGGTGCTGGAGGAGCTGGAGCACGCCAAGGCGCGCGGCGCACGGATCTACGGCGAGATCGCGGGCTACGGCGCCACCTCGGACGGGCACGACATGGTCGCGCCCTCCGGTGAGGGCGCCGTACGCTGCATGCGCCAGGCCCTCGACGGGCTAAAGGGCGCGCGGATCGACTACATCAACCCGCACGCGACCTCGACGCCCGTCGGCGACGACAAGGAGATCGAGGCCATCCGCGAGGTCTTCGGCCGCGGCGATGCCTGCCCGCCGATCTCGGCCACGAAGTCGTTGACCGGCCACTCCCTCGGCGCCACCGGCGTCCAGGAGGCGATCTACAGCCTCCTGATGATGAACAACGGCTTCATCTGCGAGAGCGCGCATATCGACCAGCTCGACCCGGCCTTCGCCGACATGCCGATCCTGCGGACGCGTCGGGACGGCGCCAAGCTCGGGCATGTTCTGACGAACTCGTTCGGCTTCGGCGGCACCAACGCCACCCTCGTGCTCAAGCACGTCGACGCCTGACTGTCCCGTATTCGGAACCGCCGCCCGGGGGCGGCGTTTACCCGATGTTGAGGTCGGGTGGTGGCGATGAGCACTTTTATTGTCGGAACCCTGGGCGGTCTGATGCTGGCCGGCCTCGCCGCCATCTACGCCAAGCAGGCCCTGATCGACGAGGCGCGCTCCCACACGGACGGCTACTTCTGACCGCAGGCCCAGCGCCTCGAACGGCCCCGCCAACCGGCGGGGCTTTTTTTTGCCCGCGGGCGACCGCGTGCCGGATTGGAGCGTGCGGCGAGCCGCGTTAAGGCACGGTCTTGCGGTCCGGTCGATCGCACCGCGGCCCGTCCTCGTTCCGAAGGCGGTGCGCTCGTTCAGGATAGGGTCGGCATGACAGGTTTGATGGCGGGCAAGCGCGGCTTGATCATGGGGGTCGCCAACGACCACTCGATCGCCTGGGGCATCGCAAAGGCTCTCCACGCGGAGGGCGCGCGCCTCGCCTTCACCTACCAGGGCGAGGCTCTGGGCCGACGGGTGGCGCCGCTCGCCGCCAAGCTCGACTCGGACATCGTGCTGCCCTGCGACGTGGAGGATCTCGCCAGCCTCGACGCGACCTTCGAGGCGCTCGACGCGCGCTTCGACGGCGGGCTCGACTTCGTCGTCCACGCGATCGGGTTCTCCGAAAAAGCCCAGCTCAAGGGCCGCTACGTCGATGTCACGACTCGCGAGAACTTCGTGCGGACGATGACGATCTCGTGCTTCTCGTTCACCGAGGTCGCGCAGCGCGCGGCCAAGCGCATGTCGCCCGGCGGAACGCTGCTGACGCTGACCTACGGCGGTTCGACCCGGGTCATGCCGAACTACAACGTCATGGGCGTCGCCAAGGCGGCGCTGGAGGCCTCGGTGCGCTACCTCGCCGGCGATCTCGGCCCCGACGGCATCCGGGTGAACGCCCTCTCGGCCGGCCCGATGCGGACGCTGGCGGGGGCGGGGATCGCGGACGCGCGGCTGATGTTCAACCATCAGCGGGCGCACGCGCCGCTGCGGCGCACGGTCAGCCTGGAGGATGTCGGCGGCTCCGCCCTCTACCTTCTGTCGCCGCTCTCGGGCGGCGTCACCGGCGAGGTCCATTTCGTGGATGCCGGCTACAACATCATCTCGATGCCGCGCCCGGACGTGCTCCAGGCGCAGGATGAGGCCGGCGTCGTCGGCGACCTGTAGGACCGCCCGTCGCCGAATCCGTATCGGCTGCGGCCGCAAGCGCTCCGCGCGCGGAGAGGGCGGCGCCGAAGACATGAGACGGGACCCGGCGTCACTCCTCCGGGATGCGGCCCGGTGGCAGGGGCCCGGACCGGACGCCGCCGCGCTCGCCGCGGTCGGTCCGCCGCCGCTGCTCGGCGCGCGCGTCGTCGGGCGACGGCGCGGCGGACGGGTAGTTGGACGCGAAGGGGTTGGGCGGCGCGCCCCGCCCGGAGCCGCCGAAGAGCTTGTCCAGGAAGCCCTCCTCGGCGTGAGCCGGCGCCGCGATCAGCAGAACGGCAAGGGCGAGGATCGGTCGAAGCTG
>NZ_JAKSXX010000042.1 GCF_022829385.1 Methylobacterium sp. J-070 | reverse complement strand
CGTCCCCGCGACGTAGGGCAGGTCAGCCACCGAGCGCTGGTCGGCGCCGGCCAGCACGGTGTCCCTGGCAAGGTTCGGGAAGACCGGGCCACCGTGATAGCCGTCGCTGGTGGTGACGTCGCCGCGACCGATGCGGGGTTGCAGGTCGTGCCCCCGCATGAGGCGGCGGACCGTGTTGTGGTTCACGACCAGCGCCCGCTTGCGCAGCGCCGCCTGCACGCGTCGACAGCCGTACGCTTCGAGCGGCTCGTCGATCGCAGACATGGACGCGACGAGAGCGGTGTCGTCTGCAGTCTGCCTCGGAGCATCGTAGAAGGTGGAGCGCGCCAGACCCATCAGCCGGCATCCCGCGGCGACGGAGAGGCTGCCGGGCCGGTGATCACGGACGTAGGCCCGCTTCTCGGCGGCTGTCCG
>NZ_JAKSXX010000297.1 GCF_022829385.1 Methylobacterium sp. J-070 | reverse complement strand
GGGGCGGCCGCCGGACGCGGCGGCGCGGCGGCCGGAGCAGCGGAAGCAGGACGAACCGGTTCCGGAGCCGCCGCGGGAGCCGCAGCCGCCTCGGGAGCCGGAGCCGCCGCGGCCGCGGGAGCCTCGGCAGCCCTGGCGGCTTCAGCCGCGGCGGCGGCGGCGGCGGCCTTGCGCTCCTCCTCCTCACGACGGCGGGCCTCGGCCGCCTCGCGCTCGCGGCGGGCCTCAGCCTCGGCCTCCCGACGGCGCGCCTCAGCCTCGGCCTCGGCCTTCTGACGGGCTTCGGCCTCGCGACGCTGGGCGTCCGCCAGGGCGGCGGCGCGGGCGGCGCTCTCCTGCTCGCTCAGCGTGCGCAGGACGACTCCCGAGGCCGCGCGCTGGGCCGGACGCGGTGCCGGCGCCGTGGGGGCGGCCGGTGCCGCGCGCGGAGCGGGGGCGGGTTCACGGGCCGGTGCGGCCGGTGCGGCGCCGATGACGCGGCGCTTGACCGTCTCGACCACGACCTGCTTGGAGCGGCCATGGGAGAAGCTCTGACGCACGGTCCCCGCCTCGATCGGCCGCTTGAGGGACAGCGGCTTCGGGGAAGTCCTGTTCAGAGTCTTGTCGCCCGGGTTGTTCGTATCGCTCATTCAGCCTGAACCCTGAGGGTTTCCATCGTCCCGTGAACCGACGCCCGGTGGCGCCAGCCAAATCAATCCTGCGTCGTCAACGTGAGGCTTCGTCAATCCGGCCGATTCGGGCTGGATCAGACTCCCCGGTCGCCGCGGCGGCGCCCTCGAAGGAGCGTAGCCGACGCCAACGCGACAGGCAGCCGGCGGCTCCGGCTCCTGCGACGAGCGCAGCGTGTATCACATGATCCCGACCCAAGGCCATGTCCAATTCATCCTCGGACAGGTCGTCGATGATCGGTATCCTCGACATGGCTCCGCCGTGGCGCCGGTGCAAGGCCGCCGCGATCTTCCGTCGTCCGTCGGCGCTCGCCTCGGCGGCGTGGATCACCGCGATGGCCGCGGGTTGACCGCCGATCGCCGCCTCGACCTTCGAGAAGCCCGCGACCACGCAGCCCGCCTTGTTGGCCAGGGCGATCGCCTGCCGCAGATCCGCGCGCAGGCCCGCGGCGATCTGGTCCGGCAGATCCGGGGCGGCCGGGGCCGGCCCCTTGAAGGCCCGGGCGAACAGGTTCTTGCGCAGAGCCGTGGCGACGGCCTCCCGCCGGGCGCTGACCCAGGCACCACGGCCGGGCAGCTTGGCCCGCAGGTCGGGCACGACCGCCCCGTCCGGCCCGCGCACGAACCGGATCATCGTCTCGGGCGCCTGGGCGACGCGCGTGACGATACAGGTGCGCTCGGGCGCGCGGCGGCCGGGCCCGGAATCGAGCCCCCCGGCCTCCGGCCCGTCGTCGGGCAGCGTCGTCTCGTCCGCGACCATCGCGCCTCCGCCGCCGGCTCCCGGCTCAGGCCTCGGCCGGCGCGGGGCCGGCCTCGCCGCCCTCCGCTTCCCCGGCGCCCTCTTCGGCACCCTCCTCGCCCTCCGGCTCGGGCAGGGCGTCGATCCAGCCGGCCTTCAGGCGGGCCGTCATGATCAGGGCCTCGGCCTCGGCGCGGGACAGGTCGAACCCGTCGAGATAGCCGGCGTGGCGCACCGATTCGGGGCCGCGGCCCTCGGTGTAGCCCACGAGGTCGTCCGTCGCGCAGCCCGCCAGGTCCTCGACGGTCTTCACGTCGTTCTCGCCCAGCGCCACCATCATGGGCGTGGTGATGCCCTCGATCTCGCGCAGCTCGTCGGCGACGCCGAGCTCGGTGCGGCGGGCGTCGTGCGCCTGCTCGATCCGGGCGAGGTGGTCCTGGGCGCGGGCCTGGATCTCGGCGCCGGTCTCCTCGTCGAGCCCCTGGATGCCGGACAGCTCCTGGATGTCGACGTAGGCGATCTCCTCGACGTTGCGGAAGCCCTCCGCGGCGAGCAGCTGACCGACGGTCTCGTCGACGTCGAGCGCCTCCATGAACACCTGGGTCCGCTCGGCGAACTCCTTCTGCCGGCGCTCCGATTCCTCGGCCTCGGTGAGGATGTCGATATCCCAGCCGGTGAGCTGCGAGGCGAGGCGCACGTTCTGGCCGCGGCGGCCGATGGCCAGCGACAGCTGGTCGTCCGGCACCACCACCTCGATGCGGTCGGCCTCCTCGTCGAGCACCACCTTCACCACCTCGGCGGGCTGGAGGGCGTTGACGATGAAGGTC
The DNA here is from genome assembly GCF_022829385.1 of Methylobacterium sp. J-070. Taxonomy (GTDB): domain Bacteria; phylum Pseudomonadota; class Alphaproteobacteria; order Rhizobiales; family Beijerinckiaceae; genus Methylobacterium. The sequence continues at coordinate 12,467 of NZ_JAKSXX010000297.1, read as the reverse complement.
GCCTCGTCCTCCGACCACGGGATGATGTCGATCTTCTCGCCCTGCAGCTCGCCGACCACCGCCTGGACGCGCGAGCCGCGCATGCCCACGCAGGCGCCTACGGGATCGATGCTGCCGTCGCGGGAGATCACCGCGATCTTGGCGCGGGAGCCCGGATCGCGGGCCACCGCCTTCACCTCGACGATGCCGTCGTAGATCTCGGGGACCTCCTGGCCGAACAGCTTCGCCATGAATTGCGGGTGCGAGCGCGACAGGAAGATCTGCGGCCCGCGCACTTCCGAGCGCACGTCGAACAGGTAGGAGCGGATGCGGTCGCCGGGCCGGAAGGTCTCGCGCGGGATCATCTCGTCCCGGCGCACGATGCCCTCGCCGCGGCCGAGATCCACGATCACGTTGCCGTACTCGACGCGCTTGACCACGCCGTTGAGGATCTCGCCGATGCGGTCCTTGTACTCGTCGAACTGGCGGGCGCGCTCGGCGTCGCGCACCTTCTGGACGATGACCTGCTTGGCCGACTGCGCGGCCACGCGGCCGAAATCGAAGGGCGGCAAGGTGTCGGAGATCACGTCGCCGACCAGCGCGCCCGGATTGTAGCGGCGGGCCTGATCCAGGGTGATCTCGCGGGCGTCATTCTCCACCTGGTCAACCACCAGGAGGTGGCGCGACAGGCGCAGCGCCCCGGTCTTGTTGTCGATCTCGGCGTGGACATCGGTCTCGGCGCCGTAGCGGGAGCGCGCCGCCTTGGCGATCGCCTCCTCCATCGCGTCGATCACGATGGAGCGGTCGATCACCTTCTCGCGGGCGACCGCGTCGGCGATCTGGAGGAGTTCGAGCCTGTTGGCGCTGACGACGGCCATCGGTGTCGGTCCTTCTCTTCCGTCAAATCTCTGTGCCGGCCGCGCGGCGGCCGGCGCTGGTGTCTCAGTGCAGCGAGTCGCGGTCCTTGAGCCGGGACGCCTTGGTCACCACCGGCTTCCGGGATCCGCTCCGGGCCGGCTTCGGGCCCTTGGCCGCGGGGCTGGCCTTCTTCGGCCCCTGCGGGCGGAACGGGCTGCGGGCGGGCGGAGGCGCCGGGCGCTCCTCCGCGACCGCCTCGTCCATTTCCGCCTCGTCTTCGTCCTCGTCCCCGGCGGGCGGGCCGCCCCGGCGGAGCGACTCGCGGATCAGATCGTCGGTGAGGACGAGATGGGCCTCGAAGACGTCCCTGAGCGGCAGGTCGATGCGGCTCGGCAGCCCTTCCTTCACGTCGGGCAGGTCGATCGGAACGGTCAGCCGCTCCGGATCCGGCGCGCCCAGGATGCCGCGGAAGCGCTTGCGCCCGTCGAGGGGCGGGCTCAGTTCGACCTTGGCCTCGTAGCCGGCCCAGCGGGCGAAGTCCGAGACCCGGACGAGCGGCCGGTCGATGCCGGGCGAGGACACTTCCAGGTTGTAGGCGCCCCCCACCGGATCATCGACATCGAGGATCGGGGAGATCGCCCGGCTCACCGCCTCGCAATCGGCGATCGAGAACGTGCCGTCCGGCCGCTCCGCCATGATCTGGACGGTGCAGCCGTTGATGTTGGACATCCTCACCCGGACCAGCCGGAAACCGAGGCCCAGGAGCGGCCCCTCAATCGCCTGCGCGACGCGCGCGGCGACGCCGGCCTCGCGGACGAGGCGCTTTTCGGACAGATCCGCTTCGATCTCGGACGACATGGATGTTAAGCGCGCAACCTTCGCGGCGTTCTGCCTGGCCCGCCCGCGGCGTGCGGCCTTCGCGGCGAAAGACTTGCGCGGCGAAAAAAAAGAGCGGACCCGGTGGGGCCCACTCCCGAACCGCAGCCTCTCGACTGCCATCAGAACTGTTATGCGCTAGATAGCGACCCTCGGTCGGGAGCGCAAGGCGGGTCCGTCATCCATTGAGGGAGGCCGTATCCGGCAGTCGCCGCCACGGTGGCGCGCGCGAGGTCTGCGCCACCCCGTCCTTTCGACCGGTGCCCTTATCCTGAGGAGCCCACGCCAGCGGGCCTCGCTAGAAGGCGTCCAGAAATTGCAGTGCCTTCTGGAGGGCTCCTTCGGGGCCTCCGCTGCGCTCCGGCGCCCCAGGATGAGAGGGCGGCCGGCTGATCGGCCGCTGCGCGGTCGTCAGCCGCTGCGCGGCACCCGCCCCTCCAGCGGATAGGCCGGGTCGTTGTAGCCGGGCGTGGTCGGATGCCCGGCCGCCACGAAGCCGTCGACCAGGGCCTCGTCCTCGGGAGTGAAGGCGTAGTCCAGCGCGCCGAGGTACTCCCGCCACTGCGCCTCCGTGCGCGGCCCGGCGATGACGGCGGTGACGAGGCGGTTGTTCAGCACCCAGGCGGTGGCGAACTGCCCCGCCGTGATGCCGCGGGTCTCGGCGTGCTCCTTGAGGGTCCGGGCGATGCGCAGGGATTCCGGGCGCCACTCGGTCTGCATCATCCGCGTGTCCTGGCGGCCGGCGCGGGACTCGGCCGGCGGCGGAGCTTCGGGATCGTACTTGCCGGTGAGCACGCCGCGGGCGAGCGGCGAGTAGGGCACGACGCCGAGGCCGTAATGCGCGCAGGCCGGCAGGTGCTCGGTCTCGGGCATGCGGTTGAAGGCGTTGTAGTAGGGCTGGCTCACCACCGGCCGGTCGATGCCGGCCTCGTCGCAGAGCCGGCAGATCTCGGCGACCCGCCAGGAGCGGTGGTTCGAGACGCCGAAATGGCGGATCTTGCCGGCGCGGACGAGGTCGGCCATCGCCCGCACGGTCTCGGGCAACGGCGTGTCGTGGTCCTCCTTGTGGAGGTAGTAGATGTCGATGACGTCCGTGCCGAGCCGGCGCAGGCTGTCCTCGGCGGCCTTCATCACGTGGACCCGGGACAGGCCGCGGTCGTTGACGCCCTCGCCGGTGGGGTTGGCGACCTTGGTGGCCAGGATCCAGGCGCTGCGCTCGGCCTTGATCGCCCGGCCGGTGATCTCCTCCGAGCGCCCCTCCGTGTAGACGTTGGCGGTGTCGATGAAGTTGACGCCCGCGTCGCGGGCACTGCCGACGATGCGGCCGGCGGTGGGCTCGTCGGTGGGGCCGCCGAACATCATCGTGCCGAGGCAGATCGGCGAGACCTTCAGGCCGGAGCGGCCGAGATTGCGGTACTGCATGGAATCCATCCGGTGTCCGTCGTCCTGCTATCTCGCCGCGCGGACGCCGAGGTCAACCACACAGGTCAAGCCGCGCCTGTAACCGCCGCGCTCCCGCGGCGAACCGACCCGTGACGGCACCGACGCCCGATGGCAACCGTTTCCGGGGGCCGCTCGCGCGTCCCAACCCCCGACGCAAGCCTCGTTCGAGACCCATGATCGACCGCCCTGCCGCCGCCTTCGCCATCCCCCTCCCCTGGCTCGACCGGGCCGGGCGCCTCTCCTGGCTGAAGCTCGCGGTGTTCGCAGGCTGCGTCGCGCCGGCGCTCTACCTGGCCGCCGCCTACCGGCTCGACGTGCTCGGCGCCAAGCCGATCACCGCGCTGATCCACGCCACCGGCGAGTGGGCGGTGCGGTTCCTGCTGTTCTCCCTGGCGATCTCGCCGCTCCGGCGCATCGCCGATTGGGCGAAGGTGCTGGTGGTCCGGCGCATGCTCGGTGTCACCGTGATGGCCTACGCGGTGGCGCACCTCACCCTCTACGCGGTCGACCAGAACCTGATCCTCACCAAGGTCGTCTCGGAAATCGCGCTCCGGCTCTACCTGACCATCGGCTTCGTGGCGCTGATCGGCCTGATCGCCCTGGGCCTGACCTCGACGGACGCGGCGATCCGCAACCTCGGCCCGAACTGGCACCGGCTGCATCGCCTAGTCTACACGATCGCGGTGCTGGCCCTGGTCCATTACTTCCTGCAATCGAAGATCGACGTCACCGACCCGGTCTTCTCGGCCGGGCTGTTCCTGCTCCTGATGGGCTGGCGGGTGATGCGGCGGTTCAAGTGGCCGGAGCGGCCGTGGTCGCTCCTTCTTCTGGCGATCCTCGCCGGCCTCGCCACGGCGGGGCTGGAGGCGGCGTGGTACGGGCTCGCCAGCGGCGTCCCGGCGAGCCTCGTGCTCGCCGCCAACCTCGATTTCTCCGGCCCGATCCGACCGGCCTGGTGGGTCCTGGCGATCGGGCTGGCCCTGCCGGCCGTGGCGCTGGTGCGGGGATCGAAACCCCGCGTCACCGGAAAGGCCGCGGCCGGACGGCCGGTCGCCGCCCCCCGCGGAGTGCCCGCCGGGGAGCCCTTGTCGCCGCGGGCCTGATGCCCCAGAACCCGCACCCGGGCCTCCGCCGTCGGCGGCCCCGGGGTCGAGCGGAGCTTTCGAGACGCCATGCGCGGCACGTTTCTCCTGATCGCGGGCTTGCTCGCGCCGGTCGCCGCCCTCGCGGCCCCGACCGCAGCACCGCCCGCCGGCGCGAAGCCGGCCGCCAAGACCGCACCGACCGCATCGCCCCCGGCGGGCGCGCCCGCCGTCGCGGCCTGCGCGCCGCCCGAGCCGCCGCCGGCCGCCGCTAGGCCGGCCAAACCTGCCCTGCCGGAGAAGCCCGCCTGCCTCGACGCCAAGGGGGGTTGCCCGGGCTGGGAGGCCTACAGCTACAACGACGCGATCAAGGCCTATAACCTGCAGGCGCAGGCCTTCCGGCCGATCGCCGAAGCCTACCTGCAGAAGCTCAACGCCTACGTGAAGGCGAGCGCGGATTACGCGCAATGCGAAGTCAAGGCGATGCAGAATTAGCCGGCTGAACGGCAGCCGACATCGCGGCGTGGGCGGGGTTCAGGCGCTCCGGCGCAACCTCCGGTGACGATGGCCGCGATCCCCGCGGCCCGATCCCCCGAGGCTACCCCGTGCCCGTCCGTCGCCTCCTCGCACGCACCGCGTTCTGCGCCCTGCTCGTCGCCGCCGGACCGGCGCTGGCCGCCGATTTCGACGGGCCCTCCCGGCTGCCCCAGGGCTACGGTGATTTGGGCCCGGATGACGGACCCGATGGCGGTCCTCCGCCCCCGCGGCCCGAGCCGGAGTTCCGCGGGCCGCGCGTCTCGGCGGCCCCCGAGGCGTGCCGGGAATTCGTGCGGCGGCGGTTCGATCCGGACGGCGCGCCGGTCCTGCGCCGGGTTCGGGTCTGCGACGAGCCGGTCTTGGAGCGCGGGCCGCCTCCGCCGCCGCCCCCGGAGGAGATCCCGCCCCGACGCTGGGGAAGCCCCCGCTGGTAGCGCGGGCGGGCCGGCTCAGCCGCGGGCCGGCGCCTTCTTGAGCGCGACCGCAAAGGCCTTCAGCTGGCGGTTCAGGTCCGCCAGCTCGTTCAGCGCGATGGTCTTGTGGCCGTCGCGGACCGCGCGCTCGATGTCCTCGACCTGGGAGCCGACGAGGCGGCGGATGGCGGCGGCAACTTGGTGTCGGGTCATCGTTTCGAGCGTCTCGTGCGAGCGTCCTGGCGGGCCACAACAGACGGCCGGGACGCGGCCGTCGACACGATCCGGTGATAGGCCGGTAGGCTTAACCGTTGGTGTCCGCTCCCGCAGCCATGCACATCCGAACCCAGGATTTCGCCCCTATCGACGGCCCCGCATCTCGACGCGCCGCATCGGCATCGCGTCGATCGTGGCGAACAGCCTCTGCGGCGCGACCGGCTCCGCGGCGGTGAGCTTGGCGCCCCCGTCCTTCCCGATCAGGACGACGCGGAAGCCGTCCGCCGGCAGACCGAGCGCGGCGCGCAGGGCCCGCGCCTCGGCGCCGGAGCCCACCGCCTCCAGCACCACGAGGTCGCGCTCGGCGAGGCCGGAGCGAATCGACCTCAGAGCCGCCCGCTGCGCCGTGAGCTGCGCATCCGCGGCATCGGGCGCAGACAGGATCAGCACCCGTGCCCGGTCCCGATAGGTCTCGAGCGGACCGGCGGACGCGGCCCCGACCGCCAGGACCCCGAAAACCGCCAGTCCGAGGCCCATTGCCCTGCACCGCATGCCGCCCCTCCAAACCCGGACGTCCCTGTTCACGAGACGGGACAACGCGCTAACCGGGCCGGGGATCGCCGCCGCAGGTTTGCCGCCGGGAGCCCGGCGCCCCAGATCGGGACGGCAGCCAGAACAGGGAGTCCGCCATGACCGCCATGAACCGTCGCATCGTCCTGGCCTCGCGTCCGCACGGAGAGCCGCGCCCCGAGAACTTCTGCCTGGAGGAGGTGCCGGTACCCCAGCCCGGCCCGGGCCAGGTTCTCCTGCGCACCCGCTGGATGTCCCTCGATCCCTACATGCGGGGCCGGATGAGCGACGCGAAATCCTACGCGGCCCCCGTCGAGATCGGCGCCCCGATCACCGCCGAGACCGTGGGCGAAGTCGTCGCCTCGAACCATCCCGACCACGCCGTCGGCGACCTGCTCACGGCCTTCGCGGGCTGGCAGGAGTATTTCGTCACGGACGGCAAGGGCTCGCGCAAGGTCGACCCCTCCGCGGCCCCGCCCTCGACCGCGCTCGGCGTGCTGGGGATGCCCGGCATGACCGCCTATACCGGCCTCCTCAACATCGGCCGGCCGAAACCCGGCGAGACCGTCGTGGTGGCCGCCGCCGCGGGCCCTGTGGGGTCGCTGGTCGGGCAGATCGCCAAGCTGAAGGGCGCCCGCGCCGTCGGGATCGCGGGCGGACCCGACAAGTGCCGCTACCTCATCGAAGAGCTGGGCTTCGACGCCGCCGTGGACCACCGCGGCGCGGACCTGCCGGGGGCGCTGGCAGCCGCCTGCCCGAAGGGCATCGACGTCTATTTCGAGAATGTCGGCGGCGCCGTCTTCGCCGCCGTCATGCCGCTCCTGAACCCCTTCGCGCGGATCCCGGTCTGCGGCCTCGTCTCGGCCTACAACGCCACGGAGGTTCCGGCGGGTCCCGATCGGCTGCCGGCGCTCATGCGCTCCGTGCTGACCAACCGGCTGCACATCCAGGGCTTCATCGTCTGGGATTTCGCCGACCAGGCGGAGACGTTCCGGAAGGAAGTCGGCGGCTGGATCCGAGAGGGCCGGGTCCGCTACCGCGAGGACGTCGTGGAGGGTCTGGAGAAGGCCCCGGAGGCCTTCATCGGCCTGTTGAAAGGTCGCAATTTCGGCAAGCTGGTCGTGCGCGTCTCCTGAGCGCGGCTTGCCGCCCGTCCGGAACAGATATAGAACATACGGATCCGGCGGCGTTGCGGAAAGCGGGCACAAGCCGCTTGCGCAGATTGCCGCTCCGGTGGCCCGGGCGCATGGTTCGCGCGCCGCCGGGCAGACGCCCAGTGAGATCGGTACGGTAAGGAGAGAGCGATGGCGGGCAGCGTCAACAAGGTGATTCTGGTGGGCAATCTCGGGCGCGACCCCGAGATGCGCCGCCTCGGTTCGGGCGATCCGGTCTGCAACCTGCGGCTCGCCACCTCCGAGTCGTGGAAGGACAAGGCGACCGGCGAGCGCAAGGAGAAGACCGAGTGGCACTCGGTCGTGATCTACAACGACAACCTCGCCCGGGTGGCCGAGCAGTATCTGCGCAAGGGCTCGAAGGTCTACATCGAGGGCCAGCTTCAGACCCGGAAATGGACGGACAATTCCGGTGTCGAGAAATACACCACCGAGGTCGTGCTCCAGCGCTTCCGCGGCGAGATGACGATCCTCGACGGGCGCGGCGGCGGCGGCGACTTCGCCGGCGAGGAGGAAGGCGGCGGCCAGATCAGCCGCGGCGGCGACTTCGCCGGCGGCCGGGGCGGTGACCGCGGCGGCGATGCCGGCGGCGGTCGCGCCCAGGGCGGCGACCGGCGGCCGGCCCCCGCCTCCTCGGGCGGCGGCGGCGGCGGCCGCGGCGGCTACGACCTCGACGACGACATCCCGTTCTAGCCCCAAGCCCGGACGACGGACCCGCCGCCCCGCGCGGCGGGTCCTTTTTGTTTCGCCGCCATGGCGCAGCCGGATATCCGGGCCGCGGTCCCTCAGTACATCGGCATGCCGCCGGTGACCGGCACGAGCGCCCCCGACATGTAGCTGCCCTCGCGGGAGGCGAGCAGCACGTAGGCCGGCGCCAGCTCCGCGGGCTGGCCGGCGCGGCCAAGCGGCGTCTGCGCGCCGAGCTGCTCGATCTGTTCCGGGCTCTTCACGATCGGCTGGATCGGCGTCCAGACTGGCCCGGGGGCGACGCAGTTCACCCGGATGCCCTGCGGGGCCAGCAGGTTCGACAGGCCGATGGTGAGGCTCGCGATGGCGCCCTTTGTGGCGGCGTAGATCAGCATGCCGGGGTCGGCGACCTTCGCCTGCACGCTCGTGCTGTTCACGATCGCGCCGCCCGGCTTCATATGCGGCACGGCGGCCTGGGCGAGGTAGTACATGGCGAAGACGTTGGCGCGGAACGAGCCCTCGATGTCGGTCGCCTTCACGTCGTCGAGGCCGTCGTTGACCACCTGGGCGGCGGCGTTGTTCACCAGGATGTCGAGGCGCCCGAAGGCCTCCACGGTGCGGGCGACGAGATCCCGGCACCGGCCCTCGTCGCGGATGTCGCCCGGGAGCAGCAGGCAGCGGCGGCCGGCCTTCTCGACCCAGAGCTTCGTGTCCTCGGCGTCCTCCTGCTCGGCCTCGAGATAGGAGATCGCCACGTCGGCGCCCTCGCGGGCATACGCGATGGCGACCGCCCGGCCGATGCCGGAATCGCCGCCGGTGATCAGGGCGGCCTGGCCGGCGAGCAGGCCCTTGCCGACGTAGCTGTCCTCGCCGTGGTCGGGGCGAGGCGTCATCTTGGTTGTCAGGCCCGGGCGCGGCTGCTGCTGGTCTCCGGGAAAGGGCGGGCGCGGGCCGGCCTCGCGAGGGTCGTCGGTCATGGAGGGGCGGCTCCGCGTCGGGGATGATCCACGCGATCTAGGGCCGCGCGGGCAGCCGCCGCCTGCGCCCGGCCGTCACAGGCCGGGCCGGGGGTGATGAGCCGGCTCAGAACGCCCGGGTGCGTCCGGCATGCGGGCCGCCGTAACGGCGGCGCAGGTAGGAGACGACCTTCGGAAGGACGTAGGCGATCAGGATCTTGCGCATCGGGGGCCAGCTCGCATCGCGGGTTCGTGAGCGAGCAATGCTCCGGCCGTGCCGCGGTTCCAGCCGGTGCTCCGGATCAGAGGTCCAACGTCAGGGTCACCGGGGCGTGGTCGGAGGGCCGCTCCCAGCCGCGGGCCTCGCGCAGCACCTCGACCCGGCGGATCGTGCCGGCCAGCTCCGGCGAGACCCACGTGTGATCGAGGCGCCGTCCCTTGTCGGCGCCGGCCCAGTCGGGCGAGCGGTAGCTCCACCACGTGTAGATCTTCTCCGGCTCCGGCGTGAGATGCCGCGCCGCGTCGATCCAGCCCGCCTCGCCCCGCAGGATCTCCAGCGCCTCGGTCTCCACGGGCGTGTGGCTCACCACGTCGAGGAGCTGCTTGTGCGACCAGACGTCGTGCTCCAGCGGCGCGACGTTCAGGTCGCCCACGAGGATCGCCGGGCCCGAGACGCGCGTCCCGCCCCAGGCGCGCAGCTCGGCCAGGAAGTCGAGCTTGTGGGCGAATTTCGGATTGAGGTCGCGGTCCGGCACGTCGCCGCCGGCCGGGACGTAGAAATCGTGCAGGACGATCCCCGCCGCCGCGCCCGCCTCCGGCCCGAGCACGGCCGAGAGGTGGCGGGCGTCCGGTCGCGCACAGAAGCCCATGACGGCGCGGCTGTGCAGCGGAAAGCGCGAGAGGATCGCGACGCCGTTGTAGCCCTTCTGGCCGGCGAACATCACGTGCTCGTAGCCGCTGCCGCGCAGGGCCTTCAGCGGGAAGGCGTCGTCCGGGCACTTGGTCTCCTGGAGGCAGAGCACGTCCGGCCGGTGCTCGGCGAGGAAGCGCAGCACCAGGTCGATGCGCAGGCGCACCGAGTTGATGTTCCAAGTGGTGACGGTGAGTTGCACGGGGGGCGCCGGGGTTCGGACGGGGTTGCGATCCGTTAGCGGATTTCGGGCCCCGCGACAGTCCGCTCATGCTTGCCGGCGCGAAATGCCGTGCGTCCCTCACCGGCTGGCGCTATGCCCGGGCCCTGCCCTGTCCCGGGCCCCTCGTCGAGGCGCCGCCATGGCACACACCCGCTCGCTCCTGTTTGCCGCCTATTGGGCCGTCTGGACGAGCCTGTTCCTCGTGCCGCTGGCGATCTTCCTCCTGTCCGGGGCGCCCGAGCGGCCGATCCGCCGGGCGACGCGCCTCTGGGCGCGCGGCATCCTGGCCGGGCTGCGCCGGATCGTGGGGCTGCGCTACGTCGAGGAGGGGCGCCAGCACCTGCCGGCCGAGCCCTGCCTGATCGTCGCCAACCACCAGTCGACCTGGGAGACCCTGGCCTTCCTGGTGCTGGTGCCGGACGTGGCGATCGTCGCCAAGCAGGAGCTCCTGGCGATCCCGGTGGTCGGCTGGTTCCTGCGGCGCTCGCCGATGATCGTCATCGACCGCGCCAACGGCACCCAGGCCCTGCGGACCATGATCGACCAGGGCCGCGCGGCGGTGGCGGCCGGCCGTTCGGTGCTGATCTTCCCCGAAGGCACCCGCGGCGGCATCGACGCACCGCTCCGCTTCAAGCGCGGCGTCGAGCTGCTCTACAGCCGGCTCGACCTGCCGGTGGTGCCGGTGGCGTTGAATTCCGGGCAGTTCTGGCCGGGGGGCATGGCCACCCGGGCCGGGACGATCGTGGTCCGGTACCTCGCCGCCGTCGCCCCGGGCCTGCCGGCCGCCGAGTTCCTGCGCAGCACCGAGGGGGCGATCGACCGGGAACTCGACCGCTGGCGCGAGATCGCCACCCAGGCGGCCTGATCAGGCGGGTTCGCGCAAGCCCCGGCACCCGCCCGGATTCCCGGACCGGCGGACGTTTCCAGGCACCGGGATCTCGCGCTCCCGGCCCGCGCCCTATTGCTGCGATTGCTGGATCTGCTGCTGCATCGCCTTGTCCTCGGCGCGCCCGTAATTGATGAAGAACACGCTGCCATCGACGTTCCTGCCCCTCTGCAGGTTCGAGAGCTGCACCGTGGTGACGTAGCCCTGCGGATCGGTGATCCGCCACTGCGACAGCGTCTTCATCTCGGGATCGAAGACCAGCTGGATCTTCGAGGTGCCCCCCAGCGTCGCCCGGTCCTCCAGGCTGATGCGCACGCCGCCCGGATCGTTCGCCACGTCGATGACGGTGAGGTCGCGGGCGAGGTCGATCTTCTCGCGCAGCAGGAATTTCAGTGGCGTCTGGGCGATGAAGTAGAGATCCTGGGTGTTGAGCTTCCGGTCGCGCACCGCCACGGAGGTGCCGTCGGCGATCACCTCCAGCGGGGAGGGCTGGTCGTAGTCGAAGCGCAGGCGACCGGGCTTGACGAGCGTCAGCTTGCCGCCGATCCGCCGCCCGTCGGCGCCGACCTGCATGAAGTTGCCCGTGAGCGTGGTGATGCCGTTGAAGTAGGCGTTCGCCTGCGCCAGCAGGGTGGCGGCGTCCGCCGACTCGGCGGGGGCGACGGCCGCAGGCGCGCCGACCGCCGCCACCTTGGGTTCGGCGGCCTTGTGGTCGGCCTTCTCGGCGGCCTTGCCGGCCTTGCCGGCCTTCGGCGCGTCCTTGCCGGGCTCCTTACCCGCATCCTTCCCCGCATCCTTGGCGGCTTCCTTGGCCTTGGGAGCGACCTTCTTCGCCGGCGCGGGGGCGGCGCGGGGGGCTTCCACCGGCGCAGGCTCCTCCTTGTGGCCGAACAGGCTGTCGATGAAGGCGCCGACCTGCGCCTCGGCCGGGCTGGCGGTCGCGAGCCACAGCCCGGCGGCGATCAGGGAGCCGGCTGTGCGGATGCGGCGGCCGATCATCGACAGAGTCTCCTGGGGGCCCGCTGGGCGGGCTCCGGCGGCAAACGGGAGCGGGACACGAGGCTTAGAACCCCGCCCTGTGGCGAAGATGCGACGCCCGGGCCGGCCCTTTCTGGGCACGGCCCGGGACGGCGCGTCTCACTCGTCGTCGTACATCCCGCTCGCCGTGCCGCTCGACAGGTGGGGCGCCCCGGCGACCAGGATCTCGCGCTTGCCGGCGTGGTTGGCCGGGCCGACGATCCCCTCGATCTCCATCCGCTCCATGATCGAGGCGGCGCGGTTGTAGCCGATCTGCAGGCGGCGCTGGATGTAGCTGGTCGAGGCTTTCTGGTCGCGCAGCACCACCTCGATGGCCTGCTTGTACAGGTCGTCGGACTCGCCGCCCGTCGCCGCCGCGAAGGCGCCGATGTCGAAGACGGGGACCTCCTCCTCCGGCTCGTCGGACCGCTCGGCCTTGTCGGCCGCCGCCTTCGAACCCCGGCCGGAGCGGCCGCCCTCCTTGGCGGGCTCCTCCGACGGGTCGTCCGCCGTGACGGCGTCGAGGTAGCTGGGGCGGCCCTGGCGCTTGAGGTGGGCGACCACGGTCTCGACCTCGCTGTCCGAGCAGAACGGCCCGTGCACCCGGGTGGTGCGCCCGCCGCCGGCCATGAACAGCATGTC
>NZ_JAKSXX010000287.1 GCF_022829385.1 Methylobacterium sp. J-070 | reverse complement strand
AACCGCGTCCGGCCGCATTCGTCCCTGGGCTATCGGCCGCCCGCGCCTGTCAGCTACCCGGATCTGGCCTTCCGGCTACCCATCGCCGCCACCATGCAGTAGCCTCTCAATCGGCTCGGTCCAAAATACCGGTCAGGTCAGGGGATCCTCGGCCCCAGCCGGGCGGTGGCGCACCGGATCAACGACCCGGATTCCGAGAGCAACTTCCTGATCCAGCGCGGGGTCAATTCCTTCGTCCAGACGGTCCGGAACCGGACCACGCGGGCGGAGAACGGGCCGCAGGGAAAGACCTTCTGGGGCTTCGTCAACACCGCGTCGAACCCGCAGTGGCGGGCGATCAACATGGTCCGCACCCGCAAGGCCGTGCTGGAGGTGATCCCCCGCACCCTCGCCCAGTACATCGGCCGCAACCTCGGGCCGCACCTGATCACCACGATCGGCCGGGCGATCGAGGGCTTCCTCGGCGAGCTGCACGGCCTGCCGGAGCCGGCGATCCTGTCCGGCTGGCGGGTGCTGTGGCCGCGCGAGCTGAACAGCGATGGGGTGATGGCGGTGGGCGGTTCGGCGTTCCGGGTGAAGTTCCAGGAGGCGCCGCCGCTGCTCGACCTCCAGATCTACACCGAGCCGAACGAGCAGTCGTTCGACATCACCGCCGCCGAGATCGCGGCCGCGATGTCGGCCTTCGCCGTGCAGGGCCAGCTCTACGGCGTCGGCGCGGCCGCCTGAGGCCCACCGGACAGCGCGCGAGGAGGCGCAGATGGACAACGTCATCCGCGGCGGCAACTGGTGGTGGTCGCAGCTCAACGCGTGGCGGGTTCTCGAAGAGGTCGAGATGCCCGAGATCGCCCACGAGATGGACAAGTTCGCGGGCTCCGGCCACCACATGGGGGTCGAGTGGCCCGAGGACATGAACCCCCTCACCGCCTCGGTGAAGCACCGCACCAACGACCCGCAGGTGCGCGGCCTCTGCGGCCGGGTGCCGCCGAACTACATCGAGACGACCTACTACGAGAACCTGGAGAGCTACCGGCCCGGCGGCACGCCCAAGGGCCGCACCGTGCTGATGCGCGGCCTGCTCAACGCCGTGAAGTCGAACCCGGTCCGCGGGGTCAAGCGCTCGGACGTGGACTACACGTTCGGGACGATCGTCTACTACCACGACCTGTTCGACGGCCGGTCGGTCCACCGCTTCGACTATTTCGGCGGCCCGGGGCAGACGCTGGTCGACGGGGTGAGCCCGTTCGCCCACCGGGCCCAGAACCTCGCCATCGCCGGCGGGACGGTGCTGTGATGGCCGGCCGCCCGTCTAAGCCGATCGAGAGCTACCCGCCGGCCGATCTCGGCAACCTGCCGCAGCCGCCGGCGCCCCCGCCCGGCGCGACGCAGGCGGCGCCGGGTCAAGCCCCCGCCCCTGCCCGCACCCCCGCCCGGGCCGAGGTCGAGGCGGCCGTGCTCGACTTCCTCGACCCGGCGGCGGTGAGCGCCGGCGTTCCGCTCCGCTTCGGCTTCACCTGGGAGGGCCGGCCCGTCACCGAGATCCCGATCCGGCGCCTGAGCGGCGCCGAGGTCGGCCGCATCGCCGTCGCGCGCGGCGAGGCCGTCGAGCTGTACGATTACTACGCGGCGATGGCGGGCCTGCCGAAGGCGGTCCTGCGCGGGCTGATCGACGACGATCTGGAGGCGTTCGAGGAGACGGCGCGCCCTTTCTTGCCCCGGTTCATGCGGGACGCCCTCTCGTCCCCGACTGGAGCCGGTGGCGCGCCCTCACCCGCCGGGCCGGCCGCGCCCTCGGCGAGCCCTGGTCCCGCGTCCTGACGATGCCCTGGCCGGAGATCGTCCTGGCGGCGGCCGAGGACCAGGACAGCGAGGCGGAAGGCGGCAGCGGCGCGCTGATCCGCGCGCTCGCCGCCCTGCGGGCCATCCTGGAATAGCGTGAGGCGCCCCCGTGTCGCACCTCGACGTAGCGCTGCGCCTGCGCCTTCAGAACGAATTGAAGGCCGGGGCCCGCGAGGCCAGGCGGGACATCGCCGGGATCGGCGAGGCCGCCCGGGGGCTGGGCAAGGAATTCGGCAAGGCGCGCGGCTTCGATCAGCTCGGCCGGGACATCGAGGGCGCCGGCCTGCGCGCCCGGAGGCTGGACCGCCAGCTCGCCGGCCTCGGCCGCGCCCGCGGCGCCTCCGGCCTCGGCCCGGCGCTGGAGGCGGCGTCGGGCCACGCCGCGGAGCTGGCGCGGGCGACCGCGCGGATCGCCGGCAACCTCGACCGGGCGACGGGCCGCGCAGCGGCGCTGCGGGCGGAACTGGCCGGGGTCGCGGATGCGGCCGAGCGGGCGCAGCGCGCGAGCGGCCGCGTCGGGCGCATGGGTGGGCGCATGGGCATGGGCATGGGCATGGGCGTGGGCGGCCGCGGGGCCGGCGGCCCGGTCCTGCCGCCCCGCGGCGGACGGGCCGGGGAGGACGGGGCCGGGGCGGCCGGCGCGCTGGCGGCCCGGTTCGGCGCCGGCGCCCTGGGCATCGGCGGCGGCGCCTACGCGGTCGGGGCCCTGGGCAAGAAGGCGGTCTCCACCTACGCCGACCTCCAGTCGGCCGCGAAGGCGCTGGCGATCACCGCGGACGCGACCGACGCCACCGTGGCGGCGACGGTCGAGCGGTTCCGGACGATCGGCCCGTCGCTGGGCGCCACGCCGCAGGAGATGATCGAGGCCGCCAAGGTCTTCGTGGAGGCGGGCCTGGACTACAAGACGGCGGTCGACGCCGTGGTGCCGTCGCTGAAGACGGCGCGCGCCTCCTTCGGCGAATTGCCCGAGACCGCCAAGGCGGGCGTGGCGGCGATCAGCAACCTCGGCATCACGGTCGACGCGCTGCCCGAGGCGTTCGACCGGATGGCCAAGGCCGGCAAGGAGGGCAACGTCGAGCTGAGGAACCTCGCCCGGATCCTGCCCGCGGTGGCGGCGGGGGGCTCGAACCTCGGCCTGAAGGGCCTGCCCGGGCTCACCGACATCGTCGGCGCGCTGGAGATCATCGGGAAGGTCACCGCCTCGCCGGACGAGGCGGCCAACCGGCTGGAGAACCTGTTCGCGAAGGGCACCGCCGACGAGACGGTGCGGAGCTTCGAGAAGGTCGGCGCGGCGATGGGCCGGACCGTCGACCTGGAGAAGGAGATGGAGGCGGGGGCGGCGAAGGGCGAGAGCAAGCTCGCCGTGCTGCTGCGGCTGACCAGGGAGCTGACGCAGGGCAATCCGTTCCGGATCAACGAGCTGTTCGGCGACATGCAGGCCCGGCAGGCGATCGAGGCGCTCCTGAAGTTCGAGGCCGAGTACGACGGCATCCGCGCGCGGATCAACGCCGGCAGCAAGGGCTTGGTGGAGCAGGATTTCGCCCGCGCCACCGACCGGCTGAAGGCGGATTTCGAGAGGCTCGGCGCGGCCTGGGACCGGCTGGCCGGGCGGGTCGGCGAGGGCCTGGCCCCCGGCGTGGCCGCCGCCACCCGGGAGGCCACGACGTTCCTGGAGCGGCTGGAGCAGGGCGACACGATCCTCCAGCGCATGGCGACGCGCTTCGGCCCGACAGCCGGGGAGGCCGCCCAGGGCAACAAGGCGCTGGGCGACCGCGCCGAGGGCGTCGACGCGTGGTTCGAGGAGAACCTCCCCTGGCTCAGCGGCAAGCGGTGGAACGCCGCGATCGACGCCCGGCTGGGCACGACCGGCCAGGAGGCCGGGCGCCTGCGGGACGATGCGGCCGCGCGCCGCCGCGCCGCCGAGGAGGCCGAGATCCTGGCGCGGCCCGACGCGATCCGGGGGCAGATCGGCCGGCGCCAGGCGGTGCTCGACCGGTCGCGGGCGCGCGCGGCCGGCGAGCCGGGGCTGCAGCGCAATCTGGCCGAGCGGCAGGTCCAGACGAGCGAGGCGGAGATCGGCCGCCTCGAAGGCGAGCTGGCCAAGGCCACGGCAGCCGTCGAGGCGCTGAAGGCGCAACGGCTCGCGGAGGCCGCGACGATCGAGGCCCTGGCGCGCCAGCTCCAGTCCCTGGACCGCCTGTCCGGCTTCGGGCTCGGCGGCCCGAAGGGCGAGGCGGGGGCGGTCGGCTCCGGCCGGGCCGCGTTCGGGCTCGGACCCGGCGGCACGAAGGCCGAGATCAAGGCCGAGCCGCAGGATCTGTCCGGGACCGCCCGGCAGACGATGGACACCTACGAGCGGGCCGTGACGGCGGCCCTGGAGCAGATCGAGGCCGTCGTGAAGGCCTCGGCCGCCCGCATGCAGAGCGCCCTGTCCTTCACCGCCGCGCCGACCATCGCGCCGACGATCTCGGCCCCGTCCGGCGGCGGACGGGGCGCCGCGCCGGCCGCCGCGCCGGGGGGCGGCGGTGCCCCGGCACGCGGCGCAGCGCTCCGCCGGGGCGGCACCACCATCACCGGCCCGATCCACGTCCACGGCGTGACCGACGTGGCGAGCCTCCACCGGGGCATCCAGCGGGAGGCGGACCGGAAGGTCCGCGAGGCCCGCAACGACGCCCTCCACGACACGGGGAACGACTTCGCGTGAGCGACCCGCTGTGCATGATCGGCGACGCCGTGTTCGAGCGGATCGGCCTCAACCCCACGGGCTTCAGGCGCGTGCAGCAGGCGACGCTGGCGGAGAACCAGGTGTTCGACGACGCGCCGTTCTACCAGCCCACCGCCATGGGCGCGCGCAAGATCACCGTGGAGCTGGCGACCCGGCCGCACATCTTCGGCGGCCTGCAGAACATCGCGATCCTGCGGGCGCACCAGGAGGCGCTGGCGATCGTGCCGTTCATGCGCCTCTACGGCGTGCAGACCGGCACGGTCTTTCCGGTCGGGCAGTTCGACGGCGACGTCTTCATCGACGAGATCTCGGAGACCGAGTCCAAGCTGGCCCCCGACGGGATCGGCTACCGGCACGCGTTCACGGTCGAACTGACCCTGGTCGGCGCCCGCGCGGGGGGCTTCGGATGACCACGATCCGCCGCACCGTCCCGGAGGAGATCCGCCTCGACCGGGCGGCCAAGCGCTATCTCGGCACCGAGCAGGGGGGAAGCGTCGAGGCGATCCTCGCCCTCAATCCCGGCCTGGCGGCCGAGGGCGGCTGGGTGCCGGCGGGCTACGAGCTGGTGCTGCCGGTGCCCGATCCCGACGCGGTGCCGGTGCTGCCCAGCATCGATCCCTGGGCGTGAGCGGCGATGTGGCGGCGCCCGCTCCTGGCCGTGGTCAACGGCTCCGGCAGGAACCTCATGGGCCAGCTCAAGGGCCAGTGGCTGGAGGTGAAGGTCACCGACAGGGCGGGCCAGGAGAGCGACAAGGCCACGATCCTGTGCCTCGGGCCGCCCGGCCGGTTCGGGATCCCGAAGCGCGACGAGGAATTCGAGATCCTGATGGGCTGGGCCGACGAGGGCCTGGTCACGCAGGGGCGCTTCAGGTTCCAGAAGGCCAACGCCCGGGGCGCCCCCGAGGACGGCGAGCGGATCGCGCTCGACTTCAAGGCGGCCGACTTCGTGGACGACCTGAAGAAGTCCGGCCGGCAGCACTACGACGACGGCACCACCTTCGGCGACCTCGTCCGCCGCGAGGCGAAGGCGGCCGGGCTGGCGGCGGTGGTCGATCCGGGCCTGGACCGGATGACGCTCGGCTACCGGCTGCGCTGGGATCAGTCGGCGATCGATTTCCTCAACGAGGTGGCGGACGACGTCGGCGGCACGATCAAGCCCGCCGGCGGCAAGCTGGTGGCGATGAAGCGCGGCGGCGGCACCACGGGCGGCGGCCAGGCCCTGGAGCCGATCCTGATCCGCCGCCGCCGCAGCTTCGGCTACGACGTCGACATCGAGCCCCGGCCCGAGGCGGGCCACGTGGCGGCGGCCTGGCAGGACGAGAGGACCGGCCGGCGCCGGCTCACGAAGGTGCCCACCGGCCGCGACGGGCCGATCGTGATCCTGCCGCACCCCTACCGCTCGGAGATCGAGGCGCGGGAGGCGGCCAAGTCCCAGGCCTACGAGCGGAGCAACAACAGCGGCTCGGGCTACTTCGAGAGCCCCGGCCTGCCCCGCGCCCGGGCGGAGGCGCCGGTGATCGCCTCAGGCTTCGGCGGCTTCATCGACGGGCGCTGGACGGCGGAGAGCGTCGAGAAGGTCATCACCGTCCGGGGCGCCTTCACCGCGACGGTCAACATCACCGCCGGCGACGAGAAGAAGGGCCAGAAGGGGCAGTGATCCGGCGGCCCTTCAAGGACCGTTGACGCCAGCCTGCCGCCCCCGCGCCGTGATGACACGCGAACCTGCGCGGCGTGCCATTCGATTTTGCGGGCTACACGACCGCCTCCGCGTTCCTCGACAATCTCGTCACCGGGCTCGCCATCACCCTGTTCGGGACCGGGCTCGCGGCCCTGACCCTGCCGGCCCTGCTCGGCTGCGCCCGGCGCGGCTGGGGCGATCTCGCCCCGTCGGTCGCGTGGATGCCGGTCTACTTCCTGATGGTCAGCCTGGCCGCCTGGCTGGCGCTGATCGAGCTGCTCCGCGCCCCGGACCGCTGGAACAAGACCCCGCACGGCCTCGCGCGCACCTCCCGCAGCGGGCGGCTGCGGCGCGCGCCGGCGCGCTTGGCCCCGGCGGCCCGATGAGGCGCGCAGGGCGGGCAATCCGTCGCGGCGCGCTCCAACGGTGCCGGTCCTGCCTGTCGCCGCCGAGGACGAGGATGCCGGCGTCTCGCCGCCGATCCGGGCGGACGAAGCGTCGGTCCGCCCACGTGGGACTGCGCGGGCGAACCCGGCGCAACGCTTGAGGGCCGCCGGCCGTTGTCGTCCCGGGAAGGGTGTCCATGGCCACGATCGCGATCCTGATCGGCACGCAGGCGGGCGCCCGCCTTCTGGCCGCCGCCTCCGAGCGGGAGGCCGCCCTGTCGGCCGAGGCCTTCCTGCTGCGCCTGCCCGTCCGCGCGCTCCCGGCCCCGCTCTGGGTTCAGTGCGCCGACCCGGCGGTCAGCGGTCGCCTCACCGGATACCTGAACGCCCTGCAGGCCGAGCAGGTGCGCGAGCGCGACGCCCGGGTCTGACGTCCGGCGGGCGAATTCCCCTTTCCCGCGCCATGCGCTAACGCCTCCCGCATGAGCGAGGCAGACGAGGCGGACCGGTCCGGACGGATCGCGGCGGGGGGGGCGCAGGAGCCGCCCCTGCACAGGCTCCTGCGCCTGATGGCGGCCCTGCGCGATCCGGACCGTGGCTGTCCCTGGGACGTGGCGCAGACGCCCGCCACCATCGTGCCCTACACGATCGAGGAGGCCTACGAGGTCGCCGACGCGGTGGCGCGGGGCGACCGCGCCGACCTGCGCGACGAACTCGGCGACCTGCTCCTCCAGGTGGTGTTCCACGCCCGCATGGCCGAGGAGGCGGGCGCCTTCGCGTTCGACGACGTGGCGCGCGCGATCGGCGACAAGCTGGTCCGGCGCCACCCGCACGTGTTCGCGCCCGACGGCTCGCCCCTCCCCGACGGTTCGCCCCTGCGCGACCCGGGGGAGGTCGAGGCGCAATGGGCCGCGATCAAGGCGCAGGAGCGCGCGGCGCGCGGGGCGGCGGAGTCCGCGCCGGATCCGCTCGGCGGCGTCGCCCGGGCGCTCCCGGCCCTCGCCCGGGCGGAGAAGATTTCCCGGCGGGCGGCCGCCTACGGCTTCGACTGGGGGAACGCCGCCCAGGTCATCGAGAAGGTCCGCGAGGAGACCGACGAGGTCGCCGAGGCCCTGGCGGCGCGCGACGCGCGGGCCGTCTCCGAAGAGATCGGCGATCTGCTGTTCTCGGTGGCCAACCTCGCCCGGCATGCCGGGATCGACCCGGAGGCCGCCCTGCGCGACGGGACCGTCAAGTTCGAGCGCCGCTTTTCCGCCATGGCGGCGCATCTGCGGGCCGCCGGGGGCGAGCTCGGCCGGTCGGACCTGCCCGCCATGGAGGCCGCCTGGCAGGCGGCCAAGCGGGACGAGACGACGCGCGGCACGTGAGCGGCGGCGACCGCCCGCGTCGAACGGCGTGCCGGAGGTCTCGACAGGCGGCGGCCGGCGGATATGTTCCGCGCATGCGCCTCACCCTGCTTCCCGCCCTCGCCGCCCTCGCCCTGACCGCCGCCCTGCCCCGGCCCGCGCGCGCCGAGCCGATCGTCCAGGAACGGTTCGGCTGCCACAGCCAGGAGGTCACCGACCGCCTGTTCAAGCTGGTCATGGCGGGGGACGAATCGGGGTTCGGGCAGCTCCTGCAGGGCAGCCTCGCCAGCGGCGAGTGCCGGTCCTGGAAGCTCGGGCAGTCGGTCCGGCTCGAATCCCGGACGATGAGCTACGGCTGCCTCGCCCAGGAGGATACGCAGGAGCGCTGCTACTGGACCCCGCTGAGCGCGATCGAGAAGGCGAACTGAGGACGCCGGGACCGGGAGGCGGGACCCGGCCCCTCAGGCCGCCCGCACGGTGCTGAGGAATCGGTCGACCTCGGTCGAGAGCTGCTCCGCGTGGCGCGACAGGTCCGTGGCCGCGGTGAGGACGTGGTCCGCCGCCCGGCCGGTCTGCTCCGAGGCCTGGGCCACGCCGGCGATGTTGCCGGTGACCTGCTGCGTCCCGGTCGTGGCTTGGCCGACGTTGCGCACGATCTCCTGGCTGGCCGCGCCCTGCTGCTCCACCGCCGCCGCGATCGTCGCCGCCACGGCGTTGATCTCGCGGATGCGGCCCGTGATCGTGCCGATGGCGGCCACCGCCTCGCCGGTCGCGCCCTGGATCTGCGACATCTGCCCGGCGATCTCCGCGGTGGCCCGGGCGGTCTGGTCGGCGAGTTCCTTCACCTCGGCGGCGACGACCGCGAAGCCGCGCCCGCGGCGTGTCCCGGCGGGCGCGGGCGGGAGGGCCGGCGCCGCCCGGAGGGGCGCCGGGTCGCGGGGGCGGCTCAGGCGGCCTTCTTGCCCTTGCCCTTGGACGGCTCCGCATCGTCGTCGGGCATGCCCGCGACGTTGATCGTCTCGGCGATCTTGGAGAGCAGCGCGTCGGTCTTCTTCTCCTCCTGCAGGGTCTCGTCCAGCAGCTTGGCGGCATCCGCGAAGCCGAGCTGGCTGGCCCAGGTCTTCAGGGTGCCGTAGCGGGCGATCTCGTAATGCTCCACCGCCTGGGCGCAGGCGGCCAGGACCGCGTCGGCGGCCGGGCTGTCGGCGAAATCCTCCAGATCCTCCTCCATCTCGGAGGTGATCCCCTGCATCGCCTCGCAGGTCTTGGCCCGGGCCGGCTTGCCGATGATCTCGAACACCTGCGTCAGGCGCTCGACCTGCTGGGCGCTCTCCTCCGCGTGGGTCTCGAAGGCCTGCCGCAGCTCCGCGTGTTCCGCGGCCTTCGCGGATTTCTTGAGCGCTTTCACCGATTGCTTCTCGGCGTAGTAGACGTCCTTCAGGGTCTCGTAGAAGGCATCGTGCAGCGTCTTCTGCTTGGCCATGGCGGTCTGTCTCCGTTGGCGCCGCCGACCGATCGGCGGCATCCGGACGGGGAACGCCGGTCCGCCTCCCCGTATCCGCGCGATTTCTTCGCCCTGTGGAGGAACCTCCTCGCCGGAGCGCGGGACGCGGTCCCGGCTCAGGCGCCGTCCCCGCCCGGGCCCGGCGTCCCGCGCCGGCCGCCCCGGGCCGGACCCGGTTTGACGGGGCCGGGTTCGGCCGGGACGGCTCTGGTCGGGCCGACCGGCCGGGGCCGGAGACGGTCGAGGACGGCTTCGAGGGCACGCTCGACGGCGTCGCGTTCCGGCAGCGCGTCGGGGAGCGGCGGGCGCGCTGGATCCGTGTGTCGCCGCCGCGTCATGCCGTCCGCCCGTATTACGGTCGGGCGGCGCGGTATTCCGTCGCCCCCGGTCTCCGTCCGGCGGTATATCGTCCTGGATCCGGGGATCAAAGCCTGCCGTGATCCGGGGATCGCAGGATCCTGTGATCAAGGTTCCCGGAGGGTTGCTGGCGGGGCTTGCCGCGGGACCGCGCCGTCCGGCCGCGCAGCCTCGGAGGTCTTGCGGTCCGGGTCGGCAGATCTCCGACGGTCGCCGAACGGCCAGTCGATCAGGCCGCCGGCCCAGAGCGCCGCCCAGACGAAGACCGGCTGAAACGCCAGGCGTGGACCGTGATACCACCAGGAATCCGGGAGGCCCTCGATATGGACCTGCGCGAAGGCGTGCTTCAGGTTCGCCGGGTAGACGCAGACCGCGTAGAGGGCGAGGCCGATCGCGGCGGCGCGCCGGAACCGGCGGGTCAGCAGCCCGGCGGCGCCGGCGATCTCGCACAGGCCGGTCGCCAGGATGACGAGGCGCGGCTGCGGCACCCAGTCGGGCATCAGCGGCAGCATCGTGTCGGCCGCGGCGAGGTGCACGACCCCGATGAAGGCGTAGACCGCCGCGAGCCCGTAGCGCAGCCTGCGGCGGCCCGCCGTGAGCGCCGCGTCGGTCACGCGACCGCGTCCTCGGCCACGCCGCAGGCCCGGGCCACGCCGGCGCGGAGCGCCGCCGTGAGACGGGCCACCGCCGCGTGTTCGGCCCCGGGGAAGGCGGTGTCGCCGACCGCGGTCACGGGCGCCAGGAGCCGCAGGGAGTTGGTCAGGAACACCGCCTCGGCGCCCATGAGGTCGGGCAGGCTCAGCGAGCGTTCCTCCGCGCGCAGCCCGCAGCCGGGGGCGAGCCGCAGGATCTCCCCCCGCACGATCCCGGCCAGCACGCCGTCCTCGCCCGGCGGCGTGACCAGGGTCTGCCCGAACAGCGCGAACAGGTTGCCGGTGCCCGCACAGGCGACGCGCCCCCGCGTGTTGCGAAACAGCGCCTCGTCGAACCCCGCCGCCGCGGCCTCGCGGGCGGCCAGCACCGCGTCGAGATAGCCCAGCGTCTTCAGCCGGGCGGCCGGCGACGTGTCGTTGCGGGCGATGGCCGTCGGCCACAGGCGCAGGGACGCGAAGGCCGCGCTCCGGGCGCTCGGCGCCGCGGTGGCGAACAGGGTCGGGCGCGGATCCTCCGGCGGCCTCAGCCCCCGCGGGCCGGAGCCGCGGGTGAGGGTGGTGCGGATCGCCAGCCGCGCGCCGTCGCCGGTCCCGGCCAGCGCCCGCATGGCGTCGCGGATCCGCTCCGGTTCGGCGGGGATCCCCAGCGTCTCCGCGGAGGCGACGAGCCGGGCGATGTGGGCGTCCTCGAAGGCCACGCGGCCGCCGAGCGCCAGCGCCGTGTCGAACAGGCCGTCGCCGAGCGTCAGGCCGCGGTCGGTGTGGTCGAGGGGCGCGGCCGTTCCCGGGACGACCCGCCCGTCACGCCACAGCATCGCGGCGCTCCTCCGGCCTCTCCCGCCAGGCGCGGGCGAGGTCCAAAAAATTGGCGAACAGGGCGTGGCCGCCCTCGGTCAGGACCGATTCCGGATGGAACTGGATGCCGTAGGTCGGATGGGTCCGGTGCGAGAGCGCCATGACCTCGCCCTCCTGGGAGACCGCGTCGACGGAGAGGTGCCGGTCCATCTCGGCGCCGGGCGTCACCACCAGCGAGTGGTAGCGGCCCACCGGCATCGGCGCCGGCAGCCCGGAGAACAGCCGCTCGCCCCGGTGGTCGATCGGCGTCGCCTGCCCGTGCAGCGGACGCCGGGCCCGCTCGACCGTACCGCCGAAGGCCGCGCCGATCGCCTGATGGCCGAGGCAGACGCCCAGGATCGGCACGGCGCCCGACAGCTCCCGGATCGCCGGGAGCGAGATCCCCGCCTCCGCCGGCGTGCAGGGGCCGGGCGACACCACCAGGGCGTCCGGGGCGAGCGCCCGGATGCCGGCGACGTCGAGGGCGTCGTTGCGCACGACCCGGACCGTCTCGCCCAGCTCCTCCAGGTAGCGGACGACGTTGAAGACGAACGAGTCGTAGTTGTCGAGGACGAGGATCATGCGAAGGCCTCGAACACCCGGGCGGCCTTGGCGAGGGTCTCGTCGTATTCCGGGCCCGGCTCCGACAGCAGGGTCACCCCGCCCCCGGCCTGCAGAACCGCCTGCCGGTCGTCCATGAACACGGTGCGGATCGCGATGGAGGTGTCGAGCGCCCCGTCGAAGCCGATCCGCCCGATGGCGCCGCAATAGAGCTCCCGGGCGTCGCCCTCGATCTCGGTGATGATGTCCATGGCGCGGATCTTCGGGGCACCGGTGATCGAGCCGCCGGGGAAGGTGCCTTCCAGGAGGTCGAGGGCGTCGAGCCCGTCGCGGAGCGTTCCGGTCACCACCGACACCAGATGGTGGACGTTGGCGTAGGTCTCCAGGCCGCACAGGGTGGGCACGGCGACGCTGCCCGGCGCGCAGACCCGGGACAGGTCGTTGCGCAGCAGGTCGACGATCATGACGTTCTCGGCCCGCTCCTTGACGGAGGCCTGGAGCGCCTCCGCCGCCGCGCGGTCCGCCGCCGGGTCGTCGAGCCGGCGGGCGGTGCCCTTGATCGGCCGGGTCTCGACCCGCCGTCCGTCGAGCCGGATGAAGCGCTCGGGCGAGGACGACGCCACCGTCAGCCCCTCCAGCTCCAGATAGGCCCCGAAGGTCGCCGGGTTGGTGGCGCGCAGCCGCCGGTAGAGGGCGAACGGGTCGAAGCCGGGCGGCAGGTCGGCGGTGAAGCGCTGGGCGATGTTGGCCTGGTAGATGTCGCCGGCACGGATATAGTGACGGACCTTTTCAACAGCCTGTTCATAGGTTTGTCGGTCGAAATTCGAGTGCCACGTAAGCGTTGCTCCCGGCGCCCGGGCCGGCTCCGCCGGGTCGTCCGCGCTGGCGAGCAGGTCGGCGAAGCGGGCCAGCCGCGCCTCCGCGCGGGTCTGCCGGGCGGCCGGTTCGGTCTCGGGAAAGCCCGTGGCGACGAGCCGGCCGGTGCCGGCGGCATGGTCGATCACCAGCGCGGTGTCGTAGAAGTTCAGGGCGATGTCGTCGGTGAGCCCCGCCCGTCGGGCCGGCGCCGCGACCCGCTCCAGCGCCGCGCCGAGGTCGTAGGCGAAGTAGCCGATCGCCCCGCCCGGGAACGGCTCGGAACCGGGTTCGACCCGATAGGGCGCGAGGCAGGCCCGAAGCGCCGCGAACGGACCGCCCGCGACCGGACGGCCGTCGAGGGTCGCGCGCCCGTCGCGGAAGCGGAAGCGCGCGAACGGGTCGGCGGTCACGATCCCGTAGCGCCCCAGCGGATCGTGCCGCATGGCGCTGTCGAGGAAGGCGAGCGCCGGCAGGCGCCGCATCCGGGCCGCCGCCGCGACGGGATCGATGTAGGGAATCTCTCGGGTCCACATGACCGGGTTCGGGGCTGGTGTCCTGGCGGCTGAGCGCGGTGAGTTGCCGTCGCACAGGCGATGCCGCGGGGAAAGCGGCAGTTCCACGCAGGGGCCGCCGGGGAGAGCCGACAGGGTGTGTCCTGGGCGCAGGACCGGCCGGGCCGATTTTCATGCAACACATCAGCTTATGCGCACAAGCCGATGACCGAGCATCAGATTTTTGGATCTGCGTCAGCCCCACGCGCCGGGCCGGCCACCCCTGCGGCCGGTGGCCTCGCGCGAAGGCCCCGGAGCGGCTATAGGGAGGCCATCCCGAATTCTCGTCCTCGCGTTCCGTGTGCCTGTTCCACCGGTCGCACGCGCGGGCGGCGTCCGACCCGTCGAATGGCCCCATGACCGCCACCGCCTCGCCCACCTCCCCGGGATCCGCCCCCGGAGCGGCCCCGAAGATCTCGTTCGTCTCGCTGGGCTGCCCGAAGGCGCTGGTCGATTCCGAGCGGATCCTCACGCATCTGCGCGCCGAGGGCTACGAGCTGGCCCGGCGGCACGACGGCGCCGACGTGGTGATCGTCAACACCTGCGGGTTCCTCGACTCGGCCAAGGCGGAGTCTCTGGCGGCGATCGGCGAGGCCATGGCGGAGAACGGCCGGGTGATCGTCACCGGCTGCATGGGCGCGCAGCCCGAGGAGATCCGCGAGAAGTACCCGGACCTGCTCGCGGTGACCGGGCCGCAGGCCTACGAGTCGGTGGTGGCGGCGGTCCACGAGGCGGTGCCGCCGGCCCACGACCCGTTCCTCGACCTCGTGCCGCCGCAGGGGATCAAGCTCACCCCGCGCCACTACGCCTACCTGAAGATCTCGGAGGGCTGCAGCAACCGCTGCAGCTTCTGCATCATCCCGTCCCTCCGCGGGAACCTCGTCAGCCGCCCCGCCGCCGACGTGCTGCGGGAGGCGGAGAAACTGGTGAAGGCCGGGGTGAAGGAGCTGCTGGTCGTCAGCCAGGACACCAGCGCCTACGGGGTCGACATCCGCTACGCCGAGAGCCCGTGGCGCGACCGGCAAGTGCGGGCGAAGTTCTACGACCTGACCAAGGAACTCGGCGAGCTCGGGGCCTGGGTGCGGCTGCACTACGTCTACCCCTACCCGCACGTGGACGAGGTCATCCCGCTGATGGCCGAGGGCAAGGTGCTCCCCTACCTCGACATGCCGCTCCAGCATGCCAGTCCCTCAGTCCTGAAGCGCATGCGCCGGCCCGGCAACCAGGAGCGCCAGCTCGACCGGATCCGCAGCTGGCGGGCGACCTGCCCGGATCTGGCGATCCGCTCGACCTTCATCGTCGGCTTCCCCGGCGAGACCGAGGCCGAGTTCGAGGAGCTGCTGGCCTGGCTCCAGGAGGCGAAGCTCGATCGCGTCGGCTGCTTCGAGTACGAGCCGGTGGCGGGCGCCACCGCCAACGCGCTCGGCGACCCCGTGCCGCCGGCGGTGAAGGCCGAGCGCAAGCGCCGGTTCATGGAGGCGCAGAACGGGATCGCGCTCCGGCTCCAGCGGGCCAAGGTGGGCCGGCGGCTGGCCATGATCGTCGACGCCGTCGAGGGCGGGGTCGCGAAGGGCCGGTCCAAGGCCGACGCCCCGGAGATCGACGGCACCGTCCACGCCGCCTTCCGGCGCCCGGTGCGGGTCGGCGACATCGTCACCGTGAAGATCGACCGGGCCGAGGCCTATGACCTCTACGGCACGGTCGCCTGAGGCGGGGCGCCCGTGCCGCTGCTTTCGGCGGATGCCAGGGACTGAACGCTTCTCCCGATCTCACCCCTCATGCCGAGGTGTGGGCGCGGCGAGGCGCGAAGGCGATGTCCAGGGATCGCGCGGCCGGCCGGAGGGCGCCTTCGAGACGTCCGCTCCGGCCCCTCGAAGGTTGCCCTCCCCCCCCGCGAGACGGGAGAGGCAGAACCGCCTTCCGCTCCGAAGACCGAGCGCCGGACGGTCCCCGGAGCCCCGGTAGGGGAGGTTGGGCGCGCCCGCCGTGCCGGGATCCGTTACCGCTTCGGCACAGGATGCCGCTATGACATCCTGTGCAGCAGGCCCCGGCGCGACGTCGCCCCGGACCGAAGGAGTTCCGCGCGTGCAGAAGACCGTGCTCGGCATCGAGACCACCTGCGACGAGACCGCCGCCGCCGTGGTGTCGGTGGACGAGGAGGGCGTCGGTCAGATCCGCGCCAACGAGGTGCTGAGCCAGATCGCCGAGCACGCGGCCTATGGCGGCGTCGTGCCCGAGATCGCCGCCCGCGCCCACGTGGAGGTGCTTGACCGGCTCGTCGCCCGCGCCCTCGACCGGGCCGGGATCGGCTTCCCCGATCTCGACGGCATCGCGGTGGCGGCCGGGCCCGGGCTGATCGGCGGCGTGCTGGTCGGCCTCGTCACCGCCAAGACGCTCGCGCTCGTGACGCGCAAGCCGCTGCTCGCCGTCAACCACCTGGAGGCCCACGCCCTCACCGCCCGGCTCACCGACGGGATCGCCTTCCCGTACCTGCTGCTGCTGGTCTCGGGCGGCCACACCCAGCTGGTCGCGGTGCGGGGCGTCGGCGACTACGTCCGGCTCGGTTCCACCGTCGACGACGCGATCGGCGAGGCCTTCGACAAGGTCGCCAAGCTGCTGGGCCTCGGCTATCCCGGCGGCCCCGAGGTCGAGCGCCTGGCCGAAGCGGGCGACCCGGAGCGCTTCGCCCTCCCCCGCCCGATGCTCGGCCGGCGCGAGGCCGACTTCTCCCTGTCGGGCCTCAAGACCGCCCTGCGGATCGAGGCCGAGCGGATCGCCCCGCTGGCCGAGCGCGACGTCGCCGACCTGTGCGCGAGCTTCCAGGCGGCGGTGGTCGACGTGGTTGTGGACCGCGCCCGGGTCGCCCTGCGGGCCTTCTCGGACGTGGCCGGCCGGCCGACCGCCCTGGTGGCGGCGGGGGGCGTGGCCGCCAACGGCGCCGTCCGGCGGGCGCTGGCGGCGCTGGCGGGCGAGGCGGGCCTCGGCTTCGTGGCCCCGCCCCTGCCGCTCTGCGGCGACAACGGCGCGATGATCGCCTGGGCCGGGCTGGAGCGGCTGCGCCTCGGGCTCGTCGACGACCTCACCGCCCCGGCCCGGCCCCGCTGGCCCCTGGCGGCCGATCCGGCCCGCGCGGCGATCCCGGCCGGATGAGCGCCGCGGCGCGGCGCGCGCATTGGCGGGACTTGGTGGAGCGCCGCCTGCCCGGATCCGCCCGTCCGGACTGGCCGGTCCGCCTCGACCATTGCTTCGCCCGGATCCTCCTGGACAATGCCTGCGGCGGCCCCTGGCGCGCGCAGGTGCGTCCGCCCGCCCACGCCAACATGCCGGTCGACCGGCTCGAGGCGGCGATCGCGCTGGGGGAGGCGGTGCTCGCCGGCCGGGCGGATCTCGCGCTCCTGAACCGGCGCTCGCTCGCCTGGCGCGGCAAGATCGCCGCCGCCCCGGTGCCCGACGCGATCCGGGACGGCGACCTGATCCTGCGCCGCTGGCGGCCCGACGATACGGCGCCGTTCGCGGCGCTCAACGCCGACCCGGCGGTGATGGCTCACTTCCCGCGCCCGCTGACCGCGGCGGAGAGCGCCGCCGAGGCCGGCCTGTGCGATCGGCGTTTCGTGGCCGACGGGTTCGGCCCCTGGGCGCTGGAGCAGGGCGGCCGGTTCATCGGCTTCGCCGGCGCGCTGCGGATCCTGAGGCCCCTGCCCTTCCCGGGCGGCGACCGGCCGGGGAGCACCGTCGAGCTGGCCTGGCGCCTGACGCGGGATTCCTGGGGCCGGGGCTTCGCCACCCGGGCCGCGCGACGCGCCCTCGCCGACCTCGCGGAGCGCTGCGGCCTCCGCGCCGTCGTGGCCTACACGGCGGTCGGCAACGACCGGTCCCGGGCGGTGATGGAGCGCCTCGGCATGGTCCGCGCCGGGACCTTCGCGCATCCGTCGGTGCCGGAGGGGCCGCTGCGCGACCACGTGCTCTACCGGCTCGATCGTGCGGACGCGGAGGAGGCTGCGGCATGAGCGCGGAGACCCCGATCAACGTCGTCGGCGGCGGCGCCTGGGGGACGGCGCTCGCCAACGCCGCCGCGGCGGCCGGGCATCCCGTGACCCTCTGGCTGCGCGACGCGGCCGCGGCCGCCGCCCTCCAGGCCAGGCGGGAGAATCCGCGCTACCTGCCGGGGGTGCCGCTCCATGGCCGGATCGCCGCCACCGCGCAGCCCGAAAGACTTGCCGGCGCCCGGGCGACCCTGCTGGTCGTGCCGGCCCAGACCGTGCGCGGCGTGCTGGAGACCCTGCGCGGCCCCCTGGCCTCGGCCGGTCCGGTGATCCTCTGCGCCAAGGGGATCGAGCGCGGCAGCGACAGCTTCATGAGCGCGGTGGCGGCCGAGGTGCTGCCGGCGGGGACGCCGGTGGCGGTCCTGTCCGGCCCGAGCTTCGCGGCGGACGTCGCCCGCGGCCTGCCCACCGCCGTCACCCTGGCGGCGGCCGATCCCGGTCTCGCCGCTGCCCTGAGCGGGCTGCTGTCCGGGCCGAGCCTGCGGCTCTACCACACCGACGACGTGCGCGGCGTCGAGATCGGCGGCGCCGGCAAGAACGTGCTGGCGATCGCCTGCGGGATCGTGGCGGGGCGGGGGCTCGGCGAGAGCGCCCGGGCGGCGCTGATCGCCCGCGCCTTCGCCGAACTGATGCGCTTCGCCCGCGCCTTCGGGGGGCGGCCCGAGACGCTGATGGGGCTCTCGGGCCTCGGCGACCTCGTGCTCACCGCCTCCTCGCCGCAATCGCGCAACTTCGCCTTCGGCCAGCGGCTCGGCGCCGGGGCGGGCCCGGCGGAGGCCGCGGGCGGCAAGCTCGCCGAGGGCGCCTTCACGGCCGGGGCGCTCGCCGCTCTCGCGGCGGCCCGGGGCATCGAGATGCCGGTGGCGGCGGCGGTCGCGGCGATCGTGGCGGGGGCGGCCGGCGTCGACGACGTGGTCGCCGGCCTGCTCGCCCGGCCGCTGCGGGGGGAGACGGATTAGCGGGTCGGTGGGAACCGGTCGGCCCCCGCGTTCCGCGGCCCGGTGCGAGGCGCCGGCGCCGGACGGCCGCCCGTCACAGGGTTTCGAACGCCGTCCGCGCGGGCTTGTGGAAAGCCGCTGCGGATGGATTTCTGCCGATCGGCTTCGGCACAAACCAAGCACCAGGGCGGACGCTATAGGCCCACATGCCTTCATAGACATCGTCTGGTCCAAGGTCCGACGTGCGGTCGGACCTCGGTCGCTCAATCGTGCTGGCCGCATGGAGCGTACGCGCAGCGCGCGATCAAGTCGCGTACTGGGCCTCCCCGTTGCCGAAGGACCAGTTTTCCTTGGCGATTTCGACGAGGCTGATGAAAACGTCCTCGCGGCGGAGGCCTAGGCGCTCGTGCAGGCCGTCCGCGACCGCCCTGTAGAAATTGCGCTTTTGCTCCACCCCGCGCCCAGCGTTGAGGGTGAGCTGGATGACAACGCAGTCACCCGTCCGGTGGATACCGAGGTAGCCCGGATCGATGAAGAAGTTCTCCGGCTCATGCTCGTTGATGACTTGGAAGCGATCGTCTTTGGGTACGTTCAGCGCTTCGAGCATGGCGGCGTAGACGACCTCGCCGATCGTTCGGCGGTACTCGGCGGACTTGCCCTTGGCGAGATCGATCCGAGCTAATGGCATGTGATGCTCCTGCGGCTAACGAGCGCCGGCCTATCGGGCTGCGTTCACGGTCTGGCTCGGCTGGAATGGCCGCCCGACGCCCATGTCGAGAGCGGACATGCGCGCTCGCCGCCGTACCTCGCGATGCGGGTCACCGCTCCTCCGGTGACCATTCGGGACTGTAGCCGCCGAGAGCGGGATGATACATCTCGTCGCCGGAATGCTGCGTGAACTCCACGTTGAGGCGATCCTCGCGCAGGCCGAGGATCTCGACGCAGTGGGCGCACAGCGCCTTGGCGACCTCCATCCGCAACTCGGCCGAGCGCCCCTTGCGGATGTCCAGCATCATCACGGACACCGGCACCGGCTCGCCGCCGGCATCCGGTATTCGCCACACGCCGCCCGCGCCGAGTTCACGGATGGCGACGCTGATCCGCCTGATGTCGACCGACATCATCTCCGCGTAGGTCCGGCTCATCTGCGCAGCGAGGCGCTTCTTGGAGGCCACGGAATGCGTGCCGGTGACGTCGAGCTGAAGGTACGGCATGGATGGTCCCCGGGTTCAGGCCGCGTTCGTAGCAAGCCCGTAGCGCGCCGAGGGCTTGGCGTTGTTGAACTTGGCGGACATCGCCCGGCGATCCTCCTCCCAGCGCGTCCAGTCGCCGACGTCCTGCAGGCCCGGGATGGTGACGTGCTCGCCCTGGTCGAGCCCGGCCAGCGCAGCATCGACCAGATCGGCCGCCGACATGGTGGTCGACGACGTCTTCTGCGCCGCGTAACCGGCAACATCCCAAAACTCGGTGGCCGTCGCACCGGGCAACACGGTCTGGACGCGCACGCCCTTGTCAGCGAGGTCCTTCTGCAGCGCGTGGCCGAAGCTGAGGACGTAGGACTTCGAGGCGCTGTAGACGCCGTTGAGCATCTCGACCGCGACGCCGACGACGGACGAGATGTTGACGATGGTCCCCGTTCCGCGCGCCACGAAGGCTGGCGCGACCGCGTGGGTCAGGCGGGTCAGCGCGGTGATGTTGAGCTGGATCATCGCGTCCATCGTCTCCACGTCGGCCTGGAGGATCGACGCGACGGAACCGATGCCGGCGTTGTTGACGAGCATGGTGATGCGCGCGTCCTCGCGCAGACGGGCCTCCAGGCGCGCGAGATCGTCCTTGCGGACCAGGTCGGCCTTGAACGCCTCGACCTGTCGCCCGGTCTCGTGGGCCAGGCGGTCGGCCAGCGCCTGCAGGCGTTCCCCGTTGCGGGCGACCAGCAGGAGGTCATACCCCCGCCTGGCGAGACGGTCGGCGTAGATCGCGCCGATGCCGGCGGATGCGCCGGTCACGACGGCGAGACCCTTGTTGGACTGGGTGGTCATTGTCGTTCTCCTCTTCCTTCGCGCCATAGGCTGACGGCGTTCAGTGGGAGGACGCTACCGTTGCCTGGCTGCGGCGCAAATGTCATAGTTGCGTCGATTTAGGACATTGGGGCGAGCATGCAGCGCGTCGGCTTCGTCGTCTATCCCGGCTACTCGATGATGGCGCTGGCGGCCGTGCCGGCCTTCGAGGTCGCCAATCTCGCGGCGGAAGAGGCGACCTACGACATCCATTTCATCTCCGAGCATGGAGGGCCGGTCAGCACCTCGGCCGGCATGAACGTCGAGACGCAGGCATTCGGCGACACGTCCTTCGACACGCTCGTCATCGGCGGCGGCACCTTTGTGCAACCGTCGACGCCAGGCCTTATCGCCCTCGTGCATCGCGCGGCCGCTCAGGCCCGGCGCGTCGCCGCGATCTGCACGGGGGCCTTCGTCCTCGGCGAGGCCGGCCTGCTCGACGGACGGCGGGTCACGACGCACTGGATGCACGCACGCGCGTTGCAGAACCAGTTCCCCAAGTGCTCGACCGACGCGGACCGCATCTTCATCAACGACGGCCCGATCTGGACGTCGGCAGGCATGAGCGCCGGCATCGACTTGGCGCTCGCCCTGATCGAGGCGGATCTCGGCCACGAGGTGGCGAAGGAGATCGCCAAGAAGCTCGTACTGTATCACCGCCGGGCAGGTGGCCAGTCGCAGTTCTCGACGTTGCTCGACCTCGACGCGAAGTCGGACCGCATCCAGGCGGCCCTGACCTATGCCAAGCGGAACCTTCACCGCCCTCTATCGGTCGAGGAGTTGGCGGATGCCGCGCACCTCAGCCCGCGCCAGTTCAGCCGCGTCTTCCATGCCGAGACCGGTCAGTCGCCGGCCAAGGCGGTCGAGAACCTGCGCGTCGAGGCCGCGCGCGTCTTGATGGAGCGCAGCCGGCATCCCATCGATGCCGTCGCCGACCAGACCGGCTTCGCGGACCGCAATCGGATGCGCCGGGCCTTTCTCCGGGCGTTCGGGCAGCCCCCGCAGGTCATCCGGCGCAATGCGCGGGGCGACCTGGATACGGCAAATGCGTAGCGTAGGCCGAGCGCCGTCAACCACTCCCCGGCGATGAAGCCGTCCCGGACGTCAGCTTCTGGCCGCTCGTGATCCATCTGCCGATCTATGTCCAGGCGGTCCTGGGATACGACGGCGTGGCCGCGGGGCTCGCCTACAGCCTGCCGACGCTGGTGGTTGCGGCCGAACGGCTGCTGCTGCGCTACGGCCCCGGCGTGGTCATACCGCTCGGCCTGGTCACCATCGGGGCGGGCTTCCAGCTCATGCGGCGCGCCGCCGGCATCCAGGGGGACTGGCCGGCGATGCTGCCCGGCTGACTCCTGGCCGGTACGGGGCTCGGCCTGACCAACACGCCCGGTACCAACACCGCCACGGCGTCGGTGCCGGCGGAGCGCGCCGGGATGGCCTCGGCGCCTGGGCGCTCGCGGCTGCCAGTCGGCTCGCCTTCGCCCCGCGGCGGTCCGCCCCTGCGCGATGAGCCTCACGCCGCCGCGACATCCCCCTCCCGCTCCGGCCCGGTCCCGTGGGTGTGGGCCGCGAAGAGCGCGATCGGCCCGGGCCGGCCCAGGAGGTAACCCTGGGCGAGGGTGCAGTTCTCCTTTGCCAGGAAGTCCAGCTCCTCGGCCGTCTCCACGCCCTCCGCCACCACGGCCAGCCCCAGGCCGCGCCCCAGGCCCAGCACGGAGCGCACGATCGCGGCCCCCTGCGGGTTGTTGTGGACCGCCTTGATGAACGAGCCGTCGATCTTGATCCGGTCGAACGGGAAGGAGCGCAGGTTCGACAGCGAGGAGTAGCCGGTGCCGAAATCGTCCATGGCGATCTGGACGCCCAGGGCCTTGAGCTGGCGCAGGGTGAGCAGCGCCCGGCCCGGATCCCGGATCAGCGCGGTCTCGGTGATCTCGATCTCCAGCCGCTCGGCCTTGAGGCCCGCCTCGAACAGGGAGCCGTGGACGAACTGCACGAAGTGCGGGTTGTGGAGCTGCACCGCCGAGACGTTGACGGCGATCGCCAGCGGCTGCGGCCAGCCGGCCGCGACCCGGCAGGCCTCGCGCAGCACCCAGGCGCCGATCTCCAGGATCGCGCCGGTCTCCTCGGCGATCGGCACGAACACGGCCGGGGAAATCGAGCCGCGCTCCGGATGGCGCCAGCGCAGCAGCGCCTCGAAGCCGGTCACCGCGCCGGATCCGACCTGGGATTGCGGCTGGTAGACGAGTTCGAGCTCGCCCCGCGCCACCGCGTGGCGCAGGTCGTGCTCCAGCATGCGCCGGTCGCGGATCTGCGCGCCCATGCTGGCATCGTAGCGGCGGCAGATGCCGCGCCCCTCGTTCTTGGCCCGGTACAGGGCGGCGTCCGCGTAGCTCAGGAGCGCGCGCTGATCCGAAGCGTCGTCGGGGTAGACCGCGACGCCGATGCTGGTGGCGATCACCGGGCCGGAGGCCGCCGGCACCGCCGCCAGGGTCGCCAGGATCCGCTCGGCCAGCCGCTCGGCGGTCCGCTCCGCGGATCCCGCCGCCTGGGGTGTCAGGATGGCGAACTCGTCGCCGCCGAGCCGCGCCATCAGCTGGCTGCCGTCGAGCATCCCCTGGACCCGGAGGGCGAACTCGCGCAGCATCGCGTCGCCGGCCGCGTGGCCGAACAGGTCGTTGACCTCCTTGAACCGGTCGAGGTCGAGGCACAGCACCGCCAGCCGGGTGCCCTGGCCGTCGGCGGCGCGCATCTCCCGCTCGAGCCGGGCGTGGAAGCTGGTGCGGTTGGCGAGACCGGTGAGCGCGTCGTGGTGGGCGAGATAGTGGATCTCGCCCTCGGCCCGGCGTCGGGCGCGCAGGTCGCGCACCGCCACGGCGTGGTGCGGCTGGCGGCCGTACTCGGCCACCGGGCGCATGATCACCTCCACCGGGATGGTGCCGCCGCCCGCCTGGGCGAGCTCCGCCTCCAGGGGCTGGTCGGGCGTCCCCATCCCGGCGACGAGGCCCGGCAGGTACACGGCCAGGCTGGTCCCGATCAGGTCGGCCGCCTCGGCGCCCGCGAGCCGGGCGAAGGCGTCGTTGGCGCTGACGATCTGGCCGGCGCGGCACACGACCAGCCCCTCCACGGCCGCGTTGGCGAGGCTGAGCAGGCGCTCGCGCTCGAACGCGGTGCGCCGACGCTCGCGCTGGTCGAGCACGAGGGCGGCCCCGGCCATGAGCAGGATGAGGCAGCTCGCCAGCGCGACGGCGGCGGCCAGCCACTCCGTCCGGATCGCGCTCTCCGGGATCGTGACGGTCGGATCGGGCAGGAGGGTCACCGCCGCCATGCCGGTGAAGTGGTGGCCGCAGATCGCCAGGATCAGCAGGGCCGCGCCGAGGCTCCGGCCCCGGGCCGTGCGGGCCGACAAGCCGACCACCAGGGCGGCGGCCCCGAGCGCCGCGCCGAGTCCCACCGAGACGGCCACCACCGCCGGGTTCCAGACGAGGTGGCCCGGCACCTGGTAGGCGGCCATGCCGGTGTAGTGCATGGCGGCGATGCCGCCCCCCACCACCGCGCCGCCGATCGCCGCCCTGGCTCTGCCGCCGGTTGTAGACAGGGCGAAGCCGAGTCCGGTGATCGCGACGGCGTCCGCGTAGGACAGCAGGGTCAACCCGATGCCGTAGCCCGACGGCAACCCCGGCGCGAAGGCGAGCATCGCCAGGAAATGCGTCGCCCAGATCCCGGAGCCGCCGGCCGCCGCGGCGATCGCCAGCCAGATGTAGCGGCTGCGTCCGCCGGCCCGACCGGCATGGGTCAGCAACGCCATCGCGGTCGCGCTCGCCAGCGTGCAGACCAGCGCCGCCAGCGCGACCAGCCACAGGTTGTGTTCCCCGACGAAGCAGCCGATGACGGTCAACATGCAGACGTTCAACTATGGTTATTGGGCGTACACCCACGTATATGTTCAGATATAATTTAATATTCAAACAACGACCGTGCGAAAATCCCGCCGATAGGATCCCGGCTTTCCACCGCCGACGGGGCTTTCGCGGGGCCGGCCGGACGCCCCGGGGCCTGTCCGCCGGGGACGAAGCTGGGCTATGGCGGGACCCGCCGCCGGGAGCCGGCGGTCCCCGGGGACTTTCAGCGATGGCGTACTGGCTGTTCAAATCCGAGCCCGCGACCTGGTCGTGGGATCAGCAGGTCGCGGCCGGCGCGGCCGGCACGCACTGGAACGGCGTGCGCAACCACCTCGCCAAGAAGCAGCTGATGGCCATGCAGGTCGGCGAGCGGGGCTTCTTCTACCACTCGAACGAGGGCAAGGCGGTGGTCGGCATCGTCGCGGTGATCCGGCCCTACTATCCCGACCCCACCGACGAGACCGGCCGCTTCGGCATGGTCGACTTGAAGGCCGTGCAGGCGCTGCCGCGTCCCGTGACCCTCGAGGCGATCAAGGTCGATCCGGCGCTCTCCGGCATGGTGCTGGTCAACAATTCCCGCCTGTCGGTGCAGCCGGTGACGGAGGCCGAATGGGCGCGGGTGTGTAGGCTCGGCGGCTTGTGAGGGCGCACGCCCTCCCCCGCGCAGGGGGAGGCGTGTCGGTCCCGCACCGCCCGTCCCGGGAGCCGCCGCTCACGCCGCCCGGTCGACGGGCCCCCGGACGGGGGCCAGGGCGGGTACCGGGGCCTCGTCGACCTCGACGGCCGGCAGCGTGTCCATGACCCGGGTGGCCGGCAGCGTCACCACCACCTCGGTGCCCTCGCGGGGCTTCGAGGTCAGCTTGAACCAGCCGCCATGCAGCTCCACCAGCCCCTTGACGATCGGCAGGCCCAGGCCCGAGCCCTGCTCGGCGGTCTTGATCGCCAGCGAGCCGCGCCCGAACGACGACAGCACCGTGCCGAGCTCGTCCTCCGGGATGCCCGGGCCGCTGTCCTTCACCGACACGTACTGCCCCCCCGAGGCGGTCCAGCCGACCTTCAGCCAGATCTCCCCCTCGGGCGGCGTGAACTTCACGGCGTTCGACAGGAGGTTCAGCACGATCTGGCGCAGCGCCCGCTCGTCCGCCCAGAGGCGCGGGAGGGAATCGTCGACGAGGACGTGGAAGGTCTGGTTCTTGGCCTTCGCGCGCAGGCCCATCATGTGGCGGCACTCCTCCACGATGTGGGCGAGCTGCACCGCCTCCTCGTTGAGTTCGTAGCGCCCCGCCTCGATCCGCGACAGGTCGAGGATCTCGTTGATCAGGTTCAGGAGGTGCAGCCCGCTGTCGTGGATGTCGTGCGAATACTCCCGGTAGGACGGCGCCGTGTGGGTGCCGAACACCTCGTTCTTCATCACCTCCGAGAAGCCCAGGATGGCATTGAGCGGCGTGCGCAGCTCGTGGCTCATGGTGGCGAGGAACCGCGACTTGGCGAGGTTCGCCTCCTCGGCCCGGCGGCGGGCCTCGTCGGAATTGGCCTTGGCCTGCTCCAATTCGCCGAACACCGCGTCCTTCTCGGCGCGGGAGCGCAGGGCGCCCATCGTGGTGGCGTAGAGGCGGCGGGACAGGCCGAGGAAGAACAGCTGCGCGCCGCAGGCCATCACCACGAGCATCGCCGCGTCCATCTCGCCCGAGAGGGCGGAGAGCGAGACGGTGGCCAGGGCCAGCGGGACCAGGGCGGCGGCGGCCGCGAGGGGCACGGTCGCGGCCAGCATGGTGGTGACGGCGGACGCGATGACGAGCCCGAACAGCGCGAAGGTCCAGCCGCCGGTGGCGCCGAGCCCGATCATCGCCGCCCACGACAGGCTCTGGAGCACCTCGCCGATCAGGAAGCGACGGCGCCAGCGGGCGAGCGGGCTCGTCGCCGGGTCCGCGCGCAGGAAGCGCCGGCTCAGGGTGGAGTTGAGCGTGATCATCAGGATCACGGCGAGCGCCCAGGCCGCCGCCACCGGCGGCGCGATCCAGACCGTCGACGCCAGGGCGAGCACCGCCGCGAACATCACCAGCGGGATGCCCGCACCGGCCCGGTACTGGGCGTAGTGGCGCAGCAATTCGTAGTCGAAGGCCCGCTCCAGGCCGGTCTGCGACGTCAGCTTCTCGCGGGCGGAGCGGATCTCACGGGCCACTCCAAGGCGGCGCGCCGCCTCCTCCGTCGAGGGGCCGCGACCGCGCTGAACCATCTCGACGGTGAGATCGGACATGCGCGTGTTGAAACTCGGCTGTGGCTCGGTCGGCTCGGGATGGCTCCATGAGGATGCGGTGGATGTGTTAAGAACCGGCTGCAGCGATCCGTCGGATCTTAAGCATCCGGGCTGGCGTCAGGCTGTCGCAGGTCCGGTGCGGCCCCCGTCCGACGTGCGGTCCCGCACATCGCGCGGCCCGGCGCGGGCCCTACGCTGACCGGTGACGGCGGCGGTGCCGCGATCCGGGACGTCCGGGCACGCGTCGAGAGAGGGTCGCCGACCATGCCGAATCTCACCGTCAACGGCGTCACGCACGCGATCGACGCCGACCCGGACATGCCGCTGCTCTGGGTATTGCGCGACCGCCTCGACGCCACCGGAACCAAGTACGGCTGCGGCATCGCCCAGTGCGGCGCCTGCACGGTCCATCTCGACGGCCAGCCGGTCCGCGCCTGCCAGACCCGGCTGGGCGATGTCGGCACCGCGCAGGTGACCACCATCGAGGGCGTGTCGGGCCGGGTCGCGGAGGCCGTCCAGGCGGCGTGGCGCCGGCTCGACGTGGTGCAGTGCGGCTACTGCCAGTCGGGCCAGATCATGTCGGCGATCGGGCTCCTGTCGGGCAACGCCCGGCCCAGCGACGCCGACATCGACGGCGCCATGGACGGCAACATCTGCCGCTGCGGCACCTACCAGCGCATCCGCGCGGCGATCCACGAGGCCGCGCGCAGCCTCGCCTGAGCCTTCTCCGACCCTCCCGCCCCGCGGTCCCGACCGGAGCCTCGCCGCCATGCTGAACGCCCGTCGACCGAACCCGCCCTCCGCCAGACCCAGCCGCCGCACGATCCTGGCCGGCGCCGGCGCCCTCGTGGTCGCCTTCCGGGTCGACCCGAAATCCGCCCGCGCGGCGACCGGCCCCAACCTCGCCGACGTCAAGGCACAGCCCAACGCCTTCGTGCGGATCGGCGCGGACGACACCGTCACGGTGGTGATCAAGCACCTCGACATGGGCCAGGGGAACACGACCGGGCTCGCCACGATCCTGGCCGACGAACTCGGCGCCGACTGGAAGCAGGTCCGCACCGAGTTCGCGCCCGCGGACGCCAAGCTCTACAACAACAGCCTGATGGGCCCGATCCAGGGCACCGGCGGCTCCACCGCGGTGGCCAATTCCTGGTTTCAGCTGCGCAAGGCCGGGGCGGCCGCCCGCGAGATGCTGATGGCGGAGGCGGCCTTCCGCTGGAAGGCTCCGGTCTCCGAGATCACCGTGGCCGAGGGCGTCGTGCGCCACGCGCCGTCGGGGCGGCAGGCCCGGTTCGGGGAGCTCGCGGCCTCGGCGGCCACCCTGCCGGTCCCCACCGAGCCCCGGCTCAAGGACCCGGGCGAGTGGCGCCTGATCGGCCAGACGGTGCCGCGCCTCGATTCCGTCGCCAAGACCGACGGCACGGCGGTCTATTCCCTGGACATCCGCCGTCCCGGCCAGGTGACCGCCGTGGTGGCCCGCGCCCCGCGCTTCGGCGCCACCGTGAAGGCCTTCGACGCGGCCGCCGCCCGCAGGGTCGCGGGCGTCGTCGACGTGGTGCAGGTGCCGACCGGCGTGGCGGTGCTCGCCCGGGACACGTGGTCGGCCATGAAGGGCCGCGAGGCGCTCGCGGTGACCTGGGACGACAGCACCGCCGAGACCCGCTCGTCGGAGGCGATCCTGGCTGAGTACCGGGAGCGCGCCAAGGGTCCGGGCCTCACGGCGTCCGGGCGCGGCGACCCGCAGGCGGCGCTCAAGGGCGCCGCCAAGGTGATCGAGGCCGAGTTCACCTTCCCGTACCTCGCCCACGCGGCGATGGAGCCCCTGAACGCCACGATCGAGCGGGCGGCCGACGGCGGCTACGACGTCTACGCGGGCTTCCAGTTCCAGACCGTCGAGCAGGCCACCATGGCGGCGATCCTCGGGGTGACGCCCGACCGGGTCCGGCTCCACAGCAACTGGGCGGGCGGCTCCTTCGGGCGCCGGGCGACCCCGACCGCCGACTACCTCGCGGAGGCCGCCACCGTCCTGAAGGCGTCCGGCGAGAAGACCCCCGTGCACCTCGTCTGGACCCGCGAGGACGACATGGCCGGCGGCTACTACCGCCCCACCGTGCTGCACAGGGTCCGGGCCGGCATCGACGGCAAGGGCGCGGTGGTCGGCTGGGACCACGTGATGGTCGGCAAGTCGATCATGATCGGCTCGCCCTTCGAGGCGATGATCGTCAAGAACGGCATCGACGCCACCACCGTCGAGGGTGCCTCCGACACGCCCTACGCGCTTCCGGCCTACCGGTTCGGCGTCCACAACGCCCGCGAGGGCGTGCCGGTCCTGTGGTGGCGCTCGGTCGGCCATAGCCACACGGCCCACGTGATGGAGGTGATGATCGACGAGCTGGCGCACGCCGCCGATGTCGATCCGGTGGCGTACCGGCTGTCGCTCCTGACTCAGGCGCCCCGGCTCGCCGGGGTGCTGAGGCTCGCCGCCGACAAGGCCGGGTGGAGTGCCAAGCCGCAGGATCAGGGCCGCGGCCTCGGGGTGGCGGTGCACGAATCCTTCGGCTCCTACGTCGCCATGGTGGCCGACGTCACGGCGCAGGATGCGGGGATCCGGGTGAACCGGATCGTCGCGGCGGTGGATGTCGGCGTCCCGGTCAACCCGGACGTGATCCGCGCGCAGGTCGAGGGGGCGGTGGGCTTCGCCCTGTCGTCGGTGCTGCGGAACCGCATCACCCTGAAGGATGGCCGCGTGCAGGAGCGCAATTTCGACGCCTACGCGCCGACCCGCATGAGCGAGATGCCGAAGGTCGAGGTGCACATCGTGCCGAGCCGGACGGCGCCGACCGGGATCGGCGAGCCGGGCGTGCCCGTGCTGGGCCCGGCGATCGCCAACGCGGTCTTCGCCGCCACCGGCCGGCGCCTGCGCTCGCTGCCCCTCGACCTCTCCGGCGTGAAGGGCGCGTGAGGAAACGCACGTTCAGCCGGCCTTCGGCGGCGTAAGACGCGGGGGCCTTCCCCCAAGGCAAGAGACCCGACTGACAACGGCGCGGCGCGACACCGCGCCGTTTCTTTTTTGCCCGGGGCGGTGCCATCTCGGGACGATGTCCGCCGCCCTCTTCGACGACACCGCCGCCCGGCTGCGCGCCTGCCGCCTCTGCCGGGACAGCCCGCTCTACGGCCCGCCCCTGCCCCAGGAGCCCCGGCCGATCGTGCAGGGCAGCGCCGGCGCACGCCTCTGCATCGCCAGCCAGGCCCCGGGGACGCGCGCCCACAGCACCGGCATGCCGTTCATGGACCCGTCGGGCGTCCGGCTGCGGGCCTGGCTCGGCCTCGACGCGGGGCGGTTCTACGATCCCGCCAAGGTCGCCATCGTGCCGATGGGCGCCTGCTTCCCCGGCCTCGACGCCAAGGGCGGCGACCGGCCGCCGCGCCGGGAATGCGCCGAGCGCTGGCGCGCCGAGCTGTTCGCCGGCCTGCCGAACCTCGACCTGATCCTGGTGATCGGCCAGTACGCGCAGGCCTGGCATCTGGGCCGGCCCGAGGGCGGCCTCACCGGCACGGTGCGGCGCTGGCGGGCGATCCTCGCCGAGCCGCGGCGTCCCCGGGTCCTGCCCCTCCCCCACCCGTCCTGGCGCAACAACGGCTGGCTCAAGCGCGAGCCCTGGTTCGAGGCGGAGCTGCTGCCGGTGCTGAAGGCGGAGGTGGCGCGGGTGCTGGCGGGGTAAGGCGGGGGCCGCGTCGACGGGGATGCCGCGTCGCACGCGCGACTCACGTATATCTCCCGATCCGTGAAGTTCATCGCGCAGGAGCCGAGACGGTCGGCCAACATCGCCTAGCACGGATTCGATCCGGCACACTTCGAG
Organism: Methylobacterium sp. J-070; assembly: GCF_022829385.1. Classification (GTDB taxonomy): domain Bacteria; phylum Pseudomonadota; class Alphaproteobacteria; order Rhizobiales; family Beijerinckiaceae; genus Methylobacterium. The sequence goes on along the minus strand of NZ_JAKSXX010000287.1, from coordinate 22,126 downwards.
GCGGCTTTCAGGTTCAACCGGTACGCGACTGCGCCCACGAAGCCGAGCCGTACAGGTCGCACCCGGTACCTGCTGATCGGGACTCGGTTCGGCGAGGCCGTCGTGGTGGTGATCGTCTCGCCGCCGGGAACCGAAGCGTTCGACATCGTGAGCGTCCGCCGTGCCAACCGGACGGAGAGATCGATCTATGAAGCCCGCAGGAGGATTGGGAATAGGTGTCCGACAACCCCGCATTGACGCCCGAACAATTGGCAGGGATGCGGCTCGGGCCCGAAGGCCTGCCGGCGGATCTCGCGGCCGCGCTCAGCGAGCGCGCCGATGAGGCGAGGACCGCGGCCCGCGGCATCGCGATCTCGTTGCGGGTCGATCCCGACGTGCTCGCCGCCTACAAGGCCGGCGGTCCAGGCTGGCAGACGCGCATGAACGAGGCACTGGCCAGGGGTGCCCCGCGCGGACCGGACCGGGCCAAGGCGGCCAAGCGGGTCTGACCTCCACCGCATTGACAGCGATCGCCGGGCCGTGATCCGTGCCGCGACCCCCGAGGACGCGCCGATGACCGAGATTGCCGACCCCCGCGACCGCCTGATCGTCGCCCTCGATCTGCCCGGCGTGCCCGAGGCCGAGGCGCTGATCGACCGGATCGGCGACGCCGCGACCTTCTACAAGATCGGCTACCGTCTGGGCTACGCGGGCGGGCTGGCGCTCGCCGAGCGGCTGGCGGCGCGCGGCCTCAAGGTGTTCCTCGACCTGAAGCTCCACGACATCGGCAACACCGTCGAGGAGGGCGTGCGCTCGGCCTCCGGCTCGGGCGCCACCTTCCTCACCGTCCACGCCTACCCGCAGACCATGCGGGCGGCGGTCCGCGGCCAGGGCGCGGGCCTGAAGATCCTCGCCGTGACGGTGCTCACCTCCTACGACGATGCCGACGCCGCGGAGGCCGGCTACGCCCTGCCGGTGGCGGAGCTGGTCGCCCAGCGCGCCGCCCAGGCCGCGGAGATCGGCATCGACGGGCTCGTCTGCTCGGCGGCCGAGGCGGCCTCGGTCCGGCGCGTCGTCGGGCCGGACCGGCTGATCGTCACCCCGGGGATCCGTCCCGCCGGCGCCGAGGCCGGCGACCAGAAACGGGTCATGACCCCCCGGGATGCCCGGCGCGCCGGCATCGACCACGTCGTGGTCGGGCGCCCGATCACCGGCGCGGCGGACCCCCGGGCCGTGGCGCAGGCGATCGTGGCCGAGCTGGCCTGAACCCGACGGCATTGCCTTCGGCCGGATCAAGTCCACTTCGTCCCGCAACGAGGAGACGCAGCATGACGAAGGGCTACTGGATCGCGCGGGTCGATGTCCGCGACGCGGAGGCCTACAAGGACTACGTGGCGGCCAACGGCGCCGCCTTCGCCAAGCATGGCGGCCGCTTCCTCGTGCGCGGCGGCGCCCACGAGGCGGTGATGGGCCCGGCGCGGTCGCGCAACGTGGTGATCGAGTTCCCGAGCTACGCCGACGCCCTCGCCTGCTGGAACTCCGACCTCTACCAGGCCGCCAAGGCCAAGCAGCGGGGCGGCGTCGAGGCCGAGATCCTGGTGATCGAGGGCTACGACGGCCCGCAGCCGAGCGCCTCCGAGCCGGCGCCGGAGGCGGGGCCGGCTTCCGAGTAGGCCTGCCGCCCGGGGGGGCAGCCTCTCCATCGCCCGCCGCGGGCGTGGCGGTGACGATCGGGACCCGAAGCGGCCGGACGCTCCTCGTCGATCCCCGTCTCCGGCCGCGTCGCGGCACGGCGGGACCTCGGGGGTGCGTTTCCCGCCGCGGGCACGGCCGGACTGCAGACGGACCGGGGCCTCGCCGCCGCCCCCCCAGAGCATTTTCGGTTTGAATGGGATCACGCGCGACGGTCTGGGCGCGCATCCCCTCCCCGCAAGAGGAAGGAGCGCGCGTCGCGCTTCGTGATCCGCATCGGATAGAAAACGCTAAGGCCGAGATCCCGTCGGCGCCAAGCTCCGCAGCAGGAACGCCGTCATGGCCTCCACGGGCGGCACGGGCTGGAGCGGCGACTTCCCCACCAGCACCGGATGCGTGTAGCGGGCGATCGCGGCGTGGATGCAGGCTGCCGCCTCGGCGGGATCCTCCGCCTCGAACGCGCCGCGCGCCACGCCGTCGCGGATGATCCGCTCGAACCCGGCGGTGATCCGGGCGACGTGGTGGCGGCAGACCTCCCAGCTCTCCGCCATCGCCGCCTCGATCATCTCGTGCAGGCGGGGGAACGCGTCGCAGCGCCGGGTACAGTCGCGGTGCAGGGTCTCGATCGCCGCCACGAGCCGCGCGGTGGCGTCGAGGCCCGGCCGGTCGGCGATCTCCGAGATCAGCGCCTCGACCTCGCCGATCAGGCGCTCCAGCACCGCCTCGTTGATCGCCTTCTTCGACTCGAAGAAGCGGTAGACGTTGGCCGGGCTCATCTTCAGCGTCCGGGCGATGTCCGCCACCGTCGTCTTCTGGTAGCCGATCTCGCGGAAATACGCGTCCGCGGTCGCCAGGATGCGGCTGCGCGTGTCGGGCGCGCTCTCCTCCGCGCACCGTGGCATCGTGTCATCGAGGGACATGGGTCCTCAGTAGGCCATGCGGCCGCGGAGCGTCAAAGGCGGGAGCCGGACGCGGGTTCCGCCCCGGGGGCGCCTGCGGCCGGTGCGCGCGTGCGGAACCGGGTCGGGCGGCACCCATTGCCCCGGCATCCGGCCGCGACCGCGGCGCGCCTGCGAGACCCGCACGATGACATTGACCGACACCCGTGTCCTGATCACCGGAGCCGATTCCGGGATCGGGCAGGCGACCGCGGAGCTGTTCGCCCGCGAAGGTGCCGACGTGGCGATCACCTACCACACCGACGCGGCGGGCATCCGCGAGACCGCCGCCCGGGTGGAGGCCGCCGGGCGCCGGGCTCTGGTGCTGCAGCTCGATGTCGGCGACCCGGCCGCCGTCACGGCCGCCTTCGACCGGATCGGCAGCGAGTTCGGCACCCTCGACGTGCTGGTGGCCAATGCCGGGCAGGCGATGAGCGGCGTGCCGGTCGCCGAGATGGACGACGCGCTGCTGGAGCGGATCCTGCGGGTGAACCTGATGGGGCCGCTGTTCTGCGCCCGGCCGTTCATCAAGATGCGCAAGGCGCAGGGCGGGAACGGCAAGATCGTGTTCGTCTCCTCCGTGGCCCAGCACCTGCCGACCCCGGAGAGCGCCCCCTACGGCATGTCGAAGGCGGGGCTCGGCTCCCTGTGCCGCTCCCTGTCCCGGGAACTCGCCGAGGATCGGATCAACGTCAACAACGTCGCCCCGGGCCTGATCGAGACCCCGATGACCGCCGACCGCTTCGAGAAGCCGGAGGTGCTCGACCGGTCGCTGGAGCGGATCCCGTGGCACCGGGCCGGCCAGCCGGAGGAGATCGCCCGTGCGATCCTCTACCTGGCCTCGGGCGCGGCCGACTACGTCACCGGCCATACCCTGGTGGTCGATGGCGGCCTGACGATGCAATGGGGCGGGGCCTGAACGACCAACGGCGCCGGACGGGGGTCCGGCGCCGTTGGTCGCGCGGGCGGTGGCTCAGGAGCCGAACTGCGAGCCCAGGCGCTCCAGGTATTCGGCGAGGTCGACGCCGCCGATCCGCTTGCCGTAGTCGAAGCGCATGCCCTGACGGATGTCGATGTTGGCATCCCGCGTGGTCAGGGTGAAGGGCCGAACGCAGACCCAGGCGCCGTCACGGCGGTGCTCGAAGTAGCCGAGGATCTCGTGCTTGGCCATGATCTGTCCTCCGGAGGCGTGTTTGGAGACATAACGGCCGCGCTGGCCGCAAGTTCGCGGGGCGACACTGTTTTTCGCGCCGGCTTCGACACCAGCCGGACGGTTCGTGTCCCGCAGAGCCGCGAAAGGCGGCGGACTGGTCTCGCCTGAGCTTGGCCGTAGACGCCAAGGCCCGGCGAATGCTCGGCGCCCGGGCTTCGCGCGCTCACCGCCGGCGGTCGAGCATCTCGGCGGTGGTCATCGTCTCGACCGGGTGGCCGTAGCGCATCCGGACCATCGGCAGCAGCGCGTCACGGGCCTCGCCGCGGGAGCTGCGCAGGCCGTCGGTGGCCACCGCGACCCGCGAGCCGCGGTCGACGCCCCGCACCCGGAGGCGTGCGTTGAGCCAGGGCGTGTCGAAGCCCGTGTCGTCGACCTTCGCGGGCAGGACCAGCCGGGCGAGATCCGCAATCGGGCACGTCCGGCCACGGTCCTGCGACCGGACGCAGGCGGGGCCGGCGCCTACCGGTCCGCCTTCTCGCCGGCGGTGGTCAGCGACAGGTAGCGCTCCGTGGTCGGCCGGATCAGGCTGCGCACCGTCTCCGCCATGGTCTGCTCTTCTTCGAGCGACTGTTGGAAGGCCGTCCGGTGCCCCTGCTGGCCGGCCGCGTCGCCGATGGCGAGCAGCGACTCGTAGGCGGCGATCTCGAAGTTCTCGAAGGCGTGGTTGGCATAGGTGTTCTTCAGGATCTCGTCCTGAGCGGGGGCGTGTCCCAGGGCCATCATGTTCCCGACGAAGCCCAGAAAGCCCTCCTTGAGGGCCGAGGGGCTGTCGTCCAGGCTCCGGAGCGCTTCCTCCAGGCGGTCGCGCTGGCCGTGCGTTTCCGCGATGTGGCGGCGCAGGGCCTGCTCCATCTCCGGATAGCGCTCCAGGCGCTCGACCTGACGCTCCATGATCTGCAGGGCTTGCATCTCGAGGGCGTGGGTGTTCTTCAGGGCCGTGACGTAGATCGCGCGTGCGTCCAAGACCATCGGGGTCACCTCCGTTCGGTTGCGGGCCTTTGCAGCCCGATCTCCCGGGGAACGCGGTCGCCGTACGGTCAAGTTCCGGTTCGGGAGGTCCCGGCGGAAGGTCGCAGGCTGCCGGCTGCAGGCCCGGGCCATCCGCCCGCACGCCGTCCCCGGGGATCCGGCACACGAGGCGCGAGCATGGATCCCTGTCAGGACAACGCGGTAGCGAGCGTGGCGCCACCGACCCGGCGCGGCTTCCGGTCCCGGCGGTCCGGTGTCCCGCGGAGATGCGGGGCTTGCCCGCGCGACGTCACGCGCGCGTCGCACGCCGGATCCTACACCTTTTGGATGTTCATCTCCCGATCCCGTCCGGGGATCGTCAACCCCGCCGGTGACCGCCGATGCTGCGCCTGACCCTGGGAAGCGCCCGCGCCGCCGCGACCGGGCTCGCTCTCGGCCTCCTGTCCCTTCCGGCCCGCGCCCAGAGCACCGCCGAGATGGCGGCCCGGATGGACGCGATGCAGCGCCAGATGGCGGCCATGCAGCAGGAACTCGCCGCCCTGCGCCGGCAGGCCGGCGCGCAGCGGACGGCGATCGCCGGGGAGGCCCGGGAGCGCCGGGTTCTGTCGCGGGAGCAGGCCCGCCTCGCCGCCCGCACCGAGCGCCAGCAGCGCGTGGCACAGGCGGGCGGCCCCGGCGGGGCGCCGGCGGCCGCGGGCGCGCCCGTGCCGGTGATCCTCGCCAACGACCTCGCCTGCAATGCCGGAAGCTACGCGCTCGGGCCGGCGCTCTGCTTCACCCCCGGGGGCTTCGTCGAATTCGCGGGCATCTTCCGCAATCCCAACACGGTGTCGGACGTCGCCACCGACTTCAACGGCGTCCCGTTCCGCAACAGCCCGCAAGCGCGGGAGAGCGAGTTCCGCTTCTCCGCCCGGCAGAGCCGCCTGAGCGGGCTGTTCACCGCCCGGGTCGAGCCGACGCTGCAGATCTCGGGCTATTACGAGCTCGATTTCCTGGCAGCCGGCACCACCTCGAATTCGCGCGAGAGCAACAGCTACACGCCCCGCATCCGGCAGATCTTCGCGACCGTCGATGCCCTCGATACCGGCTGGCACGTCCTGGCCGGGCAGGCCTGGAGCCTGATCACCACCGACGCGTCGGGCATCACGCCGCTCAAGGAGCAGATCCCGCTCACCATCGACGCGCAGTACGTGCCGGGCTTCAATTGGACCCGCAATCCGCAGGTGCGCGTGGTCAAGGACGTCGCCCCGGGCCTGTGGGTCGGCCTGTCGGCGGAATCGCCCCAGAGCGTGCTGCCGCCGAGCCCGTTCGCCGCCCCCGGCCTCGTCAACGTCAACAACACCGGCGACGCGGCGGGCCTCCTCAACAATTCCACCACCTACTCGAACAGCAGCGTCCCCGACATCATCGGCAAGGTCGCCGTCGAACCGGGGTTCGGGCATTTCGAGCTGAAGGGCCTGGTGCGCGTCTTCGACGACCGGCTGAGCGCCACGAACCTCACCGCCGCCACGCGCCTCCCCGGCCGCACCGACACGGCGCTGGGCTACGGCATCGGCGGGGCCGCGACCCTGCCGGTGGTCGACAAGCGCCTCGACCTGCAGGTCAGCGGCCTCGTCGGCCAGGGCATCGGCCGCTACGGCTCGGCGCAGCTGCCGGACTTCGCCCTGAAGGCCGACGGCTCGGTCGCGCCGATCCCCGCCTTCCAGCTCCTCGCCGGCGCGGTCGCCCACGTCCAGCCGGGCACCGACGTCTACGTCTATGCCGGCTGGGAGCACGCCTCCCGGGCGGGCGCCTTCAACGCCACCGGCTACGGCTCCCCGACGCTCGTGGTGACGGGCTGCGACGTCGAGGGCGCGGCGAGCGGGTCCTGCCAGGCGGAGAGCCGCGACATCCGCCAGATCACCGGCGGCTTCTGGCACGACCTGTACAAGGGCCAGTTCGGGCGGCTCGTGGCGGGGGCGCAGGTCTCCTACACCGAGCGGGACGCCTTCCGGGGCGCGGCCGGGATCGCACCCTCCAACCACCTGGTCACCGGCCTGACCTCGCTGCGCTACTACCCGTTCTGATCGGCGGGACGCCGATGCTCCGCCCGCTCGCCGGCTGGATCGGCCGCAGAACCAGCGGCGACCTTCGTACGCGTCGCCTCAGGGCCGCCCTTTCCAGGGCACCAGCGCGCGCTCGAGGAGCCGCATCCCGAACTCGAACAGGGCGGCGAACAGGCCGATCACCAGGATCCCCATCAGCACCACGTCGGTGCGCAGGAAGTTGGAGGCGTTGAGGACGAGCTGGCCGAGCCCGGCCTGGGCCGCCACCATCTCGGCGGCGACCAGGGTGGTCCAGCCCACGCCCATGCCGATCCGCAGGCCGATCAGGATCTCCGGCAGCGCCGCCGGGAACACGACGTGGCGCAGGACCTGCCAGCGGCTCGCCCCCAGCGCCCGGGCCGCGTTGACCTGGTCGGTCGAGGCGGAGCGCGCCCCCGCCCGCGCGGCGAGCGCCACGGGCGCGAAGCAGGCGAGGAAGATCAGCAGCACCTTCGACAGCTCGCCGATCCCGAACCAGATGATCATCAGCGGCAGGTAGGCCAGCGGCGGCAGCGGCCGGTAGAACTCGATCGGCGGGTCGAGGAGGCCGCGGGCGATCCGGCTCGTGCCCATGGCGAGGCCGGCGGGGATCCCCACCAGGGCGGCGAGACCGAAGGCGCCGAGGACGCGCAGGAGGCTGTCGCGGACGTGGATGCCGAGCGGGGCGCCGTCGATCGCGCCGCTCCAGGCCTGCCCGAAGGCCGACAGGACCGCCTCCGGCGGCGGCAGGAACAGCGGCTTCACCCAGCCGGCCCGGGTGACGAGCACCCATAGGCCGAGGGCCGTGAGCAGGGTGGCGGTGCCGATGGCCGGGACCAGCGCGGCGCCGCCGCGGCGGGGTCCGGGCCGCGGCTCCGGATCGGCGGCCGCGGCCGGCGCGTGCGGGGCCGGGCCGCTCATCGGCGGGCCTCGGGCGGCGCCTCGGCACCCTGGCGGATGCGCCCGAGCACGCGCTCGCGCACGGCGATGAAGGCGGGGTCCGACTTCACGGCCCGCGTGTCGCGGCCGCCGACCGCCGCCCGGGAGAACGGCAGTTCGAGGGTCTCGACGATGCGCCCGGGGCGCGGGCTCATGATCACCAGCCGGGTCGCGAGGAACACCGCCTCCTCGACGTCGTGGGTGATGAAGAAGGCCATCTTGCCGGTCCGGTGCCAGACCCGGAGGATCAGCTCCTGGATCTGCTCGCGGGTGAAGGCGTCCAGCGCCCCCAGCGGCTCGTCCATCAGCAGCGCGCGCGGGTCGCCCGCCAGCGCGCGGGCGAGGCCGACCCGCTGCTGCATGCCCCCCGAGAGCTCGTAGACCTTCCGGTCGGCGCAGCCGGCCAGGCCCACGAGGTCGAGCATCGCGAGGGCGATCCGGCGCCGCTCCGTCCGGGGGACGCCCCGCATCCGCGGACCGAAGGCCACGTTCTCGGCCACGTTCAGCCAGGGCATCAGGGCGTGGCGCTGGAACACCACGCCCCGGTCGGCCCCCGGACCCCGGATCGGCACGCCGTCGAGGCGGATGCTCCCCTCCGTGGGTTCGAGGAAGCCCGCGATCGCCGAGAGCAGGGTGGTCTTGCCGCAGCCGGAGGCGCCGAGCGCCACCACGAATTCCCCGGGGGCGATGGTCAGGTCGATCCGCGACAGCGCGGCGACCGCATCGGCGCCCGCGCCGTAGCAGACGCTGAGGTTGCGGATCTCGATCATGGGCCCTCCGGTCCCGGGACAGGCTATTTCCGGGCCGCGTCCACGTAGGCCCCGGTGACGAACCGGCCGTAATCCGGCGCGAGCGCCTGGACGCGGCCCTGCGCCTTCAGGAACGCGGCCGTCTCGGTCAAGGCCTTGGCGGCGCCGCCGCCGAGCCAGGCCGGAGAGGCCTGCGCGGCCAGCGCCGGGAACCGGTAGGCTGCCAGGCTCGCCGGCACCTCCGCCGGGGTCGAGCCGGTGATCTGCGCCACCGCCGTCACCTCCGGTGCGCCCTCGCCCCACGGCTTGGCCGCGTAGGCGGCGTCCTGGTCGGCGATCAGCTTGACGAGCGTCACCAGGAAGTCCCGGTTCCGGGCCGCCCAGGCCCGGTCGACCACGAGGCCGTCGAAGGTCGCCTTGCCCCGGCGGGCGATGTCGCCCGCCGAGATCACCACGGTGCCGGAGGTCTTCACCCGGGCCAGCACCGGGTCCCAGATGAAGGTCGCGTCGATGTCGCCGCGCTCCCAGGCGGCGGCGATCTCGGGGGGGCGCATGTTGAGGATCGTGACGTCCGCCTGGGTCAGCCCGGCCTCCGCCAGGGCGGCGATCAGCTGGTAATGCGCCGTCGACACGAACGGCACCGCGATCCGCTTGCCGCGCAGGTCGGCGACGCCTCTGACGCCGCTGCCGGTGCGCGCCACGAGCTGCTCGGCATCGGCGATCTCGTCGAGGATCCAGAACAGCTGGATGTCGAGCCCCTGCGAGGCGGCGGCGGCGATCGGGCTCGATCCCGCCTCCCCGATCTGGACGCCGCCGGAGGCCATGGCGCGGATGACGTCGCCGCCGCCGCCGAACTTGCGCCAGTGGATCGTGTAGCCGGTCGCCTTCTCGATCGCGCCCGAGGCCATCAGCGCCCGGAACGGCACCACCATGTCCTGATGGGCGAAGGTGACCTCCCGGTCGGCGGCCCGGACGGGGCCGGGCGCCAGGACGGACAGGACCAGGGCCATCAGGACCGCCAGCGCGACGGGGCGGCTCTGCGTACCGGCTGATGTCATCTTCGGTGTTCCCCCGCGCCGACGGGACTCACGTCGGCCGATCGATGCAGGGTCGGACACACTCGGCTCCGGACGCAAGGGGCTGGCCGCGGCGTTCCAGTCCGCTCCGGGCGGTCAGGCCGCCCGCAGCGCCGCGATCTCGGCGATCGTCTCCGCCGCCCGGGCCCGGAGCGGGCCGATCATCGGCGCGACGTCCTCCCCGGCCCGGCAGGCCGCCTCCACCGTCCGGCAGGTCTCGGCGAGGCCCACGAATCCCACCATGCTGGCCGCCGACACCATCGCGTGCGCGTCCAGCATGAGCCGGTCGCGGTCGAGTTCCGGGGCGAGGGATCCGAACCGCTGCGTGAGTTCCCGGGACAGCATCGCCAGGAGGTCGCCCATCCGCGCGTGGCCGACCATCCCGGTCATCTCGTCCAGGACGGACCGGTCGATCGTGCCACCCGGCCGCGGCTCCGCGTCCCGGCCGGTCCAGCGGTCGACCGCCGCGAGCAGCGCCTGCGCGCGGAACGGCTTGCCCACGTGGTCGTCGAGCCCGGCGGCGCGCAGCGCGGCCACCTGCTGGGGCAGGACGTTCGCCGTCATCGCGACGACCGGCAGGCGGCCGGCGGATCCGCCGAGCCCGCGGATCCGCCGGGTCGCCGCGAGGCCGTCCATCACGGGCATCTGCACGTCCATCAGCACGAGGTCGTAGGACCGGGCCTGCACGGCCGCCACCGCGGCGACGCCGTCGCCGACCACGTCCACCGCGTGCCCGGCCGCCTCCAGGATCGTCCGGGCGAGGTCCTGGTTCAGCGGAACGTCCTCCGCCAGGAGGAGGCGCTTGCCCGTGCCGCGGAGGGCGGCGGCGGCCGGCTCGCAGCGCGCCGCCGGGGCGGCGGCCGGAAGCGGGGCCTCGAACCAGAAGGTCGAGCCCTGTCCCGCGGCGCTCGCGACCCCGATCGTCCCGCCCATGAGCTCGACCAGGGATTTCGAGATGGCGAGCCCCAGACCGGTCCCGCCGTATTCGCGGCTGACGGAGCCGTCGACCTGCGAGAACCGCCGGAACAGGCGGTCGCACTTGTCGGCCGGGATGCCGATCCCGGTGTCGCGGATCGCGAAGCGCAGCGTCCGTGCGCCGGCCCGTCCGGCGGGGCCCGCCTCGACCGTCAGGCCGATGCTGCCGGCCGGGGTGAACTTCACGGCGTTGTTGAGCAGGTTGAGGAGGATCTGCCGGAGCCGGTCCTCGTCGGCCTCGATCCAGTCCGGCAGGCCCGGCCCGCGCGCGATGGTCAGCGCCAGCCCCTTGCGCTCGGCGGACGGGCGCACGATCGAGACCGCGTCGTCGATCAGCGCCGCGAGGGCGAAGGGCCGGGGCACGATCTCGATCTGCCCGGCCTCGACCTTCGAGAAATCGAGGACGTCGTTGACCACCGTCAGCAGCGCCGCGCCGGCGCCGCGGATGCGCTCGGCGTGCCGGCGCGCCACCGGCCCGAGATCGGCCTCGTCGAGCAGCAGGTCGGCGTAGCCGATCACCCCGTTCAGCGGCGTGCGGATCTCGTGGCTCATGGTGGCCAGGAACTCGCTCTTGGCCGCGCTCGCCCGCTCGGCCTCCAGGCGCGCGGAATCCGCCGCGGCCTTGGCGGCGATGAGCGCCGCCTCGGCGGCCTTGCGGGCGGTCACGTCGATGTTGAGGCCCAGCATCCGCCGGGCGCGCCCGTCCGGCCCGGTCACGCCGCGCCCGACGCTGCTGATCCAGCGCACCCCGCCCGCCGGGGTCGGGACCCGGAACTCGATCGTGAAGGTCTCCCCGGCCTCCGCGGCCGCGGAGGCGATCCGCAGGGCCCGCTCCCCGTCCGCGCGGTCGATCAGGCCGAGCCAGGTCTCGGCGTCGAGTCGGTAATCCCGGTCGGTCTCGATCCCGTGCAGGCGCGCGCTCCCGGGGGACCAGTCGATCCGGCCGCTGTCGAGGTCGAGATGCCACGTGCCCGCGTCGGCGGCCTGCTGGGCCAGGACCAGCAGGCTGCTCGCCTCCTCGACCTCCCGCCGCGCGGCCACGATCTCGTCGATGTCGAGGGCGGTGCCGAGCATGCCGATCATGGTCTCGCCCTGCCAGATCGGCAGGAGCACGAGCTTGTGCCAGCGATAGGCGCCGTCGTGCCGCTGCAGCCGCCCCTCGACCTCGTAGGCGCTCCCGCGCGCCCGGGCCGCGGACCACAGCTGCTCCATCCGCTCCGCGTCGTCGGGATGGTTGCGGGCGATCCGGGCCGCCCGCGACGGGCCGATCGGGCCGTAATAATCCTCGAAGCGCCGGTTGACGTAGGTCGCCACGCCGGTCTCGGTGCTGGCGATCCAGACGAGCTGGGGCAGCGCGTCGGCGAGGGCCCGGTAGCGCGCCTCGCTGAGGCGGAGCGCGTCCTCCGCGGCCTTGCGGCCGCTCACGTCGCGCAGGGTGGCGACGTAGCCGTCCGGCGCGCCCGTCGCCCCGTCGTGGGTCAGGCTGAACGAGATCTCCAGCCAGACCCAGTGGCCGTCCCGGTGCCGGTAGCGCTGGCAGGTCAGGGCCTGCGCGGTGCGGCCGCTGGTCAGCCCGTCGAGCACGGCGCGATAGGACGCCACGTCGTCGGGATGGACGAAGTCGAGGGGCTGCGTGCCGACGAGCGCCTCCGGCGCGTAGCCGAGGACGGCGCGCACCGCCGGCGAGACGTAGCGGCGGCAGGTGGTCAGGTCGGACCAGATGATGATGTCGGTGGCGTTCTCGGCGAGCAGCCGATACCGGCGCTCGCTCTCCTCGAGCGCCCGCTCGGCGATGCGGTTCTGGGTCACGTCGCCGAAGGTGAGGACCGCGCCGCCATCCGCCAGGGCCGAGCGCCGGACCTCCAGGACGACCCCGCTGGGCAGGCGCCAGTCGAAGACCGGCGGCAGCGCCTGGGGGTCGCGGCCGATCAGCCCGAGCCGCAGCTCGGATTCCGCGGCCGCGAAGTCGCCCCGGGCGCGCTGGTAGGCGTGGATGTCGGGAAAGGCCACGCCGACGCGCAGGACGTCGCCCGGCAGGTCGAGGAGCTCCGCCGCGCTGCGGTTGAACACCCGGACGCGCTGGGCGGCATCGAGGACCACGAGGCCCTGGTCCATGCTGTCCAGCGTGCCCCGCAGGAGCGTGTCGGTCTCGTGCGCGCGCCGCTCGGACCGCACGAGATCGGTCACGTCGAGCAGGAGCCCGTGCAGCGCGATCAGCGTGCCGTCGGGGCCGATCTCCGGGAAGCCCTGGATGATCGCGTCGCGGCCGGTGCCGTCCGGCCGGACGATGCGCGCCCGCGCCTGATAGGGTATCGCCGGCGCGCGCCCGGCCAGCAGGTCCTCGACGCGCGCGATAACGGCCGCCCGGTCGTCCGGGTGATAGCAGGCGAAATGCGCGTCCAGGGACAGGCTGCGCTCCGCGGGCGGATCGCCCAGGACGCGCGACAGGGCCGCCGACCGGGTCATGCGCCGGGTGCGCGGATCGAGGCGCCACTGCCCGAACCCGAAGGCGCCCTCCCCCGGCCCCCGGTCGCCGCCGGCCGGGGCCGGGGTGGGGCCCGGCGGCGCAGCCGGGGGAAGCACGTCTGGCGACATCGGCGCGTCCGGATCCGTTCGACCGGCGCGAACCGCGCCCCGGACACCCGCGGCGCCCGTCCGGATGCAGTCTGCCCATCTGAGGGTTGCGGATCTCTTGCCGGATGCGTCGTCCCGCCGAGCCGGCGGCCCGGAGCCGCCCCGCCGTCACGGATCGGGCCCGCCTCGACCGAGGCGCCCCGATGGTGGGCGGGTGTCGCCGTGTCGACGCCGGGGACGCGGTCGCCGGGCCTGGGCGCCACGGCTCCGGACGGCGCGCCGTCCCGGATCACGCCGCGTCGCCAAAGGTGACGGACGGGGTCGCGTCCCCCGCGGGCTTCGACCGGATGCCGTCTCAGTCCTTGCGGACCAGGACGGCCGGAGCGGCCGCCTCGCCGAAGCCGAAATCGGCCAGCCTGTACGAGAGCTGCACGAAGCCGCCGTAGCGCTCGGTCTGGAACTTGATCGGGCTGGGCACGCTCTGGAACGGGAAGGCCGACGTGCTGCCCTTGTCGGTCTGCATCCGCCAGTAGCGGCCCCCGACGCCGACGCTGACGGACGGCGTCAGGTCGTAGGAGACGATGCCCTCCAGGAAGTAGCCGTCGCCCCGGCCCCATTCCGCGCCCGGGTTGATGTCCGGGCGGTTCCAGTGGCGGTCGACGCCGTCCACCCGGACGACCGGCAGGTAGGCGCCCTCCAGGCTCAGCCGGACCCGGTCGAACCGCGCCTCGCCGATCACGCCGACGCGCAGGGCGTTCCACTGCATGATCTCGCCGAGGCCCTTGCTGCTGTTCGGGTCCGGGTTGCCGGCGCAGACGGTGCCGCCCGCCACCTGGCGGCAGCCGTAGCCGTTGTACAGTTCGGACGCGTACTGGTACCCGAGGAAGCCCCCGAGCTTGAACCCGTCGCTGCGCAGGAGTTCGTATCCGAAATCGATCACGCCGTAGCCGATATCGCCGTCCTTGATCGGGTGGTGCGTCTTCGAATACGGCACTTCGACGGGCGGGAAATCCTCGTCGGCGAGGCGCCCGTTCGTGACGCCGCCCGTCCCGAGGAAGCCCTTGGCGAACAGGCCCGTGGGGGTGTGCTCGAGCCGGGCGAAGCCCTCGCCGGCATGGGCCTGGGCGTCGCCGTAGGTCAGGCGGGAATTGAGCTGGCCCGGCGCGGACGGGTCGCCGAGCTTCTCGCGCGGGCTGCCGGAGCTGAAGACATAACGCAGGCCGCCCTCGAAATCCTAGGTGGCGGGACCGGCCGCGCCCGCGGGCGGCAGGTCGGGCAGCCCGGCTCCGAACCGGTAGTTGAGACCGACCCGGGTCAGGAAGCCGTCCGTCGCGATGCGCGTGCCGGCGCGATAGCCGGTCAGCAGGGGGTAGCTCGGGGCCGCCAGGACCGCGCGGCTGCCGAGGTCGTAGTACAGGCCCTCGACCTTGACGGAGAGATGCTCGCTGAACGCGTGCTCGATGCCGGCGCCGGCCACGTAGCCCAGGCGCATCTCGCCGTGCCGGCCGTCGAACAGGGGAAATCCCGACAGCGTCAGGTTGTTGTCGATCCGGACATTGCCCATGGCCAGGCCGCCCGTGGCGTAGACGAGGGTCCGGTCGACGGCGAAGCCGACCTTGCCGCGGAGCGTCGTCAGGTCATCCAGCCGCTGGCCGGAATGGGCGACGCTGCGGGGATAGCGGCCGCCGCCTTCGGTGGGGAACGTGCCTCTCCAGCGGTCGTAGCCCCACAGCCGGGTGAACTGGTAATCCGCGGCGCCGCCGGCGACCAGCCCGGACTCCAGCTGCCACGTGTAGCCGAGTTCGCCCCCCGCGACGAAGCCGTCGTCCGAGGCCTGCTTCCCGGGGAGGATTGGGCAGGACCGTGCCCCCGGCTGTCCCCCCGGACCCGTGCAGACGAACTGCGTGGCGCGGTCGAGGGCGCCGTACCCGGCGAACAGGCCGGCATAGGCCCCCGTCCAGGTGAAGAGCGGCGGGACCACGCGGTCCGGCTTCGCAGCCCGCGGGAGATCCGCGGCAACGGCGGTCTGCGAGAGGAGGACGAGGAGAAGCCCGGAACCCAGGGTGCGATGCATTTGAGAGCCCCAAACAATCCACGCTCCCTGCCCCGAGACCGGTCGATTTCCATCGGATCGGGGAAAAGGGAGCGTTGACTTGCCGATCTTGATCGAGTGTCGGCGGGACGCCGCGACCCGCGACCAAGCTTAAGACGGTCTTTATGATTCGGAAACGCGAAACTCGTCGGAGGAACGATCATGTTTTGGAATCGATAATCTATAAAATACATTGCATCTTAGTATAATTTGGCGAAATATATAAACAAGAACCGCATCGATATCATTCTAAAAAGAATAGACGCGAGAATTCATGACCCGGGTTCGTGACGCGGAACGACATGTCGCCGGCGCGGTTCCGATCCGGCGATGCGTCCCGGCAACACCGCAGGTCGGCCCGCACAGGCCGGATCGTCCGGCGCCGTCCCGGACGGCGGCCCTCACCGCCGTTCGTCGGATACGGTCCGGCGGGACGCGCGCCCGGTGGCGGGGATTCAATCCTGGGAACCATCCGGGCGGCCCGGGGCTTCCTGGGCGGTGCCTGGGCCGGAGCTGGTCCGGCCTTGGACCCGTGGAAACGCCCGCCCCCTCGGGGGCAGCGTAGAGAGGATACTGCCCGTGCGTAGTTCGATCATTACTGCCGCCCTGCTCGCCGTCCTCGGCAGCGCCGTCGCGCTTCCCGCTTCCGCCGCCCCGATCGGCCCCGGCGCCGTCGCCGCTCCGGCCGGCCTCGTCTCGACCGTCCAGATGGACCGGATGGAGCGCCACATGATGCGGCGGCGCATGGAGCACCGGATGATGCGTCACCGGATGGAGCGGCACATGATGCATCGCGAGATGCGTCACCGCATGATGCGTCGGGAGATGATGCACCGCATGTGAGGACGTTCCCGGCCGGGCCGCGACCCGAGCCCGGCCGGGAATCCATGATCCGCCGTCAGGGATGCCAGGACGGTGCGCGGCACGCCGGAACAAGGCGCCCTCCGCGACGCGATCGAGCGCTGCCCGTGTCGCGACATCCCGAAAAGCGATCACGCGTCGGGGAAACCGGATCTCAGCGCAACTGGCCGAGACGGGATTCTGTGTCAGGCACTAGCTTCAGACAAGCGGCATCCTGTTTCAGGATGCGCCGTGACTATAAGGGGAACATCGCATCGATCAGGCGACGGTCTGGCGTCATTGTCCTTGCCGCAGCACTACCGGACCTGATGGCGTTGCGACCGGATGTTGCCTCCGGAGGATCGGCTTCTAGGGGGGCTGTCAGCCGGATCCCGCTTCCGCGCCGTGCTGCGTGGCTCGACGGAACCCGTCTCTTGACGGAATTCATGAGCGAGCCCCGGGACGGTCGGAGCGGCGGCGCTACGTTCGGGGCGATCGAACCATCCGCCCCGCGACGCGTTTCAAGCCACCGATAAGGGAGGATTGGCACGATGAAGGTGTTTTTGGCAGCGGCAGCGGTGAGTCTCGGGATCCTGGGCGTGGTCGGCCCGGTCTCCGCACAGCCGCGCCCTGATTACGAAGATTACGGCTACCGGGACCGCGGTTATCGGGATCGCGGCGACTATGACGATCGGGGCCGCGGGTATCGGGACGATTCGCGCGGTCGGGCCTACGGCTTCGACGAGCGCGAGTACCTGCGCTGCAACCCGGATGTCCGCCGCGCCGTGGCCGCCGGCCAGATGGAGTCCGGCGCCGCGCATTACCGCGTCTTCGGCCGTCGCGAGGGCCGCCGGCTCAGCTGCTGATCCGGGTGGGCGCGCACCGCTCGGGCGGCGCGCGCCCTACCGCGTCCGGGCGCGGTCGTGCAGCAGGTTGAGGATCAGCGCCGTCCAGCCCGTCTGATGCGCGGCGCCGAGCCCGCGCCCGGTATCGCCGTCGAAGAACTCGTGGAACAGCAGGGCTTCCTCGGCACCGGGCGCCGGGGCGATATGCGGCCCGGGCCCCAAGGCGGGCCGGCGGCCGTCCGTGTCCCTGGCGAACAGCGCGATCAGACGGTCCTGCAGGGCATCCGCGATGGAAGCGAGGGTGCGCATCGTGCCGGAGCCGGTCGGGTATTCCACCAGGAAATCGTCGCCGTAATAGGCGTGGAAGCGGCGCAGCGCCTCGACGATGAGGAAGTTCATCGGCATCCACACCGGCCCGCGCCAGTTCGAGTTGCCGCCGAACATGTTGGAGGTCGAGTCGGCCGGGTCGTACCGCACCGTGAAGGAGGCGCCGAACTGGTTGAGCACGTAGGGCGCGTCGCGGTGGACCTTGGAGAGCGAGCGCACGCCGTAGGGCGAGAGGAACTCGGTCTCGTCGAGCATGCGCCGCAGCAGCGCCTTCATCCGGTGGCCGCGCAGGAGCGACAGCAGCTTGCGATCCTTCACGCCGCCCTCGTTCCAGCGGGAGACCAGCCGGGCGAGGTGGGGCCGGTTCTCCAGGACCCAGTTCAGGCGCCGCGCGAAGTCGGGCAGCCGCTGCAGCACGGAGGGCTCGATTACCTCCACGGCGAAGAGCGGCACCAGCCCGACCATGGAGCGGACCCGTAGGGGCAGCCGCTCGCCGCCGGGGATGTCGACTTCGTCGTAGTAGAACTCGTCGACCTCGTCCCACAGGCCGAAGCCTTCGCCGCCGCCGTCCCCGCCCATGTCGGTCATCGCCTCGGCGATGAGCAGGAAGTGCTCGAAGAATTTCGAGGCGGTGCTCTCGTAGACGTCGTTGTGGAGGGCGAGCTCCAGGGCGATGCGCATCATGTTGAGGGCGTACATCGCCATCCAGGCGGTCCCGTCCGCCTGGTGGACCACCCCGAAGCCCGGGGGCGGGCGCGAGCGGTCGAACACGCCGACATTGTCGAGCCCCAGGAAGCCGCCCTGGAAGACGTTGCGCCCCTGCGCGTCCTTGCGGTTCACCCACCAGGTGAAGTTGATCAGGAGCTTGTGGAACACGCCCTCCAGGAAGGCGAGGTCGCCGCGCCCGCCCCGCCGCTCCCGGTCGATCTCGAACACCCGGTAGGTGGCCCAGGCATGGACCGGCGGGTTGGCGTCGCCGAACTCCCACTCGTAGGCCGGGAGCTGGCCGTTCGGATGCATGTACCACTCGCGGGTGAGCAGCAGGAGCTGCTTCTTGGCGAAGTCCGGGTCCAGCAGCGCCAGCGGCAGGCAGTGGAAGGCGAGGTCCCAGGCGGCGAACCACGGGTACTCCCAGGTGTCGGGCATCGACAGGACGTCGGCGGCCGCGAGGTGGCGCCACTGGCTGTTGCGGCCGCCCTCGCGCTCGCGCGGCGGCGCTGGCTGGAGGGGGTCGCCCTCCAACCAGCGGCGCACGCCGTAGCCGTAGAGCTGCTTGGACCAGATCAGGCCCGCGGCGGCCTGCCGGAAGATCGTGCGGGCGTCCGGATCGGTGATGCCGTCCTGCAGCCCCTCGTAGAACGCGTCCGCCTCGGCGATGCGGCGGCGGACGACGGCGCCGTCGGCGTCGACCGGTCGCACCCGGGATCCGGCCGACAGGCGCAGGCGGATCCGGGCCGTGGCGCCGGGCTCGAGCCGCAGGGGGTAGTGCAGGCCGAGCCGGGTCCCCGCATCCCGGCGGATGGCGGTCGCATCGCCCCCGACGATCGCCGCGTGCAGGCCGTCCTTGAACGGGCCCGGGGCGTCCGGCTGGCCGCCGTGCAGGCGAAGGTTGGTGTCGTTCTCGCAGAACAGGAGGTCCGGCGCGCCGTCATAGGCGAGGCGATAGGGGCCGAGCCGCGGATGCGTGCAGGTCACGCCGCCCTCGGGATCGGCGGCGATCCGCGGCCGCTCCTGCCCGGCCTGCCAGGACCAGGTGTTGCGGAACCAGAGCTGCGGCACGAGATGGAGCTCGGCGGTCTCGGGCCCCCGGTTCAGCGCCGTGACGACGGCGTGGATGTCGTCGGCATCCGCCTTGGCGTACTCGACCGTGACGTCGAAGAACCGGCCGTCCTCGAAGATCCCGGTCTCCGCGATCTCGTATTCCGGCCGGTCGCGCCCGCGCGCCAGGTTCTCGCGCACCAGCGCCTCGTAGGGGAACGCCGCCTGCGGGTAGCGGTAGAGCTGCTTGAGGTAGGCGTGGCTCGGGACCGCGTCGAGGTAGTGGTAGACCTCCTTGACGTCCTCGCCGTGGTTGCCCTCCTGATTGGTCAGGCCGAACAGGCGTTCCTTGAGGATGCGGTCGCGCCCGTTCCACAGGGCCAGGGCCAGGCACAGGCTGCCGCGCTCGTCGCAGATCCCCGCCAGCCCGTCCTCGCCCCACCGATAGGCACGGGAGCGGGCCTCCTCGTGCGGCAGTGCCCGCCAGGCATCGCCGTCGGGGCTGTAATCCTCCCGCACGGTCCCCCATTGCCGCTCGGCGAGATAGGGGCCCCACAGGGACCACGCCCGGTCGCCCCGGCCCTGCTCGGCGATCCGGCGGCGCTCCGCCCAATCGATCGAGTCATCTCCGCCCGGACTCATCAGCCGCGTCCCGGGCGCGGGGCGGGGAACGGCCTGCGGCCGGATGTGCGGAGCGGCGGAGGAACGGTCATCGATCTCGACGGGCTGCGACGGAGGCGTCCGCCCGATGCATCTTCGAAGCCACGCCACCTCAGGTCGGGGGACCCTGCGGATTCCCGGGCAGGATTCGGGCGGTGCCGCCCAGAACGTCGGCTTCGCCGGAGCGGCCGGAGGGGTCGGAGCGGTTTCGGATCGATCCGGCCCGGCGCTTCCCTATGCTTGCGGCCTTGACGCCGCCGCGCGTTGAAAACAGGGTCAGGCCCGCGTCGCCGCAGATCAGAACCCGGACAGCGAGTCTGGACAAAATATTGCGTGCGGGTGCCGGGGCAAGAACTCCTTAAAACGCGGGGGAAGACATGAGAACCATACTGTCAACGGTCATTGCTGGACTTGTGATGATTGGAGTCGCGCAGGCTCAGGACAAGGACGGTCCCTTGAAGATCGGTATCTCGGCCGGCGTGACCGGGTCGTATGCGGCCTTCGGCGTGCAGGTGAAGAACGGCGCCAGCCAGGCGATCGAGGACATCAACAAGGCCGGCGGCATCAAGGGCCGGCTCTTCGAGCCCGTCTACGGCGACGACGCGTCCGATCCGAAGCAGGGTGTCTCGGTGGCCAACAAGCTCGCCGCGGACGGCGTGACCATGGTGGTCGGCCCCTTCGCCTCCAGCGTGTCGATCCCGGCCTCAGACGTCTATCTCGACGCCGGCATCGTCCAGGTCACCCCGGCCTCCACCAACGTGAAGTTCACCGAGCGGGGCATGTGGAACACCTTCCGCACCTGCGGGCGCGACGACCAGCAGGGTGTGGTGGCGGGCACGTACCTGGCCGCGCACTTCAAGGACAAGCGGATCGCCTTCGTCCACGACAAGTCGTCGTACGGCAGGGGCCTCGCCCAGGAGACGCAGATGACGCTCAAGGCCAAGGGCGGCAAGGCGGTGCTGGTCGAGGGCGTCAACCCGGGCGAGAAGGACTATTCGGCGCTCGTGTCCAAGCTGAAATCGGCCAATGTCGAGCTCGTCTATTACGGCGGCTACCACACCGAGGCCGGGCTGATCCTCCGGCAGATGCGCGACCAGGGCCTGAAGGCGATCCTGATCGGCGGCGACGGCCTCGCCCCGAAGGAGTTCGTGCAGATCGCCGGCGATGCCGCCGAGGGCACGCTGATGACCTTCTCGCCGGACGCCCGCAAGAACCCGAAGGCCCAGGCCGCGGTGGCGGCGCTCAAAGCCAGGAAAATCGATCCCGACGCCTACACGCTCTACACCTACGCGGCCGTTCAGGTGCTCGCCCGCGCCGCCGCCGAGACCGGCTCCAGCAACGGCAAGGTGCTGGCCGACTGGCTGCACCGGGGTCAGACCATCGACACCGTGGTCGGCCCGATCGCCTACGACAAGAAGGGCGACATCACCCGGCCCGACTACCTCATGTACGCGTGGACGAAGGGCGCCGACGGCAAGATCGACTATGCCGGCAACGAGCTGGCGCCGTGAGGCCGGCGCCGGATCCCCAGCGTGACCCGCGCGCCGCACCGGCGGCGCGCCCCGTGGACTGCCCCCGCACAAGAGTCGCGTCACCATCCACAATCTGGGAGCGTATCGTGAGAGCAACCCTGGCGTTTTGTCTCCTCGGGCTTCTGACGGCGGGCGCCGTGCAGGCGCAGGACAAGGGGGGGCCGGTGAAGATCGGCATCGCCGCGCCCCTGACCGGGCCCTACGCGGCCTTCGGGGCGCAGCTCCGCAACGGCGCCAGCCAAGCCGTCGAGGACATCAACAAGGCCGGCGGGATCAAGGGCCGGACCTTCCAGACCGTGGTCGGCGACGACGCCTCCGACCCGAAGCAGGGCGTGTCGGTGGCCAACAAGTTCGCCAGCGACGGCGTGACGATGGTGATGGGCACCTACAATTCCGGCGTGTCGATCCCGGCTTCCGACGTCTATCTCGACGCCGGCATCGTCCAGGTCACCCCGGCCTCCACGAACGTGAAGTTCACCGACCGCGGGATGTGGAACACCTTCCGCACCTGCGGCCGCGACGACCAGCAGGGCGCGGTGGCCGGCACGTATCTGGCCGATCATTTCAAGGACAAGCGGATCGCCTTCGTCCACGACAAGACCCCCTACGGCAAGGGCCTGGCCGACGAGACCCTGAAGGCGTTCAAGGCCAAGGGCGGCGCCGCGGTGCTGGTCGAGGGCATCAACCCGGGCGAGAAGGACTACTCGGCGCTCGTGTCCAAGCTCAACTCGGCCAATGTCGATCTCGTCTATTACGGCGGCTCGCTGTTCAAGGCCTACGAGCCCTTCAAGGGCGAGATCGCCGGCCGCCGCAACGGCGTGCTGATCTCGAACGACAAGGGCGAGGCGGTGGCCTACGCCATGTGGAACCTCGAGGATCGCGGCCCGATGATGATCGAGCCCGGC
>NZ_JAKSXX010000280.1 GCF_022829385.1 Methylobacterium sp. J-070 | reverse complement strand
GGCGCTACAAGCCGGCACGGACCCTCACCTAGGACGGGCTGGGTGGATGCCGGATCGGGCTCATGGCCGGCGGGGTCGGGGAGCGGTCCCGCACGCGGGGGCATGGGCCGCTAGGGCACGACGAACAGCACGTGGGCCAACTATGCGGGATCGGGATCAAAGCCGGGGGGCTCCAGCGGCACGCCTTGAAACCGCTGATTGCGTCGCCGTCGTAACGAGGCGTTAGCCGCTCTCGTTCAGCCTCGACCTTAGCGACCGGGCACAGCCCGATTGCCTTCAGAGCAGCGCGCCGGCTCCAAAGCCTGGGCCGTCTGGCGCGCAGCCTCGTCGGCACAGTCGTAGCTGAGGCCCGCTCTCATTCCCCCGGGGGGCGGGCCTCAGGTTTTCAGCACCCGCGCCCCTCCGGACAAAGAAAAGGCCACCCCCGAAGAGGCGGCCCGAAGTCTGGCCTCAGGGAACTGGCCGGAGGCGCGCCTGTCGTCACGTGCTTACCCACCGCACGCCTTGCGGCGTCGCGAACGCTTCGGGCATGCGAGCGGGAAGAGCGGCTCTTTAGCTGGAGCAGGAGGTGCCGTCAGTTCACCGATGGCCGAGGGCCGTCCACTCCGTGACGGTCGACGCGTCGGCCGGCATGTAGGCGTCGACGATGGCGCCCTTGCGGCTCACGACGCAGATCATCGTCGCCTCGCGCACCTCGTACATCATCGGTCGCTCGTAGG
>NZ_JAKSXX010000279.1 GCF_022829385.1 Methylobacterium sp. J-070 | reverse complement strand
GTTCGTTAGGCCTCGACGAGTTGCTCCGATCAGGGACCAAGTATGCGCAGCCTCATCTTCGCCGTCAGCGTCATCGCTCTCGCTGCCCCCGCCTCGGCGCAGGCGCCCGACCGCGGCAACGCGGACCTAGAGACTAACTGTGCTGGGGACGCCCTCGCGTTCTGCGCCGGCATCGATCCGAACAGCCCGCAAATGGACGCCTGCTTCAAGAAGAATATGAGCCGAATGTCCCCAGGCTGCCGTCGCGCCATCGATGCCTATGAGAA
>NZ_JAKSXX010000275.1 GCF_022829385.1 Methylobacterium sp. J-070 | reverse complement strand
GCGATGAAGCGCAGGGTTACCTGATCGGCAGGCCGCAGCCGATTGAGCGGTTCGCGGAGCGGGTTGGTGCTGCCGAACGAGTTACGGACTGCTCCGTTCCGGACACAACCACCGCGCTTTCTCGCCTCGCCGTAGGCCGTGCAAGGCGCTGACGAGCTTCGTCGGACAGCCGCATAAGCTTCCTGACGAAGCTGATCAAAGCCCCTAAGCGCCGGCTCCTCCGGATCGTAGGTCTGGCCGTGCTGCCCGGGCATGCGCTCAAGATGGCGAGCGGTGGGGCGGGCGTCGAAACGATCTAGGGTCAGTCGCCTGCGGGCCGGATCTGATGCACGTTGCCCTCGTCCGGCTGTGTCTCCGAGACGGACAGGATCTCCATCGAGGTCACTTCGTCCTCGACCTCCTTGACGCTCAGCCTCAGCCAAGCCGTTCCGCGGTCGTCCAGAGCGCGAAGCAGCGTGGCTCGGGCCCTGCCGTCGAGCATCCGGTCGCGGAACCTGATCCGGTGTTGTCGGCCCGTGGCGGGGTCCTCCACGATGACGGCCGTTGCTGTCGGGTCTGCGGTGTTGACGTCCACGACCTTCATGTACTGCTCGACAATCTTGCTCGTGGCTGGCCGTCGCGGCGAGCTGCGGAGTTCTCTCGCCTCCGTACGATCGAGTGGGGTGCCGGACAACTCCACGTTGTCGGTCAGCGACGACGCCTTGAGCAGGTGGTAGTTCGTGTTCAGGGCGCCATCTAGTGCGCTCTTCGTGATCTGGTTCTGCTCGGACATCAGGCCCGCAAGACGGTCGAATTGCTCCTTCTGCTGCTCGCTGGCGTACCTGACGGCCGCCAAGGCATCTCGCCGCTCCCCGGTTCTGATCTCATCAAGACGTGTTTCTTTGCGACCCTCTAGGAAGCCGCGGACACCCCAAGTGGTGCCGGCGATCAAGGCCAAGCCTAGGATGGTTATGATGAGTTCGGTGCCGGTCATCTTCCCCACCAATTCCGTCGATAGCTTCTCCGCGAGTTTCCAGAGGTTGTCGGATATCTCCGACGATCCCTCTTCGACCTTTACTCTGAAGCTTATTTCGTCAATCTCATCCTGTTTTAGCAGCCTGATATCCGGCGCGCCATGGCGGGCCAAGGCAAACAACCGAAGTATCTCGTCGTCTATCTTCGCATATGCCTCAAGAAATGGTCCATTGATCTCAGAGTGAAAATCGCCGCTAATCTTAACGCGCGTCGATGCCCATGCCGTCAGGACGACCCGTTCCAAGTCGTCGCTATCGAGTGTTGGCAACTGTTCAAACAGGATATCTAGCGCCTCGTCCGCCGATGCAACACGCAGCTCTCGCGGCATTAGCCCGCTCCCAACCCTCAGGGCGCCTGTATAGCTTAGCTTTTGCCGCTTGTGGCCTTCGTCCTGTCGATCCAGAGCGAGGCGTCAGCCGCGGCGATACCTGTCGAGACGTCACGCGGTCCGCGCTGTGCGGGCTTGCAGCCCTTCGGTCTCCTCCCGCCACGCATCCCGCTCGGTCGGCATGCCCTCGACGAGGGCGTGCATGTTGCCGGCATCGATCGCGGTTTCGACCAGCATGTCCTGGGCAGATGCCAGTTGCTCGCGCAGCTCCGCGTTCTCGGCCGCCAGGGCCAGAAGGAGAGCGGCCACGACATCGCTCATCCTGGCCTCACCTCGCTTCGAGGCAGAGGGTCTAGCGGCGGTCAAGCTTGGCCGCAATCGCATTCGTGTTTCAGCGCGACTGCGCCGGCGAGGCCGCACCTGGATCAAGGAGCGATAGATCCTGGTGCTGCTCTGCCGACGCTCGGCCGAAGCGCATCGCTGGGAGGCATCGTGGACCTGCGGCTCAATCACCGCGTTAGGCGATATGCGCGCGGAGTTTTCCATGACCCTTTCGGATCCCACCCGCTTAGCCCTCACAGAAGCTGCCCTCGCATCTGCGGATCGGCTCTGGCGTGATGAGATGCACCGCATCTATGGGCCGGACGGGGTGCTGACCTATGGGTATGCGCCGGAAGGACAGGGCGGCCTCGGCACGCCGTTGCGGCGAAGCTACGAAGCCCGGCGTGTGGCGGTCGCGCTCTGGCGCCATGAGCGTCATCGGGTAGCTCCATCGGTCTGAACCGATGGATACCCGGCAACCCGTATCCGTCGAACCGATCGCAGAGGGGGCTCACGCCCGTGTCATCGGCAGGCCGAAAGATGCCTGCCCTTACCCAGCGGGCTCAGCCGAGCGGGCCGCGTGGCTCGAAGGATACGACGGTACGCCTGCGGCGGACGGTCCTGATCTGCCAGAGGCGGACGCCTGATCCAACGATGATCGATGCCGGAGCGAAGGTCGACCTGCTAGATATTGGCTCAGGCATCTACGCTTAGCGAACACCTCCTCCCGGTGCCCACGACTGACCCACCGCCTCGTTGCGCGTGCCCGCCTCGTTCGACAGGCTTCGATACGAGGCCGCTCCTATGATGTGGGTCGGCTCACCGCTGGCCGGGGTGGCGACCCCGTGCTGTCCTAGCCACGCCCGCATCTGAGCGATCTCGCGCTGCTGCTCGACGATGATCGACTCGGCCAGCTGTCGGCTCCACGGGTCCTTGGCGTGCTTCATGGCGACCTGCGCCATCTCGATTGCTCCCTGGTGGTGAGGGATCATCTGCAGCCGGAAATCGACGTCCGGGTCGCCCGTGTAGGGAACCATCATCCCTTGCATCATCCGCTCGTGCGAGGCCTTGAACTCGCGCGTAGCCGGGGTGTCCGCACCCTGATGACCAGCGTGGCCCATATGCATGTGATCGGTGCCCTGAGCGACGGCGCTCCCAGCCAACGTCAACGCAAGCCCGGCCCCCATCAGCCAATCGCGATACCGCATGTTCGCCCCTACCGAATATGTATCGAGCCGGCGGCCGTAGGGGTTCCCACGATGGGAGGGTCAAGCCAGCGCGTCCGAAAGGCTACCATTCGCCCCACGGCGCGGGCTCTATGCGCTGCTGCATGACTGCACCATTTGCTTGGCGCAGTGCAGAACCAATCACGCTGGTAGAGTTCGATGACCCGGCTAGCGGACCTGCAGAATGACCTCGCGTTCCGGCAGGCGGTGCGGGCCGTGCGTGGCGCTTCCAGCACGCTGAGTGGACGAGCGGTGACGGAAGCGGAAGCTGAGTTCCTCGTTGGTATCGCGCTCGCGACGTTCGCGAACGCCGGCGGCCTGAATGAGCCGAGCCTCGGTCATCTAGCTCGGTTCTCGGGCAAGCTTGGGCCGAACGAGACCGTT
>NZ_JAKSXX010000273.1 GCF_022829385.1 Methylobacterium sp. J-070 | reverse complement strand
CAGGCTGATCCGCGCCGGCTCGCCCCGGTCCACCGCGCACTCGGCCGCGTACGACTGGCAGAACGTCACCCAGGCGGCGATCGGCTTGGCCTCACCCTGAAGACGCGCCCCGACCTCGTTCGGAAGGCTCGCCAGGGTCTGGGCCTCGGCCGCGGCGGCGAGGCCGAACAGCGCCGCCGCACCCGCCAGCACCGCCCGAACCGTCCTGTGAAGCCCCGCGCCCATCGCATCCGTCCCCGTTGTCGAGGCCAGAATTGCGCCGCACAGCCTCCGCGGCGCTGAAGTGGATGCGCGCAATTTTATCGATCGGCCGATGGTGCCCGGGTGCCGCGCGACAGCGTCGACGGCCCGCTTGGGAAGCCGCGCGAATCCGCCTGGTCGGCTTCGGGAACCGGAAACCTTGAGCGTTCGTCACCCGCGGCGCTTCGCCGGTCCGTTCCGCTGCGCGCGCGATGACGGCGGGGCGACGCTCACCCCGCGGTCTGGTCGAGCTTGCGCTCCGCCTCGCCCTTCAGCTCCGGGAAATCCGCCTGCGTGTAGGCCCGGCCCCGGTGCGGGTCCTCGGTGATGCCGTCGTGCTCCAGCCGGCGCAGCTGCACCCGGCGGATCTTGCCCGAGATGGTCTTGGGCAGGTCGGTGACGAATTCGAGGCCGCGCAGGCGCTTGAAGGTCGCCAGCCGGGCGTTGGTGAAGCGGAAGATGTCGAGCGCCGTCTCGGGGCCGGCGGAGGCCCCCGCCACCAGGGAGACGTAGGCCTTGGGGATGGTGTGGCGCATCGGGTCCGGCACCGGCACCACCGCGGCTTCCGCCACCGCCGGGTGCTCGATCAGCACGCTCTCCAGCTCGAACGGGCTGATGCGGTAGCCGGAGGACTTGAACACGTCGTCGGCCCGGCCGACGAAGGTGTAGCAGCCCTGATCGTCCACGAAGGCCACGTCGCCGGTGCGGTAGAGCGCGCCCTCGGCCCCCGAGAGGTTGCCCTGGCCGTCGTCGTAGCCTTGCATCAGGCCGGCGGGGCGATGGGCGCCGAGTTCGAGGCAGACCTCGCCCTCGGAGGCCGGCGCCCCGTCGGCGTCGAGGACGCGCACGCGGTAGCCCGGCAGCGGCCGGCCCAGCGCCCCGGGCACCACCGGCTGACCGGGGCTGTTGGCCATGAGCGCCGTGGTCTCGGTTTGGCCGTAGCCGTCCCGGATCGTGAGGGCCCAGGCCTCCTTCACCCGCTCGATCACCTCGGGGTTCAGGGGCTCACCGGCGGCACAGACCTCGCGCAGCGCCAGGGTCCGGCCGGTGAGCTCCTCCTGGATGATCATCCGCCAGACGGTCGGTGGGGCGCAGAGCGTGGTGGCGCCGGTGCGCTCCAGCTGCGTCAGGAGCGCGCCGGCGTTGAACGGTGCCTGGTTGATCACCAGGATGGTGGCCCCTGCGTTCCAGGGGGCGAAGAACGACGACCACGCGTGCTTGGCCCAGCCGGGCGAGGAGACGTTGCAGTGCACGTCCCCGGGCTGCAGCCCGAGCCAGTACATGGTCGAGAGTGCCCCCACGGGATAGGAGCGGTGGCTGTGTCGGACCAGCTTCGGCTTCGCCGTGGTGCCGGAGGTGAAGTACAGGAGCAGCGGATCCTCGGCCCCGGTCGGGCCGTCCGGCGCGAAGGCCTCCGTCGCCGCGGACGCGTCGTCGTAGGCCGCCCAGCCCTCCGTCGCGGCCCCGGTGACGAGGCGGATCGCGCCGCCGGTGTCGAGCCCGGCGAAGCGCGCGATCTGCTCCGGCCCGGCCACGATCGCCCGCGGGCGCCCGCGGGCGAGGCGGTCGGCGAGTTCGTCGGCGGTGAGCAACGTGGTCGCCGGGATGACAACCGCGCCGAGCTTCATCGCCGCCAGCATGGTCTCCCACAGGGCCGGGACGTTGCCGAGCAGCAGGAGCAGGTGGTCGCCGCGCCGCAATCCGAGCTGCCGCAGGTGGTTGGCGACCTGGTTCGAGCGGGCGGCAAGCGCGCCGAACGAAAAACTCTGCTCTGCGCCGCTGCCCGCCTCGACGATCCGGAGCGCGGCGCGGTCGCGGCTCTCGGGGCCGGCCAGCACCGCGTCGAACCAGTCGAGCGCCCAGTTGAACGGCACCGGATCCGGCCACGCGAAGGCCGAGACGGCGGCGGCGTAATCGGTGCGGTGAGCCAGCAGAAGATCGCGGGCCTCCCGAAAGCTCGGCATGGTCGTTCCCCCCTCGTTGTCGTTTGCGCTCCGCGCCTCCCCCTCCCCCCTCTGCGGGGAGGGTGGCCCCTGCGTCAGCAGGGGTCGGGAGAGGGGAACCCGGCTGCAGAAAAAGGCGGAGCCAGCGTGACGGCTACAGCCTCATCCTGCACCGCCGCTCCCCTCTCCCGACCCGCTTCGCGGGCCACCCTCCCCCGCGAAGGGGGGAGGGAAGAATTTGCGTTCAGGTGTTCTCGAACCGGGGCGGCCGCTTCTCCACGAAGGCGGCCATGCCCTCCTTCTGGTCCTTGGTGGCGAACATGGCATGGAACACCCGCCGCTCGAAGCGGATGCCCTCGGTCAGCGTGGTCTCGTAGCTGCGGTTGACCGCCTCCTTGGTCATCATGGCGATCGGCAGCGACATGGACGCGATGGTCTCGGCCGCCTTCATGGCCTCGTCGAGGAGCTGGTCGGCGGCGATCACCCGGGAGACGAGGCCGGCGCGCTCGGCCTCGGCGGCGTCCATCATCCGGCCGGTCAGGCACATCTCCATGGCCTTCGACTTGCCGACGAAGCGGGTGAGCCGCTGGCTGCCGCCGATCCCCGGCATCACCCCGAGCTTGATCTCGGGCTGTCCGAACTGCGCCGTGTCGGCCGCCAGGATGAAGTCGCACATCATGGCGAGCTCGCAGCCGCCGCCGAGCGCGTAGCCCGCCACCGCGGCGATGATCGGCTTGCGCACGGCGATGAACCGGTCCCAGTCGGCGAACCGGTCGCCCGCGTACATCTCGGCGTAGGTGGCGTGCTGCATTTCCTTGATGTCGGCCCCCGCCGCGAAGGCCCTGGCCGAGCCGGTGACGACGATGCAGCCGATGCCCGGATCGGCATCGGCCTCGGCCGCCGCCCGGATCACCTCCCGGGTGAGCTGGGCGTTGATGGCGTTGAGCGCCTTCGGCCGGTTGAGGGTGATCAGCAGGACGCGGCCGCGCGTCTCCGTCAGGATCGTCTCGTACGCCTCGGTCACGACTCGCCTCCCCGTCCGCGCAGCATATGGATGATCGCGGAAAAGTCCTCTCCCCCGTGCCCGGCGCTCTCGAACAGGCCGTAGATCTGCTCGGCCTCGGCGCCGAGCGGCGTCGCGGCGCCGGCGGCGAGCGCCGCCGCCTGGGCCAGCCGGAGGTCCTTGAGCATCAGCGCGGCGGCGAAGCCCGGCTTGTAGCCGGTGTTGGCCGGCGAGGTCGGCACCGGGCCGGGCACCGGGCAGTAGGTGGTCAGCGACCAGCACTGGCCCGAGGAGACCGAGGCCACGTCGTAGAGCGCCTGATGCGAAAGGCCGAGCTTCTCGCCCAGGGCGAAGGCCTCGCTGACGCCGATCATCGAGATGCCGAGGATCATGTTGTTGCAGATCTTGGCCGCCTGCCCGGCCCCGGCGGCGCCGCAATGGAACACGTTCTTGCCCATGGCCTTGAGCAGCGGTTCGGCCTTCGCGAAGGCCGCCTCGGTGCCGCCGGCCATGAAGGTCAGCGTACCGGCCTTCGCGCCGCCCGTGCCCCCCGAGACCGGCGCGTCCACCGACAGGCAGCCCCGCGCCTCCGCGAGGGCGTGAGCCTTGCGGGCGCTCTCGACGTCCACGGTGGAGGAATCGATCAGCAGGGTGCCGGCAGGCAGGGCCGCGGCGAGCTGGGTCCAGACCTCGACCACGTGCCGCCCGGCGGGCAGCATGGTGATGACGACCTCCGCGCCCTCGGCCGCCTCAAGGGCCGAGCCCGCCACCGCGACGCCCTCGGCGCGGGCGGCTTCGAGCGAGGCCGGCACCAGGTCGAACCCGCGGACCGTGTGCCCCGCCTTCACGAGATTGGCCGCCATCGGGCCGCCCATGTTGCCGAGACCGATGAACCCGATGGTCTGTGCCATCCCATTCCTCCCTTGGTGTTGATCGCCTTTCCGACCCGTCCCCTCATCCCGGGGCCGGACTAGCCCCCCCACGCGCCCTCCCCCCCTCTGCGGGGGAGGGTGGCCCCTGCGTCAGCAGGGGTCGGGAGAGGGGAGCGCGGGTTCCGAATGAGGCGCGACTGTCATGAAGGCCTATGCGTCATCCTGCACCGTCGCGCTGCCCCTCTCCCGACCCCCTTCGGGGGCCACCCTCCCCCGCAGAGGGGGGAGGGAGGGCGCGGGTGGGACAAGGCGCAGCTTCATCACACCACCCCCGTCCGTGCCTTCGAAAAGACCTGCTCCGCCCGTTTAGATCGGACGAGCGCCGTGTGGGGCAAGAGTGTCCAGAGCCGTGTAGAACTCGCCGCGGCCGGTGGCGGAGTAAACGCTCAGGTGGAACAAGCCGCAGCTTCTTCAACTCATCCCCGTCACTCCCTTCGCAAAGACAGGCACCGCCCGTCTAGATCGTACCACAGTAGTATAGGTAATGGGTGCTCAGATCCTCTAAACA
>NZ_JAKSXX010000268.1 GCF_022829385.1 Methylobacterium sp. J-070 | reverse complement strand
GCGGCGTTGAGCGCCAGCAGGTGCGTGCGCTCGGAGATGTCGTTGACCGTCTCGATGATGTCGCCGATCGTCTGGGTCTTCTCCGACAGGCTGACGATGTTGCCGGCCACCGCCTCCGCCTGCTCGCGGATCGCCTCCATGGCCCTGGCGGTGTCGGAGACCGCGCGCAGGCCCTGGCGCGAGGTCTGCGCGGTGGCCTGGGCGGTTGCGATCACCTCGGTGGCGCGTCTACCGATCTGCGCACCCGACTGGGTGATCTGATCCATGGTGGCGGCAGTCTCCTGCACGGCGGCGAATTGCTGCTCGACCGAGGCCGCCTGCTCCTGCGCCGAGGCCCGGATCTCGGCTGCGGCGGCATTCAGGTCGGAGGTGGCGATCCGGTTCGTCCGGGCGAGGTCGGAGAGACCTGCAACCATCGCGTTGAGGCTGCGTCCCAAGCGACCGATCTCGTTGTGTCCCCCTTCTCCAAGCGTGCCCGAGAGGTCGCCCTCTCCGACATGTTCGACGAAGCCCATCACGCGCACCAGCGGCCGGACGATCAGCCGATTGACGGCGATCCCGATCGCAGCACAGATCAGAAGCGTGAGCAGGGTTCCGCCCCAGAGCGCGAGGTTCTCGTTACGCTCGGCTTGAGTGACGCGAACGGCCTGTGCTGCACGGGTCTGTTCTTCCAGCGTGTCGATGGCGGCGAGCTTGCCGCGCAGGGTGTCGAAGAACTGCTTGCCTCTGCCCTCAGCTTCGATGCGCACCGCCTCCGGTCGTGTCGCTGGGTTTGCTGCGTCTCCTATGGCGGTCTCGCCGATGTCAGCCTGCCAAGCACGGGCGGCCGTCACGGCATCGGCCAACAGGCGCGACCGTTCAGCATCGTTGCCGATCAAGGTTCGTAGGCGAGTGATCGTCTCATCCAGCGCCGGCCGTCCCCATTTGTAGGGTTCCAGGCTGCTCTCGCGCCCGGTGATCAGGTAGCCGCGTAGCCCCGTCTCTTGATTGAGCATGGCGGTGCGGAACGCGTCGAGACCGCGGGCAACCTGCGTCGAACGGTCGAGGGCGTCTGTTGCGTCTTGCAGCTGGTTGCGCGTGAGCAAGACCGCGCTGCTGCTGAGGACCGACACGAATGCGATGACGCTGATAGCGCCACCCAACGTGCGGTTGAGGCCAAACGAATTCGGCATGCTCGGTCTTTCCTGGTCAGACCTGCGGACGGCTTCGAGCGGCAGTCGCAAGCATGGCGGCCTCGCCAATAGCGCGCAAAACCCGCCGGGGCGAGCAATAAGCAACGTGATGAGGAAAGCGAGGTGTAGCGTTCCGTCAGATCGCACGCTCCATCCTGAGCGAGACGTCGGAAAACTATCAAATGATAGAATTGTAGACGACAAGGCGATGGGCTTTATCCCGTGATTAAACGCGCAATTAAGGGTTGTGTCTTGATGCGACGGGTAGGAAAAACATTCATTTGATGGGATTCAGAGTCTGTTTAGAGCCGTATATTGGTCATTTAGCTGGATATTGATGGAAATAAACTATTGATTAACGAAGTTGCTCAACATTTGTGTCTAATCTCGCCGCTGACCAAGTGGCGAGGACTGTTTATATTCCTGCAAGAAGCTGATCGATGCGCCTGCACCTCTCTCTCAAGGCTGCACTTGCGTCTGCCTTTGGCCTGCTCGCCCTCATCGCAGCTGGACAGGGTGCACTCTCGATCGTCAAGCTCGGGGGCATCCGACACTCCGTCACCGAGGTCGCCACGAACTGGCTGCCGTCCGTCGTGACCATCAACCAGATCCGGGCTGGGGTCGCCGAACTCCGGATCAAGCAATACCGCCTGGCGACTACCTCGACCGATGCGCAGACTCTAGCGACGAACCGGCAGAAGTACGAGGGCGCCCTAGAGAACGTCGTCAAGGCCCGCGCACGCTATGAGGCCATGATCTCCTCACCCGAGGAGCGCGCCTTGTACGACACCTTCTCCGGGCTGTGGGCCCAGTACCAGCAGGTGAGCCAACACCTCCTCGGTCTCCTTGAGGCTGGGCGACAGCAGGAGGCGTTCGCGGAACTCGCCAACCCCACCGCGGTGAAGATCTACACGGCCGTCGGCGAGGCGTTGGAGCAGGACGTCGCCTTCAACGAGCGCGGCGCCCAGCGCGACGCCGACGGCAGCGTGAACAACGCGGACACCGCCACGCTCACCGCCTACGTAGCGGTTGCGGTCGCGATCCTGACGGCCATCGGCGCCGCGCTGTTCGGCTTCTTGCGCATCTCTCAGCCGATCACCCGTATGACCGATGCCATGCGTGTCCTGGCCGGAGGTGATACGGCGGCCGAGGTGCCGTACCGTGCGCGCCGGGACGAGATCGGCGCCATGGCCGCTGCCGTGCAGGTGTTCAAGGACAACTTGATCCGCACCCGCCAGCTGGAGGTTGAGACCGCGCAGGCGCGGCTGGCTGCCGAGGCGCAGCGCAAGGCCGGCATGCGCCAGATGGCCGAAAGCTTCGAGGCTGCGGTCGGTGGGATCATCGGCATGGTGTCGTCCTCGGCGACCGAGCTGCAGGCCACTGCGCAGACGATGACGGCTACGGCGACCGAGACGGCCAGCCAGTCGACCACGGTTGCGGCCGCAGCCGAGGAGGCGGCCTCGAACGTCAACACCGTGGCGGCGGCCGCCGAAGAGCTGGGCTCATCAGTGCAGGAAATCAGCCGACAGGTCGCCGGCTCCGCCGACCTCGCCCATCGAACCGTGCGTGAGGCCGACCAGACCGGTGCCCTGGTGCAGGAGCTGAACAGCGCCGTCAGCCGGATCGGCGACGTGGTCGGGTTGATCTCGACGATTGCCGGCCAGACCAACCTGCTGGCACTGAACGCCACCATCGAGGCGGCCCGCGCCGGGGCGGCCGGCAAGGGCTTTGCCGTGGTGGCCTCGGAGGTCAAGGCGCTGGCCGAGCAGACTGCCAAGGCGACCGGGGAGATCGCCAGCCAGATCGGCCAGATCCAGACCTCGACGAGCCAGGCGGTCGCGTCGATCGCTGGCATCACGGAGCGGATCCGCGAGATCAACGGGGTCGCCAGCTCGATCGCGGCGGCGGTCGAGCAGCAGGGCGCGGCGACCCAGGAGATCGTGCGCAACGTCAGCCAGGCCGCGATGGGGACCGGCGAGGTCACGAGCAACATCGCCGGGGTGGCAAGCGCGGCCGAGGAGACGGGCGCGGCGGCGAGCCAGGTGCTGGGTGCGGCTTCTGAGCTGTCACGCCAGTCCGAGCATCTCGCGGCCGAGGTTGGGCGCTTCCTCGCCACCGTGCGCGCGGCGTGAGGCTGGAATGGCCGAGATCCGCACCATGACCGCTCCGATCAGCGTCGAGGGCGCACGTCGGCTGAGCGCGTCTCTGACTGAGATGGTCGAGCAAGGCGTCGCTGGCCCGCGTGGGCCGCAGATCCGCAGCTTGGGCCTGTCGCTGGAGACACTGTTGGGGGTTCTGCGCCGTGAACTCGCGCGGATCGGCGCGAGCGATGATCTGAACGATTGCCTCGCCAAGGTTGAGCAGCTCGCTGCTCTCGCCCGCGCCTACCCCGATCCGAATGTCGGCGCAGCGCCCAACATGTAAAGGCGACCCCATCCGCTGACTCTGCTGCGCTCACCCGTTCGATCCGGAGCCCTCCCGTGCCATCTTCACCCGTGCAGACTGACGAGGAGGCTCGGCTGCAGGCGCTGGCCGAGCACGAGATCCTCGATGCCGAGACAG
This sequence comes from Methylobacterium sp. J-070, assembly GCF_022829385.1. GTDB lineage: Bacteria > Pseudomonadota > Alphaproteobacteria > Rhizobiales > Beijerinckiaceae > Methylobacterium. The sequence goes on along the minus strand of NZ_JAKSXX010000268.1, from coordinate 3,365 downwards.
ACCCGTCGCTCGCCCACATCGTCGAACTCGCCGCCCGCCTGCTCGGCGCGCCGGCTGCCTTCGTTTCATTCGTCGATCGCGATCGGCAGGTCTTCCACGCCAAGGTCGGCCTAAGCCTGTGCGACACCGACCGCGACGTCGCCTTCTGCGCCCGGACCATCGCGCAAGTCGACATCCTCGTCGTGCTCGACGCATCCCAGGATCCACGGTTCCGCGACAATCCCCTGGTCACCGACGCCCCGTTCATCCGCTTCTACGCAGGCGTGCCGCTACGTACTGGGGATGGCCATGCCATCGGTACGCTCTGCCTCGCCGGGCCCAAGCCGCGACGTGCTTTCACGGGCCGAGACAGGCGTATCCTCACCGACCTCGCTCGTCTCGTGCTCGACCGGCTGGAGCTGCGCCGCGTCCAGGCGGCACGGCGCGCGACACAATCGCGCTTCGAGCACATCGCCGACACGTCGTCCGACGCCATCATCTGCGCAGATGCCCACGGGCGGATGAACTTCTGGAGCGCGGCCGCCGAGCGCCTGTTCGGGCATACGGTCGCCGACGCTTTGGGTCAGCCCCTCGCCATCCTGGTGCCCGAGCGGATGCACGGCGGCCACGAGGGTGACCTGTGCCGGATCGCGCCCGGGACGGCGACGCCGCTACTCGGCCGTACTGTCGAACTCACCGGCCGGCATAAGGACGGCCGCGAGTTCCCGGTCGAGCTGTCTTTGTGCACCTGGACCGAGAACGGCCAAGCAGCCTTCGGGGCGATTGCGCGCGACGTCAGCCAGCGCCGTATGGTCGAGGAACGCCTGTTCCGGCTGGCGCATCTCGATGCCCTGACCGAGCTGCCTAACCGGGCCGTGCTGCGCGGCCGGGTCGAGGCGGCGATTATGGAGGATCGCCCAGCGGCGGTGCTGATGCTCGACCTTGACGGCTTCAAGGAGGTCAATGACGCGCACGGTCATGCCGTAGGCGATGCCGTACTCCGGCTGGCGGCGCGTCGCCTGCGCACCTGCGTCGATACTATGGGCGTAGCGGCCCGCTATGGCGGCGATGAGTTCGCGGTCGTGCTCCCCGGCGTCGGTGACCCATTGACGGCAACCTCCAAGGGGCAGGCGATGATCGATGCCCTCTCCGAGCCGTACCGCGTCGAGGAAACCGTCTTGCGACTTGGCGCCAGCGTCGGCGTGGCCCTAAGCCCCGCCCATGGGGTGCGAGAAGACGAACTGCTGGCTTGCGCCGATGCCGCCCTTTACCGCGCGAAGATGGATGGACGTGGGCGCGCCTGCCTGTTCACGCCGGACCTGCGCGAGGTTGCACAGCGCGAGCGGGCCTGCCGCGACGGGCTGCGCCGCGCCATCGAGCAGGGCGAGTTCGTGCTGCACTATCAACCGCAGGTAAGCCTGTCCGACGGCGCGCTCATGGGCGCCGAGGCCCTGATCCGGTGGCAACATCCCGAACTCGGCCTGCTCATGCCGGCCGCGTTCCTAGAGGTGCTCGACAACGGTCCGGACGCAGCCCGGGTCGGCGACTGGGTGCTGCGCACCGCCTGCGCCCAAGCACAGGCTTGGCGGCGCGATGGCGTGCATCCCATCCGGATCGGGGTGAACCTCTGCGCGGCCCAGTTCCGAGGCGGCGGTTTGGTCGAGGCAGTGGCCACCGCGCTCGCCGAGACCGGGTTGCCTGCCCACGCCCTGGAGTTGGAGATCACCGAGACGATCATTCTGCATCACGACCCGGAGGTTGTCGCCGCCCTGCAGGCCCTGCGCGCCATGGACGTGGGCATCGCGTTCGACGACTACGGCACGGGCTACGCCTCGCTCAGCCTGCTCAAGCGCTTCCCGTTGACACGGTTGAAGATCGACCGCGGCTTCGTGAACGGCCTGTGTGAGGACCGGCACGACGCGGCCATCGTGCGGGCGGTGATCGACCTCAGCCGCAGCTTCGGACTGGAGGTGGTCGCCGAGGGCGTCGAGACCGAGGAGCAGCGCCAGCGTCTGCTCGCGAAGGGCTGCCAGGAGGCGCAGGGTTATCTGTTTGGCCGGCCTATGCCACCGGCGGAATTCGCCGCGCGCTTCAAGTTGTGCCGACACCATACACGCCCGTCATCGCCTGCTGCGTAGCCACCTAGGATGATCATCGCCGGTACAGCCAATTCAGTCTGTATAATGCTAGAATGCTGACTGAGAATTTGCTGCTTTACCTGCTTCGTTGATCAAGATTTTTCTATTCGATCGACTAACCTCGGATCTAGACCATGAGCGCGCTGTACCGCCTTGTCTATGCCAGCAAGAACCTTCTGACTGGGCCTGAGGCCGAGGCTGCCGTTGAACAAATCCTGGCGGCATCGCGACGGAACAACGAACGCGTGGGGGTCACCGGCGCGCTGATGTTCAACGGTGGCGCCTTCGCGCAGGTGCTGGAGGGGCCACAAAAGAGCGTCGAGCAGACGTTCGAGCGCATCCAGCGTGACCCTCGCCACGGTGACGTGACGGTGTTGGAGGGCACCCCGATCACGGAGCGCGGCTTCGTAAACTGGTCGATGGCCTTCGTTGGGCAGTCGGCTCGCGGTCAGGTACTTTGGAACGAATTGGCGGCGGAGAGCGGCTTCGATCTAGCGCGCTTGAGCGCGGACGCCGTGTTCATGATGCTGCACGACCTCGTGCTGGAGGAGGAGCCCCTGGGCAACATCATGGACACCCCGCCACCTGATGCGGTCGCCCGGCAATTCCCTGACATGCCGCAGGTGCGCGAGGAAATTGCGCATCTCAGGTCCGAGGCGGTGCTGACAACCGAGCGGCAGAACGCGAGCCGGGATCATGAGAGCGTCGCTACTTTGGCCATCTTGAAGGCCGCTCTTGCGCACGAGCGTGGCCGGACGACGGAGCTTCGGGGTACGGTGGACGAGCTGCACATCGCCATGGCCGAGATCCACGCCGCATGCGATCGATTGCGCGCCGAGCGCGATCTCTGGATGCAGCGTGCCCGAGTTCTGGTCGCGGCTCTCTGTGATGACCCGCAGGAGATCCGTAGCGCCACGCGCAGCGCCGAGGTCCTCGCTGGCCAGAGTATGGTCGCTGTGCCAGCCCGTGCCTGCGCTTAAGCGTATCTAGCCGTGTCCCAGGGTGTTTGGCTCGGTTAGACGTAGGGCCCACCGAACAGGTCGCCGAGCGCCTTCCGCCGGAATAGCGTCCGCCAGCGCCTTCTCCGATGCTCAGGCCGGTCGTGGATCATGTGGCATATGTGGACGGCCCCCAGCTCGCAAGATGAAGTCAGCTTGGATGATCGGATCGCTTGCGTTCATATGTCCGGCCTATTGACGCGTTCACACATGAACGCTGGCCAAGATGGGCTCCGCGACGTCAGCCCCA
>NZ_JAKSXX010000264.1 GCF_022829385.1 Methylobacterium sp. J-070 | reverse complement strand
GCCTCAGCGCTACCCTTGGCCTTCCGCGGCCGGCCAGCCCGCTTCGGCTTCTCGGAGACGGTCTCAGCGTGGTCTGCAGCCTTCGGAGCCGTCTTCCGGCGCTGGTTGCCGAGACCGAGGCTCTTGGCGAGAGCCGAGCGCTGCGCCGAGTAGTGGGCTGCCGTCGTGGGATAGTCGCTCGGCAGGCCGAAGCGCTCGCGGTACTGCTCGACGGTCAGGCCGTTGCCGGTGAGATGCCGCTTCAGGGTCTTGTACGGCTTTCCGTCGAGGAAGCTGATCAGCGCGTCGGGGGTGATGGATTTCCGGATCTGGGCGGGCGTCGGCTTGTCGACCGCCGGAGCAGCCGATGCTGCGGAGGTGCCGAGCCCTGTGAGCGCAGCGTGTGTGCTGGCGATCAGCTCCGCCATATCGGCAGGCCGTACTGAGTTCTTGGATACGTAGGCCGAGACGATGTCCGCCGTCAGCTCAATGAAATCGACGGCCTGAGCCTCGATGGTCTCTACGTTCTCGTCCACGATGCACCTGTCCTTGGGGAGACAGCACAGTCTATTGTCGCGTGACAAAACGCAATACGCTATGTTGATAGAAATATCTCATTGTAGGCACACCAAGATGATGCCGAGTCCCGACCTTGAGCGGTTTGCCACCCTGATCGCCGACAACGTCGTCTCGACCTTCGAGCGCGACCGGGATGGAGCGCCGTTCCATCCAACCATGCGCGTGACGGTCGTGTCCGTCTTGGTGCGCAGCCTTCTGCTCGTCCTGCCTACTGCCTTCAGCGAAGCCCTCGCAGCCGCGTGCAATCGCGGGCTCGATGATGTGGTCGGCGCAATCGGGATCGGCGGCCCGCGCGTCGAGGCGGTCGACCCCGACGATGGGTCGGTCACGATGCGGGCTGCCTGAAGTCGATGACACGGCCGATTTCCGTGAGCGTGTGCGACCTGAGGTGATGGCGTTCTGCTGACCATCGATAAGCGGGGGTTATCGGTGACGAGGAGGGTAGCTTGAGGTTGCGGAGTTCTCACCGCGCCCACGCCGATCTGCGCGGCATCTGCATCATGCGCAGGCGGCGCTCGCCGTAGCGGTAACCTCGGAACAGTGGTTCTCTAAGCCTACAGGTCGCCACCTCCGGCATCGGGCGGCAAGCGCGTCCGGATGGTCAGGACGGCCTTGTCTCCTGCGCGCTTGGCGGCGTCGGGAGCTGGGTAGCGGTGCTTCGAGGTCTGAAGGAGCGGTCCGTCCCGACCGTCGTAGATCGACCACTTCCATGGATCGCCTGGACCATCGACGCGCTCGATCTCAAGGTGAGGGGTAGGTAAGGGCTGTGTCACGTCACTGCGCCGCGTTGTGCGTGCCGCACCGAATAACCGTAGCGGTCGCCGAACCACTCAATCGTCGCTCGTGCTCCCTCGCGGATGTCCGGCTCGTTGGAAGCCGCCATCTCGGCGACCACGGATACGAAGCTGCCAGAGTTGCCTATGAGCAGGTCGAGGAGGCGTTGAGCCTCGGCTTCGATCTCCTTATAGTTCATGCCGGCGAAGGGGTTGGCCTTACGGGTCGCCTCCAGCCGGACGACGCGCGCCTCGATCTCCTTCAGCCTCATTGCCACGCCTCCCCGAGGACGAACCCCTCGCGAGCCAGCAGTGCGGCCGCCCAAGCGTCGCGCTCGGGATCAACCGGCTCGCCCGCCTCGGCCTGCCGGAGGACCGCGATCAGGCCATCCAGCTCGTCGTCCGTGTAGCGGTGCGGGCCCGGCTTCAGGTTCGGGTTCTGGTGCTCCAGCCGCTCGATGCGGGTCTCGATCTCGCGCAGCCTCATCGGCGGATCCCTTCAATCTCGGCGAGGCGACGGCTCAGGTCCGCCGCCGTGATGGCGTCGATGTGGGCCGAGACCGCCTTGCCAATATCGGCGGCTTCGCTTGGTGTGATCTCGCCCGACGACACGGCCCGCAACAGGGCGGCGGTCGCCTTCGGCAGGTCGTCGGCCGTCTCGATCGTCGGCAGGTCGAAGGTGATGCTCCGGTCCCGGCGGGGCGAAAGCAGGCGGTCCAGGCACAGCTTCATCGCGCCCCCGTCGCCGGCCAGGGCCTGCTCGATGGCCTTGCGGGACAGGGCTTCCGCCTCGCCCTCGAAGATCGCCTCAAGGGCCAGCGTGGAGCGGTTGCGCGA
>NZ_JAKSXX010000040.1 GCF_022829385.1 Methylobacterium sp. J-070 | reverse complement strand
CTAGCGTGTGCCCGTCCTCAGCCGAGCTCCGAGATCCATGTCCGGCACCACCCGCACGAGCGCCGACCTCGATCCGCGCCGCCGCCGCCTCCTCTACCGCGCCTGGCACCGCGGCATCCGCGAGATGGACCTGATCATGGGGCCGCGCAGGGTGTCGAAGAACTGCTTGCCCCTGCCTTCGGCCTCAATGCGGACCGCCCCCGGCCGCGTCGTCGGGTTGGCTGCTTCTCGGATGGCAGTCTCGCCGATATCGGCCTGCCAAGCACGGGCGGCCGTCACGGCGTCGGCCAACAGGGACGACCGCTCGGCATCATTGCCGATCAAAGTCCGCAGGCGGTTGATCATCTCATCCAGGGCCGGCCGTCCCGCGCTGTAGGGTTCGAGGCTGCTCTCGCGTCCAGTGATCAGGTAGCCTCGCAATCCCGTCTCTTGATTGAGCATGGCGGTGCGGAAGGCGTCGAGACCGTGGGCCACCTGCGTCGAGCGGTCGAGGGCGTTTGTTGCGTCTTGCAGATGGTCACGCGTGAGCAAGACCGCACTGCTGCTGAGGACCGACACCAGTGCGATGACGCCGATGGCGCCACCCAACGTGCGGTTGAGGCCAAACGTATTCGGCATGCTCGGTCTCTCCTGGTCAAACCTGCGAACGGCTTCGAGCGGCAGCCGCAACGACGATGGCATCGCCAATAGCGCTCAAAGCGAGCTGACGCGAGCAACACCGCGCTCTCCCTCGCCTCACGCCTCAGTATCGACTCTAGCGTCCGAAAAAGGCTGCCGGTCCTGCCTGATCAGCTCCAGCTCCTCGGCGCTCAGTTCCTCAACTCCGATGAGGCGTTCATCCGTGTCTTCCACAGCGCGGATCAGCTCATCCAGCTTCATCTGGATAGCGGCGGTATCACGGGCGCCGGCCACCAGAATGACACCTGCCAAGAGCATGGCGGCGATGGACAGGAACAGGTTGAAGACGAGCGCCCAGTGATCGTTGAAGCTGAGGATGAAGCCGGCGCCCAGCCCGGCGGCGACGGTAAAGCAGGTCGTCAAGAAGCCGAGGGGTTTTGAAAGCCACACGGCAAGGCCAATGATCGGACGGTCCAGCATCAATCCTCAAGCTCAGCGCATCGAGCCGCTAAGCAAGTTAGCGCAACCGTGTTTCCAAAAT
>NZ_JAKSXX010000257.1 GCF_022829385.1 Methylobacterium sp. J-070 | reverse complement strand
CAACACCCACACCAGGAAGGAAACTAAAACCACCACCTCCCCCCCCCCCCCTGGGGGGGAGGGTGGGGCCCCGCAGGGGGGCCGGAAAGGGGGGCGACGGTGGCGAACCTCACACCGGCCTTCACATCTTCGCCGCCCCTTCCTGCATCCGGGGTCCCCCCTCGCCGGACTTCGTCCCCGCCCGACCCCTGCCTACGCCGGGGGCCTCCTCCCCCGCAGAGGGGGGAGGCAAGTCGGGTCCACTTCCCTCCCGTGGTCCCCTACCCCAGCGCCTGCTCCACGGCCTTGCCGCAGGCCTGCGTGTCGGCATTGCCGCCGAGGTCGCGGGTGCGCAGCGTCCGCTCGGACAGCACCCGCTCGATCCCGCTGACGATCTCGGCCGCCGCCGCGTGCTCCCCGAGATGCTCCAGCATCATCGCGCCGGACCAGATCTGGCCGATCGGGTTGGCGATGCCCTGGCCGGCGATGTCGGGGGCCGAGCCGTGGACCGGCTCGAACACCGACGGATGCACCCGCTCCGGGTTGATGTTGCCCGACGGCGCGATGCCGATCGTGCCCGTGCAGGCGGGCCCCAGGTCCGACAGGATGTCGCCGAACAGGTTGGAGGCGACGACCACGTCGAACCGGTCCGGGTTGAGCACGAAATGCGCGGTCAGGATGTCGATGTGGTACTGGTCCCACCGCACCTCCGGGTAGGACTCGGCCATCGCCTTCACGCGCTCGTCCCAGTACGGCATGGTGATCGAGATGCCGTTGGACTTCGTGGCCGAGGTCAGGTGCTTCTTGGGCCGTGTCTGGGCCAGATCGAAGGCGAACTTGAGGATCCGGTCGACCCCGTGGCGGGTCATGATCGTCTCCTGAAGGGCGAATTCCCGGTCGGTGCCGGCGAACATCCGGCCGCCCGCGTTCGAGTACTCGCCCTCGGTGTTCTCCCGGACCACCCAGAAGTCGATGTCGCCGGGCTTGCGGTCGGCGAGCGGGCACTTCACCCCGGGCATCAGCCGCACCGGGCGGAGGTTGGCGTACTGATCGAACTCGCGCCGGAACAGGATCAGCGAGCCCCAGAGCGAGATGTGGTCGGGCACCTGCTCGGGCATGCCGACGGCGCCGAAATAGATCGCGTCGTGGGTCTCGATCTGCGGCTTCCAGTCCTCCGGCATCATCCGGCCGTGCTTCTCGTAATAGTCGCAGCTCGCGAAATCGAACCAGTCGAGCTGGAGCGCGAAGCCGTGGCGCTTGGCCGCCCGCTCCAGCACGCGCACGCCCTCGGGCACCACCTCCTTGCCGATGCCGTCCCCGGGGATCACCGCGATGCGGTAGCGGCGCTGCTGGCTGCTGGTCTGACCGGCCATGATTCCTCCCACGTGTCGGGTCCTAGGGGACCGGGCCTTGGCGAAGGCCCGGCCGCGGGCCCAGGGTGCTGCACCCGGGGACCGGGTCAACACCCCGGCCTGACAATCAGTCGGTTTCACCCGCCACGGCCCGGCGCTGCCGGTCGAGTTCCTCGCTGTAGCGCTTGAGCGTGTGGCTCTCGGTGAGCAGGCCCAGCACCTTGCGGGTCTCGGTGCCGTCGACCACGGCGAGCGCCTCGCTCTCGGTGCGGTCGAAGGCGGCGGCGGCGTCCTTGACGTTCATGCCCGGCGTGAGGAAATCGTCGGCGTGCATCAGAAGGTCGGCGAGCACGGGCTGCGCGTCGGCGGCGGAATCCCGGGCGGCCGCGTGCGCCTCTGGGACGTTCACGATGCCGGCGTAGCGCCCGCGCCCGTCCACGGCGATCACCCGGGAGGGCGAGCCGAGCGGGTGGGCGCGCAGGAAGGTGGGCATCGGCGTGTCGACCGATACGGTGCCGGGGTTCCGGCGCATCAGCCGGCCGACGGTGAGCGAGCGGATCCAGCCGACATCGTGGGGGCTGCGGATGCTCTCGCCGCGCAGGTGGAAGCGCCACGTGGCGAAGGAGTAGCCGAAGGTCTTGCGCACGGTGAGCGAGGACGCGATCACCGCCGCCAGCACGACGCCGGTGATCGGCAGGCTGCCGGTGACCTCCAGCGCCAGGAACGTCATGGTCAGTGGGCCGCCGATGATCGCCACGGCCAGCGCGCTCATGCCGATCACCGCGTAGGCGAGCGGCGTGAGGCCGAAATCCGCCAGCGGCGGCACCAGGACGGGGGCCAGCGCCGCAAACAGCTTCCCCGCGATGGCGCCGAGGAACAGGGAGGCGAAGAACAGGCCGCCCCGGAAGCCGGAGCCGATCGAGATCGCCGAGGCCACCGCCTTGGCGGCGAACAGCCCGGCCAGGGCGGCGATGCCGTGCCCCTGCCCCTCGGCGGCGAAGTGCATGTGCAGCGCGCCGTGGCCGCCCGAGAGCACCTGCGGGGTCGCCAGCAGCGCCAGCGCGCCGACGCACAGGCCCCCGAAAGCCGGCGCGGCCACCCGCGGCACCCCGGAGGCCAGGACCAGGCGCTCGACCAGGGTGACCCCGCGCATGATCAGGATCCCCAGGGCCGCGCAGACCAGCCCGAGGGCGAGGCTCGGGAGGATCTCCAGGCTCGTGACGTGCGAGGTCGTGACCGCCTGCACGTCGCCGAGGTCGACCAGCGGCTCGGCCTGGATCAGCGCCCGGGAGATCAGGTTGCCGCACAGAGCCGCCACCACCACCGGCGTCAGCGTCGCGATGGAGTAGGTCCCGATGATCAGCTCGAAGGCGTAGAAGGCGCCGGCGAGCGGCGCGCCGAAGCCGGCCGCGATGGCGCCGGCGGCGCCGCAGCCGACGAGCGTCCGCAGGTCGCTCCGGCGGACCTCGAAGGCGATCCCCAGGCGCGAGGCGAGGCCCGAGGCGATCTGCGTGTAGCCGGCTTCCAGCCCCACCGAGGCGCCGCAGCCGTTCGAGATGACGTTCTGGAGCGCGAGGTAGACGCTGTCGCGCAGGGACATCCGGCCCCCGTGCAGGGCGTTCGCCTCGATCGGGTCGATGGCCGGGCGCTTGCGCGGCCCGCGCAGGTAGGCGGCGGCGATGATCAGCAGGCCGAGCACGCCGCCGCCGAGGCACGGGCCCACGAGCAGGAGCGCCGGCGACACCGCGTCGACCGCGCTGAGCCGGGCGCCGGCGGGCAGCTGATAGAGGACCTCGCGCAGGCTCTGGGTGATCCAGGTCATGGCGGAGACGGCGATTCCGGCGACGCAGCCCACCAGGGTCGCCAGCGCCACGAGGCCGCCCTCGCTCCGGCGCACGAGGCTGCGGAGCCGTCCGGGGGCCTGCACGAGGCCGGCCCCGCTCCAGCGCCGGCGGCGGCGCCGGCTGAGCCCGGCCGCCCTCCGGCCCGGCGCGTCCGCCGGCCTGTCGGCGGCGGGCGGCCCGCCGCCCGCGGCCGTCGCTGGTTGTCGCGCGCTCACCCTCGGTCCCTTCGTCCCCGGTTTCCCCCGGCCGACCCGTCCGACCTGTCCGACCTGTCCGACCTGTCCGACCCTTGGCGCCATGGTCGCGCCCCTGCACTTAGGGACCGATCCGCGACCGCGTCCACCGGAGAGGCCCGGCATCGCACAGATCGCCTTGAAAACCGCGGCGGCCCACGATACACCGCCCGCCAGTGCCGCCGTAGCTCAGTTGGTTAGAGCACCAGATTGTGGATCTGGGGGTCCCCCGTTCGAGCCGGGGCGGTGGTACCAAGGACTTAGCTGATTTCAGACAGCTCGAAGGTGGACCAGGGGTAACGCTGAGGGTAACAGCGACCCCTGGTTTTCTTCTGCTCGCACCGAGTGCGCGAGCAGCATCCTTTGACGTAGGTGTCATCCTCGAACCGAGGAGGATGCGTTGATCTACGTGCTCATCATCATACTGGCCGGATCCGGCTCCTCGGTCGGATCAGTCGAATTCAACACCAAGGAAGCGTGCGAAACGGCAGCGAAGGCGATCGCCGCTTCCAGCCGCCCGTTCGCTGGTGCCTCCGCAATCACGGTGTGTGTTGCGAAGGGGTAGGCCCGCTCCAGATGCGCGAGTGGCGTTCGTGAGGAGCGGCGTTCCGGCGCATTAGCCACAGCTACAGACATCGGCCACCGGGTTACCGGGATGGTGTCGGCGCGCCTGAGGGGGCGGTGCTGGCGATCCACGTCCGCCCTTTGGACCCCCCAAGGTAGTTGGGCGGGCGTGGATGCTGAGATCCGGCTCGGCAAAACGGAAACCGTTTCCGTTTTCCAAAAGCGAAACCGTTTCGCATTTGCGCTCCCCGGATCTGGGGATCGCAAAGGGGGTAGCGTTTCGTTACCCCCCTTACCGGTACAGCACCGGCATCGGCGGCATCGCCGGCACGCCGCTGACTGTCCGCGGGATCGGACCCCGCCCGACAGCGATCAGCGTCCGCAGGCTGCGCATGGCGTAGTAGTTCGCCCGGCGCATGTCGTGGGTGGCACGGCGGACCCGTCGCGTCTGCCACCACGCCACCGCGATGATGAAGGGGCTGATCAGGCGCATGCTCGCGCCCTCCACAACGCCGTCATGTCGTCCAGGGCGTCATCTTCAGCCCAGGAGAACGTCATGCCGTAGCGGTGCCGAAGCATGATGGCTTCGAAGCTGACGAACCGGACATGGGCGAAGGGTTCGTATAGCTCCTCAAGGACGCTATCGATCGCGTCAGCCGGTCGGCGCGCCGCGATGTAGGCGTGCCATTCGGGAAGATTTTCGCTTTGATGCTTCCACTTCCGGCCATGGACCTTGAGCCGGGCTTTCTCCCACGCGGCATAGGGCTCATCTTTCAGCAGCCAAAGCCGATCGTACTCATTTAGTAGCGCAATCATGCGCGGCGCGAGAGCCAGGAACCGGGCTTCGTCGTCCGGCAGATCACTGCGAACGGTCGCAGTCAGAGCCACCGCTGGTACGGACGCCAGCGGGGCTGCGAGGATGGCGCCGAGCGCGGCGCGGCGGGTGGAGACCGTCATCGTGCGCGCTCCATGATCAACTCCTCCACCGCTTCAAGGCTGCTACGCGCAGAGTCAGCGACGCCCTTGATGTGCGTGTTGATGAAGTGAACCGTCTCGTACTGCTCCTCCGTCAGCACCACCACGATGTAGCCCTTCGACGGCGTGATGCTCGCAGCCTTGAAGGCATCCGGGATCTCCCGGATGGCGTTCTCCATCACCGTCACAGCGATTGCCGATAGGTTAGCGACATCTCTGATGGCGTCGCTCATCTCCAGGAACGGCGGCGTGAGGTCGAGGCGGGCGGCGGCGGTCATCGTCCACCTCCCTGCAGCGACCGGGACAGGTCGAAGCAGCGCTCCCACTCGGCCTCGACCTGCCGGGCGTTCTTCATGATGGCGTTGCCGATGACCCAGAGGCCGCTGGCCTTCACGTCGTTCTCGCAAAGGCCGAGGTCGCGCACGGCCTCGCCCCACTTCACGCAGTCGCGGACGATCGTCTCCATGTCGAAGATGACGTTGGCGAGGTTGTCATGGCGGTTCGCGGGAGCGCTCATGCACGCCTCCCGACGAACACCTCATGGACGCCACGACCGGACCAAGCCGGGATCGGATCACGGCCCTCGGCCAAGTCGAACTCGCGGTCATCGCCGCCGAGGCTCGGCCAGTTGGCCACGAGACCGCACAGGCTCGGCTCAGAGTCGGCGCTGTCTTCCAGATCCGTGTCGCCGTCCCAGGCGTCGAGCAGGTCGATCAGGCCCTCGACCAGGGTCTCGACCTCGGTGCGAGACAGGGCGCGGATGCCGTGGGTGAAATTCGCAACCGTTGCGGATTTGACCGGCAAATCGGCAACCGTTGCCGATATGTCCGGCTCAGCCGCCCGCATCGCGCGGATGGCTTGTGTGACCGGTCCTACCTGTGCTGAAGGCAAGCGCGGGCGTTCACCGCCGCCGAGGGGCGGTGTAGAATGATGGATAGCCATGACTGGATCACACCTTCAGTTCGTGGTCAGGGCTGAGACGGAAGTTCGCGCTTCCCCTCAGCCCGCATTTTCTGTACAACGAGAATTATGTGGATGTCAATTCCCGTTGCACCGAAAAGGCGTGGTCGACCGGCGACGGGCGTCGACCCGCATTTCGCTGTGAGGCTCCCTCGCGCAGTAATTGATGCGATCGACAGCCTCGCCGAAGCCGAGGGCCGGCCTCGCTCAGAGATCGCACGCGAAGCCCTTACCGAGCACCTGAAGGCGAAGGGCTACCTGAAATGAGCGATCCAGAGCCCGACGCGATCTTCCGTCAGCGAATAATTTGCTTAGTCGACGACGAGCTTCGCCCGTTCGTCAGTATAGCGACCGGATCGGAGCTTGATGCCATCGGCAGCAAATACGACCGGTTCAGAACCGGAGTGCCGTTGAAGGGTCTCGGAGCAGAGGGAAGCCACTCCAGATCCGAAGCGATCCGCCGCCTCGTAGAGGAAGCCTTGAAGGCGAAGCGATCCTGACGGAGGCGACCTGCTATGACCACCGACCTTCAGCGCCTCTGCCAAGCCGCAGAAGAGGCATTCGAGACGGTGTTCCACGGCGATGCCGAGATCACGCCGGGAGGGTCGGAAACGATCGTGCGCGCCGTTCTCCTGGCTCTGAAAGACGCGAGTAACGCGACTATTGAGGCGGGCGTGCAGGAGCGTAACCGCAATGGGGCGGGATCGACCGGCCTGCCCCTCGTGTTGCGCGCCATGATCGACCACGTCCTGGCAGAGCCTGCTGATCCCCAAGTTCCCGTGACCTCGCGATAGGCTGACTCCATCCCCCGCCACGTGGAAGAGGCGCTGAAGGCGAAGAGGGCAGGACACCGCCGAACAACGTCCTATTTCCCTGAGGTCGATGTCCGGTCGGACAGCCGTTTATGGCCGGCCCTTAGCGCTGCGGAGCAGGTAGGTGGAGCATTTTTGCGGGATAGCGGGTAAGCGGCTAACCTACCGGCAATTAGCTAACGCGTCCTAATAGGCCATGAGCACACGGGCATTCACGATCCATGTTGACGGCCATCCCGGTCATCGCGGGAACGTGCTCGCCCATGCGCTATCTGCCAAACTGCAACGGCTCCTGATCGCCCTAGCACAACTGGAGCGGACTTTTTCTGGGGCGGGCCAACGGCAAACGGATTATGAAATTGTAGCCGCCAGTAAGGCTAGTCCAACGCGTCTTGTCCTTAAGCCCGTTCCCAAAGCAGCAAACTATGATCCGCTGCCCGCCTTTAATTGGACATTTGAACAGCTTGAGAAAGTAGCAACGGGCGGGGCGTTGGATGAGCGCGTAGACGCAACAACAGCCGAAAATCTTGCTACCTTGGCCGAACATAGGAAAGAAGAAGACTATTCTAGATTTTGGTTATCTATTGACGGGATCGACATTCCTCTAGACGAGTCTTTTCGGGACAATTCTCTGCGTTGCGCTGCAGAAAAAAGATCTAAACAGGCGGACGTCGCTTGGTATGAGGGCGACTCTTTTGGGTCTGTCACAGGAACGCTGAGACAAATTGGGGATTTAGAGGGGGCATATTCTTTTGTCATCACTCCTGCGGTTGGAGCCGAGCAAATCGCATGCTCTTTTGCCGAAAGCGATAGAGATAAAATGGGCAAATATTTATTTAAGAATGTTCGTGTTCACGGTAAGCTTAGGTATAAACAGTCTTCTCCCTTCCCTTTCAGTGTAGAGATGCGAGAAATAGAGCTTGCGACGGACCATGAGTGCGAGCATCTATCTGATTTAAGGGGTCTCTTTAAGGATAGTAGCTATTTCACTTTTGGCGATCAGGACATTTAGATGCCCGATCAGCCTAAAATATACTATTGGGACGCCTGTATGTTTTATGAGGTTCTGAGCGATCAGAACGTCAAAGCTGAGCATCGTGCAGCTGTTGATGAGATTTTAGCAAGAAATAAAAAGAAGGAAAATCTCATTATTACGTCTGTTGTTACTCACATAGAGGTACTGCCAAAAAAAGTTTCCGCTACCGATGCGGAGAAAGAGGCCAAATATCTTGCTATGTTCGATGGGACGAGGATCATTGACGTCGAACTCGGCCGAAACGTTGCCACCTTAGCGAGGGAAATAAGAGATTTTTATTACAAATCTGCCGAAGAAAATGAGGGTCAATACAAGATGATGGATGCTAATGATGCGGTCCATCTTGCCACTGCCTATATCTACAAAGCAGTCGAATTTCACACACGAGATAATGACAGCAAAAAGGCAAAAGTTCCTTTGGTAGACTTATATAAATATAGCGGCATTTCAAAAATTTGCAACAAATACGAACTCGTTATTGTATCTCCCGAGACTGCGCAGGGATATCTCGGTGTATTTCAATAATTTTCTAGGCGCCGAGAAAATTAGGCTATTTCCCTCACGCCTGCCCGCTGTTGGCCGCCATCGCGTAGGACCGGCGTGGAACGGACTCTCGATCGCCGAGTTGCTCGGCAGGTTGGAGAGAGGGCGACATGCTGACAGGCAGCCTGCTGTGGCTCATCGGAGTGCCGATCCCCATCGTCATCCTGCTGTGGCTGTTTTTTCTACGTGGGCG
>NZ_JAKSXX010000039.1 GCF_022829385.1 Methylobacterium sp. J-070 | reverse complement strand
ATTTTGGAAACACGGTTGCGCTAACTTGCTTAGCGGCTCGATGCGCTGAGCTTGAGGATTGATGCTGGACCGTCCGATCATTGGCCTTGCCGTGTGGCTTTCAAAACCCCTCGGCTTCTTGACGACCTGCTTTACCGTCGCTGCCGGGCTGGGCGCCGGCTTCATCCTCAGCTTCAACGATCACTGGGCGCTCGTCTTCAACCTGTTCCTGTCCATCGCCGCCATGCTCTTGGCAGGTGTCATTCTGGTGGCCGGCGCCCGTGACACCGCCGCTATCCAGATGAAGCTGGATGAGCTGATCCGCGCCGTGGAAGACACAGATGAACGCCTCATCGGAGTTGAGGAACTGAGCGCCGAGGAGCTGGAACTGATCAGGCAGGACCGGCAGCCTTCCTCGGACGCTAGAGTTGATACTGAGGCTTGAGGCGCGGGAGAGCGCGGTGTTGCTCGCGTCAGCTCGCTTTGGGCGCTATTGGCGATGCCATCGTTGTTGCGGCTGCCGCTCGAAGCCGTCCGCAGGCCTGACCAGGAAAGACCGAGCATGCCGAATACGTTTGGCCTCAACCGCACGCTGGGCGGCGCCATCGGCGTCATCGCGCTCGTGTCGGTCCTCAGCAGCAGCGCGGTCTTGCTCACGCGTGACCATCTGCAAGACGCAACAAACGCCCTCGACCGCTCGACGCAGGTGGCCCACGGTCTCGACGCCTTCCGCACCGCCATGCTCAACCAGGAGACGGGGCTACGCGGCTATCTCATCACCGGACGCGAGAGCAGCCTGGAGCCCTACCGCGCGGGACGGCCGGCTCTGGATGAGACGATCACTCGCCTGAGGACATTGATCGGCAATGATGCCGAGCGGTCTCGCCTGTTGGCCGACGCCGTGACGGCAGCCCGCGCTTGGCAGGCTGACATCGGCGAGACTGCCATCCGAGAAGCGGCCAACCCGGCGACACGACCGGAGGCGGTGCGCATCGAGGCTGAGGGTAGAGGCAAGCAGTTCTTCGACACCCTGCGCGGGAAGCTCGCCGCCATCGATACGCTTGAAGAGCGGACCCGCGCAGCGCAGGCTGTGCGCGTCACGCAGGCCGAGCGCAACGAGAGCCTCGCGCTCTGGGGCGGAACCCTGCTCACCCTCCTGATCTGCCTCGGGGTCGGGATCGCCATCAATCGCCTGATCGTCCGACCGCTCGTGCGGGTAATGGGCTTCGTCGAGCATGTCGGCGAGGGCGATCTCACGGGCACGCTCGGCGAAGGGGGGCACAACGAGATCGGTCGCTTGGGACGCAGCCTCAACGCGATGGTAGCCGGCCTCGCCGATCTTGCCCGGACCAACCGCACCGCCACCGCCGACCTCAACACCGCCGCGGCCGAAATCCGCGCCTCTGCGCAGGAGCAGGCGGCCTCGGTCGAGCAGCAGTTCGCCGCCGTGCAGGAGACCGCCGCCACCATGGATCAGATTACCCAGTCGGGTGCGCAGATCGGTAGACGTGCCACCGAGGTGATCGCAACCGCCCAGGCCACCGCCCAGACCTCCCGCCAGGGCCTGCGCGCCGTCTCGGACACCGCCAAGGCTATGGAGGCGATCCGCGAGCAGGCGGAGGCGGTGGCCGGCAACATCGTCAGCCTGTCGGAGAAGACCCAGACGATCGGCGACATCATCGAGACGGTCAACGACATCTCCGAGCGCACGCACCTGCTGGCGCTCAACGCCGCCATCGAGGCGGCGGCGGCGGGCGAGAGCGGCCTGAGCTTCGCGGTCGTGGCCTCCGAGATGAAGCTCCTGGCCGATCAGGCCAAGGCGGCCACCGGCCAGGTGCGCGGGCTCCTGGGCGAGATCCAGCGGGGGATCAACACCTCGGTGATGCTGACCGAGGAGGCGGTCAAGCGCGCAGCGGCCGGCAAGACCCGCTCGGACACGACGCAGCGCACCATCGAGGAGATCACCGCCAAGGTGGAGGAAGGCACTCAGGTGTTCCAGCAGATCGTGGCCTCGACCAACCAGCAGCAGCTCGGGATCGAGCAGGTGGTGGGCGCGCTTCAGAACATCCGGCAGGCGAGCCAACAGACCGCGGCCGGCACGCGGCAGGTCGAGACGGCCTCGGCCAACCTCACGGAGCTGGCGCAGGCGCTGATGACCCTAGCCGAACGCTATCGGCATTAGGCATTTTTCGGTGTCCGTGCCGATGCTTCAGGCTGGTATGCTCCCGGTTGAGCGGCTTGCGCCAAGAAGACCTGACCACGGGCGATGAACAGGTCGATCTGCACGATGCCGGAGTTGATCGCCGTAATCAGGTTAGCGTTGGTGTCGTCGATCTCAGGATCACCGGTCGGCTCGCGGCCGCGCACATCCGCGAGCACCGACGTCATCTGATCCCGCTGTTCCCGCAGGTCCGCGAGGATGATCTGAGCCCGCGCCGCCTGCAGGTTCGTAGCGTGACCACCGACGAGCAACTCTACCGCGGCGACATCGACCCGGGCGAGCGCGGATCGCTCCTCACCTCTCCGGCGTAGCGGAACGATGCCTTCGCTCATGATCCTACGCCTGTCCCGCATCGGACAAACCGCTCGACACGCCCCGGCGCTCCGCCATCAGCTCGCGCTCGGCCATGAGCCAGAACTCCAGCTCGTAGCCTTCGGGCCGGTGGTTTCGATCCCAGAGGTCGTAGGCGCGCTCCCGGATCTCCTCAATCGACAGTATGGGTTCGGCTCGATCATCCGAAGGGGGATCTTGGCTCACTCGCTGACCTCGCCTGATCCGCCGAGCGCCGAAAGCATGACGGCGTCGTTGCGGATCTCGTCACCATCATAGCCAAGCGCCTTCACGAGCCGCTCGCGGGCGCGCCAGACGCGGCTCTTCACGGTGCCGATCTGGCAGTTCATGACCGCGGCAGCTTCCTCGTAGGTTAGGTTTTCGATCGCCACGAGGACCAACGCTTCCCGCAACGTCGGCGCAAGCCGGTCGAGGGCAGCGCGCACGTCTTGGAGATCGAGGTGGCCAGCTTGATCCGGCAGGGTTGCCAGCCGGGCGGTGTGGCTTCCGTCCTCGTCCTGGACTTCACGGTGCTTGCGCTGGTGGGTGTAGAACTGGTTGCGCAGGATCGTGAAGGTCCAAGCCTCGAAGTTCGTGCCCTGTTCGAAGCGTGTACGGGAGCGCCATGCCCGCACAAGGGTGTCCTGAACGAGATCGTCGGCCACTACCGGGTCGCGGGCGAGCGAGACGGCGAAGCGGAGCAGACCCGGGAGTATGGTGACGAGCAGCCTCTTGAACTCGGCATCGTTGCGTTCGGCCGCGTCGCCGAGAGCCAGATCGAGCTTGGCCAGCAGTTCGGCAAAGCGGCTCGTGGCGCCAAGCTCGGCATCCTCCTGCGCGTAGACGGCCGCCAGCAAGTTGCCGAGGTGTCTCTGGATCCTGTCCGGGAGAACGGGCCCGAACGTGCCCGCCACCTCCTCGGCCCATTCCGGAAGCTCAGCCTCCTCCGTGCTCATTGTGGGCACCGGGTCGATTTGCACGACATCGTTCGCCGTCCATTCGTTCGATAGATCGGCCGCCTACATACCCTCACGGCATGGCTCGACCAGCGCCACCACCCGCGAGAATTCTCGTCCGGTCTGATCGGTCGAGGTCGCCCGCTGCCCCTCGGCAGCC
>NZ_JAKSXX010000252.1 GCF_022829385.1 Methylobacterium sp. J-070 | reverse complement strand
GGACGCCTCTTCCCCGCGACGCCCCTCTTCTGCCATCCGCCCTTGCCTTCGGCGGGCGGCTGGGCGGCCCGACGGGTGATCCCCGGGCGCGCCGGGTTTGCGTTGAAGGCCCCGTCGCAGGCCCCCTCGGCTTCGAACTGGCGGGTGACTTCCTTGGGGATCAGCGCCCTGCAGCTCGGGTTGCCGTCGCAGTCGGTCGCCACGAGGCTGCGCAGGCCGTGGACGAAATCGGCCTCCGGCGCGTCGGCGCGCCGGACCTCGACCACGACGTCGTGGAACTCCTCGCCGGCCACGACGCGCTCGATCGGGTAGTGGTTGGGGGTGACGTGGTTGCGGTAGCGCAGGGCGAAGCGCTCGCGATAGGCGTCCACGGTCTGGCCGAGCTCGTCCAGGCTCTCGGCGCCGTGCATGGCGAGGGCAGCCGCGTTGGCGTACGCGATGGTCTGGTCGGGCTCGACCAGGATCACGCCCTCGCTCAGGCCGGCGATGATCTGCCGGAGCTCATGCCTGTCGACGCCCGCCGTCACCGCCCGCCTCGTCCCTTCGTGTCGTCACTGCGCGGTCGGCAGCGACGCACAAACTGGTTGCGCGCAAGTCGGTTCCCTCAAAGTGGTTATTTTCCTGGTATACACGCATCATTGAGGCGGTTGGTTCGGGTCTGAGAGCAATGCTTGCTCCGTCCCTCCGGCCGTCGGCCAAGGACAGGCTTCGATCCCGGCCGGCCGTGACAGTCCCTCATCGTGCCTGACATCGATGGGCTGCTGGCGTGCGAGGCGCAGCGCGGCGCCGTGATCTCGCATACGCACCGCGTGCCGGGGCGTAGCCTCCGTGTTTATTATCCAGAAGTTGTGTCGATCGATGAAAGATCGCCCGTAGGGTCTGGACCGAACCGGGCTTCCGCGCGCCGTGTGAGGGTGCGATTCGAGGCCGCCGCTGCGGCCGAGCGGCCGCGATGGCGGCCCTGTTCCGGCGTTGGGACGCGCAATGGGCGGTGATCGCCCGTTCAGCCCTCAGGATCGACCGATCCCGCGGCGGCCGAACGACCAGGATCCATGGGCTCGCCGATGTCCCCGGCCGGCCCGGCGTCCTCCGGATGAATCCACGCCTGCCCCATGCAGTGATCACGGCACGCCAGCCGCGGACATCGCCCTCAAACCGAAGGCCAAAGCGTTGCTCCGCAGTTTTGAGCCAGCTGAGCCATCTTTGGGGTCGGGGTCCGAACCCCCTCGGCGCCACCACCACGTTTCGACGAAAATTCGGTGCGTGGTCACAGCCTGGACAGCCGAGCCCAGCCGCTTCAGGCCTGCCCCGCTCCACCGGTTGCCGCGACTGGACAACCGACTGTGCGCAATTGCACGGGACGGATTGATCTCCCCGCCATGGGCCGACGTTCTACCGGTAGATCCACCGGAGACTGGCCGCCATGCTGATCCTCAACCCCCTCACCGGCCAGACTGTCGAGATCGTCGTAGCCCGGCCCAAGCCCAGGACGGCTTGAGGTTGCAGCAGGTTACACCCATCTCCTGTAGGCCGCGCGCCTCCATGACCGCGCGGTAGGCCGGGCGCCTTCGCCTGCAGGCCATAGCCCGTCCCTGACATGCGCAGCACAGGCCTCGCTCTCACCGAGCGGAGCGCACCCATGACCCTGTCCGATCTCAACAAGCCGGCCGAACTCACCCTGTGGTCCAGCCGCACCCCGTCCCACACCGCGCCAGGCCGCCGCTTCCCGACCCTGCGCGCGGCGCTGGCCGCCGCGGCCCAAGCGCTCGACACGGGGGAGGCACAGCCCTGGATCATCACGGAGGCCGGGGACGTTCTGGCCCCCAGCTGGATCGCGTCGCATCGCCTGTAACAACGGGCCGTGGGCCGGCGCCCCGCGGTGTCCTGCCCCCCGCATGCGCCGACCCTCACGCAGCTCCCCGGCCAAGGCGTCCCGGGCGTGAGGTTGCCCCTACCGTGGCCGACCCTGGGCTGTCGTCCGAGGCGATCCACGAAGCCCGGCAGCTGCGCGACGCCGAGACGCCCGATCCCGTCGTGATCCAGCCTGCGTTCAACGGCTCGATCTACACACACAAAGGCGTCAGCTCCGCTTTTGATCGGCCTATGCAGCTCTAATCTATATATTCGTGAGCCTACCAAGCCCTGGAGACTCGATCATGAGCCGCCTTATCTCCCTCACGCTGCTGGTCGCTGGCGCAGCCGCCGTCGCCACCCCAGCCGCAGCACTGTCGAGCAAGGAGTGCTCGGCGAAATACCAAGCCGCCAAGCAGGCCGGCACGCTCAACGGCCAGAAGTGGAACGACTTCCGCAAGGCCGAGTGCGGCACCGCCGCGGATGCCTCGACCAGCACCGTCGCAAACCCGGTCGCACCATCCGCCGCACCCGCTGCGCCGGCGCCGACCACGACGGCATCGCGGGCGGCACCGGCCCCGGCGGCCTCGTCCGGGTCGGCCGCCTATCCCCGGGCCGTTGATCCAAAGTACGCCAAGGAGTCGGCCGGCAAGGCCAGGATGCACACCTGCCTCGACAGCTACAACGCGGCCAAGGCTGCGGGCACGCTGGGCGACGCCAAGTGGATCCAGAAGGGCGGCGGTTACTACTCGGCCTGCAACAAGCAGCTCAAAGGGTAAGGGCCGAACATCTGGCGTTTTCGCCAGATGCGCGCCGCACGGTCTCGCCCGGCGGCAAGGTCTGCTGGATGGATACCCGGCCGGATCGGCCGGGCGCAGCCAGAGCCCAATGTCCGGAGCGGGCCGCCGGCGACAGGCAGCTATCCCGTGCCGGGTCAGTCGGGCGGGACGCAATCGGGGCCCGTTGCGTTGGTGCGGCACCGGTCGTGTGGAGAGCCAGAATGGCAGACGCCTTTGCGCCGCGGCTCGCCGTGTTGGTTGTCGAGGACAACCCCATCCAGCTCATGGAGGCCGCCGCGGCCCTGCGCGAGGCGGGCTTCGAGGTTGCCGAGGCCTCGACCGTCGAGGCCGCCCAGGCGCATCTGGCAGCCCGGCCCGAACTGGTCGCCATGGTCGCGGACGCGGACTTGGCCGGCGAGCCCCTGAGCGGCTTCACCCTGGCCAAGGCTGTCGCGGCACGCTGGCCCGAGCTCGCCATCCTGATCGTATCGGGGGTGGAATGGCCGGGCGCGGAGCAGATGCCCATGGGGGCACGGTTCCTGCGCAAGCCGTTCGCGCCGGAGGGGCTTGCCGAAGCCCTCCGTGTCGTTCTGGCGGCGCGGGGGATCGGCCCTTGAGCCGACCGCCCGCGCAGGCCACGCGCTAGTCCGTCAGCGCGGCCAAGAGCGAGAACGATGTGGCGAGGACGAACGTGCCCGCCACGAGGGACGCGAGCAGCAGCATGGGAAGATCCTGTCGGGATGCCGATACGGTTTTGCTGTCCCAACGCCCAAGGTCAAGCTCGGTTGCGCAGGACCAGCCCCGATCCCCAGGCACTACGGCGGCGGGGTGGGCCGCACGAGCCAGGTGACGGACGCGAAGGCACCCAGCCACGACCCGACGGCGGCGAAGGCCACGTAGACCGCGTTCTCCGTGTAGCTGATCACGGCGAACGCGGAGAGCAGATACCAGCACGCGCTCCAGTTCGCGGCCGGGATGCGCCGGCGAGCGGCCACGGCGGCGTTGAAGAACACGTAGGCTGCATCCGTGACGGCGGTGGCGGCGACAACGCCCACGGCGATCAGCGGATCGATGTTCAGCATGGGGCTCTCCCAGGGTTGCCTGGGAGATGTCAGCCGTGCGGCCGGGCCTCGGCAAGCGCGCGGCCGGCAGGGTGGTGTCTCGGGCTGGCGCTTGATGAAGCCGATCCGGACCGACCTGTCGCCGGCTGAGCGCGCCACCGCGCGGCACAAGGCGCTGCCTGCGGATCGGCAGCCGGCCTGGGCAGCCGCTACCCTTCGATCATATACTGGGACGGCGACCGCATCACTTCCGAAACAAATCTCAACACTGCATTGAGATCGTCCGACGCAAATAAAGCGTCGCCCGCGTTGATGCCGTTGAAGATCTTAACCAAATACCCGCCGGTGGTCGCCCGCTCTACGATCAGCTGGACGTTTTTGGTAAAAGCCATTGCCGATTGTCCGTAACTACCATGTCAATCACTAAGCCGGCGACTGAAATATCGTATAAGCGATCACAGTAATAAGCGGCAGATCACTCCGTATTTATACGTGTTGATACAGGCGCCGCGATGCCCCGCGCGTACTCCGGTTCGTTCGAAGGTCGCCGGGAGCCGACCGTGAGAGCCGCGGCCGCGCAGTCGGCGCGTCAGTCCACCGCGCAATCGAGCAGATCGCGTCTGCGCTGTTCGGAACTCGCCCGGGCCTCGTCCTGCCAGCTGGCTTCCGGCGGGTCCGGGTCGGCCCTGACCGGCCGCTCACCGAGCATGTACAGGCTGCGGGGATCAGCGGGCAGCGCCCCCGTGGTCTCGGGGTCCCGGTCGCAGTCCCGAGCCGGCTGATCGGCCCCGGCGAGCGCGGGGCCCGCCCATACGACCAGGGCCGCGGCGATCGCGAGCAGCTTTCTCATGGGGTGTTCCGGATGAGCCCGTGTCGGCACAGACACCGCACCTGCGGTTGAGGCGAGGTAGGGCCGGACGGCTTAACGGAGGGTTCGGGACACCGGCCACATCTGCGTGAGTGGGGCAGGCATGCAGGCCGGGAATCCGGTCCCACCGCGCTCCCCGGTCGCGGGGCGGCGGGGTCTATGCCGTGCGTGTACGGCCGGCCCAGGCGCGAGGCGGCCCAGGGCAGGATGGCGCAGCCGGGTTAGGGCGTGGTGAGCCGGGCCGGCCGGGCCTTGCGCCGGAACAGGCCGCGCAGGAGCCGAAAGGGAAGGCGCACCAGTTTGTAGAGCGCGTGGGCGATCATGACGGCGAGGACGGCAACCAGCGCCAGGATGGTGTTGAGCAACGGAGGTACTCCGGGCGGCGTGAATACGGCGGCCCACCACCGCCGCCGGCTCCAAGAGGCGCGCCGAACGCGGCGGCAGTGTGATGCCCGTCACCAGGCTCGGCGAGTTGGGCGAAGGCGCGGTCCGATCACCGCACGCCGCCCTGGGTGGCCGACGGCGACAACCGACGGCGGCCGCCATCCGTGCGACGCGCCGATGCGACGTGCGGATTGAAGCAAGCTGGAACACCTGTTGCTGTTTGTGACTAGCGTGCGCGAGCACACATCGGTGTCCCGCCATGGACCGAACCCCGGATCGATTGCGCGCAATCCCGGTTGCCAGACGCTTCAGGAGTTTCCTGCCGCACCAATCCCGACAGGAGATCAACATGCTCAAGACTGCACTCGCAGCCGCCGTCATCGCGGCCCTTGCGACCCCGGCCTTTGCCCAGGCCGTCATCGAGAGCCCGACCGGCACCACCGTGATCGTGCCGCCCGGCGCACCCGGCGTCGTCACCCGTCAGCCTGGATCGACCGGCGATGCACCGGCCGCGACCTACTCCCCAACCGGTCGCGCCGCGGACGGTATCGCGACCGACAGCGCCGCCGCCGGCAACGAAGGCCAGCCGTCGCGGGTCGGCTCGACCAGCAGCGGCGGCGGGAAGTGACGGTCTAGACACGGCCGCGGAACGGGCCTCGCCCCCGGCGCAGGCCGGTTCGTTTCCGGAACCACGACCCTCGTCGGCCCGCCCGGCTCGCCGGCGCGGGCATCGTCCTGCGCGAATCCCGGCCGCCTTCAGGCGCGTCAGGACGTCGTGCCGCCGTGCGGCGCGCAGATCCGGCGAGCCGCCTGCGCGCCCGCGCTTCCACCGAGACCCGCGTGCGATCCCCTCCGGCCGCTTCGGCGCGGGGCCTTCTTGCGCTCCGTGCGACAGAGTTTGCTGCATGTTGTGGCGCGCGGACGCGCGATGCGCTTACCTGCGACCTCAGCCCGAGACCGACTGCAGCCCGCCCGGCCCAGCGCCGCGGCGGGCATTTTTCGGGTGCCGGATCCCGCGCCGGACAGGCCGACGCGCCGATCACGCGGGCCGCGATGGATTCGTCCCGACGCCTGTGGTGGTTCTGACCGGACCGGTCTTCTGGACCGGGCCGGACGCGAGGCGATTGCAGGGCGGCGGCCCTGGTTATGGTTCAGTTGCGCAGCGGCTTCGCGTCGATCTGGAGCCGATAGATCGCCGTCGGAAACTTCACCGCCGACGCCTCGCCTCCGTTCATCGTCGGCGTGCGGTTCATCTGCGCCGCCGGGATCCAGAGGCCGCCCTGCTCATCGATCCACATGGCGTCGACCCAGACCAGGCGTGGGTCCTCGACGAGGGTGCTGACGTTCCCGTCCGGCGTGATCTTGAGGATGCGCAGACCGTCCGTGTCGCTCGCGTAGATCGTCCCATCCGCGTCGATCGCGGTCCCGCCGGTCGCCACGGTGGCCGCAAACAGCTTCACGTGCTTGGCCCGCTCCGCGTCGCTCAAGCCGGCATCATCCAGATAGCGGGTCTCGATGCTGTAGAGCGGGCCGGTGCAGGCTTGATAGTAGAACGTCTTGCCGTCTGGGGAGACTTCCAGCTGGTCGGCGTGGATGAAGAGCAGCTTGCCCTTGTCATCGCGGAGCACCCGACCCTGACCGGTGAGCGGCCGCTGCGCG
This sequence comes from Methylobacterium sp. J-070, assembly GCF_022829385.1. Lineage (GTDB taxonomy): Bacteria > Pseudomonadota > Alphaproteobacteria > Rhizobiales > Beijerinckiaceae > Methylobacterium. Next base: position 5,172 of record NZ_JAKSXX010000252.1, on the reverse strand, counting down.
ATGGTCGACCAGTGCCCGTCGAGGGCTCGCCTCAGGGCACCCGTGTCGAGGTCCAGCACCAGCAGCCCCGGTTGGCCGGCATCCGTCAGGTAGACATGGCGGCCGTTGAAGCGGAAGTCGTCGATGAAGCTCCGATCGGTTGTCGCCGCCTGCAGGGGGTAGACCTTGCGCACGGTGTTGGTTGCCAGATCGATCTGCACGAGCTTGGGACCACCGGGCAGCGGCGCCTCGCCCATGCCGGGCGCGCCCTTGTCGACCACCCAGAGATCGCCGTCCGGACCGATGCGGATGGCGTTGACCGCCACGAACGCCTTGGCCGGGTCATCGCCCTGCTTCCACGCGTTCCACGCCTCGTCGGGGAAGGCGACCGGCTTACCCTCGCGCCATTCGCCGAGCTCGATGCCCTTGCCCTTCGTCTGGCGCTGGAACGGCGAGAACAGCCGACCGTCCTGCGTCCGCGTGAAGCCGTTGAAGACCAGGCTGTCCGATTGCAGCATCGGCTTGAGCGCGTCGGGGCCGACCTGGGCGTCGGCCGCGCGGCCGAGGGACGTCAAGCACCCGGCGAGCAGGAGGGCGAGGATCGGGAGACGGGCCATAGGCGATCACGCGTGTTGCGGTGGCAGCATGTCCCGCTGCAAGACCTGAGATCCCGACCGTGTTCCCGCCGGGTGGGCTGCCGTGCGCTCAGCCGCGGGCGGTGGCGCCTCAGCCCGGTGCGTCGGGCGATCTCGGACGCCACCGCGGCGTGAGCGCGGTCAGTGCCCGCAACGGGCGCGCGCGCGGCTGTCGGACCCTTGGCTCATCCCGTCCCGGGATGCGGCAACGGGATCGCCGCGCAGGCTCAGTGTCGCGTCCGGCCGAGCCTGTCGGTCTTCAGCGCGCTGGCTGCGACCACCGGTCCCCGTCGGTCCGCCTCGACGGCGATGGCCCCGGCGGCGGCGTGCGTTCCTACTGACGCGGAACAGGCGCCGGCGGCTGGGGCGATGCACCGGGCTGGCCGGGCGCCTGCGGGATCGTGTTCGATGGGGCGGGCGGGGGCTGGTTCGATCCTGGCCCGAGCGAGCCTTGATCGTTCTGCAGCGTCTGGTTCGCCTGGGTCTGGATCTGGTCGGCGGTCTGCTGGCTGATGAGGCCGTAGGAGACAGCCGCCGCCAGGGCGATGGCGACCACCGCCCCGATGATCGTCTTCGTGAGCTTAGGCGACATCGCGGCGTCCCTCCCTTCGTGATCGTGCGGCCATCAGCGCCTCTTCCACGGGGCGGGGGAGGGGGTCACCAGACGCCCAACAGATGGCCGCCGGCCAGCACGACGACCACCAGGGTCACGGCTGAGACGGCACTCTTCTCCGCGGATCCGGACATTCTGTGGGAGCTGCGCCGGCGCGTTCGAGGCCGGAAGGCCACGATCTTCGGATCCGTCAGGTGCTGGGTCAGGCTGTCGGGTAGCCGGCGCTTCGATGGCCCCTTGCGCATTCGCTCACCCCTGAGATCGCCTCGCCGTTGAGACCTCCGCTGCGAGACGGCAGACACGGTCCGTGCCTGACGATCTGGCTGTCGGAGAAGGATGCAATGCCATCCTCTGAGGCGACCCGCTCAAAGGCCTCATAGCACTCGCCGGCCTCGCGAAACAGGCCCGTCCACGCCAGTGATGCCACCCCCGTGGTCGACGCCCCCCCGTGTCCAGTCCTCATCCGCCCCGGCGAACCGGTGAATATAGACCTCGACGGTGAGCCCGTCGCGCGCGACGCGACCACCCGGCGGCGAGACCGCAAGGGCGCGGTCCAACGTCCACGGATCGCCTCCCTGCGTTCTGCAGCCTCGCTCACCGCCTCACGCAGGACCGTCGGCCAAGACGGAATGGTGCCATGAAGGAACCGGACGGCGCCGATGACACCCTTGGGCCGCCTGGGATGAGCCGAGGCCTCCCCACCGTCCGACTTCAGAGATCCCGCCCGGGATGTGCGCGTGGCCGGGATGCGGCCCGTCCCGCTGTTCGCATGACGCCGCCCTACGAAGCGCGGACTCTGTTTCGAATTGTGATTGCCGGGGTGGATGTCCAGTCCCGGCTTTGGCCTAGTCTGACGTCACGCGCGGTGTCCGGAAGAGGCCGATGCGCTGGAGGTCCTCAATGACGCCGTACACCGCGCATGCCGCAGCCCTGTGCCTTGCGTTGATCGGAACGCCCGTTCTGGCGCAGACAGCCGAACCGCCCAAGCCCGCGGGGCCGCCACAGGCCCCCGCCGGCGGGACGCCCGAGAAGATCCCGTTCGGCCTGCCCTACGGCGCCCCGATCACCTACGAGCAGGCCAAGACCATCCTGGCGGCCGCGGAGGCCGAAGCGAAGAAGCGCGGCTGGCCGATGAACATCTCCGTGGTCGACACGCACGGCGAACTCGTTCACTTCGCCCGCCTCGACGGCGCACAGCTCGCCTCGATCCGCATCTCGCAGAACAAGGCCCGCACGGCCGCCCGTTGGCGGCGCGAGAGCCGCGTGTTCTTCAACTTCTATGCGGCGGGTTCGAACTACTACGGCACCCTCGACCCCGATCTGGCGGCCTCGCCTGGGGGCATTCCGCTGGTGGCAGACGGCAAGGTCATCGGCGCGATCGGCTGCTCGGGGGGGACCGGAGATCAGGACGCGCTGATCTGCCAGGCGGGGGCGGAGGCGCTGAAGTAGGCCCGACACCGCCCCTCTGGCCGAGGCTCTGCGCGAGGCCGGGCGTTCCGTGACGATGGGGCCGCCCGGCCTTGCGGGCAGACTCCATCGGTCGGTCAACCCTGGCCGGATATCATTCCGCCCTTACATCGACCGATCCCCGTGCCTGCCTTCCGCACCGTTGTGGTAGTTCGCCAGAACGAGCGCGGTTGTCGGCTCATCTCTACACCGGGACCTCACATGCTGGGTTGGTTTCGCGCGCTGATGCCGAAGGAGGACCGGTTCTTCGACCTCTTCGAGCGTCATGCCGCCACCTTGGTCGACGGCGCGGCCGCGCTCAGGGCGCTCCTCGACGGAACGGAGGCCATTCCGGCGGCGTGCGCGGCCATCGCGGCACACGAGGACAAGGCCGACGCGATTACCCGGGACGCGCTCCTGGCGGTCCGCCGCACCTTCATCACGCCCTTCGACCGCGGCGACATCCAGGCCCTGGTCACCGCCCTCGACGATGCCATCGACCAGATGCTCAAGACCGCCAAGGCGGTGCAGCTCTTCGAGGTGACGGCCTTCGAGCCGGCGATGCGTGAGATGGCCAGCGTGATCCAGGAGGCCGCCAGCGTGGTCGCCGAGGCTCTTCCGAAGCTGCGAGCGCTGAACGAGAACGCGACCGCCTTGAACACCCTGACCGAGCGCGTCATCCAGCTGGAGGGCCGCGCCGACGACCTGCACAACAGCGGGCTGAAGGCGCTGTTCAAGGTCTCGCGGCAGGACCCCATGGCCTTCCTGGTGGGGTCCGAACTCTACGATCATCTGGAGAAGGTCATGGATCGGTTCGAGGATGTGGCGAACCAGATCAGCAGCATCGTCGTCGAACACGTCTGAGCCGAGGAGCCGCACGCGTGACGCTCCTGATCGCCCTCATCGCCGTCGCCCTGTTCTTCGACTTCCTGAACGGCCTGCACGATGCCGCCAACTCGATCGCCACCATCGTGTCGACCCGGGTGCTGGCGCCGCGCTTCGCCGTGTTCTGGGCGGCGTTCTTCAACTTCGTGGCCTTCCTGGTCTTCGGCCTGCACGTCGCCGGGACGGTCGGGTCCGGCATCATCGACATCGCGGTGGTGGATGACCGCGTGATCCTGGGCGCGCTGGGCGGTGCAATCACCTGGAACCTGCTCACCTGGTATGCCGGCATCCCGTCCTCCAGCTCGCACGCCCTCATCGGCGGCCTCCTCGGAGCCGGCGTCGCCAAAGCCGGTTTCGGCGCGATCGTCTGGCCGGGCGTCATCACCACGAGCGCCGCGATCGTGCTCTCGCCGGCACTGGGTTTCGGGCTCGCGCTGCTGCTCGTGCTGGGCGTCTCGTGGACCTTCGTGCGCTCCACGCCAGCCGCCGTGGACGGGCTGTTCCGGAACCTGCAGTTCGTCTCGGCCTCGCTCTACTCCCTCGGCCACGGCGGCAACGACGCCCAGAAGACCATGGGCATCATCGCGGTGCTTCTCTACGCCCATGGCGCGGGTGACGGTGCGTTCCATGTGCCGCTCTGGGTGGTGCTGTCCTGCCAGTCCGCGATGGCGCTCGGCACCCTGCTCGGCGGCTGGCGCATCGTGCACACGATGGGTTCGAAGATCACGCGCCTGACGCCCATGCAGGGCTTCTGTGCCGAGACGGGCGGTGCCCTGACCCTGTTTGCCGCGACGGCGTTCGGGATCCCGGTCTCGACCACCCACACGATCACCGGTGCGATCGTCGGTGTCGGCGCGGCGCGGCGGGTCTCGGCGGTCCGCTGGAACGTGGCTCAGGGTATCGTGGTCGCCTGGGTGGTCACGATGCCGGCGGCGGCTCTGGTGGCCGCACTGGTCTACGGCGTGGCCGGCCTCGCTCTGCCGTAAGGTTGCGCTTCACGCGACCCTGACCGAGCGCCTCGGAGGCCCGCGAGCGCGCTCGTTGCAGGCCAAGCACAGCTCGTCGGGCTTCAGCCCGAGGCCTCGGGCAGCCCCCGCAGACTGGGGTCGCTGCTGGCAGACGAGGCGACCACGTCCGGCCTCCGGCGCACGATGGTGGTGCCCGCCATCATCGAGGCTTCCCGGTTCAGCGATGCGGGGCGCCGATCCTTCTGGAAGATGGAATATCGGGACTGAGAGCGGCTGCCCTCCGCGCGGCCAACAAACTCAGGATTGACTTTCGCTCATTTCTACACCGGAATGATGTATTGATATAATAATAATTAACTGATATAGCTCGGCATCAATTGATTTTTGCCGATATTAATCTGCCCTCAATTCGGAATTGTCTCTGATGAGAAGCCCAGAAAGCGGGCGGCTTCAATCAGAAAGATCGAACGATGTCGTCCATCACCCTGTCGTCCGCGACGCGCCGGAACCTGCTCTCGCTGCAGGACACCGCGACCCTGATGGCGACCACCCAGAACCGCCTCGCCACCGGCAAGACGGTCAACTCCGCCCTCGACAACCCGACCAACTTCTTCACCTCCCAGGCCCTCGACAGCCGCTCCACCAG
>NZ_JAKSXX010000247.1 GCF_022829385.1 Methylobacterium sp. J-070 | reverse complement strand
GAGGGGCGCCCTGCCCTAAGGCGCCTTCTCAATCGCTACATCCAAGCTCAGCACGTGCAGACGGCTCAGACGGCCTTCGCCAACGCGAAAGGCAACACGGCCACCCGCCTCGCTCGATGGCTGCTGATGTGCCAGGACCGACTTGACGATGAGTTCGTCACGGTCACGCAGGAGTTCATGTCGTTCATGCTGGGCGTCGAGAGGCCCGGCGTCACCGCGGCGCTGCGGTCACTGGTGCAGGTAGTCGGACGCGAACCAGTCTCCAAGCGTCATTTCCCTGTCGACGCGGAAATTACAGGGAAAGACTTCGGAAAAACGAGCTTCGGACGCCTATGCGCTCAGAACTCAACAGTAGGTGCAGGAACTTAGCAGCATTTTCCCTACGGGCGCGAGCATGGAGGTGAAATTGCGCGTGCAGGGAAGCGCAAGGAGCTATCAGGGGCCGAGATTTGCAGGATCACAGTTGGCCCGGGAATAGCGCATTGACATCGATGACTCATCACCCACCCCGATCGCAGGGCAGGGCCAGCCCTATGGCTGGAGTGGGCCCCTGATTGGAGTGGGCCCCTGATGGTGGGCACGATCAGGCGGCGGTTTTGACCGTCTGCCGGGCGTGCTGCTCCTCGAACTGCACGGGGCTCAGATAACCGAGCGCGGAGTGCAGGCGGCGGGTGTTATAGACCTCTTCGATGAAGT
>NZ_JAKSXX010000244.1 GCF_022829385.1 Methylobacterium sp. J-070 | reverse complement strand
GCTTCATCGACGGCAAGACCTACAAGACGCTCAAGCGCCACCTCACCAGCCACGGGCTCGACCCGAAGGCCTACCGGGATCGCTACGGCCTGCCGGCCGACTACCCGATGGTCGCCCCGAGCTACGCCGCGCAGCGCTCCGCGCTCGCCAAGGCCATCGGCCTGGGCCAGCCCGGTGCCATGGCCGAGCGCGAGCGCAAGGGCCGCCAGGCCGCCTGAGCGCGGATGCATCCCGTCCCGGCGGTGTCGCGACGGGAGCTCGGCGATCCCCATGCCGGGCCGCCGCCAATACGTTGCCGGACTGCCACACAAGTCCGGGACGTCGCGCGACACGGACAAGCTGCCATACTCTGCACAAAGCGGATGCCCACGCCGAACCCGAGGACGAGAGCCGAGGGTTCAGCGCGATGAAGCGAGAGCAGACGAATACGGTGGTGCCCTTTCCGGCGCATGTCGCGGCCGCCGTGGCCGACGAAGACACCGCATCGATCATTGCCGTACTCCAGGAACAG
>NZ_JAKSXX010000243.1 GCF_022829385.1 Methylobacterium sp. J-070 | reverse complement strand
CCTTCATGCGTCTCGACGTCAATGGCTTGCGGGCCTTCTACGCCAGCCCCCTGGGCCGCACGACGCACCGCGTGGTCGGGCGCGCCCTGCACGAGTTCCTGGGCTCGGTGTCGGGCCTGCGCGTCCTCGGGATCGGCTACGCGACCCCCTATCTCGGGCCGGTGCACTGCATCGCCGAGCGCACCTTGGCGTTCATGCCCGCGACGCAGGGCGTGGTGAACTGGCCGGACAGCGGCCGCTCCTGCGCGGCGCTGGCCGATCCGACGATGATGCCCCTGCCGGAGGCCGCCATCGACCGGGTCATCCTGGTCCACGCCCTCGAATCGGTCGAGAGCCCGACGGAACTGCTCCAGGAGGTGTGGCGGACGCTCACGCCCGGCGGCCGGATGATCCTCGTCGTTCCGAACCGGCGCGGCGTCTGGGCCCGCCGCGAGGCGACGCCCTTCGGCCACGGCCAGCCCTATAGCCGCTCGCAGCTCGGGCGGTTGATGCGCGACACGCTGTTCTCGCCCGTGAGCTGGGCCGAGACCCTCTACATGCCGCCGGTGCGCTCGCGGGTGATGCTGCGCACCGGCCCCGCCTGGGAGCGTCTCGGCACCAGCCTCGCCCTGCCCTTCGCGGGGCTGCACGTGGTCGACGCGACGAAGCAGCTCTATCGGCCCGTCGCCGTCCAGCAGGTGCGGCGGGCCCGGCGCCTCGCGCCGGCCCGGGTGCTGGTCCCGGCCCCGGCTCCGGGCTGAGCGTGACGGGCGCCTAACGTCGCAGATCGGCGGATGCCCGGGCCTGGAGCGGACGCACCGCGTCAGGCCGGCTGCGTGGCCGTGGGCCGGCGCAGGCGCTGGGCGGCGGGGTGTTTCGTGTACGATGCCCGGATGAGCGTCGATTTCACCATCCAGCAATTCCTGCTCGCCCTCTCGGGCCTCATCGCGATCGTGAACCCGATCGGCGGCGCCTTCATCTTCGCGCAGGTGACGAACGCCTACAGCCACGCCGAGCGGGTCCTGCTGTCGCGTCGGATCGGCGTCTACGCCGCGCTGATCATGCTCGGCGCGCTCTGGGCCGGCACGCCGATCCTCAACTTCTTCGGCGTGACCCTGGGGGCGCTGCGCATCGCCGGCGGTCTGGTCGTGATGTCGTCGGCCTGGAACCAGCTGAACAGGCCGGAGGCCCGCGAGGCGCGCAAGCAGGCCGAGGCGTCCGGTTCGGCGGATCGGGGGCCGGCGCCCGCCGAGCCGCCGGGGGATCAGGGGCGGAGCCCCCTCTCCGAGATCGCCTTCTTTCCCCTGACCCTGCCGTTCACCACAGGGCCGGGCACGATCGCGGTCGCCATCACCCTGGGGGCCAACCGTCCCACGGCCTACGCGGAGCGGTTCGGCTTCTATCTCGGCGTGACGCTGGCGGCGCTGGTGGTGGCCGCCGCGGTCGCCCTGATCTACGCCTCGGCCGACCGGGTGGTGGCCCTCATCGGGCCGGCCCGGGCGCGCGTGACCGGGCGCCTCTTCGCGTTCCTGCTGCTGTGCGTCGGGACGCAGATCCTGATCAACGGCCTCATGGACGTGGTCGCGCCGCTCGCGGCGGCCCGGTGATCCGCATCCGAAGCGGCCTCAGATGACCGGGATCGCGCCGAGGCCGCCGAACAGGGCCGCGTGGCCGACGTAGTAGAGGAACAGGAAGGCGGCCAGGGCCGCTCCGTACCAGGCCGGCGCCAGCAGCGCCTGCCGGACGCGCACCGGCACCCGGACATCGTCCGCCGCGATCCCGAGGAGCACCACGATGATCCCGGAATGGCCGATCGCGTCCACCTTGCCGAACTCGAAGATCGCCGAGACGAAGATCGCCGCCAGGATGATCGCCGCGCTGCGCCGGACCAGGGGCGTCCAGAGCAGCGCGAAGGCGAGGGTGAACTCGATCACGCCGGCGGCCTGCATGAACATCGCGGGCGTCGCCCCCATGGTCATCTCTGGCTTGGCGGCGATGAGCGGCGCCGTCCATTCCGGATAGGCCCACTTCTCGATGGAGGCCCACATCAGCGTCACGGCCGCGGACCAGCGCACGAGGTCGAGGGAGCGGACGCGGCCGGTCTTCAGGTCGAGGCCCTGGACGATCAGATACGCGGCGATCCCGAGGAAGATCGGGTAATCGGCGAGGTGGAACAGGCCGTACTGCGCGGTGGCGAAGCTGAACAGGAAGACGAGGCCGAGACCGGTGATCGGCATCGTCCGGCGCCAGATCAGGCAGCCCGCCAGCGCGAGCTGCAGCCACGGGATCCAGGCGACCTCGGTCTTGAGTTCCGGCGTGAGGATGATGTCGCCGAGGCTCCAGAGGGAGATCAGGAAAAAACCCAGCGTGGCACGGACGAGGAGTTCCGTGTCGGTCCGGATCCGCGCGGTCACGCGGTCCAGCGCCTTGAGCAGCGCGCCCCCGAGCGGCGTGCCCTCGGCCAGGCAGCCCAGCATCAGGCAGACCAGGGCGAGCCCCGTCAGCCACTCGAAATCCGGGCACAGCACCTGCTCGAGGCCCTGCGGCTGACCGGCCACGTCGTAGGCGCAGAACCATTTCACGTGCGCCTCGGCCGCGCCCGTGGCGGCGAGGATCCCTAGGCCCGACAATCCGAGGGCGCAGCCGCCCGAAAACAGCGCATTCGCGGCTCTTCGCATCGGGACCTCGGCGCACCACAGCAGCATCGCGGTTACCGAGCTATTTAGCTATCTTCGTGCGCATTTCGCCAAGGATTTATTAACGAATGTGAGTAAAAGGTTAACGCTGTGGATCCCGGTTAAACGGCCCCGCCCGAAGCGGGCCGCGCCGCGCCGATCCGCCGGCGGATCGACGGCGCGGCCGGCGTGCCGCCTGAGAAAGCCGGCCCTGTCGAGCGATGCCGATCGCTCCAGTTTGCCGGCCAGCCCCGAGCCGCCGAGATCGTGCGCCCCTGCGGACCGTCCCCGGGATCGGAAAGCCGGTCGCCGACACGTCCGAGGATAGCAGTATCATCGCGGCGACGATCGCCAGATTTTCGATCATAGTCGTACGATATCGCCATTTTTGAGTAACAATTCGCGTAAATAGACAGTAATTACTGGTATAAACCGATTTGGTTGTCCGCGGATAGATCTGTTAATGTTTGCGATATAGGAGAGGATAGAGTAACCGGACAGGGCGATACGGGCTTGCATCTCGCATTCTTCTGCGCTGAGGCTCGGCGCGCTCGGCTAGAACGGCGTCATGCCCGCGCGGCGGTCGTCGGCAACAGTGGACCGGTAACGGGGCGGAGGGTGAGGAGGAACGACATTCCGCGGCCCCAGACACAGGCCGACGCCGGGTCGCACGCGTGATCCGGCCGTTCGCATCCGACCGCACCGGCGCCCGACCCTGCACCCCGTCGCGGGGGGGTCGACGGCGTGCCGCATCGGGGCGGCCGCGTGAGAGCCGGTCGCCGTCCGGCGCGCCGTCCCGGGGGCGTGTTCAGGCCGCTGACCCGCATGTCGGTTCGCCGTCGGCGCAGGCCTGCCTGAAGCCGGGCGCACCGCATGAACCCTGAAACCCCGCAGGTCCGGTCCCGCGCGTGCCAGCCGCGCGCGCTGGCCCGCCCCCGCATTCATCAGCAAGGAAACATCCCATGACCGACGGTACGCAGATCAAGGTTCCGGCTTGGTACAGCCCGGACGAGATCCAGGACATCCAGCGCGACCTTCTGGGCTCGGCGGGCAAGCTCCTCGTCCTCTGCCTTGGCGGCAAGGGCGGCGTCGGCAAGACCACGATCGCCCTGCAGGTCGCCGATCTCTGCGCCGAGGTCGGGCCCGTCCTGGCGATCGATACCGACCCGGCCAACCGGCACTTCCACACCGCGCTGATGCAGGAGACCAATCCCGGCAGCGACAACTTCGTACCGCGCCGGAACGGCTTGACCTGCTTCCGGCAGCGCCTGCGCGCGGAGGACAGCACCGGCCGGGTCGACCCGACCCTGTGTCAGGACATGATCGAGCGCGTGATCGAGGCCGCGGAGCGCTTCGTGGTGGTCGATTTCCCCGCCGGGGACACGGAGACGACGCGGCGCTGCGCCGAGATCATCGTGGAGAGCTGCCGGGAGGCGAATGTCCGCCTCTGTGTGGTCGTCGCCGCGGGCGCCGTCGATCCCACCGCCCTTGAGGTTCTCAAGGAACTCCGGCCGATGCTCATCGAGTGCGACCGGGCGATCCTGGCGAAGAACACCGCGCAGGCGACCAATTTCGATTATCTCGAATCCTCCGACCTCGTGAAGGCGCTGCGCAAGCAGCCGAACTTCCGCACCATCGAGATCGAGCGCATCGGCGAGCGCCTGATCGAGGCGCTGCGGGTCCAGCACATGACGTGGCAGGCGCTGGCGAACAGCGCCCCCATGCGCCTGCGCGTCGAGGGCCGGCGCCTCCGGCGCAACTTCCAGACGGCGTGGCGGGATGCGCTCCGGCCGTGATCAACCTCGAGCGGTTCTACCGGTCGGTCCACGGCCGCGATCTCCAGCCCTGGGAGCGTCAGCTCGCCGTGCGGATCGCGGCCGCCTTGAACACCACGACGGACGACGACTTCGTCGTCCACCTGCTGCTCGTGTACATGTCCACCAACGCCATCACCAACATGTACAACGAGCTGGTGGCGGCTCGGAACGGTCTCGCCGAGGACAACCGGGATCTGGTGCAGACGGTCAAGGGCGATCTGCGCCGGAACCGGCTGATGACCTACGGGCTGCTCGGCGTGGTCGGCGTCGGCCTTCTGGCAAGCGGCTGGACCCTGGGCGCCGTGCTGAGCCTCTCGCACGACTCCGCCGCCAACGAGACCCGCATCGCCGCCGCCCTCGAGGCCTGCGAGCAGCGGAGCCCGCCCGGGCCGCCGCGGGGGCTCGGCATCGGACGCTGAGCCGCGGGCGCCGATGCCGTCCGGGGCGGAGCCCGCGGTGTCAGGGCGCCGGCGGGAGGTTCGCGAACGATACCGTCATGAGATCGCCGCCCGTGCCGCTGGAGAGCGTTGCCAGGAAAGCCAGCAGGTCGGCCCGCTCCGACGCCGACAGATGCAGCGGCTTGATCGACCGGGACCGGCTCGGGCGCTCGATGCCGCCGCGGTCGTAGAGGTCGATGACGGCCTCGAGGGTCGGCACGGAGCCGTCGTGCATGTAGGGGCCGCGCTTGCCGATCTCCCGGAGCGTCGGCGTCTTGAAGGCGTAGGTCAGCGCGACCGAGTTGGGCTTCAGCCGGCCGCGGCCGATATCGGTTCCGACCCCGACCCCGATATCGTGGAACGAGTTGTCGGTGAACGACCAGCCGGAATGGCAGCTCGCGCAGCCGGCCCGGCCGTTGAACAGGTCGAATCCCCGTTGGGCCGCCGCGCCGATCGCGTCCGCGCGGCCGCCGATCCAGCTGTCGAAGGGCGTCGGTTTCGTCACGATCAGCCGTTCGAAGGTCGCCAGGGCTGCCTCCAGCCGTTCGCGCGTGACCGCGGGGTCGGCGAAGGCTTCGGCGAAGGCGGCCGCATAGGACGGATCGGCGGAGAGCCGCGTCACGGCCTCCGGCATCGGCAGGTTCATGTTGCCCGGCGCGGCGATCGGCATCGCGGCGACCGCCTCCAGCGAGCGGAACTTGCCGTCCCAGCCGAGCGGTCCATCCTGCCACGCGACGTTGACGAGGGTCGGCGTCCGCAGGTCCATGTCGTCCTGCTGGCGGGTCGCCGCCCGGGCGCGGCCGTCGCCCCAGGCCAGATCCGGGACATGGCAGGTCGCGCACGAGCGGGTCCCGTCCCCCGACAGGATCGGATCGAAGAAGAGGCGCCGGCCGAGTTCGGCCTTGGCGGCCGAGTAGGGATTCTCCGGTGGAAACGGGATCGCGGCCGGGGGGCGGTAGGCCGCGCGCCAGCCATCGCGGCGCGGATCGACGTCGCCGCCACCGAGACCCACACCGACGAACCCTACGAGCACCGCGACCGCGGCGCCGACCTTCCACGCCATCATCGACCTCACCGGACACGAATAGACCCATATCCGTTAGTGATCGGTGAATATCCGCATGCATTCGCTGGAGTCTAAACGCGCCGATCCATGCAAAATCGTGCAATGGTCAAGCTTCTCGGGGGCCGAACGACGGCGCGGCGCTATTCGAGCCGGACGGAAACGCTGTCGCTCGCGCCGGTCGAGTCCAGGACGGAGATCCGCGCGAAGCCGGCACCTTCCGGGAACCACTCGGCGCGGCGTCGCGGCGTCTGAACGACCGGCTGCCCGTCCACGAGCCACGTCAGGGGCGGAACCCCCCCCAGCGCCTTGAGGGCGAGGCCCGCACCGCCGGCCGGGCCGGGCGCATCGTGCGCGACCGCGACGAGGCCGAGGTCGATCCGGGCGCCGTCCGGCGGGTAGGCGATCCGCAGGGCCGGCCCGGCTGCCTCCGAGGCGTCGCGGCGCAGCCGCCGGAGCGGCGGCGGCAGGCCGCCGGGCCCGGCCGTCAGGACGTCGCGCGGTTGCGGAATCGGATCCGGCGCATGCCCCAGGCGCGCGAAGGCGTCGAACAGGATCGGCGCCGCCACCGTCCGCCCGACGAGCCCCGGAACGGCGGCGCCGTCGGGCCGCCCGACCCAGACCACAACCGTCACGTGCCGATCGAAGCCTGCCGCCCAGGCGTCGCGGTAGCCGTACGAGGTGCCGGTCTTGTAGGCGATGCGATTCGGCAGCGCGTTCTCCGGAGGCGGCGTCCCGCGGAGGATGTCGGCGACGTACCACGACGCCACGGGCTCGGCGATCCGTTGCTCGGCCGAGGCCGAGGCCGCGGTCGCATCGGCGCGGCGAAGCAGGTCCGGCACCGCGCCGCCGCGGGCGAGCCCGGCATAGAGGCGCGCGAGATCGGTCAGGGTGATGCCGAGGCCACCCAGCGCCACGGGCAGGCCCGGCGCCGACTCGCGCGGGAGCTGGATCCCGGCGCCCGCGGCCCGCAAGCGGGCGATGAACCGCGCCGGCCCGACCGCGTCCATCAGCGCGACCGCGGGCACGTTGAGCGACATCTGCAGGGCACGCCGCGCCGTGACCGTCCCCTGAAAGCTCAGGTCGAAATTTTCCGGCGCGTAGCTCGCCGAGAAGCGCGTGGGGCGGTCCTCCAGCAGCGTCTCGGGATGCGCCAGCCCGTCCTCGAACGCCATGGCGTAGACGAACGGCTTCAGGGCGGAGCCGGGGGAGCGCACCGCGAGCGTCATGTCGATGGCGCCGCGCCGGGTCGGGTCGAGGTAGCCGGCGCTTCCGACCTGGGCGAGAACCTGTCCGTGGCGATTGTCGAGGACGAGGATCGCGGCCGAAAGGTCCGGGCCGGCCGCCGCGGCGCGCTCGGTCGCCAGCGCTTCCAGCCGCTCCTGCAGGCGCGCATCGATGGCGAGGCGGATCTCCGCGGCGGCGGGCTCGGCGGCGACCGCCTCTTCGGCGGCGTGCGCCGCGAGCATCGGGAACGGGCGCCGGACCGTCGGAACGGGCTCGGCCCTGGCGGCCGCGGTCTCGGCCGCGGTGAGAAGGCTCTGCGCGTGGGCGATCTCCAGGACGCGGTCGCGGGCTGCGGCGGCGCGCTCGGGGAAGCGGTCGGGCCGGCGGGTCTCGGGGGATTGCGGCAGGGCGACCAGGAGGGCGGCCTGCGCCGCCGTCAGCCGCACCGGCTCCCGGCCGAAATAGGCGAGGCTAGCGGCGCGCACGCCCTCCAGCGGGCCGCCGTAGGGGGCGAGGGCCATGTAGAGGTCGAGCAGCCCGGCCTTCCCGAATCGCCGCTCCAGGGCGATTGCGCGCACGATCTGCCGGAGCTTGGCCGCGACGGACCGCTCGCGCCGCGGCTCGATCAGGCGGGCCACCTGCATCGACAGGGTCGAGCCCCCCGAGACGATGCGGCCGCGCACCGCCCATTGCAACGCGGCGCGCAGCAGCGCCACCGGGTCGATACCGGGATGGTGCGCGAAGCGCCGATCCTCGTAGGCGAGCAGCATCGCCCGATAGCGCGGATCGACCGCGTCGGCGGGCACCGGCAGGCGCCAGCGCCCGTCCGCGGTCGCGAAGGGGCGCAGCAGCGTGCCGGACCGGTCGAGCACCACCGTCGACCGCGCCGACGCGGACGCGAGATCGAGGGGCGGCAACGCGGCCGCGGCGTGCCACGCGGCGCAGGCTGCCAGAGCGGCCGATGCCAGCGCGGCGGCGATGCCGAGGCGCGCGGCGCGGCCCGGCAAGCGGGCCGCTCTGTCTGGATCGGGCGCGACGTCCGGCACATGTCCCCCCGCTACCGGACCGGCCGGCCGCGCGCGCAGGATTCTCCGGTTCCGTCGGGGGGACAAGTCCTGCGAGGCCGGCGTCTTCGCCGCCGATACCCGCGGTGTCCGTCCCCGTCCTAGGCCATGCTGACGCCGCGCAGGCCCGGCAGAGCCGGACGGTTCGGCCAGCTCTCCCGGGTCGGGAACGGCACGACGTTCGACGGTATGGCTGCCGATTCGGCGGGGGGTGTCGCCGGGCTCCGATTCTTGTTGAGCTTCGTCCAGCGCCCGATCCGCTTGAAGTACGTCCGCCTAGCGAGCCAAGTCGGAATCCGCCTGTCCTTCAGCATGATCTGTCCCTCTGGATGCGACGTGCGACGACGAAATCCAGCCCGCGGATCCGATCATTGCACCGGATCGAGTCGGGACTGCATTCGTGATACGAGCGGATCGCGGACAGGCCCGCATCCTCCGTTTGGGTGACGCCGGCCCCGGCGGGCTCGGGGCAGCACGCGCCTGTCGCTCCGATCGATGCCGCTCAGGCCGCGGCCGACGCCTTCGCGCGCTCCTGGGCGAGCTTGGCGACGGACATTTGGTCGATCTTGCCGCTTCCGAGCATCGGCAGCGCCTCCAGCACCACCACCTCGGCGGGGATCGCGACGTCCGAGGCGCCGCGGCTCTTGGCGAAGCTCTGGTAGGCCGCCCGGGTGGCATCCCGCGCCTGCGTGAACAGGATGAGCCGCTCGCCCTTGCGCGGGTCCGGCACGGCCGCCACGGCGCTCGGGCGCTCGGGCCAGAGCTCGGCGGCCAGCGCCTCGATGCCGGCGAGGGAGACCATCTCGCCGGCGATCTTGGCGAAGCGCTTGGCCCGCCCCTTGATCGTGATGAAGCCCATCGGGTCGATCTCCACGATGTCCCCGGTGTCGTGCCATCCGTCGGGCGGCGGTTCCAGGACCCCCGGCCGCTCGGCGCGCAGGTAGCCGAGCATGATGTTGGGGCCGCGCACGGACAGGCGGCCGCCCTCGTCGATCCCCGGCACCGCCTGCAGCCGGGTCTCGATGCCCGGCAGGATCCGTCCCACGGTGCCGAAGCGGTTGAACATCGGCGTGTTGAGCGCCACCACCGGCCCGCATTCGGTGACGCCGTAGCCCTCCAGGATCCGCAGACCGAACTTCTCCGCCCAGGTCCTCCGGGTCGTCTCCTTCACGGCTTCGGCCCCGGCCACCACGTAGCGGAGCGAGCGCAGGTCGTAGGCGTGGGCGGCCCGGGCGTAGCCGGTCAGGAACGTGTCGGTCCCGAACAGGACGGTGCTGTTCGAGCCGTAGATCAGCTCCGGCACGATCCGGTAGTGCAGCGGTGACGGGTAAAGGTAGACCGGCACCCCGGAGACCAGGGGCAGCACCAGCCCGGCCGTGAGCCCGAAGGCATGGAACACCGGCAGGACGTTGAACACCTTGTCCATCGGTCCGAAGTCGATCCGAGCCGCCACCTGCGCCACGTTGGCCAGCATGCAGCGGTTGGCCAGCACCACCCCCTTGGGCGTCCCCTCGCTGCCCGAGGTGAAGAGCACGGCCCCCGGATCCTCGCCGGATCGCGCCACCAGCGGCCGGCGGGCGGAGAGCAGCCCGCGGACCTTGTCCGACGTCGTGATGCTGGCCCGCACGTCCTCCAGGTAGATCAGTTCGACCGATTCGCGGATCGCCTCGACCAGCGGGCCGAGCCGCCCCTTCTCGATGAAGGCCCGGGAGGTCAGGATCTTGTCGACCTGCGCCGCCCGGCAGGCCGAGAGGACGCTGGCGGGACCGGCCGAGAAGTTGATCATCGCCGGCACCCGGCCCGCCGAGGCCAGGGCGAACAGGGTGACCGCAGCGCCGTTCGCGTTCGGCAGCATCACGCCGATCCGGCCGCCGAGGGGCGCGAGCGGCATGAGCTTGCGGCCGAGCACGTTGGCGCCCATCACGAGCCGGCCGTAGGTGAGGCGTCCGCCGACCGGATCCTCCAGGGCGTTGCGGCGCCAGCCATGCCGCTCGCCCGCATCGATCAGCGCCGCCATCAGGCCGCGGTCGACGGCGGCGGTGCGGAACACGAGGTCCGACATGATCCCGTAGAGGGCCGCGCCCGCCGCCTGCCGCCTCGCCTTGCCCTTGAGCGCCGGGTCCACGGTCAGGCGCACCGGCGGCATGACGGTCACCGTCACCTTGGGCCACCAGCGGCGGCGCACCTGCCGGCGCGACAGGCGCGAGAACGCGGTGCGCTCCAGCCCGTCGATCTTCACGGGCACGACCATGGCCCCCGACTTGTCGGCGATCAGCCCGGCGCCGTCGTAGACCTTCATCAGGCTGCCGGTGACGGTGAGCCGGCCCTCGGGGAAGATGATGAGGGTCTCGCCGTTCCTGACGGCGTTGATCAGCGTCCGCGTGGCCAGCGGCCGCGTCGGGTCGAGGGGCATCGCCTTGGTGACCCGCAGGAACGGCCGCACCCACCAGCGCTGCGCGATGCCGCTGTCGATCGCGAAGACCGGTTCCTGATCGAGGAGCGACAATGCGAGGGGCGCGTCGAGGAACGACACGTGGTTGAGGGCCACGATGCAGTTCGGCCCGGCGGCCGCGACATTGTCGAGCCCGCGGACCTCCAGGCGGTAGAAGGCCCGGAACAGGATCGAGAGCGCGTCGCGGAACGGGCTGGTCGGGAGGGTCGCGAACACGATCGCGCCGACGACGAGGTTCAGTACCCCCACCAGCGCGAGGAGGCTCGCGATCGACAGGCCGGCGCCCTGCAGACCCGCCAGCGCCAGGGTGCCGGCCACCATGAAGGCCGCCGTCATGACGTTGACCGCGCCGATGATGCGCGCCCGCATCGCCTTCTCGGCCCAGGCCTGCACGGCCGCGAAGGACGGGACGATGTAGAGGCCACCGGACATCGCCAGGCCCAGGAAGTCGACGCCGGTGCGCAGCCCGTGGCCGGTCTGCAGGAAGTCGAGCGGGCCGATCGACTCCGCGGGGGGCGGGGGCAGGTGGCCGATCGTCCAGGCGAGGTCGAGGCCGAACAGGCCCATCAGCACCGCGCCGACCGGGGTGGGCAGGAGGACGATCCGGCCGCTGGCGAGCCAGGAGGCGAGCCCGGAGCCCAGCGCGATGCCGATGGAGAACAGCGCGAGCAGCAGCGTGATCACCGTCTCGGTGCCGTTGAAGGCGCCGCGCACCAGGACGGGCAGCAGCGACAGCACCACGACGCCGACCAGCCAGAACCAGCTCACCGTGAGCGAACCGCGCCACAGCCGCGTGTCGGCCCAGAGGTCGCGCAGCAGCGCGGCGGTCGAGCGGGCGACGTTGGGGTCGACGCGCAGGTCCGGCGCGCCCTCCCCGGTCGCCGGGATCATCCGGGCCGAGAGCCAGCACAGGATGGCGAAGCCCATCACGAGGCCGCCGAACAGGACCCCGGAACCGCCGAGCGACGAGGCCGCTCCGGCCGCGATGGTACCGAGCAGGATCGCCAGGAAGGTCGCGGCCTCCACCAGGGCGTTTCCGGCGGGCAGCTCCTCGCGGCGGAGGTGGTCGGGGAGGATGCCGTATTTGATCGGGCCGAACAGGGCCGCGATCGTTCCGAACAGACCCAGAGCCACGAACAGCACGGGCACGGAATGCAGCAGGAAGCCGAGCACCGCGGTGCCGGCCGCGAAGATCTCGGCGAACTTGAGCCGCCGGGCCATCAGCGCCTTGTCGTAGCGGTCGGCCCATTGGCCGCCGAGCCCCGACAGGATGAAGAACGGGCCGATGAACACCGCGCTTGCGAGCGTCACCAGAACGCCCGCATGCGCATCCGCCTGCCCGCCGATCCCGAACAGGATCAGGAAGGCGAGCGCGTTCTTCAGGAAGTTGTCGTTGAACGCCGAGAAGAACTGGCACCAGAACAGGGGCGCGAAGCGCCGCGCAGTCATCAGGGAACGGAACATGGCGGTCTCTCGGTTCCGAACCTGACTGGCCCAGCAGAGACGCCCAGGTCAAATCCGGCGGCTGCGAACGCACAGCGATCGTCGCCGTCTCGGTTCGGTCCCGTGCGGAGCGGCACCGCCGCCCCGCGCCGGACACGGTCGCCGCGCGGCCGTCAGGCCTTCCGGACGAGGCGCCGGTGCCGCGTCATCGGCGCCCAGATCCGCCGCTCGATCAGGGCGCGCAGGGAGGCGCCGCGGTCGTAGGACCACTGCAGATAGGCCGTGAGCGTCGTGATGACGAAGAGCGCGGCACCGGCCGCGCAGAACGGTATCAGCAGCAGGAAGGTCAGGACCATCCCGACCGCGGTCCGCTCGGCGAGCGAGGCCTGCGGCCAGGGATCGATCGGCAGGGTGAAGCGTCGTCCAGAGCGCATGGCCCAGCCCTCGGTGCCGACACCGTCACGGCACACGCAGTCAACAGCGGCCAGCGCCGGACGTTGCGCCCGCGTCACGGAAATCGCCGGGGCCGTGACATTGCGACCGGGGCGAATCGCGCAACTGTGCGCCGCGACATCGGTTGCCAAGCGGTTCTTCAACCGGAAGCGAGGCGGATATGGCACGGGTGGCGGTCGTTACCGGAGGCACGGCCGGGATCGGACTCGCGACCGCGCATCGATTCGCCGCCGGGGGCTGGTCGGTGGCGGTGATCGCGCGCGATCCGGACCGGCTGACCGCGGCCGAACGAGCGCTTGCCGGCTACGGCCGGCCGGTCCTGGCGATCGCCGCCGACGTCGCCGACCCGCAGGCCGTCGAGGCCGCCGCCGGGCGGGTGGAGCGCGAACTCGGCCCGATCCGCGCCTGGGTGAACAACGCCATGTCCACCGTGGTGAACCCGGCGGACCAGATCACCCCCGACGAGTATCGCCGGGTCACCGAGACCACCTATCTCAGCCAGGTCTACGGGACGCTCGCCGCCCTGCGCTACATGAAGCGGCGCGACCGGGGCGCGATCATCCAGGTCTCGTCCGGGCTCGCGATTCGGGCGGCGCCGCTGCAGGCGCCCTACTGCGCGGCGAAGTTCGCGGTCTCGGGCTTCACCGACGCGCTGCGCTGCGAGTTGATCCACGACCGGGTCAACGTCAGCCTCAGCGTGGTCTATCTGCCGGCGGTCAACACGCCCCAGTTCAACTGGGCGCGCAACCGCACCGGGCATCGTCAGTACGCCCCGGATCCGGTCTTCGATCCGCGGCTCTGCGCCGAGGCGATCCTGTACGCCGTCGAGCACCCCCGCCGGGAGGTCTGGGTCGGGCGCTCGTCGATGATGATGGCCGCCGCGCAGGCGTTGGCGCCGGCGCTCGCCGACCGCAAGGCCGCCTCCATGTGGTCGGCCCAGCTCTCCGACGAGACGATCCCCGAGATGGCCGGCAACCTCTGCGAGCCCGTGCCCGGCCCCGCCGGGATCGACGGACGCTTCACCGGTCGAACCAAGGCGAGCCGGGCCGAGTTTTGCACGAGCCGCACCCGGGACCTCGTGGTCGGCGGCCTCGCCGGCCTGGCGCTGGTCGGGCTCGCCGGCACCGTTCACGCCGCCCGTTCGGCGCGCCGGCTGGAGGGACGGCGCTGACGGCTGCGCTATGGAGCGTTGCCCGATGGTGGAGCACCCGAGGAAGGTTCGCGAACGATGCCCGGCTATCTGCCCTTCGCGGGCGCCCTCAAGCTGCCCGCCTACACCTGCGACAATTGCGGGTTCTGGCAGCGCCACTTCGAGGCGCCCGCCGCCTGCCCGATGTGCCTCGATGCGCGCCACGTGGTGCCGCAGGACGGCTGGCGCTTCCGCACCGCGCGGGAGGCCCAGGACGCGTTCCCGTGCCACTGGCAGGAGCTCGAGCCGGGGGTCTGGCGCTTCTGGAACGCGCCCGTCTCGGGCATCGGCCCCTCCGCCTACCTGATCCAGACGGAGCACGGGAACATGGGCTTCGAGGGCTGCCCGGTCTTCAGCGAGGCCGCCCTCGACCAGATCGAGCGGCTCGGCGGCATGACGGTGCTGTCGGCCTCGCACCCGCATTCCTACGGGGCGCTGCCGCAGCTGCAGGACCGGTTCGACCCGGAACTGTGCCTCCCGGCCGCCGACTTCACGTGGAGCGCGGCGCTCCAGGTGAGCTGGCCCTACGACGATTCCCTGGAGCCCCTGCCGGGTCTGGAACTGCATCGCACCGCCGGCCATTTCGACGGCCACGCGGTCCTGTACGACCGTTCGCGGAAGATCTGCTTCTGCGGCGACGCGCTCAAGTTCGAACTCGACCCGGCGGATGTCCGCCGCGCGACCACGATCTCGGCCCACAAGGCCTTCGTGCGCGGGGTGCCGCTCACCCCGGCCGAGCTGCGCCGCTATCGCGACGTGTTCGAGCGTCTCGACTTCGTCCAGACCTGGACGCCGTTCGAGCCCGCGCGCAATTGCGGACGGGCCGAGGTGCTGGCGCTGCTCGATCAGCTGCTCGGCGGGCGGTCGCACGCGGCACCGGTGCCGCTCGACCGCCTCGGGACCGGGATGGCGGGCCGGACCTGAGGCGCGCGCCGCATTGGCGGGCGCGGCCGATGGCACCGGGACCGGCTCGCGTCCGGGGGCCGGGCTCCGCCGGTCGCAGGCTCAGGGCCGGTGGAGCGGATCGTTCTCCAGGCGGATCGGCTCGCCGTGGGGAGTCGCCGCGGCGGCCCGCAGGAACGCCTCCGCCCGCGCCGCGACGCCCTCGGGTCGGGTGACGCCGCGCTCGGACAGGATCGATTCCAGCGTCTCCAGCCACGCGCCGTAATCGGCCGCCCGCTCGGGCGATCCGGCGGGCCGGATTCCCCGGCCGAGGCGCTCCGTCCATTCCGACCAGGTGAACAGCCCGGCTTCCTGCAGGGAGACCACCATGGCGAAGACCTGCGCCTCCCAGGGCGCCTTGAACGTGCTCGGGGACGGATCGCTCACGCGGGATCCAGATAGGGTTCGAAGGCCGCCACCGTGACGACACTTCCGGCTTCGCCGCTCTCGCCCCAAAGCTCCTGCGCGGTGAACGCCACGGTGTAGAGCCAGGTCGGATTCTCGCCCGCCAGAGAGGCGTTGGTGTCGGGAAGGACGAAGACGCCGTCGACCCGCACGATCCGGCCGCGCTTGCCGCGCACGTAGCGCGGCAGCCGGGTGTGGCCGGTCGGGTGCATGTTGCGCGCGAGGACGGCGTCGCCGACCGCGAACCGGGCTGGGGCTTCGGCGGCGCGGCTGCTCGGGAAGCCGGCCCGGAACCGCTCTTCGAGACCGTCGCGGCTCAGGACCCGGGCGACGGGCTTGGCCGGCTCCGCCGCCTTGCCGGACTCCATCTCGGCCGGCGTCGCCAGCCCGGTCGCCGCGACCTGCTTCTCGAGCGCCCGCAGCCAGATCGCGTAGTAGCTCGACGCGAGGTACTCCGCCGGCGGCAGCGACTCCCGGGCGGCGCGGCTGCCGTCGAGGTTCCAGGCGCCGGTGAAGCCCATCGCCATCGCCATCGCGAAGACGCGGCGCTCCCACGCGGCGTGGAACACCGGCTCGTCCGGCTCCGGCACCACCGGGCCGAAGCCCTGGCCGCCGCCGAGATCCTGGGCGCCGTTCATACCGGCATCTCCACCGGCGCGGCCGGGATGCCCTTGGGCAGGCCCGTGCCGATCATGGCGTCGCGGGTCACGAGGGCGGCAAGCGCCGCCTCGTCGAAGCCCTCGGTCTCGGCAGGACGCAGGGGCAGGACCATGTAGCGGGTCTCCGCGGTGGAATCCCAGACGGTGATGCGGGTGGTCTCGGGGAGCGTCACCCCGAACTCGGCGAGCACGCCGCGGGGGTCGATCACCGCGCGCGCCCGGTAGGGCGGCGCCTTGTACCAGACCGGCGGCAGGCCGAGCACCGGCCAGGGGTAGCAGGAGCAGAGGGTGCAGACGACGAGGTTGTGGGTCTCGGGGGTGTTCTCGACCACCACCATGTGCTCGCCGCCGCGTCCGCCGATGCCGAGTTCCGCGATGGCAGGCGTGGCGTCGGCCAGGAGCCGCGCCCGGAAATCGGGATCGACCCAGGCCCGGGCCACCACCCGGGCGCCGGCATGGGGGCCGACCTTGGTCTCGTAGAGCTCCACCAGGGCATCGAGGGAGGCAGGGTCGATGTAGCCCTTCTCGGTGAGCAGGGATTCGAGCGCCCGCACCCGCGCCTCGATCGGCGAGAGATCGCTACCGTGATCGTGATCATGCGCGTGATGCGCGTGGTCGTGGCTCATACCGCTCTCCCGGCATCGCGCGTCCCGCAGCCCGCCGCCGCGCTGTTGGGACAGCTATACCAGCCGAAGCGTCCGCGAGGCGATACGCAAACAGCCCGAACCCGCGGGCAGCGTTTGGTATCGGTTCATAATTATGCCGGTAATCACGTTAGATCGATTCCAGTATACCAGCACGCCGGATCAGGACGGGTCCATGAACCACGACGCCGAGAGCCCGACCGCGAAGGTGGCCCCCGACCAGGGTGCGATCCGCTACGCGACGATCATCGGCGAGCACCTCGCTTTGCCGATTCGCGCGTATTTCCAGGTGGTCGAGCAGGAGCCGCTGCCGGCCCAGCTCACCGCGCTGCTGGGGCGTTTCGAGGCGGCGGTCGCGGCCCAGGGCCAGACCGTGGCCTTCGACTTCCGCGACGACATCATCAAGGCGCTGCCGGCGCTGCGGACCTTCGCGCTGTCGCTGGTGGGGGACGTGAGCCGGGCCGACGACCTCGTGCAGGAGACCTTCGTCAAGGCGTGGGCCAACCAGAGCCGGTTCCGGCCCGGCACCAACTTCACCGCGTGGCTGTTCACGATCCTGCGCAACCAGTTCTACACCGACCTGCGCAAGACGCGACGCGAGATCGAGGACGTCGACGGGACCCACGCCAGCCAGATGACGTCCCTGTCCGACCAGGAGGATGCCAGCACCCTCAAGGTCGTCTGGGAGCGGCTCGGCGCGCTGCCGGCGACGCAGCGTCAGGCGTTGCTGCTGGTCGGCGCGGAGGGCCACACCTACGAGGAGGCAGCGACCAAGCTCGGCTGCCAGGTCGGCACCGTGAAGAGCCGGGTGAGCCGGGCACGGTCGTCGCTGCTCGACACGCTCGGCGTGGTGGTGGCGGGCCAGGCGCCGGCCTGACGTCGGGCGTTCATCCGGCGACTGGCCTCCCGCATCAGATGCCGGTCGGGCCGGCCGGCTCGTCGCGCGAACATCGGCGGGCGATTGCCGGAGCCGGGTGTTCTACGGGTCATCGAAGGTCTGGACGCCGCAAAGACTGCAAGCCAGTTTGTTGCCGAGGCTCCCGGGAGAGCGGGATGAGGCGACGCAGGTTCATCGCGGCAGGCGCGGCGTTTCTGGGCTCGACGCGTGCCGCGCGACCTCAGCCCTGGCGCGCGCGCAAGCTCGCGATCGCACATCCCGACCGGCCGGTCGCCCGCCTGACCCGGGAGGGCAGCCCTTACTTCGCGACGTTCTTCAAGGAATTGGCGAGCCGCGGCTTCGTGGAGGGCGACAACCTGGTCGTCAATCGCTTCGATGGCGGCGGGATAGCGGAGACCTACAAGACGATCGCCAAGGATGTCGTCGACTGGCATCCCGACGTGATCCTGGCCGTGTCGGATCGGATGACCAAGCTGCTCAAGGATCTGACGGCCGACATACCGATCATTGCCTTGACCAGCGATCCGATCGCCTATGGACTCTCGAACAGTCTGTCGAACCCCGACGGGAACATTACGGGGATCATGGTCAATTCGAGTTCGGCGATCTTCGAGAAGAGGATCGAGTTCCTGCGGGAGATCGTGCCCGGCACTGGCGGCATCTATCAGCTCACCTCCCGGACCCTCTGGGAGAGCCCGCTGGGATCGAGCGTCCGATCGGCGGTGGAGGGTGCCGGCCTGCAGCTGATCGGCCCCCCGGTCGAAAGCCCGCATCGCGAGCCGCAATACAGAGCCGCGGTGGCCTCCGCGGCGCAGCAGACCGGGGCCGCCCTGGTCACGACCGCGGTGGAGAACCTCAACAACGTCGATCTGATCATCGCGCTGATGCGGCAATATCGGATCGCCGCCTTCTATCCCTTGCGCGAATACGTCGATAAGGGCGGACTGATCGGCCACGACATCGACGTGAACGATCTCTTCCGCCATGTCGGACAGCAGGTCGCCGCGGTCTTGAAGGGCGATGCGGTGCGGACGATACCGTTCTATCAGCCGTTGCGTCTGAAGCTCGTGATCAACCTGGCCTCTGCGGCGGCTGCCGGCATCGATCTGCCGGGAAGCCTCATCGCCCGGGCCGACGAGGTGATCGAGTGACCGGGCCGTCCGCCGACCAGGGTCCTCGCGGTGCATCGCTCGCCGCTCGCCCGCGGGCGTGAGCCCCGGCGGGCGGATCGGGCGGGGACCGCCCGCGGCGCGGTCCCTGTCGCGACGGACCCGGCGCCGCCGTCAGCCGATTGGGGGCCGGCGCCGGTGCCAGTCGGTCGCGCCCTGGTAGGCCTGCCCGATCCGCAGGGCCATCGCCTCGTCGTAGCCGCGGCAGACGATCTGGAGCGAGAGCGGCAGCCCTGAGGCGGTGTAGCCGTCCGGCAGCGACAGGGCGCAGAGATCGAGCATGTTGCCGAAGCGGGTGAAGCGCGACGGCAGGTGCGCTTCGTCGACCTCGGAGAGCGCCACGGCGGCGCATTCCGTGGTCGGCGTCAGCAGGGCGTCGATGCCGTCGAGCGCCGCCGCGTATTGCAGCTTCATCGTAGCGCGCCGCTGCAGCGTGCCCAGGTAGTCCTGGGCCGACACCGCGGCGCCGGCCAGGATCCGCGCCCGCACGGCGTCGCCGAGCGGCGCGGCCGGATCCTCCGCCAGCGCACCGTTGACGAAGTAGGCTTCCGCGTTGGTGATCTGGCTCAGCGCCATGCAGTCGCTGAACCGGAACGGCAGGGCGACGTCGACGATCTCGGCGCCCTGCCCGGCCAGAAGGTCGAGCGCGGCGTCGTAGGCCTCCAGCATGTCGGAAGCGACGCCCGCGCGCTCCGCCGCGGGCATGCGCCCGAGCCGCAGGCCGCGCACGCCCCGCTTGAAGGTCGCCCAGGGCGCCTCCGGCTGGATCCCGCGGGTCGTCGGATCGAGGGGATCGGGGCCCGAAAGCGCCTCGTAGAGGAGCGCGGTGTCCTCCACGGTGCGGGCCAGCGGGCCGGGGGTGTCCAGGGTCGTCGAGAGCGGCACGATCCCCCAGGTCGAGACACGTCCGACCGTCACCTTGAGGCCGGTGAGCCCGCAGAAGGCGGCGGGCAGGCGCACGGAGCCGCCGGTATCGGTGCCGATGCCCCAGGGCGCCATCCGGGCCGCCACCGCGACGCCGGTGCCGCTGCTCGACCCGCCGGGGGTGCGCGGCGTCTCGAAATCCCAGGGGTTCCAGGGCGTGCCGAGATGCTGGTTGGTGCCCCAGCCGCCATAGGCGAACTCGACCGTGTGGGTCTTGCCGAGCACGATCATCCCCTGCGCGATCAGGCGCCGGGCGATGGTGGCGGTGCGCTCGGCCCGGCGCGCCCGATGGGCGGCCGACCCGCCCATGGTGACCCGGCCCTCCAGGTCGATCAGGTCCTTGAGCACCACCGGGACGCCGTGGAGCGGACCCACCGCGTGGCCCGACCGGATCGCCCGGTCGGCGCCCTCGGCGGCGAGGCGGGCATCGGCCTCGAAGACCTCCGTGAAGGCCCGGAGTTTCGGCTCCAGCTCCGCGACGCGGCCGAGCAGCGCGTCGACCGCGTCGACCGGCGACAGGCTACGCGACCGGAACGCTTGCCCGAGTTCGGATGCGGAGGCGTGTATGGGATCGAGATCGGACATCGGTTTACTGCACGCTGACGAGGGTGAGATCGACGAACCAGGATTGCGGCGAGACGAAGCCGTGGATCTTCTTCGACATCCCGCGGGGATTGAGGTCGTGCACGACGAACAGCCACGGCGGATTGTCCACGAGGCGCTCGTGGGCGATCCGGGTCTGCGCGTCGATGACCTTCGCGTCGGTGGTCTCGGCGAGCGCCTTGAGGGCGGCGTCGAAGGCGTCGTCCTTCCAGTTCGGGAAGTTGAAGCCGGTGGGCGGGAACCGGTCGCCGCCGAAGTAGCGGGCCATCACGGCGGCGTCCGACGAGGGCGAGGAGACGTTGAGCGCCATCGAGCCCTGGAGGCCCGGCGCGTCCGGCAGCGCCCGGCTCGAATTGAGCAGCACCTGCCACTCGACCACGTTGAAGCTGAGATCGACGTTGCAGGCCTGCTTGAGATTCTCCTGCAGGTACTCGTTCATCGGCATGGGCAGCATCTGGCCCGAGCCCGAGGACGAGATCATCACCTTGAGGCTGAGGGGCTTCCTGTCGGTGAAGCCGGCCTCGGCGAGCAGCGCCTTCCCCTTGGCGGCGTCGAACGTGTAGCGGTTCTTCGGGGCGCCGAAATTCGGGTCCTTGTCGTTGAGCCAGCCGGTCGCCGGCTCCGCGGTGCCGTTGAGGAGCTCGACGATGCCGGCGCGGTCGATGCAGTAGTTCAGGGCCTGGCGGACGCGCACGTCCTTCAGCGGGCTGTCCTTCGCGCCGATATTGTAGATGTACGGCCAGACATGCGGGTAGGACCCGGTGGTGATGGTGAAGC
The DNA here is from genome assembly GCF_022829385.1 of Methylobacterium sp. J-070. Classification (GTDB taxonomy): domain Bacteria; phylum Pseudomonadota; class Alphaproteobacteria; order Rhizobiales; family Beijerinckiaceae; genus Methylobacterium. The sequence goes on along the minus strand of NZ_JAKSXX010000243.1, from coordinate 23,154 downwards.
CCGCCTGCTTGAGGGACGGGATCGCGTCCGGAGCCGGCACCTCGATCCAGTCGACCTGACCCGCCCGGAGCGCCGCGACCCGGGCATTCGCCTCCGGGATCGGCATCAGCCGGACCTTGTCGACCTTGGCCATCCGGTCCGGATCCCAGTAGCCGTCGAACCGCGCGAGGTCGACCGCCTCGCGCGGGGCGACGCGGGTGATCTTGAACGGCCCGGTGCCGGCCGCCGGCAGGGCGGCGACCTTGCCCCAGTCGCGGCCCGCGGTCTCGAACGATCGGGGCGAGGTGAACAGCAGGTAGACCACCATGTAGGGGAAGTACGACGCCACCTGCGTGGTGGTGATCTGCACGGTGGAATCGTCGATCTTCCGGTAGCTGCCGACCAGCGGCGCCCGGGCGCGGGAGATGCCGGCGCCCTGGGGCTCGAATTGCGGGCTGTCGTTCTTGTAGTAGCGGTCGAGGTTCCAGATCACCGCGTCGGCGTTGAACGGCGTCCCGTCATGGAACTTGACGCCCTGGCGCAGGTGGAAGGTCCAGACCGTCTTGTCGCTTGGGTCCTGCTCCCAGCGCTCGGCCAGGGCGGGGATGAGGCCGGCGAGCTTGGTCGTGCTCCTGAGGTCCCACTGCACCAGCCCTTCGAAGATCGGGTAGCCGAGGAAGCGCATGCCCTCGAAGCCGTTGTTGGGCATGCCCGTGGTGGTGGGAATGTCGGTCGCCGTCATGGCGATGCGCAGCACGCTCTCGGCGCTGGCCGGCCCGGTCAGGGCGACGGACCCCGCCAGGGCGGCAGCGATCAGGCGGCGAAACGTCATGAGACCCATCCGTCGAAGTTGCGGCGCGCCCGGCGCAAGTCCCGCGCCATGCCCGGGCTTACGCCCTGCGTCCGGCGAACAGAAGATGCCAGGCTTCGCCCCTTGCGCGCGGCGCCGTCTGCGCCACGATAATAAAAAATGCGAGTCGCCGGCCGCACCGGTCCGGACCGCCAGGGAGCCGCCCGTGACCGATGGAACGCCGAGCACCATGAACGGGGCCGAGAGCCTGGTCCGGACCCTCGTCGACGGCGGGGTCGAGGTCTGCTTCACCAACCCGGGCACCTCGGAGATGCATTTCGTGGCCGCCCTCGACCGGGTCGAGGGCATGCGCTGCGTGCTGTTCCTGTTCGAGGGCGGGGCCACCGGCGCGGCGGACGGCTACGCCCGCATGGCCGACAGGCCGGCCTCGACCCTGCTCCACCTCGGCCCCGGCCTCGCCAACGGGCTGGCCAACCTCCACAACGCCAAGAAGGCGCGCACGCCCGTCGTCAACATCGTCGGCGAGCATGCCACCTACCACCGCGAATACAACGCGCCGCTGACCTCCGACATCGAGGGGCTGGCCCGGCCGATGTCGTCCTGGGTGCGGACCGGGATGAGCGCGGCCGAGATCGGCCTGGACGGCGCCGCGGCGATCGCGGCCGCCCGCACCGCCCCGGGGCAGGTCGCGACCCTGATCCTGCCGGCCAACACCGCGTGGGATCCCGGCACGGGACCCGCGCCGGTGCCGCCGGTGCCCGAGCGGGCGCGGGCGAGCGACGACGCGGTCGCGGCCGCCGTCAGGGCGCTGCGGAGCGGCGAGCCGGTGCTCCTGCATCTCGGCGACCGGGCGGTGCGCAACGAGGGCCGGGTGATCGCCGACCGGATCGCCCGGGCGACCGGCGCGCAACTGCTGGCGATGACCTCGAATTCCCGGATCGACCGCGGCGCCGGCACGGTGCCGATCGAGCGCCTGCCCTACCCGATCGACCAGGGCATCGCGGCGCTCAAGGATTTCCGCCACATCATCCTGATCGGCGCGACCCCGCCGGTGGGCTTCTTCGCCTATCCGGGCAAGCCGAGCCTGCTGGCCCCCGAGGGCAGCAGCACCATCACGCTGGCCACCCCCGAGGAGGACCAGATCGACGCCCTGGAGCGGCTCGCCGAGGCCGTCGCGGCCCCGCCCGCCGAGCCGATCGCGGTCGCGCCCCGCCCGAAGCTGCCGACCACCGGGCCCCTCGACCAGGACACGATCGGGCAGGTGCTCGGCGCGCTGATCCCGGAGGGCGCGGTGATCTGCGACGAGTCGATCACGACGGGGCGCAACTTCTTCGCCCTGACCCGGGACGCGGCGCCCCATACCTGGCTCCAGCTCAGCGGCGGGTCGATCGGGCTCGGCATTCCGATGGCCACCGGCGCGGCCGTGGCCTGCCCCGACCGCAAGGTCATCAACCTCCAGGCCGACGGCAGCGGGCTCTACACCGTGCAGGCGCTCTGGACCCAGGCCCGCGAGCGCCTCGACGTGGTGACGCTGGTCTGGTCGAACCGCTCCTACGCGATCCTGCGGGCGGAACTCGCCAATGTCGGCGCGCTCAATCCCGGACCGAAGGCGCTCGGCATGCTGAGCCTCGACGATCCGGCGCTGGATTGGGTCAGCCTCGCCCGGGGCTTCGGCGTCGAGGGCCGGCGGGTCGAGACGCTTCCCGACTTCATCGAGGCGTTCCGGGACGCGCTGGCCAAGCCGGGTCCGCACCTCATCGAAGTGGCTCTGTGAGCGGGGCCACGTACCCCCTCCCCGGCCTCGAGGCGCCGGCGGAGATCCGGGTCGACCGCTGGGGGCTGGCGCATATCCGGGCCGGGACCACGCTCGACGCCTTCCGGGCTCAGGGCTTCAACGCGGCCCGGGACCGGCTGTGGCAGCTCGACCTCTGGCGCAAGCGCGGCCTCGGCCTGCTGGCGGCGGATTTCGGACCCGGCTACCTCGCCCAGGACCGCGCCGCCCGGCTGTTCCTCTACCGCGGCGACATGGCGGCGGAATGGGCCGCCTACGGGCCGCAGGACACGAAGGCCATCGTGACGGCCTTCGTGGACGGGCTCAACGCCTTCGTGGCGCTCACCGAGGCGCGGCCCGAGCTGCTGCCGCCGGAATTCGCCCTGACCGCAACCCGCCCGGGCCGCTGGCAGCCGGAGGACGTGGTGCGCATCCGCAGCCACGCCCTGGTGCGCAACGTCCTGTCCGAGGTCGCCCGCGCCCGGGTGCTGGCCCGCGCGGAAACCCGCGCGGCCGGGCTCGCCGCGGACGACCTGCGTAAGCGGATCAGCCCGCCGCACGATCCGGTGGTCCCGGACGGCCTCGACGCCGCCGACTGGCCGGACGATCTCCTGGACGAATTTCGCCTCGCCACCGCGGCGGTCGGGTTCACCCCCGAACGGATGGCGGCCGCCCGGGAGGACGCCTGGGCCTGGAGCAAGGTCGACGCGCACGGCGCCGTCACGCGGGACCGGCGGGCCGCCCCGCGGGAGCCGGCCGAGGGCTCGAACAACTGGGTGATCGGGCCGTCCCGCACCGACACCGGCCGGCCGATCCTGGCGAGCGACCCGCACCGGGTCTACCTGCAGCCGTCGCTGCGCTACGCCGTCCACCTCACCGCCCCGGGCCTCGACGTGATCGGGGCCGGCGAGCCGGCGCTGCCGGGCATCTCCATCGGCCATAACGGCCGCGCCGCCTTCAGCCTGACCATCGCGCCGATGGACCAGGAGGATCTGTTCGTCTGCGCCACGGACCCGGACGACCCGGATCGTTTTCGATACGGCGCCGGCTGGGAGCCGATCACCCGCATCGCGGAGACGATCCCGGTGCGCGGCGGCCCGGACGAGACCGTGGTGCTCGGCTTCACCCGCCACGGACCGGTGATCCGCGAGGCGGGCGGCCGCGCCTTCGCGCTGCGGACCGTCTGGTCCGAGCCGGGTTCTGCCGCCTATCTCGGCAGCCTCGCCTATCTCGGCGCCACCGACCCGGAGGGCTTCGGCGCGGCGCTGCGCCACTGGTCGGCACCCTCGGTGAACCAGCTCTACGCCGACGCCGCGGGCCGCATCGCGTGGTTCATGGCCGGCAAGGCACCGGTGCGACCGGCCCATGACGGGCTGTTGCCGGTGCCGGGCGACGGCCGCTACGACTGGGCCGGGTTCCACGATCCGGGCACCCTGCCCCGGAGCATCGATCCGGATACGGGCTGGCTCGCCACCGCCAACGAGATGAACCTGCCGCCGGATTTCCCCGTGGAGGCCCGGAAGGTCGGGTTCGAGTGGGCCGAACCCTGGCGCGCCCGCCGCATCCGGGCGGTGCTCGGCGCGCAGATCGGGCACAACCTGGAGGATTCGCGGGCGCTCCAGGGCGATGCTGTCTCCGAGCCGGCCCTGCGGCTCGCCGATCTGATCCGGGCGCTCCCGGCGGGGTCCGATCCGGATGTCGCCTCGGCCCAGGCCCTGCTGGCGTCGTTCGACGGGGCGCTGCACCCGGAGTCCGCCGCGGCCGCCCTCATCGAGCTCGTCTGGGTGCACCACCTGCGCCCGGCCCTGCTGGCGGCACTCGTGCCCGATGCCGGGACGCGCCGCCTCCTGCCCCCCGGCGACACGCAGAGCCTGATCGAGCGGCTGGAAAGTGGTCTCGACCCGGCGACGCGCGACAGGCTGCTGATGGACGGGCTCGGCGCAGCGTTCCGGGAGTGCCTGGATCGGTTGGGACCGGATCCCTCGGGGCAGCCCACGGCGGATACACCGGGTACCCTCCCTCCCCCCTCTGCGGGGGAGGATGGCCCTCGCGTCAGCGAGGGTCGGGTCGGGACGAAGTCCCGCGAGGGGGGAACCCGGCTTCCGGACGAGGCGATCGCCTTCACGAAGGCCGAGCCGGATTCTGCGCCGTCGCTCCCCTCTCCCGACCCGCTTCGCGGGCCACCCTCCCCCGCAGAGGGGGGAGGGAGCGATGCGGAGACGTCCGCCCTTGACGCCGGCTGGTCCTGGGGCCGACTGCACCACGCCCTGTTCGCCCACCCCCTCACCGGCCTGAGGCCGGACGAGGCCTGGGATGTCGGTCCGCTGCCCGTGGGCGGGTCCGCGGCATCGGTCATGCACGCGGAGTACCGGACCGACACGTTCCGGCTGACCCACGGCGCCTCGTTCCGCATGGTCGTAGACGTGGGCGACTGGGACCGGTCGGTCTTCGTCAACGTGCCGGGCCAGTCGGGGAACCCGGAGAGCCCGCACTATGCCGACCTGGCCCCGGTCTGGGGGCGCCAGGACCACGTGCCGATGCTCTACGGCCGCGCGACCGTGGACGCGGCCACCGAGACCGTCATCGCGCTGACCCCGGGACCCGCCTGATCCGGCGGCCGGAACGGATTGGGACACGACCTTGAAGATCTTCATCGCGGGCCTCGCCACCGAGACCAATACCTTCGCCCCGCTGCCGACGGGCCGCGCGGCCTTCCGCGCCGACTACGCCCGCCGGGACGGGAGCCGGAACCCGCCGAGCCTCAGCAACATCGGCCTCAAGGCCTGGCGCGCGATGGCCGAGGCGGACGGGCACACGGTGGTCGAGAGCCTCTCGACCTTCGCCCAGCCCGGCGGGATCACCCTGCGGGCCGTCTACGAGGAGCTGCGCGACGCGCTGCTGGAGGATCTGAAGGCGGCGCTGCCGGTCGACGCGGTGCTGCTGTTCATGCACGGCGCCATGGTGGCCGAGGGCTATGACGATTGCGAGGGCGACACCCTGGAGCGGGTCCGCGCCGTGGTCGGGCCCGACGCGACGATCGGCGTCGAGCTCGACCTGCACTGCCACCTCACCGAGGCGATGCGGGCCAGCGCCGACGTGATCGTGATCTACAAGGAATACCCGCACACCGACATCGTCGACCGCGCCCGCGACCTCTACCCCCTCGTGGTGCGGACGGCCTCGAAAGAGATCCGGCCGGTCATGGCCTATGCCGATTGCCGGATCGTCAACATGTGGCGCACCAGCCGCGAGCCGGTGGCGGGCTTCGTGCGCCGCATGGAGGCTCTGGAGGGGCAGGACGGCATCCTGTCGGTCTCCTTCGGGCACGGGTTCCCCTGGGGGGACGTGGCGGAGGTCGGCGCCAAGATGCTCGTCGTCGCCGACGGCGACGCCGGGAAGGCGCAGGCTCTGGCCGACGAACTCGCCGCCGCCGTCTGGGCGATGCGGGAAGAGGCGGCGAGCCGCTGCGACAGCATCGATGCGGCCATCGACGCGGCGCTGGCTTCGCGGGACCCGCGCCCGATGGTGCTCGCCGACTTCGCCGACAATGCCGGCGCCGGCGCGCCTTCGGACAACACCGCCATCCTCGCTCGTCTGGCGGAGCGGGGCGTGACGGGCGCGGCCCTCGGGCTGATCTGGGATCCCGGCGCGGTCGGCATCTGCCACGAGGCCGGGCTCGGGGCGACGTTCGCGCTCCGGATCGGCGGCAAGTGCGGCGTGACCTCGGGTGACCCCGTCGACCTGCGCGTCACCGTGCGCGGCCTCTCGGACGATCACAGCCAGACCGGGCTCAGCGGCGGCCGCGCTGATCTCGGTCCCGCCGCCTGGGTGGAGGCGGACGGGATCCACGTGGTGCTGACCCACAGGCGCCAGCAGGCCTTCGCGCCGGATGCCTTCACGGGGCTCGGGCTCACCCTCGACGACAAGCGGATCGTCGTGGTGAAGTCGATGCAGCATTTCTACGCCGCCTTCGCACCCGTCGCGAGCGAGGTCCGCTACGTCGCGGCGCCCGGGGCCGTCCCGCCGGATTACGGCGCGATCCCCTACACCAAGCGCTCCGGCCTCTACTGGCCCCGCGTCGCCGATCCCTTCGCCGATCCCCGCGCCGAGGACGCCGCCCGATGATCCCGGACCTGCCCTTCGATGCGCGCGAGATCCTGGCGAGCCTGCGTCCCTGGGTCGAATGCGAGAGCCCGACCCACGACGCGGCGGCGGTCAACCGGATGATGGGCGTGGCCGCCCGCGATCTCGCCGTCGCGGGGGCGCGGGTCGAGACGATCCCCGGCCGGATGGGCCTGAGCGACTGTGTCCGGGCGCGGTTCCCCCACCGGGACCGCGACCGGCCCGGCATCCTGGTCCTCGGCCATCTCGATACGGTGCATCCGGTCGGCACCCTGAACAGCCTCCCCTGGCGGATCGAGGGCGACCGCGCCTATGGGCCCGGCATCCTCGACATGAAGGGCGGGAACGTCATCGCGCTGGCGGCGATCCGCGCGCTCGCGGCGGCCGGGATCGAGACGCCGCTGCCCGTCACCGTGCTGTTCACCGGCGACGAGGAGGTCGGCAGCCCCTCGACCCGCGACCTGATCGAGGCCGAGGCGGCCCGGCACGCCGTCGTGCTGGTGCCGGAGCCCGGCCAGCCCGAGAACGGCGTGGTCACGGGGCGCTACGCCATCGCGCGGTTCGATCTGGAGGCGGTCGGCCGCCCGAGCCACGCCGGCGCCTCGCCCCACGAGGGGCGCTCGGCGATCCGCGCCATGGCGCGGAAGATCCTGGCCATCGACGCGCTGTCGGATGCCGATTGCACCGTCTCCACCGGCATCGTCTCCGGCGGCCAGTGGGTGAACTGCGTCCCGACCCTGTGCCGCGGTCAGGCGCTCAGCATGGCCAAGCGCCAGGCCGACCTCGACCGCGGCGTCGCGCGGATGCTGGCCCTGTCGAGGGAGGAGGACGGCGTCCGCTTCACGGTGACCCGGGGCGTGACCCGCCCGGTCTGGGAGCCGGATGCGGGCGGGATCGCCCTCTACGAGCGGGCGCGGATCCTGAGCGAGGCGCTGGGCCAGAGCCTGCCCCAGCGCAGCGCCGGCGGCGGCTCGGACGGCAACTTCACCGGCGCCAACGGCATCCCGACGCTGGACGGCCTCGGGCCGCTCGGCCAGGGCTACCACACCCTGGAGGAGCACGTGCTGATCGACACGCTGCCCCGCCGGGCGCGGCTGTTCGCGGCCCTGCTGGCCGATCTCGGTTGAGCGGAGCCAAGGCGGCTCGGGCTGAGCCCCGACGCGGCGTCAGGCCGGATCGACCGGAATCTCCGGGACGCCGGCCGCCTCGATGGCCGCGCCGGCCGCGAGGCACAGGTCCTCGCGGTAGCGCGCCGCCGCCAGCTGCACCCCGACCGGCGTGCGCCCGACAAGACCGGTGGTGACCGTGAGGGCCGGGACGCCGATCGGCGCCAATCCGACCTGCAGCAGGTTGGCCTCGAAGGCCCGCGCGATCCCGGCATCCCCCGTGCGGTCGAGCCCGTCGGGGAACGGCAGCTCGGCCGAGACCGGCACCAGCAGCACGGGAGTCTCGGCGAGGAACCGCGACCAGTCCCGGGCCAGCGTCGCGCGCCGGGTCAGCGCCGCCGCGATGGCGTCGGGGGCCATGGCCTCGGCCCGGTCGCGGAAACTCTCCAGCAGGCCGATCGCCGCCGGATCGCCCTCGCGCTCCGCGGCGGCGCGGACCGCGGCGTAGCCGTCGCCCAGCCAGAGCTGGAGCTGGATCTCGCACGCCTCCCGGATCGGCGGCGTGTCGGCGATCTCCCGGACCGTCCAGCCGGCCTCGGTCAGGCGCCGCGCGGCGTCCCGCAGGGCGGCCTCCACCTCCGGCACCACCGCTAGACCGCCCGGGCGTACGCAGAGCGCCGCCTCGCGCGGGCGCGGCGGCCCGTCGAGGGGGGCGGGCACCCACCAGGGATCGCGCGGGTCGCCGGCGGCCATGACCTCCAGGCCCAGGCGGATATCCGCGATGCTGCGCGCCAGCGGTCCCGACACCGCCATGAGCTGGGGCCCGATCCCCCGTTCCGGCGAGGTCGCGTTCCAGGCCGGGATCCGGCCCAGGCTCGGGCGCAGGCCGTGCACGCCGCAGGCATAGGCCGGGTAGCGCACGGAGCCGGCGATGTCGGTGCCGTGGGCCAGCGCGCCGATGCCGGCGGCGACGGCCGCGCCGGCCCCGCCGGACGAGCCCCCCGGGGTCAGCGCGGGATCGCGGGGGTTCCGCGTCTCCCCGTGCAGCTGGTTGGTGGTGAACCAGCGCAGCGAGAAGGCCGGCGTGTTGGTCCGCCCGAGCAGCACCGCGCCGGCCCGGCGGAGATTGGCCACCACCGGATTGTCCTCCGCGGCCACCAGGTCGCGCTGGAGGTTCAGCCCGTTCGTCGTCGCGAACCCGCGCTGGTCGGCGTTGACCTTCACGGTCACCGGGACTCCGGCGAGGGGCCCCGGGGCGTCGCCGCGCGCCCGCGCGGCGTCGACCGCCGCGGCTTGGGCCAGAACCTCCTCGGGGCGGTGCTCGACCACGGCGTTGATCCGGCCGTTGACGGCGTCGAGCCGGTCGAGGGCGTCCTGCGCGACCTCCCGGGCCGAGACTTGGCCGGAGCGGATCAGCGCCGCGAGATCGGTCGCCGTCAGACGCCAGAGCTGCATGGAGGTTCCTTTCGTCCGCACCGGCGGGGCCGGCCGATCCCGCGAATCACGCCGCCCGGGCCCGTCCCGACTGGCCCGATCACCTTATTCAAAATGCAAGTGAAGGGCCGCTTTTTTGAGCATCTTCGGATCGCCAACACCGCCAATGGCTTGCCGCGCTGCAACGGAAATACTTAAGCATTGGTCGCGTCCGGGCTCTTGCCACGGCGGGTGCGGCGGATAACCTCGCCGGTGTTCGACGTCGCATTTCGGTTGCACGGCTCAAGAGAAGAGCCGGTCTTCCAAGACGACGTCAAGCAACCTCAAGCACAGGAGGGTTTCCATGGCAGAGGTCATTCGCGTCAAGCCGACCCACGACGGAACCTACACCGTGTATCGTGGCACGCTCGCGTTGATCTGCGGTCTCACGCGCCTCCAGGCCGAGCGCTACGAGGCGAGCCTCAGCCGCCAGCAGCGCGACGAGGAACTGGCCGCCGGCGCCTGACAGGCCGCGCGACAGCGGAACGACGCGCCGGCGCGCCCGCACGCGGGACGTGCCGGCCGATGCCCATTCAGGCGGGATCGCCGGCAAGATCGACGGCGCCGAGGTCGCCGACCGCGCCCGCCGCATCGAGGCCGCGCCGCCGGGCGCTGACCGCGAAGCCGGTCTCCGCCCGGGCGATCTCGAACAGGAGATACGAGGCCCGGCGCGCGGCGGTCGCCCCGTGCCCGTCGGGCCGGGCCGAGGCCGAGGGGACGCCGACGACCGGCACCGCTCGCCCGGCCGGCCCCGGGATGGCGGTGCTGCTCATCACGTGGTTATGCCCGTGCAGGATCAGCTCCGCGCCGGCCCGACCGATCATCGCCGTGAAGGCGGCCGCATCCTTCAGCTCGCGCCCCGTCGCAGCGCCGCCGGGCTGCGGCGGATGGTGGATCAACACCACCCGGAACGGCCGGCCCGGCTCGGTGTCCAGGGCGCGCAGCAGGGCTTCGGCGGCGGCGAGCTGGGGCGCGCCGAGGCGTCCGGTGGCCACGAACGGTTTCGTCGGGATCGCGCTGGAGAGGCCGACCAGGGCCAGCGGGCCGCGCCGCCTCAGGTACGGGAAGCGTCCCGACGCGCCCGAATCGTCGCCCGTGTAGCGGCCGCAGGCGGCGAGCAGCCCCTCCAGGGAGCCGCGCACATAGGCGTCGTGGTTGCCCGGGACGAAGCTCACCGCCTCGGGCGGTCCCAGGGCCTCCAGGAAGGTGCGGGCCGTCTGCCATTCGCTCGGCAGGCCGATGTTGCACAGGTCGCCCGTGCAGGCGACGTGCCCGGCCCCCTGCCCCTTCAGGTCCGAGACCAGGGCCTCCAGCACGGTCATGTCGTGGCTGCGCGAGCGGCCGCGGCGCCAGTTGGCGTAGCCGGTGGCGCGCTTGCCGATGAGCTGGTGCAGGCGCACCCGGCCGAGGGGGCCGACATGCGGGTCGCTGAGATGGGCGAGGCGGAAGGTCAACGCCGGGGGTCACGCTCGAGACGGCCAGGAAGGCCGATCCGCATCGCGGGCGCGGGCCCCGGCGTCAAGCGCTTCCGATCAGCATCCCGGCGGCGAGGACGAGGGCGCCGCCGAGCATGACCTGCAGGGCCGCGCGCCAGAACGGCGTCGCCATGAAGCGCGTGCGGATCGCCGCGATGACCACGAGTTCGACCACCACCACCAGCACGGCGAGGCTCGTGGCCAGGACGAAGGGGTTCGGCCAGCCGGCGGGGAGCGTGTCGGGGATCGCGTAGGGCAGCGTGTGGCCGAGGCCGCCCAGCGTCGTCATCACGCCGCAGACGAGGCCGCGGACCCAGGGATCCCCGCGCCCGGTGAGGCTGCCGTCGTCCGACAGGGCCTCGGTGAAGCCCGTGCTGATCCCCGCCCCGACGGAGGCCGCGAGCCCCACCAGGAAGGTCGCGCCATTGTGACCCGTGGCGAAGGCTGCGGCGAAGATCGGCGCCAGCGTCGAGACCGAGCCGTCGATCAGGCCGGCCAGGCCCGGTTGTACGTAGCGCAGCGCGAAGGCGCGGCGCTCCTCCCCGGCTCCTTCGGCCACGCGGCCGAGAACAGCTGCCATCTCAGAACTCCTCGATTGGATTCATTCCAATCTATATTCTAGAATCGATCTAAACAAGCGGGCCCGCCGCGTTTTCGCCGCGCGGCGGGAGCATCCGCAGCGCCGGATCGGCCGCCGGGGACGGTGGCCCTATCGGTCTGGTTGTGGGCGACGCCGATTGTTTCGTCTCAGGCGCGGGGGCTAGACGATGCCCAGTCGAATTCGATCCGGATCTGATCGGGCGGCGGCGATCAAGCCGCCTCGGGCATGACATGAGCCTCGGTAAGCGTTTTCTCCGTCACCCGATCGTGCAGCGCGTCCTCGGCCGTCTCGCGGCGGCCTACCTGCGGCTCGTGCGGTCGACAAACCGGTTCGAGGTCCATGCGGCCGGGGCGGGCCCGGCCGGCGTGGATGCGTGGATGGATGCGCGGCTGCCGCTCATCGCCGGCATGTGGCACGGGCAGCACATCATGATGCCGTTCATGCGCCGGCCGGGGGACCGGGTCGCCACGATCATCTCCAAGAATCCGGACGGCAACATCAACACGATCGCGCTGGAGCGGCTCGGCGTGCGCGTGATCCGGGCGTCCGGCGCCCGCGGCCGCAGCCGCTCCAGCGACACCCGCGCCAAGGGCGGCGCGGAGGGATTCCGGGCCATGCTGCGGGCCCTGAAGGCCGGCGACTCGGTGGCCTTCAGCGCCGACGTGCCGAAGGTCTCGCGCCGGTGCGATGCCGGGATCCTGACCCTGGCGCGCTTCTCCGGCCGGCCGATCGTCCCGGCCGCCGTGGTGACGAGCCGGCACCTGCGCTTCGGGTCCTGGGACCGGGCCTGCCTGGGCCTCCCCTTCGGCCGCGGGGCCGTCGTGCTGGGTGATGCGATCTACGTGACCCGCGACTGCGAGGGCGAGGCGTTCGAGGCGCTCCGGCGCCACGTCGAGGCCGAGATGAACCGCGTGCATGCCCGGGCCTACGCGCTGGTCGGGCGCGCCGACCGGGCCGCGCTCTATCGCGACCCGGCGCCCGAGGCCGACCCGGTGGGAGACGCGGCGTGAGGCAGCCCTCCGTGACCCTGCCGCTGCAGCTCTACCGGGCCGGCCTGCGGATCGGCGAGCCGGCCCTGACCGGGCTGCTCGCGTGGCGCGCCCAGCGCGGCAAGGAGGATCCGTTGCGGCTTCCCGAGCGGCGCGGCCTGCCCGGCCGCGCCCGCCCGGTCGGGTCGCTGGTCTGGATGCACGGGGCGAGCGTCGGCGAGGCGCTGTCGCTGATCGGTCTCGTCGAGGGCATGATCGCCCGGGGCTTCTCGGTTCTGGTGACCACCGGCACGCGCGCGGCCGCCGATCTGATCGGCGCCCGCCTGCCCGTCGGGGCGGTGCACCAGTACATGCCCCTCGACGCGCCGCGCTGGATGGGCCGGTTCCTCGACCATTGGCAGCCGAACCTCGCGGTGGTCGCCGAGTCCGAGATCTGGCCGAACACCATCCTGGCCCTGGACGAGCGCGAGATCCCGCTGATCCTGGTCAACGGGCGGATGTCGGAGCGCTCGTTCCGGGGCTGGGAGCGCTGTCCGCGCACCGCCAAGGCGCTGCTGTCGCGGATCGCCATCTGCCTCAGCCAGACCCAGGAGGACGGGGAGCGCTTCGCCAAGCTCGGCGCGCCGCGGGTGAGCATCGCCGGAAACCTGAAATTCGACGCGCCGGTGCCGCCGGCCGACGCGCAGCAGCTCGCCTATCTCGGCGCCATGATCGCCGGCCGGCCGGTCTGGGTCGCGGCCAGCACGCATCCGGGCGAGGAGACCATGGTCGCCTACGCGCACGCGGTGCTGAAGGCGCAGTTCCCGCAGCTCCTGACCATCGTCGCCCCGCGTCATCCCGGCCGCGCACCGGAGGTGATCGAGTGCGCCGACGGCGTCGGCCTGCGCAGCGCCCGGCGCTCGGCCGGGGGCCGCCCGCACCCGTCCGTGGAGGTCTACATCGCCGACACGATCGGCGAGCTCGGCCTGTTCTACCGCCTGGCCCCCCTGGTGTTCGTCGGCGGTTCCCTGGTCCCGCGCGGAGGCCAGAACCCCATCGAGCCGGTGCGCCTCGACACGGCGGTGCTGCACGGACCCCACACCGACAATTTCGGCGCGATCTACCGAGCCCTGGATCGGGCCGGCGGCGCCCTGCCCGTGCGCGACGGGGTCGAGCTCGCCGGCCTCGTCGGCGAGCTCCTGCGGGATCCGGCCCGCCTCGCCGGCGTCGCGCAGGCCGGGCAGCATGCCCTTCGGCCGTTCGAGGGGGCGGTGGCGCGCACCCTCGCGGTGCTCGATCCCTTCGTGGCGCAGATGAAGCTTCAGCGCCTCGACCGGGGCGGCCCCGTGCGCCCGCTCGCGCGGGCCTGATGCGGCCGCCGGATTTCTGGGCGCAGGGACCCGACCACCCGGCCGCGCGCTGCCTGGCGCCGCTCGGGGCGGCCTACGGGGCGCTGGCGGCCCGGCGCATGGACCGTCCCGGCGCGGCGGCGGGCTGCCCGGTGGTGTGCCTGGGGAACTTCACCCTCGGCGGGGCCGGCAAGACACCCGCCGCGCTGGCTGTGGCGGCCCTGCTCGTCGAGCTCGGCCGCGCGCCTGCCTTCCTGTCCCGCGGCTACGGCGGCCGCCTCGCCGGCCCGGTGCAGGTCGAACCCGGCCGGCACGGCGCCGCGGCGGTCGGCGACGAGCCGCTGCTCCTCGCCCGCCGGGCGCCGACCGTGGTGGCCCGCGACCGACCGGCGGGGGCCGCCCTGTGCCGGAGCCTCGGCGCCGACGCCATCGTGATGGATGACGGGCTGCAGAACCCGACCCTCGCCAAGGATCTCACGCTGGCCGTGGTCGACGGGCCCACGGGCCTCGGCAACGGCCTGCCGTTCCCGGCGGGGCCCCTGCGGGCGCCCCTGGCCCGGCAATGGCGGCACGTCTCGGGGCTGATCGTGGTCGGAGCCGGGGCGCCGGGCGAGGCGGTCGCCCGCGAGGCGGAACGGCGGGGCCTGCCGGTCCACCGGGCCCGTCTGGTCCGGGAGTCGGACGATCTGGCGGGCCGGCGTTGCCTCGGCTTCGCGGGGATCGGCCGGCCGGAGAAGTTCTTCGCCACCCTGGCGGAGACGGGGGCGGAGATCGTCGGGACGCGCCCCTTCCCGGATCATCATCCCTACCGGGACCGGGAGATGGACGCCCTCGCGTCCGAGGCGCGCCGGCTCGATGCCGAGCTCGTGACCACCGAGAAGGACGCGGTGCGTCTGCCCCCCGCCTATGCGGGCGGCGTGCGCGTGCTGCGCGTGCGCCTCGTCGTCGACGCGGCCGAAGCCCTGAGCGGACAACTCCGGAGCGCCCTCGCGGGTGCCCCGTGACGGTCAGGGACGGCCGGTCTCCTTCAGCCGCTTCAGGATCGCCTCGGGGGAGATGTAGGCCTCCTGCCGGGTGGCGCTCCAGTAGCGCAGCGCGTCGAGCGGGATCGGCTCGCCGGTGACCGCGCAGCGCACGAAGCTGCCGGGCTTGACGACCCGCATGGTGCCGTCGCCGTACTCGACCACCGCCTCGCCGCTGTTCCCGCGCTCGTAACGACCCAGCACGTCCGCCTCCTGCTCCGTCCGACCTCTACACGAATCCGGACGGCCGCGCCGCCGCGGGACGATCCGGCGAAAGCGGGCGCATCACGGCACCGGCTCGCGGCGGTTCACGACGGCGACGCCATCGGAAACGGCCCCAGCATGGACGGGGTTGCATCGGCCGCCAACAGGGCCCGCGCCGCATCTGCGTCGACGTGCATGCGCGCGACCAGCGCGTCGGCGCTGGCGAACCGCTCCTCGCCGCGGATGTACCCGACGAACTCCACGGCGATCTCCTGACCGTAGAGGTCGCCGGAGAAATCGAACAGGTAGGTCTCGAGCAGCGGCGCGCCGTCGTCGAAGGTCGGCCGGCGGCCGTAGCTCGCCACGCCGTCGTGGAACCGCCCGGCTCCGAGGCGGACCCGGACCGCGTAGATTCCGTGCGCCAGGCCGCAATCGGGCAGCCGCATGTTGGCGGTGGGGAAGCCGAGCTGCCGACCGCGCTTGTCGCCGTGGCCGACCGGGCCGAGCACGAACCAGCGGTAGCCGAGCAGGGCATTGGCGCGGGCGACGTCGCCGGCGGCGAGCGCTGTGCGGATCGCGCTCGACGAGACCGGCTCGGCCTCGCCTCCGAGGGCGACCGGCTCGACGATCCGGCAGGCCATGTCGGCCTCCCGGCAGAGTTCGGCCAGGATCGCCGGTGTGCCCTCGCGGCCACGGCCGAAATGAAAATCGTGGCCGACCACAACGCCGGACAGGCCGAGCGAGCCCTTCAGGAAGTCGCGCACGAAGGCGCGGGCGCTCGTGGCGGCCAGAACGCCGTCGAAGCGCCGGACGATCAACCCGTCCAGCCCCAGTCGGGCGAACACGATCTCCTTGGCGGCCAGGCTGGTCAGGCGGAACATCGGTGCGTCGGGCATGAAGTAGGCCCGCGGATGCGGCTCGAAGGTCAGGACCGCCGCAGGCCGGTCGGCGTCCCGCGCCGCCGCGCGCACGTTCTCGACCAGCACCCGGTGGCCGAGATGGACGCCGTCGAAATTGCCGATCGCCGCGATCGCCCCGGCCAGGGCCGGCGGCACCGGCATGTCCGCGCCGCAGATGGTGAAGGGCCGCGCGGCCGTCTCGTCGCCTGGGACCATCGGTTCGGGGTCGGATGCTCGGAAGGGCCGGATGGAGCCGCCTGACGTCTCCGCCAGGGGTGCCGGACGCGGCCGGACCCTGCCGAAAGGCGCCCGAAGGGTCAAGCGAGGCGGCGGCGGACCGCCGGGCCGCGCAACCGCGGCCCCTGCACCCTCGGCGGCGATTAACGGCTTCGCAAGGCAGATGCCCTATTTGAAATGCTGTGCATCGCAGCTAAAAAGCCGCGTTAGCGAAGCGTTCATCTATCCGGGAGCCGGCGCGGCTTCCCGCCGGCCAATACGGAGCAGTTGTTCGATGGCTCTCGACTTGAGCATGCCGATCCTCGTCGTCGACGATTACCAGACGATGGTCCGGATTATCCGTAATCTTTTGAAACAGTTGGGATTCGAGGAGGTCGATGACGCCTCGGACGGGACGGCCGCTCTTGCCCGGCTCAAGGACCGCAAGTACGGGCTCGTGATCTCCGACTGGAACATGGAGCCCATGACCGGCTACGAGCTGCTGCGCCACGTTCGGGCCGACGAGAATCTTCGGACCACGCCGTTCATCATGGTCACGGCCGAATCGAAGACCGAGAACGTGATCGCCGCCAAGAAGGCCGGTGTGAACAACTACATCGTCAAGCCCTTCAACGCGGCCACGCTGAAGTCGAAGATCGAGGCGGTCTGCGGGAGCTGATCGGTCCTATGCAGCGCATTCCGCACAGCCCGACCGAGACGCCGCTGCGCCCCATGGCGCCCAGGCGCGGCGTTGTCCGTCGAAACGGCCGTCGATCCGAGGAGGACAGCATGACGCTAACCGCCGAGCGGCAAGTCGACCTGCGACTTCGGGAGCCGCAGGCGGTGATCTCCGAGCTGATCGAGATCGCGGACTACATCGCCCATCTGCGCGAGGAGATCGGCGCGTTGCGGGCGAACGAGATGAGCCGCGACAACATCCCGATGGCGCACGAGGAACTCGGCAGCGTCGTCGCCGCGACGGCGGGCGCCACCAACACGATCATGGAAGCCGCGGAGGCGATGCTCAGCCTCCCCGACGGTCCGGGCTACCGCGACGCCGTCGAGGAGCGGATCAACACGATCTTCGAGGCCTGCGCGTTCCAGGACATCACCGGCCAGCGAATCGGCAAGGTGGTGGAGTCGCTCCGGCTGTTCGAGCAGCGGCTCGCCCGGTTCGTCGGGGCCGTGAAGGCGCGCGATGCGGCCTCCATGGATCCGGCCGAACGCGCCCGCCGGGCCCGGGCCGAGGACCTGATGCTCAACGGCCCCCAGGCCGTGTCCGCCACGCCCTCGCAGGACGACATCGACGCGCTCTTCGGCTGACGCGTTGCGGACCGCCGGCGACCCGGCGGTCGACTCGGCGGCGGCACACCGGCTACATCGCCTTCCGGCGCCGGATGCGGCGCCCCCAGGAGGCTCGGCAGGCATGGCGGCGCGGCTTTGGTCGGACCTGACCACCGAGGATCTGGCCCGCCGGGACATGCGGCGGACGATCGCGGTGCTGCCGGTGGCCGCCACCGAGCAGCACGGCCCGCACCTGCCGCTCTCCACGGACACGATCATCGCCGAGGGCTACCTCGACCGTGTGCGCACGCGCGCGACGGCGGATCTCGACGTGCTGCTGCTGCCCGTGCAGCCGGTCGGGAAGTCCGACGAGCACGACGGCTTTCCGGGCACGCTGTCCCTGGAGACCGGCACGGCGCTCGCCGCCTGGACCGGGCTCGGGGCGGCCGTGCACCGCGCCGGCTGCCGCAAGCTGGTGATCGTCACGAGCCACGGCGGCAACAGCGCGCTGATCGATCTGGTGGCGGGGGAGTTGCGCGCCCGCTTCGGCATGGTGGCGGTGACGACCGCCTGGGCGCGTTTCGGCTATCCCGAGGGCCTGTTCCCGGCGGACGAGATCGCCCACGGCATCCACGCCGGCGGCGTCGAGACCGCGCTGATGCTGGCCCTGCGGCCGGATCTGGTGCGCACCGACAAGATCGGGGATTTTCCGCCGCGGACGCGCGCGATGGTCGGCCGCTTCACCCACCTGCGGGCCGGCCGTCCCGCCGCCTTCGCGTGGAAGGCCGGCGACCTCCATCCCGCCGGCGCCATGGGCGACGCGCGGCTTGGAACCGCCGAGGCCGGTCACGCCGCCCTCGATCACGGCGCGCAGGCGTTCCTGGCCCTGTTGCGCGACGTCGACGCCTTCGAGCTCGACGAGCCGGGCCCGGCGTAACCGCTGCGGCGGCGCGGCCGAAGGAACCGGTACGTCGGCCCCGGATCGCCGGCGCGGGAGTCCCGGCCATGCGCCCTGCCCTCATGATCTCCGTCGCCCTGCTCTGCGCCGGCCTTGCCCCGGCCGCCGCGGCAGAGCGCCCCGTCGTCGTCGAGCTGTTCACCTCGCAGAGCTGCTCCTCCTGCCCGCCCGCGGAGGCGCTGATCGGCCGGCTCGCGCAGGCGGGCTCCGACGTCCTGCCGCTGGCGTTCCACGTCACATACTGGGACCACCTGAATTGGCGCGACCCCTACAGCCTGCCGGCCGCCACGGCACGCCAGGAGGCCTACGCCGCCCACCTCGGCGGCTCCAGCTATACGCCGCAGGCGGTGATCGACGGGCGGACCGGGCTGGTCGGCTCCGACGAGGCCGGCCTGCGCGGCGCGATCGCCCGCGCCCGGGCGGGCGGGTCCGCTGTCCCCCTGACGCTGGCCCCCGACGCAGACCGGCTGGTCGCGCGGGTCGGAGCCGCGACCGTTGCGGCGCCCGGCGGCGCCCGCGTCCTGCTGGTCGGCTTCGATCCGAGCCACACCACCCGGGTGCTGCGCGGCGAGAATGCCGGGCGCACCATCGACCAGGCCAACATCGTCCGTTCCCTGCGCGACCTCGGCCGCTGGTCCGGCGCCGCCGTGACGTTCACGTCCGCGCGACCCGAGGGTGAGACGGCGGCGCTGCTGCTGCAGGCCGGGGACGGACGCATCCTCGGCGCGGCCCGCCTCGAACCGGCCGATGCCGCGAAGGCCCGGGAGGCCCTGCGATGATCCTGGCGGTTTCCGGCGGGCTCCAGGCGGCCGGATGGGTGCTGGCGTCGGGATCCGACCGCAGGGTAGATACGACGCGGGCCGGTGAACGGCAGGGCGGCGGAGTCCGGATGGCGCTCGAAGACGACCTGGCGGCCCTGATGGCGTCGGCGCAGGGCGGCGACGCGGCGGCCTACCGCGCCCTGCTCACGGCCTGCCTGCCGGTCGTGTCGGCGATGGCGCGGGCCCAGGGCGTGCGCGGCGAGGCGGTGGACGATGTCGTTCAGGACGCGTTGATGACCGTCCATCGGGCCCGGGCGAGCTACGATCCGGCGCGGCCGTTCCTGCCGTGGCTGCGGGCGATCACCCAGCGGCGGGCGATCGACCGCCTGCGCAGGGCCGGCCGCCGCCCCCGGGAAGTCAACGACCCCCTGGCCTACGAGGCCGAGGCCGATCCCGGGCCCGCCCCCGGGCAGGGACTGGAGGCGCAGGACCGCGCCGCCGCCCTGGCGCGGGCCGTCGCGGCGCTCCCCGACGGGCAGCGGCAGGCGGTGGAGCATCTCGGCCTGCGCGAGCTGTCGCTCGACGAGACCGCGGCGCTCACCGGACGCAGCAAGGGCGCGCTCAAGGTCAATCTGCACAGGGCGCTGAAGGCCCTGCGCGCCAGCCTGACGCAGGAGAGGGAGTGATGGCCGACCGCGCCGGCTGCGGACTCTCACGCCACGAGCGGCTCGTCGAGGATCTCGCGGGCGGCCTGGAGCCGGTGCGCCGGCTCCCGGCGCCGGCGGTCCGTGCGGCGCTCTGGCTCGGCGCGGCCCTGCTGATCGGTCTGATGCTGGCGACGCAGGCGGACCCGGCGCGCCTCATGCTGCGCCTGCGCGTGCCGGATCTGGCGCTGGCCGGGATCGGCGCCGTGCTGACCGCCATCACCGCGGCCTTCGCGGCCTTCGCCACCAGCGTACCGGGCCGATCCGGCCGCTGGGCGCTCCTGCCGCTTCCGCCGCTGGCCCTGTGGATCGGCGCCAGCGGCCTGGGTTGCCTGCGCGAGTGGATCGCCCCGGGGACGGACATCCCCGGCGCCCATACGGTGACCGGCTGCTTCAGCTTCCTGATCTGCGTCTCGGTGCCGCTGTCGGTCCTGATCGTGGTCATGCTGCGCCGCGCCTGCCCGCTGCGGCCGAATCTCACGGCAGCCCTGGGCGGTCTCGCGGTGGCGGCGGCGGCGGCGGCGCTGCTGATCCCGGTCCATCCGCACGACGCCACGGCGACGGACCTGCTGATCCACGCCGCGGCCGTCGCCATCGTCATCGCGGCGAACGGGCTGGGCGGTGGACGGCTGCTCGGCCGGGACGCCGGGCTCGGCTGAGCGGATCCACCGGATCGGGACGCCGGCGCCCTCCGTCAGCCCGACCGCGGATTGGCCGACCGGAGACGGCCCGACCGAAAAACGGTCCTATCGCGCGTCCGGATCGAGGCCCGGCCAATCGACGATCCGGTCCAGCAGCTCCTCCTCGGAAAACTCCTCCTCGTTGCCGGCGAGCCGGCCGCGGACCGAGATGCCGGCCTCGTGCACGCTCGACGCCCGGCCCGAGATCAGGGGATGCCACGGATAGAGCGGCTCGCCGTCCCGCACGAGGCGGTAGGCGCAGGTCGGCGGCAGCCAGGCGATCGTCCGGACCGCCTCGGGGGTCAGGCGCACGCAGTCGGGCACGCGCTTCTGCCGGCGGGGATAGTCGCGGCACCGGCAGGTGAGGCCGTCGAGCAGGGTACAGCCGATATCGGTGTGGTGGACCTCGCCGGTATCCTCGTCCTCGAGCTTCAGCAGGCAGCACCGGCCGCACCCGTCGCACAGGCTCTCCCACTCGGACGGGGTCATGGCTTCGAGCGTCTTGGTCTGCCAGAACGGCTCGACTGCCCCGCGGCGCGGCGCCTCGGGCTTGGGCATCGGTCAGGTCTCTCGATCGGGATGCGTCTCTCTGCCCGAGCCGTTGGAGCGGAGCAAGCGTTGCCGGCTGCGCCCGAACCGGAGGCGGCGGCCCCCCTGAACCGGAGGCGCCGGCTTCGGCCGCCCCTCGCCTGCGACCGGCGCGCATCGCCCCGCGATCGTCCGCGGCGATTCGCAAGACTGCGCAGAGCCTCGCGGACGCCTCAGGATCCTGCTATGGACGGAGACGCCGCGCGGTGTCTCGGCCGCGGGGCCTGCCCGCGGTGCGGGCGCTCGATCCACACCGCCGCCAAGGCGCTCGACAAGCCGGGTTCGACATCGTGCGCCTGCCGACGATCAGCGAGATCAGGATCCGCCTCGAGCACGCCGCGCTCGCGTTCGACGCCTGGGTCAACGCAACCCTGTACGACAGCGGCCAGTCCACCGGCGACGCCTACGGGCGCTTCCAGCGCTTCATGAGCCGCTTCGCGGTGCGCGGCTGGAAGCGCGCCGTCCTGGACCTGACGAGCGAGGGCGTCACGATCGGGACCGGCGGCGCCGTCGTGATGCTGGCGCTGGCGCAGCCCGCCTTCCAGCTCACAAGCGACAACTGGCTCAAGCAGCAGGACCTCGCCGTCACCTTCCTCGACCGCTACGGCACCGAGGTCGGGCGGCGCGGCATCAAGCACGACGACTCGCTCAAGCTCGACGAGTTTCCCGACATCATGATCAAGGCGCTGGTCTCCACCGAGGACCGGCGCTTCTACGAGCACTGGGGCATCGACCCGATCGGCACCCTTCGGGCGCTGGTGAACAACTCGAAGGGCGGCAGCGGCACGCAGGGCGGCTCGTCCATCACCCAGCAGCTCGCCAAGAACCTGTTTTTGACGAACGAGCGCTCCCTGGAGCGGAAGGTCAACGAGGCGTTCCTGGCGCTGTGGCTGGAGAGCCATCTCACGAAGAACGAGATCCTGAAGCTCTATCTCGACCGGGCCTACATGGGCGGCGGCACCTTCGGCGCGGTGGCGGCGGCGGATTACTATTTCGGCAAGCCGCTCAAGGACATCAGCCTCGCGGAAGCCGCCATGCTGGCGGGCCTGTTCAAGGCGCCGACGAAGTACGCCCCGCACGTCAATCTGCCGGCGGCGCGGGCCCGCGCGGCCGACGTGCTGCACAACATGGTGGAGGCGGGCTTCGTCACCGAAGGCCAGATCCAGACGGCCCTGCGCAACCCGGCGACGCCGGTGACCCGGACCCGCGACATCACCGCCGACTACTACCTCGACTGGGCCTTCGGCGAGATCAAGGCCATGGCCGACGCCGGCAAACTGCGCAGCGACCGCGTGCTGATCGTGAAGACGCCCCTCGATCTCGCGATCCAGAAGCGCGCCGACGAGGTGGTCGCCGACACGCTCCGCAAATCCGGCGACGCCCTCGACGTGGACGAGGCCGCCATGGTCATCCTCGACCCCGACGGCGCCTTGCGCGCCATGGTCGGCGGCGCGGATTACGGCGAGAGCCAGTTCAACCGCGCCACCGACGCGCTGCGCCAGCCCGGCTCCTCGTTCAAGCCCTACGTCTACTCGGCGGCGCTGGCCTCGGGGCTGTTCAAGCCCGAGACCGTCGTGGTCGACAGCCCGGTCTGCATCGGCAACTGGTGCCCGCAGAATTACGGCCGTTCCTATGCCGGCCGGGTGCCGATGTGGCTCGCCGTGGCGAAGTCGATCAACACGATCCCGATCAAGATCTCGATCGCGCTGGGCAAGGGGATGGGCATCACCCACGAGGCCCGGGCCGCGAAGGCGGGCCGCGCGAAGATCATCGAGACGGCCCACCGGATGGGCATCACCTCGAACCTGATCGACACGGTCTCGATGCCGATCGGCTCGGACGAGGTGACGGTGATCGATCAGGCGGCCGGCTACGCGGTCTTCGCCAACGGCGGCTTCCGTGCCAAGCCCTACGCGGCCATGGAGGTGAAGAATTCCTCGGGCGAGGTGATCTACCGCCACGCCGACGAGGCGCCGGAGCGGGTGCTCTCGCCGCAAGTGGTCGGCGACATGAACTTCATGCTCAACAAGGTGGTCGAGGAAGGGACCGGCAAACGGGCCCAGCTCGAAGGCGTGAAGGTCGCGGGCAAGTCCGGGACCACGAACGCCTACCGGGACGCGTGGTTCGTGGGCTACACCGGCAATTACGTCGGCGCCGTGTGGTTCGGGAACGACGACCACACC
>NZ_JAKSXX010000236.1 GCF_022829385.1 Methylobacterium sp. J-070 | reverse complement strand
TGGTGCTGTCCCTGCACCTCGGGCAGCGTGTAGCCCATGGCCGTCAGGAAGTTGGCGTTGGCGGTAAGGATGGTGCCGTCGGGGGCGAACTCGATGACCGCCTGCGAGCGATCTAGCACGTCGAGCTTGGCTGCCTGATCGGCGTGCGTGTGCGTTCCACCGAAACTGGTCGTTCCCTCCCGGATCTTAGGCTGCTGTCCGGCAGAACGGGAGGCCAGCGGAGCGGCCCGCTGATGCGTCATTCAGTTCCATCTCAGCTTCGCGCAACACTGCGCAATGATCGTTATTTATCCATTAAATTTATCGCGCATCACACTGCACTTGGCAGATATTGGTCCAAATCAGCATACAAATATTGTATTCACGTCTCCGTGATCAGCATAATACAACTTATGCGTGCTCGAATATGGAGAGGTTGCGCAAGGTGTTGGTTAACCCATCGTTGCTTGCGACAGCTGGCTCATAGCGGCCGGCTGCGCTGACGGCAGGGCGTCCAACCCGGCGGATCACCTCCCGCTCGAACGCGACGAAGTTCTCGATCCGTCCGTCGGCGGCACGCAGCGGCCGACAATCGATCTCGGCACGGTACTTGGTGCCGTCGGCGCGGTAGTTTGTCAGGTAGCCGTGGAAGCGCTCGCCGGCATCGAGGGCGCGATGGAAGGTATCGAGCGTCTCGCGCCGCGTCTCCTTGCCCTGCATAAAGCGCGGGCTCTGCCCGATGATGTCGTCCACGCTGCACCCGACAAGCTGTCCGAACGCTTGGTTGGCGTAGACGATCGTCGGTCCTGGTGCCTCGACCACCGTGTCGGTGACGACGATCCCGATGGTGGCATCATGCGCCAACGCGCGGATGAGTTCGAAGGCTGTCATGGTACCGTCACGCTATGGAAGCGTTGAAGGAGCAGTTAGCTCATCACGTGCATGGCCGGCGAGCGGAATTTGCAATGATAATTTTCCTGCATCCTTCTTGAAAAATGATTTTTCATTTCCGTCGAATTCAACCGCTTGTTTCAAAATATTACCTCAAAAAATTATCATATGATGGTTTTAAATAGAAACAAACTCTATCTCTATCTTACTAATGATAGCCTTTTCCAAAGTGTGCCTATTAATTAACTTGTCGAGCCCAGGCTCAATGCCTCGGAGCTTGCCATGCGATCCGTCTACACCTGCCTTACCCAGGCGCACGATCATCAGTTGATCCTACTCGCCGCAGGGATTTGCGTCGTCGGCGTCTACGGCTCGTTCTCGGTCGCGACCCATGCGGCGCGCTCCGAAGGCCGGTCCGCCACGCTCTGGGCTGGTGCCAGCATCGTCGCTTCAGGCTGCACCGCCTGGGCCACCCATATGATCGGCCTCCTGGCATTCCGGCCAGGCATGCCCGCTGGGTTCGATCTCTATCTGACGGCCCTGTCACTCTTAGTCGCCATTGCGGGCATCGGGATCAGCGTCACCCTCGCGATCGGCCAGCGCAAGCGAGCCCATCGCTTTCTCATCGGCGTTCTCCTCGGCAGTAGCATCGCAGCGCTGCACTACCTCGGCGAGGCTTCCTACCTCGTCGCCGGTACCGTCACGTGGGATCCGTCTCTACTGGCCGTGTCCCTACCGACGAGCCTGCTCATGTTTGGTGCGGCCTTGGTGGTGACGGGAGAGCGCCGCCGCGACATCCGACGCGTTGGAGCGCCGCTGTTGGTCGCCGCGATCGGCGTCCTGCATTTCTGCGGCATGGCGGCCATG
>NZ_JAKSXX010000233.1 GCF_022829385.1 Methylobacterium sp. J-070 | reverse complement strand
CTGGCCGTCCGCGATCACGAGGTTCAGCATCGCCGCGCCCTGCCTCAGCCGCGCGCAGCAGGCCTCCAGCGCCTCTGGAGGTACGCCGATCGTCCCGAGCCTATCTCGAAGGCCTGAGCCGTCGGGAAGCGGTGCTCCCGCCTCGGCGCAGCCGGCATCCGGATCGGCGGGGGGGCGACCACGAGTTGGATCGCTTGCTGAGAGATGCCGGCCGCGACCAGCGTGGCCGTCGCGGCCAGCGCATTGCTATGGCTCTCATACAGCGCGAGAATGCCAAGGCTCGCATCTGCGCTCGGAAGCTGGAGCCCCTCCGGTCGGTCGGCTGTATTCCCCTCTGATGCGATCTCCGTCCGCGCGGCAGCGATGAAGGCGGCACGCTGGTCCGCTGCGCTCGTTCCAGCACCGCAGCCTCGACCAGATCATCGTTCGCTTTTTCAACCGCCGTCATGGGTTCACGCTACGCACGGCAGGCTGAGGATACGCCGGATTGCCTCCCGGCACGCCCGCACTGTTAGCTGATG
>NZ_JAKSXX010000231.1 GCF_022829385.1 Methylobacterium sp. J-070 | reverse complement strand
CCTTCCGCGATCGACTACTCCGCATTGCCAGCGAGATCGATCGCCCGCTTGTCGTGGCTTCAACAGGTCCCGCGCTCGACATCCTCGGCCGCAAGTATGATCGGTTCAGGACCGGCGTACCGCTCAAGGGCCTTGAGGTGGGGCGGTACCGCTCCTGACCCCATCCTCCGCCTCGTGGAAGAGGCGCTTATCGCCCTACCTAGCGAGATCTCACCGATCGGATCTCGACCATGTGGTACCTCTACGGCGCCGTGCTGATCGCCGGGATCGCGAATGCCATCCAGCCCGGCCAGAACAGTACGCTGGCCAGAAGCTTTTCACAGCCTCTTGTCGCCGGTCTGGTCGTCGGGATCGGCACGGCGTTGACTGTCTTGGTCGCTGGCCTTGTGTCCCGTCGCTTGGCATGGCCAACGCCGCAGGAGCTGTCACAGGTACCGTGGTGGGCCTGGGGTGGCGGTATCTTGGGTGGCGGGATCGTGACCACCCAACTGCTGGTCGCCCGCCAAGTCGGAGCCGGGGTGTTCCTCGGCCTCTTGGTCACCGCAGGCGTCGTCACCTCGATCCTGCTAGACCATTTCGGCTGGGTGGGTTTTGAGGAGCACCCGGCCAGCCTCTGGCGTGTTCTGGGCGGCCTCTTGATGGTGGCCGGCGTTGCGCTCGTGGCGCTCTTCTAAGCCTTTCCGCCCTGGAAGCCGTCGGCGTCATCTTCATCCAGGAGAACAGCGAGTGGCCGGGGATGAGGCTGCGCAAGGAGACGAAGGCCTGACCGCGCGCCATGGCTGAGGATCCGACGCGTCCTGCAAGCCGGGACGAATTTTTTTTTCAGGAGAACGGCGGGGGCCGTTTCATCTTGGATCCCGCGGTAGAGGCACTGGCCTCGCGATACGCCCCTCTTCAGCCTTGTGGACATACTGCTCAGCCACCAGCCAGCCCTTGAAGAAGCGCAGCGGCAGGGTGCAAGCGATCAGCACAATCGGCAGAGTCGTAACGGCGTGTACCCAGAGCGGCGGCAAGTATGTCAGCTCGAGCCAGACACCGAACGCCGTCGCCGGTATCGCCGCAGTCATCATCACGAAGAAGGCCGGACCATCCGCTGGGTCGGCAAAGCTGTAATCCAGGCCGCACGCATCGCACTGAGGCGCGAGCGAGAGGAACCCTCGGAACAGGTGTCCACGCCCACACCGCGGGCAGCGGCTTCGAACTGCCACCCACAACGGAGACTGCGCGGCATAGGAGGACTCGGGCATCGGCGCTCTCCAGGACAGCAGCTATCATGGCACACTGGCCTATTGATCCAACTAGGCCGAGATCAGCTGCCGGCAGGCCGGATCGGTTTTTCGTTTCAGGGCGTCAGATCGTTAAGTGTTCGGCGCTAGCTGTCGCTCTCCAAGACTGGAGCACGAGCGATGGCGAGGATCAGCCACCTAATCGTCGACGGACTTGCGTTCGTCTTGATCGGAGTTGGGCTGACTGTGACGTACCTGGGCGTCGAACGAAAATTGCCTACTCCGGCCATGCAACAGGAAAAACAGGTGGCCGGCTGGTCCGAACCGGCGATGACTGGTGCGATTGCCAATAAGCGCCTCGACGCACCATCCAAGCCAATCGCTGCACAACCGAAGCCGACGGCCGAGGTAATGAGCCCGATCCCGTCGACTGTACGCGCTTGGTTCGATCCGCCGTGGCACTGAGGCGCCGCCGGCCGGTATTCGTGCGGCCGGCAAGTCGGACGGTTTTTTGCGTTCTGTGATACGCTTTCAAGATGCCGGTTGAGCTGCCACCGCCCAGGAAGCCGCCGATGCGCCGGAGCACGTTGATCCGCGTGCTTGTTCAGACGCGCTGGATCCGCTTCCGGCGTTGGCTCCGCACCATCCGGCGTCGATCCTGAGGGGCAAATGGTGGACTCGGACCCTGAACCTGCTCCGGCGATCAAGCGAATTGAGCTCAGCCGGTCGCCGGTCACCGCCTCCGATCACCTTGAGATCATCACACAGCTGGTCGAGTTCCGGCCGGGCGCGACGTCACCGCGTCACTTCCATCACGGCGAGGAGACGTTCTTCGTGCTGGAGGGCGGCACGGTGCAGGAGCCCGGCCGGCCGCCACGGGAGCGCGTCCCAGGCGAGAACGGCATTATCCCGCGCGGCGCCCATCACTCGGGCTACACCGTGATCGGCGACAGGACCATCACGGTCTTTTCGGTCTACGTCGTCGAGAAGGGGAAGCCACTGCAAGAGCTGGTCGCATAGGGAGGACATCCTGCAAAACCGGCCGGGTACAGATTGGGGCGGGTTTCTCGTTGTTGAGCGGCCTGTAGCTCAACGGTTGGAGCCGACCGCTCATAACGGTCCGTCCAAACCATCGATCCCCTGGGCGGGACTCGGCTTTTTTCTGGCAGGGCACTAGAAATGGCACGGGCAAAGCCCCGATTAGGTACCGTCTCGTACCGCTGGGCTCCTCACGTCACGAGTGCTGTTCAGACCACTTGGATCAGGTCGGAGCCTGCTCCACCCGGTACCGCAGCCACACCATCCCGCCTTCGAGCGTCTCCGTGGACATATGCCGGAGGGCCTGTCCGGCACCCGGCCGCTCGTCAGGCCCGCCCCGGTACTCGAAGATGCTCTGCACGCCTGCGAGGCCGTCGACGGCCGGCTGGATGAGCACGCTGATCTCGTCGATCAGCCCGGCCTTCAGGAAGGCGCCGTTGATGCCGGCGCCCCCTTCCAGCAGCAAGGTCTCCACGCCGAACGTCTCGCCAAGCGCGTCCATGGCCTTGGCGAGGTCCCGTCCGTCCGGGCCGGCGAAGACGTAGGACACGCCGTCCTCAAGCAACTCCGCCAGGTAGGTGTCCGACACCCCTTCCGAGAGGACGGCCACGGCGTGGTCGCCGTGCAGGTGATCCTGTCCGTAGTGGACCTTGCCGTTCGGGTCGATGGCGACCGCAAGGTCCCGGTCCCCACGGTCGCCGACGAACGCCTCGCGCGAGGTGATGCCGGGGCTGGTAACCGTCCGGCCCTTCCCCTTCGAGATCTCCTGCATGGTCACGCGACCGCACATCCAGCCCCGGGCACCGAGTCGGGGCGAGACCTCGTCGTAGTGCCGCCGCAGCCTGTCCTTGTCCACGCCGGCCACAGGGACGGTGAACCGGCTGGGATGGAGGCGTCCGTCGATGGACGTCACCATGTGGCAGATGATCCTCGGACGCATCGCTCTCAATTCCTTTTCCGACATGCCATTCTTCGACGCCCGAGTTCCATCGAGCGCCTCAGCGAGGCAGTGCGTAGGCCACGATCTTGGTGCCCTGCTTCGTCTTCAGCGTCGGCTTGCCGCCGGCCGCGATGACCACGAACTGCCGCCCGCTCTTAGGTGAGCGGTAGGTCATCGGCGTCGCCTGGCCACCCGCCGGGAGGCGCACCTTCCACACCTCCTCGCCGGTCGCGACGTCGTAGGCGCGGAACGCCTGCTCGACGGACGCCGCGATGAAGACCAAGCCCCCGCGGGTCGTGATCGCCCCGCCCGAGAAGGGGACGCCCATCGGAAGGGGCAGGTGCGAACGGATGCCGAGCGGGCCGGTGTCGTAGGCCGTGCCGAACGGCTTGCTCCAGATCACCCGACCGGTTCCGAGGTCGACCGCGGTCATCAACCCCCAGGGTGGCGCGCTGCACGGCGCTCCGAGCGGCGACAGGAACGGCCCGAGCACGGCACCATAGGGCGTGTCCTCCATCGGTGCGTCGGTCGGGACGGGTCCCATTCCGTCGGCGATCTTCAGGCCTTTCTCCTTGGCCTGGGCGCGGGTGATGAGTTGGGCCTGCGTCGGCAGGTTCATCCAGGCCGCGACCATGATCCCGTGGTCGAAGTCGACCGAGACGCTGCCCCAGTTCACGCCGCCGCCGTACCCGGGCTGAACGAGGGTCGGTCGGTCCATGCCGACGGGGGTCAGGGTGCGCTCGTAGCGCATCCGCCGGAACTTGATGCGGCAGATCATCTGGTCGACGGGGGTGACGGCACATGTCGGCCTCGCGCATGACCGCCCCCCGGAACGCCGGCATGGCGGGCGAGAACGGATGTGTGGGCGCGAGGCGCTCGCCGGGGACGGTGCCGCCCTGGGGAACCGGCCTCTCCTCCACCGGCTTGATTGCCTCGCATGTTGAACTCCGTGGCTTCCGGGCTGACGGGCGATGCCGCCGCCGGTTCGGGTTTCAGGTCGGCAGGCCGGCCTGCAGCGTGGCGAAGACGTTCAGGCCCGGCGGGACGGCGAAGTCCGGCGCGAGCCGGGAGGCCAGGCTGCGGACGCAGGTGACGACGCCTCCGGCACGTTCGACCTGCCTCAGGGCCGCCGCTTCCGTCCGCTCCGGCAAACCGCCGGTCGCATCGACGGGCAGATGCACGGCGTAGCCCGCCGCCATCGCGTCGAGGCATGCGTTCAGGGTCGCCACCTCCGTGGCGAAGGGCGACGACGAGGGTCCCGCGCCCGTTCGCGGCCAGAGTCTCCCGCGTCGCCGGGTCGAGGAACGGGCTCGCCGCATGGCGCGGGAACGTGGTGGCCTCGTTCGCATGCGCCGCCAGTCCCGGGACGAGGTCCCCCCGCTCCGGGACCACGGCGAAGGTCATCGGCAGCCCGAGCGCAGCACCGACCTCCGCGAGGGCGGTCGCCGCCCCGGCCAGGGCCTCGGGCGGGACCGTTCGGCTGCCGGCGACGAGCGAGGTCTGGAGGTGCGCGAACAGGATCTGGACGTCGTCGGGATTCATGCCCGCGCTACCCTTCATGAGGTCCAGGTTGGGGTGGCCGAGCGCCGCTCAGTGGGCGACGAAGCCGCCGTCGACAGGAAGCGCCACGCCGAGGACGAAGCTCGCCCCGGGGCTGCACAGCCACAGGACCGTGCTGGCGATCTCCTCGACGCGACCCATCCGGCCGATGGGTTGGTCCTTCAGGAACTCCTTCATCGCGGCCGGGTCGATGCCGTCGCCCATCGGCGTGTCGATGCAGCCGGGGCAGATCGCGTTCACGCGGATGCCACGCGTCGCGTTGTCGAGGGCGGCACCCTTGGTCAGGCCGATCACGCCGTGCTTCGAGGCGTGGTAGGCGGCCCGGCCCGGCAGTCCGACCAGGCCGCCGAGCGACGAACAGTTCACGATGGCTCCGCTCCCCTGCTTCCGCATCTGCAGGAGCTCGTGCTTCATGCAGGTCCAGACGCCGCGCAGGTTGACGGCGACGACCGCGTCGAAGCCCTCGCCCGTCTCCTCGGTCATGTCGCCCATCGGACCGAGGATGCCGGCGTTGTTGTAGGCCATGTCGAGGCGGCCGAACTCGGACACCGCCCGCGCGACAAGGGCGGCGGCCTGGCCCTCGTCGGTCACGTCGCACGTGACGGCGATGGCCGAGTGGCCCGCCGCGGTGATCTCCGCCGTAGCCCGGTGCAGGGCCTGTTCGTTGATGTCGCTGAGGACGACCGAGGCGCCCGAGGCGGCGAAGGCCTGCGCGGTCGCGAGCCCCATTCCGGAACTCGCACCGGTGACGAGGGCGACCTGTCCCTTGAAGTCGTACGTCGGGTTCATGCGGATCTCTCCGGTTCGTGCGGTCGATGCGGTTATTCGGAAGGACCGTGCCTGCCCTCGGGGCGCGGCTCGGGCGGTTCGATTACGGTGCGTGCGGCATGCCCGCGTATTGCTCGTCGGTGACCTTCTCCAGCCACTCGACGTTCCGGCCGTCGACCGCTTCCTGAATGGCGAGGTGGGTCACCCCGGTGGTCGCCGCGGCGCCGTGCCAGTGCTTGACCCCGGGCGGGATCCAGACGACGTCCCCCGGCCGCATCTCCAGGATCGGCCCGCCCCACCGCTGCACCCATCCAACGCCGGCGGTGACGATTAGCGTCTGGCCGGACGGGTGCGTATGCCAGGCCGAGCGCGCGCCCGGCTCGAAGGTCACGCTCCCGCCGGAGACGCGCGACGGCCGGTGGACGGCGAACAGTTCATCGACGCGCACAGCGCCCGTGAAGCGCTCGGCTGGTCCTTTCACGGTGGGCCGCGACCCCGCACGGATGACCGTCACCTCGCCGGGGGCGGCCTCGTCCGCGGCGCGGACGGGGACCGTGTGCAGGGCCAGCCCCACGAGGAGGGTGGCCAGGGACGGACGGACCGTCCGGATCGCGGCGGTCGATGCTGCGGTCATAGCGGGTCGTATCCCGGCTTCTTGTAGAGGGTGTCCGCCTTGGCCAGGATCTCGGGCCGGTAGACCGCCTCGACCCAGTCGACGCGGTCCACGTCCTCGATCCCGACCGATACGGCGTCCTCGCCGACACCGGCGACGGCGACGACAGCCCGCGTGATCGCGTCGGCGAGCTCGAACTTCTGCGCCTCGGTCCGTCCCGAGGCGATCCTGACGGTGACGTGCGGCATCGAAGGCCGCGGTGCATGACGGCAATCTAGGTCTCGCCCGGGCGGTCGATTAGCCGCTAGAAGCTGCATGAGGTTATAAGCGGAGCTACTGAATGGCGCGGGCAGACATCGGCGATCTCGTCGCCTTCCAGGCCGTCGCGCGCGAGCGCAACTTCACCCGGGCGGCCGCGCAGTTGGGGGTGTCGCAATCAGCTCTGAGCCAGACGGTGCGCGGGCTGGAGGAGCGCCTCGGCCTGCGGCTGTTGACGCGTACGACCCGCAGCGTCTCGCCGACGCAGGCGGGCGAACGGCTGCTGGAGACGGTCGGGCCGCACCTCGACGGGATCGAGGCCGGCCTGGCGGCGCTGACCGACCTGCGTGACCGGCCCTCCGGCAGCGTTCGCATCACCGCGGACGGCTATGCCGCCGGCGCTGTGGTCTGGCCGGCGCTGGCGCCGTTCCTGAGGGACTATCCCGACATCAAGGTCGAGCTGGTCACGGACTACGTCCTGACCGACATCGTCGCCGAGCGCTTCGACGCGGGCGTACGCCTGGGCGGCATCGTCGCCAAGGACATGGTGGCCGTCCCCATCGGACCGCCGATGCGGATGGCGGTGGTGGGCGCGCCCTCGTACTTCGCCACCTGGACGAAGCCGCGCGCCCCGCAGGACCTCGTGTCCCACACCTGCATCAACCACCGGCTGCCGACGCTGGGCGGCCTCTATGCCTGGGAGTTCGACGAGGGCGGTCGCGAGACGCGGGTCCGAGTGGAAGGGCAACTGACCTTCAACGACGCCGGCATGCTCCTGCGCGCCGCCCTGGACGGCTTCGGTCTCGCTTACCTGCCGGAGGGGATGGTGATGGGGCATGTCGACGAGGGAACGCTTGTGCAGGTGCTGGAGCGATGGTGCGACCCATTTCCGGGCTATCACCTCTATTACCCGAGCCG
The DNA here is from genome assembly GCF_022829385.1 of Methylobacterium sp. J-070. Classification (GTDB taxonomy): domain Bacteria; phylum Pseudomonadota; class Alphaproteobacteria; order Rhizobiales; family Beijerinckiaceae; genus Methylobacterium. Next base: position 25,942 of record NZ_JAKSXX010000231.1, on the reverse strand, counting down.
TCGACAGCATTCCCCGGCGTTCGCGCTCATTGTCGAGGCTTTGCGGTACCGAGGGTTACCCAACGGCCGGCAGACCAGCCCTGGTCCCGGTTCCGGCCGGGCATTTGGATAGTTGTCCCGCTGCCCCGGAATTCATGCCTCGTGATTCTTGGTTTCGTCGTCCAGAAGCCACCCTGGCACGTTCCATGGCCTGCACATGCCCACGAAGGATCTCGACCAAGCTTGGTCCTAAGACATATTCGCTAGGTGAAGCTGTATGTCGCCAAGCCCGAGAAAAGCGGAACGCGCGGATCGGCGGGGGGCCAACCCTCTTTGACGCACCGACCACGACGGCCTTCGCTTCGCTGGTCGATGCGATGCGCCACCGGGAATGAGCCTGGGCATTTTCCGCTTAATGCGGATGCCGGGGGCGGATCGCGTGACCGGGTTGGGTGGATAAGAGACTGTCTGGTTTCCGGCGTCGCATACGCTAACGCGGACATCACCGCCTGCTTGCGCTCGGGCGATCCCGATCCGCAGGCGAACCAGCATCAAACCTATTTTCTACCTTGTGTCGGCAACAGGCCGATGATCAAGCGCTCGGCCACGCGGGCCGCTAAGGGGTCGATCACTTGGGGGCGAACCTCGCGGTCCACCACACGGTCGATCGTCAGCAGCGTGAACCCGTGAACGAGCGACCATGCGGTGACGACCGCCACCGAGACCTCCTGCTCATCCTCCGGGTCGATCGCGAATGCGCCCGCGCGTGCACCGGCCAGGATCACGCCCCGCAGCACCGCACGCGCCTCGGTCAGGACAGCCAATACCGCTGGCGGAAGGCCCTCGATGCTGGGCAGGGCTTGACCGAACATCAGCCGGTAGAGGGCGGGGTTCGCCACGCCAAACCCGATGTAGGCTTGCCCGATGGCCCGCAGGGTCCCGACCGCACCCGTGGCCTCATCAATCGCAGTGGTCATGCGGGTATTCAGCGTCTCGTAACCCGTGAGTGCCACCGCGGCGATCAGCGCCTCCTTATCCGTGAAATGCCGGTAGGACGCTGCATGGCTCACCCCGGCGCGGCGGGCGACTTCGCGCAGCGAGAAGTCCCACCGCCCCGTCTCCGTCAGGATCGCCGTGGCGCTGTCGAGAAGGGCACGGCGCAGATCGCCGTGGTGGTACGGGGCTGCTGACGCGACTGTGTTCACGAGAACCTCGTGCGGTGTGTTGACGGTGGTAACATTGAGCGTATGTTGCCAATGGTAACACGGTCCTGGCGAGAGTGCATCTCAGCCAGGGCGAAGACGCAGAGGCCATGATCATGCAGCAGATCGTCGAGGATGCTTGGCTGTTGGCGCTGGGCAACGGCAACGCCATCCTGCTGCGTCAGGGTGAGGAACTGGCCCTGATCGACGCGGGCTTCTCCGGCAAGGAGCAGATCGTCTTCGACGCGATCAGCAAACTCGGTCGGCGTCCCTCAGACCTGAAGCACCTCGTCTTCACGCACGTGCATCCCGATCACATCGGGAGCGCGGCCGCCATCATCCGCGCGACGGGTGCACGGACCTACATGCATGCCGCCGACGCTCCCCTGGCAGAAAGCGGCGGCCCGTTCCGGCCGATGGCCCCTGCGCCCGGCCTCGTGCACGCACTGATGTACAAGCTTGTTTGGGATCAGAACGAGCGCATGCAGCCATTCCCGATCGACCAGCACATCGCTGACGGTGAGACGCTGCCGATCTTGGGTGGCTTGCACGCGATACACGTACCCGGTCATTGCGCCGGACAGGTCGCTCTGATGTGGCGAGGCGGACGGCTCCTGCTCGGCGGCGATACGTTCATCAACATCCTGGGTGTGAGCGACCCGATCGCGTTCGAGAACGAAGCAGAAGGGCGGGCCAGCCAACGCAAGCTCGCGGCGCTCGACTTCCAGGCCGTCGCGTTTGGGCACGGCAAGGCCATCACGAAGGATGGCCCCGGCAAGCTTCGTCGCTTCGTCGCGCGCCGCTGACAGGCGTGCACAGATCACCGTAGGCCATAGGGATTGGGAGCGGGCCTATGATCGCTTTCCGGCCGCTCCGAAGATCAACGGGACGACCTATTTAGGTCGAAAGCAGCCCCGGCAGCAGTGAGCCAGGCGTCAGATTCACTCTACCGGATGGAAATCTCGGTGATCCGCGACGGTCATCCGTAGGTGGAGAAGTTTCGCCCCCATCCGGATCAGGCGCGCGCGTCGGACATTACCTCCCTGGTGGTAGCGGTGGGGGTCATCCTGTCGGCACACCCCGCACAGGAGCGTCGCCGGATGAAACCACTCACGTGGCAGAGCCGAGGCAAGATCTCGTGCGAGACCGTGCCTGATCCCAAGATCGAGCACGGGCGCGACGTCATCATCAAGGTCACCGCCTGCGCGATCTGCGGCTCCGACCTGCACCTCATGGGCGGCTTCATGCCAACGATGGAGTGCGGCGACGTCCTCGGCCACGAGACCATGGGCGAGGTCATCGAGGTCGGCAAGGACAACCAAAAGCTCAAGGTCGGTGACCGCATCGTGGTGCCCTTCACCATCTGCTGCGGCGAGTGCCGGCAGTGCAAGTGGGGCAACTGGAGCTGCTGCGAGCGCACCAACCCGAACGGCAAGATGCAGGCGGAGACCTACGGCTATCCGCTCGCCGGCCTGTTCGGCTTCTCGCACATCACCGGAGGGTTCGCCGGCGGCCAGGCCGAGTACCTGCGGGTGCCCTACGCCGACGTCGGACCCATCGTCGTGCCCGAGGGGCTCAGCGACGAGCAGGTCCTGTTCCTGAGCGATATCTTCCCGACCGCCTATCAGGCGGCGGAGCACTGCGACATCGGCCCGGAGGATACCGTGGCGATCTGGGGCTGCGGCCCGGTCGGCGTGCTCGCGGTGAAGTGCTGCCTGATGCTGGGCGCCAAGCGCGTCATCTCCATCGACAGCGTCCCCGAGCGCCTCGCACTGGCGCGCGAAGCCGGCGCCGAGTCCATCGACCTGTCGAAGGAGAACGTGCAGGACACGCTGATGGAGATGACCCACGGCCTCGGCCCTGATTCGGTCATCGAGGCGGTCGGCATGGAGTCCCACGGGGCCGACACCACGCTCCAGAAGGTCTCCTCCGCCATCATGGAGCACACCGTCAGCCTGGAGCGTCCCTTCGCCCTGAACCAAGCGATCCTGGCCTGCCGTCCGGGCGGAAACGTCTCGATGCCCGGCGTCTTCGCCGGTCCGGTCGGTCCCGTCGCGCTCGGCGTCCTAATGAACAAGGGCCTGACCCTGAAGACCGGCCAGACCCACATGGTCCGCTACATGAAGCCCTTGATGGAGCGCATCCAGAACGGCGACATCGACCCGTCCTTCATCATCAGCCACCGCTCCACCAAGCTGGAGGACGGCCCAGCGCTGTACGAGAAGTTCCGGGACAAGAAGGACAACTGCACCAAGGTCGTGTTCGAGCCGCACGGCTGACCACCCCCGACGGGGCCGGAGCACGTGCGCAAAGCACGACCGGCCCCAAACAACAATAATAAATGGAGGACAACCGATGCAGAACTATGCTTTCGACGAGGACAACATCACCTGGCGGACGCTGGACTGGCTCCCGCACATTGCGTTCTTCGTCTACAAGGTCGACGAGGAGAACCGCATCGTCGACGTCGTCTTCAAGTTCGCGGCGAACCGGAAGGTGATGCTCCATCGGCACAAGTGCCCCTACGTCACCCTGGTGATGCAGGGCGAGCTTCGGTTCTACCGCGAGAACGGGGAGATGAAGGAGGTCCGTCCGACCGGAAGCTACGTCTCCGGTGCCGCCAACGGCGAGCCTCACATGGAGGGCGGCGGCGACGAGGACGCCATCGTGTTCTTCAGCAACCGCAACATCGAGGACGCGCTCTACGAGTTCCTCGACGACAGCGGAAACCCGGTGCAGGTCCTTGGCATCGGGGACTTCAAGGCACAGCTCGCCGATCAGGTCTCCTCCGGGACCTATGCCAAGGTCGAGGGAAGACCTGCCTGAGCGATTAAAACCGCTCTCCGGGCGCTGGATCGCACGTGCGATACTCATATCGCGCGGAGCTTATAGGAAGGCCAACCGCAGGCGAGGCCCGACGCCTGCCTGCGTTGGTCGTTGAACGGCGGCTGCACGTACTGCGTGGACGGGGTCTGCATCCTGAGACGCGGGTTGGAGGCTTCGGTCTTAGGGCTGCCCTGTCGCACCGACTTCCAACGCAAAAGCGTGTTCAACGCGCTCGTCGCGCGATGGTGTCCGAGAGCGCCGGAGTTCAGCCTCGGATCTTCCGGTGCCTGCGGCCATACGGATGCCCCCGAGGTTTCCTGCCGACCCCCGGCGGCCTTTACGCCTGGAGGCCCTCAGGTCGTAGGGCCCCCGTCGCCGAGATTCCGATGTCGGACCCGGCTGGATCTGCCCCTCCGCTTAAGAGTGCACGGCGCCAACTTGACGGCGGTGCATCAGGATCGAGACCGCCACGGAAGCATGGCGGATCACCTGTGGGCTTCAAGCGAGGCCACCGCATCGCCGTTCCAGACGATGCCGAACCCGGCATCCGCGACGGCCTCGGTGGCGACCGCCTTCCAGTCCGAGAGCGGGCGGTCTTCCGCCCGGGCGAAGACGCGCTCGCAGATCTGGCTGACGCTGCCGACCGAGGCGGCGCCGCGCTCGGCCCAGTGCCGGTTCAGGGGGATCAGGGCGGCATCGTAAAGCCGTGCCCGCTCGTTCATGGAAAAGATCCAGCCGCATCTCATCGATCTCGGCAGGTCCAATCATGTCCGGGCGTCCCTATGCTGGTGTCGGCAGGTCCACGCGTCTGAACGCTTGCCTATGGAAGGGCGCCGATCATGCCCTTGGCCTCGGTCATCGTGTTCTCGCAGGCGCGCTGGTCTCCACGCCGGTCCTCCTCGCCCGCCCGCAGGATCAGGGTCCGCGCGCCGACGACATGGTCGGCCGTCGAGACCGTAGCGGGGTCGCTGGGCGTGTCTTTGCGGGCGGCGGTCACCGCGCGCGGCGAGCCCGTCTGCAACGAGTGCCCGGCCTGCAGGCCAGCGACCTGCACCGCACCTGCACTGTCGAGGCGGCGCTCGATGGTGCCGATCTGCTCGGTGCAGGAGGACGCCAGCGCCGGAAGCGGCGAGATTGTGAGGCCGAGGGTTGCCAGGAGGGGTGCGAGGCGCATCGGGGTGCTTTCGGAGGGTGGCAGCATCGCAGTTGCGCTCGACGAGCGATTAACTCGATGCCGACCCTCACGCGGCACTGCGAGGGTAGCGTCGGTACGACGGCGGAGAAGGCGTGTTGTTGCACTGCAATATCAGGCGCGGGACTAGATTGCGTTTCAGCATGCGCCGAGCCGGACGACCCGTCGGCGAGCTCGGTTCGCTGTCGACTTGTTCACCTGGTCCATCGGCATCCGGCAGTATGCCGTTGATCGACCATTAATGAGGGGGGCACGAGGAAATGGCCTTTTGCCACGCGCGGTCAGGCCGTGGGACGGGGAAGGGTCAGGTCCAGCTGGGCGCTTTCCGTGTCCCGTCCCATCCTGCGGTCGAGGGCGCACAGCACCGGCGTGACCGTGACGCCGTGTAGGAGGAAGGAGATCAGGACGGCGAGGCCGGCCGTCGACCACAGGAGGTCCGTTCCTTCGAAGGACGCGTGACCCGTCGCGAACGCCAGGTAGTAGACCGTCCCCAGCCCGCGGATGCCGAAGAAGCTGACGACGGCACGGTCCTCCACGGACCGACCGCTACCGATCAGGCCGATCCAGCAGCCAAGGGGCCGGACGATCAGGAGGGCGACCAGCGCGAAGGCGACGGCGGGCCAAGTCAGGTCATGGAGCAGTCCCCCGCCGACAAGCACCGCCCCGAACCCGACGAGCAGAACCATCATCAGGAGACGTTCGAGCTCCTCGGCGTAGTCGTGCATCTTGCGATGGTAGTTATGCCCGCGGCTGGAAGAGCGCAGCGAGACGGCCGACGCGAACACGCCAACGAAGCCGTAGCCGTCGACGACCTGGACGCATCCGTAGGCGACGCAGGTCACGCCGAGCGCCACGAAGCCGTCGCCGGTGCGGGAGAGCTTCGACAGGTTGGGCAGGTGGAACATCAGCCATCCCAGCGCCCGCCCTATCGCCGCCCCGAGGACGGCGCCGACGGCGATCTTCCAGACGACGTCGACGGCAAGCCAGTGAGACCACGAAAGACCGGCCAGGCCGCCGGTACCAGCCAGAGCGGTGGCGAGGTTCACGAACGGGAAGGCGAGGCCGTCATTGAGACCCGCCTCGGAGGTCAGGGCGAACCGCGGCTCGTCCTCGTGGTCCTCGTCGGGGTGGCCGACCTGGACGTCGGATGCCAGAACCGGGTCCGTCGTGGCCAGGGACGACCCTAGGAGAAGGGCCGAGGCAAGACCGAGCCCGAGAAGGGCCGACCCCAGCGCGGTCAGCGCGAGAATGGTCAGGGGCATGCCGATGCCGAGGAGGCGCCACGTCACCAACCAGCTCCGCCAACCGAAGAGGCGGTCGATCTTGAGGCCGGCCTCCATCAGCGAGATCACGACCACGGCCTCGGTGGCATGCTCGATGAGTTTGGCATGGGGGCCGGGATGGGGCGTGAGCTCACCGATGGCGGGGATGACCGACAGGGCCGCGCCGATCCCGACGCAACAGATGGGAAGCGACAGGGGCAGAGCCCGAAGCACCATCGGCAACCAAGCCGTCAGAAGCACCAGGACACCGAACCCGGCGACGACGACGACATAGGTTTCCATGTGGACTCAAGCGATTTCGGAAACCTCGGTTCAATGAATCGAACCATCCGCGACGATGGCGACGGGTCCGTGCCGACCGGGCCTGTCGGACAAGTCCGATGGAATGCCCACGGACCGCGGATGTCGCTATGTCCAGTTCCGCCGGTCCCCCTCCTACTTTCGCGGTTTTCCATCGTCGTCCAGGGCGACGTAGGTGAAGACCCCTTCGGTGACCTTCTCAGGATCGCCGCCTGTCCTATCCCGGACCCAGACCTCGACCTTCACGCCCAACGACGTCTCGCCGACCTGCTGCAGGGCGCAGTAGCAACTCACCTCGTCGCCGACCGCAATAGGCCGTAGGAAGCGCATCGCGTCGATGCTGACGGTCGCGACGCGTCCCCTGGTGCGCTGGGCGGCGAAGGTTCCGCCCGCCAGGTCCATCTGGGACACCGTCCAGCCGCCGAAGATGGCGCCGGCCGCGTTGGTGTCGCGTGGCATGGCGATGGTGCGCAGGTGTGGGCCATCGGAGACGTTCGGGACCGTGTCGCTCATATCGTATGCCTCGCCCCTGGTTTCGGTCGGGTCGAAAAACGGACAATCGGCGTGGAAAAGTTCATGTCCGAGCGCGGTTCCCTGATCGCACCGGGGCCGCCGCGGCCGGGGCACCCTTCGGGGCGTCCTGGCCGGATGCGGGGCAGACCGCCCCCGCCGGCATGACGCCAGCGCCGGCCCGTTCGAGTTGTCCGGTGATAGAGGCGATGAGCTCGTCTCAGCTCGCCTCGAACAAGGCTACGGCCTTGGCCTCCAGGGTGGTGGCGACGTCCGCCATGTCGATGCCGAGCCGCTCCAGCTCGTCGAGGATGGCCTGGGCCGCGCCGGCGGGCGCATGGATCGTGTCCGGCCGGATACGGCCATGGTCCGCCACGGCACGAAGCGTCGGCTGCGCCATGGTGTTGACCGTCTCGGGCCCGGCGAGCTCGACGACGTAACGGGTGTCGTCGAGGGCGTTGTCCTTCACCCCGGTGGATGCCCACAGAAGGCGTTGGGGCCGTGCTCCCTTCAGGGCATGCCAGCGCGCGGAGGCGACGCTGTCCTCCCACACCCCGTACGCGAAGCGGGCGTTGGCGATGGCCGCCTGGCCACGGACGCGGTCGCGTTCGACCGCATTGCCTGCCCCCTCCGCCAGCCGGCGGTCCACCTCGATGTCGACGCGGCTGAGGAAGAACGAGGCGACGCTCTCCACCCCAGCGAGGCTTTCGCCGGCGGCCGCCCGACGTTCGAGTCCCATGAGGAACGCATCGAGCACCGCCTCGTAGCGCGCCACCGAGAAGATCAGGGTCACGTTGACCGAGATGCCCTCCGCCAGGCAGGTCGAGATGGCGGGCAGCCCGGCATCGGTCGCCGGGATCTTGATGTAGAGGTTCGGTCTGTCGACCAGCCACCACAGGCCGCGCGCCTCGGCCACGGTACGCTTGGTATCGCCCGAGATGCGCGGATCGACCTCGATGGATACCCGGCCGTCGCGGCCGCCGGTACGGTCGTAGACCGGACGGAGGACGTCGCAGGCGGTCCGGACGTCCCAGGCGGTCAGCAGCCGAACCGTCTCGCCGATGGCGGTCCCACGCAGCGCCAGGTCGCGCACGTGGCCGTCGTAGCCCTCGCCGGCCCCGATGGCCTTGGCGAAAATGGTCGGGTTGGTGGTGATGCCGATGACACCATCGCGCTCGACCGCCCCCGCAAGGGCGCCGGACTCGATCATCGGCCGGCTGAGGTCATCCAGCCAAATGGCGACGCCGGCCGCTGCGAGGTCATGGAGGGGACCGGTCATCAGTTCTTTCCGTCAGGGCGGATGGGTGGGAGCCGTCCCCGTGGGCCGGCGTCGGCCGTGCCGACGAACCCCCGTGGGTGACCGTCGGGTGCCGGTTCAGCCGCTGACGTCACCGTGGAAGGTCGAGAAGGACGACAGCACCTTCTCGGCGATGGCGTCGTCGACCGCGACGGAAACCCTGACCTTGCCGGTCAGCGCGGGTTCGCCCTCATTCCCGGCCTTCAGGTGCCCGTCCTCGACATCCGCCCGCGCCGCCTCGGTCCCAGCCGTGTTCTCGTCCGAGGCAGGGCCGACCTGGACCGCATTCCGATCAAGGCCGTGATCCTGCACGATGTGCTCGACGGCCATCTCCGCATCCCGGCGGGATTTGAAATCGGCTGAGATCGTCCTGGACATGTCGCCTCCGGTTTATTGCCGATGGGTCCGGAAGGACCTCGAAAGAACATTCGGGATCGACTTCCATCGTCTTGGGCAAAGGGCCGGCGCGCGGGACAGTTCCGGTGGCGAACCGTGAATACGGACGCGAGGGTGGAATTCACAATGCAGTCCGAAGCTGCATTGACCACCGCGGTTCAGATCGCAGCAAGCACCCACCATGGGCGTCTGTGACGCCCCGTCCGGAAATTCGCCGGTCAGAGCGCTTCCTCCCTATCCCGCCGATCTGCAGCCCCCTGTCCGTTCCCTGCCCGGCGAAAAGACGGGCCCAGCCTCAGATGAGGCTGGGCTCATTATGGTTCAGCGCCCCTTCGCCCCCCGTTCCCGGGGATTCATTCGGACTTGGGAGCGATGGCAGGCGCTTGCGGTTGGGATGGGCCGGGATGCACCGTCATGGCAGGAGGCTGGTCCGATAGCTGCTGACGCGCCTCGGCGAGCTTGGCCTGGGCCGCGGCAAGCTCCTGACGGGTCGTCCCCAGCCGGTCCTCAAGGGCAGCCATCTCCTTGTTGCGGGAGGCCAGCGTCTCGGTCAGGGTCACCAACTGCGCCTGGGCGTCAGCCTGCCGCTTCTGCAGCGCCTCCACCGCCGAGGCCGCGCCGTCGCGGTCGGAAGCCAGCTTCCGGACAGCCTGCTCAGCCTGGCTCCGTTCCGAGATCACACTGTCCCGCTCGGACTGCGCCTTGGCGAGTTCCTTATGCGTCGAAGCCAACCCATCCTTGGCTTGCTGAACCTGCTGGCCAGCCTGCGAGACGTCGCTCGCCAGCTTTTCACGATTGGCGGTCAGACCGTCGACGGCCCGCTCCAGTTCGGCCTTCTGCCTCGTCGCCTGCTCAGTCGCGGCGCGGGCATCGGCCAGCTCCTTCTGAGCGGCAGCCGAGCCCTCGCGCGCCTTCTGCTGGCTCTCCTCGGCCTTGGCGAGGTCGGCAGTCTTAGCGGTCGCCTCCTGGGACATGGCGGCGATATCGGACCTCAGCTTTGCCTCCTGCTGGCGCGTCTCCTCCAGCCGGCGCCCGACGTCGGACAGTTCCTTGGTCCTGGCGGTCGCCGCCTGCTCGGCTGCCGTGGTGGCCTCCTTCATAGGGGCGAGCTTCTGCTCAGTTTGGGTGAGCTGGGCTTGCAGCCCGGTGAGCTTGATCGTCTCGGCCTCGGCGGTGGCCTTGGCCTCGCCGGCCTTGCGCTCGGCCTCCTGCTGTTCCGTCGCCAGGCTCGCCGCCTTCGTCTTGGCCTGTTCGCCGGCCTGAGTGATATCCCGCTCCTGCTGCTGGGCCGATGCGATCCTCGCCTGAAGCCCGTCGAGGGTACCCGCCGCCGCCCGCTGCTGATCGAGGTCCGATTGCAGGGAGACCTGCCGCGTCTCCAGGTCCTGGATGCGATGGTCCCGGGCGGTCCTCTGCCGTGCGCCGGCAATGGAGGCAACGACGAGCCAGACCAAGAGCACCACCGCCACGACGGCGAGGCTGAACGGAAGGGGCCTGCGAAGTTCGGAACGGTAGTCGATGGCCATGGCGTTCTCGCGGGCGTTGGAGGGAACGGATCAGATCGACGAGGCAGCTTCGCCGGGCGTCGGTTCGGCACCGGCGGCCCCCGGCTCGGGGGCGGAAACACTCGATGCGATACCGCCATGACCCGCCCCGACCAGGGAGCCGATCATGGCGAGGAGAGCGCGGTGCTCGGGGGATCCGTTCGCCGAGGCGAGGAAATCCGCGAGCTCGACGCGGGACGGCCTCCCGCCGGATGGCCCATTCGGTTCATGGAAGACGTACACGTCGGCAGGGTCGCCGCCGCGGCATAGGTACCAGCGGTCGTCGTTCGACCCGTCATGGATCAGCGTGCGCATGGGTGGCATCGGAGGGTCCGCCATGTCTCGTCCCCGTCCGAGGACCGCTCTCGTCGGAAGCGTAGCCGTGGGCGACGACCGTTCAGCGACGGCCGTGGACGACCATCGCGAGCAGGTATCCGATGGCTCCGGCCATGGCCGCCAGCACCAGCGGGGACCCCTTCGCATACTGTGCGACGGCATCGCCACCCTGCTGGTAGGCACGCTTGGCCTCGGGGAAGGCGTCGCGGCTCCGGTTGATCGCCTTGTCGGCGAGGTCGCTCGCCTGTCCGGCAACGTCGCGCACGGCGTCCTTGGCCTGTCCGACGAGGTTCTCGGCGGCACCCTTGACCTCGTTAGCCGTACCCTTGGCCTGGGTCTCCCGGTCGCCCGTGACGTCGCCGACGGCGCCCTGAACCTGGCCGCCGAGTTCCTTCGCGGCGCCGCTGATGCGGTTCTCGTCCACTGGTCAATCTCCGTTCGGTTCAAGGTTGAGCCGGCCCGAAGCAAAACGCGCTTCGAGCCGATGCGAGGCGCTGACTAATTCTTCGACTCGGCCTTCCTGGGTCGCGCCTTGATCGAGCTTTGGTTGGCCTTCTTCGCCCGGTCGTCGGCCTTCGAGGCGTGCTTGGCGGCCTTCTTCTCGTTGCCGCCGTCGAGGTGGCGAGCGGCCTTCTGGTGTGACTTGGCCGCCGCCTCGTGGTGTTTGGCGGCCTTGGCGTGCGCGCTTCCGGACATCTGTCCCTCCCGTGACGGGGATTTACGTGCCCCGGTGCAAACGTGTGGCCGGTCGGTTCGGCAGCTTCGATACCTGCGGGATCGACCGGGTGGTTCCTCAAGCGGGCATGCCAGCGACCGCGGACGGAAGCCTGCCGTCGGGGGTGTAGCGGTCCACCGCGGACGTCAGCTCTCGTGAGAGCATGGACAGAAGGTTGTCGTGTGAGAGGCCGGTCTGCCTCGACAGCGTATCGAGGAGGTCGGGACCGATGGCTGATCTCAGTAGATCGGGCTTCATCTCGGCGTTCGGCCCGTGGCTAACCCAGGAGTCGGCGGCCGCGCCGTGGCCGTTCTCGCGAAAGCGGTCGACGAGTTGGCCAAGGCCGCCGCTGAGCAGGCCACCGGCACCGGCACCCCCGAGGGCGCCTCCGAGATACTCAGCAGGCCGCCGAGACCACCCCGTCCCGCGATCCCGCCCTGTCCGGCGGGCGCACCTGCGGTTGCGGGACCACCCTGGCCGGATCCGCCGAGCATCTCCTGGATCTTATCCCGGTTCTGGAAGCCCGCCACGGCCAACAGGCCGAGCAACGCGGTCATCGAGGGAAAGCCGTCACTCATCGGGTGTCTCCGTTCCGTTTCGATGAAGCCTTTGAGCCGATCAGCAATCGTCGTCGCCGGGCTTCACGACCTTGCCCTCGGGCGGCTTGGCCTCGTTGGTGGCGGGCGTCGCGTTCGAGCCGACGTTGTTCATCGCGCCGACCGTCCCGGGGGATTCTGCCTTGGCACCGGGCGAGACCTTCGCGGTCGTGTCACCGTCGACCTTCGAGGAAGCGTCGGCCGAGCCCACCTGGCCGGTACTGTTCGTGGTCGTTCCGACCGCACATGGCTTGGCCGAGGCGATGCCGGCGCCAAGGAGCGTCATCGCCGCCGCTACGGTCAGGGGGGTGAGGATCTTCATGAGGTTTCCTTCTGGTTGGGATAGGATGCGGACCGGGCAGGCGAGCGAACGCTACCGCGAGGGGGCGGACTGTTCGGAAGCCGTCACGACGTAGTCGGCAATGGCCGCCCGGCAGCCAGGCGAGACCTCCCGGGCGTTCTTGCGGAAGCAGGCGACGACCTCGGGTCCGTTCAGGTCGAGGCCGTTGCAGAGACGGGCGTAGTCGGCCGAACAGAACGGCTTCAGCGATGCCCTTGAACCGGTCTTCTCTAGAGCCTGCGCGCCGAGCGGGACGCATGACGATGCGAGGGCCGCGAATACGACGAGGTGGCTGAGCTTGGTCACGGCGACGGCGCTTTCGCGATAGGTGGACATGAATTCGTACGGAGCCGGGACCGGCTCGAACCGGTCCCGGACTTGAGCGCTTCAGAGCGGCTTGCGCGGGGTGGTTTCCGTGGTGGTGCCGGTGGTCCCGGTACGGCCGACCGTCCCGCGACCGTCCTCGACCTCGACCTCGGTGTGGCGGACCTTGTCGGTCACGGTCTCAACCCGCTGGGCCGCATCCTTGCGGATGCCGACCTCACCGACGACGCGGGCGTCCTTCGACACCACCGCCTGCTCGCGCATCTCCGTCGCCTCGATGACCTTGTCCTCGAATAATGCCATGTCGCCCGGGGTGACGGCGCGGTCGACGACGCGACGGTCGACGTTCACCGTCTCGTCGTGGAGGGTGACGTTCTCGCTGACATCCTTCTCGACGGCGTAAGACCGAACCCGAACCCGGCCGGCATCGACCATCCGCTTGCCGACGTTGAGGCGCTCCTCGACCACGGGGATGTAATCGGCGCCTGTGGCGGTACCGTGGGCGGCGACAGCCTCGGACGGTGCGGCGGCGTGGAGATCGGTGTCGCGGGTCGTGGCGGCGTGGTCGGACGACATCGCACCCTCACCGAGCGCTGCGGCGGCAACCGGCGCGGTCTTGGTGGTGGAACCGGTTGCACGACCGTCCCAGCCTTCCTTGCGCCAGGCGGCCTCGCGCTCGTCGAGATCGACCGAACCGTGCTCCTCCAGGATATCGGAGGCGGCGTGGACGTGCGCGTCGTCGACCTCGGCGCTCAGCATCGTGCCGCCGCGGTGCAGGCCCTCGCCGTAGGCATGACGGTCCTCCTCCGGCATGAAGAAGTCCTTGATCGAGCCCCACATGCCTTCGTCGGCCTTGGTCGCGGTTCCGGCGGCGCCGGCCTGGGTGCCGGAGATGAGCTTGATGGCACCGGCAGGAATGCCGAGGCCGACGAGCTTGCCCTGGGCGGCGACCGCCTCGGGATGGGTGTCGTACATGGCGGTGATGGTCTGGGTCATGATGTCGGCTCCTGTGACGGATGCATGGCGGCCTGTTCCGTGACGTGCCCCTCGGGGGACACGCGTTCGATCACGGCGTGCTGCCTGCGCAGCGTCACCGGCATCTCGACGTCCTCGCCCGCCGTGGTCCGGCGGATGTGCACCTCCTCCTTCAGGACGAGGCGCTTCTCGACGACGAGGATCTCTTCCAGCACCGGGATGATGGTCACCCCGGCCTCCGTCCTGACCACCGGGGGTGCCTCGCCCTCGGCGAGGGTCCGGTTGACGGGCACCCGGGTCACCCCGACCATGTCGCTGCGCAGGGTCTCGCGCAGGACTTGGTCGACGGTGTCGGTTCGCGTGCTGACACGGACCCGTTCAGTCTCCACCGCACGCTTCTCGATGCGCGCGGTCTCCTCGATCAGCGGGAGGACCGCCTCCTCGCCGATGGCGACCTCCGCCGCGGTACCGAAGGGCGTCCCGAGCCCTTGGGGCTCGGTCGCGGCGGGGTCGCCGACGCTCATGCCCGACGCGGCGTAAGGGGGTTCGGGGCGGTGCGGGTGACGGTCGGATCGACGGCCGAACCACGGCCGGCAAAGAAGGAGGCGAGCGCCCCGAAGATCAGTGCGAGGGCTCCGAACAGCGCGCCCTGGGAGACACGGCGCGCGGTAGCGTCGGCGATCTGCTTGGACTGCTCCTTGGCCGAGGTGACGGTCTCCTTGAACTGCTGGGTGTACTGCGCGACCTGGATCCGGGCCTGCTCGACCGGGATGTTCTGCGCCTTGGAAAGGGCCACGGCGGCCTTCTCCTGGGCGGCGGCCTGCTGTGCGCCGTCACCTGAGACGGCGGCGCGCATGGCGGTCACCGCGGTGTCCTTCAACGCGGCCGGATCGGACCCGGTGCCGTTGCGGACATTGGCCTCGATGTTCGAGAACGGGTCGGTGACCTTGGTCAGCGACGGGGCGGCCGCCTGCGCCAGGGTCGAGACGGAGCCGCCCATCGCGTTGCCGACCCCGCCGATGGCCGAGGAGGCGGTGCCGAGGGCGCCGCTGACGATGCCGCTGGCGGCCGACGACAGCATGTACAGCACCACGAGCGTCGAGACCGCCCAGGCGAGGAGGCCGTGATAGCCCGCCGTCGAGGTCGACGGCTTGCCGGACAGGCGTCCGGCGAAGTAACCGCCGGCTACGGCCGCCAGCACGCCGGAGACGACGAACCACAGGCCGGCGCCGATGCCGAGCGAACTCGCCGCCGGGGTGCCGTCGCCCATCGGATCGACCGTCGAGAGGCCGATGCCGAGCCCAAGCATGTTCAGGATGACCTGGGAGATCAGGGCCACCGTGGCGCCGGCGAGGACCGCACCCCAAGAGACGGAATGTAGCATCATCGTACGCATGTCCTCGGCCGGGGTGACCATGGTGGTCTGCGGCAGGTCGCGGTCGCCGACGGTGCGATCCGTGATCGGACGACTGGGGGATACGGGGGTGGGCTCGGTAACGGTGGCCATGGTGGTTCTCCTTGGTTGTGAGGTCGGTAAGCTGGAAGGGCGCGGTGGGTCAGACGACCCGGCGGCCCATGACGATGTGGTAGAGCCACAGCACGATCACGGCGCCGACGATGGCGACGAGCAGGCTGTAGAGGTTGACCCCCGACACACCGGGCTCGCCGAACTGGTTGAACAGGAAGCCGCCGACGACCGCGCCGACGACGCCGAGGAGGATGTCGACGAGCAGGCCCTGGCCGGTGCTGTTGACGATCTTGCTGCCGATGAAGCCGGCGATCAGGCCGAGGACGATCCAGGCGAGGAGGGACATGACGGGCTCCGGTTTTCGGCGTGCGGAAGGGTCCCGACGCAGGGCCTGCGCGGGCTGGGGTATAGGTCTCGATGGCCTACGGGGCCGGGGTTAGGTGCGCGCGGGCCGGCGGGGTCGGGTTGGCTTGTCCGTGGTGTGCCGCGCTTCAATTGTAGCGATCTCGGTCGTGGCCTCCGCCTCGACCTTAGTGTCCCCGAAGATCATGCCGATGGCCTGCTTGATCAGGGCACGGGCATGATCGCTCGACAGAACCTTGCGGCCGTTGCCCATTGGCGAAACCTCTCTGTCCGGCTCAGCCGTCGTCGAGATGCCCAGATAGAGCAGAGCCACACCCACCGAATACTCTTATCAGAGCGATGTTCCGCCGATTTACATAAAAGTATTTCAGCTTAGGCCGCTTAGTGTTTTCGACCTGGTTTTCGCGTTGTATTTTTGCCGTAATGCTCAAATGATGTTTTCTCGCCGATGCCGCGGTCCCTTGCCCAGACGACCACGGCACTTCGTCGGTTGACGCCAATCTTGCGGTACAGGCTGGCGACGTGGTTGCGCACGGTGCTTAGCGAGACGCCGAGCGCCTTGGATATCTCCTCGTCGGTGTCGCCGCGGCAGATGCCCTCCAGCATGTCACCCTCGCGGGTCGTGAGCTTCTCGGCCACCGACTGCGGCTTGCCCGGCCTGGGCGGGTTGCGCAGCAGGGCGAGCTTCTCGATCACGCCGTGGCTGAACCACGACGCGTCAGCCATGACGGATTCGATGGCCGAGATGAGTTCGATCTCGGTCCGCTTTCGGGATGAGATGTCCTGGACGGCGCAGAGGAGGCCCTCGCCACCGCCGACGGCGACCTTCTCGGCGGAGACGAGGCAGTCGAGGACGTCACCGTCGCGCGTGCGCAGTCGCCCCTCGAAGGCGCGCACCCTACCGTAGCGCTGGAGTTCCCGTTTGAAGCGCGTCCGCTCCGCCTCCTCCACCCAGGGCATCGCGGACGAGCTTTCGGCATCGCCGAAGGTGGAGGTGTAGGCGTCGTTGACGCTGGTCGGCAGGTCGGTGTCCGAGCTGAGGACCGTCGGGATCGGGCTGAGCTCGAACGCCTTGGCGAAGCGTTCCTCGCTCAGCCGCAGTTCGGCCTCGGCCTTCCTTCGGTCCTCCAGGTCGGCGAAGGTGAACAGCATGCAGCGCTCGCTGCCCGGCATCTCGATGGGATGGCCGGCGACGATGACGTATTTCTCGGCGTCGGATGGCACCGAGAGGCAAGCCTCCCCCTGGCGAATGGTGGTGCCGGCATGGAGGTGCTCGACGGCGGAGGCGCGGCGCTCGCCCTGGCCAATAAGGTCGATCTCGGTGAAGGTCCGGCCGAGGACTTGGTCGCGAGAGTAACCGGTCAGCTCGATGAAGCCCTGATTGACCTTGACGTAACGCAGGTCGGAGAGCCGGCAGACCACGGCCGGGGCGGGGTTCGCCCGGAACATGCACTCGAACCGCTTTTCGGCCTCGTAGCGGTCGCTGGCGTCCTGCATCAGCAGGGCGAGGCCGTTTGGCGTGCCGGCATCGTCCGTCGTCACGAGTCCTCGCATCCGGTGCGTCCACGTCTTCGCGGGATCCCGGAAATGGTGGACCTCGACCACCGCATCGCGAAACGCCTCGCCGGCGAGGATGCGCTCGACGGGATGCTGTAGGGGGCCGACCTCGCGGTGATTGCGATAGTGCAGGACGAAGTTGGCCCGGTACTCGGCGACGGTAACTCCGAGGTCGCCAATCTCGGCAACCCCATGCATCGCGAGGGCCGCGTCGTTGGCGTAGGCGATGGTGTGGTCCGGCTCGATCAGGATCACGCCCTCGGCGAGGCCGGCGACGACCTGTGCCAGTTGCCGCTGCTCGAACTGGGTCATTGGTGGTTCGCCTCGTTCGAAGGGCATCAGTGGCCGCCTCGCATCCATGCATGGGTGCCAACGTCCCAAACGATGCGTCGGGCAATACTCCGCAAATCATCACGAGGACCGAGAGCGGCCTGCCGGTCGGTCCCAGCGAGGTGGTATCGCATCAAGGGGCAGTACTTGGTTGCGCCGAACAGCGACGAGCTGAGCCGGACGACGTCGGCCGGCAACCCCGACGTCCTTCAGACAATTCTTCCCGTCTGCCTGACGGACGGCGAGGCGGAAGGCTTGTTCGGCTTCAGCTTCGACTGAGGTTCCCGGAACACATCGCGGGTGATCATGACTGTGTATCGCCGCCCTAGGCGCCTTGCGCACCGAGTGCGTTCAGGCGATCAACGCCCTCTCGCAGGAGATCCTTCACCATGAAACGCGCGGCTCAGCATCCGTCCGATTGATACCGGAGTGCCACGCCGCGTGCCGAGCCTCCGCGCCCGCGTGAGGCCCGCATGTCATCCCGCACCCTCTTCGTTTCAGACACCCATTGGAATCACAGGGCAACCCTGGGGGACCGCCTCGGGCTGAACCGCCCGTTCGCCACCATCGAGGAGCACGACGAGGCGCTGATCGCCCGGTGGAACGCGGCCGTGCAGCCGCAGGACACCGTCTGGCACCTCGGCGACTTCTGCTACCGCTGCCCCGAGGACCGCGCCCGTAGCATCTTTGCGCGCCTCAACGGGCGGAAGTTCCTGGTGCGGGGCAATCACGACAAGGTCGGCGCTCGTCTTCCATGGGACGGGCCCGTCTTTGACGTCGCCCGGACCGTGGTGCCAGACCCCGAGACGGGCGCGCCCGTCGGCGTGTTCATGTTCCACTACGCCTGCCGGGTCTGGCCCCGGATGCACCGCGGCGACATTCACCTCTACGGCCACTCCCACGGCAGCCTGCCCGGGACCGCCGCCAGCACCGACGTCGGCGTCGACTGCTTCGACTTCCGACCGGTTACCCTCGGCGAGATTCGCGTGCGCTTCGCCGAGAATGCCCTCCGTGACGGAGGCGCACCGTGATCGGAATCCAGCGCCTATGGGTGCTCAGCGACCTGCACCAGGACTGGCCGGAGAACGCCTGGGACCCGGCCGATCACATGCCGGCCGGGGGCTTCGACGTCGCGGTCGTGGCTGGTGACGTGCACATGCCGCTCGTCCGCGCGCTGGACTGGCTTGCCGAGCGCATGCCCGGCGTGCCGGTCGTCTACGTGCCAGGCAACCACGACTTCTGGTGGGACCGGGGCGAGGAGCGCTACACCGTCGCCGACCAGATGTCCCGCGGAAGGGACATCGCCGCCCGCCATGGCATCCACCTGCTGATGGACGACGCGGTAACGCTCGGGGGAGTGCGTTACCTCGGCGGCACGCTTTGGACCGACTTCCGGCTCGGGTCATTCTCCCTGGCACACGCCTTCCGCTCGGCCCAGGGCCGCGACAGTATGGTCGACTACCGCCGCATCCGCACCGGGCCTAGGTCCCGGGACCGGATCGAGCCGGAGGCGGTGCTGGCCATGCACCGGGCGACCCGCGCCTTCCTCGATGCTAACCTGGCGCAGCCGCATGACGGCTCGACGGTGATCGTGACCCATCACGCGCCGCATCCGGACAGCCTACCATCGCGGTTCGCCCATCTCGCCTGGTGCGACGCGTCAGACCTGACGCGGCTGATCGAGGAGCGCGCCCCGGACTTGTGGGTTCACGGCCACGTTCATCGGCATGCCGATTACCGTACGGGCCGCACCCGCATCGTCTGCAACGCCCGCGGCCATTCCGACGAATGCACGAGCTTCCAGGCGGAGATGGTCGTCACCGTTCGGGCGGACGCCGGAAGGCCATGACATGGTGCCCGTAGTTGCGGGTCATGACTTCGGCAAAGTGCAGGTCGCCGCCCGCGCACTCGGCCAAGCCTTGGCTGCAGGCGTGCTGGGGTGGCGAGAGGCTGGGGTTGGGTCCGTGCGGCAGGATCGGCCTCATTCCACCTTGAGGCGCTTGGCGGCGGCCGGACACAGCATCTTGAACTGCTCGATCATCGGGGGGTTTCCGGAGGCGCACGACGTGTCGCCATCGGGTCCGAGGGGGAACCGGAGACGCATCGTCTTGCCGCCGCCGGCACGATAGCTCACCGTTCCGGCTCGACAATTGGCGTCCGCCGAGAGGACCGCCCTCGTCTCGGTCCGGAGGTAGCCCTCCACGCACTGCGCCTTCGTGAGCTTCCCGCCGTACTGCTTGGTCTCCCCGCCGGGGTCGCGTTCGCAATACTCCTGCAGGTCGGCCTTCGTGACGATGCCGCGCATCGTGGCATGGGCCGTGTCGATGCCGTCACGCTCGGTCACCGTGCCGTTCCAGCCCTTGCACGAGGCCAGGGGGAAGTCCCCGGCCGCATAGGCAGGCGGGAGGGTGAGGATGAGTGCCGCCAGGGTCCCGGCCAAGGTCCGCATGTATCTGCTCGATATCGGATGATGCATGGCCGAACGGCCATCGCCAAACCGGCCGGGGCACGCAGCGACCGGTCAAGCTCGCAATCGCGTTATCCACACTCGTCCACACGGACATGATTTCGCAAGCGTGACCGCTTGGCGGAACCGACGCAGCATGTTCCAATTTTGTTCTGTTGGATTCGTGGAGCGAGCGCATGCAGGTCTCGGGCGTCACGGTAGGGCTGCCGACACCTATTCCCATCCTGGCCGCTGCTGTGCGCGCAGGCTTCCCGCCGCCCTCGTCGCCGCCGCCGACCTGCGCATCTACGTCGGCCCGCCGACCGCGAAGGCGCTGCGGGCGGCCATCGGGCTCGCCACCGGCCGCTCGGTCGGACGCCTGCCCGACGACGTGGTCCTCGGCCTCGGCCTCGACGAGATCGCGAGCTGCATCCGCAAGGGCAGCGCGCCGCGGGACTGCGTGCGACGCCTGAGAACGGCCTCGGCCTCGAAGCGAAGCGGGGCGGAGGACCTGGCAGACGTGCCGTTCTTGGAGGATGCGCACGGCTATTCCGGCGGGGCGATGGAGCACGGGCTCGCCCTGATCGAGGCCATGAAGGCGTATCGGCGCAGAGAAAAGAGTTTTTCCTCCATCGAACGAAAGCACATCGTACTTTCAGGAAATCCCGGCACAAGTAAGACGACCTATGCCCGAAGCCTAGCAAAGTCGCTTGGCTTACATCTCAGCGTCACCAGCGTGTCTTCGTGGTTCGCGCAGACCGGTGATTACCTGAACGAGATCTGCAAGAAGATCGATGAAGTGTTTCAAGAGGCCTCGCAACTTGGAGGCATTCTGCTATTTTACGAAATCGACTGCTTGCCGTCCCGTGAAAATTCGGACGTCCGGTTTCGCGAGTATTGGAGCGCGGTTACGGCCCACGTGCTCACCCTCCTCGACGGTGCGGTGTTTAGCCCGGCCTCGCGCCTAATTATCATCGGGGCGACCAACTATCCTGCGCGCCTCGACCCGGCCTTGACGCGCCCGGGACGCCTCGACCGGCTGGTGCACATCAACCTGCCGGACGAGGTCGCCATCGAGGGCCATCCTGCGTCAGCACCTCGCAGGGGACCTCGCTGGCCATGACCTCAGGCCAATGGCGGCCATCGGCGCTGGGGCGACCGGCGCCGAGATCGCCGGATGGGCCGCAGGCGCGCGCATGGCCGCCCGGGCGGAAGGCCGCGCCATGGTCCCAGCAGACCTGCTTGGGCAGATCGCACCCCGGGAAACCCGAACGTCCGAACAACTTCTGGCGACGGCGCGGCACGAAAGTGCGCACGCCGCCGGTACGACCATGCTCCTCGTAGGAAGGGTGACCAGCGTTTCCCTTGTCGCGCGCGGCGCTTTCGCGGCACGCACCTCGGCGAAGCTGCGCGATGTCACGATGATGGATGCCGCCGAGCTCGACGCGCTCGCAGTCTCCATCCTCGCCGGCCGCGCCGCGGACGAACATTGGGGGCGCATCACGTCGGGCTGCGCCGGTGGGCCGGGATCGGACTTGGCGCATGCCACCGCTCTGGTCGCGGGAAAGCACTGTACCTGGGGCCTGGGACAGACCCTGCTGTACCGGGGCGACCAAGCCGAGGCTCTCTTTCTCGTCAAGATGGATCCCGCCTTCAGGAAGACGGTCGAGACGGACCTCGACCGCCTTTATGGCATCGCCCGGGATTTCGTCCGCCGGAACGAAGGCCTGATCGAGAGGCTGGCGAAGCAACTCGTTGAGAAGCGCGTCCTCGGTGGCGACGAGGTCCGCCGCATCATCGGGGTGCCAGGGTCCGATAACCGCGTAGACGGCGCGGCGGCGACGGTGGGAGGTCCCCATGAGTGAGGCCGACGCCGACGCGGGCATCGCCGAGGTGGTCGCCGGCCTGATGCGCCTCCGCCGGCATCTCGACGGCGCGACCTTCGCGGACCTGTTGGGGGCCGTGCAGGTGGAGATCGAGACCGGGGACGAGATCCTGGTCGAACGCGCTTGCCGCCGCCCCGTCGTCGATGGGGGCACCGTGGTGGCGTTTCCCGCCACCAACCGACGCGGCCATGGCGGTGACGGGCGATGACGATGGTACCGGCGGCGCAGCGGACGCGCTGATCCGCGCCGCCGGCCTCGTCAACGTCTCGGCCGAGATCGGGCGTGACCGCTTCGGGCAGGTGCCCCTCGAAGCCGCGGCCCTGGCGAACCCGGACCTGATCGTCGTCGATGACGGCGCGCTGGGCCTTCGCATCCCCGACCGAGGCCGACGAAGCCGCGGTCGCACGGACGATGGTGCGCACAGACATCCTCCACCTCGCTGACCGAGCCGAGCTGACCCTCTCCTCGGGCGAGCGCATGCGCGCGTTGCTCGGCAGGGCTCTGGCGGTCGAGGCGCCGTGGCTTCTCGTCGATGAGCCGGTCACGGCCCTCGACCCGGCGCACCAGCTCGATGCCATGGCGCTGCTCCGGCCATCGCGCGGGACGGGACCGGTGTCGTGGCCGTGCAGCACGATCTGACGCTCGCGGCCCGGTTCTGCGACCGCATCGTCGTGCTGGCCGGTGGCCGCCTCGTGGCGGACGGAACCCCGGAGGAAGCCTTGACCGAAGTCCTGCTCGCCGGGGTGTACGGCGTCACGGCCGAGCGGGGCTGGGCTTCGGACGGAACACGATACATCCTGCCCTGGGCGCGGTCCGGGGCTCAGACGGAGGAATGCGATGACGCCATCATCGCAGGCTGAGGCGGTCACTGCCTTGCTGCGCGAGGCATTGGCGGATCCCGGCACCGCCTGGAGCCTCGGCAGCTTCGGGGCCATCGCCGAGTTCATGCGCGATCCCGACGAAGCCACGTCGCCGCTGCCGGATGGGCGCATGGGCCTGTCGACGGAGCGGGGCACCATCGCGCTCGCTCCCAGTCCCGACCTACGTCCGGTCGCCTACGAGACCGCCGTCGCGACCGGCTGGAACCACGCCGTCGCCCTTTGCCTGCCAGGCGCGAGTTGCGCGATGAAGCGGCGCGGCGTGGTGACGGAGCTCGGCCCGGACCGGGACGCCGCCCGCAAACGGGACCGCGACGCCATCCTGTTCGACTTGGGCCTCGGCCTCCTGGCGGTCGATGCCTGCGTGCGCGCGAGCGACCCGGAGGCCATCGCCTGCCTCCGGTCCGGCGTTGGGCTTCCCCTGTTCGACGCTGCGAGCCCCATCGGCCGCCAACTCGTTACGCTGAGCTCTCACCGGGTCTTCCTCGCTCGCATCGGCCGCATCGAGGTCTACGCCCCGATCCCGGGACAGACCGAAGAGAAGAAAGATTGGCACGCCTGCCAGCCGGACTCGATCTACGAGGACGACATCGAGGCCGTGCAGCGCTGACAGCCTAGGTGGGAAGGCTTCATCCGCTCGTGCCATCCGCCACCCGCTGTACCGCCGCTCGGCCCCGCCCCGATCTGCTCACGAGGCGGGGAAGCGTCCGATTTCACCAGCGTGTGAGCCGGGGCGCCCTACGGACCCGTGATGGAGAAGGTGGCTCGCGCCTGCATGACGAGTTGGCCGGCCTCATCGTAAGCCTTGGCTGTAATCTCGTTGACGCCTGTGCGGTGCCCTTCGTCATGCAAGATCGCCGTCAGAGTATGCCGGAGCATCGTGCGCAGGGCTTCGTCGCTCGATACCTCGACGCCTTCCTCGTCCATGACCTTGACGCCGTTGGCTGTGCCGATGAAGTAACGCGACACTCGCGCCTCCTTGATCAGGCCCCCTTCGCAAACCCGAGATGCGGGCAACGGTTCGATGAGCCGAACCGATACGCAGTGCAAGTTGGAGAGTAGGATGGACGGTGACGGTGACCGGGCCGTGATCGGGCGGCCGACTCAGGCGACCCGAGCGGGAGGCGGTGCGCCCGAGAGGGACCGACGATGTCGAACTTCCGGGGGCGCGACGCGCGTTTGGTTTCGATGGCCAGCGGTATGCAGGTCTCCTGGCCGGGCGAACTGCTGATCACCAAGGGGCTGATCACCCGAGAAGATGCTGCAGGCGTGGTTCAGGCCGCCAAGGACGACGTCTTGGTTCACCCGACCGTCTCGACGTCGGGCGCAATTCTGATGATCCACGAGATCGGTCAGAGTTGGAAGGCAGCCGGCGCTCGCAAGCCCTGAAACAAAACAGTCCGCGCCGGCAGACCGGGCGGGCCAAGGTTGTGCGCCCCCGAGGACGGATGGGAGTGCGCCGTTATAGGTTAGCAGCGCACTCGACAAAGAAAAGCCCGCCGTGGCGCTGGGCCGGGCGGGCTGAGGTGGTCTCTACAGGGGAATCAATGGCCAGAATGTAGCGCTCGCGTCCCGAGGCCGCATCCCACAATTGAGTGATGCTGAGCACGGAAAAGCCCCGCGCGGCGGCTGCCGGCGGGGCTGAGATGCTAACTCTAATTGAAAGATCTTCCATCCGCTTACCAGAAGCGCCTTTCCAACCTGCATCCGTAATATCCGCAGGTGCGAAACATAGCGGTGCAGGGACCCCAATGCTTAAACTGGCCCGTGGCTCGGTTGTAGCAGTAGGTCGCCACGTTTTCGACCACGTTTTGCTTGGCTAACAGATCCGCAGCCGGTGCACCGCTGATCGGAGCGGCCTGCGCACTGACGACCATGATGGATCCAGCAGCAGCAATAGCCAGGATCCTACGATCAATATTGAATATCTTCATGATTTCCTCCTATTCCAAGCCTCGATGTGGCCCGGTCATAAGGATCATGTCGGTATCTTCAGTATTTGACGGTGCGGTTTCGCACGAGAACTGAACAGCCGGCTTCCTCCAGTTCGGCCCCTGAGCAGACCGCTTCACGCAGCGCCCGGTCCGCCTTCCGCATCTGCGCGCCGTTCTGGGTGACGACGTCAGGTGTCCCCGGCCGCCGCCTTTGAGCGTCCCATCCAAAGCACGGCATCCTTGAATAAGCTGCCGAGGGGCAGCGGTCGACCTCGGCCGATCAGACCGAATGAGAATTCTCGCGAGCGGTAGAGGCGACCGAGCCATGCGGTGAGGGTCTGCGCGCGGACGATATGCCGAACGCTATCTGCAGATGGGCACGCCGGGGAATGAGACGTGTTGATAAGGACAGGCATTGACGCTCGTTCGCACCACACGTGTATCGAGTGACCAGAGCAGGTGCGCCGCGCGTCGGCTCAATGCTGAGCGGGCGCAGGATCATGAGCGAAGGCATCATCCCGCTACGCAGGAGAGGTCAGAAGCAAGCCGCGCTCGACCGGGTAGATGTCGCTGCCGTGGAGCTGCTCGTCAGCGGCCAAGCGACGAGCCTGCAGGCGGCACGGGCTGAGGTGATCCTCGCGGATCTGCGAGCGCAGCGCGATCAGATGACGGCGGTGCTCGCCGATCTGCGTAGCCGCGAGCCAAGCGCCGACCCTCAGTTCGACGCGGCCCATGCCAATCTCATCACGGCGATCAACGATGGCATCGTGCAGATCGACGTGTTCATTGCCCGTGGTCGGGTCTTCTTGTCGGAAGCCGCTCAATCGGGAGCAAACCAGCCCGAGGCGTCGGAGCGGGTACCGACAAATGCCTAGTGCCGATAGCGTTCAGCGAGGGCCATGAGCGCCTGTGACAGCTCCGTCAGGTTGGCGGAGGCCGTCTCGACCTGCCGCGTGCCGGCCGCCGTCTGCTGGCTCGCCTGCCGGATGTTCTGCAGGGCACCCATCACCTGCTCGATGCCGAGCTGCTGTTGATTGGTGGAAGCGATGATCTGCTGGAAGACCTGAGCACCCTCTTCCACTTTGGCGGTGATCTCCTCGATGGTCCGCTGCGTCGTGTCCGAACGGGTCTTGCCGGCCGCCGCGCGCTTGACCGCCTCCTCGGTCAGCATCACCGAGGTGTTGATCCCCCGCTGGATCTCGCCCAGGAGCCCGCGCACCTGGCCGGTGGCCGCCTTGGCCTGATCGGCCAGGAGCTTCATCTCG
>NZ_JAKSXX010000222.1 GCF_022829385.1 Methylobacterium sp. J-070 | reverse complement strand
AAGCTGCGCCTGCGCGCCGAGCAGACCCGCCGGGTCGAGGCCGGCACCGCGATTCCCGCCGGGAGCAACCCGTGGTGATTCTTTTGAGTCTTCCGCGATGCGCGATTGCCCTCCCCCCTCTGCGGGGGAGGGTGGCCCCCGCAGGGGGTCGGGAGTGGGGAACCCGGCCTCCGGAAAATGCGAGCCCTGCATGACGGACACAGCCTCGTCCCGCACCCGCGCTTCCCTCTCCCGACCCGTCCTGACGCACGAGCCACCCGCCCCCGCAGAGGGGGGAGCGGGCGCTCCGGGCCGCTCGCCCTCTAAAACCATGCCCACCTCGGTGCCGCCATGACCCTGTCACTTCACCCGACCCCAGTCCCCGTGCCTCCCACGTCTCTTCCGCCGCGGC
>NZ_JAKSXX010000221.1 GCF_022829385.1 Methylobacterium sp. J-070 | reverse complement strand
AGCGCCTACGACCTGTTCCTTTCCCGCGCCCTGCAGCACGCGAGCCTGGTGCGGGCGCCGACCTCGGCCGAGGCGGTCACGGCCTTCGCCCGGGACGGGCTGGAGGTGGCGGCCGGGGTGGAGCAGCCGCTGGCCGCCTATGCGGCGGCGCACCCCGAGGTGCGGTTGCTGCCCGGGCACTTCATGGAGATCCCGCAGGCGATGGGCCTGCCGGTTGGGCGCCCGGCGGGGGCGGCCTACCTCGCCGATTTCCTGGCACAGGCCAAGCGCGATGGGCTCGTGCGCCGCGGCCTGGAGGCCAGCGGGCAGGATCCGGGTTTGGCGGCGCCGTAGCTTATCCGGCGGTTACCCAACCCTCGACCTCATCCTGAGGTGCCCGCGTCAGCGGGCCTCGAAGGAGGACTCCAGGGATCGCGCGGCTGGCTGGAGGGCTCCTTCGAGGCCTCCGCTGCGCTCCGGCACCTCAGGATGAGGTGGTTGGGTGGGATTCGTTCGCGAATGGAACTGCGCAGCCCGACGCCTCACACAACCAGGTTCACGATCCGCCCCGGCACCACGATCACCTTCCGCGGCGCCCTGCCCTCCAGGACCTTCTGGACCGCCTCCAGCGCCAGGGTGGCGGCCTCGACCGCCTTGGCATCGGCGTCCCGCGGCACGGTCACGTCCGCGCGCTTCTTGCCGTTGATCTGCACCGGCAGGGTGATCGCGTCCTCGACGAGGAGTCCCGCCTCGGCCTCCGGCCAGGGCGCCTGGGCCACGAGGCCGCCACCGCCGAGGACGGACCAGCACGCCTCGGCGAGGTGCGGCATCATCGGCGCGATGAGCTGCACCAGGATGCCGGCCGCCTCCCGGGCGGCCGCCGCCGAGACCGGACCGCGCAACCCGTCCTCCAGGGCGTTGGCCAGGGTGTAGATGTGGGCGACGCAGCGGTTGAAGCGCAGGCGCTCGATATCGTCCTGCACCGCCGCGAGCGCCCGGTGGGCGGCCTTGCGCAGGGGCAGGTCCCCGGCACCGTCGCCGGCGGCCTGGGGCGCGGCATGCACCAGCCGCCAGACCTTCTGGACGAACCGGGCGGCGCCCTGGACGCCCTCCTCGGTCCAGATCACGTCGCGCTCCGGCGGCGAGTCGGACAGCATGAACCAGCGCGCCGTGTCGGCCCCGTAGCTCGCGATGATGTCGTCCGGGTCGACCACGTTCTTCTTCGACTTCGACATCTTCTCGATCGGGCCGATCGTGACCGGCGCCCGAGTTTTCACGTGAAACGCGCGGCGCTCGCCCTCCTCGGTGGCGAAACCGACCTCGGCCGGCGGCACCCAGGCGCCGGCGGAATCCTTGTAGGTCTCGTGGACCACCATCCCCTGCGTGAACAGGCCCGCGAAGGGCTCGGCGACGCCGGCCCAGCCGGTCTCACGCATCGCCCGCATGAAGAACCGGGCGTAGAGCAGGTGCAGGATCGCGTGCTCGATGCCGCCGATATACTGGTCCACCGCCAGCCAGCGGTCGACCACGGCACGGTCGGTGGGGGCGTCGGTCAGCCAGGGCGCGGTGAACCGGGCGTAGTACCAGGACGAGTCGACGAACGTGTCCATCGTGTCGGTCTCGCGCCGGGCCGGCGCGCCGCAGCGCGGGCAGGGCACGTTGCGCCAGGCGGCGTCGCGCTCCAGCGGGTTGCCGGGCTGGTCGAAGGAGACGTCCTCGGGGAGCTTCACCGGCAGGTCGGAGACCGGCACCGGCACCGGCCCGCAAGACTCGCAGTGGATGATCGGGATCGGGCAGCCCCAGTAGCGCTGGCGCGAGACGCCCCAGTCGCGCAGCCGGAACTGCACCTTGCGGGTCGCGGCCCCCTCCCCTTCGAGCCGCCGCGCCACGGCCTCGAAGGCCTCGGCCGTGGTCATGCCGTCGAGGAGGCGGGAGTTGATCATCCGCCCGTCCTCGACATAGGCGGTGTCGGTGACGACGAACGCGGCCGGGTCCTGGCCCTCGGGGCAGACAACGGGCGTGTTGCCGAGCCCGTATTTGTTCGAAAAATCGAGGTCGCGCTGGTCGTGCGCCGGGCAGCCGAACACCGCGCCGGTGCCGTACTCCATCAGCACGAAGTTCGCCACGTAGACCGGCAGCTCCCAGGACGGGTCCAGGGGGTGGCGCACGGTCAGGCCGGTGTCGAAGCCGTGCTTCTCGGCGGTGTCGATCGCGGCCTGCGCGGTGCCGGTGCGGCGGCACTCCTCGATGAAGGCCTGGAGCGCCGGCCTGTCGGCGGCGAGCGCTGCGGCCAGGGGATGGTCGGCCGCGATCGCCAGGAACTTGGCGCCGAACAGCGTGTCGGGCCGGGTCGTGTAGACCGTCACCGAGTCGGGGGCGCCCGCCACCGGTCGGGCGAGGGCGAACCGGACCTCCAGCCCCTCCGAGCGGCCGATCCAGTTCTTCTGCATCAGCCGGACCTTCTCGGGCCAGCGGTCCAGCCCGTCGAGGGCCTGGAGCAGGTCCTCGGCGAAGTCGGTGATCTTGAAGAACCACTGCGTCAGCTCGCGGCTCTCCACCAGGGCGCCGGAGCGCCAGCCGCGCCCGTCGATCACCTGCTCGTTGGCGAGCACGGTGTGGTCCACCGGGTCCCAGTTCACCTTGGCGGTGCGCCGGGTCACCAGGCCCTTGTCCAGGAAGTCGAGGAACATGCGCTGCTGGTGCTTGTAGTAATCGGGATCGCAGGTGGCGATCTCCCGGCTCCAGTCCAGCGACAGGCCCATGGCCTTGAGCTGGTCACGCATCGACGCGATGTTGGCGTAGGTCCAGTCCCGGGGGTTGACCTTGCGCTCCATGGCGGCGTTCTCGGCCGGCAATCCGAAGGCGTCCCAGCCCATCGGGTGGAGCACGTTGAAGCCGCGGGCGCGCTTGTAGCGGGCGACCACGTCGCCCATGGCGTAGTTGCGCACGTGGCCCATGTGGATGCGCCCCGACGGGTAGGGGAACATCTCCAGCACGTAGTATTTCGGCCGGGGGTCGCTGTTGTCCGTCTCGAACAGCCGCTGTTCGGCCCAGGCGTCCTGCCAGCGCGGCTCGGAATCCTTGGCGTTGTAGCGCTCGACGGGCTGGGGGGCGGTGCTGGTCATGGATCCGGCGGGGTCAGGGGCTCGGCGGTTGTTCCGGGGAACAACCACGGCACGGTCGCGTCGCGATAGCATATCTGCGCCGGAGCCGGTCAACGGAGGGCGCGCTCCGGGCTTGCGCGGGGCGCGCGAGCGCATAGGTCCGCCCAAGACGCGGACCGGCGCTCGGCACCGCCAGGACAAGCACGCCATGGACGACGCAAACACCGACCCGGTCGCCCTCCCGACCGACGGGATGGGCCAGCCGACCGCGAAGCTTCCGGTCGGCGAGGCCGACGTCGCCGCCGGCCTCGCCGAGGTGCGGGCCGCCATCGCCCGGGCGGCCGAGGATAGCGACCGCGACCCCGCCGGTGTCCAGCTCGTCGCGGTCTCCAAGACCGTGCCGGCCGAGGGCATCCTGCCGGCGCTGCAGGCCGGCCAGCGGGTCTTCGGCGAGAACTACGTCCAGGAATCCACGGCGAAATGGCCGGCCCTGCGGGCCCGCTATCCGGACGTGGAGTTGCACCTCGTCGGCCCGCTGCAATCCAACAAGGCGCGCGAAGCCGTGGCCCTGTTCGACGTGATCCACGCCCTCGACCGCCTGTCGCTCGCGGCGGCGCTCGCCAAGGAGATCCACCGGTCCGGCCGCACGCCGAAGCTGCTGATCCAGGTCAACACCGGCGCGGAGCCGCAGAAGGCCGGAATCCTGCCGGACCAGCTCGCCACCCTCCTGTCCGAGTGCCGGGAGACCCACGGGCTGGCGATCCAGGGCCTGATGTGCATCCCCCCGGCGGAGGACCCGCCCTCGGCCCATTTCGCCCTGCTGGCCCGGCTGGCGAAGGAGCACAACCTGCCGATCCTCTCCATGGGGATGAGCGCGGATTTCCCGGCGGCGATCCAGCTCGGCGCCACCCATGTCCGGGTCGGGACCGCGATCTTCGGGGCGCGGAAGCCGAGAGGGTAGCCGAACGCCCGCCGGGTCTCAGGGATCGAACGCGCGCGGCGCGGCCTGACGCACGGCCGCTTCCGAGCCGACCCGGCCGCCCGGACCGCCATCGGCGCTTCCCGGAAGCGGCCATGCGTCGGCTGGCCGGCACCTTCGGTTCGGAGTGGACAGCGGAGGTTGCGGGCAGGGATAGTCCTCTCGGGGCCGCCCGGTAGGACCGATCATGCTGCAACTGCAACCTGAGCCGAACGTCATTACCTTCGACTGCTACGGCACCCTCGTCCGGTGGCATAACGCCGTCCGTTCTGCGGCCGTCGCGATCCTCGCCGAACGTCTGACGAAGGCCGATGCGGAAGACCAATCCATCGCTCTAGCTGATCGGCTGCGCAGCGCCGCCGTGGAGCGCCAGCAGCGTCCGCCCTACTGCACCTACAAGTCCGTCCTGCGGTCCGCTCTCGCCGTAGCCCTCGCCGAGGCCGGTCATACGGCGAAGCCCGCGGACGAGGGCATGCTGCTGTCGCACCTCGGCCGGATCGAGCCGCACCCCGACGTCCCGGCCGCGCTCGAACGCCTGCGCACGCGCTACCGGCTCGCCATCATCAGCAACACGGATGACGACCTGATCGCCGACACCGTCGCGGCGATTGGGGTGCCGATCGACTTCGTCGTCACCTCCGAGCAGGCCCGCGCCTACAAGCCCGACCACCGGCTCTTCCAGCATGCCCATGCGACCCTGGGCGTGACGAAGGAGGAGACCGTGCACGTTGGCATGGGGCAGTTCACCGACCTCAAGGTCTGCCACGAACTCGGTATTCGCTCCGTCTGGATCGACCGGGTCGGCGAACCGCTGAACCCGGACTGGCCGCCGCACGCCACACTGGACGATTTCGTGGGGCTGCCTGCGCTGCTGTCGGTTTCTTGACCACGTCCCGAACGCAGCCCTTCGTCGGCCGTCCGGCACGGGGTGGTTCTGCGGCGGTCCGCTTCCGCGCGACGAGGCCGAGCGGTCCCAATCCGACGCTGGTCGCGACGCCGATGGCGCCTGCGGGTGCGGCCTGTCGCCCGCTTCGCTGCGCGGATCAGCGGACGGAGAAGGGCGACTGGTAGGGGCGGCCGAACGGGACGCCGTTGTTGACCGTCTGCACCGGCGCCAGAAAGCCCTTGCCGTCGCGTCGGTTGTTGCGGGTGTCCACCATCGAGAGCGGGCGCTCGACCCACTCCATCACCGAGACATCGCCGGGCGCGCCGACCTGCAGGGTTCCGAGCTTGGGGACGCGGTCGATGATTCCGGCCGGCTTGTGGGTCGCCATCGCGATCACCTGCTCCAGGCTGAAGCCCAGCGGCAGGAACTTGCTCATCACCACCGGAAGGAAGGGCATGCCGGGGGTGTTGCCGGAGAAGACGTGCAGGTCCGACGAGATCGTGTCCGGCGGCGCGCCCTGGGCGATCGCAGCCTCGGCGACGGTGAAGTCGAACGAGCCGCCGCCATGGCCGATGTCGAACACGACGCCCCGCCGCTTGGCCTCCAGGGCGGCCGGCAGCAGCTTGCCGTCCTGAACGATGTTGGTGAACTGGCCGGCGCTGTTGGGCGCCCCCGAGTAGCAATGCGTGAGGATATCGCCCGGCCGCAGCAGATCGAGGATCTGACTCATCAGCGCCGGCGTCTCGACGCCGCCGATATGGACCATCACCTTCGCCGGCCGCCCCGACATCTCGCAGGCCTGGATGGCCCGCTTCAGCGGTTCGGCCCCATGCTTGAAGATGACGTTCTCGGACATCCGGACCTTGGCACCGATGGCGAAGTCCGGGTTCTCGGCGATCGCCAGGGCGCAGGCCTCCACCTGCGCGTTGTCGAGGTTGTACAGCTCGGCCACCGGGAAGGCGGACAGGCCGTTGTTGGCGATGTGGATGAAGGCGAACATCCGCGTCCGCGTCTGGGCCGCGATGTGGCGCCGGAGCGCCGCGATGTTGTTGGCGCCCGCGTCGCCCGCCGAGACGACCGTGGTCACCCCCGAGAACGGGACGGTCTCGTCCGCCGGGATGCCGATCGCCGAGCCGTAGGGATAGGTGTGGGCGTGGAGATCGACGAGCCCCGGCAGCACGAGCTTGCCGGAGGCGTCGATCGTCTGCTTGGCGCGCTCGGCGGGGATGTCCGGCTCGAGGGCGGCCACCACGCCGAAGCGGATGCCGACGTCACGCTTGGCCCGCAGCGACTGGCTCGGGTCGATGACCTCCCCACCCTTGATCACCAGGTCGAAGCGGTCGGGCACGGCGGCGGCCGGCCCCACGGCCGCCAGGGCGCCGGCGAGGCCGAGCCAGGTACGACGCGACAAATCGGACATGGTCCAACCTCCCTCGGGGTGCCGCCGCGCGCCGTTGGTCGGTGCGTCGGCCTGCGGGTCCCGTTGCACGGCGCGCGTTCTTCGACGGCGCCGCGCCAGAGCGTAGCTTTCGCAATAGTCAAGCTGCAAGGTTTCGGTGAAATCGCGCCGTGACGATCGTCGAAGATTATATCGACGGCCAAGTCCGCCGCGATGGCATTGCCGCCCGGAGGCGGACCGGCAGGCAACCACCCCGCTCAGCCATTCGGAGGCGCCCGCTTCCGGCCCGAGTTGGCCGTAAGCGGCGCGTCCGCTTCAGGGAAGCCTTCGCGAGAGCGGACGGTCCCTGACCGACCCATATTCAGCCTTACCAGCAGCCATCGACGCTTCCCGAAAGCGGTTATCGGTCGGCGGCCGTGCAGCTTCGGATAGAGATGATATCGGAAGTCGTTACCACGGCTGACCATCACCGAACGACCAGTCCTCCTTGTCGACAAAGACCATGTTGATCATGATGTCGTCAGGGCGGACCGCCAGCTGCGATTTGAGCTCGTCGGCCACGAAACGATAGAAAGCGAACTTGGTGTCCTTCTTGTTGCCGACCGTGCTGGTCACCTGGATCAGGATAAAGTCAGGCGACCGGCTGAAGCCGAGAAACTGCGGATCATAGACAAGATTATCCGCCGTGTGCTCGCCAATCACGACAAAGCGGTCGCCATCGGGGGCTTCAAGAACGTCGACGATGCCGCGATAGACGATGTCCGCCACAGCGGCGCGGTATTCGGGGGGCTTCCCCTGGATCAGATCGATGCGTGCAAACGGCATGATGATCTCCTCGGATAGGGGTGCGGTCGGCCTATCACTGGGGCCGGCCGCTGGACGCTCAGGCGCGGTTGTCGATCTCCGGTACGCCGCTGCTCCGGTCGGCATAGGCAGCGATGAATGTCGGCCGGGCCTGCCAGCGCTGCCAGAAGGCATCGAGATGTTCGAAGCGCTCGTCGAGCGGCGTGGCGTTCACGGGGAACTTGGAGAACGCGATCGCGGTCGCCAACGTGATGTCCGAGAACGTCGGCTGATCGCCGCCCAGCAGCCACGCGCGGCCGTCAGCGAGATGCCGGTCGACCAGACCGGCATGTGCCAGTGCCACCTTGCGTGAATGCTCGCCCCAGGCCGGATTGCTGGTCAGTTCCAGCTTCGGGCCCAAACCCTGATGCAGGACATGGAATGCGGTGACGATGGGATAGAGGATGTGGACCCACACCCGGTTGTCCCACATCTGATCGAGGCCGCGCTCGTGCGCCGTCTCGCCCATGATCTTGCGGCCTTCGAACACGTCGTCGAGGTAGCGGGCGATGGCGGAGGTCTCGCTCAGGTAGGAGCCGTCGGCAAGCGCCAGGGTCGGCGTCTCGCCCCAGGCGTTCATCTTCAGATGCCTCCATCCTCGCTGCTCGCCCAGCGGTGACATGTCGTAGATCGTCTCGTCGAAGTGATCGGCGATGCCCTTCTCGTGCATGAAGATCCGCAGGCGTTGCGGGTTCGGGAAGGCCGAGGGTGAGGTGAAGAGCTTGAGCTTGTCGGACATCATCGCTTCGCTTTCGCAGAGGCTTAGCCTGTCTGTCATATGACAGGCAACAAGCTAGGACCGGCGTCTTGTTCCGTCAAGCCCTGTCTGCCATATGACAGGTGGAGGTCGAAGATGGCAGCGCCGTTGAAGAGGGATGTGCGGGAGGCGATCCTCGTGGCCGCGAGGGAAGCGGCGATGGCCTATGGCTACGGGGGCCTCAATTTCCGCGACATCGCAGAGGCTGTCGGCATCAAGGCCGCGAGCATCAACTACTACTTCGCCAACAAGGCCATCCTCGGAGAGGCAGTCGCGCGCCGTTATTGGGAA
Source organism: Methylobacterium sp. J-070 (assembly GCF_022829385.1). Lineage (GTDB taxonomy): Bacteria > Pseudomonadota > Alphaproteobacteria > Rhizobiales > Beijerinckiaceae > Methylobacterium. Next base: position 67,705 of record NZ_JAKSXX010000221.1, on the reverse strand, counting down.
GACGTTGCCCGCGATCTTGACGCTATTTCGACGAGCGCCCACAGCCCGATCGAAGCGTTGCGGCTATACCCCGGCGTCTTTCGCCTATCCCTGGAGCGCAACAATCGCATGTGCCTCAGCAGCTTCATGGCGACAGAATATGACGCGTTGCCTGAGCCGGTCCTGAAAGAAGTCCAAGCGTTTGCCGACATCAATACGGCTTGGCTGCGCGAGCAGCTCGTTGCTGCAAAGCTAGTCAATCCAGAGGACGGCGAGACGAGAGCCCGTGCCACTTATGCTGCTGTCGCCGGCGCTCAGATCGTCGCTCGAAGCCGTTCGGACATAAACCTGTTCGACTCGTTGATCAGGAGCTATCAAGAGGCGGGCCTCCTGCCGAACTGATTAGATGCGCGCACGAAGACGAAGTCCGTTTCCACGCGTTGCCGCCCCGGCGCGCCTCCGGTCCGGCGCGAACGCACGGAGACCGGAGGGCCGCCGTCACCCGATCCGCAGGCGCGTCCGCGGGCCGAGGCGCCGGAGCAGCCGGAGCAGGTCCGCCCGGGCCAGCGCGACGCAGCCCTCCGTGGGGCGGTAGCCGTCCCGGGCGATGTGCAGGAAGATCGCCGAGCCCCGCCCCTGCCGGATCGGGCCGCGGTTGTAGTCGAGGTCGATCACCACGTCGTAGAGTCCGTCGCCCCGCCACATCGCCTCGGCGCTCACCCCCGGGGCCGGCAGGCGGATCGGCCGGTTGTAGCGGCGGTCCCGGCTCTCGTCGCACCAGCCGTCGTCGGGCCGGGTCGGCCGGAGCGGGAGCGCCGTCCGCGGGCGTATCCCGAGACGGTCCGGCCGGTAGGCGCCCCCCCGCAGGCGGAAGCGTCCCCGCGGCGACCCGCCGTCGCCCTCGCGCTTGTCGCACACGATGCCGCCGGCCCCCAGCGCGCAGGGAATCACCGCCGGGCCGACCAGGAGCTGACCGCGCCGGCGGTCGCCGACCGTCGCCCGCACGCGGATCTCCTCCAGGGTGAGACGGACGCGTCCCGGTCGCTCACGTCGCCCTAGACCCACGCCCGCCCTCCCCTCGCGACCGCCCCGCCGCAGCGGCACAGCCGGTTTCATGTCCGCCATCCGCACTTCGAATTCGGTGAACAATTGCGCACAAGGCAATTTCCGGCCACAAACGTTGCCCTATGCTTGACCGGAAACCGGGCCGTCGAGCCGGGATTCGGGAGCGAACCTGCCCAGCGCCTCGGCGCGGGCCTCCACGCCCCGGAATCCCGGTGCGGCTCAGCCCGGTTCGCCGGCGCGTTCACGGCCCGGCACGGCCAATGATGCGGAAACAAAAGCCTCGGCAGAGTTGCCACGCGCGATCCTGCTGAGATCTTAGTCATCGCACGCTGCGTCCGGAAGGCGGCCCGCCCCTTCCCGCAGCCTGCCCTGGGACCCGGACGATGTCGAATGCCTACCGCCTGCTGATCTGCGACGACGACGCGATCCTGCGCGACACCCTCACCGAGCAGCTGGACCTCTGCGAGGAGTTCGCGGTGTTCACGGAAGCCAACGCCGCGGACGCGATCCGGCGGGTGGCCGCGGAGCGCATCGACCTCGCCGTGATGGATGTCGGCCTGCCCGACCTCGACGGGCGCGAGGCCGTGCGCCGGATGCGGGCCGGCGGGTTCCGCGGCCCGGTGATCATGCTGACCGCCCAGGATTCCGAGGCGGACCACGTCGAGGGTCTGGAGGCGGGCGCCAACGACTACGTCACGAAGCCGTTCAAGTTCGGCATCCTGCTGGCCCGCATCCGCGCGCACCTGCGCAGCCACGAGGCCTCCGAGGACGCGGTGTTCCAGATCGGCCCCTACACGTTCCGGCCCGGCGCCAAGCTGCTGGTGGGCGAGCGCGGCTCCAAGCTGAAGCTCACCGAGAAGGAGACGGCGATCCTGCGCTTCCTCTATCGGGCGGGCCGCGCCGTGGTGAACCGCGACACCCTGCTGGCCGAGGTCTGGGGCTACAACGCCCACGTGACCACGCACACGCTCGAGACGCACATCTACCGGCTGCGCCAGAAGATCGAGCCGAACCCCGCCACCGCGGCGATCCTCGTCACAGAGGGCGGTGGATACAAGTTGCTGCCCTGACTATTTAGCTTTTTGCGTGTAATCGATCCTGCGATCCCGGTCTGCAGGGTTGGTGAGGCGATTCTTTGGGGCTCGACGACGACATCACGATCCTCGCCGCCGCGCCGGTGTTCGGCTTCCTCGACCGCGATGCCCTGCGCCTGCTCACCTTCGCGGCCGAGCGCCGGGAACTCGCCGACGGCGACCTGCTCTTCGCCCGCGGCGACCCCGCCGACGGCGGCTTCGTGGTCCTGTCGGGCACGATCCGGCTGGTCCCGCGGAACGGCGGGACCGAGCCGGTGCGGGCCGGCCGGTCCGCGGTGATCGGGCAGCTCGCCCTGTTCGTGCGCGGGATGCGCCCCACCGAGGCCCGGGCCGAGGGTGCCGCCGAGGTCATGCGGATCACCCCGACGCTGATGCGCCGCGTGCTGGAGGAATTTCCGGAGGCCGCGCAGGCGGTCCATGCCACGCTGGCGGAGGATCTGGCGGCGTTCGTGACCGACCTCGACCGCGTGCGGGGGATGCTCGACGCGACTTGAGGACGCTTCGGGCCGCCGTCATCCCGTCGCAGCGGTGCCGGACGGCCCGGAAACCGGCCGATCGAGGCGCGGCCGGCACCGTCGAGGGGCCGTCCCTCAGGTGACAGCCCCGATGCCCGCTTGTAAGCACGGGCTCCCGTCACGAGGGTTTTTCAGACATCCATGTCCCAGGCCGGCATGCCCCATTCCGATCTCGCCCAGACCATCGAAGCCGCCTGGGAGGACCGCGCCACCATCTCGACCACCACCGGGGGCGCGGTGCGTGAGGCGGTCGAGGCCGCGTTGGACCTGCTCGATTCCGGCAAGGCCCGGGTCGCCGAGAAGAGCGGCAACCATGATTGGGTCGTCAATCAGTGGCTGAAGAAGGCGGTGCTGCTGTCCTTCCGGCTCAACGACATGGCGACGATCACGGGCGGCCCCGGCGGCGCGCCCTGGTGGGACAAGGTGGCGTCCAAGTTCGCCGGCTGGGGCGAGGCCGAGTTCCGGGCCGCCGGCCTGCGCGCCGTGCCGGGCTGCTTCGTCCGCCGCGGCTCCTACATCGCGCCGGGCGCCGTGCTGATGCCGAGCTTCGTCAACCTCGGCGCCCATGTCGGCGAGGGGACCATGGTCGACACCTGGGTGACGATCGGCTCCTGCGCGCAGGTCGGCAAGAACTGCCACATCTCCGGCGGGGCCGGCATCGCGGGCGTGCTCGAGCCGCTGCAGGCCAACCCGGTGATCATCGAGGACGATTGCTTCATCGGCGCCCGCGCCGAGGTGGCCGAGGGCGTCATCGTCGGCCAGGGCAGCGTCCTGTCCATGGGCGTCTATATCGGCGCCTCCACCAAGATCGTCGACCGCACCACCGGCGAGGTCATGTACGGCCGCGTGCCGCCCTACTCGGTGGTGGTCTCGGGCACGATGCCCGGCAAGGCCCTGCCGGACGGCAGCCCGGGCCCGGGCCTGTACTGCGCGGTGATCGTCAAGCGCGTCGATGCCGGCACCCGCTCCAAGACCGCGATCAACGAGCTGCTGCGCACGTAGGTCCGGGACCTGGAGGGCGGCCCGGTGGAGACGACGCGGACCTTCGACCTGATCGTGGCGGGCCGGCCGGTGCCGACCGTCTGCGACGTGATCGGCGAGGGGCCCGACGCCCTGCTGCTGCCGGCCCTCTCGACCATCTCCGACCGGGCCGAGATGCGCGCCCTCGCCCGCAGCCTCGGGACCGGACACCGCAGCCTCGTCCCCGACTGGCCGGGGTTCGGCGCCCGGCCGCGGACGCGGGTGCCGCTCGCGCCGGACACGTTCCACGCCTTCCTGGACGCGCTGCTCGCCGCCGCGCCCGGCCCCTACGCCCTCGGCGTCGCGGCCGGCCACGCCGCCGGCTACCTCGTGGCGGCGGCCCGGCGCCATCCCGGCGCCTTCGCCCGGCTGGTGCTGGTGGCGCCGACCTGGCGCGGACCGCTGCCCACCGCGATGCCCGGCCGGGCGCACTGGTTCCCGCGGATCCGCCGGGCCGTGGAGGCGCCGCTCCTCGGGGAGGCGCTTTACCGGATCAACATCAGCCCGCCGATCATCGGCCGGATGATGCGCGCCCATGTCTACGCCGACCCGGCCCACGTCACCCCGGGGGTGATCCGGGACAAGCACGCGGTCACCCGCCAGCGCAACGGCCGGTTCGGCACCGCCGCCTTCGTCACCGGCGGCCTCGACCCGGTGGGCGAGCGTGCCGCCTTCCTGGACCTGTTCGGGGACGGCCTGCCGCCGACCCTGGTGCTGCGGCCCGGAAACGCCCCGCGCCGTTCCGGCGCCGAGATGGACGCGCTGATCGCCGCCGGCCGGGTCGCCGGGGTGGCGATCCCCGGGGCGCTCAGCCCGCACGAGGAATTTCCCGCCGCCGTCGCCGCGGCGATCCGGGCGAATTAGCCGGCGAAATTTGTGGTTTCAAAAGGTCCGGGACCTTTTGCGGGTGCGGGGCGGAGCCCTGCTGGCGGGCGCCCACCGATCCATCGGGGCTCCGCCCTGACGACCTGCCAAAGGGCAAGCCCTTTGGAAACCCGGCGTCTACGTCCCCGCCAAGCGCCGGGGCAGGGCGCCGCGGGGGTGCTCCGCGGGCATCGTGATAACCCCGTGACGGTAGGGGAAGCGGGCGCGCTGGAGCGGGTCCGGCCCGGTGAAGATCAGCCGCGTCCGGAACGCCACCGGGCTGACGCAGAGCAGATAACCACGCAGGGCCCTGTCGTCGGGGACGAACAGGGTGGTCGCGAGATACCGGCTCTCGGCCCGGACCCAGTCGGGGACCGGCAGGCCCCAGCGCCGGACCAGATGTTCCCCGGCCCCGCCCAGGAACGCGTCGGCCTCCGGACACCCGAGCAGCCCCGGCTCTTCGGCGACGAAGGCTGAGCCATGCGGTCGGGGCGGGCGAGATGGGACGCCACAGCGTTCGCGCGGCCGGGCCCCCGGGTCAACTCCGGCGGGCCGGTGAAGGCGCCCCCCCGGGATGGACAACGGGACTTGCATCGTCGCTGGAGGCGAGGGGTAGCTCTTGGGATCGTCGCCCGGTCGACGGGCGTGGCAGATCGGATCTGCCACGCCCGCTCCCTCCCCCCCTCTGCGGGGAAGGGAGCGCCCGCGGGGCCGACCCTTGCCGTCATCCGGCAGCGATGTGTCATCCTCGCAGCCTGGACAGCCGGGAAGGCCTGTGCGCGGACTGAACCCCCCGGCCGAGCCGTTCGTTTGTCTGCGGGCGTGGCCCGCCTCCTCGCCTGACACCGCCACGGATCCGATGCTGCGCACCCTCTCCCTGCCGGCCCTCGCCGTCCTGATCGCCGCCGCGAGCCCGGCTCGCGCCGAGGACATGCCCCGCCCGGCCCCGCCGTCCGCGGCGCCGTCCCTCGGCTCCGACACGCTCAAGCCCGGCAAGCCGGCCGTGAAGCCCTACCTGGCCGAGGCGGCCACGCCCGACGCCGTGCAGATCCTGCCGCCTCCGCCGGCCCACGATGCGCCCCTCGACAAGGCCGATCGGGCGGCCTTCGCCACCACCCGCGCCCTCAAGGGCAGCCCCCGGTGGGAGATCGCCGCCGACGACGTGGCGGAGGGGGCCGCCGCGGTGCTGGAGAACTTCGCCTGCGTGCTCGGCACCAGGATCGACCAGGCCCGGGTTCCCGCGGTGATCAACCTCCTGGAGCGCGCCCGCCTCGACCTCGCCCGGGCGACCCGGGGGCCGAAGGTCCATTACCGCCGCCTGCGGCCCTTCGTGGGCAACGAGGCGCCGATCTGCGTGCAGCGGACACAGGCGCTGGCCGACAGCTTCAGCTACCCGTCGGGACACGCGACCCAGGGCTGGGCCTACGCGCTGATCCTGGCGGCGCTGGTGCCCGAGAAGGCAACCGTGATCCTGGTGCGCGGGCGCGCCTACGGCGAGAGCCGGGTCGTGTGCGGCGTGCACTGGCTCAGCGACGTGGTGGCGGGGCGCCTCACCGGCACCTCGGTCTTCGCCGCCCTGATGGGTGACCCGACGTTCCGGGCCGACCTGGAGAAGGCCCGGGCCGAGCTCCGCGGCGCCCTGGCGGGAGCCGGACCCGCCCCCGATCCCGCCATCTGCACCCGGGAGGCGGAGGCCCTGCGCGCGCCGCCGCTGGAGTTCTAGACTTGAACGAGTCCAGTTTTGAAGTCTTCCAAGTGTGTGATTTACAACACGTTTTCGGATTGATCAATAAAGCGTGACCGACCAATCGTGAGCCCTGCGTACCGATGAAGTGCCGATGACGGCACGCGTACAGGGTTTTCGATGTCCATCCGTCCGACGCGCTCCAGGCTGCTCCTCGCCACCATCGCCCTCACCGGCGTCACCGACGCCGTCGCGCAAGGCGCGGCCGTGCAGCTCGACGAGATCTCCGTGGAGGCGGCCCGCCCGGGCGTCGCGCCTGCGGCCGGTGTCGGGATCGGGGGTGCCAATATCGGCGGCGGCGACGGCAACAGCGCGGCCACCAGCGGCGGCGGCGGCGGTCCCTCGGGGGTCACCGGCTACGTCGCCCGGGTCAGCCCCACCGCCACCAAGACCAACACGCCGCTGATCGAGACCCCGCAATCGGTCTCCGTGGTCACCCGCGAGCAGCTCAACGACCGCAACGTCCAGAGCCTCAACGAGGCGCTGGCCTACACGCCGGGCGTGTCGAGCAACGTGTTCGGCTTCGACCCGCGGGCGGATTCGTTCTACATCCGGGGCTTCGCCGAGACCTACGACGGCATCTTCCGCGACGGCCTGCGTCAGACCGGCGTCGGCTTCGCGGTGCCGCGCATCGAGCCCTACGGGGCCGAGGCGCTCACCATCCTGCGCGGCCCGGCCTCCGGCCTCTACGGCCTGGGCTCCCCGGGCGGCATCGTCGACGTGACCAGCAAGCGCCCGGTCTTCGCCCAATTCGGCGAAGTCTGGTTCCAGGGGGGCAGCTTCGACCGCTACCAGGGCAACTTCGACATCGGCGGCCCGGTCGAGGGGTCGGATGGAACCATGGCCTACCGGCTCACCGGCGTCGCGCGCCGGTCCGACACGTTCCTGCCCGGACCGGGCGTCCGGGACGACCGGTTCACCATCGCCCCCGCCTTCACGTGGCGGCCCACGGCCGACACCACCTTCACGCTGCTCACCGAGTTCCAGGAATCGAACGTCCCGGGCAATGCCAGCTTCTACAACTTCCCGGGCTTCCGCGTGTCGCGGATCTACTCGGGCGACGGCGGGCTCAACACCTACCGGACCGACCAGCACCGGATCGGCTACGCCTTCGAGCACGTGTTCACGCCGGACCTGATCCTGCGGCAGAATTTTCGCTATTCCGGTGCCGACGCCAACTTCTCGTACACGCAGGTCGACGCGGTGACGGGCCTCAGCGCGCAGCGCTCCACCGGCCTGTTCAAGCAGTCGCTGGCCTCCTTCGCGGTCGACACGCAGCTCGAGGGCCATCTCCGGACCGGACCGATCGCCCACACGCTGCTGACCGGCGTCGACTACTACCACTACGACTTCGCGAGCCTGGCCGGTTTCGGCGGGGCGCCCGACCTCAACCTGCTCACCCTGAACTACGGCCGCCAGCCGATCGCCCGGCCGACCATCGACCGCTCGTCGCGTCAGGCGCAGGATCAGGTCGGGGTCTACGTTCAGGAACAGGCGAAGTGGGGGCGGTTCGTCCTGACCCTGACCGGACGGCAGGACTGGGTCGCCTCCGATACGGCGAGCGTCACCCGTGGCGTCGCCGCCGGCCCCCAGAGCCAGGACGACAGCGCCTTCACGTACCGCGCCGGCCTGAACTACGAGCTCGCGCCCGGCCTCGTCCCCTACGCGAGCTACGCCACGACCTTCACCCCGCAGGTCGGGGTCAACACCGTCACGGGCCGCCCCTACCGGCCCGCCACCGGCGATCAGATCGAGGCGGGCGTGAAGTACCTGATCCCGGGCACCAACATCAGCGCGGCCATCGCGGGCTTCGACATCAACCAGACCAGCATCCTGCGCCAGGATCCCACGAACTTCGCCAACCAAGTGGCCACCGGTCAGGTCAATTCGCGCGGCTTCGAGATGGAGGCGACGGCGAATTTCGCGCCCGGCACCAACCTGACGGTCGCCTACACCCACCTCGACTTCCGCTTCGTCAAGCAGACCTCGGTCGTCACCGGCGCGGCGATCGACGGGAACCGCCTCTCGGGCATCCCGGGCGACACCTTCGCGTCGTTCCTGACCTACCTGTTCCCGCCCGCCTCGGCGTTGCGCGGCCTGACGGTCGGCGGCGGCATCCGGTTCAACGCCAACAGCTTCGCCGACGACGAGAACACCGTGCGCAACCCGACCGTGACGCTGTTCGACGCGCTGGTGGCGTACGACTTCGCGGCGCTCGACCCGAAGTACAAGGGCTTCCGGGCGCAGATCAACGCGTTCAACATCTTCGACCGCGACTACTACAATTGCCAGGCGGGCTTCTGCTATCGCGGCGCCCCCGCCACGGTGATCGGCAGCCTGATCTACCGCTGGTAGCGGCCGCCCGGGGGCGGGGGAGCATGGCAGGCCCCCGCCCCCCGCACTGGAGGTCGGTGCGGCTCCTGTCCTAAGTCCGGAGCTTCGTCCTTCCAACCGGACCGCCCATGCCCTCGACCCTCCTGGTCGTGCTGCCGATCTTCGCGCTGGTTTTTTCCGGCTGCCTGGTCCGGCGGATCGGCGTGCTCGGCGCCGCCGCCACCACCGAGCTCAACCGCTTCGTGGTGTTCCTGGCCCTGCCGGCGCTGCTGTTCGACGTGACCGCGCACGCCCATGGGAGCGCGATCTGGAAGCCCGGCTTCATCGCGGCCTTCGGGCTGAGCAGCCTCGCGGTGTTTTCCGTCACGGTGCTGATCCGGCGCGGGGCGGGGCGTCCGCTCGCCGACGCCGCCGTGGACGGGCTCAATGCCGGCTACGCCAATTGCGGCTTCATGGGCTTTCCCCTGGCGCTGGTCGCCTTCGGGCCGGAGGCCCTGGCCCCCACCACGGTGGCGGCGATCCTCACGGTCTGCGGCGTGTTCGCGGTGGCGATCGCGCTGATCGAGACCGGGCTCCGCGTGGAAGCGGCGGCCACGGGCCTGGAGGGTCCCGGCGTTCCGGTCTGGCGGGCGGTCGCCCGGTCGCTCGTGCGCAACCCGCTGCTGGTGGCCCCGGCCCTGGGAGCCCTGGTGCCGAGTGCGGGACTGACGCTGCCGGCGCCCGTGGAGACGTTCCTGAAGCTCCTCGGCGGCGCGGCCGCGCCCTGCGCCCTGGTGGCGCTGGGCCTGTTCCTGGCCCAGAAGCGCCGGCCCCGGAGCAGGGGGCAGGGGCGGGTCGCGGCCCTGCTGGTCGGCCTGAAACTCGCCGTCCATCCGCTGCTCGCCTATGGGCTCGGTCGGTACGTCTTCGAGCTGCCGCCGCTCCTGCTCCACGTCGCGGTGCTCATGGCGGCGCTCCCCACCGGCACCGGGCCGTTCATGCTGGCCGAATTCTACCGGCGCGAGGCCGACCTGACCGCCACGGTGGTGCTGGTCTCCACCGTGCTGGCGGTCGTCACGGTCCCGGCCTACCTCGCGGTGATCGCCTAGGGACCCGGCGGGCCCGTGACATTCGGAAACCGGGCGACCACGCTCCCGCCGCAGAGAACGCGCACCGAGGACTCGGGACAGAGGATTCGTAACACTTGAGCTTTAGCGTCGTGGCGCGGCACGCCGTGTCCGCGCTAGAACGATCCTTCGAAGCGGGGCTGAACGACGGCGTGATGGTGGGTTCGGGAGTTTCGATCGCGGGGCGTGTCCTCCGTCTCGCCGGCGCGGCCAGCTTGGCGCTCGGCCTGTCGGCGTGTTTCCGCCCGCTCTACGGACCGACCGCCTCCGGCGAATCCGTCCAGGCGTTGCTCGCCTCGGTCCAGGTCGACGACGTGGCGATGGCGCAGGGGCAGGAGCGGCTCGGGCATTACCTGCGCAGCGAGCTGGTCTTCGACCTCGACGGATCGGGTCAGCCGGCGACCAAGCGCTACCGGCTGAAGCTGTCGGGCTCCGAGATCGTGCAGACGCCGATCGTCTCCTCCACCACCGGCCGCGCCGAGGCCGGCACGCTGGTCGCCAACATCAAGTACAGCCTCGAGGACATGTCCGGCGCCAAGGTCTACACCGAGGGTGTCGCCACCTCGACCGCGACGTACGACCGGTCGGTCCAGCGCTTCGCCAGCCAGCGGGCGGCGCGGGATGCCGAGATCCGACTGGCGAGCGTGCTCTCCGACCAGATCAAGGGTCGCCTCGCCGCCGTACTCTCGACCAAGCCGTGAGTCGGTCTTGACGACGGTCAAGGCGGGCGAGATCGAGGGGTTGATCCGGCGCGGGCCCGACCCGCGCATCCCGGTGATCCTCGTCTACGGCCCCGATACCGGCTTGGTCACGGAACGCGCCCGGAAACTCGCCGAGGATTTCGTCACCGATCCGGCGGACCCCTTCGCGCTGGTGCGGATCGACGGCGACGCCCTCGCCTCCGATCCGGGCCGGCTCTGCGACGAGGCCGGCACGATGGGCCTGTTCGGCGGCCGCCGGTCGATCTGGGTCCGGCCGGGGACCCGCAACTACGCCCCCGCGGTCGAGGCGGTGCTGGGCGCCACGGTCGCCGACGCCCGCATCGTCGTGGAGGGCGGCGACCTCGCCAAGAACAACCCGCTGCGCACCCTGTGCGAGCGGTCCCCGCGGGCCCTGGCGATTCCCTGTTACGCCGATGACGAGCGCACCCTCTCGGACCTGATCGAGCGCACTCTCCAGGCGCGGGGCCTGCGCATCGACCGGGCCGCCCGGGAGGTCCTGGCCCGGAGCCTCGGCGGCGACCGCCGGGCGAGCCTGATGGAGATCGAGAAGCTCGCCCTCTACGCGGCCGGGGCGGGGGCGGGGGATACGGTCGTCACCCTCGACCACGTGGAGGCCGTGACCAGCGACGTGGCGGCCAGCGTGCTCAACACCCTGATCGACGCCGCCTTCGACGGGCGCCGCGACGCGGTGGAGCGCGACTATCGGCGGTTCCGGCACGAGGGCCTGGATCCGGGGGTGGTCCTCGGATCGGCCCTGCGCCACGCTCTGATCCTGCTGGCGACCCGTCTCGACAATCCCGACAAGACGCCCGCCCTCATGGTGGCCGCGTGGCGGGGCCTGCATTTCAAGCGCAAGGCCAGCATCGAGGGACAGCTCGGCGCCTGGGCGCCCGGCACCCTGCGGCAGGCGGCGGCAGCCCTGCAGGAGGCGATCCTCGCCTGTCGGCGGGCCGAGGCGGAGCTGGCCCACGCCCTCGCCTCCGCGGCCCTGCTGCGGGTCGCCGAGGCCGGGGCGCGGCGGCGGCGCTGACGCCGGACGGCTCGCGCCGCGCGAGCCAGGCACCCCAGAACAGGCTGGCGAAGAAGCGCGTCGGCGCCCCGAAGCCGGCGGAACGGAGCAGCGCCGCGACCGCCGCCTCGGATTGTGGCGGGTCGGCCCCCTGCAGGATCTTTCCGCGCTTGGCCGCGACGGCGTCGGCGCTCGCACCCTGCTGGTGCCAGCGCTCGCCCCAGGCCGCCAGCATCAGCGGCTGGCTCGCGTAGGCATGGCGGTTGCCGGCGAGGATCAGGGGCGCACCGGGTTTCAGGCGCCGCGCGATGGCCCGCAGGATGTCGTGCTTGGCGGCGTCCCCGGGCAGGTGATGGAGGACGCCGATCAGGGTCGCGGCGTCGAACGGCGCGCCGGCCGGGAGGTCGTCCACCGTGCCCAGCACGATCTCGGTCCTGTCGGCGAGCCCGTGCTCGGCCAGCCGCGCGACGGCGAGGTCCATCATGGCGGGGGAGGGGTCGACGGCGGTGAAGCGCCAGCCCGGCTCGAGCGCGGCGGCCGTGACGACCTCCTTCGCCCCGCCCCCGGCCCCCGCGACCAGGATATGGGCCGGCCTGCCGCTGCCGAGGGCGGCGGCGAGCATGCAGGCGGTCAACTCGTGGCAAGCCTCGTAGCCCGCGAGCGCGATGCGGCTCTGCTGCTCCTACTCACCGGCCCGCGCGCCGTCGAACTCGGCGGCGGCGGCGCGGGCGTCCGTCACAGATGCGTTTCCTCGATCCGCGGCTCAGCTGTCCGACACCCGGAACCGGTTGAGCAGCCCCTCCAGCTCGTCCCGCGTCTCGTAGCGGATCCGGATCTCGCCGGATTCCGCGTCCTTCGGCTTGTAGGAGACCGGGACGCCCAGGGCCCGGTGGATCCGCAATTCCAGGTCGCGCACCGTCGCGGGACGCTCGGCGGAGAGGCGCGGGCGGCCAGGACGGGGGGCATCGGTGGGCTCCGCCTCCGCGGAGGCGATGGCCTCGACGTCGCGGACCGACAGGCCCTCGGCCACCACCCGGCGTGCCAGCACCTCCGGATCGCGGACGGCCAGCAGGGCACGGGCGTGACCGGCGGTGAGCTCCCCCGCGGAGACCCGCGCCTGCACGGAGGCCGGCAGGTTGAGCAGCCGGAGCGTGTTGGCGAGATGGCTGCGGCTCTTGCCCAGGATCTCGGCCAGCTCCTTCTGGGTGTAGGAGAAGTCCTGCATCAGGCGCTCGTAGCCCGACGCCTCCTCGATGGCGTTGAGGTCGCTGCGCTGGACGTTCTCCAGGATGGCGAATTCCAGGGACGCCCGGTCGTCGATCTCGACCACCACCACCGGCACCTCGTCGAGGCCGCCCCGCTGGGCCGCCCGCCAGCGGCGCTCGCCCGCGACGATCTCGAAGGTGCCGGGCACGTCGCCGATCGGGCGCACGACGATCGGCTGGATGATGCCGCGCTGCGTGATCGAGACCGCCAGCTCGGCGAGTTCCGCCTCGCCGAAGCTGCGGCGGGGATTGCGCGGGTTGGGGCGCAGGAACTCGACCGGGACCTTGCGCTGCTCCTCGATCCTGGCCGGTGTCCGACCCGCCTCGTTGAAGTCACCGATCAGCGCCGCGAGCCCGCGTCCCAGTCGAGGTTTCGCCCCCTCCTCCGCCATCATCGCCACCCGTTTCACGCTCCACACTCATCCCCTCCGTGCCGTGAGGGGCTCAAACAGCTCACGCCGCCGCCGGTACTCGGCCCTCGCGCTGGATCACCTCCGAGGCGAGGCGCAGATAGGCCTGGCTGCCGGCGCATTTCAGATCATAGAGCAGCGCCGGCTTGCCGTGCGACGGCGCCTCGGAAATCCGGACGTTGCGCGGGATCACGGTCTCGTAGACCTTGTCGCCCATGAAGCCGCGCACATCCGCCACCACCTGGGCGGAGAGGTTGTTGCGCGGATCGAACATGGTCAGCACGATGCCCTGGATGGTCAGCTTCGGATTGAGCGCGCCGCGAACCTGCTCGACGGTCCGCAGGAGCTGGCTGAGGCCCTCCAGGGCGAAGAACTCGCATTGCAGCGGCACCAGCACCGCGTCCGCGGCCGCCAGCGCGTTGATGGTCAGCAGGTTGAGCGAGGGCGGGCAGTCGATCAGCACGTAGCTGATCCGGCTGAGGCTCGGCGCCTGGGTCAGGCTCTTCAGCATGCTGCGCAGCCGATGCGCCCGGTCGGGCAGGGTCGCCAGCTCCAGCTCGAGGCCGAGGAGATCCATGGTCGATGGGGCGATGGAAAGCCGCGGCACCGCCGTGGGGATCACGGCCTGCGCCAGGGAGGCTTCGCCGGACATCACCTCGTAGGTCGAGACGCGCCGGCTCGCGCGGTCGATCCCCAGGCCGGTGGAGGCGTTGCCCTGCGGGTCGAGGTCGATCACCAGCACGTCCTCGCCGATCGCCGCCAGGGCGGTGCCGAGGTTGATCGCCGTGGTGGTCTTGCCGACGCCGCCCTTCTGGTTGGCGAGCGCCAGAACGCGCAGGGGGCGTCGCATGGATGAATCCATGGACCGGTCGGCGGAATCGCCGAGGATCGCTTCGCTCATCAGTGGCTCGGGGCGGCGAGGGCAGTGACGCGCACGATCCGGGCTTCGGAATCGGTTCGGCTCGGCACGAGGTCGTTAACGACTGTCCACTGCGCGGCGGCCTGGGTCAATTCGGCTTGTACGTCCCGGCCCTTCGGAAACAGACCGGTGGTGCCCGTTTTCAACAGAGGCGCGGTCCAGGCGAGGAGCTGCGCCATCGGCGCCAGGGCCCGGGCACAGACGATCTCCGTGCCGACGTAATCGCCGATCACCGCCTCGATCCGGGCATTGCGCACCCGCACCGGCGCTCCGGTGACCCGGGCGGTCTCCGTGAGGAAGGCGCATTTGCGGGCATTGCTCTCCACGAGGTCGACCCGGATGCCGCGCTCCATCCCCGCGATGGCGAGGATCAGGCCCGGGATGCCCGCGCCCGAGCCGAGGTCGAGCCAGGTCCGGGCCTCCGGCGCGAGGTCGAGCAGCTGCAGCGCGTCGTCGATGTGGCGGGTCCAGACCTCGGCCAGCGTCGCGGGGCCGACGAGATTCTTGATCGGCTGCCAGCGCCGCAGCTGCGCGACGTAGACGTCGAGACGGTCTGCTGTTTCACGTGAAACACGAGAGCCCGCGAGGACGCGGGCGCGGCCGGGATCGGTCACGGCCGGGCCGGGGTCCGGAGGACCCGCCGCATCATCGCCCCTCCGCGGCGGCGCGGCCGCCGCGCCGGGCGTGGGCAGCCAGCAGCGTCAGCGCGGCCGGCGTCACGCCCTCGATCCGGGCGGCCTGTCCCAGGGTGCCGGGCCGCACCGTCTCCAGCTTCACCCGCATCTCGTTGGAGAGGCCGCTGATCGCCGCGTAATCCAGGCCGCCGGGCAGGCTCACGGCCTCGTCCCGGCGGAAGGCGGCGATGTCGGCGTTCTGCCGGTCCAGGTAGACCGCGTAGGTCGCGTCGGTCCGGAGGCGGTCGGCGATCCGCGGCGTGATCGTCGCCAGATCCGGCCAGATCCGGGCGAGATCCGGCCAGTCGATCTCCGGATAGGCGAGGAGCTGGAACGCCGACCGGCGGATGCCGTCGCGGTTCAGCGTGATCCCGTGGGCGGCGGCCTGGCTGGGTGTGACGCTCAGCGTGTCCAGCCGCGCCCGCGCGGCGTCGAGGGCCTGCTGGGCGGTGGCGAAATGCGCCGCCCGGCGCGGGCCGACGCAGCCGAGTTCGATCCCCCGGGGGGTCAGGCGGGCATCGGCATTATCGACCCGGAGCGAGAGGCGGTACTCGGAGCGCGAGGTGAACATCCGGTACGGCTCGCTGACCCCGTGTGTGACGAGGTCGTCGATCATCACGCCGAGATAGGATTCGGCCCGGTCGAAGCGCGCGATGCCGAGGCCGCCGGCGTGCCGCGCGGCGTTGATCCCCGCCACCAGCCCCTGGCCGGCCGCCTCCTCGTAGCCCGTGGTGCCGTTGATCTGCCCGGCGAGGAACAGGCCGGGCAGACGCTTGACCTGCAGGCCGGTGTCGAGTTCCCGCGGATCGACATAGTCGTACTCGATGGCATAGCCCGGTCGGAGGATCTCGGCCCGCACCAGCCCGGGGATCAGCCGGACGAGGTCGTGCTGCACCGTCTCGGGCAGCGCCGTGGAGATGCCGTTCGGATAGACGGTCGGATCGTCGAGCCCCTCCGGCTCCAGGAAGATCTGGTGGCCCTCCCGGTCGCCGAAGCGCACGACCTTGTCCTCGATGGACGGACAGTAGCGCGGCCCGCGGCTGGCGATGCCGCCCGAATACATCGGCGATCGGTGCAGGTTGGCGCGGATCAGGTCGTGGACCGCCCGCGTCGTCCGGGTGATGCCGCACCGGATCTGCGGCGTGGTGATCCGCTCCGTGAGGGTCGAGAACGGCACCGGCTCGGCATCGGCCTCCTGCATCTCCAGGGCCGCCCAATCGATGGTCCGGCCGTCGAGGCGCGGGGGCGTGCCGGTCTTCAGGCGTCCGAGGCGCAGGCCGAGGCGGTCCAGGGTCCGGGCCAGCCCGATGGCCGGCGCCTCGCCGACCCGGCCCGCCGGGATCTGCCGCTCGCCGATATGGATCAGCCCGCGCAGGAAGGTGCCGGTGGTGAGCACCACGGCGCCGCAGGCGAGGGTGCGCCCGTCCGCCAGGACGATGCCGCGGATCTCGCCGTCGGATCCGACCGTGAGATCCTCGCAGGCGCCGGCGATCACCGTCAGTCCGGCGGTCTCGGCCACAGCGGCCTGCATGGCGGCCGCGTAGAGCTTGCGGTCGGCCTGCGTGCGGGGACCGCGCACGGCCGGCCCTTTGCGACGGTTGAGCAGCCGGAACTGGATGCCCGCCTCGTCGGCGACCCGACCCATCAGGCCGTCGAGGGCGTCGACCTCGCACACGAGGTGGCCCTTGCCCAGGCCGCCGATGGCCGGATTGCACGACATGGCGCCGATCGTGGCCGGATCATGCGTGACGAGGGCGGTGCGCGCCCCGCTGCGCGCTGCGGCCGCGGCCGCCTCGACGCCGGCATGGCCCCCGCCGATGACCGCGACATCGTACCGGTCGAGTGAGGAGGTGGGCATCACGGGCCGGGAAGCCTCTCGCTGCTATCCCGCCGCCACGCTCCGACGGGGGAGGGGACCCACGGGTCCGAAATCCAGGGGCCGGTCTAAGCGCGCGCGGGCGCGGCGGTCAACGCGCCCCTGCGGTCGGGGGCCGGACGCCCGGCATGCGAGCGGGGTTCCGCAAGGATAAAGTATTCAATACAAGTTCATCGCGGCATTCCATCCGGCAGCACCGTTGTACTTTCGCAGGCGCATCGACGACTGGCTCCTTGGCGCTTGCCCGGCGGCCCGGCCCGTGTAAACCTTGTCCTGTACCGAAGTCATGACCGGACACCGCGCCGGCAACCCGCGGGACAACGACGCCTTCCGCATCGCAGGTCGGGCGGGAGAGGAGAGATCGAGATGCCTTCGCTCACGATCGGCCTGGGCGCCCTCTGCTGTATCGCGGGAGTCTGGGCGCATTTCCTCGATCGCACCCGGCGCAAGGAGGGCCTGTTCGGGCTCGCGGGCTTCGCCCTGCTCCTGGCCGGGATGTACCTGACGCGCTCCTGAGGCGGTGCCGGCGCGCCCGTAGGCCGACCCGGGCCGGTCGCCGGCTCGCGCCGAAGCCCCTGCGCCTCAGACCCGGCCTCAGCCGGTCATCGCCGTGGCGGCGTATCCGGCTTTGGTCAGAGCGTCCGCGATGACGAGGGCCTGCGCGTCCGTGCGGATCGCGACGCGCCCGGCCGCCCGGTCCACCTGAACGTCGGCTCGGGGATCGATGCGCCGTACCGTGCGGGTCACCGCGGCGGCGCAGCCGTCACACGTCATCCCGTCCACGCGCATCAACAGCTCGGCGTGCGTCTCGTCCATGCGGGCCTCCGGGAACCGTGTCGCCGGGATGTCGGAGCCCCGCCCGGTCCGCGCAAGCCTGGGCGGTCCTCAGAACAGCGCGGGCATCCGGAAGGCGTAATCGAGGCGCAGGCCGAACTGGAGCTGATTCGGGTTGCCGAACGGACGGCGGACCAGCGGGCTGTCGCCGGAGGCGCCCAGGATGCGGGTGTAGCCGGCGAAGGCCGTGTAGGCCCAGGTGTCGTTGGGCGTGTAGGTCACGGCGCCGAGCAGGCCCGCCGAGTAGAAGTTGCGCGGATCGTACGGGGTCACGCGCCCGTTGAGCGCCGCCTCGCTCGGCGACACGCCGAAATATTTCCGCGCGAAGCTGGCATCGCCGATGTTGAAGCGCGGCCCGACGGAGAACAGGAACTTCTCGGTCGGGATCAGGTAGTCGGCCGCCAGGGAGCCCACCGTGCCGTGATGGCCGTAGACGCCCTGACGCGCCTCCACGCGGGTGCGGATGAAGGAGACCGGATAGAACTCCGCGAACACGCCCGGCTCGACCGCGAAGCGCGCGTCGCGGAAGCCGAACAGGTGGCGCCGGTCGTCGCCATAGTAGCGCCCCGGCACGAAGCGCGCGGTCGGCCCGATCCGGAACATCGGGCTGTCGTAGAGCGACAGGCTGAAACCGTCGTCCGGGGTCGAGAACCGGCGCGGCTCGCCCACCCGGCGGATGTCGATGGAGGGATAGCCCACGGCCGTGTAGTCGCTGGCCCCGGGATAGCGCGGCACGGCCTGCACCGAGCCGCTCACCGTGACGACCCACGTATTCGGATCGATCATCGCGAAGGTCGGTGCGGCGCGCGGAAGATCCGCGTTGAGATCGGCGGCACGCGGCGCCGTCGTGCTGCAGACGGCCAAAAGGACGCCTGCGCCGAGGACGGCGCGAACTCGTGGGCTACGCTGGGGCATTGACGTCATGGCTACGCTTTATGCCGTCTTTTCATCCGCGGTGCATGCACAAGGCGCACGACTCCCCCCGACGCACCGCGCAATCGTGCGGCCCGTGACGATTCAGCAACGTTTCGGCGGGTGCCGGCGTCACACGGAAGGAAATTCGCGCGCCCGGCGCCGGTGGCATCGCCTTGCAGACTTGCCGCGCCGGCCGCGGGGGGCCAATGTTTTCACGAATGGTCTTCGCCCGGCGGGGCTTCGCCCGGGATGTCCCTCGGCGACCGGTGCGTGACCTGTCGGGTGGTCAGACGATGGTCCCGGTCCTCGGCCGGTACGCGGGGCTGTTGACGATCGGCCTTCTGGGGCTCGTCGTGGTCGGGCCGCTCGCCGTGTTCCTGCCGCTCTGGAGCGCCCTGACGCTGGGCGCCGTCGCCGCCGGAGCGGGCGGCCTCGCCCTCGGCCGTATCGCGACCCTGAAGGCGCGCTGCGAGAAGCTGTCCGGTGAGGTCGACCTGCTGTCCCGGCGCCTGCTCAAGATCGAGACCGCCGCCGCCACCGCCCAGCCGCGGCCCGAGGTCGCCGGGGCGGCCTTCGAGGGCCAGATCGCGGAATTGACCGTCGAGTTCGGGCTGTTGAGCGGCATCGTCCGCGACCTGACCGCGGTGGTGAGCACGCAGGATTCCGAGATCGCCGGTCTCAAGGCCGCCTCCGAGACCCCGCCGGAGAGCCGGTCCGCGCCGGCCGCGCCCCCGGCGGAGCCGGATCCGATCGCCGCCCCGCCCCGCCCCCGGGCCGCGCCCGCGCCGCAGGAGCCGAGCCCGGCGCCGTCCGGGCCGCCCGTCGCCGCCGCCCGGCCCGATCCGGCGGCGGAGCCGGCGCGACCGATCCCGCCGCGGCCGATCCCGCCGAAGCCCGCGCGCGATCCCGACGGGGAGGCCGAGATCATCCGGGCCTTCGAAGGGGATGGGCTGGAGATCCATCTGCAGCCGGTCGTCACCCTGCCCCAGCGCAAGGTCGTGGCCTACGAGGCGCTGGCGCGGCTACGGATCGGTGGCGTTCCGAACGCCGCCGAGCCCGAGGCCTTCCTGCCGGTCCTGGAGCGCTACGGCCGCACCACCGAGCTCGACCGCCGCATGCTGCAGCGGGCCGCCGTCGTGGTGCGCCACCTGGCCCGGCGCGGCAGCGGGACCACGCTGACCTACGGCCTCTCACCCCTGTCGCTGTTCGAGCCCGGCCTGCTGCGCGAGCTGGCGCGTATGGTCGCGGACGACCCGACCCTGGCGGGGCTGATGATCGCCCTGCCGCAGGCGAGCTGGCGCGGCCTCGACGCCGGTCAGCGCGGCCTGCTCGCGCCCCTGCGCGGCCGGATCGGGTTCAGCCTGGACCGCACCGACGACCTGCGCTTCGACGCGGCGGAACTCGCGGCGCTCGGCATCGGGCAGGTCAAGGTGCCGGCCCGGATGCTGCTGCGGCCCGGGTCCGACCGGGGCCGGCTCTCCGACATCGCCGTCGAGGACACGGCGCCGTCGCTTGCGCGGGCGGGGATCCGCCTCGTCGCCACGGACGTCGCCGAGGAGGCCGACGTGCCGGATCTCATCGACCTCGACGTCCCCTACGCGCAGGGCGCGGCCTTCGCGACGCCGCGGCCCGTACGGGCCGAGGTCCTGGCCGACGCCGCCGGCGCGGCGCCGACGCCGCCCACCGACCTGGAGCCCGAGCGGCGCCCGTTCCGGTCGGTCCTGCGCCGCGCCGTCTGAGCGCCCGCCAGCCGGCGATCGGCGCCCGCTCACCAGTAGATCTGCAGACGCGTGATCAGGGTGTCGACCGAGAACGGCGCGGTGCCGAACGGGTCGGACTGGGCGTCCCCCGGCCGGACCCGGCCGTGAACGTAGTTGGCGACGAGCCGGAGGTTCGGCTCGGGGTACCAGCTCAGGCCCAGGGTCATGTCCCGCTCGGTGCCGCCGCGAAGGCCCCGGGCGTTCAGGTCGATGGCGCTGTAGCGGGCGGCCAGCTCGAACACGCCGATGCCCCCGCGGGAGACGCGCTGTCCCTCGGGCACGCGCACCCCCTTGAAGGTCGCGTAGGTGGTGCCGCCCTGGGGGGTGAGCGCGTAGGCGCGGCCCGCGCCGTTCAGCACCACGGCCGCCTCGACGTAGCCGCCCTGGAAACCGAGGACCGGCACGGGGCCGCCGGCGCCCGCGAACCGCTCGATCTCGGCGTGGATGTACTCGGCCTGCATCAGGAACGGGCCGTTGCGATAGGCGACCTCGGCGCCGATCCGGGACACGCCCGCCACGTCGGGCAGGTCCCCGGTGCCGACGAACGCCTGGGCGAACAGGGACGCCTCCGCGGTGGTGGAGATGTTGACGTCGCCGTCGCCCCGGGAGCGGCGGCGATAGATCCCCGCGAGCCCGAAATGCAGGGTCTCGCGCTCCCCCAGGATCGGCGCCGCCGTGACCCGGGCCGCGGCGGCGACGCCGTTCCCCGTGATGCCGTTGCTGGCGGCGTCGCCGAACACGCCGGCCACGGCGGTCCAGGCCGCCCCGTTATGGCCGACCGCGAAGCCGAACTGGCGGTCAGGCACGAAGGCGTTGGCCAGGGACCGCTCGACGAATAGCGTGTCGTTGTTGCTCTGCAGCCATTCGAGGCTGAACGGCACCTTCATGTTGCCCAGGGTCAGGATGGTGTCCGGTAGTCCCTTCCAGGCCACGAAGGCGTCGTTGATCGGCAGGAGCGGATCGCTGAAATCGTACTGGAAGGCGATGACCCAGTCGCGGCCGATGGTCAGCGTCGGCTCGATCCAGGAGCGGCGCACCGCGACGGTGTCGGGGAACGCGTCGCCCAGGCCGGGCCGGCTGAAGGACGCCGCGCCGCCATCGATGTGCAGCCGGCCGCCGATATTCAGCGTCACGTCGGGTTCGGGAAACGTGACGGTCAGGCCCTTCTCGTCGTAGCGCAGGCGCTCCCCGTTGGGGCCCGCCATCCCCTCGAACGCGTCCTCGGCCGCCCTGGCGGGCAGCGCGCAGGCGAGGGAGAGGGCCAGGACGGCCGGAGCTGCGCGGATGCCGATCACCCTGCCGCAGAGAGCAGGTCGGCGCGGCGGCGCCAACAGCGTGGGTTGGAAAAGCGCGAAAACACCGGGCGCGTGACCCGGGTGCCACGACGCGCGGCGGCCATGGGGCACGAAGCCCGATGCGGCGACGGCAATCCCGGCGCCGGCACCGCCCGGCCGCCAAAATCCTCACACCGCGAGATTGTCGATGAGCCGGGTCCGGCCCAGAAAGGCGGCGACCAGGACGCGGGCGGGGCCGTCCACCCGCTCGACGGGCGCCAGGGTGCGGGCGTCGCAGACCGCCAGGTACTGGACCCGGAACCCCGCCGCCTCCAGCGCGGCCTTTCCGGCGGCGATCCGCCCGGCCACCGCGGTGCCGTTGCGCGAGGCCGACGCGATGTCGGACAGCACGGCGTGCAGCTTCGGCGCCGCGGCCCGCTCCTCCGGCGAGAGGTAGCGGTTCCGGGACGACAGGGCGAGGCCGTCTTCCTCCCGCACCGTCGGCACGCCGCGGATCTCGACCGCGAGATCGAGGTCGGCCACCGCCTGCTGGATCACCCGCAATTGCTGGAAATCCTTCTCGCCGAACAGGGCGACGTCCGGCCGAACCTGGTTCAGAAGCTTGGTCACCACCGTGGCGACCCCTGCGAAGTGACCCGGCCGGAACGGACCGCACAGCCCCTCCGACAGGCCTGCGACCTCGATCCGCGTGGCGAAGCCCGGCGGGTACATGGTGGCGACGTCGGGGGTCCAGGCGGCGTCCGTGCCGGCCTGACCGAGGAGCGCGAGGTCGGCCTCGAGGTCTCGCGGGTATCGGGAGAAATCCTCGCTGGGCCCGAACTGGGTCGGGTTGACGAAGATGCTCGCCACGGTGCGGCGGCCGATTTTGCGGGCTTCGGCCACGAGGGCGAGGTGCCCCGTATGCAGGGCGCCCATGGTCGGCACCAGCACGACGCGCTCGCCCGCGTGGCGCCAGCCGGCGACGCATTGGCGCAAGGCGGCGAGGTCGCTGAATCGCTGAGGCATCGAATCGGGCACGGGACGGATTCCGGGCGGACAGGGTCGCCCGTCTAGAGCATTTTCGGGTTGAATTGGATCACGCGTTTGACGGTCTGGGCGCGAATCCCCTCCCCCTTTCGGGAAGGAGAGCGCGTCGCGCGTCGTGATCCGCATCGCCTTTTTTCGAGGAATGCCGCGCCCCCGCGGGCGGCGGGGGTCAGGATGGCGCGGCGCGGGCAACGGCCGCCCGCCTCCGGCGGGGTCCCCGTCAGCGGCAATACGGCAGCAGGGAGCGCCCGAACGGATCGTCCACCCCCAGCGGGGGCGTGAAGCCGTAATAGCTCGGATGGGACAGGCCGTAGGCGGAGCCGGCATAGCTCGGATCGTCGGGGGCGTTGGTCGGCACCGGCGCCCGCCGCGGCGTGCAGCCGACCGGGACCGCGCGGGTCCGGACCGCGTAGACCGGGCGGCGATCGATCCCGTCGCTGCGCGGAAAGTATCGCGGCGTCCCAGCCGGACCCGGCTCGGAGACGCCGCCGATGTCGAGGTCGGCCGCCGCACCGGGACCGCCCAGCAGCAGGGCACACCCGAGCACCGCCCCGATCCCGCGTCCCGTCATCCCCATGCCGCACCCGCCTCGCCCGCGCGCCGCCACCGTGCGGGAACGCGGTAAACGCGCCCTTACGGTCCGGCAGACGCCGCGAGCGGCACGACCTTGGCCGTCAGCACCGCGACGAGGTCGGATTCGGTCAGGCGGATCTGCAGGCCGCGGCCGCCGCCGTTGATGTGGATCTCCGCCCCCGGGTCGCCGAGGGAGCCCGAATCGATCGCCGCTGGGAAGAGCCGCTTCTGCCCCAGGGGGCTGATGCCGCCGACATGATAGCCCGTCAGTCGCTCGGCCTCGGCGGGCTTCAGCATCGCGGCGGTCTTGCCCGAGAAGGCCGCGGCCACCCGCTTCATCGAAACCTCCCTGTCGGAGGCGACCAGCAGACAGACGGGGCGGCCGTCCACCGCCGCCATCAGGGTCTTGAGCACCCGGCCGGGGGCGACACCCAGGGCCTCGGCGGCCTGGAGGCCGATGTGCCGGGCGTCCGGATCGTACGCGTAGGCGTGCAGGCTGTAGCGAATGCCCGCCGTGTCGAGCGTCTGCGTCGCCCGGGTGGATTTCGGGGCTGTCTTGGCCATGGGGCGTCCGGTCTCAGGCGGCGGCCGCCCGCGCGGCGATCAGCCGGCCTATCTCGGCCCAGGCCGATTCGTAGGCCTCCGCCGGGGCCGTCGCGCCGGTGACGTACACGGCCGCGATCACCGGCGCACGCCCCGGCGGCCGCAGGATCGCCACGTCGTTGACGGAGCCGTTGTCGCCGCTGCCGGTCTTGTCGCCGACCGGCCACCCCGTCGGCAGACCGGCGCGGAGCCGCTTGAACCCGGTCTGGCACCCGATCATCCAATCCTCCAGCCGCTGGCGCGAGGCGGCCGACAGGATTGTGCCGAGCAGGATCCGGTCGAGGGTCTCGCCCATCGCCAGCGGGGTGGTGGTGTCCCGCGGATCCCCGGGAATCGCGGTGTTGAGCGTGGGCTCGGTGCGGTCGAGGCGGGTGATCGGATCGCCGATACTCCGCAGCCACGCGGTGAGCCCGGCCGGCCCACCCAGATCCGCGAGGAGCAGGTTGGCCGCGGTGTTGTCGCTCCATTCGACCGCAGCGGCGCAGAGGGCCGAGAGCGACAGGCGCCCCGTGCCGCCGGCCGCCTCCAGGGCTTTCCGGGTCACCGGCGCGTAGCTGAGCAGATCGTCTGTACCGTACGCCACGGTGCGATCCAGGCTCTCGGACCCGGCATCGACCCGCGCCAGCACCGCGGCGACCGCCGGGACCTTGACGGTGCTGCACAGGGGGAACCGCTCGTCCGCCCGGTAGCGGATCAGGACGCGGTCGGTCGAAAAGGCCGCGACGCCGAGCCGGCCGCCGAGGCGCCGCTCGATGGCGGCCAGTTCGGGCTCGGCCCCGGCGATCGCGTCCCGCACCGGCGGGATCAGCGGCGCGGCGAGCAGGATCCGGCAGAGGTCGCGGCGGGTCCTGTGCATCGCGGGGGCATCCTGGCGCATCCGAACGGCGGGGCGTCGGGATGCTATAGCGGGTCGGCGTGTTTCACGTGAAACCCGCCCAGGACACAAGCAGAGCCGGCGCGACCCCGCGAACCATGACCGAGACCGAAACCCTCTTCGCCCCCGCCAGCGGCTTCGGCCGTGCCGCCGTGGCGGTGATCCGGATCAGCGGACCGGCCGCCCGCCACGTCCTCGTCGCGTTCGGCGGCGCGCTCCCGGGGCCCCGTCGGCTGGCGCTCCGAACCCTGCGCGACCCCGCCGATGGGACGGAGCTCGATCGTGCCCTGGTGGCGTGGTTCCCGGGCCCGAAGACCTATAGCGGCGAGGACATGGCCGAGCTGCACCTCCACGGCGGACCGGCGATCCGCATGGGCGTGCTGGCGGCTCTGGCCCGGATGCCCGGTTGCCGCGCCGCCGCCCCCGGCGCCTTCACCCGACGGGCGGTGCTGAACGGCCGGATGGATCTCGCCGAGGCGGAGGCGGTGGCGGACCTGATCGACGCGGAGACGGAGGGCCAGCGCCGCCAGGCCCTGCGGCAACTCGACGGGGCGCTCAGCCGTCAGGTCGCGGCCTGGCGGGCGCGGGCGATCGACAGCCTCGCTTCCGCGGAAGCGGCCCTGGACTTCGCCGACGAGGGCGACGTGGACGAGGCCGGGCTGGATGCTGCCCTGCTGGGCGCCGTCGCCGGTCTTCGCCAGGAGATCGCCGCGGCCCTGCACGACGGGCGCCGGGGCGAGCGGTTGCGCGATGGCTTCACGGTGGTCCTGGCCGGTGCGCCCAACGCCGGCAAATCGACCCTCCTGAACGCCCTCAGCCGACGGGATGTCGCCATCGTCTCGGAGATCGCCGGCACCACCCGCGATGCCATCGAGGTCCGCCTGGACCTGGGTGGCCTGCCGGTGATCCTGGTGGATACGGCGGGGCTGCGCGAGACTGCGGATTCCCTCGAGGCCGAGGGCATCGTCCGGACCCAGGCCCGCATCGACGCGGCCGACCTTGTGCTCCTGCTGGTGCCACCCGGAGACGACCCGCCCGACCTCGGAGCCTCGGGGATTCCGGTCCTGCCGATCACCACCAAGGCCGACTTATTTGCCGGCTCATTAGAATCCGAAGGCACGGGCGCGCTGCGCGTCTCGGCCCGGACCGGCCAAGGCCTCGAAGCGTTGCTCGACGCCATACAGGCCGCCGCCGAGAACGGTCTGGGCCCGGGTGACGCGCTGATCACCCGGGCGCGCCATCGCGCGGCCCTCGAAGCCTGTGTGGGCCATCTCGACCGCCTGCTCGCAGGCGCGGGCGGCCTGCCGGAACTGGCCGCCGAGGATCTGCGACTGGCCGTCCGAGCGCTCGGCGAGGTCGCCGGCCATGTCGGCGTCGAAGACGTGCTCGACCGTTTGTTTGCCGGCTTTTGTATTGGAAAATAGCGCTGGGCCCGGCACGCCCACGGCCGTGCTCGATCGGGCCGCGACAGGGGTGGTACCGCCGCCCCGGCCCGGCCCGCATCCCGAGGTCCGGTGCGCGGCGCCGCCCTCCGCACGGCCGGTCGCTGCGGGGCCGATGCGCGTCCGGGATCGTCGCCCGCCGAGGGTGCAAAACCCGCTCAGGCGGGGATGCGCAGGATCCGCGGGCGCCAGATCCCGAGCGCGACGTTGGCGGCGGATACGGCGAGCAGCACCCACAGGGTGCCGCGCTCGCCCGGGAGCGCGACCGCCAGCGCGGCGGGATCGATCAGGCCGGCGAGGGCCCCGGCGCTCTGCTCGGCCTCGCGCCTCATCGGTCCCTGCACGTAGACCAGCCCGCCCTCGAACATCAGGACGCCGGTGGCGAGCTTCAGCCAGGCCCAGCCGGCGTTGAGGTAGGCGCGGTTGAGCGCCATCGCCAGCAGGCCGGACATCAGGCACAGGGCGAGGGACGGCAGGAAGATCCAGGTGGCCACGGCCCCCATCGCCCCCCGGACCGCCGCGTAGCCGGCGAGGGCGGCCGGCGCCGGCGCGAGGCTCAGCATGACGACCAGGGCCGCCATCGCCCCCAGCAATCCGGCGGACCCCATCGTGTGGAGGAACTTCAGCAGGCGTCGCACGGCGTCTCACGCAGGGCCGTTTCGGCAGAGCCTAGCGCGGGCCGGGGCGGGGCGATAGCGGAGCGCCGGTCGCAGGGCGTCCGGTCGGCCGCCGCGCCACCCCGCGGCCCCACGCGCACCGCGGTCGCGCCCGCGCCGGATCGCGTGGCGGCGCCCGCGACGACGGCCTGTCAGCCGCGCAGGCCCGGCGCCTCCTGGCCGGTGCGGGCCACGTACTCGGTGTAGCCGCCGCCATACTGGTGGATGCCCTCCGGCGTCACCTCCAGAACCCGGTTCGACAGGGCCGCCAAGAAATGCCGGTCGTGGGAGACGAACAGCATCGTCCCCTCGTAGGCGCCGAGCGCCGCGATCAGCATCTCCTTGGTGCCCATGTCGAGATGGTTGGTCGGCTCGTCGAGCACCAGGAAGTTCGGCGGGTCGTAGAGCATCAGCGCCATGACCAGCCGGGCCTTCTCGCCCCCCGAGAGCACCCGGCAGCGCTTCTCGACGTCGTCGCCCGAGAAGCCGAAGCAGCCGGCGAGCGCCCGCAGCGAGCCCTGGCCGGCCTGCGGGAAGGCCTCCTCCAGGGTCTGGAACACGGTGCGGTCGCCGTCGAGCAGGTCCATGGCGTGCTGGGCGAAGTAGCCGAGCTTGACGCTGCCGCCCACCGTGACCGAGCCGTCGTCCGGCTCCGTGGTGCCGGTGACGAGCTTGAGGAGCGTCGACTTGCCGGCGCCGTTGATGCCCATCACGCACCAGCGCTCCTTGCGCCGCACCGAGAAGTCGAGGCCCTCGTAGATCGTGCGGCTGCCGTAGCGCTTGTGCACGTTCTTCAGCATCACGACGTCGTCGCCGGAGCGCGGCGCCGGCTGGAACTCGAACGCCACCGATTGCCGCCGCCGGGGCGGCTCCACGCGCTCGATCTTGTCGAGCTTCTTCACCCGGCTCTGCACCTGGGCGGCGTGGGAGGCCCGGGCCTTGAACCGCTCGATGAAGGCGATTTCTTTCGCCAGCATCGCCTGCTGGCGATCGAACTGCGCCTGGGCTTGCGCCTCGTTGAGCTTCCGCTGGCCCTCGTAGAAGGCATAGTCGCCCGAATAGGTGGTCAGCGCGCCGCCGTCGATCTCGATGACCTTGGTGACGATGCGGTTCATGAACTCGCGGTCGTGCGAGGTCATCAGCAGGGCGCCGTCATAGGCCTTCAGGAAGGATTCGAGCCAGATCAGGCTCTCGAGATCCAAGTGGTTCGACGGCTCGTCGAGCAGCATCACGTCCGGGCGCATCAGCAGGATGCGGGCGAGCGCCACGCGCATCTTCCAGCCCCCCGAGAGGGCGCCGACATCGCCGTCCATCATCGCCTGGCTGAAGCTCAGGCCGTCGAGCACCTCGCGGGCGCGGCCCTCCAGGGCGTAGCCGTCGAGCTCCTCGAACCGGGCCTGGACCTCCCCGTAGCGCTCGATCAGCGCGTCCATCTCGTCGGCCCGCTCGGGGTCAGCCAGCGCCGCGCCGAGCGCGGCAAGTTCCGCCGCCACCGCGCTCACCGGGCCGGCCCCGTCCATCACCTCGGTGACGACGCTGCGGCCGGCCATCTCGCCGACATCCTGGCTGAAATACCCGATGGTGATGCCCCGGTCGGCGGCGACCTGGCCCTCGTCGGGCTGCTCCTGGCCGATGATCATCCGGAACAGCGTGGTCTTGCCGGCCCCGTTCGGGCCGACCAGCCCGATCTTCTCGCCCCGCTGGAGCGCGGCCGAGGCCTCGATGAAGACGAGCTGCCGCCCGTTCTGCTTGGTGATCTTGTCGAGGCGTATCATGCGAGGAGGTGCGGCCGTGTCGGGGGGAAGCTCCGGGGCGCTTACGGCATGGATCGAGACGGTGCAAAGACGGGGCCGTCCGCGGGGCGCCCTGCGTCCGACGCAACCGTGGCCGTCACCGGCTCGGTGCGGCTTTTCGGCCCCATTCGGCGAGCTACGTCGTTTCCCTGCCGCGCCGGAAACCGCGCCGACCTATATGAGGTCGGGCTTGGCCGTTCCGGACACCTTTGAGGAACACGATGTTTTGCGGTTGGTGGACGACGAGCCTGGACATGGCGATGCTCGGCCTCGAGGCCCAGGGGGTGATCGCGCAGCGGATGGCGATGTTCGCCTTCGGTGGCCCGGCCGCGCAGGTCGAGGCGCAGCTCATGGTGACCGAGAAGATCATGGCGGCGGGCGAGGCGGCGCTGATGCTCGCCGCGGGCGCCTCGAACGACAAGGTGATCCGCAGCTACCGGCGGAAGGTCCAGGCCAACGCGCGGCGGTTGAGCCGGGGGTGACCGACGCATGTGTTTCCAAAGATCTTCAGATTCGTTGCGCAGCGTCTGACTGAGAGCCACGCGTCCCCCTCCCCCCTCTGCGGGGAGGGAGGGCGCGTGCCAGGTCTTGCCTCGAACTATCCCGAAACCCGCCGCCTCAGTTGTCGGCCGTCCGGAACGTGTCGCAGGCCTTGGTCTGGCCGCTCTTGTAGCCGGCGGTGAACCAGCGCTGGCGCTGGGCCGAGGAGCCGTGGGTGAAGGAGTCCGGCACCACGTAGCCCTGGGAGCGCTTCTGCAGCGAATCGTCGCCGATCTGGGCGGCGGCGTTGAGCGCCTCGTCGATGTCGCCCTGGTCCAGCTCGGCGTACTTGTCGTTGGAGTTCTTGGCCCAGACGCCGGCGAGGCAGTCGGCCATCAATTCGATCCGCACCGACAGGGCGTTCGCCTCGGTCTTGCTGGAGGCCTGCTGCTGGCGCGTCTGGACCTTGCCGAGGATGCCCAGCACGTCCTGGACGTGGTGGCCGACCTCGTGGGCGATGACGTACGCGTAGGCGAAGTCGCCCTTCACACCGAACTTCGAGGCCATCTCCTTGAAGAAGCCCGTGTCGAGATAGACCTTCTTGTCGAGCGGGCAGTAGAACGGGCCCATCGCGGCCTGGGCCGAGCCGCAGCCCGAGCGCGTGCCGCCGGTGTAGAGCACCAGCGTCGTCGGGGTGTACTGCTTGCCGGTCTGCTGCGGCAGGATCTGGCTCCACACGTCCTCGGTGTTGCCCAGGATCTTGGAGGCGAACCGGCCGCTCTCGTCGGTGGGCGCCTGGCGGCGCTTGGCCTGGGTCTGCGGGTCGGCGGGCTGCTCCTGCTGCTGGCTGTGGCCGCCGCCGATCTGCTGGGCGCCGCCGATCAGGATCGCCGGGTTGATGCCGGTGAAGTAGCTGATGATCAGCAGCACCACGATGGTGCCGATGCCGAGGCCGCCGGCGCCGCCGCCGGGGAAGCCCATGCCGCCCCCGCCGCCCTCGCCCCGGCGATCCTCGACGTTGTCGGAGCTGCGTAGATCGTCCCAGCGCATGGTCGGGTCCCGCCATCGATGCTGCGCCGGCCGCCTCGGGCAGGACGCGGTCTGCTGTGCGTCGTTCTGTCCGGACGGCGGCGAAGCACCGGCGGGAACGAAGCTCTAATGGCGGGAGGGGAGACCCGGTTCCGCGCGCGCGGTCAAGCTTTCCCGTCGAGCAGGGACCGCAGGGCGCGGAAATCCCGCCACGCCAGGCGCTTCTGCGCGGGCTGGCGCAGCAGGAAGGCCGGATGGAGCGTGGCCAGGAGCTTCACCTCCCGGTTCGGCAGGGCGTACGGGAACAGGCGTCCGCGGGTCCGCAGGATGCCGTCCTTGGTGCCCGACAGGGTCTGGGTGGCGGGCGCGCCGAGGCAGACGATGATGTCCGGGTCCACCAGCTCGATCTGCCGCTCCACGAAGGGCCGGCAGACCGCGACCTCCTGGGGCGTCGGGTTGCGGTTGCCCGGGGGCCGCCAGGGCACGATGTTGCCGATATAGGCGCTGGTCCGGTCGAGGCCGATCGCCGCCATCATCTTGTCGAGGAGCTGGCCCGAGCGGCCCATGAACGGCTTGCCGATCCGGTCCTCGTCCGCCCCGGGCGCCTCGCCGAGAAACATCACCCGCGCCTCGGGATTGCCGTCGGCGAAGACGAGGTTCTTGGCGGTGAAGCGCAGCGGGCAGGCGTCGAACTCCGCCAGGATCTTTTCCAGCTCGTCGAGATTCTTGGCCTGCCGAGCCCGGGCGCGGGCGTCGGATGCCGCCTCGTCGGGCTGGGCGCTGGCGGCGCGGCCGAAGGTGCGGGGCGGCGCGGCGGGGGGAGCCGCGCCGGGGGGCGGCACGAGCGTGTTGGCGACCGGGCCGACGGGCTGTTCGGCGACCCGGGGCGCCGGCCGACGCGGCGCGCGCAGGGCGGGCGCCGGCGCATCGGCTTCGTTGAAGCGGTCGTGCGGGTGCTCGTCGAGGGCCGCGTCGGCGCCGGCCTCCACGTGGAAGTCGAGATAGGCGATCAGGTCGGCTTGCGCGTCGGTGGGGCTCGGCATGTGATCTGTCATGTGGGAGTGCCGGGACCTGTGGACAACTCGCCGAATCGCTCCGGGTGGCAAGGACTTGCGTGACCGAATAGCGCGAAGCCGGCATGCCCGGAACGGATCGTCCCATCCAGCCCCCTCATCCTGAGGTGCCCGCGTCAGCGGGCCTCGAAGGAGCCCTCCAGCCAGCCGCGCGATCCCTGGAGGGCTCCTTCGAGGCCTTCGCTGCGCTCCGGCACCTCAGGATGAGGAGGGTGGATGGGAATACGCCCTAACCCCCCCGGTGCGGCAAAGGGAACTTTGCCTTTGGTCTCGGCGTCGGCAACTTGCCTTTCCAGCTTGGAATCGCTTGAGACGGCAGCAGGACTGCCGGCCCGGCGACGGATCGGTGTTCGGAAGAAGAAAAGGAGAGGCGAGGATGGCGCTGCCCGAACGCGAGAGCATGGATTTCGACGTGGTCGTGGTCGGCGCCGGCCCGGCCGGGCTCGCCACCGCGATCCGCCTGAAGCAGCGCGCCGCCGAGATCGGCGAGGAGATCTCCGTCGTCGTGGTCGAGAAGGGCTCCGAGGTCGGCGCCCACATCCTGTCCGGGGCGGTGATCGACCCGATCGGCCTCGACGCCCTGCTGCCGGACTGGCGCACCGATCCGGAGCGGCCGCTGAAGACCGCGGTCCAGCGCGACGAGTTCATGATGCTCACCAAGAACAGCGGCGTCTCCCTGCCGAACGTGTTCTTCCCCAAGCTCATGTCGAACCACGGCAACTTCGTCGGCTCGCTCTCGAACGTATGCAAGTATCTCGGCGCCCAGGCCGAGGCGCTCGGCGTCGAGATCTATCCGGGCTTCCCGGCCTCCGAGGTGCTGTTCGACGAGGCCGGCGCGGTGGCGGGCATCGCCACCGGCGACCTGGGCATCGGCCGCTCGGGGGATCCGCGGGACGACTACACCCGCGGCATGGAGCTGCGCGGCAAGTACACGGTGTTCGGCGAGGGCGCCCGGGGCAACCTCACCAAGGGGCTGATCCAGCGCTTCGCCCTCAACCGCCACAGCGACCACTTCAAGTACGGGCTCGGCGTGAAGGAGCTCTGGCAATTGCCGGATTCGACCTTCGAGCCGGGGCTGGTGCGCCACACCATGGGCTGGCCGCTGCCCAACAGGGCCGGCGGCGGCTCCTGGCTGTACCATTTCGACGACAACCTGCTCTCGGTCGGCTTCGTCACCCACCTGAACTACGAGAACCCGACCCTGTCGCCGTTCGAGGAGTTCCAGCGCTTCAAGACCCACCCGATGATTGCCGAGACCTTCGCGGGGGCCAAGCGCATCGGCTACGGCGCGCGGGCCATCATGGAGGGCGGCTGGCAATCGGTGCCGAAGCTGGTCTTCCCGGGGGGCTGCCTGGTCGGCTGCTCGGCGGGGTTCGTGAACGTGCCGCGGATCAAGGGCTCGCACAACGCGCTGCTGTCCGGGATGCAGGCGGCCGACGCCATCGCGGACGCCCTGAAGGCGGGCCGCGCGGGCGACGAGCTCACCGCCTACGAGGCCGGCTGGCGCGACAGCCCGATCGGCCGGGACCTCAAGGCGGTGCGCAACGTCAAGCCGCTCTGGTCGCGCTACGGCACGCTGGTGGGCGTCGGGCTGGGCGGGATCGACATGTGGGCGACCAGCATCCTCGGCGCCTCGCCGTTCGGCACGCTCGCGCACGGCAAGCCCGACCATGCCTGCCTCAAGCCGCTCGCCGAGGTGACGCCGATCACCTACCCGAAGCCCGACGGCAAGCTGACCTTCGACCGGCTGTCCTCGGTCTACCTGTCGAACACCAACCACGAGGAGGACCAGCCGCCCCACCTCAAGATCCGCGACATGGAGCTGCAGAAGCGCTCCGAGCACGACGTCTATGGCGGTCCCTCGTCCCGCTACTGCCCGGCGGGCGTCTACGAGTGGGTGGAGGACGCCGCCGCCTCGGATGGGGTGCGCTACCAGATCAACGCGCAGAACTGCGTCCACTGCAAGACGTGCGATATCAAGGATCCGAACCAGAACATCGACTGGGTGCCGCCGGAGGGTCCGGGGGGGCCGAACTATCCGAACATGTGATGGGGGAATCCCGGCGGCTCGCCGTTCCCGCTTTGTTTGACACGAGGCGGGGGCGGTCCCAAATTCCACCCATCAGCCGGCAGCGGGTTTGGGTCACCGAGCCCCGGCGCCTCCCACGGGATGGCGCGCCGGTTGACCCCCCTTCAGGGAAACACCTTCCGTCCGACCGTGAGGGCGTCGAGCTTCCGGCCGATCTGATGGATCGCCTTCCTGCTGGGCGCCGCATCGGGTTGTGCCTCACGCCATATCGGCCAGGGGATGTTGCTCGTGCCGGCCTCTCGGAAGTCTTTGATGAATTTCTGCTCTTGCCGATAATATTTCAGCGAGAAATACGCGACGATATCGACGCACTGAATGAGCCTGTTGTTTGTCGATTGGACGAAATGAATTGAATCCACGATCGAGCTGATCTGGGTCGATCGCCAGCCCATATTGGTACCGCTCAGCTTGAAGATCTCGAGATCGTCAATCAGCTTCTGCTCGATCTCCTTGTTCTCGTCGGCGACCAGCAGCCCGAGCTTCGGTTCGGGTTGGCTCAGCCAATCCTCCAGGCGCTCGACGAGGAACGGGAAGGCCATCCGATGCGGATGGCGGCCGGAATAGAGCTTCATCTTGTCCACGGCGGCCCACAGGACCGTCGCCTCGTGCGTTGCGAGGGCATCCAGGATATCGTGGATGCAGCCGATCCGTTCGTCGGGTTTGACACCCTTGAAGAAGCCGTTGCCGCCGTAGAGATCGGCGGCATGCAGTTCGAAGCCCTCCGTCAAAACCAGCACGCCGAAATGGGCCCTTACGATCTGCTGGACGGCGACCTCGATCGCGCGAATCCGCGCCTCGTGGACGCACAGAGCAGCGATGAGGTGAATCGGCTGGTTCGACGGAGCCGTGGGCCCTCCCTGCGGACGTTCCGGGCCAGTACGATCGCCTATTGGCCGGACCACGACGCCGTCGCGATCCTGACCGAGCGTCACGGTGGATTCCTGGTCCCGCGCGCCTTGATCGCGCCCGTGCGCGACATCGATACCTTCCGCCCTCGCACGCCTCGAACTCTGGCCGGGCAGCGCTGCCTTCGAGATCGCGGATCTCGACATCCACGTCAGCGTTCACGGGGTCTTGACCGCCGCCCTTCCGACGATGATCCCGGCGGAGGTCCTGTCGAGCCTCCTCGGTGAGCGGGGCAACCGTCGCAGGAAGCCGGCACCCGAGCCCGCCGGCCCCCCGCGCCATCCTTTCGCCTTGCGGGGCTGGCGGGATGGGTTCAGTGTCCCCAGCGTTTTTTACGGGGACGCCCCGCCATTCCCGCGCCCGGCCCGCGACGGCCCGGCGCCCAGGAGCCGCGATCGGTTCATGATGACAACACGCGCCCGCCGGAGCGTTTCGGCGCTCGCCCTGCTGCTCGCCGCCGGGCTGCCGCAGACCGTGCTCGCCGCCCAGCCGAAGGAATCGACCCCGGTGCTCGACTACGAGCCCGCGGATTCCCTCGAGGGCAACTTCCTGTCCGCCTACATCGCGGGCGCCGCCCGGGACACGGCGGCGGCGGCCACCTTCTACCGCGAGGCGGTCAAGGCCGACCCGCGCAACGCCGAGCTGGTCGAGCGCGCCTTCATCTCGCTGCTCGCCGACGGCGCCCTGCCGGACGCGTTCCGCGCGGCCGAGAAGCTGATCGCCCGCGATCCCACCAACGGGCTCGCCAACCTGTCCCTCGGGGTCCGCCAGATCAAGGCCGGCCAGTGGGCCGCCGCCCGCCAGAACTTCTCCCGCAGCGGCCGGGGCGCGGCCACGGATCTCACCGCGACGCTGCTCACCGCCTGGTCCTACGCGGGCGCCGGCGACGGCAAGAAGGCGCTGGAGACCGTCAACAAGCTCCGGGGCGAGCGCTACTACAATACCTTCCGTGACTACCATGCCGGACTGATCGCCTCGGTGACCGGCGACAACGCCGAGGCCGAGCGGCGCCTCAAGGCCGCCTACGAGGCCGACCGCAACACCCTGCGCATCGTCGACGCCTATGCCCGGACCGAAGCGAGCCTCGGCCGCACCGACCTGGCGATCCAGGCCTATTCCGACTTCGACCAGCTCTCGCCGCGCCACCCGCTGGTCCGCGACGCCCTCGACAAGCTCAAGGACGGCAAGCCGCTGGCCCGGCTGATCGGCACCGCCCAGGAGGGTGCCGCCGAGGTGCTGTACGGGCTGGGCTCGGCGGGCTCGACGCAGGGCGACGAATTGCCCGCGGTGATCTACCTGCGGCTGGCCCTCTACCTCGCCCCCGACCACGCGCTCGCCCGGCTGACGCTGGCCGACACGCTCGACCGGATGAAGCAGCCCGAGCGCGCCAACGAGGCCTACGCGCAGATCCCCGCGGCCTCGCCGCTCAAGCTCAACGCCGACATCCAGGTCGGCCTGAACCTGGAGCAGATGGGCAAGGGCGACGAGGCGCTCGAGCACCTCGACGCGACCATGAAGGCCCACCCGGACGACATCGACGTGATCACCGCGCTGGGCAACGTCCAGCGGGCGCGCAAGAAGTACGAGGAGGCGGCGGAGACCTACAGCCGCGCCATCGCGCTGATCGGCGACCGGCCGCTGGCGAACTACTGGACGACCTTCTACTTCCGCGGCACCGCCTACGAGCGCGCCAAGCAATGGCCGAAGGCCGAGGCCGACCTGAAGAAGGCCCTGTCGCTGGTGCCGGCGAGCCAGCCCGCCGCCAAGGCCCAGGTGATGAACTACCTGGGCTATTCCTGGGTCGACCAGAACACCAACATCGACGAGGCGTTCAAGCTGCTGCAGCAGGCCGCCGACGCGAGCCCCCGGGACGGCATGATCGTCGACAGCCTCGGCTGGGCCTATTTCCGCCTCGGCCGCTGGGACGACGCCGTGCGCGAGCTGGAGAAGGCGGTCGAGCTGAAGCCCGGCGATCCGACCATCAACGACCACCTGGGCGACGCCTACTGGCGCGCGGGCCGGCGCCTCGAGGGCAAGTTCCAGTGGCAGCACGCCAAGGACCTGAACCCCGAGCCGGACGACCTCGCGCAGATCAACGCGAAGCTGAAGGACGGGCTGCCGGAGATCGAGAAGCCCACCGCCACGGCCGAGACCACGCCGGCCCCGGTGGCGGCCCCGCACAACGCCGAGAATCCGGAGCTGCCCAAGGGGGCTCCCCAGCCGCACGAGGCCCCCGGCGCCGCCGACAAGGCGAAGAAGTCGGGGGGCTGAGCGGGATCGGTCGCGCAATGGGCGCTCCATCCAACCAATCCCCTTCATCCTGAGGTGCCGGAGCGCAGCGGAGGCCTCGAAGGAGACCTCCAGTCGGCTGCGCGATCCCTGGAAGACCTCCTTCGAGGCCCGCTCACGCGGGGGATGAGGGTAAGGCAAGGAAAGCCGGCCCGGCGCCGCCCTGCGGGCACACTTCAGGGCGCGAACCAAAAACTTGTTTTGTCCGCCACCTCATAAAAATCGACGCGCATTTTACGGCTGTTTGACGCACACTGCGCAGCTGTTCGCGGGCGGCCGCCTGCACGTCCGGACATCCGCACGGCAAGAGCCGGCGGCGGGCCGAGAGCCCGTGACTCAGGGAGGGAACGCCCATGCCGTCAGACATCGAGATCGCCCGCGCCGCGACCCTGAAGCCGATCGCGCAGGTCGCCGAGACGCTCGGCATCCCGGATGACGCGCTCCACAATTACGGCCGGCACATCGCCAAGATCGACCACGGCTACATCGCCGGGCTGGAGAGCCGGAAGCCCGGCAAGCTCGTGCTGGTGACGGCGATCTCCCCGACGCCCGCGGGCGAGGGCAAGACCACCACCACGGTCGGCCTCGGCGACGCGCTGAACCGCATCGGCGCCAAGACCATGATCTGCCTGCGCGAGCCCTCGCTCGGGCCCTGCTTCGGCATGAAGGGCGGGGCGGCCGGCGGCGGCAAGGCCCAGGTCGTGCCGATGGAGCAGATCAACCTGCACTTCACCGGCGACTTCCACGCCATCACGTCGGCCCACAGCCTCGCGGCCGCGCTGATCGACAACCACGTCTACTGGGCGAACGAGCTCAACATCGACGTGCGCCGCATCCACTGGCGCCGGGTCGTCGACATGAACGACCGGGCGCTGCGCCAGATCACCCAGTCGCTCGGCGGCGTCGCCAACGGCTTCCCCCGGGAGGACGGGTTCGACATCACGGTGGCCTCCGAGGTGATGGCGGTGTTCTGCCTCGCCAAGGATCTGGCCGACCTGGAGGAGCGCCTCGGCCGGATCGTCATCGCCGAGACCCGGGACCGCAAGCTCGTCACCCTCAAGGACGTGAAGGCCACCGGCGCCATGACGGTGCTGCTCAAGGATGCGTTGCAGCCGAACCTCGTGCAGACGCTGGAGGGCAGCCCGGCGCTGATCCACGGCGGCCCCTTCGCCAACATCGCCCACGGCTGCAACTCGGTGATCGCCACCCGGGCGGGCCTGAGGCTCGCCGACTACACGGTCACGGAGGCCGGGTTCGGCGCCGATCTCGGCGCGGAGAAGTTTCTGGACATCAAGTGCCGGCAGGCGGGCCTGACCCCCTCGGCGGTGGTGGTGGTGGCGACGATCCGCGCCCTGAAGATG
This sequence comes from Methylobacterium sp. J-070, assembly GCF_022829385.1. Lineage (GTDB taxonomy): Bacteria > Pseudomonadota > Alphaproteobacteria > Rhizobiales > Beijerinckiaceae > Methylobacterium. The sequence continues at coordinate 30,111 of NZ_JAKSXX010000221.1, read as the reverse complement.
CATGGCGGCGTCGACAAGAAGAACCTCGGGGGCGAGAATATCGGCGCCCTGGAGAAGGGATTTGCCAATCTCGCCCGGCACGTCACCAACCTGCGCGGCTTCGGCCTGCCGGTGGTGGTGGCGGTCAACCACTTCCACGCCGACACCGACGCCGAGCACGCCCGGCTCAAGGATCTCTGTCGCGAAAAACTCGACGTCGAGGCGATCACCTGCCGCCACTGGGCGGAGGGCGGCGCCGGCGCCGAGGCGCTGGCCCGCGCCGTGGTGACGCTCAGCCAGGCCGAGCCGGCGCCGATCCGCCACGCCTACGAGACCGAGGCGCCGCTGGCGGAGAAGATCCGGACCATCGCCACCAAGCTCTACGGCGCCGCCGACATCCAGATCGAGACCAAGGCGGCCCAGAAGCTCGCCGCCTTCGAGAAGGACGGCTACGGCAACCTGCCGATCTGCATGGCCAAGACGCAGTACTCGTTCTCGACGGATCCGAGCCTGATGGGCGCGCCCGAGGGGCATGTCGTGGGCGTGCGCGACGTCCGGCTCTCGGCCGGCGCCGGCTTCGTGGTGGCGATCTGCGGGGAGATCATGACCATGCCGGGTCTCCCCCGGGTGCCGGCCGCCGACACGATCCGGCTGGACGCCGACGGGCAGATCGACGGGCTGTTCTGAGAAGTCCGCGCGGCCTTCATCCGAAGGTCGGCTCAAGGCTGCGCGGAACGATCCCACGGGATCAGCAGGACTACACCGGTCGTCGCTGAGGCGGTCAGGAGAGATCAACGGCCCTGGGCAGATCGCCGGAACGCGGGAACGTGATCTCGATATCCTCAACGCCGGCCGGCCATCCCAAGGCCTCCACGATGCTGAGCTCCTGTCCCGTGAGCCGCCGATACTCGGCAATGCTGAGCAGGATGTGAGTGGGCTGGCCGCGATCCGTGATGAAAACGGGTCCCTCGGCCGCTGCCTTCATGGCGCGTTCGATGTCCTGATCGAACGCCCGGCTCGTGAGGATGGTGATTGCCATGCCTGACATCCCCTACAGGCCTTCAGCAGGGCGCCGCCCTGCACCCGCAAAAGGTCACGGACCTTTTGAAACCAGGATTTATGCGCCCCCGAACAGCGCCACCGCCAGCCGGGAATGCGCCTCGCGCAGCATCCCGGTATCGACCCCGAGCGGCTGCCCGTCGATCACCCGCCAGCGCCCCGCCACCATCACCCGGTCGGCCCGGGTGGCGCCGCACAGGACCAGCGCGGCGAGCGGGTCGTGGGCACCGGAGAAGCGCAGCTCGTCCAGGGTGAACAGCGCGAGATCCGCCTCCCGGCCCGGTTCGATCCGGCCAATATCGCTGCGGCCGAGGCAGGCGGCCGAGCCCTCGGTCGCCCAGCGCAGCGCGTCGAGGTGGGTCACCGCCTCCGCCCCGTAGCTCAGGCGGTTGATCATCAGGGCGTGGCGCACGCCCTCCATCAGGTTCGAGCTGTCGTTGGAGGCCGAGCCGTCAACGCCGAGGCCCACGGGGGAGCCCGCCGCCTCAAGCTCGCAGGTGCGGCACCGGCCCGACGCCAGGGTCATGTTGGAGGTCGGGCAATGGCACACGCCGACCCCGGCCTTGCCGAGCCGGGCGACCTCGGCATCGTTGAAATGGATGCCGTGGGCGAGCCAGACCCGGTCGGTCATCCAGCCGACCTGCTCCAGGTAATCCACCGGGCGGCAGCCGAACATCGACTGGCAGAACGCGTCCTCGTCGAGCGTCTCGCCGAGATGGGTGTGCAGGCGGCATCCGTGCCGGGCGGCCAGCTCCGCGCTCTCGCGCATCAGGCGCTGGGTCACCGCGAAGGGCGAGCACGGCGCGAGCCCGACCTGCACCATGGCGCCGGGGGCAGGGTCGTGGAACAGGTTCAGCACCCGCTCGCAATCGGCGAGGATCGTGTCATCGTCCTGCGTCAGCGTCTCGGGGGGCAGGCCGCCGTCCCGGTCGGACAGGCTCATCGAGCCGCGGGTGATCGCCGCGCGGATCCCGAGGCTGCGGGCCTCGTCGACCTGGACGTCGACCGAATCCTCCAGGCCCTTCGGGAACAGGTAATGGTGGTCGCCCGCCGTGGTGCAGCCCGAGAGCAGCAGCTCGGTATAGGCCACCCGGGTGGCCAGCCGGAACGCCTCCGGGGTGATCCGCCCCCAGACCGTGTAGAGCGCCTTCAGCCAGGGGAAGAGCGGCTTGTTGATCGCGATCGGATGGGCGCGGGTGAGGGTCTGGAAGGCGTGGTGGTGGGTGTTGATCAGCCCCGGGATGACCACGTGGCGCGACGCGTCGAAGGTCTCGGCCACCGGGCCGGCGGGGCGGGCGCCCGCCGCCACGTGCTCGACGATGCGGCTGCCCGCCACCACGATGCCGCCCCCGGCCCCGTCGGCCAGGATCGCCAGCGGGTCCCGGATCCAGAGGCGGCGGGCCTCCGGTTCAGCTGCCTCGGCCATGATGCTCCCCGAATCCCCGACAGGCGATGCGTAGCGGAGCGGCCGGACGGCCGGCAAGCCCGGCGCGCTAACGGATCCCCGCGCCGGGCGCCCAGGACTGGCCGCGCGACTCCGCCCGGGTCCCGGCCTCGGGGGTCAGACTCCGGTAGGATCCCGCCCGCAGGATGTGGGTCGTCCCGGTCCCGGGGGGCACCGGCACGCCGCGCCCGGTGAGCCACGCCGCCATCTCGGCGATCTCCCGCTGCTGCTCGACGATGACCGCCTCGGCGAGCTGCCGGGTCCAGGGATCCTTCGCGTGGTCGAGGGCGACCTGCGCCATCCCGATCGCGCCCTGGTGGTGGGGGATCATCTGGAGCCGGAAATCGACGTCCGGGTCGCCCGTATAGGGCACCGCCATGGCGCGCATCATCGCCCCGTGCGCGGCCTTGAAGCCCTGGACCGCCGGCGTGTCGCCGCCGGACCCCGGACCGGGCCCGGACATGTGGTGCGGCGGGGCCGGGTCGCCGGACGTCCGTTGGGCGAAGCCCGGGCCCGCCGTCAGAACGAGCCCGAGGCACAGAGCCAGCCCGAGATGCCGCATACGTCCACCCATCCGTCCGAATTTCGATTCGGGCACGCTACGGGTTGCCACGCTGGGAAGGTCAACGCTCCGCGAGACGCCGCCGGCGGCGGCCAGGGTTGACGGATTCCGGCGTGCTTGAGAAACGTCACGGGGACTGACCTATCACCCGTTGGGAGCGGCCGCGCCGTGACACGGACAGCCCCGCGCGAGGGGATTTTCGCGGCGAAACCCGGTCCGGGTGCGGCGACGGCCGCCCTGGGCAGCGACGACCTGATCGAACTCCTGTTCTTCGCCTACCGGGACTTCGTGGGCGATCCCGACCGGATCCTGGCCGCCTACGGCTTCGGCCGGGCGCACCACCGGGTGCTGCACTTCGTCGACCGCTATCCGGGGCTGACCATCGCCGAACTCCTCGACATCCTGCGGATCACCAAGCAGAGCCTCAACCGGGTGCTCAAGGACCTGATCGGGCAGGGCTACGTCGCGCAGAAGCCGGGTTCGAGCGACCGGCGGCAGCGCCTCCTGTACTGCACGGACTCCGGCGCGGGGCTCGCGGCCGACCTCACCCGCGTCCAGGCCCGCCGCCTCGCCCGGGCGCTCGCCGCGCCGGACGCGCGGGGCTCCCCGGAGGATTTCCTGATGGCGATGATCGAGCCGGAGGACCGCCCCGCGGTCCAGCGTCTGATGGCGCGGCGCGGGGCCGGGGGCTGCGGCGCCCGGGGGGAGGGCGCGTGACGACCGCACCCCGGGCCGAGCTGCCCGACGAGGCGCCGCACGTCCTGGTGGTCGACGACGACCGCCGCCTGCGCGAATTGCTGTCCCGCTACCTCACCGACCAGGGGTTTCGCGTCACCGCGGCGGCGAGCGCCGCGGAGGCCCGGGCCCGGGCGCAGAGCGTGGTGTTCGACGCGATGGTGCTCGACGTCATGATGCCCGGCGAGAACGGCTTCGACTACGCCCGCAGCGTGCGCGAGACGTCCCGGGTGCCGATCCTGATGCTCACGGCCCGCTCCAACACCAACGACCGGGTGATGGGGCTGGAGATCGGCGCGGACGATTACCTGCCGAAACCGTTCGAGCCGCGGGAGCTGACGCTCCGGCTGCACAACATCATCAAGCGCGGCCTGCGCCCGCGCGAGGCGGCCGCCGAGGCCGTGACCTTCGGGCCGTTCGCGTTCCGGATCGACCGGGGCGAGCTCCGCCGGGACGACGAGCTGATCCGCATCACCGAGCGGGAGCGCGAGATCCTGACGATCCTGGCGGCGGCCGGGGGCGCCAATGTCGAGCGCGAGCAGCTCGCGGGCCCCGGCGGCGCGGCGGCGGAGCGCACCGTCGACGTGCAGATCAACCGCCTGCGCCGCAAGACGGAGGTCGACCCCGCCAACCCGGTCTTCCTGCAGACCGTGCGGGGGGTCGGCTACCGGCTCGCGGTGGACTGAGAGCCCGGCCGCAAGCCGGGCCGTCTCACACCGCGCGCGGCTCGTCCGGCTTCAGCTTGAGGGTCTTGGCGAGCCGGGTGGACAGGCTGCCCACGATGGTGAGGACCGCCCCCGGCTCGGTCAGGGGGCGGACCGCCTCCAGCGCCTCCTCGGCGCCGGGCTTCATCACCGCGTAGACCGTCGGGCTCCGGCCACGGCCGGACCGCCCCGTCGTGACGGAGACGAGGAAGGTCGTGTAGCGTCTCCGCAGGCGTCCAGGCATGTCCCAGCATCTGGCATGTCGGCTAACCATCACCAATGCCTGACGTCCGGAGCCGACCCGAAAATCCGCGCGATCCCCGCCCGACAACGCGCGCCGGGCGATTCAGATCACGGCGAGGTCGAGGCCGGGAAGCGGAAGTCCCGCGGGCTGCAGCCTCCAGACCTGCCCGGAGGCCAGCGGCAGCGCGTCGGTCAGGGTGCCGGTGGTGACGATCTCACCGGCCGCGAGCGGCGGCGAATCCGGATCGTTAGCCAGCACATCGACGAGGTGCCCGAGGGCCGCCAGGGGCCCGGTGCCGAGGACGTTGCGGCCGCCGCCGCGATCGGCGACGGCGCCGTCCCGCAGGAGATCGACCGTGAAGCCTTCGAGCGCGCCGATCCAGGTCCGCCGATCCGCCGCGGCGATATGGACCCGGTCGCCGACCACCAGCAGGCCGTGCAGCCCGAAGGCCGCGACCGTATCGGGCGCGGCGAAGCGCCAGCCGGGATAGAGCGACTGCACGATCTCGAAGCCGGCCGCCGCCCAGGCGAGGCAGTCGAGCAGGGCCGCCGCGTCCATGCCGGGCTCAGGCGCGCGGGCGAGGCCGAACACGATCTCCGGCTCGATCCGCGGCTCGACGAAGGCGTCGAGCGCCACCGGTCCCGTCACGGCGCTCCGGTCGCGCAGGGTCGTGTCGTAGACGTGGCCCCAGATCGGGGCGCGGACGCCGTACCGCTCCCAGAGCGTCGTGTTGGTGAAGCCGATCTTGCGGCCCACCGGCCGCTCGCCCCGGGTTTCCCGGAGCCGCCGGACCTCCGCGGCCACCCGGTAGGCGGCCGGGAGGTCGAGGGCGGCATCCCCGCCGGTCAGCGGCGGGATCTGGCGGCGATGCCCGTGGGCGGCCAGGATGGTCCGGGCGTGGGCGGCGGCGGAAACGGGCGCGGTCATGGCCCCGCTGTAGGGTGCGGGGCCCGACTCTACCAGACCAGCCGCTCGATCACCGCGTCCGGGTGCACCGCCTGCCGGCCGAGCCAGTCCGCCACGTCGCCGAGGCGGTGGTGCGCGGCCGTGACGCCGAGTTCCTCCGCGTGGATGCCCCGGGCCACCAGCAGGCTGGCGAGGCCGAAGCCGCGCGCGCCCGCGATGTCGGTGCGGATCGCGTCGCCGATCGCCAGGACCCGGGTCGGGTCGACGGGCGCACCGGTCAGGTCCGCCCCCTTGGCGAGCGCCGCCTCGTAGACCGGCCGGTGCGGCTTGCCGGCGTAGATCACGTCCCCGCCGACCTCCGCGTAGGCCGCCGCGAGCAGGCCCGCGCAGGGGATCAGCCGGTTGCCGCTCTCGACCACGAGGTCGGGATTGGCGCAGATCATCGTCAGCCCGCGGGCGGCGAGGCGCGTCAGCTCCGGCCGGTAATCGTCCGCGGTCTCGCTCCGGTCGTCGAACAGGCCGGTGCAGACCACGAGGTCGGCCTCCGCCTCCGGGACGAGGCTGAGGTCGAGGCCCTGGAAGATGCCGAGGTCGCGCTCCGGCCCGAGATGCCGGATCCGGGCGCCGGGGCGCTGGGCGATCAGGTCGCGGGTGAGGTCGCCCGAGGTCAGGATCGCGTCGTAGGCCTCCCGCGGAACGCCGAACCGGTCGAGGATGCGCCCGACCCCGTCCCCCGGCCGCGGGGCGTTCGACACCAGGACGACCCGGCGCGGCCGCGGTCCCGGCAGGCCGCGGAAGCGGATCAGCGCCGCGCCGGCCGGCCCGTGCGCCGTCTGGCCGTCGTGCAGCACGCCCCAGACGTCGCAGAGGATCAGGTCGTACCGGTCGGCGACTTCGGCGAGGCCCGCGAGGGTCGGGATGGCGGTCATGGTCGGTGAAAGTCCTGGTTTCGAAAGGTCCGGGACCTTTTGCGGGTGCCGGGCGGAGCCCTGCAAGCGGTCCGCCGGGGCGCGGCCCTTCGGAAACCCCTCAGGGCCGTCCGGCGGGTCCCAGGCGGTGCTCGGCGAAGAAGTCGAGCATCGCCCGGGAGGCGTCGGGTCCCTCGCGGTCCGTGTAGCTGCCCTCCGGGCGGCCGCCCGACCAGGCATGGCCGGCGCCGCGCACCCGCCAATCCTCGACCACCACCCGGCCGGCGGCGTCCCGGTAGCGGGTGCGGGTGAAGGGATGGCCGCGACCCTCGATGGTCTCGGAGCGCGCGGTCAGGCCCGCGAGGCCGGCCTGCGCCAGCACCTGGTCGGCGTTGCGCACGCTGACCGTGCCGTCATCCTCGCCGTGGAAGATGATCGTGGGCACGCGCGTCGCCGGGGCGGGCGCGCCGAACGGCGTCGTGGCGGCGAGGCCCGGGGCGCCGACCTGCATGGCCATCAGCGCCGAGCCGAGGTCGCGCGCGCAGCCGGCGGCGAGCCCCGAATGCACCCCCACGGCGGCGAAGAGATCCGGATAGGCGCGGGCGATGGTGAGGGCCGCCGCGCCGCCCGCCGAGAGGCCCGCGATGTAGACCCGGGCCGGGTCGATCGGGTGCTCCGCCATCACCGCGCGGGTGAGGCCCGCGATGATCGCCGGCTCCCCCGAGCCGCGGGCCTGGTCGCGGGGCTCGTACCAGTTCCAGCAGCGCTGGGCATGGGCCTGACGGCTCTGGGCCGGATAGGCGACGTACACGCCCGCCCGTTCGGCCAGCGCGTTCATGCCGGTGCCGGCGGCGAAATCGTCCGGGTTCTGCGTGCAGCCGTGCAGCATCACGATCAGCGGCGCCCGCCTGTCCGGATGGCTCGGGATGAACAGCTTGTACTCGCGGGTGCCGGCGGTCTCGGTATGACTCAGGGCCACGAACGCGCCCCCGGCGGGGCGCTTCCGGTCGGTCGGCGGCGCCGGGGACCGCAGCGGGTTGCCGAGCCCCTTCAGCACCGGCGCGAGGCCGCGCACCACCTGCCCCATCACCTCGCGCATCCGCGCGCCGGATTCCGTCGCGCCGCCGCGGGATGCCTCGGATCCGCCGGCGGCCGCGTCGGGACCCGCGGGCTCCTGGGGCGGCGCGGCCTTCTGGCCGCCGAGGCTCCGCTGAATCAGGGCGGTCGCCTCCTCCAGCCGGCCGAGGCCGGTCAGACGGGTGGCCTCGATCATGTCGGCGAACGGCCACGCGCCGCCCCGGGCGTCACGCTCGCCGTCGCGGCCGCCGAAATCCTCGGTCATGCGTTCGCGTCCCTTCGCCCCAGCGGTTCCGGCCCCCGCATGCTTGGTTCCTGGATGGCCGGCCCCTGCCTGCTTGGCCTCGGCATCGCCTGCCTCAGCATCCCCACGGGGATCGGGACGTACACGCCTGAGCCACCGCATGGGCCATCCTCACCATCGGACGCGAGGGTCCGTCTCCGGCGCATTGTGCATTGCAATAAACATCGGCGTGCGATGCGGCAACACCCTCCGGCACAGGTCGGAGTGAGGGTGGCGGCGGCGGATCAGGCGGGATCGTCCGCGCCGATGTAGTCGCCCCAGATCGCGGCGGGACCGAGGCTCGCCCGGAAGCCGTCGTGCCGGGCCCGCTCCGCGTCCGTCAGCCGGCTCCGGTGGAACCGGGGCGCGGCCGCGGTCGCCGGCTGGGCGACCGATCCGGCGGCCGCGGCCGTGACCGCCGCCTCCATGAGCCCGAGGCTGGTCTGCTTGCCGCCGAGCAGCTCGACATAGACCTCGGCCAGGATCTGCGCGTCGAGGAGCGCCCCGTGCTTGGTGCGCCGGGTGTTGTCGATGCCGTAGCGGCTGCAGAGGGCGTCGAGGTTGTTGGCCGCCCCGGGGTGCTTGCGGCGGGCCATCGGCAGGGTGTCGACCACGTCCTCCAGCCGGATCGGCGGCGGCGCGTCGGCCCCGAGCCGGGCGTATTCCATGTTGAGGAAGCCGACGTCGAAGGGCGCGTTGTGAATCACGAGGCGTCCGTCGGCCAGGAAAGCCCGGAGGTCGCCGACGATCGCGGCGAAGACCGGCTTGTCGGACAGGAACGCGTCGGACAGGCCGTGGACGTTGAACGCGCCCTCGGAGACCGGCCGCTGCGGGTTGCAGTAGCGGTGGAAGGTCCGGCCCGTGGGGATGTGGTTCAGGAGCTCGACCGCGCCGATCTCGATCAGCCGGTCGCCGCCCCTGGCCTCCGTGCCGGTGGTCTCGGTGTCGAGGACGATCTCGCGCAGCATGGGTCTCGCGGCTCGCAGGCGGGGGATGGAGCTTAACCGGATAGGCCGGCGCGGTTAACCCGCCGTACGCGCCTCACCGGGACATGTTGCGGTACACGCAGACGCGCCCCTGGTCCTCGTACCCGGCCGGGCAGGCGGCGACGCAGGCGCCGGCCGCGAATTTCTTCGGCGGCGGGCAGGAGGCGGCGTACTGGGCCCGGGCCGGCGCGACGCCGAGCAACGCGAGGACGGTCACGGCCAGGATGCGGGCCGAACCAATCCGATCGCGACCTCCGAGACACCTGCTCATCATCATGCCCCTACGGCCGGATCACCCCACTGAGACGACAACCCCCGACCCGTGGCGGCGGGACCGCGTCATGCCCCGATCCGGTGCGGCGACGCACGCCCCGCCGTGAGCCGGGCCACGATCCCCGCCACCTCGGCCTCGGCCGCCGGGAAGCCCCGGCTCGTGTCGATGACGAAATCCGCCCGGGCGCGCTTCTCGGCATCGGGCATCTGCTTGGCCAGGATCGCCGCGAAGGCCGCCTCGGTCATGCCGGGGCGGGCCAGCACCCGGGCGCGCTGGACCTCCGGCGGGGCGCTCACCACCGCGACGGCGTCGCAGCGCGCCTCGCCGCCGGTCTCGAAGAGGAGCGGGACGTCGAGGACGACGAGGGGGGCCCCCGCGTGCCGCTCCAGGAAGGCCGCGCTGGCCGCCCGGACCAGCGGGTGGACGAGCGCCTCCAGCGCCGCCATCCGGTCGGGGGCGCCGAGCACCGCCGCGCGCAGGCGCGTCCGGTCGACGCCGCCCCGGGGATCGAGCACGCCGGGGAAGGCCGCGCCGATCGCCGCGGCGGCCGCGCCGCCGGGCCCGTAGAGGGCGTGGACCGCGGCGTCGGCATCGTGAACCGGGACGCCCAGGGCGGCGAACATCCCCGCGGTGGCGGATTTGCCCATGCCGATCGAGCCGGTGAGCCCGAGGACGACGGGGCCCGGCCCGGCCTTCGCCCTCATCGGGCGAGATCCGCCACGATCCGGTCCCGGAGCGCCGGGGTGACGGTCGGGCGCGGGCCGAACCAGGCCTCGAAGCCCGGGACCGCCTGATGCAGCAGCATGCCGAGCCCGTCCACCGCCGCGAGACCCCGCCGCCGCGCCGCGGCGAGGAGCGGCGTCTCCAGGGGGGCGTAGACGATGTCGGCCACCGCGGCGTCCGGCGGCAGGGGCGCGAGGTCGATGTCGAGGGGCGGCTGACCGCGCATGCCGAGGGAGGTGGTGTTGACGAGGAGCCCGGCGTCCGCCAGGGCGGCCGGGAGGTCGTCCCAGGCGAGGGCCGCGCCGATCCCCGGCGCCAGCGCGGCCAGAGCCTCCGCCCGGGCCGGGGTGCGGTTGGCGATCCGGATGCGGGCCACGCCGCGCTCGGCGAGCCCGACCACGATGGCGCGCGCCGCCCCGCCGGCCCCGAGCACCAGGGCGGTGCCGCCCGCGCGCCCCGGCCAGGCCGCCCCCAGGCTCTGGTCGAGATGGGCGCAGAAGCCCGGCGCGTCGGTGTTGTCGCCGCGGATGTGCCCGTCGGGTCCGATCACCAGGGTGTTGACGGCGCCGATCCGCTCCGCCCGCGGCGTCAGGGAATCGGCCAGCGCAGCGGCCGCCTCCTTGTGGGGCAGGGTGACGTTGCCCCCCCGGAAGCCCGATCCCGGCAGGCCGCGGACGAAGTCCGGGAAGGCCTCCGGAGCCACGTCCAGGCGCTCGTAGGAGCCCGGGAGCCCGTGCTCGGCGAGCCAGTGGCGGTGGATCAGGGGCGAGCGCGAATGCGCGATCGGGTGGCCGACCACGAAGGCGCGGGGGATCGCCGATCCGCTCATGCCGCGCAGTCGCGGGCGAGGCGGCAGGCCGGCCCGCCGGCCTCCTCGATCTGCAGGGTCGCGTGGCCGATCCCGAAGCGCGCGCGCAGGCCTTCGGCGGTCGCGGTCAGGAAGCCGTTGCCGGGCTGGCGATGCGCCTCGTGACCCGCGACCATCACCAGATGGACCGTGAGGGCGACGCTGGTGGTGCTCATCGGCCAGATGTGCAGGTCGTGCAGGTCGGCGACGCCGGGCTGGTCGCGCAGGAAGACCGTCACCGCCTCGGGGGAGATCTCCGGCGGCACGGCGTCGAGGGACATCGCCACGCTGTCGCGCAGCAGGCCCCAGGTCGCCCAGACCACGAGACCCGCGATGACGAGGCTGACCGCGGGGTCCAGCCAGGTGAACCCGGTGAGCAGGATCACCAGGCCGGCGATCACCACCCCGGCCGAGACCGCGGCATCGGCCGCCATGTGCAGGAAGGCGCCGCGGAGGTTGATGTCGCCCTTGGCGCCGCTGGCGAAGAGCCACGCGGTCACGCCGTTGACCAGGATCCCCACGGCGGCCACCACCATCACGGTCGCGCCCGCCACGGGCTCCGGATGGACCAGCCGGACCAGCGCCTCCCAGATGACCGCCCCCATGGCGATCAGCAGGAACACGGCGTTGAACAGGGCGGCCAGGATCGAGGAGCCCCGGTAGCCGTAGGTGAAGCGCGCGGTGGCGCGCCGGCGCACCAGGATCGTGGCGATCCAGGCGGCCGCGAGGCCCAGCACGTCCGACAGGTTGTGGCCGGCATCGGCCACAAGCGACATGGAGTTGCTGAGGTAGCCGTAGGCCGCCTCGATCCCCACGAAGGCGGTGTTGAGCGCGATGCCGATGGCGAAGGCCGGCCCGAAGTCTTTCGGGAGATGCGCATGGCCGCCGTGGGAATGGCCGCCGTGGGAATGGCCGGCATGGGAGTGGCCGCCGTGGGACGGGTCGGCATGCAAAGAATGGTCGTGCCCGGCCAAGCGGTGCTCCCTCAGAAATCCAGATACCCGGCGGCGCGCAGGCGCGCGAGGAGCGGCAGCAGCGGCAGGCCCAGCACGGTGCTGTGATCCCCCGCCACCGATTCGAACAGGTGGATGCCCGGCCCTTCCAGCTGATAGCCGCCGACGCTCGACCGCACCCGGGCCTCGCCGGCGCACTCCACATAGGCCGCGATGGCCCGGGCATCGAGGGCGCGCAGGGTCAGGCGGGCGGTCGCCACGAAGGCGTCCTCGACCGCCCCCGCCAGGACGACGGCGGAATGGAGGGCGTGGGTCCGGCCGGCGAGCCGGGCGAGCTGCGCGCGGGCCTCGGCGGCATCGGCCGGCTTGTGGAACACCGTGCCGTCGCGGTCGAGCACTTGGTCGGCGCCGACGACGAGCCGCCCGGGGAACCGGGCCGCCACCGAATCGGCCTTGGCGCGCGCGAGCCGCAGGGCGAGGTCACGGGGCGACAGGCCGGCGCCCGCCGCCTCCAGGGCGCGCTCGTCCACGTCGGGGACGGCGGTCTCGACGGGCAGGGCGGCGCTCTCCAGCAGGAGGCGCCGGGTCGGGCTGGTGGAGGCGAGGAGGAGCGGGGCCGAGCCGGTCCAGGGCGAGCGGAGCATCGCGCCAGTGTCACGGATCCGGCGGCCGGTGCAAGTCGGGGGCGCTGCGACGAGCCCCGCCGCCGGGTTGGACCGGCCGGCGGGGCTGTCGCGGGGCCGATACGCAACCTGGCGCCCAGGGCCGACATTGGCAGGGACCGGTTAGGGGAAGGTCAACGGCCGGATCGCCGCGCCAAGCCGTTCCGTGCCGCGGCGGGACAGGGAGTGGCTGAATCCCGTTCCGCTTCTCTCCCTCCCCCGCAGAGGGGGGAGGGGGACGCGCGGATGAGATCCGGGACAGTGCCCTTCGTATCGCCGTCTCAGGTGTTCATCGAGTCGAAGAAGTCGCTGTTGCTCTTGGTCTGGCGCAGCTTGTCGAGCAGGAACTCGATCGCGTCGGTGACGCCCATCGGGTTGAGGATGCGGCGCAGCACGTAGGTCTTCTTGAGGGCGTCCGGCGGGACCAGCAGCTCCTCCTTGCGGGTGCCCGAGCGGGTGATGTCGATCGCCGGGAAGATGCGCTTGTCCGAGACCTTGCGGTCCAGGATGATCTCGGAGTTGCCGGTGCCCTTGAACTCCTCGAAGATCACCTCGTCCATGCGCGAGCCGGTGTCGATCAGCGCCGTGGCGATGATCGACAGCGAGCCGCCCTCCTCGATGTTGCGGGCGGCGCCGAAGAAGCGCTTGGGCCGCTGCAGGGCGTTGGCGTCGACGCCGCCGGTGAGCACCTTGCCGGAGGACGGCACCACGGTGTTGTAGGCGCGGCCGAGCCGGGTGATGGAATCCAGCAGGATCACCACGTCGCGGCCGTGCTCCACGAGGCGCTTGGCCTTCTCGATCACCATCTCGGCGACCTGCACGTGGCGGGTGGCCGGCTCGTCGAAGGTCGAGGCGATGACCTCGCCCTTCACCGAGCGCTGCATGTCGGTGACCTCCTCGGGCCGCTCGTCGATGAGCAGCACGATCAGGTAGCACTCGGGGTGGTTGAGGGTGATCGACTGCGCGATGTTCTGCATCAGCACGGTCTTGCCCGTGCGCGGCGGCGCCACGATCAGGGCGCGCTGGCCCTTGCCGATCGGCGCCACGATGTCGATGATCCGCGGGGAGAAATCCTTCTTGGTCGGGTTGTCCAGCTCGAGCTTGAACCGCTTCGTCGGGAAGAGCGGCGTCAGGTTGTCGAAGTGGACCTTGTGCTTGATTTTTTCCGGATTTTCGAAGTTGATCGTGTTGACCTTGAGAAGGGCAAAATAACGCTCGCCGTCCTTGGGTCCGCGGATCGGGCCCTCGACGGTGTCGCCGGTGCGCAGGCCGAAGCGGCGGATCTGGGTCGGCGAGATGTAGATGTCGTCGGGACCGGGCAGGTAGTTCGAGTCGGAGGAGCGCAGGAAGCCGAAGCCGTCCTGCAGCACCTCGACGGTGCCCGAGCCGATGATCTCGACCTCCTTGGCAGCGAGCTGCTTCAGGATCGCGAACATCAACTCCTGCTTGCGCATGGTCGAGGCGTTCTCGACCTCGACCTCCTCGGCGAAGGCCGTGAGGTCGGTGGGCGTCTTGGACTTGAGGTCCTGGAGCTTGACCTCGCGGACGCCTTCGAGGGCGGCGGGCATCGTCGGCAGATCGGCGGCCGGCTCCGCGGTCTCGAGGTCGGCGAGGGCGTCGGGATGTGGCGTCATGGGGTGTCTTGCAACCGACGAGAAAGGTGGGAGGGCCGGTTCTGTGCCAAGCACCCGGGGGACGGGCGCCGAAGGGCGGGCCGCGCTGAGGCGAGGGGCCCGAGGATCAGGTTGGCGAAACCGTTTTGGCAGGACCCTCACGGTTCACGGGCGCGCTGTGGCGCAGACCTTGTGATGAGGGCAGGGGAGAAATAACGCGTTTCTTCACCGCACTCAAGTGGTCGCAAGCGTCCGGCAAGATCGGATCGTCAGGATCGGCTCCGCACGCCCGGGGGCTGGGCTCCGGAAGGCGCGCCCGGTACGCAGGCCCGCGGCCCGGCGCGGCACGCGGGCCGGGCCGGTTCGGAACCGGGCTCCCGCGGGACCGTTCATCGTGCCGGCGCCGCAGCGCAACAGAGATCCACCCGGGAACCCACCTGAGCACCATGCGCGACGACGCCACCGGACGCACCATCATCGCCCACGAGCCGCGCCGGATCCCCTGGCTCGACCTCGTCTTCGGCTTCGGCCCCATGGTGCCGATCGCGGTCGGCGCCGGCGCGGCCTGGTGGCTGAACGGGCAGCCCCTCGACTACCTGGTGGCCCTGTTCACCCTGCTCTACGCCGCCTCGATCCTGCTGTTCCTGGCCGGGGTGCACCGGGGCGTCAGCTTCCGGACCGAGGGCGGCCCGCACCTGTCGCAGATCGTGACCATGCTGGTCCTGTACGGGCTCGGGCTGTTCAGCCTGTGCGCCGCCGTGATGGGCAAGGCGGTGCCGGCGCTCGCCATGCTGATCCTCGGCTACGCGGCCATCGGGATCCTCGACCCGATCGCCGCCCGGGCCGGGACGGTGCCGCTCGCCCATGCCCGCCTGCGCCCACTGCAGATGCCCATCGCCGTGGTGAGCCTCGCGGCCCTCCTGTGGCTGAAGCTGACGGCGCCGTACTGAGGTTGCCGGATGCGGCGCCCCCTTTCCCGGACAGGCGAAGCGGAGCGGGACCCGGTGCGGGACGGTGCGCAGCGTCCATCCGCGGCAAGGTCGACGTTTACGCGTCGCACCCCTCGGATAGCGTGCCGCTTCGGCGGCGCTTCGTGTGCCGGATCCCGGGTCGCATTCCGCTGACGCTGCAGGCGCCCGGGAAAAGGGGCGCCGCGGACGGCAGGCGCCCGGCCAAGCTCGGGGCGACATCCGCGAACCGAATTCCCCTTTCGCCCGTCATGTTCTAGAGCCCGACCCCAGGATCTCCGCCGCGCCGGGGAGACGACTCAATCCGGACCCGGGCTCCGGGTCCGCGAGAAGCGAACACGATCCCATGTCCAAGCCCGAGACCCTGAAACCCCGCCTGCCCCGCGGCTTCGTCGACCGCCGCGCCGACGAGATCGCCGCGCAGGGGCGGATGCTGGAGACGATCCGCAGGAGCTTCGAGCTCTACGGCTTCGAGGCCCTGGAGACGCCCTTCGTCGAGTACACGGAGGCGCTCGGCAAGTTCCTGCCCGACCTCGACCGCCCGAACGCCGGCGTGTTCTCGTTCCAGGACGACGACGAGGCGTGGCTGTCGCTCCGTTACGACCTCACGGCGCCGCTCGCGCGGTTCGTGGCCGAGCATTTCGACGCGCTGCCGAAGCCCTACCGCAGCTACCGGGCCGGCGCCGTCTTCCGCAATGAGAAGCCGGGGCCGGGCCGGTTCCGCCAGTTCATGCAGTTCGACGCCGACATCGTCGGGGCGGGTTCGGTGGCGGCCGATGCCGAGACCTGCATGCTGATGGCCGACACCCTCGACCGGCTCGGGCTGGGCGGCCAGTACGTGGTCAAGGTCAACAACCGCAAGGTGCTCGACGGCGTCATGGAGGCGATCGGGCTGGCGGGTCCCGACCGGGCCGGCCAGCGCCTCACGGTCCTGCGCGCCATCGACAAGCTCGACCGGCTGGGCGTCGACGGCGTGCGCGACCTGCTGGGCGCCGGCCGCAAGGACGAGAGCGGCGATTTCACCAAGGGCGCCGGCCTCGACGCGACGGCGGTGTCCCGGATCCTGGCCTACGTGTCGTTCCAGGCCGATGCCGGCGACGGCGCCGACCGGATGGCGTTCTGGGAGAAGTTCTTCGCCGGCTGGCACGAGGCGGTGGGCGAGTCCGAGACCGGCCGCGAGGGCATCGCCGAACTGCACGCGATCATGCGCCTCTGCGCCGCCGCTGGCTACGGCCACGACGTGATCCGGGCCGATCCGAGCGTGGTGCGCGGGCTCGAATACTACACCGGCCCGGTCTACGAGGCGGAGCTGACCTTCCCGGTGACCAACGAGGACGGGCAGACCGTGCGGTTCGGCTCGGTGGCGGGGGGCGGGCGCTACGACGGCCTCGTCGGGCGGTTCCGGGCCGAGCCGGTGCCGGCGACCGGCTTCTCGATCGGCGTCTCGCGGCTGTTCGCGGCCCTGCAGCTCGTGGGCAGCCCGCTGCTGGCCGGCGTCGAGACCCCCGGGCCGGTGGTGGTGCTGGTCCTCGACCGGGAGAACATGGCCGATTACCAGAGGCTGGTCGCCCAGTTGCGGGCGGACGGCATCCGGGCCGAACTCTATCTCGGCTCCGCCGGCATGAAGGCGCAGATGAAATATGCCGACCGGCGCCGCGCCCCGGTGGCGGTCATCCAGGGCTCGAACGAGCGGCTGGCCGGCGAGGTCCAGATCAAGGACCTGATCGAGGGCGCCCGGGCGGCCGAGTCGATCGCCAGCAACGCCGAGTGGAAGGCGGCGCGGCCGGCCCAGTTTTCCTGCCCGGAGGCCGATCTGGTGGCGCAGGTCCGCGCCGTGCTGGCCCGGCATTTCTCATCCACCGCCGGTTGAAACGCCCCGGCTCCGGCCGCGTTGATCCCGGGTCTGGGCCGCGACGCCGTCGGCCGGGAGAGCCGGGGATGCGCGCCGAGATCCTGTCGAAGACCCTGGTCCTGGCGGCCGGGCTGGTTCTGGCCGGCGCGGCCCCGGCCTGGGCAGGCCGCCCGATCCCCGGTCCCCTGCCGAGCGCCGTCGCGGCGGCCACGCCCGGAACCGGCAGCGCCCCAATCCTCAGCGCCGGCGTCGCGGGCGCCCCCGCCATGGCGGCCCTGACCCGGCGCAAGCCCCTGCGGCGGGCCCGCGGGGCGCGCCTCGGCAGCGCCCGGCCGCTCTGAGCGCGGGCGCTACCGGAGACAGACGGGCGGGATCGCGGCGCGGACATTGGCCGCGAAGGTCTCCAGGCCGCAGGCGCCCTCCCGCGCCTGGCAGATCCCGATCGCCAGCGGCAGCGACACCGGCGGGTCGAAGGGACCGAGCGGCCGGGCGGAGCGCAGCTGGTCGAGGGTCTGGGCGTAGACCCGGACCCGCACCGTCCGCGCGCCGGTCTCCGGGTTGCGCCAGACCTCGAAGGCGAGGGTGGTGCCGGGCGCCGTGGGGTCCGGCTGTCCCGGCAGCGACCAGCCGAGGCCGAGGGCGCCCGACAGGCTCGACAGGGTGGTGTCGTCCCCGGCCAGCACGACGAGGCGCGCGCTCGACCCCAGCGGCGGCACGCCGAGGCCCCGGGGCGCCTCGCCCGTCAGCAGGTCGGCGAGCATCCGCAGCAGGGTCGCGGCGCGGAACCGGGCGATCCCGGGGGTCCGGCGCAGGAGGTCGGCCCACCGCCGGTGGGCGGGGAGGATCTGGGCCAGGGTCTCGGGCGCGCCCTGTCCCCAGGCGACCTGATCGGCCGGCAGGCCCTCGGCGTAGTCCAGGAGCAGGGCCTCCGACACCGTGGCGGCCAGCGCCAGCGGACCGTCGATCCTCGGCCCGGCGGGCGTGGCCACCAGCGTGCTCGGGCCCTCGAGGCAGGCCGCCGGAACCGCCTTGCAGGCACCCGGACCCAGGATCCGCTTCAGCGCCGCGATGGCCTTGTCGGCGGGTTTGTCGGTCACGGCGGTCCCCCCCGCCGTGCGCGCCTGCACCGCCGCCAGGGCCTCGGCCGGATCCAGGGGGCAGACGCGACCGCTGTCGAAGACCGGATCGGAAGCACCCGCCGGCCCGTGGCGGGCGACGAGGCCGCAGCCCGGCGCGACGGCATCGGCCAGGACATGCCCGCTCCGGCGGGTGCGGTTCGTGGCGCCGTCCGCCCAGACCTGCACGGCGTCGGGCGCCGGGCAACCGGTCTCGGGCAGCAGCTCCGCCCGGGCATAGACGCTCCGCAGGTAGGCCCCCATCCGGGACAGCGCCTCGACGCCGTGCGGCGTCAAATCCCCCGGCTCGCCGGGAAAGGCCGGCCAGGGCCGGCCGGTCCTGGCCTCCAGGGCGGCCGGCGAAGCGGTCGGCGCGCGCCCGCCGTGGCGGGAGACCATCACCACGCGCTCCAGCCGGGGCTCGGCCCGGACGGGGGCCTGCGCCGACAGGAGGATCGCGAGGGCGATGCACGCGGACGCGGTGCCCGAGACTGCAACCCTCGGGCCTCGCCCCCGGCCGGGCACCTGCGGGATCCTCCGAGCCATCACGGTCGCCCCCGTCTCCGCATGGAATGATCCGGCGGCCCGGGCTCAGGCCGCCCGCAGGCCGGACAGGAACTGCCCCACGGCGGCGCCGAGCCGTCCCGACTCGCGCGACAGGGCCTGCGCCGAGGCCAGGACCTGGGCGGCAGCGGCCCCGGTCTCGTCGGCGGCCCCCGCCAGGCCCGCGACGTTGCCGGTCACCGCGCTGGTCCCGGCGGCGGCCTCCGACACGTTGCGGACGATTTCCTGGGTGGCTGCACACTGCTGCTCCACGGCGGCGGCGATCGAGGTCGCCACGCCGCTGATCTCCTCGATGCGGGCGGTGATCGAGCCGATCGCCCCGACGGCCTGGCCGGTGGAGGCCTGGATCCGGCCGATCTGCCCGGTGATCTCCGCGGTGGCCCGGGTGGTCTGCTCGGCCAGGGCCTTCACCTCGGAGGCGACCACGGCGAAGCCCCGGCCGGCGGACCCGGCCCGGGCCGCCTCGATGGTCGCGTTGAGGGCCAGGAGGTTGGTCTGGGCCGCGATGCCGGAGATGAGCGCGACCACGTCGCCGATCCGGGACGCGGCGGCGCTGAGATCCTCCACGAGGGCCGCGGTCTGGCCGGATTCCGCGACCGCCCCCTGCGCCAAGCTGGCCGAAGCCTGAACCTGCCGGCCGATCTCCTGAACCGAGGCGCCGAGCTGCTCGGCGGCGGCCGCCACCGTGCCGACATTGCCGGCGGCGTCCTCGGCCGCCCGGGCGACGCCCCCCGACTGGGCCGAGGCCTGGGCGGCGATCGCGCTCATGCTTCCGGCCGTGGTCTGGAGCTGGGCGACGGCGTCCGTCACCGCGACGATCACCCCGCCGACGCTGCCCTCGAAGGCCGTCGCCAGGCTCTGCATCGCCGCCCGGCGCTGGGCCTCCGCGCCCGCCCGGGCCAGCGCGGTCTCGGCCTCGAGGGCCCGGTTGCGCTCCAGGCTCGCCCGGAAACCGAGGGCGGCCCGGGCGATCTCGGCGATCTCGTCGCGCCGCTCGGTGCAGGGCACGGCGACCGCGGCGTTGCCGGCGGCCAGCTCCGTCATGGCGGCGGCGACCCACAGGGCGCGCCCGGCGATGTCCCGGGCGAGCCACGCCATCAGGGCCAGCGCCAGGACCGTGCCGAGGCCGGTGCCGACCAGGATCGTCGTCACCGCCGTCGCGCTGGCCTCGCGGGCCGCCCCGGTGGCGGCCCGGGCCGCCCGGCTCGCGGATCCCTTCAGGCCATCGAGGCTCTTCCAGGCCGTGTCGTACAGCTTATTGGCCGGACCGTTGAAGGCCGTCCGGGCCCGGGCCGCCTCGCCTCCGGCCGCCAGCGCGAAGGCCCCGCGCTGGGCCTCCAGATAGGCCTGCCATTGCCCGGTGAAGGCCGTCATGGACGCGGCCGTATCGGGGCTCGCCGACAGCAGGGCGGCGACGTCCCGGATCAGGCCCTGCATCTCGGCGATCCGGGCATCGTTGCGGTCCCGGGCCTGGGCGAGGGCGCCGGGTTCGGTCTCGTCGAGCACCCGGGTGGCCCCCAGGCGCACGCGGGTCATGGTCGCGCGCAGATCGCCCAGGAGGTCGACGGCCGGCAACAGCCGGTCGCCGATCTCCTCGGTGGTCGCGGTACTCTGCCAGACGCGCAGGGCGGCCTGGGTGCCGACCGCGATGACGATCGCCCCGATGAGGCCGGCGAGCACCAGGAACTGGGTTCTGAGGCGGACAGGGAGATGCACGGTCGTTCACCGATGACGGGCCGGAAGCGGCCCGTGTAGCGGATCGCCGTTGCAGCTCCGTAAAGGTTATCGGTCATCGGACCGCGCCTTGCGCGATCCTGCGTGACGCATCGGGCCGGCACGCCCCCTGTCGCCAAGGCCGGTCGCGGTTGCTACAGAGCGCCCGCGAGGATGGATGCGATGACACGACCGGAGGCGGGGGAGACGGGGGCGGGGGACGCGGCGCGCGCGCGGCTCTCCGCCCATCTGGCGTCGGCGGGCTACCGGCCGGTGACGCCGCCGGTGCTGCAGCCGCTGGAGCCGTTCCTGGAACTGTCGGGCGAGGATATCCGCCGGCGGATCTTCGTGACCCAGGATGCGGGCGGGGCCGAGCTGTGCCTGCGGCCGGAATTCACCATTCCGGTCTGCCGCCTGCACCGGGCCGAGGCCGACGGGCGCGCGGCCGATTACAGCTATTGCGGCCCGGTCTTCCGGCTGGCCGCCGACGAGCCCGACGAGTTCTTCCAGGCCGGCATCGAGTCGATCGGGCGCACCGACACCCCGGCGGCCGATGCCGAGGTGCTGGGCCTCGCCCTCGAGGGGCTCGCGCTGTTCGGCCGCGTCGCTCCGGCGGTGCGGCTCGGCGACATGGGCCTGACCGTGGCGCTGCTCGACGGCCTCGCGGTGCCGCCCGCGGCCAAGCGCCGGACGCTCCGGGCGCTCGCGGCCGGGCGCTCGCTCGACGCGGTGACCAACGGCGCCGAGGGCGTCCGGCCCGAGGACCCCCATGCGGGCCTGCTGGCGGCGATCCAGGGCCAGGATCCCCGGGGCGTGCGCGCCTTCGTGGAGGACGTGCTGGCGATCGCCGGGATCTCGGCGGTGGGCGGGCGCAGCGCCGGCGAGATCGCCGAGCGCTTCCTCGCCAAGGCGGCCGCGCAAGCCCATGGCGGGGCCGGGCTCAACGCCGAGAACCGCGCCGTGCTCGACCGCTACCGGGCCATCGGGGGCCACCCGGACGCGGCGGCGCGCGACCTGCGGGCCCTGGTGGCGGACGCGAACCTCCGGCACGACGCGCTCGCGGCGGCCCTCGACCTGTTCGAGGAGCGCACCGGCTTCATCGCGGCCCGGGGCCTGCCGATCGAGCGGTTCCGCTTCCAGGGCGGCTTCGCCCGCAATCTCGACTACTATACCGGCTTCATCTTCGAGGTGACCGAGGGGGACGGTTGGGGCGACGGGCCGATCCTGGTCGGCGGCGGCCGCTACGACGGCCTGCTGGGCCATCTCGGCAGCCCGGTCCCGCTTCCGGCGGTGGGCTGCACCTTCTGGATCGCGCGCGTGGCGGGAGCCGGCCGATGACGTCCTCGGACCCGGCCGCCATGCCGCTGATCCTCGCCGTCCCGTCCAAGGGTCGCCTGCAGGAGAACGCCAACGCGTTCTTCGGCCGGGCCGGGCTGAAGCTCGCGCAAGGAGCGGGCGCCCGCGACTACCGGGGCAAGCTGCTGGGCGTCCCCGACGTCGAGGTGCGCTACCTCTCGGCCTCGGAGATCGCCGCGCAGCTCGCCTCGGGCGCCGCCCATCTCGGGGTCACCGGCGAGGACCTGATCCGCGAGACCCTGCCGGACGTGCGCGGCCAGGTGGAGCTGCTGACGCCGCTCGGCTTCGGCAACGCCACCGTGGTGGTGGCGGTGCCCCAGGCCTGGATCGACGTGCGCGACATGTCCGACCTCGACGAGGTCGCGGCCGGCATGCGCGCCCGGCACGGGCGGCGCCTGCGGGTCGCCACCAAGTACGTGAACCTGACCCGGCGGTTCTTCGCCGAGAAGGGCGTCGCCGACTACCGGATCGTCGAGAGCCTGGGCGCCACCGAGGGGGCACCGGCGGCGGGCTCGGCCGAGATCGTGGTCGACATCACCACCACGGGGGCGACGCTCGGCGCCAACGCCCTGAAGATCCTGGACGACGGGATCATCCTGCGCTCGGAGGCCAACCTCGTGGCGTCGCTCCGGGCTCCGTGGGGCGAGGGCCAGCGGGCCGCGCTCCGCACCGTCCTCGGCCGGATCGCCGCCGAGGAGCGCGCCCGCACGACCCGGGAGGTGCGGGCCGCCCTGCCGGAGAGCGGCACGATCGACCTCGCCAGCCTCGCGGGCCTGCACGAGGCCGAACTGCCCTACGGCGCCCCGGAGGGACCCGAGGGCGAGATCGTCCTGCGCTGCCCCGAGGGGGCGGTGTTCGAGCTCGCCGGGGCGCTGGTCGAGGCCGGGGCGCGGGCCGTGACGGTGCGGCGGGTGGATTACGCCTTCGCGGCCGAGAATCCCCTGGCGGAGCGGCTGCTGGCGCGGTTGTAACGAGCCGGCTCAAAAGCGCGCGTTGCTGATCGGACAGCGCCGGCATTCGCCACTGGCATGCGCGGGCCGCTTTGCGCCGGCGGTCGCTTCTCGCCGTGACACCGGCCTGCGCGCATCGCACACTGCGATGTGGCCTCGAACCCATGCACGTCATCACGCAAGCGCGGATCTGGGAGGCCAAGCGGACATGGCCCCATGCCGCCGATGCGCTCGATGCCCGGTATCGACTGATAAGGAGTTCGGAACCGCGCGACTTCGCTCAAATGAAAGCGCTGTTTTCGGCAACCGACAAGGTCGGTCGCCTGCATGTGTTCGATATCGGCGGCAAAAAATTGAGTTTAATTTCTGTCGTTCAATATAAATACAAGAAGATCTATATCCAAGCTATTATGGATCACGCCACGTACGACAAGGGCAAATGGAAGGGGTAGATCGATGACCACCCTCGTGGAGAAGGCCGTCGCGCATTGGCCGCACGTCGCCCCCCTGCTGACCGCCCCGGCGAACCGACGTGACTACGATCGGCTGGTCCAGGCCATGGACCAGATCCTGAGCCTCATCGGCGAGGACGAGGATCATCCCCTGGCGGTTCTCGCCTCCCGCATGGGCGATTTGATCGAGGCCTACGACGCGGCGCAGCGCCCCATGCCGCAGGTCACCGGTGCCGCCGCGTTGCGCTACATCATGGACGAACGCGGCCTCGGCCAGGGTGAGCTGCCGGAGGTAGGTCCGCAATCCGTCGTCTCGGAGATCCTGAGCGGCAAGCGTCAGATCAACATCCGTCAGGCCCGGGCCCTGAGCGCGCGCTTCGCGTTCCCGGCGGCGATGTTCCTCGGTCTGTAGGGATCCGGCGTGTTTGCGTCGATCTCTACTGCGGCCCCTGCTTGGCGAACTCCGCCAGCACCCCGCGCAGCACCTTGAGCCGGGCGTCGTAGGCCGTGGTGAGGCAGGCGACGTCGGCGCCGCAGGTCCGGCGCTCCTGCAGCCACGCCTCCTGATCGTCGCGCAGCTTCGCCTGGCCGCCCATCGGCAGCACGCTCTTCAGGATCTCGAACCGGGTCGCCATCTCGACGTCCCGGTCGTTGAGCGGGAGATGGGCGCAGATCGCCGTCTCGTCGGGGGCCCCGGCCTTCGCGCAGGGGAAGCTCGCGGCCCGGGCGGGTGGCGCGGCGGTCGAGCCGGCGAGGGCGGCTAGCAAGGCGGCGAGGAGGAGCGGCTTCGTCATGGCCTCCCAACGGCCCGGCGGTGCAAAGGCTCCGCGCCGCGTCGGGGCGTGGGGAATCCGGCGGGGATCACAGGATCCCCGGATCAGAGGCCCGGCTTGACGATCGCCAGGATAACGATGCCGATCATCAGGAGCGTCGGCACCTCGTTGAGCACCCGGTAGAACCGGGGCGCGCGGGTGTTCCGGTCGGCCGCGAAGTCCTTGACCATCCGGGCGAGCCAGCCGTGGATCCCCGACATCGCCAGGACCAGCACGACCTTCGCCTGCAGCCACGGAGCCGCGTAGTAGCCGCTCATCCCGGCGAGGATCAGCCCGAACACCCAGGTGGCGATCAGCGCCGGGGTCATGATCGCCTTGAGCAGGCGGCGCTCCATCACCTTGAAGGTCGCGGCCTGCGCCTCCGAGCCCGGCGGCAGGCCGGCGTGGTAGACGAACAGCCGCGGCAGGTAGAGCATCCCCGCCATCCAGGCGATCAGGCTGATGACGTGCCCGGCCTTGATCCAGTCGTACAGCACGCTCTCACCCGCGCAGCCGGGCGAGCATGCGCTCGACATGGGCGACCGGCGTCTGCGGCGTGATGCCGTGGCCGAGGTTGAACACGTGGGGCAGCCCCGCGGTGGCCGCCAGCACGGCATCCACCGCCGCGTCGAGGGCGGCGCCGCCCGCGATCAGCGTGTCGGGATGGAGGTTGCCCTGCGTCACCGTGGCGGCCGGCACCCGGGCCCGCAGGGCCTTCAGATCCACGCCCCAATCGACCCCGACCGCGTCGGCGCCCGTCTCCGGCACCACCCGGGCATGGCCGTCGAGACCCGAGCCGCGGGCGAACACGATGATCTTCGCGTGGGGCACGCGGGCGCGGACGCCGGCGATCATGCGGGCGATGGGTTGCAGGGACCAGCGGGTGAGGGCGTCGGCCGCGGGGGCATCCGGCAGGGCGCTCTCGGCGACGTCGCCCACGGGCTCGACGACCCCGCCGGAGGCCGGCACGGCGAGCGGCAGGGTGCCGGCATGGGACTCGAAGATCTGCACGGCGTCGGCGCCGGCCTCGAGCTGGCGCACGAGGTAATCGGTCTGCACCGTGACGAGCCGGTCGATCAGGGCGTCGACCAGGGCGGTGTCGCCCTCGGCCAGCGCCCGCGCGGGGGCGAGGTCCGGCGTGCCGCGGCCGCCGATCATGTAGCTCGCCACCGTCCAGGGCGCACCGCAGAAGCCCAGCAGCGTGGTCTCGCCCGGCAGTTCGGCGCGCAGCCGTCGCACCGTCTCGAAGACCGGGGCGAGATGCGCCATCACCGCCGGATCGCCGGCCTCCCGCAGCCGCGAGAACGCCCCCCGGCCGTCGAGCGGATCGAGGCGCGGCCCCTCGCCCTCCACGAAGCGCACGTCCTGGCCGAGCGCGTGGGGGACGACCAGGATGTCCGAGAACAGGATCGCGGCGTCGAAGCCGAAGCGGCGGATCGGCTGGAGCGTCACCTCGACGGCGAAATCCGGATTGTAGCAGAGGTCGAGGAACGAGCCCGCCTCCGCCCGGGTCGCCCGGTATTCCGGCAGGTAGCGGCCGGCCTGGCGCATCATCCAGGCGGGGGGCGGCCCGATCGTCTCCCCGTCGAGGACACGCATCATCCTGCGACCCACCTGCGGCGTCCCCGTCATCTGCGCTCCCACCCGCTCAGCCCATCCCGCATGCCCGTCGGCGCGCCCCGTGTCGAGTCGCGGCGCCGCGATCCCCACACAGGCCCCTTCGAAAAGAAAAGAGAGAATCTAGGACTCTGTTTTTTCTCTTGGGGGCCGGAATGTCGGGAGCGCAATCCGGTCCACAGGCGGTCCCCGCCGCCGCGCCGTTAACGGAGCTTTAAAGGATTCGCTCCATCTTGCCAGAACGGCCAGATCCGGCAGCCGCTTGGCAGCGCCGAGTCCTGTGCGGCCGCGGATTCGTCCCGGATTCTCCCAGCGGGGCGGATTCCGCGTGCGCCGATCATCCGCCTGTGAACGGCGGAGTCGATAGTGCGCAACGGAATCGCCCTGGACCGGCCCGACGCGGCATCCTATCCACACTCATCGACTCCCCTGGCGGCCGACGGTGGACAACGCGGTCCCGGCAGGACAGCGACCGCGGAGACGACCGGATGGGCCGCAGCTATTTCCACCTCCACCTCGTCTCCGACTCCACCGGCGAGACGCTGATCAATGTCGGGCGGGCGGCCGCCGCGCAGTACGAGGGCGTGTCGGCGATCGAGCACGTCTACCCGCTGGTGCGCTCGGCGGCGCAGCTCGACCGGGTGATCTCGGAGATCCGGGCGGCGCCGGGCCTCGTGCTCTACACCCTGGTGGGGGGCGACCTCGGCGAGCGGCTGGAGGAGGTCGCCCGGGAGACCGGGTCGCCCTGCCTGTCGGTGCTGCGGCCGGTCCACGACCTGCTGCGCGCCTATCTCGGCGCCGAGACCACCGCCCGGCCCGGCGCCCAGCACATGCTCAACGCGGAGTATTTCAAGCGCATCGACGCGATGAACTTCACGCTCGCCCACGACGACGGCAACCTGCCCGAGGACCTGGAGGAGGCCGACGTGATCCTGCTCGGGGTCAGCCGGACCTCGAAGACCCCGACCTCGATCTACCTCGCCAATCGCGGCCTCAAGACCACCAACCTGCCGCTGGTGCCGGGGATGCCGCTGCCGCCCGCCCTCGAGCGCGCCCGCAAGCCCCTGGTGGTGGGCCTGTTCGCCTCGCCGGAGCGGATCGTGCAGATCCGCCAGAACCGGCTGTCCAGCCTGAACGCCGACGAATCCTCGATGTATGTCGACCGCTCGGCGGTGGCCGACGAGATCACCGCGTCCCGCCGGCTGTTCACGAAGAACCGCTGGCCGACCATCGACGTGACCCGGCGCTCCATCGAGGAGACCGCGGCGGCGATCGTCGATCTCCACCGCGACCACCGGCTGAAGTTCATCGCCGATTGAGGCCCGGGCTTCCGAAGGCCGCGGGCCGTTCGAGACCGGGACCCGTTCAACCCCCGCTCAGGACCGACCGGACCAGGGCGAGGCCCGCGAGCAGACCCGCGAGCCCCGCCGCCACCGAGGCCAGCACGTAGAGGGCGGCCGCCGCCGTCTCGCCGCGCTCGTACAGGCTGATCGCGTCGAGCGAGAAGGTCGAGAAGGTGGTGAAGCCGCCGAGCACCCCGGTGGTCAGGAACAGCCGGGCCGGATGGCCCGCCGCGCCGCGCAGGGCGAAGCCTTCCGCCAGCACCCCCATCAGGAACGAGCCCAGCACGTTGATGATCAGCGTGGCCAGCGGAAAGCCGAGGCCCGGCAGCAGCCGCGCCACCGCCACGTTGACGCCGTGGCGGGCCCCGCCTCCGAGCCCGGCCCCGAGGATGACGATGAGGGTGTTGATCATGCCTGCCCTTCCTGTACGGTCGGGCGGCCCCGTCATGTCGCGGCTTCGGCACACGGCCCCACCGCGGGCCGCGGAGGCGCGCCCGTGCGGTAGGAGCCATCAGCCCGGCACAGGATCGGTGCGCCGGGCGGTTGTCGGGGAGCTCCATCCCCATCGCGGGCAGGCTTAGCGCAGGACGCCGCAAAGGGGAATCGGGTTTTGCGGACCCGTCCCGCCTCCGGATCCGCGGGGGCGTCAGCGCGTTTAGGCGAAATGGCTGCGCTGCTCGATCTGGGCGGCGTAGAAATCCTCCACCACCTCGCGGACCACCTCGGCGAGTTCGTCCCCCCGATGCTCGTCGAGCTGGATGTCGCTGCCGACGGTCCGGCCGACGGCGCAGCTCGCGGCCCCCGGCACGAGGCGCTCGTTGTAGCGCTGGTTCAGGCCCGAGACCGAGATGTAGTTGCTGCCGCCGAGTTCCGGACCGTACTTGATCTTGATCTTCTGCTCGGTGTCGGTCCCGCGCAGCTGCGCGCAGAGGCTGATGAAGTTGTCCTGATCGATCTTGGCCTCGAGGCCGCTGATGCTGCCGTGGACGTTGTCCTCCTCGTTGAGGACTTCGGCCATGAGGTTCAGCACCCCGACCACCGGCTCCAGCGCCCGGGCGCCGTCCTCCAGCAGCTTCCTGCGGAAATCGTTGCTGCGGGCATCGGCCTCCTGCAGCCGTGCGCGAAACCTGTCCTTGACCTCGTTCGTGCGTGCCATCGCGTGCCTCCCAGATTGTTCGACCCGATGCTTGTCGCTCGGTGATCGAGACCCTACGGAGGCAATTCAGTTGACGCAATGACGTGCAAGATATTGATGCCTGCTCAGATCTTGAGCCGTTGCACAGGAATAATACTTGCTCAGGAACTGTGCAACGGCGCTCGTCCGGGCCGGCGGCCTTACTTGAGGAGCTGCAGCAGGCTCCGTCCGGCCGCGGTCTTGAGTTCCTTGGCGTCGAGCTTGCCGTCGCCGTCGGGATCGGCCGCCTTGAAGCGGCTCTCGGCCAGGGCGAGGTACTCCTTGCGGTCGAGGGTGCCGTCGGCGTCGGTGTCGGCCGCCTTCAGGTCCTTCTTGCTGACCCGGCCCTTCAGCTCCTTGGCGTCGACGGTGCCGTCCTTGTCCTTCTCGGCGGCGTCGAAGGTCTTGCCGGCGGCGGCCTGGGCCTCGGCCAGATCGATCGTGCCGTCGTTGTCGGTGTCGACCATCTTCAGGGTGCGCTCGGTCCCCGAGGACCGGGCGGAGGCCGCGGTCGGGAGCGCGGCCGGCAGGACGAGGGCGGCGACCAGCGTCGCGGCGAGCGCACGGGCGGGTCGGTGCAGGGTCGCGGGCATGGATGACATCTCCGGTGGCGATCAGCGCCGGCAGCCCAAATCGCCGCGGCGCGGGCCGTTCCCGGACGGGTCTTCACAAAGCC
This sequence comes from Methylobacterium sp. J-070, assembly GCF_022829385.1. Classification (GTDB taxonomy): domain Bacteria; phylum Pseudomonadota; class Alphaproteobacteria; order Rhizobiales; family Beijerinckiaceae; genus Methylobacterium. Next base: position 1,560 of record NZ_JAKSXX010000221.1, on the reverse strand, counting down.
TGGATCGCCCCGGCGGCGATCAGCGGGCCGGCCCGTCGAGCGGCGCCAGGCGGTCCGGCCCGGGCTCCGCGGCGACCGGTTCGGAGCGCGACAGGGCGCGGGCCAGGGCGGGCAGGTCCGGGCCGCCCGCACCCCCGGCTCCGAAGACCGATCGGTCGAGGGCCGCGAAGGCCGCCGCGAGGTCGGGCCGTGCCCGCCAGATCCGGGCGAGATCCGGGGCCTCGCGCATCGCCGCGTCCAGACTCGCGCGGAACCCGGCCGGGTCCCCCGCGCGGGCCGTCGCCCGCAGGGCGCGCCGGGCCGGGCCGGAGAGGCGCAGGCGCGGCCGGCCGAGGCCGAAGCCGATCAGCGCCAGTCCGAGCCCGAAGGCCGCGAGCGCCGCACCGGCGACCACGAGCGGCGAGGGGATCGGCGGGGGCGCCCGGTCGGTCGCGCGGTCGGGGAGGCCGCCGCCGATCTGCCGGGCCGGGATCTCGGTCTCCCGCATCGTGCGGGTGCCGGTGTCGAACCACGGGATCGCGATGGCGTCGAGGGGGATGATCTCGGGCACGCCGGGCTTCACGTCCCACTGGTAGGTGGCCCGGGCCACCGGTCCGGAGGGGGTCAGCAGGGTCTCGCGGGTGACGGGACCCGCGAAGGTGATGATGCCGCGGGTGCGCATCACCGGCCGGGGCGGCAGGCCCTCGGCGACCATGCCCTGGGCCTCCAGGGTGACGATCCGCCGGGTGGTCTCGCCGACCTTCACGGTCTCGGGATCCGGACTCCAGGAATCGGTGATCGCCACGTCCCTGGCGGGCAGCCACCAGGGCTCCGGGACGTCCGGGCCGCCCGTGGGGGCGGTCCAGGGCGTCACCGGGAACGGGATCGGCGTCGAGCGGACCTCGACCACCCGGCGCTCGCCGACGTCGTTGACCGTGAGCTTGTGGGTGAACGGCTCGATGGTGAACTGGCCGGCATGGTGGGGGAAGACCGCCACGGTGCGGTCGAACGCGATGGCGCTCTGGCCGTCCGGAAGCTTGGCCTTGCTCCAGTGGTCCCGGCCGAGCTGCGTCCAGGAAAAGTTCGCCAGCGAGGGCTGCACCACTTCCTCCAGCAGGATCGGCTGCCGGTAGACCCCGTGGATCTTCAACAGCACCATCTCGCGGGGGAAGGGGGCGCTGTTGCCGTTCAGCTCCGCGGTGACCGTGAGGGTGAGGTCGCCCGGCTCGATCTCGGCCCGGGCGGCGCGTGGGGCGAGGAGGGGGGCGAGGAGGGTGAGGAGCAGGGCGGCCAGGATGCGCGCCCTCCCTCCCCCCTCTGCGGGGGAGGGTCCCCTGCGGAGCAGGGGGGGCGAGGGGAGCGCTGCTTCGGGCATGGTCTCGCCCGACCTGACGGGCTCAGTCCTCTCCGGAAGCCGGGCTCCCCTCTCCCGACCCCCTCCGGGGGCCACCCTCCCCCGCAGAGGGGGGAGGGCAATCGCGCATCGCGGAAGACTCAAAAGAATCACCACGGGTTGCTCCCGGCGGGAATCGCGGTGCCGGCCTCGACCCGGCGGGTCTGCTCGGCGCGCAGGCGCAGCTT
>NZ_JAKSXX010000214.1 GCF_022829385.1 Methylobacterium sp. J-070 | reverse complement strand
GTTGATCGCCACCGACTTGCCCGAGCCGGTGGTGCCGGCCACGAGCAGGTGCGGCATCCGCGCGAGGTCGGCGATGATCGGCTCGCCGCCGATGTTCTTGCCCAGGCACAGGGCCAGCTTGTGCTTGCTCTCGGCGAAGTCGGCCGACGCGAGCAGTTCGCGCAGGTAGACGGTCTCGCGGGTGTCGTTCGGCAGCTCGATGCCGATGACGTTCCGGCCCGGGACCACCGCGACGCGGGCCGAGACCGCCGACATCGACCGGGCGATGTCGTCCGACAGGCCGATGACGCGGCTGGACTTGGTGCCGGGCGCGGGCTCGAGCTCGTAGAGGGTCACGACCGGGCCGGGCCGCACCGCCAGGATGTCGCCGCGCACGCCGAAATCCTGGACCGTCTGCTGCAGGTTGAGGGCGTTCTGCTCCAGCACGTCGGCATCGACCTCCTCGCGGCCGCCCGGGGCCGGCAGGGCGAGCAGTTCGAGGGAGGGCAGCTCGTAATCCGCGCTCTCGATATGGGCGATCTCGAGGTGGCGGCCGGCCGGGATCAGGTGGGCCCGGGGCGCCACCAGGGGAAGCGCCACGGGGGCGAGTGCCGGCGCGGCGGCGACCGCCTCGACCGGCTCGACCACCGCCGGGCCGGGCTCGGCCTCGTCCTCGGCGGGTATCGGCTCCGGCTGGGGCGCCAGCTTGCCCCGGAGCAGGACCGGGCGCGGGACCATCGGGATCACCACGCGCTCGCCCTCGACGCGCTCGGCGTCGGGTGCGGCCGGCGTCGGCGCCGTCGGGGCCGGGACGGGCTCGGGCTGGGCGGCGACGGCCGTCCGGACGGGGCTGGGCTGGCCGGCCGCGCGGATCGCCGCCCGGGCCGCCATGGCGCTGAGAACCGGGGCGCGGCGCGCGGCCTCGGCCACGGGAGCGGCCGGGGCCGGAGCCGCGGCGATGCCGGGCCCGAAGACCAGCGACAGGGCCGGCGGCGGGGCGGGGGGCAGGAACGCGTTCCGGATCGCCGCGACCTGGTCGCCCTGCGGCACGGACCCGGCTTCCATCGCGTTGTCCTGCCCGGCGGCGGGGCGCGGCGGCTGGTCGAACCGCACGAGGCGGTCGAGGACGTAGACCGGCCGCGGTGGCGACGCGCGCAGGGCCACGCCCTCGCCGTGCACGCCGTCGCGGTGTCCCGCGTCGGAGACGGCCGGCGTGGCGACGGGCGCGGCGGCCTGCGGGTCCAGCGCCGCCCAGGCGTCCACCGACGACCAGTCTCCGGCGTCGAACCAGGGCTGCACCTCGGACCAATCCGGCAGGTCGGACCAGTCGCGGGCGGGCGCCGGGACGATTGCCTCGGGGATGGCCGGCGCGGACGCCACCGGGGCGATCACCGCCGTGGAGGCGGACAGTTCGACGGCGGGTCGCACCGGGCGGCGGTCCGGCGTGCGGAAGAAGCGGACCCCCGGCGGGGCGACGAAGGGCTGACGCCACAGGGGCACCATCTCCGCCTCCGGCACAGCGGCATCGGACGGAGCGGGACGCTCCCCCTCGGCCTCCGCGGAGTCGCCGGCGGCGCGGTCGCGCTCGGCCTGCGCGCGGGCCGCGCGCTCCGCGTCCTGGGCCTGACTGGCGGCCTGCGCCTCCGCGCGGGCGCGCTCAAGGGCGAGGCGCTCGACCTCCAGGGCGCGCTGGCGGCGCTCGTGCAGCACCGAATCGGGCGTGCGGGTCCAGCGCACGGCCGAGGGCGTCGCCGGGGCGGCGAAGGCCTCACCGGCCGGGGCGTGCTCCGGGGTGATGGAAGCGGGACGGCGGGGCTGGCGCACCAGCACGCCGGGCGACGAGGCGCCGCGGTCGATCCGGGTCTCGAAGGCCGGCGCGTCCAGCGCATCGAGGCTCGCCCGGTCGTCGAAGACCTGCTCCGGCCAGCGCGGCTCGGACGGCGCCGCCTCCCGCGCGGCGCGCTCGGAGGCGTCGCGGCCGACGAGGGCCGCCGGCGCGGTGAGCCAGCTCGGTTCCGCCCGGCGCCCGGGGGCGCCGTAGGCGGGCCGGGCGGGCAGCCCGGCGGGAGAGCCGGACAGGCGGCGGGTGAGGCTCGCGCGGAGCGCCATCAGCCGGTGTGCCAGGGCCCCCAAGGAGAGCCCCGAGCGGTCGCCGCCCCGGACCGGGCGGGCGGGATCACGGTGGGAGTACGGAGGCCGTCCCGATGCGCGCATGGGTTCTCGAACGATACTCGAAACAGGGATCCGCCGAGCCGCGGCGGCTGTCCTGAGTTAGGCCATTCGTCGTTAACGGAGGCTTGTCGCGGCCCCCACTCCGGAAACCATGCGGCGACCCGGCCGGCGGGGCGTGGCGCGCGGCACGCGCGGGGATACGGGCGCGACCCCACCGCGCGACGCCCTGCGCCAGGCACCCGCGGGTCGCGACCGGGACGACCTGGCGCGGCCGGAAAGATGTGGACAACCGTGCCCGACGGACGGCCCTCGCCGAGCCCTCCCGCGTTCGGCGCCGTCCCGTCCCCGCGGTGCAGCGCGCGAGGCCGGCCGAGGATCGAGGGCCCGGCTAGCCGGCGGGCCCGCGCTGCAGCTCCGGGATGCGCATCGCCGAAGCCCCGGCGCGTGCCATATGGTATCGGGCAGCCCCCTCTTCCGGACAGGCGCCCGTGTCCCAGCCCCCCTCCGAAACGCCGGCCCGCTTCCGCTCCCTCTACCGGCACGGCTTCGCGCGGGTCGCGGCCTGCTCCGGCCGCAGCCATCCGGCCGAACCGGGGCGCAATGCCGACGCCATCCTCGCGCTGGCGCAGACCTGCCATGAGTCCGGCGCAGCGCTCGCCGTCTTCACCGAACTCGGCCTCTCGGCCTACGCGATCGAGGACCTGCTGCTCCAGCAGACCCTGCTGGACGCCGTGGAGGACGCCGCCGCCCGGGTGATCGCCGCATCGGCGCGCCTGAGGCCGCTGCTGCTCGTGGGCGCGCCCCTGCGCTGGCGCCACCGGCTCTACAACTGCGCCCTGGCGATCCAGGGGGGCCGCCTGCTCGGCGTCGTCCCCAAGACCTTCCTGCCGAACTACCGGGAGTTCTACGAGAAGCGCCACTTCGCCTCGGGCGGCGGCGTCTCCGGCGAGACCATCCGGGTCGCGGACCACGAGGCGCCCTTCGGCACCGACCTGCTGTTCCCGGCCGCGGACCTGCCGGGCCTCGTGGTCGGGGTCGAGATCTGCGAGGACCTGTGGGTCCCGGAGCCGCCCGGCATGCGCGCGGCCCTCGCCGGCGCCACGGTGCTGGCCAACCTCTCGGGGAGCCCGATCACCGTGGGCCGGGCCGAGTCGCGGGCACTCCTGTCCCGGGCGGCCTCGATGCGCGGCGCCTGCGCGTATGTCTACGCCGCCGCCGGCCAGGGCGAATCGACCACCGATCTGTCCTGGGACGGTCAGACCAGCATCGACGAGCTGGGCGTCCGCCTTGCCGAGGGCCGGCGCTTCCCGGACGGCCCCGTGGCGACGCTTGCCGATATCGACCTCGACCTGATCGCCCAGGAGCGCCTGCAGGCGGGCAGCTTCGACGACGACGCGCGGCGCCACGCCCTCCCCTATCGCCGCGTGCCGTTCCGGCTCGACCCGCCCGAGGCCGATCTCGGGCTGATGCGGCGGATCGAGCGCTTCCCGTTCGTGCCGGCCGATCCGGGCCGCCTCGCGCAGGATTGCTACGAGGCCTACAACATCCAGGTCGCCGGCCTCGCCCAGCGCCTGGAGGCGACAGGCACCCGCAAAGCCATTATCGGCGTCTCGGGCGGCCTCGACTCGACCCACGCGCTGATCGTGATCGCCAAGGCCTTCGACCGCCTGGGCTACCCGCGCGCGGACATCCTCGCCTACACCTTGCCGGGCTTCGCCACGTCGAACGCCACCAAGGCCAACGCCCACGCGCTCATGAAGGCGCTGGGCTGCACGGCCGCCGAGATCGACATCCGCCCGGCCGCCAGGCAGATGCTCGCCGACATGGACCACCCCTTCGCCAAGGGCGAGGCGGTCTACGACGTGACCTTCGAGAACGTGCAGGCTGGCCTGCGCACCGACTACCTGTTCCGCCTCGCCAACCACGCGGGCGGCCTCGTGGTCGGGACCGGTGACCTCTCGGAACTGGCGCTCGGCTGGTGCACCTACGGCGTCGGCGACCAGATGAGCCACTACGCGGTCAACGCCGGCGTGCCCAAGACCCTGATCCAGCACCTGATCCGCTGGGTGATCGGCAACGGCGAGGTCGGCCCGGAGGAGGCGCGCACCCTTCAGGCGGTCCTCGACACCGAAATCTCCCCCGAGCTTGTGCCGGTGGACCCGGACGACAGCCCGCAGAGCACGGAAGCCACGATCGGCCCCTACGCGCTGCAGGACTTCAACCTGTTCTACACGCTCCGATACGGGTTCCGGCCGTCGAAGATCGCCTTCCTGGCCCTGCACGCCTGGAGCGACCGGGAGCGCGGTTTCTGGGCGCCGGACTTTCCCGAGGCCAAGCGCGTCGCCTACGACCTGCCCGAGATCCGCCGCTGGCTCGGCGTGTTCCTGACCCGCTATTTCGGCTTCAGCCAGTTCAAGCGCTCGGCGCTCCCGAACGGCCCGAAGGTCTCGGCCGGCGGCTCGCTGTCGCCGCGGGGCGACTGGCGTGCGCCGTCCGACGGGTCGGCCCGCATCTGGATCGAGGAGCTGGCTCGAAACGTCCCCGAAACTTGACCGTCACAAACTTGACCGATTGTGCCATTATGAACACGGTCAAGCCGATTCTTCGCAATGCAAGATCTTGTATTGGGAAGATTTAGCTTCGAGGGCGGCCAAGCGGAGGACCTCCGATGCGAAGCTACAACCTGTTTCAGCGCAAGGGTGAGGAAGGTCTCTGCTGCGCGGTGCCGGAGGCCAGCACCGTCCCGCCCTTCATCGGTGCAGGCCGCTGGACCTTCGGCGGCAAGCTCTGCGACGGCGGCCGCCAGCCGCTCGATTTCGACGACCGCGCCGCCGACACCGCCGTGCGCTTCAACGGGTTCTACCTGTTCCAGACCGTGGACCCGCGCTTCATCGCCTGAGCCGACAGTGCGACGCCTGCCGGATGGCGGCTGCCCGGTGAGGCGCAGGACCCGCGACGCCCCTCCCCCCTCGGCGGCGCGAGGGAGGTTCCCGGAGCCGGCCGCCCTGATCCTTCAGCGGCAGCGCGCGAAACGCGCGCCCGGCGCGGCCCGCGCTCTGAAGACCCGTTTTCCCCTTCCGCTACCGCTATTCAGCTGCGCAAGAGGCCTCAAGTCCGGTATCGCGACGAAGATTCCTTAAGGGCTGGCGTGCAGAAGTCGCGGGATCGTCAGAGTTCCGGAGCCGCCCGCATGTCGGAGCATCGCAGAGAGGCGCGCCAGAGGGTCTTCCTCAAGGGTCGCATCGTGTTCAACAACGGGTCGTCGAGCTTCGACTGTCTGGTGCGCGACATGTCCGCCACCGGCGCGCGCTTGGTGATGAGCGACGCCACCACGCTGCCGGAGGCGTTCGACCTGTACATTCCGCAGAAGGACCGGACCTACCGGGCGACCCTGCGCTGGCGCCGCGAGGACGGCATCGGCGTCACCTTCGGCGACGATCCGGCCCGGACCCCGGCGCCCCCGATTCCCGATGCGTTGGCGAGCGAAGCGTCCCTGAGCATGCTGCTGAAGCGCGTCGGCGAGTTGGAGACCGAGAACGCCGCTCTGCGCCGTTTGCTGGCCAGCATGGCGCAGCCGAACGCCTCGGCGGCCGCCCTCTGAACCTCATCCCTGCGCGTCGAGCGCCGTGCGGATCCGCGCGGCCTGCTCGGCCAGCACCGCGTTGTCGGCCATTCCGCCCTCGTGCCGCTTCAGGGGCACGCCCTCGCGCCGCGGGATGACGTGGACGTGCAGGTGGAACACGGTCTGCCCACCGGCCGCCTCGTTGAACTGGAACAGCGTCAGCCCGTCGGCCTCGAAGGCCGCCTTCACGGCGCGGCCGACGCGCTGGACGCTCGCCATCAGGGCGGCGAGCGTGGCCGGATCGGCGTCGAGGAGGCCCCGGGACGGCGCCTTCGGGATCACCAGGGTGTGGCCCTCGCCCTGGGGCATCACGTCCATGAAGGCCAGCGTGTGCGCGTCCTCGTAGACGCGGTGGCATGGGATCTCGCCCCGCAGGATCTTGGCGAAGATGTTGTCGGGGTCGTAGCGGGCGTCAGCCATTCTGCCTCCGGGCATCCTCGAGCGGGCGCAGGTTGCACGGGGCGGCCGCCCGCGTCCACAGAGGAACCGGCGGCGCGTCGGAACGCTTGCACCGCCGCGGCTGGAGCCACGGTGTGGCCTCGCGGCGGGCGCACATCCGGCAGGACTGCGTGCAGGGAGTTTTGGATGGCGCACGAGAGCACGGGGGCGATCTACGCGGCGGCGGGCGCGAATCTCGCCATCGCGGTGGCCAAGTTCACCGGCGGGGCGCTGACCGGTTCGACCGCGATGCTCGCGGAGGCCGTGCATTCGGTGGTCGACACGGCCAATCAGGTGCTGCTGCTCGTCGGCATGAAGCGCGCGGAGAAGCCGGCCGATGACCGGCATCCCTTCGGCTACGGGCGCGAGATCTATTTCTACGCCTTCGTGGTCGCGCTGATGATCTTCCTGGGCGGCGGCGTCTTCGCGGTCTACGAGGGCATCGCGCGGATCCGCCACCCGGAGCCGGACGTGGACGCCGAGATCTTCGGCTACCGGCTGCCGGGGATCTGGGTGAATATCGCCATCCTGGGCTTCGCCATCGCGGCCGAGGGCACGTCGTTCTACGTGGCGATGCGCCAATTCTGGGCCGAGAAGGGCAAGCACACGGCCATCCGGGCGATCCGGCGCAGCAAGGATCCGACGCTCTTCACCGTGCTGGCCGAGGACGCCGCCGCGCTGATCGGCCTGCTGATCGCGCTGGCGGGCGTTGCGCTCAGCCATGTCCTGGGTATGCCGAGCCTCGACGGCTGGGCCTCGGTGGGCATCGGCCTGGTGCTGGTCGGCATGGCCGGGTTCCTGATGATCGAGACCCACGGCCTGCTGATCGGTGAGGCGGCCGACCCCGAGATCGTCACGGCGATCGCCGCGCTGGCCGCCGCCGAGCCGGGGGTGCTCCACGTCAACGAGGTGCTCACCCAGCACCTCGGACCCTCCGACATCCTGGTCAACCTCAGCATCGACATGGCCGACGATCTGAGCGCGGGCGAGGTCGAGGGCCTCGTGACGCGTCTCGACCGGGCGCTGAAGCAGCGCAACCCGGATGTGACCCGGGTCTTCATCGAGATCCAGCAGAAGGGCGATCACGCGGTGCGGGCGGCGGCGTGAGCGGACAGGCTGCGCGGGACGCGCGCCCCTCCCGGGCACGCCCTGTCCCCGCGGCCGTCGCGTAATGGCGCGATCCGCGTCACGGGACGCGACCGCCCCGAGACGGGCCTCGCGACGGGCCGCGCCTGAACGGCGAACGGCCCGTCAGCCGCTCCGGCCGAGCTGCGCCATGCTCAGCGCCCAGACCCGCTCCTGCACGGCCTCGTCGCGGCTCTCGGCGGAGGAGGGCTTGGGTCGGGACTGCGAAAAGTAGCGGCCGGTGACGCCGTCGAGTTCGGGGGCGCCGGCCACGTGGAGGGACGTCTCGGCCCCCTTCTCGGGGGTGGTCAGGAAGGGCCGGATCAGCGACCAGGCGGTGCCGAACAGGCCGCCGGTGTTCCTGGCGAAGCCGGTGTTGATCACCCCCGGATGCAGGGCGTTGACGGTGATCCCGCTGTCGCGCAGGCGCCGGGCCAGCGCGTAGGTGAACAGCACGTTGCCGAGCTTGGCCTGGGCATAGGCCCGCATCGCACCGTAGCGCCGGGCGCCATCGATGTCGTCGAAATCGATGTGACCCCGGTAATGGGCGGCCGAGGCGACGTTGACGATCCGCGGCTTGGCTCCGGCGGCGGCGGCGGCCTGCAGGGTGTCGAGGAGTTCGAGCGTGAGCAGCACGTAGCCGAGGTGATCGAGCGCCCAGGTGCGCTCGATGCCGTCGACCGTGAGCGTGCGCCGGTCGAAGATCGCGCCGGCATTGTTCACCAGCACGTCGAGGCGCGGATAGGCGTCGCGCAGGCCGCCCGCGAGCCGCCGGATCTCCCCCTGGGCCGACAGGTCGGCGACATGCGCATCCACCGCCGCGCCGGGCACGGCCGCGCGGATCCGCGCCGCGCAGGCCTGCACCTTCCCGGCGTCGCGCCCCACGAGGGCGACCCGCGCGCCCCGGCGGGCGAGACCGAGCGCGGTCTCGTAGCCGATGCCGTTGGTCGCCCCGGTGACGAGGCAGGTTTTCCCGCGCATCGCCGCCGTCTCAGAACACCGCTTGGCCGACCGCGAAGGCGATGACCACGATCACGATGGCGATCAGCAGGAACAGGCCGAACAGGATCCGCGCCAGCGAGCCGGCTCCCGAGGCGATGCCGGTGAAGCCGAGACCGCCGGCGATCAGCGAGATCACGAAGCAGATGAGGGCCCACTTGAGAAGAGTCATGACGTCACTCCGGATAGGGCCCGCGCACAGGCCGATCGTCGCTGGCTCAACCGGCGCCAAGCGAGACCGTTCCGCCGACCCCGGCCGGGGCCGCTTATATTCTTAAGCAGGTCAGGCGGTCCTGGCGACGGGCTGCGCCGGCGCGTCGGCGCGCTCCAGCATGATCTCCGCCAGGGTGTGGTAGAGCCCGCCCCGGCAGACCGCCTTGGAGGCGGCGTCGGCGAGCAGCGCCGCCACCATCAGGGGGATCATCATCGTGTGGTTCTGGGTCATCTCGGTGACGATGACGAAGCTGGTGATCGGCGCCTGGAGCACGCCCGTGAGGTAGGCCACCATCCCGATCAGCACGAGGGCCCCCACCGGCATGTCCGGCAGGAAGCCGTGCACCGTGCCGCCGAGGCCCGCCCCTACCGCCAGGGACGGGGCGAACAGGCCGCCCGGGATGCCGCTGATCGAGCTGAGGACCGTCGCGGCGAATTTCAGCGGCGCGTAGGTCCAGCCCGCCGGGGCATCGCCGTTGAGGATGGCCCGGGCCTCCTCGTAGCCGGTCCCGTAGGCGGCCCCTTTGGAGGCGAGGCCGCACAGGGCGACGCACAGGCCGCAGGCCGCCGCGAAGGCGACCGGCCGCCCCCGGATCAGGCGTCCGGCGGCCCCGGGCAGGCCCCGGGCGAACAGGATCACCACGCGGCTGAACGCGCCCCCCGCCAGGCCGCCCAGGATGGCGATCACCGGCACGATCCAGCCGGCGGCGAGCGGCAGCGCGGCCTGGTTCGTGCCGAAATACGTGTAGTTGCCGAGGAGCCAGAGGGACGTCAGGCCCGCCGCCACGATCCCGGCGACGATCAACCCGGAGGAGCGCGCCTCGTAGGCCCGGCCCAGTTCCTCAATGCCGAACACGATGCCGGCGAGCGGCGTGTTGAAGGCTGCGGCGACGCCGGCCGCCCCGCCGGCGAGAAGCAGGCCCGGCAGCCGGTCCGGCGTCAGGCGCCCGAAGGCCGCCATGATGGCCGCGCCCACCTGCACGGTCGGCCCCTCGCGCCCCGCCGAGGCGCCGCAGAGGAGACCCAGGAACAGCACCATCACCTTGCCGAAGGCCACCCGGGGGGAGATCAGCGAGTAGAGGAAGCGCGCGTCCCGGGCGTGCCGGGCGGCGATCACCTGCGGGATGCCCGAGCCCTGCGAGTTCGGGAACACCGTGCGGGCCAGCAGGGCGGCCAGGGCGAAGCCCGCGGGGGTGAGCACCAGGGCGATCAGCGGCGAGGGCGCGGTGAGCCGCCGGAAGCCGTCCTGCGCGAGGTCGGCGCCCTTGGCCATCAGCACGGCGACGAGGCCCACGCAGATCCCGCCCGCCAGGAACAGCAGCCGGCCGCGCCACAGCGGATAGGCCTCCAGCGAGGCGGAGCGCAGCCGCATGATCGAGCGGCGGTAGCGGGAGCGCCGCGGGGCATCGCTCGTCTCCCGCGCGTCGTCCCGTATCTCGACCATGATGGAATACTGCGCCCGCGCTGCCGGAGGGGATGCTATAGCGCACTTGGTCGGGGCTCGCCCCTGTCATGGCGCGACCCGCCGCGGCCGGGGACGGCGGCTTGCCTTTCGGCGGCATGGCCCGGGTCTGGAACCGGACCCGTCGGTCCGGATCCGTCCCCTGCGCCGTCCGAAACGGGCGGTCCGGCGACGACCCTCTTCGAGCCTGACGACGCGGGAAGCCGACAGGCCGGGTGTGTGCGCTGTCGGCGAACCCGCAGGGCTCGCGCATTCCGCCCCAGGCGAAGGTTCAGCGACAGGCCGCCACCCAGAAGACAAGCGTCCCGCAGGACGCTTGTGCGTGTCATCCGGTCGGTGGTGCGGCCGCTTCAGTTCGCGCGGGCGACCTCGACGAGGTTATCGGAGAACGATGGCGCGTGGCCCATGTCGGTGAAGGCCCCCGACGAGATGCTGTTGACCGTGCCCTCGTTGAGCTGACGCCAGTAGCCCAGGGTCGCGACCACGATGCCGGGCTTCACGTCGTCGGTGATGCGGGCCACGCCCTTGAAGGCGCCGCGGTCGTTGGCGACCTGCACGCGGTCGCCGTCCAGGATGCCGCGGGCATCGGCATCGTGCTGGTTGATCATCACGAACTGCTCGCCCTGGCCCTTCTGCTTGTCCTCCATGTTCGCGTAGCAGGAGTTCAGGAAGTAGTGGCTCTTGGGCGAGACGATGTTGAGCGGGTAGCGCTTGGCCAGCGCGGGATCGTTCGTGTGGGACTCGCGCGGGCCGAGGTAGTCCGGCAGCGGGTCGAGGGCCTCGCCGGGCTGGAAGCCCTCGTACATCTGCCGGAACGGCGGCGCGACGAAGTTCGTGGCGCCCTCGACCATCAGCATGCATTTGCCGGTCGGGGTCGGGAAGTTGCCCTCCCGGTGCGGGGCCCGGTCGTCCGGCGTGCCGACCTTGAGCCGGGCAAACCCGTGCTCGCGCATGTACTGGAGGTCGATGCCCTCGCAGGCCGGCGCCGCCCAGTCGACATAGTGCTCCAGGCACTCCGTGTCGGTCCACTTGAAGTTCTCTTCCTCGAACCCGAGCCGGGCGGCGAGCCGGCGGAAGATCTCGTTGTTGGGGATGGCCTCGCCGGGGGCCTCCGCGCACTTGGTGTTGTAGGTCAGGTAGAGGTGCCCCCAGGACAGGATCATGTCCTCCATCTCGGCACCCATCGTCGCCGGCAGCAGGATGTCGGCGTAGGAGGCGGTATCGGAGATGAAGTGCTCGGCCGAGACCATGAACAGGTCCTCGCGCATCAGCCCCTCGACGATCTTGTCGGTCTCCGGCGCCTGCGTCACCGGGTTCGAGTTCCAGCACATCATCGACAGGATCGGCGGGTCGAGCTTCATCTCGCCGGTGAGCGCGCGGCCGATCTGAAGGTTCGAGACCACGCGGGTGCCGTCCGGGATCAGGTCCGGGCGGCAGATGACGTCGAACTTGTAGGGGTGCTCCCAGACGCCGAACTGCGTGACACCGCCGCCGACATGACGCCAGGCACCCGTCAGCGCCGGGATGCAGGTCACGGCCCGGATCGTCTGGCCGCCGCCGTAGTGCCGCTCCAGGGCCACGCCCATGCGGATGGCCACCGGCTGCTCGGTCGCCATCTCGTAGGCGAGCTTGCGGATGTCCTCGGCCGGGACGCCGGTGATCGCCTCCGCCCATTCCGGCGTGCGGGTGCTCGCCCGCTCCTTCAGCTCCGCGAAGCCGACCGTGTGGTTGTCGACGTAATCCTGGTCGACGAGGCCCTGGGCGATGATCGCGTTGATCAGCGCCATGGCGAGCGCGCCGTCGGTGCCGGGCTTCGGCGCGATGTGCCAGTCGGCGGCCTTGGCGGTGCGCGAGGCGTAAGTGTCGATGACGACGACCTTGGCGCCCTTCTTCTGGGCGTCCTTGACGATGGCCCAATGGTGCAGGTTCGTGCTGACCGAGTTGCACGCCCAGATCACGATGTACTTGGAGTGGATGTAGCTGTCCGGGTCGAGGCCGGCGGTCGGGCCGACGGTGAGCAGCCAAGCCGTGCACGAGCCCTCGCCGCAGAAGGTGCGCTCGGTCACCGTGGCGCCCATGCGGTTGAAGAACGCGTCGCCGCCGTTCAGCCCGTGCACGAGTCCCTGGTTGCCGAGGTAGCTGTAGGGCGCGATGGCCTGAGGCCCGTACTGGTCGATGATCGCCTTCCAGCGGGAGACGATGGTGTCGAGGGCCTCGTCCCAGGTGATGCGCTCGAACTGCTTGGAGCCCTTCGGGCCGACGCGCTTCATCGGGTAGAGCAGCCGGTCGGGGTGGTAGTGGCGCTTCTCGTAATCCTTCAGCTTCACGCAGAGACCGCCGCGGGTCATCGGATGGTCCGGGTTGCCGCGCACGCCGACCAACGCGCCGTCCTTGACCTCGAACAGCATCGAGCAGGTGTCCGGGCAATCGTGCGGGCAGCCGCCGAAGAAGGTCTCGGTCAGGCTCTCTGCCTGAGCGACGAGCAGCGAGTCGGGCTTGACGATCTCGTTCATGTGTCCTCCACGGCCGAGCGTCCCGACTTATTGTTCCGGCGGGCCGGCCCGGCGCACCGGCAGGATGCACGCAAGTGCGAACAATTCCAAATTTCGGCCCGGTATAGAGGCCGACCCGGCGCTGGCTCGTCCGACTGACCGACGTTCTGTGATCGGTATATTGCTACCGTCGGCGTTCTGGACCCTCGAACGTCGAGGCCGCCGCCGCGTCAGGGCGACCGCCGCCCGAAGGTCCACCGGCTCGGACGATCCCGGCCGGTGCGCGGGGGGCGTCGGCACACCCGTTCGCCGGCGAGCGAACAGCCGGCCGGAGGCGCGCGCTCATCCCTCCGCCGCGCAGAGCCGCTCCACCGCCCGCACGTACCCCTTCGCGTCGAACTTCTTCAGCGAGTTCTCGCTCTGGTAGCGGACCGTGCCGAAGACCGGGCGGTTCTGCCAGGGGCGGTCGTGCAGGCCGTACACCCAGGCGACGTTGGTGAACGAGTTCGCGTCGCGCCCGTCGAGGAAGTAGCGGTTGTTCAGCCGCAGGGTCCGGGCGAAGCCCTCCTCGGGCGTCGGGGACCATTCGAGGATCTTCTTGCCCCAGTACATCCGCAGCTGGTTGTGCATGTAGCCGGTCTCGCGCATCTCGCGCATCGCGGCGTTCCAGTAGAGGTCGTGGGTCTCGCCGGCCGCGAGCTGGTCCTCCGAGTAGGCCTGCGGGCGCTTGTCCTTGGCGTGCGCCGCCAGCGTCTTGCGCGCCCAGTCGGGGACGGCCTTCCCGTAATCGTCGTAGCCCTCGGTGTAGAAGACGTGGTTCATGGCGAGTTCGCGCCGGACGATCAGCTCCTCCAGGTAGGCGCCCCGGTCGTCGGCGTCGCCGGCCTTGGCCGCCCGCACCGCCAGGGCGATCTCCACCGGCGAGATCTGGCCGAAATGCAGGTAGGGGCTCATGTGCGAGGCGGCCGACGCCTCCGGCCGGTTGCGCCCGGCCCCGTAGCCCGCGAACCCGTCCTTCAGGAAGGCCTTCAGGCGCTTGCGGGCCTGCGTCTCGCCGCCGACGAACCGCTTCACCGGCCCGACCACCCGGTCCAGCGTCATCCCGGCGAGCACGGCCTCCGGATCCGAGATGTCGATCTCGCCCTTCAGCTTGAGCCCGGCGGCTTTGCGCTTCGGCTTGCGCGGCGTCAGCCCCGCGATGAACGGGTCCCAGAGCCGGTTGAGCTTGGGCCGCAGGGTCCGGGCGGCGAATTCGTGCTTCTTCGAGGCCGTCTCCACGGGAACGACCACGTCGCCCTCGACCTGGACGATCCGGGTCTTCACCGCGGCGGTGATCTCGCGATACCAGCCCTGCTGGATGGCGAGGTAGCCGCGGTCGAGCACCAGGAGCGCCGCATCCGCCGCGAGGTCGATGGCGATCCGCGCCGGTGAGGCCTTGCGCATCACGAAGCCGATCCCGCGCTTGTCCAGGCCGGCCTTCGCGTCGGCGAGGCCCTGGAGCAGGAAGGCGTAATGCCGCGCATTGGCCTCGGGGAAGCCGCTGGCGCCGTCGAGCAGGCCGAAGCAGGCCACCACCGGCAGGTCGAGGCGATTGGCCTCCTCGATGGCGAGTTCCAGCGCCGGGTTGAACGTCGCCCGGTTGGCCTGCTGCAGGAGGTAGAGGACATAAGTCCCGTCCGCTCGCGGCGCGACATCGTTGAGAACCCGGATCCTCTCACCCTGGATCGCCATGCTCACCCTGACCCTTGCTGTCCGCCGTGCACCGGAGACTTGGCCGGAGAGCTAGTGCGGACCGGGCAATCGTCTCTCCGCCGGGCCGTCGGGAGAACCCGCAGTCGAACGCGGTCGCCGGGCCGCGTGGCGATCGCTCAAAACTGCGGCTGATCAGGGCCTTAGCCTGCGCAACGCGGCACCGGGAGGCGGAAGGACAGCATTCGTCCGTCCTCGCGGCACCTGCGGCATTTTCGACACAGCGCCGCGCCGTCGCGTGCGCCGACGCACAAAAGGACAGGGCTGCTGTCCTGATGCCCTTGTATTTTTCTCCCACGGGCGCAGATTGTGCAGCGCGGGATGGCGATGGCGTCGCCCTCCCGCAGCCCTTCTTGGGCGTTTCCTCCCTAGACTTCGGGCCGCTCCTTCGGGAGTGGCCTTTTTTCTGTCCGGACCGTGCTGCTCACCGACGCGCCGCCAGGCTTTCGCCGTGGTGCGCTGGTCGCCGCAGGCATCCGGGATGGATCGGCCGCGTGCGCGCTGCTCGCGAGGTTCGCCTGCGTCCCGGAACCCGGACGGCGGTCGACGGGGGGGCGGCCCCGGCCTCCATCTGAGGTCCGACCCGCCGATCTCTCAAGTCGCGACCGCCTACCCGCGCGCCCGGGCCCGGATCATGAAGTTGTCGTAGGTGTATTCCGCCACCTGGAACCAGAGGTACTCCTCGTTGCGGAAGGTGCGCATCGCCTCGTAGACCCGGCGGAAATCGGCGTTCTTGGCGGCGATCTCGGCATAGACGTCGTTGGCGCTCTTGAGGGCGCCCTCCATCACGTCCTGGGGGAAGGGTCGGAGCTGGGCACCGCTGGCGACCAGCCGGCGCAGGGCCTGCGGGTTGCGGGCGTCGTACCGGGCCTGCACCTCCGCGCCGACCTGCGCGGCGGCGGCCCGCAGGAGCGCCTGGTAGGATTTCGGCAGCGCCTTCCACGCCTCGGCGTTGAACCAGAAGTGCAGCATCGCGCCGCCCTCCCAGAAGCCGGGATAGTGGTAGACCGGCGCGACCTTCTGCAACCCGAGCCGCTCGTCGTCGTAGGGGCCGATCCACTCGGCGGCGTCGATCTTCTTGGTCTCCAGCGCCTGGTAGATCTCGGGGCCGCCGATCGCCTGCGGCTGGACACCGAACTTGGCGAGCACCTGCCCGCCCATGCCGCCGATCCGGAACTTGAGGCCCTGGAGATCGGAGAGGCTCTTGATCTCCCGCCGGAACCAGCCGCCCATCTGCGCGCCGGTATTGCCGCCCGGCAGGCAGACCAAGCCGGCCTTGGCGAAGACCTCGGCGAACAGCTCCGCCGCGCCCCCCGCCTGCCACCACGCGGCGGCGCCCCGGGCGTTCAGGCCGAACGGGATCGCGGTGGCGAGCGCGAAGGTCGGGTCCTTGGCCATGCCGAGGGTGGCCGGCCCGTGACCCATCTCCACCGTGCCGGCCGCCACGGCGGTCAGGAGGTCGTCGGCCGCCACCGGTTCGCCGGGGCCCTGCACCTGGATCTGGAAGCGCCCGTCCGTGGCCTCGGCGACGATGCGGCTGAGCGCCTCGGGCGCGCCGAACAGGATGTCGAGCGTCTTGGCGTAGGCCGACGACAGGCGCCAGCGCAGCTCGGGTGCGCCCTCCGCCCGGGCCGGGACGGCGAGAGGGCCGCCGAGCGCCGCGGCCGCGCCCAGTCCGGCGGTCAGCACGGTCCGGCGTCGCGTCCCGATCGCGGCGGGCGGTTCGATAGGGGTGTCGTCCAACGGCATCTCGTCCGAGCGTATCCGATCCGTCCGGCGCGGAATCGCCGGCCGCAGCTAGCATGGCCGCGCCGGTTCTCGAAAGCCGCGGGCGGCGTCGGCAGTTCCCTGGGCCGCGGACGCGCCTCCGAGATTCCGCGCCACGACCGGGACCGGCCTCGCCCGCCGGGCCACCGGACGGGCGAAGCGGTGCCCCGCGCCCGGACCCTGCGGCCGATCCGGCGCGGCTCGAAACGGACGGTGGCGCGTGCTAGGCGCCGGGGATGCGAACCGAGCCCTCCGTCACCCTGCACACCGTCTGCGGCCTGGAAGAGCTGGCCGGCCACGGGACGCGCGGCGTCAGCCACGTGCTGTCCCTGCTCGATCCCGGCACCCCCGAGCCGGAGGCGTTCGCCGCCTACGGCACCCACACCCGCACGACCCTCCGCTTCCACGACTGCCTGGGACCCGGCGACGGCCTCGTGCCGCCGGAGCCGGAGCACGTGGCGGCGATCCTCGATTTCGGGCGGACGCTCGATGGCGCCGGCCACCTCCTGGTCCATTGCCATTACGGCCTGTCGCGCTCCACGGCGGCGCTGCTGATGCTGTTGGCGCAGGCCGAGCCGACGGTTCCGGCCGACGCCCTGGTGGCGCGGCTCCACGCCCTGCGCGAGCCCGCCTGGCCGAACGCCCGGATGACCGGCTTCGCGGACGCGATGCTCGGCCGGGAGGGGCGGCTCAGCGAGGCGGTGCGGCAGCTCCACGCGCGACAGTTGCGGGTGCGGCCGCATCTCGCCGAGCTTCTGCGCGGCCTGGGGCGCGGGGCTGAGGTGGATGCGGCGGAAGGCCAGGGATAGAGGTTTGACGATGATCAAATGGAATTTTAATATTGTCTTAATTTTAAGTTCAGGCGATGAATTAGACTTACACCTCCATGACACGCGCCATCATCGCTTTTAGCGTAGATGATTTCGATCCTCTTTCAAGAGTTGATCCTGTATTGCTCGCACAGCTGCGATCGTGTCCCTGAAAACACGACCTGCCTGCAAAGATCAATATTTTTTGAATTAATCTCCATTTGAATATAATACTTTAGTAGAAAATACGATATTTCAGGCCAGTCATTTAGATCTATCGATCCGTCAAAAAATCGAAGGTGCCTATTTTTACTCGATTGACCGTGGAAGATAACATTCCGATCGACTTTCCGGGCGCGGGCGCGTCAACAGCTCGACGGAGGGAAGTTTGCTGCGCCGGATCGACTGGACCGCCCAGGCGACCGGCGAAAGCCGATCCGCCTTCGGGAGTCAGGCCGCGAAAGCTCGACTGTCGGCCGGCGCTCCGCACCCCGCCCGACGCTCACTTCCCCGCGGGCGTGAAACTCCCGTCCTTCCACACGTAGAGCACGTAACCCTGCGCGGTGACGTCGCCCTTGGCGTCGAAGCCGACCGTGCCGAGCACGAGGTCGAACCGCTCCGTGTGCAGGGCCTGGGCGATCGGCTTCGCTGCGGCCGAATGGACGAAGTTGCCGGCCGCCACCAGGGCTTGCATGGCCGCGTAGCCGTAGATCGTCGAGCCGGTGGGATCGACGCCCTCGGCCTTGAAGGCCTTCACCACGCTGGCCGCGGCGGGCTGCCGGCTCGGGTCGAGGTAGAAGGTCATCAGCACGCCGTTGCTCGCCGGCCCGGCGATCTTGGCGAAGTCCGGCGTCGCGATCGCCGAGGTCCCGAACCATTGCGGCCGGAAGCCCCGGTCGGCGGCGATCCGGACGAGCCGGCCCATCTCGGTGGCGTCGCCGCCGTAATAGACCACGTCGATCCCCGCGCCCTTGAGGCGGTCGACGAGGGCGGTGTCGTCGGCGTCGCTCGGCGAGAACGAGAGCGAGAGCGCCTCGTTGACGCCGATGCGGTTGAGGTTGTCCTTCGTTGCGGCGGCGAGCGTGCGGGCGGCCGGGGTCTGGTCCTGGATCAACGCGATCTTGCGGTCGCGGAACCGCTCGGCCAGCACGGCCGCCGACAGTCGGGCCTGGTCGTCGTCGCGCCCGCAGACGCGGAAGACGGTGGGCAAGCCCCGGTCGGTGAGCCGGGCCGCCACCGACGCCGCGGTGATCATCGTCACGCCGTTCTGCGCGTAGATGTCGGAGGCGGCGATGGAGGCGTTCGAGCAGACATGGCCCACGACGAGGTGCACGTCGGCGCGCACGAAGTGGTTGGCCACCGCCGTGGCGGTGTTGGAGTCGCAGGCATCGTCCTGCACGTCGAGGGTCACGGTCTGCCCGTCGAGACCGCCCATGGCGTTGGCGTCCCGGGCCGCGGCCTCGACCCCGCGCAGCACCTGCTCGCCTACGGCGACGTAGGGTCCCGAGCGCGGCACCGCCACGCCGACCACCACGTCGGCCGCCGCCGGGACCACCGACAGAAGCGCGATGCACAGGCTCAAGGAGACCAGCGCGGGCTGGAACGGCCCGGCTGCGGGGACGACGCGTCCGATCTTCATCGGGCTCTTCTAGGCATCCTAACGCGCGACGGCGACAGGGTGCGGCTCCGTAGCCGCAGGTCCGCGCCGCACGCAACGCCCATACGCGAGCTTGCGGCGAAACGCGATTTTTTTCCGGTGCCGATCCGTACGCCGTCCCGAAGTTACTTCGCGTAGTAGTAGGCGGTCGCCACGGAGGAGAGGCCGCCGGTGACGCCGCTGAAGGCGGTGAGGACCTTGGACAGTTCCGTGAAGGGCGCGTTTGAGACGTAGATCAGGTCGCGGTTGCGCATGCGGAAGGCCTGGGAGACGAACAGGCTGTTGGGGTCGCGCATGTCGATGCGATAGACGGTGGGCACGAGCGGGGTGCCGAGCAGCTTCGAGCCGGGGCTGAGC
>NZ_JAKSXX010000209.1 GCF_022829385.1 Methylobacterium sp. J-070 | reverse complement strand
CCCACGAACAGGACGTGGTCCAGCGCCTGCTCGGTCTTGCGCGCCGCCTCGATGAACACCTGCATGTTCGACCGCGCCGCCCGCTGGCCGATGAACTCCGACAGGCTCAACGGACGGATCGTCCGGTCCACATCCTCCCGGGCCGCCCCCGATTCCGGCCGGGCCGCGGGCGGCGGGCGGGGTCTCGACGTCCGCGCGGTCATTCAGGCCGCCACCTTCGCCCGGCCCCGGGCCGGCTCGAAGGGCTGCACGAGCACCCGCCGCCCGGTCAGATCGTGCACGCTGACCTGCCATTCGGACCAGTCGGTCCGGTTCGCCAGCGCCTGCCGCACGTCCGCGGCGACCTGACGGGCGCGCTCGACCAGGCGCGACGACGCACGAATCTCGCGACCGCGTGCGTCGAACACGCATTCGAGGCCGTTGGTGCAGTGGAAACGGTAGCGTGCCATCCGTCGCTCCTCCTCGCCATCAAGGGCACCGTCCATCCATGTTCACTATATGTTCTATCTCGCGCAGGATCCAGCCCGGGCGAAGCGCCGCAGGCGACCGCGGCAGGCCCTCCGGCCTCGCGCGGCGGCCGGCCCCGGTGGCGGCGATTCTGGTGATCCTCGGCGTGCTCGTCGCGGCCGCGTCGCCGGCGCGGGCGGACGGTACGCCCGTCGTCCAGGGGGCCCGGCTCCACACGCCGCCGGATTCGCACGAACCGCAGCGCGCCCTCGTCGCCCTGCAGAATGACGGGCCCGAGGCCGCGACGCACGTCACGGTGCTGTGCACGTTCACGGGGACCGGCGGCGCGATCCTCGATACGCAGACCGCAGCGGTACCGATCATCGCGGCCGGCGCCGCGGCGTCGACCGAAGCGATCTATTACGGCTGGCCCCGGGCCACCGCCGTGGCATGCCGCCTCGAGCCGCGGTGACCCTCGGGCGCCGGGGGCCGGCCCGCTGTGGCGCGCGGCCGGTTTCCGACAGAAGGCCCGGCGACGGCCGCCGCCCCGCAGGGATAGCCCCGGGCGCCGGTCCCGGAGGCACGCGTCCGCAACGCCGCCGCCGAGACTGTTTTCGGTTCGAATGGGATCCCGCACCTGACGGTCTGGGCGCGACTCCCCTCCCCTTTGCGGGGCGGAGTGCGCGTCGCGCTTCGTGATCCGCATCAGATAGAAAGTGCTCAAGAACCACGGGGTCCGGCCTGAAGACCGGGACGTGGCGCCCGCGCGGCGGGGCGCCGGAAGGCCTCCGGCGCCCGACCCGATCAGTCGATGACCTCGACGATGCGGTGGCCGCGGTCGACCAGGACCGGCTGGTCGTTCACGATCGTGTAGCGGTAGCCCGGCCGCACCCGGTACTCCGTGGGGACGTCGTAGTAGGTGACGCTGTCCTCGGGCAGCACGGTGCCGACCTGGACCGGTCCGCCCCAGCTGTACGAGCGCGCACCGCGCTCGCGGACGTAGCTGCGGAACCGGGGGCGATCGTCGATGCCCAGGATGCCGCCGATGGTGCCGGTGGCCGCGCCGACTGCGCCCCCGACGATGCCGCCGACCGGGCCCGCCGCGGCCGATCCGGCCTCGGCCCCCTCGGCCGCCCCCCGCAGGGTGCCCTGCGCCTGGGCGGCCACCGGGAGGGCGAGGAGCCCCGCCGTCGCCAGGGACAGAAGAAGCTTGTTGGTCATGATGACGTCTCCAGAGATGTCAGATCGGGTCGAGGCCGCCGGATCTCAGTTGCAGCCTTCCTTGTGGACGGTCTTGGAGTTGCCCATGCCGTCCTCCTTGTGGACGGTCTTCGAGCCGCAATCGACGGTCCCGGTGGTCACCTCGCGGCGCTCCACCACGCCCTCGTGGCGGTCGACGGCCACGCCCGGCCCGCGATCGCGATGGATCACCGTGGTCTCCTCGGCGCATGCCGGCACGGTCGCGCCGCACAGGGCCGCGAGCAGGGCACCCGACAGAATGATGGTCCGCATGATTAGTCTCCTGAGCTCGATCGAAGGCAGTAACGGAAAGATCGTCAAAGCGTTCCACTCGAAATTGCAGTCACAGGGAGCGCGCGCTCAGGATGAATTGCGGTATTGATTGTGGGCAATCGTTTACCATCGCGCCGGAGAGCTGCGGCGGAGGTGCCGAGCGCTTCGGCCGGCGCGGGGCGGTACTCGGCGTCATGGATCCTATGCCCGCCCGTACTCGCGAGGGGGGCGCCGCATCACGGCCGCGCCGAGCGGCCGGCGCCCGCCGCGCGGCCCCCTGAACCGGCCGGCCGGGACCTTCGCGCGGCCGGGACCGGGAACGCCCTCGGGCGGGTCGCGGAGGCCCGGGCTGCCGCGTTCCGGGCGCCCCGTCAGGCGGCGCCGGTCCCCGGGCGACCCCGCCGCGCCGGCCGGCTGACGAACCGGGAGCCGGCGAGCAGGAAGCGCCAGGCCGTCTCGGCCCCGCGGGTGATCCCGATCCGGCGGTCGCTCACCACGTCGGCCGGTCCGACGCGCGGCTCGAACCGGAACGGCGCGCCCGCGACCGGCACGCCGTCCAGCGCGCCGGTGACGCCGAGCGCCTGGGCGAGGCGGCCCGGGCCGGCGCAGAGCAGCCGCGTCTCACCCGTGCCCCGGCGCGCCGCCATGGCGGCCAGCCCCGCCGTCGGCTCGAGGGCGCGCAGCAGCACCGCGCTGCCGGGCTCGCAGACGAGGTTCAGGCACCAGTGCAGCCCGTAGGAGCGGTAGACGTAGGCGCGGGCCGGCGGGCCGAACATGCTGGCGTTGCGCCGGGTCGGGCCGGCGAAGCTGTGGGAGGCCGGATCGGTGCGGTCGTAGGCCTCCGTCTCGACGATGATCCCGCCCGCTTCGCCGACGAACAGGCGGGCGCCGATCAGGTCGGCGGCCACCGCGGCGGCGCTCCGGGCGAAGAAGGGTTCCAGCATCGGGTCTCCGGGTTCGGGTCGGATACGGCACGCGGCGGGCGGACCGCGCCCGCTGCCTCGGCCGAGGGGCGCGCGGTGAAATAAATCGGACGCGCGAGAAGTCTTGCTGGTACGAGGGGCGGCGAATAGGCGGGCCCGCGGCCGATCCCACCGGACCTCCCAGCATGATGCGCACCTTACCGAGCGTGGCGCTTCGGTCCGTCGAGCCGGGGGCGCAGGATCGCAGGGCCGCCCCCGCCACCCGGGCGCGCAGCCCCCTGTCCCTGCGCCGCCTCCGGCTGGCCAGCGGCCTGGTGCTGTTCGGCTACGTGCTGACCCACTTGGCCAACCACGCGCTGGGCAACGTCTCCCTCGCCGCCATGGAGGACGGTCTCGACGCCGTCACGGCTCTCTGGCTCAACCCCTTGGGCCTGGCGCTCCTGTACGGCGCGCTGCTGGTCCACATCGCGCTCGGGCTCCAGGCGCTCTACGCGAACCGCTTCTTCCGCCTGCGGGGCTCCGAGATCCTGCAGGTGGTCACCGGCCTCCTGATCCCTCCGCTGCTGGTCAGCCACATCGCCGGCACCCGGGTCGCCTTCGTCACCGAGGGTCTCGACAAGGGCTATGCGCAGGAACTCTACGCCTTCTGGGTGGCGTCCCCGATGCTCGGCGCGATGCAGGTGGCCGTGTTGGTCGTCGCCTGGGTCCACGGCTGCGCGGGCCTGTACTTCTGGCTCCGGCTGAAGCCCGGCTTCGCGCGCGCGGCACCGGGGCTGCTGGCGCTCGCGGTGCTGGTGCCGGTCGTCGCGCTGCTGGGCTTCGCGCAGGGCGGCCGGGCGATCCGCGCCCTGGCGCAGGATCCCGCCTGGCGGGCGGTGGCGCTCCAGCCCGTGCATGTCGGCCTGCCCGATCAGGTGGCGCGGCTCGCCGGGATCCGGGACCGGATGCTCCTGACCTACGCGGCGCTCGTCGCGGCGGTCATTCTGGCGCGCGGGACGCGGACCCTGGCGGAGATCAAGCGCGGGACGGTCCGGCTCAGCTATCCCGACGGGCGGGTGATCCGGGTGCCCCGCGGCACCAGCGTGCTGGAGGCCAGCCGCCGCAACCGGATCCCGCATGCCAGCGTCTGCGGCGGCCGCGGCCGGTGCTCGACCTGCCGGATCCGGGTGACGGACGGCAGCGACGGCGCGCCGCCGCCGGGCCGGGCCGAGGGCGCGGTCCTGGCGCGCATCGCCGCCGGGCCGGGCGTGCGCCTCGCCTGCCAGTTCCGGCCCGAGACCGACCTCGCCGTGGTGCCGCTGCTGCCGCCGCATCCGCGCATGCGCCGGGCGGACCTGCTCGACCGGGCCGAGTCCGGCGAGGAGCGCTTCATCGTCGCCATGTTCGTCGACCTGCGCGGCTCGACCCGGCTGGCCGAGGAGCGGCTGCCCTACGACACGGTGTTCATCATCAACCGCTTCCTCGGGGCGGTCGGCGACGCCGTGCGGGAGGCGGGCGGCTCGACCAACCAGTTCCTGGGCGACGGGCTGCTGGCGCTGTTCGGCCTGGAGACGGACCCCGAACAGGCCGCCCGGGACGCCCTTCGGGCGGTCGACCTCATCGGCGAATCCGTCGCCACCCTGAACCGCCTGCTGGCGGCGGACCTGGAGCACACCCTGCGGTACGGGATCGGCGTGCATGCCGGCCCGGCGATCGTCGGCGCGATGGGGGACGCCACCGATGCCCGCTTCACGGCGCTCGGCGACACCGTCAACGTCGCCTCGCGCCTGCAGGGGCTGACCAAGGGCCTCGGCTGCGTGGCCGTGGTGTCGGAGGCGGTCTACCGGGCGGCCCGCGTCGCGCCGGAGGCGATCCGGGCCCTCGCGCTGGACGGCCGGTCCGAGCCCGTGAGGGTCAACGTGCTCGCGCGCCGGTGAGCCCCGAAGGCGGCGGCCAGCCGAAGCGTCCCGGCACCGCGGTGCACGATTTCCTCGGGCGGATTCGCGCCGCCTGAGGCCGATCAGGCGGGCCGCCCTGGCGCCGCCCGGAGGCGCGGCGCCAGGGCCAGCATGAGCGGCACCGCGGCGAGCGCCGTCCCGGCCGCCGCCGCCGCCGCCCAGTGCGGGCCGGCCACGTCGCCGAGCCGGCCGTAGAGCAGCGGCGCCGCCAGCGCGCTGCCGCCGAGCGTCCAGGTGTAGAACACCGCGAAGGCCCGCTCGACCCGGCCCCCCGGCGCCAGCTCCGGCACCGTCCCGTAGAGCACCGACGAGGTGCCGTTCAGCATCACGCCGAGCAGCGGCAGCAGCAGCATCCCGGGGGCGAGCGGCAGCGCGATCACCGCCAGGATGGCGAGCGCTGTCCCGGTCTCGGTGAGGATCACGGTCCGGGTCACCCCGAGGCGTTCCCCGAGACGCCCGCAGACGGCCTTGCCCAGCGCGCCGCCGACGAAGACCAGCGACAGCGCGAGGCCCACCGTGGTCAGGGCCGCGCCCTTCTCCTGCAGCAGGAACGGCAGATAGAGCAGGAAGGCCGGCCGCGCGGCGTTGTCGAGCATGCCGATGGCGACCAGCAGCCGGAAGCCGGCCCCGCTCCCCGGCCGGGCCGCGTCCCGGTGTGGCCTCCCCCGGGCCCCCTCCCCGCCCCCGCGTGACTCCGGCTCACGCGGCAGCACGCGCCCCACCGCCAGGGCGACGAGGACGCCCGCGCCGGCGACCACCCAGAGCGCGTGCCGCCAGCCCGACAGGGTCAGCAGCAGACCAACCAGGGGCGGGACCGCCGCCTTCCCGAGATCGCCGGTGAAGTTGTAGGTGCCGAGGGGCCCCCGCGCCGCCGGGCCGTAGGCCCGGGCGATCACCGCCGAGGCCAGGGGGTGCTGCGTGCTGCTGCCGGCGCCGCCGAGCAGGAGGCCGACTCCGAGCCCGACGAGGCCGCCCGAGGCGCCGGCGATCGCGTAGCCGGCCGCACTGAGCAGCGTGCCGAGAACCAGCACCGTGCGGGCGCCGAGCACCCGGGCGAGCCGGCTCGCCGGCATCTGCAGGGCCGCCAGGGCGCCGTTGTAGAGGGACCGCAGGAAGGCCAGGGCGACGTAGTCGAGGCCGAACTCCGCCTGCCAGACCGGCAGCAGCACGTAGATCAGGTCCGTGTAGCCGTCGTGCAGGGCGTGGTTGAGGCCCGTTGCCGCCAGCGTCCGCCGGGCCTCCGGCAGGGGGGCAGGTCCGGAAGACGCGGTCAGATCGGACGCGACGGACATCCAGTCATCCTTCGTGGTTGCCCGTCAGGATGGCGGTCTGGCCCGGAGCTGACAAACGACTTATGCTGACGCTCGCGTGAGGAAACCTGACCCGTGCATCGCCGCCTGCCGCCGCTCAACGCCGTCAAAGCCTTCGAGGCGGCCGCGCGGCACGGGAGCTTCACCCGGGCCGCGGACGAGCTGCGCGTCACCCACGGCGCGGTCAGCCGGCACGTCCAGATGCTCGAAGGCTGGCTCGGGCTGCCGCTGTTCGAGCGCCACAACCGGCGCGTCGTCCTCACCGAGGCGGGGGGCGCCTACGCCACCGAGATCGGCGCCGCCCTCGACCGCATCGCCCTGGCCACGGCCCGCCAGGCCGAGGGCGGGCGGCCGCGCCTGCTGCATGTGAACGCGCTGGCCACCTTCACCCTCCGCTGGCTGATCCCGCGCCTGTCCGGCTTCCAGAGGGCCAACCCGTCGATCGAGGTGCGGCTGACGACCTCCAACGTGCCCCTGGCCAGCCTCGCGGACCCGTTCGACGTGGCGATCCGGGGCGGTCCGGACACCCGGCCGGGCCATGTCGCGGAGCCGTTCCTGTCGGAGCGGCGCATCCCCGTCTGCAGCCCGGCGCTGCTGCGGCGCCTGCCGCTGGCGACGCCGGAGCAGCTCCGGCAGCACACGCTCCTGCACGCGGCGACGCTCCCGCGGGTCTGGCCGGACTGGCTGCGCGAAGCGGGCGTGCCGGCCCTGGAGCCGCAGGCCTCGGTGACGCTGGAGCATTTCTACCTGACCCTCCAGGCCGCCCTCGACGGGCTCGGGGTCGCCATGGGCCCCGAACGGCTGATCGCCGACGACGTGGCGGCCGGCCGCCTGACCCTGCCCTTCGCCGGCCCGTCCCTGCCGGCGCGGAGCTACTACACGTATGTCCCGGAATCCCGCGCGGAGGATCCGACCGTGCGGGCCTTCTGCGGCTGGCTCGCCGCGGCCGCGGGCGGGCCATGACGGGCCGGCGGGCGCAGGCGGCGCGGGGCGATGTCTCACCCGGAGGTTTGAGGTGGCGCGCCGCTTCCGCCCGGCGCATGGATCGGATCCGGAACGCCCCCGACCGCGTCCGGGTTGGCGTCAGACGCCGCTGCCAGAGGTGACCGCATGGCGCGCAAGCGTCTCCGCCCGACGATCGAGAGCCTGATCGAATCCCTGGGGCGGCTCGGCCTGTCCCCGGACGCGGTCGATCTCGACCGGCTCCTCGCCGATCTCGAACTGCCCGAGTACGGCGCCGAGGTGGAGGACGCGCGCGTCGCCCGGGCGCTGCGCGCGATGCAGGCGGCCCGGGCCTTCGCGGAGACCGGCATCCCGGCGATCCGGAAGGCCGTGCCGAACCTCCGGGCCGTGGTGACCAAGGACCACCGCATCACCTGGCTGATCCGGACCGAGATCCCGCTCCTCGACAACGGCCGCCTGGACCTGCGGCTCGACATGGCCCCCGAGCCGGACGCGGCCGCGATCCTCGCCCGCATGGCCGCCCGGAACGACCCGGCGCAGGGCCTGGACGCCCTGCGCGACGCCGTGGCGCGGACCGCCCTCCAGGCCGCCCGCGCCCTGCACAAGCCGGTCGACCGGCTGCGGGCGCAGCTCCTCGTCGACCTGCGCGAGGTCGGGGCGGACGCCGCCGCCTACATCGCCCACATGGATCGCTCCCTGCGCTCCCGGGTGTTCACCTACGGCCCGAAGCTCGCCCGCGGCCTCAACGACACCCTCACCCCCGTGCGCCGGCACGCCAAGGCGGTCGCCCGCGAGGGCTCGCGCTTGCGCCGCCTGCGCGATCAGGTCGGCTTCGGCGCCTATATCGAGCGGTTCACCGCCGCCCGCCGCCTCAACCGGCGGATCCTGTTCCACATGGGGCCGACCAATTCCGGAAAGACCTACGCGGCGCTCCAGCACCTGACCGCGGCGGAGACCGGGGCCTACCTCGCGCCGCTCCGGCTCCTGGCGCTGGAGAACTACGAGACCCTGCGCGAGCGGGGGCTCCGCGCCGGCATGATCACCGGCGAGGAGGTGCTGGGCGAGCCCGACCCGACCCACACCGCCCGCACCATCGAGACCGCCGACCTCACCCGGCCCATCGACGTGGCGGTGATCGACGAGATCCAGATGCTGTCGGACCCCGACCGCGGCTGGGCCTGGACCAACGCGCTGTTCGGCGTCGCGGCCCGGACCGTGATCGTCTGCGGCTCCGACGACGCCCTGTCGTATGTCCGCCGCGCCGCGGAGGCCGCCAACGAGTCCCTGGAGGTGATCCCCTTCACCCGCAAGTCGCCGCTCCTGCTGCTGGAGCAGCCGGTGCCCCTGGAGAAGGTCGAGCCCGGCGACGCGGTGGTGGCCTTCTCCCGCCGGGCCGTGCACGAGAACCGCGAGATCCTCGTCGCCCGCGGCCACCGGGTGGCGACGATCTACGGCGCCCTGTCGCCGGAGGTGCGCCGGGCCGAGGCCGCGCGCTTCCGCGCCGGCGAGGCCGACGTGCTGGTCACCACCGACGCCATCGGCATGGGGCTCAACCTCGGGCCGCTCAAGCGGATCGTGTTCTCGGCGGTGCGCAAGTGGGACGGCACCGCCGAGCGCGCGCTCACCCATTCGGAGATCCGGCAGATCGCCGGCCGGGCCGGCCGCTACGGGCACCAGGATGTCGGCTACGTGGCGGCGACCGATCCGTACGCCGCGGAGCCGATCCGCACCGCCCTTTCGGGGGCCCCGACGGCGCCCGCGGCCGACACGCGCTTCTTCGTCCGCCCGGATCTGGGGGCGATCCGCTCGGTGGCGGAGGAGATGCGCACCCACAGCCTGCACGAGGTGCTGACCCACTTCGCCCGGGCGACCTTCTACGCCGGCTCGCCGTTCCAGCCCTCGGCCCTGGAGGAGGTGCTGGAGGTCGCCCGGATCGTCGATCGGGCGCGGCTGCCGATCGAGGAGAAGTTCGCCTTCTCGGTCTGCCCGATCGACCGCCGCGACGAGATCGCCATGGGCCTGCTGGAGCGCTGGTGCCAGGCGCGCGCCGCCGGCCTCACGGTGCCGGCGCTGCGCGGCAACCTCGCGGGCGCGCTGGATTACCAGGAGCGGACCGTGAAGCTCGCCAGCGCCTATCTGTGGCTGTCGCGGCGCTTCCCCGAGACCTTCGACGACGTGGACGCCATCCGCCACATGCGCGGCCGCGCCAACGACGCCATCGAGCAGCATCTGCGCGAGACCGCGACCCGCAAGGCCGAGCGCCGGACCCGGCGGAGCGGCGGGGCGCGGTGAGGCGCCGAGCGGTCTCCTGAGACGAAGAGCCGGCCCGCGGGAGGCGGACCGGCGCCCACGTCGGCGGAGAGCGCTTCAGCGCCCCTCAGTGGTGCCCGGCCATGTGCCGGCCGATCGTCCCGATCTCGGCCGTCGCGGCCGGCGTCTCGTAGACCAGGCGCCCGTCCGACATCACCACGATCCGGTCCGACAGTTCCAGGATCTCGTCGAGGTCTTCGCTGATCAGCAGGACGGCCGTGCCCGCGTTGCGGGCGGCCACGATCCGCGTGCGGATCTCCGACACCGCCGCGAAGTCGAGGCCGAAGCACGGGTTGACCACGATCAGGAGATCGACCGGGTCGGTCAGCTCGCGGGCGAGCACCGCGCGCTGAACGTTGCCTCCGGAGAGCGTCGCGATCGGCGCCTCGGAGGAGGCGGTCTTCACCTTGAAGCGGGCGATCAGGTCCTTGGCGCGGCGGCTCATCGCCCGCCTGTCGAGCCACAGGGTCGGCGGTCCGGACGGGTCCTCGTCGCGCCGGTCGAAGGCGCGGAAGGCGAGGTTCTCCGCGACCGACATCCGCGGGGCGCAGGCGTTGCGCAGGGGCTCCTCCGGGATGAAGCGGACACGGCGCGCCCGGCTCTGCGCGCGCCGGCCGGTATAGGGCGCGCCGGCCACCGCGACGCGCCCGCCGGCGGCGCGGATCTGGCCGCCGAGGACGTCGGCGAGTTCTTTCTGGCCGTTGCCCGAGACGCCCGCGATGCCGACGATCTCCCGGGCCCGGACGCGCAGGTCCGTGATCGCGATCCGGCGCAGGCCCGAGGCGTCGGTGGCATCGAGGCCTTCGATGCGCAGGATCTCGCGCGCCGCGTCCGGCTCGCCGACCCGGGCCGCGACCGGGCGCACGATGCGCTCCCCGATCATCATCGCCGCCATGTCGTCGCGCGAGAGGTCGCCGACCGCGCCGCCGCCCACCAGCCTGCCCCGGCGCAGGACGCTCAGCGAGCGGGCGAAGGTCTCGACCTCGCGGAACTTGTGGCTGATCATCAGTACGGTGAGAACGCCGCGGTCGGTCATGGCCCGCAGGAGCCCCAGCACTTCCTCCGCCTCGTCGGGCGTGAGCACCGAGGTCGGCTCGTCGAGGATCAGGAAGCGGGCCTTGAGATAGAGCTGCTTGACGATCTCCAGCTTCTGCTTCTCGCCCGCGGCGAGTTCCGCCACCGGCCGGTCGAGGTTCAGCCGGAACGGCATCCCGGCCATGAAGGCGGCCAGCGCCGCGCGCTCGGCCTTCCAGTCGAGGATCGCCGGCGCGTCGGCGCGGCTGATCACGAGGTTCTCGGCCCCCGTCAGAGAGGGCACCAGCGTGAAATGCTGGTAGACCATGCCGAGGCCGCGGGCCTGCGCGCCCTTCGGGTTGGTGATCTCGGCCTCGCGCCCGTCGACCAGGACGCTGCCGGCGGTCGGCGCGTAGAAGCCCATCACGCATTTGACGAAGGTCGACTTGCCGGCGCCGTTCTCGCCGAGCAGGGCGTGGAAGCCGCCGGCCTCGATCCGCATCGAGACATCGTCGAGGGCCGCGAAGGCGCCGAAGCGCTTCGTCATGCCGATCGTCTCGACGCCGATGGCGCTGGGCGTGGCGTCCATCGGGCTCAATCCATCGCCTGGAGGATCGCCGCGGCGGCGGCGACCGCGCCGAAGACGCCGCCCTGCATCGTCACCATCCGCAGCGCCGCCTCGTGGTTGCCGCGGTCGGTGGCCGCGGTGGCGTCCGAGACGATCACGCACTCGAAGCCGCGGTCGTTGGCCTCCCGCATCGTCGTGTGCACGCAGACGTCGGTGGTGATGCCGGTCAGGATCAGGTTGCGGATGCCCCGCTGGTGGAGGATCAGTTCCAGGTCCGTGGCGCAGAACGAGCCCTTGCCCGGCTTGTCGATCACCGGCTCGCCGGGCAGGGGCGCCAGTTCCGGGATGATCTCCCAGCCGGGCTCGCCCCGCACCAGCACGCGACCGCAGGGGCCGGGATCGCCGATGCCCGCGCCGATCCGGCGCGACCGCCAGCGCTTGTTGGCGGGCAGGTCGGCGAGGTCCGGGCGGTGGCCTTCGCGCGTGTGGATCACGTGGTAGCCGCGGGCCCGTGCCGCGGCGAGCAGGTCCGCGATCGGTCCGATCGGCGCGCGGGTGAGCGCGAGGTCGTAGCCCATCGCGTCCACGTAGCCCCCCGGCCCGCAGAAATCCGTCTGCATGTCGATGATGACGAGGGCCGTGTTCCCGGGGCGCAGATCGCCGTCGTAGGGCCACGGATAGGGCGCGGCTTCGGCGTAGGTGCCGGCGGGCGGGGCGGCGGTGTCCGCCGCGCTCACTCGGCCGCCTCCCGCGCGTCCGACGCGCCGGCGTAGCGGCGGGTCGGGGCCGGGAAGCCGCAGCCGGTCCCGTCGGTCACCCGGACCTGATCCTCCCAGGGCACCCGGTACCGCCCGGCCGCGAGGTCGGCCATGTAGGTGTAGGGGCAGTCCTGCGCGCCGCCCTGCACGGCCGTGTAGCCGCGATGGCCGAGCTGGTAGATGTTGTTCTCGACGCCCCAGTGGACGCGCGCCTCGCGCACGAGGTCGGGCCGCACCTCGGCCGTGATGATCTCGTCGACGCGGCCCGTGGTCCCATGGGCGATCACGGACCCGTCGAAGTTGCAGATCATGCCCTCGCCCATGGAGTCGAACGTGCCGTCCGACCCGCACAGGCAGACGTTGGCGGTGACCATGAGGTTGCAGAACGCGTTCGCCTGGTTGGTGAACCGCCAGGATTCGCGGATCGGGGCGGTGTAGCCGGCGGTGCGGATCATGATCTCGGCGCCCCGGTAGGCGCATTCCCGCGCCATCTCGGGGAACATGCCGTCGTGGCAGATGATCAGCCCGAGCTTGGCGCCCCTCGGCCCCGCGATCACGGGAATCCCGAGGTTGCCGGGCTCCCAGGGCTCGACCGGCACCCAGGGGTGCATCTTGCGGTAATAGAGCTTCAGCTCGCCGCGATCGTCGATGATCAGCCCGGAATTGTACGGGTTCCCGCCCGGGTTGGCCTCCATGATGGAGAAGCAGCCCCAGATCCGGTTCTCCGCGCAGGCGCGCTTGAACGCCGCCACCTCGGGGCCGTCGAGGGTGCACAGGATCTCCGGCCGGGTGTCCATCGACAGGCCGTGGAGCGCGTATTCCGGGAACACGACGAGGTCCATGGTGGCGAGGTTGGCGCGCGCCTTGGCGACCAGCGCGACGATCCGGTCGGTCTGCCTGGCGATGTCGGCGCGGGTCTCGATCCGCGGCAGCTGCGACTGCACCAGGCCGATCACCACGCCGTCGGGCGCCTTGTTCAATCCACCGAGCCCGTTCATCGGCACGCCCTCACTTCGACAGGGACAGTTCGCCCGGGGCCCCGGCCAGCGCCCGGTCGGGCGAGGAGGTGGCGATCAGGAGGGCGAGGGTCAGCACGTAGGGGGCGGCGTAGAACAGGTAGTAGCCCTGCGAGACGCCCACCGATTGCAGGGCCGGGCCGAGCGCGCCGGCGCCCCCGAACAGGAGCGCCGCCCCGAAGCAGGCGAGCGGGTTCCAGCGCGCGAAGATCACCAGCGCCACCGCCATCAGGCCCTGCCCGGAGGAGATCCCCTCGTTCCAGGACCCCGGATAGTAGAGCGACAGGTAGGCGCCGCCGATCCCGGCGAGCACGCCGCCGGCCCCGGTGGCGACGAGGCGCACCCGGTCGACGTCGTAGCCCAGGGCGCGGGCCGCGTCGGCGCTGTCGCCGACGACGCGCAGGACCAGCCCCGCCCGGGTGTTGCGCAGCCCCCACCAGAGCGCGACGGAGAGCGCCGCGCCGGCGAGGAACAGCACGTTGACGCGCAGGGCCGCCTGGACCTGCGGCAGGTCCGACCACGCCCCGAACGGGATCGCCGGCAGGGGCGGCGCCGACGGCTGGATGAACGGCTTGCCGAAGAAGAAGGCCAGCCCGGTGCCGAACAGCATCAGGGCGATGCCGATCGCCACGTCGTTGACCCGGGGGAAGCTGCAGACGAACCCGTGCAGCAGGCCGAGGACGCCCCCCGCCAGCCCGGCGACGGCGACGCCCGCCCAGGGGGAGCCGGTCAGCACCGCGGTGCCGTAGGCCGCCATCGCGCCGAGGACCAGGGTGCCCTCGAGCCCGAGGTTGATCCGGCCCGAGCGCTCGGTGATGGTCTCGCCGAGGCTCACGAACAGGAAGGGCGTCGAGACGCGGATCGCCCCGCCGATCATCGCCAGGGGCACCGTCCAGAGGCCGAGGTCGCCGCTCATGGCGCGGCCCTCACGCCGGGACCGGGGCCGCGGGCGTCGCCGCGCGCTTCTCGGCCCAGAGATGCGGGTTGAAGAGCTTGAACCGGCCGTAGAGCGTCTCGCTCAGGAGGACCACGAGGAACAGCAGGCCTTCGAGGACCAGCACGGTCGCGTCGGGCAGCTGCATCCGGCGCTGGATCAGCCCGCTCGACGCCTCGATGCCGCCGAGCAGGACGGCGACCGGCATGATGGCGAGGGGGTTCTGCCGGGCCAGGAACGCGACCAGGATGCCGGTGTAGCCGTAGCCCGCCGCCAGCGTGCCGTTGGCGGTGCCCTGGACCGCCGCCACCTCGAAGTAGCCGGCGAGCGCCGCGAAGGCGCCGCCGAGGGCCGTGAAGCCGACGATGAGGCGTCCGACCGGCAGGCCCTGGATCTGCGCCGCGCGCACGTTGCCGCCCGCGATCCGTGCCGCGAAGCCGAGGGTGGTGCGGTCCATCAGCACGTAGGCGATCACGCAGGCGACGATCCCGCAGCCGAGCCCCCAGTGCACGCCGATCACCGGCATGGGGCCGAGCATGAAGGCGTCGCCGACCGGCAGCGTCGACGGCTTGTTGAGGCTCGCCGGATCCCGCAGGGGGCCTTCGATCAGGTGGTTGGCCAGCGCGATCGCGATGTAGGACATGAGCAGGCTGGCGATGGTCGCGTTGACGTTGCGGTAGGCCTGGAGCCACCCCACCGCGCCGATCCAGACGGCCCCGGCGAGGGCGGCCGCCCCGGCCATCAGGGGGACCGCCAGGGGCGCGGGGAAGCCGGCGAGCGGCTGGGCCGCCGCCGCCGTCGCGAGGCCGCCGAGCACGATCGCGCCCTCGCCGCCGATCACCACGAGGCCCAGCCGGGCCGGCAGCGCCACGCAGAGGGCGGCGAACAGGAGCGGCGCGGCCCGCTGCAGGCTGTTGCCGAGGGCGAAGGGCGAGCCGAAGCCCCCGCGCCAGACGATCTCGACGAGCTGGAGCGGCGACTTGCCGAGGGCCGTCAGGAACAGGCCGAACAGCAGGAAGCCCAGAACCGCGGCTCCGACCGGGATCACGACGGCCTCCAAGTGTCGCGCCAGCCAGGCGCGGATCTGGAGGCCGAGCGGGGTGCCCGGCCGCGCGGCGGCGAGCCTCGATGGGGCGGCATCCGCGACCACGTCTCACGCTCCTCCGCGGTTGGTCTCCGAGTGGCGGCAAACCGCAGAAAGCGTGCCAGGCGGCTTCAGACCGAGCCCCGCACGCCGTCGACGAGGTAGTTCGTGCTCTCGAGCTCGGCGGCCTTCTCGGGATAGGCCTTGCCGGCCGGCAGGACCTCGCGGCCGGCATTGTCCTTGAGCGGGCCCTTGATGATCTCGTAGCCGCCCTTCAGCATCTCGGCCTTGACGGCGTCGGCGTTGCGCCGGGCCCCGTCGGCGACCGCCGGGCCGTAGGGGCTCATCTTGACGTACCCGTCGGCGAGGCCCCCGCGGACGAAGTGCTCGGGCACCTTGCCGGCCTGCATCGCGGCGATCGCATCCTTGTAGATGGGCAGCCAGTTCCACTCGGCCCCCGTGAGGTATTTCTGGGGCGCCAGGGGCGACTGGTCGACGTGGTAGCCGCACACGAAGGCGCCGCGCCGGGCCGCGGTCTCCACGACGACCTTCGGACTGTCGACGTGGCAGGTGATGACGTCGGCGCCGCCGTCGACCAGGGCGTTCGTCGCCTCCGCCTCCTTGACGGCCAGGGACCATTCCCCGGTGAAGATCACCTGGCAGGTGATCGCCGGATCGACGCTGCGGGCGCCGAGCAGGAAGGCGTTGACGTTGTTGAGCACCTGCGGGATCGGCTTGGCCGCGACGAAGCCGATGCGCTTGGACTTGGTGGCATGGGCCGCCACGATCCCGTTGAGGTACTGGCCCTGCGCGATATAGCCGAAGTACGAGCCGGCGTTCGGGGGATCCTTCTCGGTCCAGAGGCCGCCGCAATGGCGGAACTGGATCTTCGGGTTCTTTCGCGCCTCGGCCAGGAGGTAGGGATTGTAGTAGCCGAACGAGGTCGGGAAGAGCAGCGTCGCCCCGTCGAGGTTGATCATGCTCTCCATGGTCTTCTCGACGGCGTTGGTCTCCGGGACCCGCTCCTCCTCGGTGATCTCGACGCCGCTCAGGCCCTTCAGCGCCTTGGCGGCCTGGGCGTGCGCTTGGTTGTAGCCGTAATCGTCCTTCGGTCCGACGTAGATGAAGCCGACCGTCAGGGTCGCGGCGGCCCGGGCGCGGGAGCCCGATGCGGCGTCGAGCCCGACGAGCGCGGCGGCCCCGAGCAGGGAACGGCGGGTGAAGGGAAGATGTGCCACGCGTCGAGCGCCCCGACCAGCCGCCCGCTGGCGGCGACTGGGAGCGAAGTCTAGGCGGGGGCGCCGAGACTGCGAAGCCGAGATTTTCGGCACGCGTCCCCGGGGGCCAACGATGTCTCAGTCTAGAAACGCTTAATATGCGGTCCCGGCATGTCTAAAACCGCGGCAACGCGCGGCTGCACTGCAGTGGCGCGTACCGGGACTTGGGCCGATCCGGGCGGGTCGGGTGTTCAGCGAACGCCGTAGGGCCTGAGCGGCGCGTGCGACCGACGCACGGAGCCCGTGGTCACTTCCCCGACCGAGACCTCGACATTCGTGCCGTACGTGCTGACGTTCCGCGCCGCCGCGAGGTTCGCGTCGGCGGCACGACCTTCCAGGCCGCCGGGCGCGGTCACCGCGGGAATGCCGGCCGGTGCGGTGTAGCTCTGCGCGGAGGCGGCGGTCGTCAGGGAGAGGCCGAGGACGGCGGCGGCGAGAAGACGAGAAGTCATCGGAAGCATCCACTAGTCGGAGCCACCGTCCACGCGGCCGAGGCTCACTCACGCGTATAGATTGGGCATGCTGCCTTCCGATCCAACACGCCGAGCCTACCTGTTGTGCGAATTCACACGCCCTTGGAGCCGGGCGCGCGCGAATACGGGCCGGGCCCTTGGAGCCAGCCTGCAAAATGCAGTTCTGACAGACATTTACGGCAGAGCGCGGAATCGGCGCCGCGCCTGTGCCGGTTGGCACGGATCTTTCCCGGACGCGTCGTTCAGTCGATGCCGCTGTGGCGGTCGAACGCTTCCCCGATCCGGGTCGCGACCAAGTGGGTGGGTCCGTCGCAGGCGGATTGCGCCCGCTGGACCAGCGACACGGCCTGGGTGGCCGCCGCCGCGTCGCTCAGGGGTGTGAAGGCCAGGGTTCCGCGGGCGATCTCCTCGCGGATGTCCGACAGGTTCAGGAAGGTGATGTGCGGCACCTGCTGCGCGAGGCGCTTCATCAGCTCCACCGAATTGGTCTCGACCGCCGGTCTGAACATGGCGTGCGGCGGGACCAGCCGCTCGAGCACGGCGCGCAGGGTCATCGAGCCGTCGGCAACCACCAGGGGATGGTCGAGGCATTGCGCCATGCGGAGGTGATACTGGCCGGCGAGCGGATGGTTCGGCGCCATCACCGCACCGAGATGGTGCTCGAAGCGCGCGAGACACCGCAATTGCGGGTTGCGCGGCATCCGGTAGGCCAGCGCGAGGTCGACGTCGCCCGACAGGAGCGTCTCGACGATCTCGTCGATCGTCATGACGCGGACCTTGAGGGTGATGTGCGGGTGGTTCTCACGGAAGTCGCGGATCACCCCCGAGAGCACGCCGCCGGCCAGGGTCGCCATCGTGCCGATGGCCACCTCCCCGCGGTCGAGACCCTTCAGCGAACGCGCCTGGGCGAGCATGCGTTCGTGCTCGCGCAGGGTGTCGCGCACGTGCCGGACGAGGATCTCGCCGGTGGCGGTCAGGCGCAGGCCGCGGGGGAGCCGCTCGAACAGCGGCGTGCCCATCTCCGCCTCCAATCCCAGGATCTGGCGGTTGATCGCGCTCGATGCGACGCCCAGCCGGATCGCCGCCTTCCGGATCGAGCCGCTGCGGGCGACTTCGTCCAGATAGCCGAGCAGCCGGTGGTGGAGCATGGGGGCGAACCTGCGCGCCGATCCCACGGCGCGCCCGCTCAGGCGAGCCGGGCGATCGTGGCCTCGATCTGGCCATGCGGCTCGTCGGTGGGCAGGAACACGGTGCCGGGATTGTCCAGGCCGAAGGGCTGGAGGTTGAGCGGGATGTAATGCTTGTTCGGCATCGCGAACGCGATCTCGGAGACCTCGGGCACATCCGCGAGCACCGCTTCGCCCATCCGGTACATGCTGTCCTGTACGCCGTAGCTGTAGGTGGTGCCGAACACGGCGATCAGCGTCGCCAGGATCCGCGCGTTGGTGTCGGCGTAGTCGGCGGGCGCGCCGGACCACGTCCAGGTGGCGTCCATGCTGGTGGCGGCGATCCGGTCGGTCGTGTCCGGCAGCGTGCGGTACCGATCGTCGACGAAGTCGGCCCAGCCCGACTGCGTGGTCTTCATGAAGGTGAAGCCGCGCAGGCCCGAGCGCAGCACCGATCCGTCCCGGCTCGCCGCGAGGGAGACGTAGCCGACGCCGTTGCCGTCCAGGGTGAAGGTATGGCCGTGGGGGACGCCCGCGATCGCGTGGCGCAGCCAGCGCGTCTCCGTGGCCTCGATCGTCACCGCCTCGATCTGCGCGTAGGTTTCGAGGAAGACCCGCGCTACGGCCGCGACGAACGCCTCCTTGTCGAGGGCGAGGTTTTGGGCCGCCGTGACGTTGACGATGTTCTTCACGCTGTCGGTGGCCACGCAGGCGCGGTTGTCGCCCTCCGTCCAGGCGGCGTCGAAGCGCCCCTGCATGAGCACGGTGAGCGTCAGCTCGCGGGGCGTGTGATGGTCGCCGTCGCGGATCAGGCGCATCACCCGGACCCGGCCCTTGCCGTATCGCGATGCCGTGAGCGCCATGGGGATCTCCGAGTCGGGCGGGACGGGTCAGTGGGCTTCGGCGGCCTTGGCCTGCCGGATCGCGGCCGCGCGCGCCGCCTCCGTGGTGCCGAGTCCGTTGAAGAACAGGTTCAGGACCACGGCCGAGAGGGCGCAGAGCAGGATGCCCGATTCGAGCAGCGGGTGCAGCGCGTGCGGCATCTCCTTGAAGAAGGACGGCGCCACCAGCGGGATCATGCCGAAGCCCACCGAGACCGCGACCACGAACAGGTTGTTGCGGTTGCCGGCAAAATCCACGGCGCCGAGGATGCGCGCGCCCGTGGCCCCGACCATGCCGAACATCACGAGCCCCGCGCCCCCGAGCACGCATTGCGGCACCGCCTCGACCAGGGCGGCCAGCTTCGGCACGAGCCCGAGCCCCAGCATGATGACCCCGCCCACCACCGCGACGTAGCGGGTCCGCACGCCGGTCACGCCGACGAGGCCGATGTTCTGCGAGAACGACGTGTAGGGGAAGGTGTTGAACAGGCCGCCGATCAGCGTGCCGAGGCCGTCGCCGCGCAGGCCCTGGGTCAGGCGCGCCGCGTCGACCGGATCGGCGCAGATCTCGCTCAGCGCGAGGAACATGCCGGTCGACTCGATCATCACGACGATCATGACGATGCACAGCGTGACGATCGAGACGGGATCGAAGGTCGGCAGGCCGAACGCGAAGGGGCGCACGATGTCGAACCAGGGCGCGCCCGCGACGCGGCCGAGATCGACCAGCCCGAAGAACCCGGCCACGATCATCCCGGCCACGATGCCGATGAGGACGGACGCCGAGTTGACGAAGCCGGTCCCGTAGCGCGTGATCGCCATGATCACGCACAGCACGAAGGCCGCGATCGCGAGGTAGAGCGGTGCGCCGTAGCGCGGGTTGCCGAGTCCGCCCGCCGCCCAGTTCACGCCGACGCGCATCAGCGAGATGCCGATCACGAGGATGATGGTGCCGGTCACCACCGGCGGGAACAGCGGCAGCAGCCGTCCGATCAGGGGCGCCACGAGCAGCGCGAACAGGCCGGCCGCGATCACGGCGCCGTAGATCCCCGTGAGACCGATCTCGGGGCTGGAGCCCATGGCGATCATCGGCGTCACGGCCGCGAACGTCACACCCATCATCACCGGCATGCGCACGCCGATCCCGGGTAGGCCCCAGCTCTGCACGAGCGTCGCGAGGCCGCCCGCGAAGAGGTCGGCGCTCACCAGCATCGCCACCTGCTCAGGGGGCAGCTTGAGCGCCCGCCCGACGATCAGCGGCACCGCCACGGCGCCGGCGTACATCACCAGCACGTGCTGCAGGCCGAGGAGACCCAGTGCGAGGGGGCCGACCCGGGTGATCGGCGCGGTGGCGGCCGCGAGCGGGACGGGGCTGCCGATCGGACCCGCATCGTGGCCGGGGCCCGCGAGAGGCTCGGATCGGGCGGCGCTCGACATCGCAGGATCCCCCTTGTGGGCACACCGTGCTGGCAGAAGAACCATGCGCCACGGCAACGGTGGGCAAGGGATATGCCAAGCGTGGGGGACCGATGGTGGAGCGGGCCTGCCGCGCCGCTGCGAGATCCGCCGCGGGATCCTGTTGGCCTGTTGCCTGCTAACGCGGTCGCTGCCGGGATCGAGAGTGAGTTCGGCGTGATCGGGCGCGCCGGAACCATGGCCCCGGGACGTGCCGCACCGGAATGCGAGGCCGCCATGACAATCGCTCTCACGGATCTCAACGGCATGCCGGAGGGCGCGTTCGTCGCGGCGCTCGGCGCCGTCTTCGATCATGCGCCGTGGGTCGCCGAAGCCGTGGCCAGGCACAGGCCGTTCGACACCGTGGTCGCGCTCCACGCGGCGATGTGCGCGGCCGTCGAGGCGGCGCCCGGCGATCAGCGCCGGGCGCTGCTGGCCGGTCACCCGGACCTTGCGGGTCGCGCGGCCCGCGACGGGACGATCGCGCCCGATTCGGTCGCCGAGCAGGCGGCGGCCGGTCTGGATCGCCTGCCCGCGTCGGACTATGCCCGCTTCGAGGCGATGAATGCGACCTACCGCAGCCGCTTCGGCATCCCGTTCATCCTCTGCATCAAGCGCCACGGCCGCGCCTCGCTGATGGCGACATTCGAGGATCGCCTCGGATCCGATCCGCAGACGGAGTTCCGCACCGCCGAGACGGAGGTGTTCCGCATCGCCGCGATCCGCCTCGGTCTCCTGGTGGACGGGGCCGGCGCGCCGCGGACCACCGGGCGCCTCTCGACCCACGTGCTCGACACCGTGCTCGGACAGCCGGCCGCAGGCGTGGCCCTGGACCTCGTCGAGATCGTCTCCGAGTCCGAGACCGCACCCGTCGCCCGGGCCGTGACCAACGCGGACGGGCGCACCGACGTCCCGCTGATCGGCGGGCGCCCGGTGCCGATCGCGGTCTACGAGATCCGGTTCCGGCTCGGCGACTACCACCGCCGGATCGGCATGCGCCTGCCGCAGCCGCCGTTTCTCGACGTCGTGCCCCTGCGCTTCGGCGTGGCGGACCCGGAGGCGCATTATCACGTGCCGCTGGCAGCGACGCCCTGGAGCTTCCAGACCTATCGCGGCAGCTGACGCCCGCGGCACGCGACTTGCGCCACGCGGCTTGCGCAGGCCCCGTGAGACCGTGCGGGCCCGGGGGAGTGGATCGGATGCGGAGCACGCGCAGCGGATGGATCATCGTCCTGGCCGCGGCCGCGTGGCTGGGTCTCGGGGCCGGGTTCACGGGCGGACGGCTCGTCCTGCCGAGCCGGGCCGCCGCGCAGGGCACCCTGATCTCTCCGGCCGGCCAACCCCGTGTCACCGCCCCGGGCGGTCTGCGCGGCCGGGCCGCCCGTCGCCACCGCAGGGCTCACATCCCCCATCGACGGCGCTAGTCCGGGCCGGCCGCGAGCCTGGGCCGGCAGCCGGTTGCGGCAAACAACGCCCAGGCGCCGGTGCGATGGAACCCGCGGACGCCTGCGCCATTCGATCCGTGTCCTGGCTTCTCGAAGACGAGGCGGTGTGATGCGACGCACGATGGCCCTGATCCTGGCTCTCGGCAGCCTTCTCGGAACCGCCGCGGCGGCGCAGGCGCAATCCGTCGGTGCCCCCGCCGGCCGCGATCCCGCCACGGCCCCGGGGGGCACCGAGGGCCTCGCCGGCCCGCGCAACGAGGCCGAGGCGATCCGCTCGGGGGACGCGATCCCGGTTCCGCGCAGGGGCGAGGGCGTCGCGGTCGAGGATCCGGCGGCGCCCCCGCCCGGCGTCCCGGCGCCGCCGCCGGGCCGTTACTGAACGGCTCCGATCCGGTCCGGGGCGCAAGTCCCGCGTGGTCCGGAGCCGGCGCCGGGTCTCATTGCGGCAGCTTGTCGTCGATCCCCTTCACGTACCAGTTCATGCCCAGGATCATCGGGTCGGGGGCGGTCTCGCCCTCCTTCACGGCGACGCTGCCGTCCTGCTTCGTCACGGGACCCGCGAAGGCGTGGACCTTGCCGGACGCGATGGCCTTGACCGTGTCCTCGGCCATCGCCTTCACGTCGGCGGGCATGTTGGTGAACGGCGCCAGCACGACCATGCCGTCCTTGATCCCGCCCCAGGTGTCGTGGCTCTGCCACGTGCCGTCGAGGACGGCCTTCGCCTCGCGGATGACGTAGCCGTTCCAGTCGTCCACCACGGCGGTGAGCTGCGCCTTCGGGGCGAAGCGGTACTGGTCCGAGGATTGGCCGAAGGCGAGCTTGCCCTGTTTCTCGGCCTCCTGGAGCGGCGCGGCGGAGTCGGTGTGCTGGGCGAGGATGTCGGCGCCCTGGGCGAGCAGGGCCTTGGCGGCTTCGGCCTCCTTGCCCGGGTCGAACCACGTGTTCACCCAGACGATCTTCAGCTTGACGGCCGGGTTGACCGACTGCGCGCCCAGCATGAAGGCGTTGATCCCGCTCACCACCTCGGGGATCGGGAAGGACGCGATGTAGCCGACCGTCCCCGACTTCGTGAGCGTGGCGGCGATCTTCCCGCAGACGTAGCGGCCCTCGTAGAAGCGCGCCGAGTAGGTCGAGACGTTGGCGGCGCGCTTGTAGCCGGTGGCGTGCTCGAACTTCACCTTCGGGAACTTCTTGGCGACCTTCAGGGTCGGCTCCATGAAGCCGAAGGACGTGGTGAAGATCAGGCCCATCCCCGAGCGGGCGAGCTTCTCGATCGCCCGCTCGCTGTCGGCCTCCGGCACGTTCTCGAGGTAGGTGGTCTCGACCTTATCGGGCAGCGCCTCCGCGAGCGCCTTGCGGCTGAGGTCGTGCTGGAACGAGTAGCCGTAATCGGCCACCGGCCCGACATAGACGAAGCCGACCTTGAGCTTGTCCTCGGCGCGGGCCGGGCCGGCGAGGAGCAGGAGGGCGCCGAGGCAGGCGCCGAGGGTGGTCCGCAGCATCCGGGATGTCCTCTCGATAGCAGCACCGCTAGCGGTGCGGGGTGAAGTCGCGCCCGAGGGCGGCGGGCGCCAGCGAACCGCCCTGCCGCCGGCCCAGCGACAGCAGGACCAGCGCCAGGATGGTCGCGAGGTAGGGGAGTGCCGAGAGCAGCTGCCCGGGCAGGCCGAGGCTCGCCGCCTGGGCATGGAGCTGCAGCACGGTGGCGCCGCCGAACAGCGTCGCGCCGGCCACCACCCGGGCCGGCCGCCAGGACGCGAAGACCACGAGGGCGAGGGCGATCCAGCCACGGCCCGCCGTCATCGCGGGGGCCCAGAACGGCGTGTAGGCGAGGGACAGGTAGGATCCGGCCAGTCCCGCGCAGGCGCCCCCGAACAGCACCGCCAGGAAGCGCACGCCGCGGACCGGAAGGCCGAGCGCGTGGGTCGCGACGGGGTCGTCGCCGATGGCCCGCAGGATCAGCCCGGCCCGCGTCCGCCACAGGAACCACGAGACGCCCACCGCCAGGCCGAGGCCGACGTAGACGAAGGCGTCCTCTCCGAACAGCAGGCGCCCGACGCCCGGCAGATCGCTCAGGCCCGGCACATGGAGCAGGGGCGCCGGCTCGCGCTTCAGCCCGACATAGCCGGCCCCGACGAGCCCCGAGAGGCCGAGGCCGAGGATCGTGAGCGCGAGTCCGGAGGCCACCTGGTTGGCCGCGAGCCCCACCGTGAGCAGTCCGAACACGGCCGCGAGCCCGATCCCGGCGCCGGCCCCGGCGAGCGCGCCGAGGAGGGTCGAGCCGGTCTCCATGGCGGCGGCGAAGCCCAGCGCCGCCCCGAACACCATCATGCCCTCGACGCCGAGATTGAGCACGCCCGCGCGCTCGGCCACGAGTTCGCCGAGGGCCGCGATGATCAGAGGGGTCGCGGCCGTCAGCACCGTGACCAGCACCATCTGGACCGTGTCGAGGCTCATCGCGCCGCCCCCGGAACGAGACGGACCTTGAAGCGCGTGAGCACGTCGGCCCCGAGGACGAGGCAGAGCAGCAGGCCCTGGAAGGCCCGGGTCAGGTCGAGGGGAAGCCGGAGGTCGATCTGCGCCGCCTCGCCGCCGATGGTGGTCACCGCGATCACCAGGGCGGCGGCGAGGATGCCGAGGGGGGAGAGCCGGCCGAGAAAGGCGACGATGATCGCGGTGAACCCGTAGCCCGGCGAGATCGTGGGCTGGAGCTGGCCGATTCGGCCCGCGACTTCGGCGATCCCGGCGAGCCCCGCCGCGCCGCCCGAGATCGCGAAGGCGGCCAGCGTCAGCCGCTCCTCGCTGAAGCCGGCGAACCGGGCGGCGCGGGGGCTGGCACCGGCGACGCGCGTCGCGAACCCGAACAGGCTGCGACCGAGGACGAGGGTCGCGAGCACGACGGCCACGAGCGCCACGAGCACACCCGCGTGCAAGGTGTCGCCCTCCATCAGGTAGGGAAGGCGGGCGGCCTCGTCGAAGC
This sequence comes from Methylobacterium sp. J-070, assembly GCF_022829385.1. GTDB lineage: Bacteria > Pseudomonadota > Alphaproteobacteria > Rhizobiales > Beijerinckiaceae > Methylobacterium. Next base: position 14,847 of record NZ_JAKSXX010000209.1, on the reverse strand, counting down.
CGACGCTCTGCGGGAAGTTGAAGCCCGCGGGATCGCGCAGCGGCCCCCGGGCCATGTAGTCGAGGAGGAGTTCCGCCACGTAGACGAGCATCAGGCTCGTCAGGATCTCCGAGACGCCGAGCCGGACCCGGAGGAGCGCCGGGATCATCGCGTAGGCGATGCCGGCGCATGTCCCCGCGATCAGCATCGCGGGCAGGATCCAGGCGGTGAAGCCCGCGCTGCCGTGGGTCGCGATCGCCACCCAGCCGCCGGCGAGGCCGCCGACCACGAACTGGCCCTCGGCCCCGATGTTCCACAGGTTCGCCCGGTAGCAGAAGGCGAGACCCGTCGCGATCAGGGCGAGGGGCGCCGCCTTCAGGGCGATCTCCTGCAGCGACCACAGCTCGGAGAGGGGCGCCACGAAGTAGACGGTGAAGGCCGCGCCCGGCGCGACGCCGAGCATCGCGACCGCCACGCCGCCGATGAGGACGGCCGTCAGGAAGGCCAGGACCGGCGACAGGGCCGCGGCCAGCGGCGAGCGCCTGTCGCGCGGCACGAGATCAAGGCGCATGGGCGATCTCGGAGCGCGTGACGGCGCGGCCGGAAGCGGCGGCGTCCGCCGCGACGGGCGGGCCGCCCGCACCGCCCATCAGCAGGCCCACGGCCTCGCGCGTCGTCCCGGTCCGCGGTACGGCGGGGGACAGGTGCCCGGCGTGGAGGACGGCGATCGAGCCCGCAACCTCGAACAGCTCGTCGAGATCCTGGCTGATCACCAGGATGGCGCTGCCGCGGGCGGCAAGGTCGAGGAGGGCCTGCCGGATCCGCGCCGCCGCCGCGGCGTCGACCCCCCAGGTCGGCTGGTCGACCACCAGGATGCCGGGCTCGGCCTGGATCTCGCGCCCGATCACGAACTTCTGGAGGTTGCCGCCCGAAAGCGTGCCGGCGGCCGGATCCGCGCCCGCCTTGCGGACGTCGAAGGCCTCGATCACCCGACCCGCCAGCGCCCGGGCGGCGGCCCGGCGCACGAGGCCGAAGCGCGTCAGCGGCGCGGTGGCATGGCGCGAGAGGATGACGTTCTCGGACAGGCTCATGCCGGGGGCGGCGGCATGGCCGTTGCGCTCCTCCGGCACGAAGGCCGCGCCGAGCCGGCGGCGGGCGTTGACTCCGAGATGTCCGGCGGGCGTGCCGTCGATCCGCACGGCCCCGGCCTGCGGCGCCGGGACTTCCCCGGACAGGGCGGCGAAGAGTTCCGCCTGACCGTTGCCGGCGATGCCGGCGATGCCCAGGATCTCGCCGCCGCGCAGGCCGAGGGTGATGGCGCGCAGGCCGGTGGCGTGCAGCCCCGGGGCGGGCAGCGACAGCTGCTCCAGCCGCAGGCGCTCGCCCCCGCCGGACGTGGTCGGCCCCGGGGCGACCTCGCGGACCTGCTCGCCCACCATGAGCGCGGCGAGCGACGCGGCGCTCTCGGCGCGCGGGTCGCAGGCGCCGACGACCCGGCCGCCGCGCAGGATGGTGGCGCGGGCGCAGAGGCGCCGCACCTCCTCGAGCCGGTGCGAGATGTAGAGCAGCGCCCGCCCCTCGGCGCGCAGGCGCTCCAGCACCGTGAACAGGAGTTCCGCCTCGCCCGGCGTGAGCACCGAGGTCGGCTCGTCGAGGATCAGCAGCTTCGGCTCCTGGAGCAGGCAGCGCACGATCTCGATGCGCTGGCGCTCGCCGGCCGAGAGCGACCAGACCGGCCGGTCCGGCTCCAGATGCAGGCCGTAGGTCGCCCCGAGCGCCGCGATCCGCTCCGCCAGCGTCCCCCGGCGGAGGCCGCGCTCCATCACCAGGGCGATGTTCTCGGCGACCGTCAGGTTCTCGCAGAGGGAGAAGTGCTGGAACACCATGCCGATGCCGAGCCGGCGGGCGGCCTCGGGGTTGCGCAATCGGACCGCCTCGCCGCGATGCGTGACGACACCCTCGGTCGGCTCCAGGAGGCCGTAGAGGATCTTCATCAGCGTCGACTTCCCGGCCCCGTTCTCGCCGAGCAGGGCGTGGATCTCGCCGGCGCGGATCTCGAGATCGACGCGGTCGTTGGCCGTGAAGGACCCGAAGCGCTTCACGATGCCGTAGGCGCCGAACAGCGGCCTCGGATCGACCGCCGCCGCTCCCGATCCCGTGCCGTCCGCCATGGCCCGCTCGCTCCGCACCGCAAGGCCGCGTCAGAAGACGTGGAACGCGAAGCCCGCCAGGAAGCTCTTCTCCTCGGTGCCCTTGAAGCTCGCGGTCTCGACGTTGCCGAACTTGTTCAGCCAGTACTGGAAGCCGATGAAGACATCGACCCGATTGGGCTGATCGTAGATCAGCTTGCCGAGGTCGAGCACGAGGTTGGTGCGCGAGAGGAATTCGAGGCCGCGCTTGGGGTTGAACTGGAAGTCGGCCACGTTCTGCACGCCGCGCCCCTTGGGCAGCACGATGTTGTTGAAGCCCGTGACGCTGAGCGGCAGGTTGGTGAAGGCCAGCGGAAAGTTGTAGACGATCTCGAACTCGGGGACGACGTCGAAGCTCTGGTCGCGATCCGGCTGGACGTTGAATCCGTTGCGGTTCCATTCCTTGTAGGCGTGGGTGCTGAGATTGAGGAAGCCCGCGGGGACGTCGAACGCGAAGTTCAGGCCGCCGACGACATCGCGCTTCTTCGAGCCGAAGGCGTCATTCTGCGAATTCGCGTCGAAGCCGAAGGCGAGCGACACGTCCTTGACGAAGCCCGGTATGGCGAAGGCCTTGGAGCTGGTGAGCGCGTTCAGGCTGAGGGTGCCGCGATAGAGGCCGTAGGCCTCGGTGTTGCCGAAATCCTCGAAGAACGGCGCGCCGATGCTGCCGGGCGGATTCGTCGTGCCGGCCGGGAACTGAGAACCCGACTTCAGGATGTCGAGGGAGAAGAAGTTCGTGCCGTAGGCCCAGGCATCCGCGTGCGCGATGCCGAGGATCTGCTTGGGCGCCTCCCGCGAGACGAAGCTTCCGTCGGCCCGCTGGATCTGGACACCGGGCGAGACCGTGGGAAATTGGTAGCGATAGCTGATCTGGGTATCGGAGAAGAGGAAGAACGACGCATTCTGCGCGGGGGCAACCTCCGGCACCTTGTCGGCCTTCGCGGGATCGAGGTCGGCCGCAGACGCGACGGCAACCACCCAGAGCGGCAGGACTGCCGCCATCAGTACACGCCCGATCATCGCCTCGATCCCCCGAGTTTCGAAAAGCTGAGACGGCGAGCAGCAACCGATATGCCATTGATCAGATTGCCTGCGACGACTTCCGCACCCGTCGCAAAAACACAACACATCCTGCCCGTCCCGGCGCGTCGTGCCCACCGTCGGGGGTTCGGGCCGGCGGCTCGTCCAGCCGACGGCCCTGTGCGAGGCCATCCTCGGGGCCCGGCTTGCCGGCCCGGCGGGCGGGCCCCTGCGGCAAACGTGGCCATTCTGAGCGTTGCCTGCTCGTGGTGCCGATAAGGCTTCGCCGCGGACACGATTTGCGCGCGGTGACAGAGCCGCATGTCCTGCGCGGCGTGCGACGGCATCATCGGGCCGGAACGTCGCCCTCCTGGCGTCCGCCGCCGCACCCGCCGCAGCGCCGGTGGCAGCGGCCCGGCGGGTCGGTATGCCGGTCGTCCGCACGCGGGAGGGACACCGGCCGGACCTGTCGGATGTCCCGCGCCGAGCTCGCCCGCGGTGCGCCGTCCGCCGGCATCGGCGATCCCGGCCCGGGGAGCCGGTGGCCGACAAGCCCGGCAGGTATATTGCGAGGCGGCGACCCGCACAGACCCGTCCCGCGAGGGGGCATGGACCTCAACACGATCGAGACCGTTCTCCGGCCCCACAGCCGGAGCGAGCTGCCGGACTGGTCCGGAGGCGACGCGTTCGTGGCCGGGGGGACGTGGCTGTTCTCGGAGCCGCAGCCCGGGACGCGCCGGCTCGTCGACCTGGCGAGCCTCGGCTGGCCCCCGCACAGGATCGACGCGGACGGCCTCACCCTCGCGGCGACGTGCACGATCGCGCAGCTCGATCGGCTGGAGCTGCCGGCGGACTGGACCGCCGCGCTGCTGGTGGGGCAGTGCTGCCGGGCCCTGCTGGGATCCTTCAAGATCTGGACCGTCGCCACGGTCGGCGGCAACCTCTGCCTCGCCCTCCCGGCCGGCCCGATGATCGCGCTCGCCACCGCGCTCGAAGGCGTCTGCCGGATCTGGTCGCCGGACGGGGCGGAGCGCGACCTGCCGGTGACCGACCTCGTCCTCGCCCCGCAGCGGACCGCCCTGCGTCCGGGCGAGATCCTCCGCGGCGTGTTCCTGCCGGCCGCCGCCCTGACGCGCCGGACCGCGTTCCGGCGCGCCAGCCTCAGCCCGAACGGCCGCTCCGGGGCGCTCCTGATCGGCACCCGCGACCGCGGCGGCGGGTTCGCGCTCACCGTTACGGCCTCCGTGACGCGTCCGCTGCGGCTCGCCTTCGCCGGGCTGCCGGAGGGCGACGTCCTGGCGCGGACGCTCGACGCGGCGATCCCGGACGACCTGTACTACGACGACGTCCACGGCCGGCCGGACTGGCGCCGCGCCGTGACGCGCCACCTCGCGCGCGAGATCCGCGACGCGTTGGCCGGGGAGCCGGCGGCATGAATCTGACGATCAACGGCTTTCCCCACGTCGGTGCCGCCCGGCCCGGCCAGTGCCTGCGGACCTACCTGCGCGAGGCCGGCTGGTACGGCGTCAAGAAGGGCTGCGACGCGGGCGATTGCGGCGCCTGCACGGTCCACCTCGACGGCGAGCCGGTGCACAGCTGCCTGATCCCGGCTTTCCGCGCCGCGGGAAGCAGCGTCACCACCATCGAGGGCCTCGCGGGCCCGTGCCGTCCCGACGATGCCGAGCCCGCGACGTTCCACCCGGTCCAGGCGGCTTTCCTGGCGGCGCAGGGCTTCCAATGCGGCTTCTGCACGCCCGGCATGATCATGACGGCCTCCGCGTTGAACCAGAGCCAGCGGCAGGACCTTGGTGCCGCCTTGAAGGGTAATCTGTGCCGCTGCACCGGCTACCGGGCGATCCGGGACGCGATCGCCGGGCTCGCGCACGTGCAGGACGGGACGCAGGTGGGAGACCCCGTCGGAAGCAACCTGCCGGCACCGGCGGCACCGCTCGTGGTCTCCGGGCGGGCCCGCTTCACCCTCGACGTGCCGGCCGGGGCGGCGCTCCACCTGAAGGTCCTGCGCTCGCCGCACGCCCATGCCCGCATCGTGGCGGTCGACGACACGGCGGCGCGCGCCGTACCTGGCGTCGTCGCGGTCCTGACCCACGCGGATGCGCCGCAGCGCCGGTTCTCCACCGGGCGCCACCAGGATCCCCGGGACGACGCCGCCGACACGCTGGTGCTCGACCCGATCCTGCGGTTCGTCGGCCAGCGGGTCGCCGCCGTGGTCGCCGAGACCGAGGCGGCCGCCGAGGCCGGCTGCCGGGCGCTGCGGGTGACCTACGCGATCCGGCCGGCGCTCCTCGATCCCGCCTCGGCCCTCGCGCCCGACGCGCCCCGCGTCCACGACCCGCGCGACCGCCCGGGCACGGACGCGCCGCCGGGCGCGCGCCACCCGAACCTCGCCGCCGAGGTCCACGGCGAGGTCGGCGACGTGGCGGCGGGTTTCGCCGAGGCCGACGTCGTCTACGCGGAGACCTTCCTGTCCCAGCGCGTCCAGCACGCCGCCCTGGAGACCCATGGCTGCCTCGGCTGGCGCGACCCGGAGGGACGCCTGACGCTGCGGACCAGCACCCAGGTGCCGTTCCTGACCCGCGATGCCCTCTGCGACCTGTTCGGCCTGGAACGGGACGCCGTGCGCGTCCTGTGCGGCCGGGTCGGCGGCGGCTTCGGCGGCAAGCAGGAGATGCTCACCGAGGATCTGGTGGCGCTGGCCGTCCTGCGGACCGGCCGGCCGGTGATGTGGGAGCTGACCCGGCAGGAGCAGTTCACCGCGACGACGACCCGCCATCCGATGCGCGTCGGCGTGAAGGTCGGCGCCCGCCGGGACGGAACCCTCACGGCGATCAGCCTCGACGTCCTGTCGGACACGGGCGCGTACGGCAACCACGCGGGCGGCGTGATCCATCACGGCTGCAACGAGGTGCTGGCCGCCTATGCCTGCCCGAACAAGCGGGTCGACGGCCATGCCGTCTACACCCACACGCTGCCGTCGGGCGCCTTCCGGGGCTACGGCCTGAGCCAGACCATCTTCGCGCTGGAATCCGCCCTCGACGAGGTCGCGCGGGCGCTGGGTCTCGATCCGTTCGCCCTGCGGCGGCGCAACGCCGTGCGGCCCGGCGACCCGATGGTGTCGAACAGCCTGGAGCCCCACGACGTCGTGTTCGGCAGCTACGGGCTCGACCAGTGCCTGACCCTGGTGGAGGACGCCCTGCGGGCCGATCCCGGAGCGGAGCCGCCGCCGGGCTGGCGTGCCGGGACCGGCATGGCCATGGCGATGATCGACACGATCCCGCCGCGGGGCCACCATGCCGACGCGCGGGTGAGCCTGGGAGCCGACGGCCTCTACAGGGTCGATGTCGGCACCGCCGAGTTCGGCAACGGCACCAGCACCGTGCACCGCCAGATCGCGGCCGCGGCGCTCTGCACCGAGCCGGACCGCGTCCGCGTCGTCGGCGGCGACACCGACCGGGTCGGCCACGACACCGGCGCCTACGGCAGCACCGGGACGGTGGTGGCCGGATTCGCCACCCTGCGCGCAGCCGAGGCCCTCGCGGCGCTGGTCCGGGCGCGGGCGGCCGGGAGCGTCGGCGCGGCGCCGGAGGCCTGCCGCCTCGCGGCGGCGGCCGTGGAGACGCCGACCGGCCCGGTCCCGCTCGCCGGGCTCGGCCCCCTGGAGGCGCCGGGCCGCGCCGACGGGTCGCCCCGCTCGGTCTCGTTCAACGTCCAGGCCTTCCGGGTCGCGGTGCATCCGGTCACCGGCGAGGTCCGCATCCTCCGGAGCGTCCACGCCGCCGATGCCGGGCGGGTGATCAACCCGATGCAGTGCCGCGGCCAGGTCGAGGGCGGCATCGCGCAGGCAATCGGCGCGGCCCTGTACGAGGATCTCCGCCTCGACGCGGACGGCCGGGTCGTCACGCAGGCGTTCCGCGACTACCACGTCCCGGCCTGCGCGGACGTGCCGGACACCGAGGTCCTGTTCGCCGAGACGTACGACAGCGTCGGGCCGCTCGGCGCGAAGTCGATGAGCGAGTCGCCCTTCAACCCGGTGGCGGCCGCCCTGGGCAACGCCATCCGCGACGCGACCGGCATCCGGCTCACCGCGACGCCCTTCGCGGCCGACAGGATCTACAGGCTCGTGGCGGCCGGGACGGGCGAGGACGCCGCATGGACGTGACGCGCGACGCGACGCCCGGATCGGCGGCATCGCCGTGCCGGGCCCTGCGCGGCCGCGCGGCGAGCCTGTCCGGCAATCCGTTCCTGGCCGACGGCTGCCTGGACCACGTCGAGGACGCCCTCATCCTGATCGAGGAGGGTCGGATCGCGGCCGTGGGACCCTATGACGCCCTGGTCGGTCGGCTCCCGCCCGGCGTCCCGGTCACGCGCTACGAGAACGCGCTGATCCTGCCGGGGCTGATCGACACCCATGTCCATTACCCGCAGTTGCAGATGATCGCCTCGTACGGCGAGCAGTTGCTGGCATGGCTCGACAAATACACCTTCCCGGCCGAGCTCGCGTTCGCCGATCAAGCCCATGCGGAACGGGTCGCGAAGCTGTTCTTCCGCGAGATCCTGGGGGCCGGGACGACCACCGCGATGGTCTACTGCACGGTCCATCCCGGCTCCGTGGAGGCCTTCTTCGCGGAGTCCGAGCGGTTCAACACCCGGATGATCGCCGGCAAGGTGCTGATGGACCGCAATGCCCCGGCCGCCCTCCTGGATACGGCGCAGCGCGGTTACGACGAGAGCAAGGCCCTCATCGCGCGCTGGCACGGACGCGGGCGGCAACTCTACGCCGTCACGCCCCGCTTCGCCCCGTCCTGCACGCCGGCGCAGCTCGACGCGGCCGGGGCGCTCCTGCGCGAGCACGACGGGCTCTTCCTCCAGACGCACCTGTGCGAGACCATCGACGAGATCGCATGGGTCAGGGCGCTGTTCCCCGACCGGGCGAGCTACCTCGACGTCTACGCCCAATCGGGGCTCGTCGGTCCGCGCAGCGTCTTCGGCCACGCGATCCATATGAACGAGGACGACTTCTGCACCTGCCACACCGCCGGTGCGGCGATCGCCCATTGCCCGACCTCGAACGGGTTCCTGGGCAGCGGCCTGTTCCGGCTGTTCGATGCGCTGGATCCCCGGCGGCCGGTGCGCGTCGGCCTCGGGACCGATGTCGGCGCGGGCACCACGCTGTCGCTGCTCAAGACCCTGGGCGACGCCTACAAGGTCGCGGCCCTGCGGGGGACCCGGCTCGACGCGCTGCGGGCGTTCTGGCTCGCGACGCTGGGCGGTGCCGAAGCCCTGCGCCTCGACGACCGGATCGGCCGGATCGCCCCGGGTTACGAGGCCGATCTCTGCGTCCTCGATCTCGCGGCGACGCCGCTGCTCGGCTTCCGCACCGGCACCTGCCAGGACATCGAGGACCTGTTGTTCGTCCTGATGACGCTCGGCGATCATCGCACGGTCCGGGCGACCTGGGTGGCGGGTGAGTGTGTCTACGACGCCCGCAGCGCCACCGATCCGCTGCGCTACCCCGCGCCTCCCACCGCTGCCCGGCGCACCGCGGTTTAGATGGGTCACCGACGTTCTGGCGCGACGATTGCTTGGCGGCAACAGTCATTCGGAGGGGTCTTATGCGTCGGTTGTGTCTCGGGCTCTCCCTGCTCCTCGCGCTGCCGGCGACGGGTCTGGCACAGAGCTACACCGCACCCTCTCCGACGGACGTGCCGACCACGGGGACCAAGGAACTGAACAAGGCGGACCGCAAGACCGCCTGCACGCAGCAGGCCGACCGGCGCAGCATGCACGGTCTATCGCGGCAACAATTTCGCGCTGCCTGTCGCGGACGTCCGATCCCCAAGCGGGTGAACTCCTGATCGGGCTTGCGGAACGGGCCTGTCGTCTCGACCGCTTGAACGCCCGCAATCGTCGGTCCCAGCCCGGCCCCGACATCGGGGAGCGCCGGCGAGGTCTGCCCGATCCGCCATGCGGTTCGATGGATGGCGCGCGCCCGCTCATCCCTCGGCGGGGATCGAGTTCCGCCAGGCCCGCTCGAACGGCAGACGCCACGCGTAGGGCGCCACCAGCTGGTGGATCGACTTCGGTCCCCACGAGCCCGGCTCGTACAGCCGTACCGGGGGCGGAGCTTCGAGGAGCGGGACCGATACCGCCCACAGGCGTTCGATGCCCTCTGCGCTGGTGAACAGCGTGCGGTCGCCGCGCATCGCGTCGAGGATCAGCCGCTCGTAGGCCTCCAGAACATCGCCGGCCAGCCCGGTGTCGCGCATCGAGAACTGCAGGCTCTGCTTGTCGAGCCGCATCCCCGGTCCCGGCCGCTTGCCATAGAACGAAAGGGACATTTTCGCCGCGTCGGCGAGGTCGAAGGTGAGGTGGTCGGGCCCCTGTGCACCGACACCGGAATTTGCCGGGAACATGCTCTTGGGCGGCTCGCGAAAGGCGATCGAGATGATCCGCTGGCCCTCCGCCATCCGCTTGCCGGTGCGCAGGTAGAACGGGACGCCGGCCCAGCGCCAGTTGTCGATCTGGCATTTGAGCGCGATGAGCGTCTCGGTGTCGGATTCCGGATCGACGCCGGGTTCGGCGCGGTAGCCGCTGTATTGGCCGCGAACCACATCGCGCGGATCCAGGGGCAGCATCGAGCGGAAGACCTTGTTCTTCTCCTCCGAGATCGGCGCCGGCTCGAGGGACGTCGGCGCTTCCATGGCCATGAAGCCCAGGATCTGGAACAGGTGGGTCACCACCATGTCCCGGTAGGCGCCGGTGGCCTCATAGAAGGCCGAGCGGGTGCCCAGGCCGAGCGTCTCCGGCACGTCGATCTGCACGTGGTCGATGAAGTTGCGGTTCCAGATGGGCTCGAACAGGCCGTTGGCGAAGCGAAACGCCAGGATGTTCTGGGCCGGCTCCTTGCCGAGGAAGTGGTCGATCCGGAAGATCTGGGCCTCGTCGAACACCGCGTGCAACCGCGCGTTCAACGCGACGGCGCTCTCCAGATCGACGCCGAACGGCTTCTCCATGACGACCCGCGAGCCCCTGGCGAGATCGGCGTCCGAGAGCATCCCGACCGCCGAGAGGGCCGCGGCCGGGGGCACGCTGAGATAGTGCAGAAGGCGGCTCTCATCGCCCAGGCTGCCCCGCGCCCGATCCACGGCCTCGCGCAGGGCCGCCGGCCCCGCCGCGATCGGCACGTAATCGAGGATCTCCGAGAACGCCGCCCACGTCTCGTCGCCGGTGCGGCGCGTGGCAAACCGATCGAGGGCCCCGCGTGCCAGGGTCCGGAAGCCGTGGGCGTCCAGGTCGTCCAGGGACACACCGATGATCCTGCAGGCCGGGATGAAGCCCGCGCCGACCAGGTGGAACAGTCCGGGCAGGAGCTTGCGTTGGGCGAGGTCCCCGGTCGCGCCGAACAGGACGACGACCTGCGGGTGCTTCGGCCCGACATCGGGAGGCAGTTTCTTCACCGGCCCGCTCCGCGAGACGACAGGGGTCATGCGGTGAGCGGCTCCGCAACGACGGTGCCAAGCCCGCCACGGCGGGACCAGACGACCCTCCGTTCGGCGCGGGGCCGCGGGTGGGCGCCGGCGGGCCCTCCGTAACGGGGGGGGGCGACGCGACCTCGGCCGGAAGCCGCGTGGCCGCGCGCAGGCGGGCAACGTCGCGCGGTCTCGACCCGTGGACGCAGCCCTCACGGCGCAAGAACCCGACGCGGACACGCGATCCGCGCCGGATCTCAACGTCGTCCCGGCGCCCGCCGGCCGATCGCCGCGACCTGAAGGCTAATGCTTTTCCACGGATGCCGTGTAGATCGCGTCGATGGCCGAGGCGAGCGTCGCGTCGAATGCGCCCTCGCCCATGTCGACCGTGAGCCCCTCACTGAGAGCCCGTGAGAAGCTGGCGATCACGCCGTGGTTGAGGGCCAGCTTCGCGCAGGCTTCATCACGTGCGTAGCCGCCCGACAGCGCGACCACCCGCGCCACCCGCGGATGATGGGTCAACGGCATGTAGAGGTCGCTCACATCGGGCAGGGTGAGCTTCAGCATCACTTGCCGCGCTGCGGGCAGCGCGTCGAGCCGCCGCGCCAAATCGGCGAGGAGGATCGCCTCGGCACCGGGCTTGTCGACGCTCGTGATCGACACTTCGGGTTCGATGATCGGCATGAGACCGTGCGCGGCGATCCGGTCCGCGATCGCGAACTGCTGCTCCACGACGGCGGCGATGCCCCGCTCGGACGGCGCGCTGATGACCGAGCGCATCTTCGTACCATAGACGCCGAGCCGGACGGCGCGGTCGAGGAGCGCGTCGAGATCCGGCATCGGCTTCATCACGTTCACGCCGTCGTCCTCGGGGGCGAGGCCCTTGTCGACCTTGAGGAACGGCACGATCCCGCGTTCCTCCCACAGGAAGGCCGGAACGGGCCGGCCAGCGGCCGTGCCGTCCATCGTGCCCTCGAACAGGATCGCGCCCAGCACCTTCGCGCCCGTGAAGGCGGGCGACGTCATGATGCGCACGCGCATCGCGTGGATCAGCGCGAACATCTCCGCCTCGCCGTCGTAGGCGCTGCTCGGGATGCCGTAGAGGCGCAACGCGCCCGGGCTCGACCCGCCGCTCTGGTCGAGCGCCGCGATGAAGCCGTCCGCGGCGACCCGCGCTGCCATCTCGTCCTGGATCACGGCACTTCCTCCGCGAGCGATCGTACGGCCGCCGATCGGCGTGCACCCGTCTTGATCACCGGTTCCGATCGACCGCGTCAACACCGGCACCCGGGTCGGTCAGGCCGCCTTCGTCGCCTCGGCCGATCGTCCGCTCGCGCAAGGCAGGGGGCGGCCCGCGACGGGGTCGGGGGGATGGGGATGACCCCTCGCCGCCCGGGACGACGCATCGGGTCCGCGGCCGAAGCCTCATTCCGCCGGCGCACGCACGTGCGGATCCGCCTGCCGTGTCAGAACCGGCAGCGAGACCGCGCCGCGGGCCACGGCCAGCAGCAGCCCCGCCACCAGCATGTAGGCCAGGGCCAGCACCGGCTTCACGGCAAAGCCCACCGACGGCCCGTGCATGAAGCCGAAGAAGGTCAGCACGCCGCCCGCGGCCGCGAAGGCCGAGGCCTTGAGGAAGGTCCTGTCGATGATCAGCGCCGCGATCGCGCCGAGGATCAGGCCGCCGAGGATCGATCCGTCACCGAGCACGCCGAGTCCCTCGTACAGGACGCCGACCTGGCCGAGCTTGTCGAGGCCGACCGCGGCCGCGCTGGTGCCGGCCGCACCCAGGGCCCCGTCGATCAAGGTCTTGGCCCAGGCAGCCAGGTGCGGCGTGAAGGCCAGCACGATCGCCGGGGCGTGGGCGTGCGGCGTCTCCTGGAAGGCCTGCGCCCCGATCAGCATACCGATGTAGAGCAGGATCGGCGAGATCGCGACGAGGGGAATGGCGCCGGAGATCAGCGAGATCAGGTTGAGCCACGCCAGAAGCAGCACGACGACACCGGTGGCGAAGGAGTAGCCGATGCGCCCGCCCATCGCCTTCCAGCCGGGATGGCCGATGTAGACCGCGTTGATGAACGGGTTGCCCATCAGGCAGCCGATCAGGCTGACGACGCCGTCGGCGGTGAGGACGCGGGTGGTCGGGTAGGCGTCGCCGGCCGCCTCCGCGCTCTCGACGTTGTCCATCGCCTCGACGAGGTCGTAGATGCCGAAGGGGATCGCCGTCACCAGGATCGTCCCGAGGAACTCGAAGCCGCCGAAGACGTGGTCGACCGCGGGAAGCGGCACGGAGAAGCCGATGCCGTGCAGCGCGCTCGACAGGCCGGCGCCGCTCACCCCGCCGAGGTCGAGCCCGAACAGCTTGGCCCCCCAGGCCACCGTCATCCCGAACAGGATCGCCACGAGGCCCGCCGGCAGCCGGCCCGGGTAGCGCACGCCGCCGAACCACGCGACCAGGATGATGGCCAGGGCGACGACCCCGATCGCCGGCGTCTGGATGAGTTCCAGTGCCGGGCGCATCGCGATGAAGGTGACCGAGACGCCGGCCAGCGTTCCGAGGAGCGCCGCCCGCGGGGTGATGCGCCGGACGGCGGGGGCGATGAACCCGCCGACCATCAGCATGAAGCTCTGGATGAACACCCAGGCGAGGCCGGCCTCCCAGCCCTTCACCGGATCGCCGGTCTGCAGCTTGATCGGCAGCATGATCACGAACACGACGATGAACATGTGCGGCACGCTGATGCCGGAGGGCAGCGCGCAGACGTCGTCGCGGCCGCTCGTCCTGGCGAGCCGATAGCCGAGCCAGCCGTAATAGGCGGTCGAGAGGCAGAGCATCAGGCCGACGGCCGGCAGGATGCGCCCGAAGGTGATCCCGTCGGGCATGCCGAGGACGAAGCGCAGCAGGCCCGTCAGCACGAGCATATTGACGAGGATGTTCGTGCCGAAGCCGAAGAAGGCGTTCCAGTCGCCCGGGACCCAGAGCGCGGGCCGGCCCGTCGGTGGCGTTGGATCTGCCATGGCACTCTCCTTCGGGGTGGCGCCGGCGCGGTCCCGCGGCGCCGGGCGTGCAGATCAGGGCCCGCCGTCGAGCGCCGCGACCACCGCGGCCGAGGCGGTGACCCAGCCGAAGATCCCGCCCTGAGCCTTGATCATCGCGAGCCCGGCCTCGTGGAAGGCCGGGATGTAGGAGCCGCAGGCATCTCCGATGACGGCGCAACGGTAGCCGCGGTCGTTGGCCTCCCGCACGGTGGTGTGGACGCAGACCTCGGTGGTCACGCCGCAGACGAGGAGCGTCGCGATCTGCCGAGCGGCCAGGATGTTCGCGAGGTCGGTGGCGTAGAACGCGCCCTTGCCGGGCTTGTCCACCACCGGCTCGCCGGGCAGCGGGGCGAGGTCGGGGATGATGGCGTGGCCGGGCTCGCCGCGGATCAGGATCCGCCCCATCGGGCCGGGATCGCCGATGCGGGCGGCGGGGGCGCCGCGGGCGAGCTTGGCCGGCGGTGCGTCGGTCAGGTCGGGGCGGTGCCCTTCGCGGGTGTGCACCACCAGCAGGTCCGCCCGGCGCGCCGCCGCGAGAACGGCCTGCGCCGGAGGGACCGCGGCGGCGAGCAGCGATACGTCGTTGCCTAGACTCTCCCCGAAGCCGCCAAGCTCCAGGAAGTCGCGCTGCATGTCGATGATCACCAGGGCCGTCGACGCGGGGTCGAACGGCAACGGCGACGGTTCGGCTGCGAGGACGCGTGGCATCGGGCCTACCTCGAGAGCGCCGAGTCGCGATGCTGATGCATGCGAAGATGCCGGAAAACGGCGGCCGGTGCGCGCCCTTCTATTGTACTCTCTTGCGCAAATTTTATTCTTATGGAGATCATTTTGGATGCACTGCCGGATATGCTTCGGCTGCGGCAGCGACGATTGATCTGCGCCCACCTCACGCCCTGCACCGGCATGAGCGGGGGCTGAATCCTAGCAAAGTCTGCACCGTCAGCCCGTGTTTCGAAGCGCTTCCATCCCGTGTGCCGCGGGGTCTGCCAGGACGGTGGACGGGTGCGGGTTCAGCGGCAGCCATCCGGGCGCCGGAGCCGGCGGAGCATTGGGCCGCAGCGGGGCGCGGATCGCCGTGTCCGGACACGAAAAAGCCGGCCCGCGGGAGGCGGACCGGCTTTCAGGCGAGT
>NZ_JAKSXX010000198.1 GCF_022829385.1 Methylobacterium sp. J-070 | reverse complement strand
GGCGGACCAGACCCAGCACCTCGTGCAGGACCTGAGCCAGGCGGCGACGCGCATCGGCGAGGTGGTCGGGCTGATCTCGACCATCGCCGGACAGACCAACCTGCTGGCGCTCAACGCCACCATCGAGGCGGCCCGGGCCGGGGAGGCGGGGCGCGGCTTCGCGGTGGTCGCCGCGGAGGTGAAGGAACTGGCCGGTCAGACCGCCCGGGCGACCGACGAGATCGGCGGCCAGATCGCGGCGATCCAGGCGGCCACGGGCCGGGCCTCGGAGGCGATGGGGCAGATCGCCCGCACGATCGCCAGCGTGAGCGAGATCAGCGGCGCGATCGCCTCGACGGTGGTGGAGCA
>NZ_JAKSXX010000196.1 GCF_022829385.1 Methylobacterium sp. J-070 | reverse complement strand
CGCGTCCGGCCGCATTCGTCCCTGGGCTATCGGCCGCCCGCGCCTGTCAGCTACCCGGATCTGGCCTTCCGGCTACCCATCGCCGCCACCATGCAGTAGCCTCTCAATCGGCTCGGTCCAAAATACCGGTCAGGTCAGGTTGGCGGCCGCGTTGTTGGCAGTGTCGTGATCCCGATGGGCTGCCGCCAAGAAGACCTAAGTCCGCCGAGTGCGGCCGAGAATATCGGTCCCTGACGCGATCCGGATCCGCCTGCCCCATCCGTCGCTCCACCGACCGGCTTCAGTGTCCCACCAGCGCCCGTCGCCGAGATGGTAGATCATCTGCCCGTGCGGCCGCCCGCAGCCCTCGCAGCAGCCTTTCGCCCGGCCGAAGCGGATCAGCGCTGAAAGCTGCGCCCAGTCGATGGGGTAGAAGAAGCGATGCTCGGGCCGGATCGGCATGGGGGCGCACTGTGCCACCCATCGTGAGGAAAGCGTAGCGGTATGACGCCTGTGCCGATCGCGCAGAGGCCTTTCTGATCTTGGGTTCTGAGTTTCCCCGCGACGGCGCACTCGCATCGAGGCAGGTGGCTACTCCATCCCAGGCGGCAGAGGCCGTGGTACGCCCGACTCGGTCAGACCGAGGAACAGCGCCAAGCGCGTGAGTGCGGCGAGCGATAACGTGCTGTTGCGACCGTTCTCAAGGT
>NZ_JAKSXX010000192.1 GCF_022829385.1 Methylobacterium sp. J-070 | reverse complement strand
CTGGTGGAGCGGCTGTCGAGGGCCTGGGAGGTGAAGAAGTTGGTCGGGTTGTCGAGGGCGGAGTTGACCGTCTTGCCGGTGGCGAGGCGGTTCTGGGTGGTCGCCATCAGGGTCGCGGTGTCCTGCAGCGAGAGCAGGTTCTGGCGCGTCGCGGACGATAGAGTAATGGAGGACATGGCGCGAAATTCCTTTCGTACGCTCGAAACTCGACGTGGCGGCCGGCCGTTCTTCGAGGGCATGCTCGATGAAAACGGCTCAATATTTTTGTTTTGATGCTCTCATGTCTGACAAACGACTGCTTGCCCGACCGGGAAAGACATAGGTATTATGCTTCGCACAAGAATATTAAAAGTCCGCTAACCAATCCGGTAGACGCGCGAATAACGCTGTCCCTTAACCGTTCGACGCCTCCGGCCCCGGCCCGGATCCGGCGTGTTCCGGTCCTCGCGGAACGTGGACGACCGCGCCGCGCGGAGCGACGATCGGCTCGGCCAACCGATCGTCGGACGGTTCGTCGGTCCTGGACCGGACGGCACGCAGGCCCCCCGCCGGCCGCTCTCGCGATCGAAAACCCGTCCGGTCGCGACGCCACCGATGCAGCCGGCTTTCGACGGCTCGCGCACCGCGTGGCGGCGGATCCCGGTGTCCGGTTCCTCCGCGCGTCGTGGTCTGGCGGAGGCGCCCTCAAAAGATCGCGATGTCCGGGGCGCTCGGGCCATGGGCGTCCGCGCCGATGGCCTGCGCGTCGATCCGGGGCCGGACCTGCGTGACGTAGCGCGCCCGGGCGGTCTCCAGGATCGCCGCAGGTCGGCCCCGCTCGTCCGGCTCGGCCCCCGCCAGGGTCCGCCGCAGCCCGTCGCGGCAGCGCTGCAGGACCACGTCGTGGAACTGGATCTGGCCGAACACCGACAGCACCCGATCGCCCACCGCGGCCGTCAGGTCCTTGACCTCCGTCAACGCGCTTGGCGCCATCCCGACCCGGGTCGAGGGCGGACCCGCGCCCCAGGCCGCTCAGGCGGCGACCGGGTCGGGTTCCCGCCTGGGCGTGGCGATTCCGAGGTGGTCGTAGGCGTGCCGGGTGAGGACGCGGCCGCGGGGGGTGCGCTGCACGAAGCCGCGCTGGATCAGGTAGGGCTCGATGATGTCCTCGATGGCGTCGCGCGGCTCCGACAGGGCCGCGCCGATCGTC
>NZ_JAKSXX010000191.1 GCF_022829385.1 Methylobacterium sp. J-070 | reverse complement strand
GCCCTCGCTTTCGCCGGCTTCCTGATCGGGCTGGGGTCGCTCGTGGTCGGCGACCTGCCGCAGGTCGAGCATCGCTACAACCTCGACGAGTTCCTCGACCGCGGGCAGGCGGACGCGACCGCCGCCGCGCTGAAGCAAGTTCGTCGCGAGCGCGCCGACAACCAGCAACAAGCGGAGCGGACACAACTCGCTCTCGACGCAGCGCACTCCGCCTCTGAGGCGTCACGCGAGACTTTCGCCAACTGGCTGAAGACCCGCGATGCCACGCAGCGCGTCGATCAGGATCCCGGCCTCATCGCTCGCACGCAGCAGCTCGACGCCCTGAAGGCCGCCGAACGGACGGTCGAGGAGCAGCAGGAAGGTTTGACCAAGGCAGATCTCAGTCTCGCGCAGAGGGAGACCGAGCTGGAGGCTACCGACAGCGAGCAGCGCGCCGCGGCCCAGCAGAAGCTCGACGCGGCCGAGAGCGGGCAGGAGCTACGCGTCTTCGGCTACCGCCTCGCTCTGACCCTGCCGCTTCTCGCACTCGCGGGTTGGCTGCTGCTGAAGCGGCGGCACACGCGCAACTGGCCGTTCGTATGGGGCTTCGCGCTGGCGGCAGCCTTCGCGTTCTTCGTCGAGCTGGTGCCGTACCTGCCAAGCTACGGCGGCTACGTCCAGTATGGCGTCGGGGTGGTGGTCACGCTCGTGGCGGGCCGGGCGGCGATCAATGCCTTGCAAGCCTATCAGGAGAGGCAGCGGGCTGCTGAGGCACGGCCCGACGAGGAGCGACGAACCGAGATCGCCACCGATCAGGCTCTGCTCCGCCTCTCCAAGAAGGTTTGCCCCGGCTGTGACCGGCCGATCGACTTGGCGAACCCGGAGGCCAACTTCTGTCCGCATTGCGGGATCGGCGTGTTCGAGCGATGCCCAGCCTGCGATCACCGCAAGAGCACCTTCGAGCGGTTCTGCTACGCCTGTGGCAACCGGGCTGGCGAGGTCGCGACGCCCGTCGCCTAAGCAGGTTTGCGACGGCAACCGTTCAGTGCGGCTTGGTCTGCCCACCCTGCGCCCATCCATGCGCCTGGACGGCCTTGACGATTTTGCCTTGCAACTCCGGCATCACCGACTGCATCCACTGCTGCATGCCCGCGAGCTGTACCTGCGCGAGCTGCGGCTGGGCCGCCGCGAGGTGCTTGCCGGCGGGTGTGGCGTAGAATGCCGCGATGGCCTGCAGGTCGTCCTTACCCAACACGGTGGCGAAGCCGCGAGCCTGCATGTCGAGCAACTCGTCGTAGTGCGCCGTCAGCGTCGGCATCACGACTTCCTGGACCAGAACCTGTGCCTTGTCCGGCTCCTTGATGCCGATCTGCTGCATCATCCCCACCATCGGCCCGGCCATGGCGCTGAGCGTCGCGGTGCGGTCGCCCTGCATCTGCGCGACTGTCTCACGAGCGACCTTCACCA
>NZ_JAKSXX010000189.1 GCF_022829385.1 Methylobacterium sp. J-070 | reverse complement strand
GTCTGGGCGGAACGGCCCCCAGGCGTCGCGGGCGGGGATCACTGGCCGAACTCCCACCACGGCACCCCTTCAGGCTGGCCGGGCTTCTCGCGGTGGGTTAGGTGGCCGAACGAGATCTCCGTGGCCGTGATCGCGCGGACTAGACCGCTGACCGGCAACACCAGACCACCGCAGGCATCAACCCGGATGATACCGGCCTCGGGGTGGACCCCGAACAACCGGACCGCGGTCCAGCCCAACGCCTCGGCCTGGGCGCCGAAGGTATCGAGGAAACCCAGCGCTCGCCTGAAGACAGCGATCCACTCGTCTCCACGGTAGCCGGGGCAGGGCGGACGTTCGGCCGAGAGCCGCGAGAGGCCAGAGCGCCAATGCGGAAGGCCGTCCGGCAGAACTCTAGCAGGGCCAATTTTCAGGAAATTTGTTTTTTTAGAATAGGTTAGATCAACTTTAGCAGCTCTAGCAACTCTAGCAGGGGGTGTCGGGACGGACACAGCCCCCACCCCCTGCTGCGCCGCCCCTCCCGCGTAAGTATATGATTTTATTATATTTTCTTTTCTTTCTTCTTCTTCTTCGCGTGTACGCGCGGAGGTGTCTGGCCCGCCCCCCCCTGCTAGACCTGCTAGAGTGCTAGAGTTTGGCGTAACGCTCTGATCTGAAACGTTATTTGCCGATTTTAGGGGTTGCGAGAGTTTTGCTAGAGTTTCGGCTAGAGCACTATCTGGCTCCGCCTCGCGGCTCTTGCGGCGGATTTCTTCCAGAGCCTTGAACGGGTCGAACAGGGGCAGATCGCTCATTGCTATCCTGCCTCCCCGACGATCCGGTAGGTCTCCTTGAACCTCTTGCCGCCGATCTCCTGCTTCCCGGCGGGCTCCAGCCATCCGAAGCGGACCAGCGCCTCGACGCGGCGGTGGACTGTGCCCGCGTCACCCCGAAGGTGCTTCGGCGCGAACTGCTGGATGAGGGTTGGAGAGATCAGCTTGCCGATACCCCACGCCTTCGGGTCGGCCAGCCACTCGGCGAGATCATTCTGCGCGCGTGTCTCGGGGTCGAGGATCGCGTGCCCAGTGATGCGGAGGGCCTCGCGCAGGTAGAACATCCCGATCGCGCAGGCCGCGGCCATCGTCTCGGCTGAGACCATCGCATCCAGGCTGCGGGCGGGTCCGTTAATTCGGCTGGGGTGGGCTACGTCGGGGGCAGCGAACAGGGTGAGGATGCCAGCGATGCGCGCTACGTTCTCGGCGATCTTGCCCGCTGCAGACGACACCGGACGCCACGCTTTGCCGGGACTGTTCTCGTCCTCGATCGACTGGCCGAACTGTCGGAACAGCGTCCAGGCGTCGGGCGCGAGGTCCAGCACAGGCGGGGCCAACTCGTTCCGCGCGCCCTCGCGGATCGGTAGCCCGACCTCCAGGCAGCGGCGGCACTGATCCTGGAATGCGATGAGGCGCTGATCTTCGCTCGGGTTGGTCGCGCGGAATACCCGGAAGCCGATTGTGCTTTCGGGGAACATCACCAAGAACCGGCCGACGATGCCCTGATCGTTGGCCAGTTCATCGCCAACGAAGGTCGAGGCGACTCGCGGTTGGGCCGCGAGGCTTATGCCGACACGGCGGCCGACGAAGGTCTGAGCATCCGCCGCGCGCACCCGCTGAGCTGATCCGTTGTCCCAGAGTTTCGACAGGCCGGTGACGGTACGCGTCCGGGCCTCTGGGCCCATCCCGTGGCCGCCGAGGAATTGTCCGGCCTCGGACGTGAAGATCCCGACGCTGGCGCGCCCGACGCGCAGCAGGTTGATGAGACCTTCGAGGTTCGGCTCCTCCGCGCGGATGATGGGCGTGACCGGCGGCACCGGCTCGCGCAGTGCCAGAAGGCGGCTCTCCCGCTCGGCCCGGTCGATCTTAGTGTCACGCTCGATCTTCTTCTTCTCGGCCTCGAAAGCCGCCCAGGCGGCTTTGAACCGGCGGTCCTCCTCGGCGTGCTCCAGCCGCAGCCGGGCTTCCTCATCGGCTACGGCGCGCAAGGCGAGGGTATCGCAGGCGGACTTGCGCTCGCCCGAGACGGCGATGGCCAGCATGAACAGGGACAGCGGGACCGGGGCGGGCAGGCCCTCCACCTTGATGTCGGCGAGCCCTTGGCAGACCAGCATCGCCGCGGAGAGCACGCTATGGGCGCATAGGGATCGGGGCGCCTGAACGTGCTCCTCCAGCGCCTCGATGGCGGCGCGCATCACGGGCGGCAGAGCCTCAATTGGGAACGGGGGGGCCGCGCTCATCGCGGGCGCGATCTCCAAGCGGTCGCGCTCGACGTGGATCTGTCCGCCCGGTCGGCCCGCGCCCTGATGTGCCCGTGCCCCGAAAGGTTCGCGGCGGATGCGGTTCAGCGCTTCGGCTGTTCCATTCACCGGCATGCAGCAATGTCCTCCCGAACCGTGTCGTTGAGGTCCTTGCTGCCTTCCGGAGGCCAGATGATCTCGACGTTCCGCCCTGCGTCGTGCCAGCGCTCGCCGACCCGCTCGATGGCGCGGGCGCTCGCACCGTTGGCGTCGTTTTCGGCCAGCACGATCAGCATGTGGACGCTGTCGAGGACCGGCAGCGCGCCGATCGCGCCAGATGAGCCAAGCGCCCAGGCGGGCTTCAGCCCCAGGCACTGGCGGGCCGTCTGGACGGTCTCGATGCCCTCGCCCACGATCAAGAACCCGTTCATCGGGTCGAGGCGGTCGAGCATGACGGCACAGCCCATCGCCGTGCCGAACATCTTCCGGTCGATCTTCCGCCCGTCCGCGTCAAGGGCCGTGCGGTGCAACCCGCGGATCTCGCCGGTTTCGATGTCGCGCAGGGCGGCGAGGATCGTCGGGGCGGTGCCTTCACCGAACCGTGCGCGCGGATGGAAACGCAGGACTGTCCCGGCGATGTCGTCGCCGATGTCGAGACCGCGGCTCCTGTAATAGGTGATGGCGATCGTGCCGCGCGGGTCCGACCCGGCGCGCCACATCTCCATCATCCTGCGCTGGCGCCACTCGGCTTCGGCGCGCTCCTGCGCCTCGGCCTTGCGACGTTGCTCCCGGCGCTGCATCGCCTCGATCGGGTCGGGCTCGCGGTCCCGGCCAGAAAGATCACGGCGCTCGCCCAGAACCTCCAACGCCCTGTCCTTCGCGGCGAGGGCGTCGGCTGCGGTGCCGTTGTGGACGTGGACGAGCAGGTCGCCCGGCGCGCCTAGACGCTCTGTGTAGGAGGTGCCACGATCCTTCGGGCCGTGGCCGGTGGTGGCGCAGAGTAGCGTCCGGCCACCATTCGTCAGATCACCGCCGAACGCGGCCTTGAGGGTGCGGATGCGGACGCTCATGCCACCCCCAAGCGTTCAGCAATGGTGGTGAGGGTGCTGGCCTGTTTCGGGGTCAGACCGAGCCCGCGCTCAAGGCGCTGGCCGATGCTGAGCAGAAAACTCGCCTCCCACTCGGAGAGGCGGCCCGCACTCGCGTTCTGACACCGGACCACGAGGTAGCGGTGCGCGCTGTTCCCGCGGGGCTGCCGACCCACGTCACGCCACGACCCGAACGGGTAGGCCGCAGGCTCCGGCCGCGGTGCGCGCTCGATGTATCGGATGACTTCGCGCGGCCCTTCGGCGACGTGCGCGGCAAGATCGTGCCAGTCGCGGCCCTCGGCCTTCAGCGTGCGGGTGACGGCCGCGGCTGTCGCCGCGACCTCCCCATGTTGATCGCTCGCCAATCTCGGGAGGAGTTTGGCGAGGCGGGCGGATAGGGTGGCGGACAGCGCGCTCATGCTGCCTCCCCCGCGTCGAGAACCATAGGCACGTAGCCCGAGGATCCGAACGGGCCGGCGACCGCCGTTAAGACGTAGATCTTGGGTCCGATCTGGACCCCGACCGATCCCACCTCAAAGGGCAAGATCCGCCACGGGGTAGGAAGCGGTCGCCAGACCTTGTCGGTGTAGGATCGGGTCTCGACCGCGAGCCACCGTTCCACACGCAGGGATCCGCTCCGACAGCGCCAGTTCTGCGGACGGCTCTTGCCAGCCGCCGCCAGTTCAACGCTGGAGATCAGCTCTGGAGTCCAGGCGGGGAACCGAGACACGATCGTGTGCCACGGCTCGAAGTCCTCGGCCTGCAAGACGAACCGCACGAGGCGAACCCGTCCGGCACGGCAGGCGTCAACCGACGCTGCTGCTGTCCGGTCTCCTAGGGGCGAGGTCGTCGCCCAGAGGAAGTCCGGGTCAGGGTAGTGGCCGATCTGGTTGCGACCGGGCTTCAACTGACCCTCAAGCAGGATGAAGGGCAGACGGCCGGTGTCGGTGTAGTGATAGACGACACTCATCGCGTCGCCTCCCTCAGGAAGCTGCGCGCGGCAACGCGGCCGGCGACGACAGCGATGACGAACCCTTGAGGGTCTAAAACCGCGGTCAGGGCGTTGGCGGGATGCCGGTGGGGTGCTATATCGGAGGAGTCGGTCTGCCGAGCGACATCTTCCGAGGGACGTGAGCGCCTGCACGCGCTCCGTCCCTCAACTGTTTTCAGGGGCATGACTCAAGCGGCCTCCATCTGAGTGGCAGCTTCGGCGGCGCGACGCAGCGAGGCCGGAAGCGGGTTGTCTTGAATGCTCTGGCGCCAAGCCGCCTCGTCCTGCGGAAAGATGATAACTCTCCGTCCGACGCGCGTTGTCTTCGGCGCGCGCCCTATGGCCTGCAGGTAAAAATAAGAACTCTTGCCGATCTGATTGCGGTCGCAGAACTCTGAAACGCTCAGAGCCCGAGTGTCATCTGACCGGATGACCTGAATTGGACTGGCGACCGACGCGGCGGCGGTCTCCGTCTTGAGACGAACACTTGTCCGAGGCATTGGCTAACTCCGCAAACCCCCGGAAGCCGGGGTGGAGTAAAGCTAGCCCTTCACAGCTTCGCTGATATGGTGCCGAAACCAACCTGGATTTCGTCCCTACCTGCCGCATTCACCTGGCGCGCGGCCGCCTCGGAAACTTGTTCCTCATGACCTTGGCGAAGGTCGCTGGCTCAATATCCGTTTCGTAAGCCCAGTTGATTGCTTGTGTTGCGACATGCGTGGTGACGCTAAAATCCTCCCGGTAACTGGTAGATCCGTAACCTTCTTGCTTAGCTACCGATCGGATGTCCTTCGCGATATTCCTACCTACTACGTGCCAGCGCGCGGACGGCCTGCCGGGTTGCGGCTTGGGAGCAGCTTTCAGTTTGCGGGCGACAAGTCCCAGACTTTCTAACGGATAGCAGATGGCATCTAGATCAAGTTCCTCGCGCCACGTGTAATTTCCGTGCCAGCGCCTCACGTTTTCTGCTTCATATAGAAGATGCCTGGCAGCATCTAGAAAGCGCTCAAGTTTCTGATCCCCATATTCGCGAGGGCTCACGTCTCGGAGTTGAGATAGAAGCTCGTGATCGGGATCCCTTCTCGGTTTTCTTTCTTCGATAGATATCAATAAGTCCTTTATTGACAATGCAGCTTCATCAGGTGCGGAAGCTTCTTTCGCTTCGAAATCGGCGGATATTATCTCATTATCTGCGCGATTGAAGGTAATTCTCAGCTTGTCGACCAGAGCGCACCAGACATTCATTGAGACATTGCTTAGATCTTTATTTAGATAATTTCTTTCGTTGAACTGTTGGAACCATCCGCGGACAAGGTTTGGAAGTGATCCCCAATCTTCGCGGTTCTTTCCCTCACGAATAAGTCGCTGGTTCATCCGACGCTCCGCAGCTGCGCCGGGGCCGGCGTGACCAATGAGACGGCCGCAAGCGCTGCCAGTTCATCCAGCGCCGTGACGATGTAGGCGGAGTAGTGCGCCTCGATCATCGCGGTTGATGTGTCATGAAGCGCAGCCACGAGGCGAACGGGCAGGTTGGCGCGCAGGCCACGGACGATGCTGCTGTGACGCAGCGCATAGGGAACGAGATTTACCGGTAGCCCAGCCCTCTCCAGTACGGACGACCAAGTGCGGCTCATCTCGGTAGCATTGCCCCACGGGACACGGCCGACCTTCTGTTGGACCCGAACCGTCACCGTCTGCCATCGCGGGCGTAGGAGCAGCGTATCCGTCCCGCGCCGGCCAACCAGTGCCGGGCGAAGGGCGGCTATCACGTCGGGGGCCACGCGAACCCCGATGTGCGAACTCTGGCGGCTGCCAGTGCCCTTCCGGCTGACTGGCACCATCAGCCGGTTCTGCTCGACCTGCACGTCCGCGACCGTCATGCGGCTGACCTGCGAGAACCGCAGGCCGGTCGCCGCCAGGACGATGACGAGGCGGTGCAGGTCGCCGTCCCATCCCCCTTCCGCGTCCACCTCTGCGGCGGAGGCCACGATACGACGGACATCGGCATCCGGCAGGATTTGAGCTTCGCGGGCGACAGGCGCGGACGATGCCTGAACCGCGAGGCCGTTGCGGATCGTCGTGCCGATCGTCGCGGGGAGCTGCGCCGCATGCCGCCGAACGGCCGCGTTCAGGGCTGCACGGAAGTCGTTGGTGATCCGCCTGACGCTGCCGTCCGTCAGCGCAGTGGACGCCTGTGCCCGCCACGTCTGAAGGTCGTCGGCCGTGAGCGCCTGCAGGGGCTTCTCGGCGAGATCCGCTCCGAGTACGTGCCGCGCCAGTCGGGAGCGGGTGTGCCGCCGCAGAGGCAGGCCGTTCCTGATCTTCGCCTCTTTGGCCTCGCAGCTCTCGATGTACCCTGTGACGGCGCCGCGCACGGTGATCGTCGGCCCCATCGCCGCGATCCGCTCGGCCTCCTCGACCTCCCGTATCCTGCCGCGCGCTTGCGCCTGGGCCTGCTGGAAGGTCAGCACGGTCGTCCCGTTGGCGGCCTGGCGGTCGTCCGCTCGGCCGAGCGCCTCGACGACATACCGCTCGTTGCCGAGATACCGGCGGGCGACCCAGGTGCCCCCGGTCTTGCCCTTGCGATAGCCGAGGTGAAGCCCTCGATCGATGGCCCGGAAGTAAGGTTTCGACTGCGCCTTCAGTTTCGCTCGCGCCGTCGGGGAGTCCAGAACGGCGTCACGTACGCGGTTGGCCATGGATCAGATCCTGTCCAATTTGCGTCCAATATGCAGGCGTGAACTAGAGTGGACAAGAGAGGATTGGAGCAAGCTAAGATTTAAACCGTGGCAGCGCGCAGTGAGCTTCAGTGGACTGAAGTTTTTCCCTACGATGGCATCTCCACCGCGATCATCTCCTCGGTGAAGAGCGTCGGCTACGGATCCGGCAACCTGAAGCTGCCGGTGGTGAGCGGCCAGGATGCCGAGCTGCAATCGGTCAAGTCGATCGTCGCGGGCGAGCAGACGGCGACGATCTTCAAGGACACCCGCGACCTGGCCAAGGTGACGGTGGCGATGATCGACGCCATCGAGGCCGGGCGGCAGCCCGAGATCAACGATGCCAAGACCTACGACAACGGCAAGAAGATCGTCCCGTCGTATCTGCTGACGCCGGTGATCGTTACCCGGGACAACTGGAAGGCCGCCCTGGTCGACACGGGCTATTACACCATCGACCAGCTCAAATGAGCGCAGCGGGGCCCGACCGCGCGGCCCCGCACCGATCCTGCGCCCGCGCCGGTTCCCACGGCACGGGACGCGACTGTGCAGACCGAGCTGGAAGGGGTCGCATGCAGCCCGTCCTCGAAATGCGGGGCATCTCCAAGACGTTTCCGGGCGTCAGGGCCCTGAACGACGTCAACCTCTCGGTGGCGGCCGCCGAGATCCATGCCCTCGTGGGCGAGAACGGCGCCGGGAAATCGACGCTGATGAAGGTCTTGAGCGGCGTCTATCCGCACGGCTCCTACGAGGGCGCGATCACCTACGAGGGCCGCCCCGCGCACTTCCGCGACATCTCCGACAGCGAACGCCGCGGGATCGTCATCATCCACCAGGAGCTCGCCCTGGTGCCGTACCTGTCCATCGCCGAGAACATCTTCCTCGGCAATGAGCCGGCGCGGTTCGGTGTCATCGACCAGGACCGCGTCTACACGCGCGCCCGCGAGCTGATGGCGCTGGTCGGTCTCGACGAGAGCCCCGATACCCTCGTCACCCATCTCGGCGTCGGCAAGCAGCAGCTGGTCGAGATCGCGAAGGCGCTGTCCAAGAAGGTCAGGCTGCTCATCCTCGACGAGCCGACCGCGAGCCTGAGCGAGACGGACAGCGACGCCCTGCTGCGCCTGCTCCTCGGCTTCAAGGAGACGGGCATCGCGTCGATCCTGATCTCCCACAAGCTCAACGAGATCGCCCGGGTCGCCGACCGGATCACCGTCCTGCGCGACGGCACAACCGTCGAGACCCTCGACTGCCGGAACGCGGCGATCGACGAGGACCGCATCATCCGGGGCATGGTCGGCCGCACCCTGGCGCACCGCTACCCGGTCCGCGCGCCGCGGATCGGCGACACGCTCATGGAGGTCCGCGACTGGACCGTCCACCACCCCATCCATGCCGACCGGGCGGTGGTGCGCAACGTGAGCTTCGACCTCCGGTCGGGCGAGATCGTCGGGATCGCCGGCCTGATGGGCGCGGGCCGGACCGAGCTCGCCATGAGCATCTTCGGCCGCTCCTACGGCCAGGGCATCAGCGGCAGCGTCCGGATCGCGGGCGACGCGGTCGATGTCTCGACCATCGATAGGGCGATCGCGGCCGGCATCGCCTACGTCACCGAGGATCGCAAGCAGCTCGGCCTCGTCCTCGGCGAGGACATCACCAAGAACACGACCCTGGCCAACCTGCCGGGCGTCTCCACAGGCACGGTGATCGACGAGGAGTCCGAGCACCGGGTCGCGAGCGACTACCGCACCAAGATGCGGATCCGCTCCTACGGCGTGGAGCAGCAGACGGTGAACCTCTCGGGGGGCAACCAGCAGAAGGTCGTGCTGAGCAAATGGCTGTTCACCCAGCCGAAGGTGCTGATCCTCGACGAGCCGACGCGCGGCATCGATGTCGGCGCCAAATACGAGATCTACAGCATCATCAACGAGTTGGCCGATGGCGGTCGCGGCGTGCTGGTGATCTCCTCCGAGATGCCCGAGCTGCTCGGTCTGTGCGACCGCATCTACGTGATGAACGAGGGGCGGTTCGTGGGCGAATTCCCGCGCGCCGATGCGAGCCAGGAAGCGATCATGCGCGCCATCATGCGCTCCAAGGATCTGAACGGATGACCGACATCACCGCGAGCAAGTCCATGATCCCCGTCGACGACGTCGGTGCCGGAGACAAATCCGCGGGCGAGCCGCAGGCGCGGCGCGGCCTGCCCCACACGGCGCAGCTGCGCGAGTACGGCCTCGTCTTCGCCCTGGCGCTGATCACCCTGTTCTTCGAGTACACGACCGGCGGCGTCCTGTTTCAGCCGCTGAACCTCTCCAACCTGATCATGCAGAACAGCTACGTCGTCGTCATGGCGCTGGGCATGCTGCTGGTGATCGTGGCCGGGCACATCGACCTGTCGATCGGCTCCGTGGTCGGCTTCGTGGGCGCGCTCGCGGCCCTGCTGATGGTCCGCTTCGGGTTCGATCCGGTGAGCGCCACCGTCGCGTGCTTGCTGGCGGGCGCGGTGATCGGGGGGCTGCAGGGCTACTTCGTGGCCTACCTCGCCATTCCGAGCTTCATCGTCACCCTGGCCGGCATGCTGGTGTTCCGCGGGCTGACGCAGGCGCTCCTGCAGGGCGCCTCGATCGGGCCCTTCCCGGAGGTGTTCCAGCTCCTCTCGAAGGGCTACCTGGTCAATTTCGCCGGGCCCGGGACCTCCGTGCTGATCGCCCTCGTGCTCGCGGCGGTGCTCCTGGGCCTGAACGTGCGCCGCCGACAGGCGCGGATCAGGAACGGCGGACCGGTCGATTCACTGGCGTCCTTCGTCTTCCGCAACGGCGTGACGACCATCCTGATGCTCGCCTTCGCGTATCAGATGAGCGCGTATCGCGGCCTGCCCAACGTCCTGCTCGTCCTGTTTGTGCTGGTGATGCTCTACCGCTTCGTCACCACCCGGACGACGATCGGGCGGCGGATCTACGCGCTGGGCGGCAACATCAAGGCCGCCCGCCTCTCCGGCATCAAGACCGAGCGGCTGACCTTCCTGACCTTCGCCAACATGGGCGCGCTGGCGGGATTGGCCGGCATGATCTTCGTCGCCCGGCTCAACACCGCGAACTCGAAGGCCGGCATCGGGTTCGAACTCGACGTGATCGCGGCTTGCTTCATCGGCGGCGCCTCGGCGGCCGGCGGGATCGGCAAGGTCTCGGGCGTGGTGATCGGCGCGTTCATCATCGGCATCATGAACAACGGCATGTCGATCATGGGGATCGGCGTCGATTGGCAGCAGGTCATCAAGGGCGCCGTCCTGCTCGCCGCCGTGTGCCTGGACGTCCACAACAAGAACAACCGGCTCTGAGCCCTCCGCGTCGAAGCGGGGTCGCGTCGCGATCACCGCGCGGCCGGATCGGCCACATCGGCGAGGGAGGAAGGCTGCCGCTGAGCCTGCCGGCCGCTGTCGCGCTGCCGGTGGGTCGACGCTGGGGTGGGCGCGGCGCTGGATGCCGGGCGCTCCCCGGGCGCCGCCGATGGGATTTCAGGCGTTCCGGGGCCGAACTCTCCCGGGCCTTTAGATCCGCCGATCACGGCGCCGGCTCTCGGAACGCGGCACCGCCGAGAAGGCCACACGGAGTATCCGGCACGACCGCGCCATCAGGATGCCATCCGCGACGCCTCCGGATCGGGCGTCAGGGCGCCGAGGCCGGCGGCCACGGGGCGCGAGGCGTCACGGCCCCGGTCGAGCCGACCGGCCGACTCCGCGACAGCCGGTCCGGTCAGGTCGTATCGACGTCAGGTCTTGCGCGCGACCGTGAAGCGGGCCGCGTCCCGCAGGACGCGCGCCCCCTCCCCCCACAGGGAGACCGCATCCTCGCAGACGCCGACGAGGCGATCGCACTCGGCGCGAGCCCCGTCGATGCCGAGGCGGTCGACGAGCGTCGCCTTGCCGGCATCCTTGTCCTTGCCGGTGGCCTTGCCCATCGCCTCGGGTGACGCCTCCCGGTCGAGGATGTCGTCGGCGATCTGGAAAGCCTGACCGAGGGCGAGGCCGTAGCGCAGAAGTGACGCGCGCTGGCTCTCGTCGGCGCCCCCCACGATCGCGCCGGCTTCCACCGAGAAGGCCAGGATCGCGCCGGTCTTCATCGCCTGCATCCGCAGGGTGTCGTCCACGTCCATGGTGGCCGCCCCGAACCGGCCCTCGGCGGTGAGGTCGAGGAGCTGGCCGCCGACCATGCCGCCGAGGCCCGACGCCCGGGCGAGGCCCAGGACTAGGTCGGCGCGGATGCGCGGATCCGGCTGCCAGGTCGGATCGGCCACGATCTCGAAGGCCAGCGTCTGCAGGGCGTCGCCCACCAGGATGGCGGTGGCCTCGTCGTACGCCTTGTGCACCGTGGGCTTGCCCCGGCGCATGTCGTCGTCGTCCATGGCCGGAAGGTCGTCGTGGACGAGGCTGTAGCAATGCACCAGCTCGACCCCGGCACCGGCGGCGAGCGCGGCGGCCTCGGAGCCGCCGAGCATCCGGGCGGTCTCGATGGCGAGGAACGGCCGGAGGCGCTTGCCGCCGCCCAGCACCGCGTGCCGCATCGCCTCCATCAGGCGGGGCGGACGGGCGATCTCGCCGGATCCGACGTCGGGGCCGAGGCGCCCGACCAGGAAGGTCTCGACCGTCCCGGCGACCTCCGTCAACCTGTGGGTAAAATCGGCGGCCGGCGTGTCAACCTTGACCGAACCGGTCGGTGCCTGCGTTGAGAGGGTCGGGGTCATCGGGCGCTACGTCCGGTCCTGGCCTTGCGAAAACCAATCGAGTGTCAGTCGGGCGGGGACGAGATCACGGTGGATGGGGCGGGACGCAGGCGGGAGGCGGCTGGTCGCGACCTCCGACGCGCACACCCGCGACGCTCCCACCGTGTCCGCCAGGTCGTGGGAGCGCTGCTGCTGCTCCCCGCCATCGGGTTCGTCCTCGCGCTGTTGTTGGCGCTCGTCTATAGCGCGGTGATGCCGCCGTCGACCCTGATGCTCGGGCGATGGTTGACGCTCCAACCCGTGAGCCGGGATCCGGTCGCCCTCACCGCCATCGCGCCGGTGCTGCCGCAGGCGGTCATCGCATCGGAGGACCAGCGCTTCTGCCTGGACCACGGCGTCGATCTCGGCGCGCTCCGGGAAGTCGTCGAGGACGAGGATTCGCCGAGTCGGGGCGCCTCGACCATCGCCATGCAGACCGTGAAGAACGTGTTCCTGTGGCCCGGCCGCTCCTACATCCGGAAAGGCCTGGAGATCCCGCTGGCGCTGGCGCTCGACACCCTCTGGGGCAAGCGGCGGATGATGGAGATCTACCTGAACGTCGCCGAATGGGGCGACGGGATCTACGGCGCGCAGGCCGCGAGCCGGCACTGGTTCGGCAAGGATGCGAGCCGTCTCACCCGGGGCGAGGCGGCGCTGCTTGCCGCCGTCCTGCCGAACCCGATCACCCGCAGCGCCGGACGCCCCTCCCCCGGGGTCCGCCGCCGCGCCGCCCGGATCCAGGCCATGATGGATCAGGTCGAGGGCCTGACCGGGTGCCTGCGGCGGTAGCGGCCCGAGCCGGTCAAGGTGACCGTTCGCAATCCCGCGCGACAGGCGATCACGGCTGCCAGTCGGCGGAATGATCAGTCGGCATGCAGCGGTCGATGAGTCGCATCGCGGCGTCAGTCGGAACGACTGGCCGCCGCCGGTATCCAATTCTCTGATCGGACCCCGGGCATGCGGCTGAACTCCCGCAGGTTGTTGGTCACCACGATCAACCCCTCACTCCGGGCGTGACCGCCGATCTGCATGTCGTGCGCACCACATGGCGTGCCGGCCTTCTCGAGTTCGGCCCGAACCTGTCCGTAGTGGACCGCCGCCTTGTCGCTGAAGGGCAGTACGTCGAGGCGCGCCACAAATTGCGTGATCGCCGCCAGGTTCTCCGTGCGGCGTGCGGATTTCTCCACGCCGTAATGCAGTTCTCCCAACGTGATGCTTGATATACAGAGCTGATCAGCCAGGGCGTTGAATCGATCTTTGATGCAGACAGGGTAGTTTTTCATGACATAGATACAAATATTTGTATCGAGCATGTAGATCAACATCAGAAAGGCTCGCGCGTCTCCACGGGCGGCTGTTCGCGCCCGGTCAGAAAGTCTTCGCTGAGGCGCGGCCCATCCTGGAAGAGATCTTCCCATCTCTGCCCCGTCGGCACAATCACCCGCGTGCGGCCGATCTTCAGGATGTCGACCCGATGCACGTCTGCCGCGAAGGCCACCGCCTTGGGGAGGCGAACCGCCTGACTGCGGTTGCTGGTGAAGACCGTGGAGCTGGTCATGGTTCAGCCTCCGGACCGTTCTGGGATATGCGATTGGCATATCCCTATGTCCCAGCCGTTCGCGCGGCAAGCCGTGGCCGCACGGTAGCAGCCGCCGAAACCGGTCTGTAAGACGGACGCCAGCTCCGCTGGATCCGGGACCGACACGCGATGAACGACGCCGTCTACGACCTCACCCTGGAGCGCATCGCCCTGATCCGCCGGATGGTCGTCGCCTGGGGCGGTGCCGAGCCGGGCGCGCCGACGATCCATCCGGAGGCGCCCTACGGCAGCCTCGATCGGGACGGCGACATCGCCAACGTCACCGGCGACGACGAGGGCGCCGAGGAGGAGCACCGCGCGCTGGAGGACGGCCTCGCGATCTTCGCCCAGAACGCCGCGCTGAAGCCGAGCCGGTACCAGTACCACAATGCCCTGGCCAAGCTCGACCAGGGCGCGGTCGGCGACGTCTTCCGGGATGCCGAGACCGGCGAGACGCCCGAGCACATCACCTTCGCGGTGACCCCGGAGCACCTCGCGCTGATCCCGCAGCTCAATTACGGCTGGGACGGCGCGCGCAACGTGCCGCGGGTCGATCCGCAGCACCCTTACATCGGCGCGGGCTCCTACACCGCCGCCATGGGCCGCCACCTCGCCGCCGTCCCGGAGGCCGCCGCCAACGACGACGAGGATTCGCAGACGCGGCTCGTCCGCCTCCATCGCGAGATGCAGCCGGCGCTGCAGATCTTCCTGCGCTACGCCGATCTCGGGCCCGGCGCGTTCCGCCGCACGGCAGGGACCTGGACGCCCGCCTGACGCGCGGCGTCCGCCGGCGTAAGCCTCAACCCTCGCGCTTCCTGCGCTGCGCCAGGGTCCGCAGCCGGAGGGCGTTCAGCTTGATGAAGCCCGCGGCGTCGCGGTGGTCGTAGGCGACGGCGCCCTCCTCGAAGGTCACCAGGTCCTGGTCGTAGAGGGAGTTCGGGCTCTCGCGGCCGATCACGTGGATGCCGCCCTTGTAGAGCTTCAGCCGCACCGTGCCGGTGACCTTCTCCTGGCTCCGGTCGATCAGGGCCTGGATCATCTCGCGCTCCGGCGAGAACCAGAAGCCGTTGTAGATCAGCTCCGCGTATTGCGGCATCAACTGATCCTTGAGGTGCGCGGCACCCCGGTCCAGGGTAATCGACTCGATCGCCCGGTGGGCCGGGAGCAGGATGGTGCCGCCGGGCGTCTCGTACATGCCGCGGCTTTTCATGCCGACGAAGCGGTTCTCCACGAGGTCGAGGCGGCCGATGCCGTTGTCGTGGCCGAGCTGGTTGAGCTTGGCCAGCAGGCTCGCGGGCGACAGCCGCTCGCCGTCGATCGAGACCGCGTCGCCCCGCTCGAAGCCGATCGTGACGATGGTCGGCCTATCCGGCGCCTCCTCGGGCGAGAGCGTGCGCGAGAAGACGTAGTCCGGCACCTCGACGGCCGGATCCTCCAGCACCTTGCCCTCCGAGGAGGCGTGCAGGAGGTTGGCATCCACCGAGAACGGGCTCTCGCCGCGCTTGTCCTTGGCGATCGGGATCTGGTGCTGCTCGGCGAAGGCGATCAGCTGCTCGCGGGAGCGCAGATCCCACTCGCGCCAGGGTGCGATCACCGTCACGTCCGGCTTCAGCGCGTAGTAGCCGAGCTCGAACCGGACCTGGTCGTTGCCCTTGCCGGTGGCGCCGTGGCAGACCGCGTCGGCCCCGACCCGCTCGGCGATCTCGATCTGCTTCTTGGCGATGAGCGGCCGGGCGATCGAGGTGCCCAGGAGGTAGACCCCCTCGTAGACCGCGTTCGCCCGGAACATCGGGAAGACGTAGTCGCGGACGAATTCCTCGCGCAGGTCCTCGATGAAGATGTTCTCGGGCTTGATGCCCAGCAGCTCGGCCTTGCGGCGGGCGGGCTCCAGCTCCTCCCCCTGGCCGAGATCGGCCGTGAAGGTCACGACCTCGCAGCCATAGGTGGTCTGCAGCCACTTCAGGATTATCGATGTGTCGAGGCCGCCGGAATAGGCCAGCACGACCTTCTTCACGGGGCTCTTCGCGGGGACGGACATGCGGCTTCCGGAACTGAGGCGGGGCGTCCGCGGCTTATCGCGGGTGTCACGGGCCTGCAACCGGCGTGCCGTCTCGCGCGTAGCCCCGATGTCGACGGATCGGCCGCATTTTGCCTCACGGCGGCCTTGCGGGCGTGGAAGAAACGGCGCGGGCGTTGCGTGTCGACATCGCCGAGAGCGTGTATCGGAGAGGCGAAGTCTATGGCGCGCCAGCCAATTTTGGAGTTCTGGTACGAATTCGCCTCGACGTACTCCTACCTCGCGGCGATGCGGATCGAGGCCGCCGCCGCGGAGGCGGGTGTCGCGGTGCGATGGCGCCCGTTCCTGGTCGGGCCGCTCTTCGCCGCCCAGGGTTGGACCACCTCGCCGTTCAACCTCTACGCGGCCAAGGGCAAGAACATGTGGCGCGACGTCGAGCGCGAGGCTGCCCACCTCGGCCTGCCGCCGCTGACCCGCCCCGCACAGTTCCCGCAGAACAGCCTCAGCGCCGTGCGGGTCGCCACCCTCGGTCATGACCAGGACTGGCTGGTGCCGTTCTCGAAGGCGGTGTTCACCGCGAGCTTCGCCGAGGGTCGCTCCATCGCGGAGCCGGCCGCGGTCGCCGAGATCCTCGATTCGCTCGGCCTCGACGGGACCCAGACCGTGCGTGCCGCCGCCGCCGAGGCCAACAAGACCCGGCTGCGGGTCAGCGTCGAGGAGGCGCGCTCGCGCGGAATCTACGGGGCGCCGACCTTCCTGGCCGATGACGGCGAGCTGTTCTGGGGCAACGATCGCCTCGATCGGGCGCTGGCCTGGGCGACGGGTGACCGGCCGAGAGGGTTTCGGTAGGCCTCCTGACGGGGATCCGTCCACGTCCCGCGGTCATCAAACCGACTCGACCGCCTGCTTCTGATCCGCCTCCGCCGCGGCGCCACCGGGGCGGGACAGCGATGCCCCCGGACGAGACCCATGCCCGTTTCCCGACGACTCCTCCTCGCCGCCGCCGGCGCCACGCTCGGCACGGGGCTCGGCCGCGCCGCCGCGCAATCCTATGGCCAGCGCGTCGCGGTCAGCGGCGACTACGGCAAGGCGGTGGCGAATTCGATCCTGCCGGGGGAGATCACCGGGCAGATCCCCGCCCTGCGCGGCGTCACCTATGCCGGGCCGCGGGAGGCCGGGACGACGCTGTACGAGTTCTTCGATTTCAACTGCCCCTATTGCCGGAAGGCCGCCGCCGACGTGGTCGCGCTGCACGACGGCGATGGGGAGCTGCGCGTCGGGCTTGTCCACAATCCGATCCTGTCGCCGCAATCGGCCCAGGCCGCCAAGGTCATGCTGGCGGTGCAGCGCAGGCTCGGATCGGAGGCGGCCTGGGGCTTCTATCGGACCGTCCTCGGCAAGCCCGGCCGCATCGACGGGCCCGGCGCGCTGACGGCGGCGGCCGCCCTGGGCGTCCCACAGGCGGAGATCGAGGAGATCGCCGATAGCGACGAGGTGCGCGCGGCGCTCAAGAGCCAGATGCGGATGGCGGCCGATCTCGGGCTCTACGCCACGCCGTCCTACGTCCTCGGCAACAGCGGCATCCTCGGGCATCCGGGCGCGCGCGCGATGGCGCGGATGATCGCCAGCACGCGCCGCTGCGACCGGCTCGCCTGCTGAGGATCGCCCCACGTCACACTTCCGCCGCCGTATCGCGCAGAGCCGCATCGGTCCGTGTTGCGCGCGGCCATGCCGGCATGCTAGGCGGTCGCCGCGCCACAAGGGCCGGTCATCGACCCTGCCCGCTGCTGGCGCGACCCCACGTCCCGAACGGTCTCGCACCGCGCTTCCCGCCGGAGCGCGCGGAGCGGGCGGGCAACCAGAGAAGAGAGCGACGGGTGGCGCAGAACGGTTCCGAGGCTGGTCCCCTGGTCGCAGGCGTGGCGGGCCGGTACGCTTCCGCCCTGTTCGAACTCGCGCGCGACGCGCGTCAGGTCGATGCGGTCGCCGCATCCCTCAATCAATTCGACACGCTGCTGAAGGAGAGCGCGGACCTGCGCCGCCTGGTCCGCAGTCCGGTGTTCGGCGCCGAAGAGCAGGCGGCCGCCATCGGCGCCGTGCTCGACAAGGCCGAGATCGGCGGCTTGGCCGGCAACTTCATCCGCCTCGTGGCTTCGAACCGGCGGCTCTTCGCCCTGCCCGACATGATCGCGGCGTTCCGGTCGCTGGTTCAGGACTCGAAGGGCATCGTGCGCGCCCAGGTGCGGGTGGCCGAGAAGCCGTCCGACACCGTGCTCGAGGAGATCAAGGCGTCGCTCCGCGACATCGCCAAGGCCGATGTCGACGTCGACCTCGTCGTCGACCCGAGCCTGATCGGCGGTCTCGTCCTGAAGATGGGCTCGCGCATGGTCGACGCCTCCCTCAAGACCAAGCTCAACGGTATCCGCCTCGCGATGCGGGCCGCGCCGTAAGCGCCCCCATCCGATCCGAACACGCACAGACGCATTAGCGACAGAGGCCCCGAGTATGGACATCCGCGCCGCCGAGATCTCCGCGATCCTGAAAGAGCAGATCAAGAACTTCGGCGAGGAGGCCGAGGTCTCCGAGGTCGGGCAGGTCCTGTCCGTCGGCGACGGCATCGCCCGCGCCTACGGCCTCGACAACGTCCAGGCCGGCGAGATGGTCGAGTTCGAGTCGGGCGTGCGCGGCATGGCCCTCAACCTCGAGCAGGACAACGTCGGCATCGTGATCTTCGGCTCCGACCGCGAGATCAAGGAGGGCCAGACCGTCAAGCGGACCGGCGCCATCGTGGACGTGCCGGTGGGCAAGGGCCTCCTCGGCCGCGTGGTCGATGGTCTCGGTAACCCGATCGACGGCAAGGGCCCGATCGTCTCCACCGAGCGCCGCCGGGTCGACGTGAAGGCGCCGGGCATCATCCCGCGCAAGTCGGTGCACGAGCCGATGGCCACGGGCCTGAAGGCGATCGACGCCCTGATCCCGGTGGGCCGCGGCCAGCGCGAGCTGATCATCGGCGACCGTCAGACCGGCAAGACCGCCATCGCCCTCGACACGATCCTGAACCAGAAGCCGGGCCACGCCGCCGGCGGCGACGAGAAGGCCAAGCTCTACTGCATCTACGTCGCCATCGGTCAGAAGCGCTCGACGGTCGCCCAGTTCGTGAAGGTCCTCGAGGACCAGGGCGCGATGGAGTACTCGATCGTCATCGCCGCGACCGCGTCGGACGCGGCGCCGATGCAGTTCATCGCGCCGTTCGCCGGCTGCGCCATGGGCGAGTATTTCCGCGACAACGGCATGCACGCCGTGATCGTGTACGACGACCTGTCCAAGCAGGCGGTCGCCTATCGCCAGATGTCCCTGCTGCTGCGCCGGCCGCCGGGCCGCGAGGCCTACCCGGGCGACGTGTTCTACCTGCACAGCCGCCTTCTGGAGCGCGCCGCCAAGATGGGCGACGCCGCCGGCAACGGCTCCCTGACCGCGCTGCCGGTCATCGAGACCCAGGCCAACGACGTCTCGGCCTACATCCCGACCAACGTGATCTCGATCACCGACGGCCAGATCTTCCTGGAGACCGACCTGTTCTACCAGGGCATCCGCCCGGCGGTGAACGTCGGCCTGTCGGTGTCGCGGGTCGGCTCCTCGGCCCAGACCAAGGCGATGAAGAAGGTCGCCGGCAAGATCAAGGGCGAGCTCGCGCAGTACCGCGAGATGGCTGCCTTCGCGCAGTTCGGCTCCGACCTCGACGCCTCCACCCAGCAGCTCCTGAACCGCGGCTCGCGGCTCACCGAGCTCCTGAAGCAGCCGCAGTTCTCGCCGCTGAAGATGGAAGAACAGGTCGCGGTGATCTACGCCGGCGTGAACGGCTACCTGGACAAGCTCCCGGTCAGCAAGATCCGCGCCTTCGAGGATTCGCTGCTCGGCACGCTGCGCTCGAAGCACAAGGACCTGCTCGACTCCATCGCCGCCTCGAAGGACCTGTCGGACGACAATGCCGGCAAGCTCAAGA
The DNA here is from genome assembly GCF_022829385.1 of Methylobacterium sp. J-070. Lineage (GTDB taxonomy): Bacteria > Pseudomonadota > Alphaproteobacteria > Rhizobiales > Beijerinckiaceae > Methylobacterium. Next base: position 75,967 of record NZ_JAKSXX010000189.1, on the reverse strand, counting down.
GCGTGGTCGAGGGCGTCGCCAAGTCGATCAGCTGATCGAAGCCCCCTCCCCCTGCGGGGAGGGGCACGGGTGGGGGTGGTGCAGACGAGACCGCTGCGCTTCATCCTGAACCACCCCGACCTTCGGCTCCTCCCCGCACAGGGGAGGAGAGGCCCTCTCTGATGGACCTGGACGCGGCCCGATGGCGAGTTTGAAAGACCTGCGCAACCGCATCACCTCGGTGAAGGCGACGCAGAAGATCACCAAGGCCATGCAGATGGTCGCCGCCGCCAAGCTGCGCCGGGCGCAGATGGCCGCCGAGGCGGGCCGTCCCTATGCCGAGAAGATGGCGATGGTGCTGGGCAACCTCGCCGGCAACCTGATCGGCGGCGTCGGCGCGCCGAGGCTCCTGTCCGGTACCGGCGCGGAGCAGACCCATCTCCTGGTGGTCTGCACCGGGGATCGCGGCCTGTGCGGCGCCTTCAACTCCTCGATCGTCCGGCTGGCGGTGCGGGAATACATCCAGAAGCTCACCGCGGAGGGTCGGACCGTCAAGATCATGACGGTCGGCAAGAAGGGCTACGACCAGCTGCGCCGCCTGTACCGCGACCAGATCGTCGAGAGCATGGACATCCGCGGCAACCGCCCGGTGGACTACGAGTTCGCCGCCGAGATCGCCGACAAGATCCTCACCCGCTTCGAGGCCGGCGAGTTCGACGTGGCGACCCTGTTCTTCTCGGAATTCCGGTCGGTCATCTCGCAGATCCCCACCGCGCAGCGGCTGATCCCGGCCGAGCTGCCGGAGGCCGACACCGATGCGAAGGCGGCTGCCGGCAACGCCGCCCTGGAGTTCGAGCCCTCCGAGGAGGCGATCCTGGAGACGCTGCTGCCGAAGAATCTCACCGTGCAGATCTACCGGGCGCTCCTGGAGAACGCCGCGTCCGAGCAGGGCGCGCGCATGAGCGCCATGGATTCGGCCACCCGCAACGCCGGCGAGATGATCAAGAAGCAGACGCTGATCTACAACCGCACGCGTCAGGCCATGATCACCAAGGAACTCATCGAGATCATCTCGGGCGCGGAGGCCCTCTGAGGCTCCGCGACCTGACCGCACAGCTTGAAGGGTAGATTCACCATGGCCAACACCGCAATCCCCGGCACCGGCTCCAACAAGGTCGGCAAGATCACCCAGGTCATCGGCCCCGTGGTCGACGTGCAGTTCGACGGGCACCTGCCCGAGATCCTGAACGCCCTGGAGACCAAGAACAACGGCGCCCGCCTCGTCCTCGAGGTCGCCCAGCAGCTCGGCGAGAGCACCGTCCGCTGCATCGCCATGGACACGTCCGAGGGTCTGACCCGCGGCCAGGAGTGCACCGATACCGGCGAGCCCATCAAGGTCCCGGTCGGCATGAACACGCTGGGCCGGATCATGAACGTCATCGGCGAGCCGATCGACGAGGCCGGTCCTGTCGTGTGCGACACCTACCGGGCGATCCACCAGCCGGCTCCGTCCTACGCCGACCAGTCCACCGAGGCGCAGATCCTGGTGACCGGCATCAAGGTGGTGGACCTGCTCGCGCCCTACGCCAAGGGCGGCAAGATCGGCCTGTTCGGCGGCGCCGGCGTTGGCAAGACCGTGCTGATCATGGAGCTGATCAACAACATCGCCAAGGTGCACTCGGGCTACTCGGTGTTCGCCGGCGTCGGCGAGCGGACCCGCGAGGGCAACGATCTCTACCACGAGATGATCGAGTCCAAGGTCAACATGGACCCGAAGGAGAACAACGGCTCGGCCGAGGGTTCGAAGTGCGCCCTGGTGTACGGCCAGATGAACGAGTCGCCCGGCGCCCGCTCGCGGGTCGCGCTCACCGGCCTGACCATCGCGGAGCAGTTCCGCGACGAGGGCCAGGACGTGCTGTTCTTCGTCGACAACATCTTCCGCTTCACGCAGGCGGGCTCCGAAGTGTCGGCGCTGCTGGGCCGCATCCCCTCGGCGGTGGGCTACCAGCCGACGCTCGCCACCGACATGGGCGCGCTCCAGGAGCGCATCACCACCACCAACAAGGGCTCGATCACCTCGGTGCAGGCCATCTACGTGCCGGCCGACGATCTGACCGACCCGGCGCCCGCCGCCTCGTTCGCCCACCTCGACGCCACCACCGTGCTGTCCCGCTCGATCGCCGAGAAGGGCATCTACCCGGCGGTGGATCCGCTGGACTCGACCTCGCGCATGCTGTCGCCGACGATCCTCGGCGAGGAGCACTACGACGTCGCCCGCCGGGTGCAGCAGACCCTGCAGCGCTACAAGGCGCTCCAGGACATCATCGCGATCCTGGGCATGGACGAGCTGTCCGAGGAGGATAAGCTCACCGTCGCCCGCGCCCGCAAGATCGAGCGCTTCTTCTCGCAGCCCTTCTCGGTGGCCGAGGTGTTCACCGGCTCGCCGGGCGTGCAGGTGCCGCTGGAGGACACCATCAAGGGCTTCAAGGGCCTGGTGAACGGCGATTACGACGACCTGCCCGAGGCCGCCTTCTACATGGTCGGCACGATCGAGCAGGCCCAGGAGAAGGCCAAGAAGCTGAAGGCCGCGTAAGGCTGCGCCCTCCCTCTCCTCCCCGCATGGGGGAGGAGAGCCTGTTGCGGATGCGGGAAAGCTTGAGGCTATGGCCACCTTCCACTTCGATTTCGTCGGCCCCGAGCGGACGCTGTATTCCGGCGAGGTGACCGCCGTTCAGCTGCCCGGCACCGAGGGCGAGATGACCGTCATGCCGGGCCACGCACCGGTGCTGACCTCCCTGCGCGTCGGGGTCATCGTCATCACCGAGAGCCAGGGCAACGGCAAGCGGATCTACGTCCGCGGCGGTTTCGCCGACATCGGCCCCACGGCGGTGACCGTCCTGGCCGAGCGCGCCGCGCCCATCGAGGAGCTGACGCCCGAATCCCTCGACCGGGACATCGAGTCCGCCGAGATGCAGCGCGACGCCACGGACGATCTCCAGAAGCGCGAGGAGCTGAACGGCCAGATCGTCCAGCTCCAGGAGACCAAGGCGCTCCTGAAGCTCTGAACGCGGTTCAGCGGGCGCTCTTCAGCGCCCGTATCAGAAGCTCGTCCTTGACCGCCGGGCCGACCGGGCACCCCTGCTCGAGCCAGGCCTTCCGTGCCGCGGACAGGCCCCGGCCGATCGCGGGGCCCGGCGATACGCCCGCGGCGACGAGATCCGCGCCGGCCAGGGGAAACGCCGGCGGGCCTCCATCACGGCCGAGCGTCCGGAGCGCGGACAGCGCCTCGTCCGTCACCACGGGCCGCGGTTCACCCGCCAGGATCGCCAGGGTGTCGGTGAGCAGCGGCAGGCCATGCCCCGCCGCCAGGGCCCGCAACGCCGCCGCCTCCACCACCGCGCGAGTCCGCAGATCGGCCGACGCGTCGGCGTAGCCGACGAGCTGCGCGTGCTCGGCCTTCGAGAGACGCAGCTGGTCGCGCAGGCGATCCGCGTCGTGCCGGGCCCCGACCGCCAGGGCCGCGAGCCGCATCACCGGGCTCAGTGCCGCGGCCGCGGCGCGTTCCAGCCGCCCGAGCTCGCCGACGCCGCCGGTGATCCGCTGCAGCAGCCCGGTCGCGCTCAGGGTCGCCACCAGGGCCGGACCGCCGGAGGCCGCCAGCAGCTTCAGGAACTCCGCGCGGACGCGCTCACGGGAGAGCCGATCGAGGCTGTCGCGGGCCGCCACGCAGGCGGCGAGCGCCGCCTCGTCGGCTGCCCCGGCCCCGAAGCGGGCCTGGAAGCGGAAAAAGCGCAGGATGCGTAAGGCGTCCTCCCGGATACGGGTCGCGGGATCGCCGATGAAGCGCACCCGCCCCGCTTGCAGATCCGCCAAGCCGCCCACCGGATCGTGCGCCGTGCCGGCCGCGTCGAGCGAGAGCGCGTTGATCGTGAAGTCCCGGCGCGCGGCATCGCGGTCGAAGTCGGTGCCGAACCGGACGACCGCGTGGCGCCCATCCGTCTCGATATCCTCCCGCAGGGTGGTGACTTCGATCGGCCCGTCCTCGGCCACCAGCGTGACCGTCCCGTGCTCGATGCCGGTCGGCACCGCCTTGAGGCCCGGCATCCGCCGGGCCGCGGCGATCACCGCTTCCGGCGGCAGCGTGGTGGCCATGTCGATATCGGCGGTCTGCACTCCGAGCAGCGCGTCGCGCACGCAGCCGCCGATCAGGCGGGTCTCGGCACCGGGAGCCTCCAGGGCGGCCAGCACCCGACGCACGCCCGGGCGGTCGAGCAGGGCCGCCAGGCCGGCGTGATCGAGGGCGCGATTCACCGGAAGCCGCCCGGGACGAGCTGGCCGTTCTCCATGTGGGTCGGCACGTAGCCGCCGGCCCGGCGCTCGGAGAAGAGACCCTCGTAGACGAGGGTGCCGATCACCACGGCCAGACCGGCGAGGACGAGGCGCCAGAGATGCGCGTCCCAGTGCGTCCGGCGCAGCGGGTTGCGGCCGACCAGCAGCAGGTAGGCGAGGAACAGGGCGAAGGGGATGAGGAAGAGGCCGAACTCTTCGAGGACGCGACGCAGCATGGATCCAGCCTATCGCGCCGCGGGGCGGACGTCGCCCGGTGCCACGTCCGGGTAGAGCCGCTCCCGAAGGTTGTTGAGGATCCCGGCCGTGACGCCCCAGATCAGCCGCTCGCCGAAGGTCAGGGCATAGAACCAGCGCTCGCGCCCCTGCCAGGACCGGGAGCGCAGGCGATAGCGCTCCCGGTCCATCAGAACCGCGAGCGGCACCTCGAAGACGTCGGCCACCTCCGCCGGATTGGGCGTCAGGCGCGTCCCCGCATCGATCAAGCCGATCACCGGGGTCACCAGGAACCCGGTGCCCGACAGGTAGGGGTCGAGATAGCCGAGCAGCCGCACGGCGGCGGGCGGCAGTCCGATCTCCTCGAAGGCCTCCCGCAGGGCTGCGTCCGCCGGGCCCGGATCGGAGGGATCGATCTTGCCTCCCGGAAGGGCAACCTGTCCGGAATGGTCGCGCAGATTGGCGGCCCGCATCGTCAGGATGAGGCTCGGCCCGTCCGCACGGAACACGACCGGCACCAGCACCGCCGCCCGACGGTGGGGCGGCGGCGGCATCACGGCGGCGCCGTCCGGGTCGAGGCTGTGGTCGCCGCGGGGATTGGAGGTCGGATCCTCCGGCCCGGGCGGATCCGGCGACAGGCCGGAGGCGGCGCGGGCGAGGAAGTCGGCGAGCGGAGCGTTCACGCGGCAGCGGGGGCGATGGTGTGGAAGGTGCCGCCGGCCCACAGCCCGAGCCAGGGCACCCCATCGACGGGGCGCTCCTCCGCGAGCTCGACGAGATCGTAGGTCAGCGCCCGGGTGACCAGCGCCCAGAGCCCCCGTCGGACGTGGAGATAGGGCTTGAGCGCCCCGTCCGGCCCTTCCTCGAAGCGCAGGGCGTGTTCGGCATCGACCTGCACGAGGTCGTCGACATTGGTGCGGAAGGCGATGCGCCGACCCTCGCCCGTTCCGTCGACCGCCATCTCGACGGCCACGAAGGCGGCGTCCTCGACGGTGATCCCGACGCTCTCGACCGGCGTGACCAGCACCGTTCGCCCGTCCGGCTCCCGCCTCAGGATCGTGGCGAAGAGCTTGACCAGCTTGTCGCGACGGATCGGCGAGCCGTTGTGGTGCCACGACCCGTCGGCGGCGATGCGGATATCGATCGCGCCGCAATAGGGCGGGTCCCAGCGCTCCACCGGCGGCAGCCCCCGCTTCGGCAGGTCGCCGAGGGCCGCGCCGAGGCGGCTCAGGGTCGGGTCGATGGCCGGATCCTCACTCATGCCCGCCAAGATAGCGTCCCGAGCGCCGGCAGCCACGGTCGGGCCCTCAAACGGGGCGCGATGGCTCCGCGGGCGCGCCACCGGACATCGATGCCGCGCCGAAGTCGACCCGTCTCCCGTCCGCGACATCGCCGATCAGGGGCACGATGTCAGGCCGGCCCGGTCCGGGAGCAGATCTGGAGGGGTCGACCCGATAGACGGCGTGCGGCTGGGACCGTCGCGCCGTCATGACTCCCGCCGGCTGCCCCAGCCGCGGGTTCAGATGCCCAGCGGATCCGCGGGGCCGCCCGCCTCGTCCGGCAGGCCCTCGTAGAGCTGGGCAGCGTAGGGCGGATCGGTGAACCAGCAGGACCCGTCCGCGTGCTGGACGACGTCGTTCGGTGCGTTCAGCGGCTTGCCGTCGAAGCCGTCGGCCAGCACCGTCGCCGAGCCGTCCAGCTCGTAGCGGACCACGCGCCGGGCGGCGTGCTCGCAGGAGAGCTGGCGCCCCTGACGGTCGAAGCTGTTGCCGTTCGAATTGTTGCTGGGTGCGCGGAAGGTCAAGACGTGCCCGTCCTCCTCCAGCCACCGCATCTGCCGGTTGTTCGGGATGTCGCTCCACACGACGAACCGGCCGACGCTGTTCCACGCCGGCCCCTCCGCCCAGAGGGCGCCGGCCCAAAGGCGGCGAATCGCGCAGTTCGGCACGACGTAGGGCTCGAAGGCCGGATCGACCGCCAGCACGTCCGGATCGGCAAAGTAGGCGCCCGGCCCGAAGTCCCGCGGCGGGTTCGTGATCGTTCTGGGCGGTTCCGGCCGAGCCGCCGCGCTGCCGACCGTGGCCATCGCGGCGCCGAGGCCCGCCAGAACCGCGCGCCTGGACGGGGCGAGCGCCAGGGCGGTATCGGTCGGCGCGGTGTCGAATCCCCCCCGCAGCGGCCTATGCGCGGCCCCGCAGTGCGGAGCCTCGCCGCCTCCCGCCAACCCTGGCCGGGTGCGACATAACGGCGCGGTAGCGGTTCCGGTCAACCGCCTTTGCGACGGAGAATTTTCCACACACCGTCGGCCGAGGCCACGTGCCGGGTGCCGTGCCGGACATCGCCGCGCATGAACACCAGCGATCCGGTGCGCTTGACCACCTGCGGGCGGATCTCGAGCCAGTCGCCGAGGCGGCCGACGTCGATGAACTTCATCTCGAGCTGGATGGTGACGCAATTGGCGCCGTCCGCCGCGCGCATGGCGGTCTCGCCGAGGGCACGGTCGGCGAAGCTCATCAGCATGCCGCCGTGGACCACACCGATCAGGTTGGCATGCTTCTGCGCCGCGCGGAACGCGTAGGCCCCGTTTTCGGGCCGCAGATGCAGCGGACCCACATGCGCGATGAAGCCCGCGTCCTCCACGAGGTCCCAGCCTCCGGTACCGGCATCGTCTGCGGTTGTGTTTGCGGTCATCGTGTCGGTCCATGGATAGCGAGGCGGAGACAGGGAAGGCGGCCGTCAGGTTCCCCGCGGCTTCGTCCGGCGGGTCGGCGCCTCGCTGAGCGGATCCTCCGGCCAGGGGTGGCGGGGATAGCGACCGCGCATCTCGGCGCGGACGCCCGCCCAGGACCCGCGCCAGAACCCCGGCAGGTCGCGGGTGATCTGGATCGGCCGCTGGGCCGGCGACAACAGGTGCAGGACGAGGGGCCGCCCGCCCGCCGTGGGATGGCGGTCGAGGCCGAAGAGTTCCTGGACCCGAACGGAGAGAGCCGGCTCGTCCGCGGCGTAATCCACCGGCAGGCGCGAGCCTGTCGGCACCGCGACATGGGTCGGGGCTTCGGTGTCGAGCCGTGACCGGAGCTGCCAGGGCAGCAAACTCTGCAGGGCGCCCGCGAGATCGTCGGCCGTCACGGAGGCCAGGGCGGTCCGGCCGACGAGCGCCGGCGCCAGCCAGGCCGCCGCCGTCCGGGCGAGGGCCTCGTCCGAGAGGTCCGGCCACGGGTCCCCTTCGGCGGCGCGCAGAAACATCACCCGCGCGCGCCATTGCGACAGGGAAGCGGTCCAGGGCAGTCGGTCTAGGCCGAGGCCGGCGATGCCGTTCGCCAGGATCTCGGCGCTCGCGCCGTCGGGCGGAACCCGCAATGGCCGCTCACCCAGGCTGACCGCACCGAGGCGCCTTGCCGCGCGCGCCCGCAGCGCCGCTGCCTGCGGATCGAAGGCGATCTCGGTGCGGGCCTCGATCCCGTCGGCGAACAGGCGCTCGATCGCCTCCGCGTCGATGGCGGCCGCAGCCAGGATGCGGGCATTCCCGGCCGATCCAGCGAGATCGGCGACGACCAGGAAGGTCTCCCGCGCGAGGGGGCTGGCCGGGTCGAGGCGGCCCGCCCGGCCGCTCGCCATGACGAACTCGCCCTCGCGTCCCCGGGCGCGGGCGACCCGGTCCGGATAGGCCAGCGCCAGGAGCGGGCCGGAGGGGACCGGGCTGCCGCCGCGCCGCTTTTCCCCGGCGATCCGCGCCCAGCCCTCGGCGAGGCGGCGCATGTCCGCGGCCCGGCCGCCCCGGTCCCGGCGGAACCGCTCGACCCGGTCGTCGAGATCGACCCCGTCGCCGCCGAGACCGCGCTCCACCAGGACGGCCGCGAGATCCGCGGCGGCGTGCGCATCGCCGGTCACCGCCGCGACCGTCACCATCCGGGCAAGTCGCGGGGGCAGCGGAAGGGCGCGCAGCCGGCGGCCGACCTCCGTGAGCCGACCGTCCTGATCCTGGGCGCCCAGGTCGGCCAGGAGGGCCCGGGCCTCCGCCAGGGCCGGTGCCGGCGGGGGGTCGAGGAACGCGAGGGTCCGCGGATCGCCGACGCCCCAGGCGGCGCAATCGAGGAGCAGCCCGGCCAGGTCGGCCGACAGGATCTCGGGGCGCGAGAACGGTTCGAGGGCGCTGGTGCCCGCCTCCGACCAGAGCCGCCAGCAGACGCCCGGCTCGGTCCGGCCGGCACGACCGCGGCGCTGATCCACGGACGCCCGGGAGGCGCGCGCGGTGACGAGACGCGTCAGGCCGAGCCCGGCCTCGTAGACCGGGATCCGGGCCAGTCCGGAATCCACCACGATCCGCACGCCCTCGATGGTCAGCGAGGTCTCGGCGATGCTGGTCGCCAGGACGACCTTCCGGGTGCCTTCGGGCGCCGGCGCGACGGCCCGATCCTGCTCGGCCGGCGTGAGCGCACCGTAGAGCGGCGCCAGCTGCACCTCCGGGCCGACGCGCTCGGCCAGGAGGTCGGCGGTCCTGCGGATCTCGGCCTGACCGGGCAGGAACACCAGCACCGAGCCGGGATCCGCCCGCAGCGCGCGCAGCGTGACCTCGGCGACGCTCTCCTCGATCCGCCGGTTCGGATCGCGGTCGACGTATCGGGTCTCCACCGGGAAGGCGCGGCCCTCCGAGGCGACCACCGGGGCATCGCCCATCAGCCGCGCGACCCGCGCGCCGTCGAGGGTCGCCGACATGACCAGGATCCGCAGATCCTCCCGCAGGCCGCCCTGGGCGTCGAGGGCCAGCGCGAGGCCCAGATCGGCGTCGAGGGAGCGCTCGTGGAACTCGTCGAACAGGACCGCGCCGATGCCCGACAATTCCGGGTCGTCGAGGATCATTCGGGTGAACACGCCCTCGGTCACGACCTCGATGCGGGTCCGCGCCGAGATCTTCGAGCCGAGCCGGACGCGCAGGCCGACCGTCCCGCCGACCGGCTCGCCGAGCGTCTGCGCCATCCGGGCGGCGGCGGCCCGGGCCGCGAGGCGGCGCGGCTCCAGCAAGACGATCTTGCGGCCGCCGAGCCATGGTGCCGCGAGGAGGTCGAGGGGGACCCGCGTCGTCTTGCCGGCGCCGGGGGGCGCCACCAGGACGGCCGCGTTCCGCGCCGCGAGGGCGCGCCGGAGATCGGGGAGCGCCGCCTCGATCGGAAGCGCGGGGGAGCGGTCGGGCATCGCCGTCGCTGATGGCGCGGCCCGGCGCCGAGCGCAACCATGCCGACACGCCGTGACGACGGGGGGATTTCGAAAACGGTTCAGCTTCCGGAACCCTGGCCTGCGGCGGCGCGGGCCGCGATCGTGGCGCGTCGCCGAACGCCACTTCTGGAGGAACCCATGACGCCGTCCCGCCTCGCACTGGCGCTGGCCGCCCTGTCCTGCGCCGCTTGTCCCGGTGTGGCCGTCGCCGAGGCGCAGGTCCGGCTGCCCACGATTTCACCCGACGCTTACACGCCCGAGCAGAAGCAGGCCGCCGAGGCGTTCACGCAGGCCCGGGGAAAGCCCCCGTTCGGGCCGTTCGAGCCGCTCATGCACTCGCCGGAGGTGATGACGCTGGCCCGCTCCATGGGCGACTACCTCCGCTTCAAGCCGAAGATCGGCACCACCCTGTCGGAGCTGGTGATCCTGATGACCGCCCGGCGCTGGACGCAGGATTACGAGTGGTACGTCCACGCGCCGATTGCCGAGAAGGCCGGGATCGCTCCGGACATCGTCGCGGCGATCCGCGACGGGCGCCGGCCCCAGAAGATGAGCGACGACGAGACCATCGTGTACGATTTCACCGCGGAGCTGCAGGACACGAAGCGCGTCTCCGACGCGACCTTCGCCCGCGCCGAGGCCCGTTTCGGCCGGGCGGCGATCGTCGATCTGGCGGCGATCTCCGGCTACTACACCCTGCTCGCCATGGAGCTGAACGCGGCGCGCTACGCGATTCCCGCCGACGGGACGCCGCTGCCGCGGTTGCCCGAATGAGGTCTTATCCACAGACCTCAGCCAGCCAAATCGGCGTTTTCCACAGGCTTCCGGGGGCCTCGGTGCGGTGGCGGGGCGGCCGTTGACGAAGCATTAACCATTATGGCTTGTTCTCTTTTCGTTCCCGGGCGCAACGAAGGAGACCACGATGTCGACCCAGGCCAGTGCCACCCGCGACGATCACGGCTGCCCCATCGAGGCGATCAGCGCCGCGTATCTCGGCTTCGCCGGCGGCGATGCCGGGATCGCCCTGCGATGCGCCATCGCCGACGCCCTGTCGGATCTCATGGACGCCGAGCGGCGCACCCGCGAGCGCAGCCGCCTGATCTCCCGGGGCTACATCCGGGAGGTGCCGGCCGGGGCGGTCGGGCCCGCAAGCTGAACGGTGGCTGCAGGGCGGCTTCACGCTCGGTGCAGCCCGATGCGGGCATTCTCCGGTTCGTGATCCGGGCCGCCTGACGCGGCCCTTGCTTCCTTCGGAGACAGGTCATGAAACGCATCGCTCTGCTCTCGGCCGCCGCGCTTATCGGCGCGGGCACCCTGGCCTCCACGCAGGCCGAGGCGCGCGGCGGCGCCATCGCGGCGGGCCTCATCGGCGGCCTCGCGGCCGGCGCGCTGATCGGCGCCGCGACGCAGGCCCACGCGGTCCCGGCCTACGGCTACGGCTACGGATATGCCGATTCCTACGCCGCACCCGTGGTGGTCCGGCCGGCGCCCGCCTACCGCGTGTACGAGGAGGACGCTCCGGTCTACGCCACCCGGCGGACCGTGACCTACGAGCGGGTGCCGGTCGGCTACGGCCCCGCCCGTCACTGGCACGGCGATTGGGGCCACCGCGATTGGGAAGGCGGCTACGGCGACCGCGGCTGGTGAGCCGGACGCCGCGACGCCACCGGGCAAGACCCCCGATCCGATCGGTCGGGCATGAGCCGGGTGTTCCTGCCTGATCCCGCAGAATCGTGCAGGCACCTCGGGATCGGGCGTGCCGGATTGGGCGCGGCCCCTGACTTGGGCGCGGCCTCCGACCCGGTCTGCTCCGCCGCCCGCGGTTATCCCGGGCGGTCTGGCGCGGGGCGCTTGATGCGGACCCCACAGTTCGGCTGTAACGCCGCCGATCTTCCACACGATCGACGAATCCATGCTGGTCCACGAAGGCGAGTCGCGCACCCCCGAGGCCGACCGGGACCTCGCCCTGTCGCTCGCCGCGGTGGCCGGTGCGTTGAACACCGCGGGCTTCTACGCCGTCGGCCTCTACGCCTCGAACATGACCGGCAACGTCTCGGCGATCTCGGACCGCACCGGGACCGGGGATCTCGTGCTGGCCGGACAGGCGCTGCTGCTCGTCCTCCTGTTCGTGCTCGGCGCCGCGACCTCGACGCTCCTGATCCGCCGCCGGCGCCGCAGGGCCGATCTCGGCGCCTACGCCTCCAGCGTCTTCGCCGAGGCGATCCTCCTCGTCGCCGTCGGCCTGCTCGTGCTGCCCCTCGATGAGCCGGCCCGGAGCCACACCCTCGTGGCGGGCCTGAGCTTCATCCTGGGCCTGCAGAATGCGGCCGTGACCAAGATCTCCGAAGCCCGGGTGCGGACCACGCACGTCACCGGCACGATCACCGATATCGGAATTGAGCTGGCGCGCTGGCTGGATCGCGGCGCGTCCGGAACCGGCCCGCTGAAACCCCACGACCCCGCGCGCCTGCGGCTGCACCTGTCCACCGTCGGCGCCTTCCTGGCGGGCGGCGTGGTCGGCGTGGTCGCCTACCGCCTCGTCGGCGTGGCGCTGCTGTTCGCGGCGGCCGCGATCCTCGCCGGCCTCGCGGTTCCGGCTTTCAGGCGCTGATGTCGAGGAGCTGCCCGGTCATGCGGTCGGCGGTGCGCGCCACGGCGGCGTTGAGCGCGAAGGCGGATTTCGCCCCGATCAGGTCCACGGCGGCTCCCGACAGGTCGACCTGGGCGGCGGGCGCCAGCGCGGTGTCGCCGGCCGGCGCTCCGCTGGCCGCGATGGTCTGGGCGGCCTTCCCGAGCCGGTCGCTCGCGCGGCTCATGCCGGCGGTGGCGGTCTGAAGGGCGTCGATCATGCAGGGTCTCCTTGCGGGGAGCCTGACACGGAAACGGTAGGCGGCGGTTTCGCGGATCGGTCAAATGCGACGGATCCGGAGGCTTCTGACGCCCGGCATCCCAGCGCTGTCACGCCGCCCCGGCCGCGCCGGGCGCGGCGCCCGGATGTTTGAGCCGCCTGAGCGCCGAGGAAGGGTCCGATGCCGACTCGCTGCGCACGGATCTGCGGGCGCGGGTCCGTCAAGCCAATCATTCCCGGCGCGGTCGAAGGAGGCGTATCGGCCACGTCACGCGGCGTGCCCGCGAGTGCCGTCGCATCGTCGTTCGGCGGCGTGCCGGCGTTCCCGTGATGCCGGCGCTGTGTGGGCAACCGCCGCAAGGCTGAGGGAGGCATTACGCCCGCCCGTCGCCGCCGGCTGACACCCGTCAAGCAGTCTGGATCATCGGTGCCAGACCGATTTTCCCCGTCAACTTCAGAGCGTCAGTCCAAAGCCGCCATCAACGCGGGTTCAGCGCTCTGTTCCACTTGATAAGACAGGGAGATATTCGCGCCATGGCTGATGAGCTGCGCCTGACCGAACAGCATCAGGAGAGCGAACATACCCCAGAGGGCAACGAATTTGATGGGGGGACCGTCGTCGATCATGTCCGTCACTCATCTGTGGCGAGCCCAAATGATGGTAATTGCAAAAGCCTAACTGAATGTCCCCCAAACGAGGTAAACAGCTACGATTTCAGTATGTTCATGTCTGGTATACTGAATCTCACAGAGCGAAAATCGAGAACGTCGCCGAAGATCAATTCCCTGTGAGCCGACCATTACCACTTCGCGGAAAATGATTTTCGAACCCCGCTGGCGCATCTGACGCGAGCGATTTCCCGGAGTCTGCACAAATTTTAGGCTGTCCGTACGAGTGCGCGTTCAAGGGATCGCGTTGCAAAGACTGCAAAGACTGCGAAGACGCATGCCTTGCCCCGAAGGACATCCCGACCGGTTCGGTCAGATACCTTCAACCCAGACGAGGGCTGGTGCGGACGGCGGGACTCGAACCCGCACGGCCTTGCGGCCGCAAGATTTTAAGTCTCGTGCGTCTACCGGTTCCGCCACGTCCGCCCGGGCTTCTCGGTAGCGGCGGCAGCGGGCGCGATCAAGCGGGCGGCGTCCAGCCATACAGCCAGGCGTAGCGGTCGCGCATGCCGTGGGGGCCGAGGCGACCCATGACGGCGTTGCGCAAAAAGGCCACGAGCCCCCTGGCGTGGTAGGTGCGGCCGTTCCCCCGGGCCGCCCTCTGGACGCGCCGGAGGCGGCCGGTCCGCTCCGCCGAGAAGGCGGCGAGCGCCGCCGGGACGTCGGCCCGGTCGGCGAGCGCGCGCGTCAGCACGGCGGCATCCTCGATGGCCAGGGCCGCGCCCTGCGCCAGGTAGGGCAGGACCGGATGGGCCGCATCGCCGATCAGCGCGATCCGGCCGCGCGCCAGCGGACGCGCCACGGCCCGGTCGGCGAGCGACCAGACCAGCCAGGAATCCGGCAGGCTGAGAAGATCGCGCAGGGGTCCGGCGCAGCCCCGGAGCTGGGCCCGCAGCACGGCCGGCTCTCCGAGCCGGCCCCAGCCCTCGTCGCCCACCGCTTCGGGGACGACGGCCACGACGTTGAGGAGCTGGCCGTCCCGCACCGGGTAATGGACCACGTGGCGGTTCCGCCCGAGCCAGAGGCCGGTCGCCGGACCGCGCAGGGCCTCCGGCGCCGCCTCGATCGGGACCAGCGCCCGCCACGCCGCCGCATAGCCCGGCCGGAGCGGCGCCGCGTCGAGATGGGCGCGCAGACGCGAGCGCAGCCCGTCGGCCGCGACCACCAGATCGAAGGTGAGCGCCTGCGGGCCGGCGGCGCCCTCCGCGGTCACGACGGCGTCCGAGATCGTCTCGGCGACGTCCGTGACGGTGCGGCCCATCATGAGGCGGATCGCCGGACGGCCCCGCAGGGCGTCGAGCAGGAGGGTCTGCAGATCGGCCCGGTGGATCACGTAGTAGGGCGCGCCGAACTGCGCCTGCGCGTCGGCCCCGAGGGCGACGCCGCCGATGCGCCGGCCGCTGGCGAGGGCGCGGATCTCGACCCCCGGCGGCTCGCTGGCCGCCCGCCGCAGGGCCGCGGATACGCCGAGCGCCGCCAGGACGCGGCTCGCGTTGGGCGAGATCTGGATCCCGGCCCCGACTTCGCTGAAGCCGGTCCGGCGCTCGATCACCGTCACGGAATGGCCGGCATCCGACAGCGACAGCGCCGCCGTCAGGCCGCCGATCCCGGCTCCGACGATCCCGATCCTGAGAGGTCGCTGGTCCGAGGACACCGCCGGCGCGCGCCTACTCCGCGGCGAGCTTGGCGTCGTCCCGCCAGACGCAGGCCTGCGGCTCCGCCTCGTTCGCCTTCAGGCCGGCCCGGTAGCGATAGAGC
This sequence comes from Methylobacterium sp. J-070, assembly GCF_022829385.1. Lineage (GTDB taxonomy): Bacteria > Pseudomonadota > Alphaproteobacteria > Rhizobiales > Beijerinckiaceae > Methylobacterium. The sequence continues at coordinate 60,936 of NZ_JAKSXX010000189.1, read as the reverse complement.
GTCGAGCAGTACTGGCAGATGATCTCGGTCTCGGCGCCCATGTCGAGGAACACGTGCGGGTGATCGAACGGCGGCAGGGCGCCGATGCACATGAACTCCTTCACGCCCACGGCGATCACCGGCACGCCGGGCTCGTTGTGGAAGTGCGGTACTGCCTTGCCTGCCATCCGGCCCTCGCCTGCCCCGCAACCGGCCACGCGCCGAATCGGCGCGCGCGCTCCCGGGCGTCTCGCGGCCGCTTATGCCGCCAGCCCCGCGGATGGCGCAAGCCTCGGCCCTTGCCGCGCGGCGCGCGGCTTGGCCTGCCGCGCCGCGCACCGTACATAGGTGGGACATCCGATCGACAGGGCCGCGAAAAGTCTCGACGATGCAGCAGGAACAGGCCATCGCGCAGGGTGCGCGCCGCGCCCCGGAGCCGCCGATCCACGGCCCCGAGGGGTTCGAAGGCATGCGCCGGGCGGGCCGCCTCACGGCCGAGGCCCTCGACATCCTGATGGAGGCGACGCAGCCCGGCGTCACCACCGAGACCCTCGACCGGCTCGCCTACGAGTTCGCCATGGACCACGGCGCCTATCCGGCGTCGCTGCTCTACCGCGGCTACCCGAAATCGATCTGCACCTCGATCAACCACGTGGTCTGCCACGGCATTCCCAACGACAAGCCCCTGCGCGAGGGCGACATCGTCAACCTCGACATCTGCCTGATCCTCGACGGCTGGCACGGCGATTCGAGCCGGATGGCCTATGTCGGCGAGGTCCCGCGCCGGGCGCAGCGCCTGTGCGAGATCACCTACGAGGCGCTGATGCGCGGCGTGGCGGCGGTGAAGCCGGGCGGCTCGACCAACGACATCGGCCGGGCGATCCAGTCCTACGCCGAGGCCGAACGCTGCTCGGTGGTGCGCGACTTCTGCGGCCACGGGCTCGGCCGCACCTATCACGACGCGCCCACGATCCTGCACTACGTCGAGGCGAGCTACGACGTGCCGTTCAAGCCCGGCCAGTTCTTCACGGTCGAGCCGATGATCAACCTCGGGCGTCCCTCCGTAAAGGTCCTGGGCGACGGCTGGACCGCCGTCACCCGCGACCGCTCGCTCTCCGCCCAGTTCGAGCACACCGTGGCGGTCACCGAGACCGGCGTCGAGATCTTCACGATCTCACCCAAGGGGCTGCACCAGCCCGTCAATCCCGCCGCCTGACCGGCCGTGACGCCCCGGCCGGACGATTGCGGGGCCGGCCTGTTCGCCGACAGCGCCGGCCCCGCCTCCGCCGAGAAGGAATCGCCGCACTATCACGGTCATCGGGACCGCCTGCGCGAGAAGTTCACGGCTGCGGGCGGCGACGCGCTGCCCGATTACGAGCTGCTGGAGTTGGTGCTGTTCCGGGCCATCCCCCGCCGGGACGTGAAGCCCCTCGCCAAGGCCCTGGTCGCGCGGTTCGGCAGCTTCGCCGAGGTGGTGAGTGCCGAGGCGGCGCGCCTCATGGAGGTGGAGGGGGTCAGCGCCGGAGTCGCCTCGGATCTGAAGGTAATCGAGGCCGCCGCGCGCCGCCTCGCCCGGGGCGCGATCCGCGAGCGGGCGCTCCTGGATTCGTAGAGCGCCCTCCACGAATACCTGCGCGCCACGATGGCGTTCGCGCCGCGCGAGGAGTTCCGCATCCTGTTCCTCGACAAGCGCAACCACCTCATCGCCGACGAGGTGCAGGGGCGCGGGACCGTCGACCACACGCCGGTCTATCCCCGCGAGGTTGCCCGCCGGGCGCTCGAGCTGTCGGCGACCGCGGTCATCCTGGCCCACAACCACCCCTCCGGCGATCCCGCCCCCTCCGCGGTCGACGTGGCGATGACGCGCGAGATCGTGGCGGTCCTGGCGCCTCTGAAGATCGTCGTGCACGACCACGTGATCCTCGGTCGGAACGGGCACGCCAGTCTGAAAGGCCTGAAATTGATCTGATCCTCCGGCCGCCTTGAGCGTTGTCGCGCGTGTCTGTAGCCCTGGACGGGTGGCGCGCCTCTTGCCTCAAGAGCGGGAGCGTATGGGAGGAGCGAGATGGCGGTGACGGCCTTCGACGAGATGAACGGGATCGGTGCCGCCGACCCGGCCGCCGTCCGCGACGCCTATGGCCAACTCAAGTCCTGGCTCGAGAGCACGCCGCCCGAGCACTTCAATACGCGCCGCAGCCAGGCCGAACTGCTGTTCCGCCGGATCGGCATCACCTTCGCGGTCTACGGCGACAACGAATCGACCGAGCGGCTCATCCCCTTCGACATCATCCCCCGGGTGATCACCAAGCCGGAATGGGCCTTCCTGGAGCGCGGGCTGAAGCAGCGCGTCACCGCCATCAACCTGTTCCTGAAGGACGTCTACGGCGCGCAGGACTGCATCAAGGCCGGGATCATCCCGGCGGACCTCGTCTACCGGAACGCGCATTACCGCATGGAGATGCGATCCTTCCGGGTGCCGCACGACCTCTACGTGCACATCGCCGGCATCGACATCGTGCGGACCGGCGAGAACGACTTCTTCGTGCTGGAGGACAATGCCCGCATCCCCTCCGGCGTCTCCTACATGCTGGAAAACCGGGAGGTGATGCTGCGCCTGTTCCCGGACCTGTTCTCGAAGCACCGGGTCGCCCCGGTGGAGAATTATCCGGACGCGCTGCTCGCCACCCTGCGCAGCCTGGCTCCGAGCACGGCGACCCGCGATCCCACGGTGGTGCTTCTGACGCCCGGGCGCTTCAATTCCGCGTTCTACGAGCACTCGTTCCTGGCCGACAAGCTCGGCGTCGAGCTGGTGGAGGCCTCCGACCTCTTCACCAAGGACGACGTGGTGTACATGCGGACCACCGAGGGGCCGCGCCGGGTCGACGTGATCTATCGCCGCCTCGACGACGATTTCCTCGACCCGCTCGTGTTCCGCCCGGACTCGGTCCTCGGGGTGCCGGGCCTGATGAACGCCTACGAGCGCGGCTCGGTCACGCTGGCCAACGCCGTCGGCACGGGCATCTCGGACGACAAGGCGGTCTACAGCTACATGCCGGAGATCGTGAAGTTCTTCACCGGCGAGGAGCCGATCCTGCACAACGTGCCGACCTACCGGTGTCGCGAGAAGGACGCCTTCGCCTACGTGATGGACAACCTGTCCGAGCTGGTGGTGAAGGAGGTCAACGGATCGGGGGGCTACGGCATGCTGGTCGGCCCGCACGCCAGCAAACGCGAGCTCGACGACTTCGCCAGGAAGCTCCGGCACGCGCCGGACGGGTTCATCGCCCAGCCGACCCTGTCGCTCTCAACCTGCCCGACCTTCGTGGCCTCCGGGGTCGCGCCGCGCCACGTCGACCTCAGGCCGTTCGTGCTCAACGGCGCCGACCAGATCCGCATCGTGCCCGGCGGCCTGACGCGGGTGGCCCTGAAGGAAGGGTCCCTGGTGGTCAATTCCAGCCAGGGTGGTGGTACGAAGGACACCTGGGTGCTCGACGCCTGAGGTCTCGCGGTCCCCGCGGGCGCGGGCCGGAGACCGGGACGTGGCTGAAGAAGTTGGCTGAAGAACAATGCTTTCCAGGACTGCCGACAACCTCTTCTGGCTCTCGCGATACGTCGAGCGCGCCGACTTCGTCGCCCGCATCCTCGACGCGGCGCACCGCTTCGCCTCGCTGCCGACGAATTACGACGGCGGCGAGAGCAACGAGTGGGACTCGGCCCTCGCCTCGGCCGGCGATCCGGACGCCTTCAAGACGCACTACAGCGCGGTGAACGCCGACACCGTCTGCGACTTCCTTGCCTTCAGCCCGCACAACCCGTCCTCGATCCGCTCCTGCATCGAGGCGGCCCGCGAGAATGCCCGCTCGGTCCGCACCGCGCTCACCACCGAGATGTGGGACGCGATCAACGGCGCGTGGCTCGAACTGCGCAACTACGCCGGCAAGGATCTCAACCGGGACGAGTTCGGGCGCTTCCTCGATTGGGTGAAGACCGTCTCGCTGACCTTCGACGGCTCGGCCTTCCGGACCATGCTCCGCAACGACGCCTTCTGGTTCACCCGGCTCGGCACGGCGGTCGAGCGGGCCGACAACACCGCCCGCATCCTCGACGTGAAGTACCAGATCCTGCTGCCGCACGACGAGACGGTCGGCGGCAGTCTCGACTACTTCCAGTGGACTACGATCCTCCGGGAGGTCTCGGCCTTCAACGCCTATCACTGGGTCTACCGCGAGAGCATCAAGCCGCTGCTGGTGGCCGATCTGCTGATGCTCAACAAGCAGATGCCGCGCTCGTTCGCGAACTGCTACGGCGTGATCGTCGAGTATCTCGACCTCATCGCCGACGCCTACGGTCGCCGCGGCCCGAGCCAGCGGCTGGCCGGCAACATGCTGGCCAAGCTCGAGGGCGAGGACATCGACCGGGTCTTCGCCTCGGGCCTGCATGAGTTCGTCGAGGCGTTCATCGCCGAGAACAACAAGGTGGGCGAGGCGATCGCCAAGCAGTATCTGGTCGGCTAGGGCACGTCCCGGACAGCGCGTCCGGGACCGTGCTCGAGCCCCTCGATGGGGTATTGTTTCCGGGAGCCGGCATCGACCTTTCGGGTGGATGCTCCGACGAACACGAACAGGACGGCGCATGCGCATCCGCGTGGTCCACGAGACCATCTACACCTACGAGCAGCCGGCCCGCGGGCTCGTGCAGGTCCTGCGCCTGACGCCCCGGGACCATGACGGGCAGTACGTCCGCGCCTGGCGGATCGACACCACCGTGGACGGGCGGCTGACCGCCCGCGAGGACGGCTTCGGCAATATCGTCCACTGGTTCACCCCGGACGAGCCGTCCGACGCCGTGACGATCCGGGTCACCGGCGAGGTCGACACCGACGACACCCACGGGGTCCTGCGCGGCACGATCGAGCGTCTGCCGGACGAGTTCTACCTGCGCGACACGGACCTGTGCGCGGCGAGCCCGGAGCTGCACGCCTTCGCCGAGCAGGTCGCCGCCGCGGGCGACGCCGCGGCCCTGGCTCTGCTCCATCGGCTGATGGGCGCGGTCCACGGCGCCGTGGCCTACGAGCCGGGCCCGGCCACCAGCGCGGTCCCGGCCGCCAAGGCCTTCGCGGCCGGGCGGGGCGTCTGCCAGGACCTCGCCCACGTGTTCATCGCCGCAGCCCGCCACATCGGCATTCCGGCCCGCTACGCGGCGGGCTACCGCGCCCGGGACGACGGACAGGCGGATGTCGAGGCGCCGCACGGCTGGGTCGAGGCCCTGGTGCCGGATCTCGGCTGGGTCGCGTTCGACCCGTGCTTCGACGTGAGTCCGTCGGACAACCACATCCGCGTCGCCAGCGGCCTCGACTATCTCGGCGCCGCGCCGATCCGCGGCAGCCGCACCGGCGGCGGCACCGAGACACTGGACGTGAAGCTCCGCGTCGAGCAAGGCAGGGCCGCCGCCCAATCCTGATTGTCCCGCCACCGGTACGCCGGCCGCACGAGAGCCCGAAGACGATGACCTACTGCGTGGGTGTCCTGGTCGAGGAAGGGCTCGTGATGGTCGCCGATACCCGCACCAACGCGGGGCTCGACGATATCTCGACCTACCGCAAGCTCCACCACTTCACCGTGCCGGGCGAGCGGGTGATGATGCTGGCCTCGGCCGGCAACCTCTCGATCACCCAGTCGGTGCTCAGCCTGCTCCAGGAGGGGGTGCCCGGCGCGGAGGACGAGCCCCCGCAGAAGCTCGTCGAAGCGCCGACCATGTTCCAGGCGGCGCAGCTCATCGGGCGCGCGATCCGGCACGTCCGGTCGATCGAGAAGGAGGGGTTCGAGGCGGCCAACATCCGCTTCTCGATCTCGCTGCTGTTCGGCGGCCAGATCGGCACCGGCGAGATGCGGCTGTACCTGATCTATTCGGCGGGCAACTTCATCGAGTGCAGCACCGACGCGCCGTTCCTGCAGATCGGCGAGCACAAGTACGGCAAGCCGATCCTCGACCGGGCGGTGAAGTACGAGACCGACCTGTACGACGCCCTGAAGGTCAGCTTGGTCTCGATGGATTCGACCATGCGGTCGAACCTGGGCGTCGGCCTGCCGATCGATATCGCGGTGGCCCGCCGGAGCGCCCTGACGCTGGAGGTGAACCACCGGATCGAGGCCGGCGAGGGCTATTTCCACGACCTGCGCGAGCGCTGGTCGGCGGCCCTCCGGGCGGCGCACCGGGCGATTCCCCGACCGCCCTACGGGCCGGCGGGCAAGTAGCGATCCGGCGGGGACAGCTGAGCGGCCTTGTCGGCAGGCCAAAGCAAGGCTGCTCAGGTCCTTGTGGTCGCTGGTTTTTGTCGCAAAATCGGCGACCGCTCTTGCGGAACTTGCTTAGAGCCGATCCCCGTTGCATTGAGACCCAGACACGACAGCATGCGGAACCCGTTTATCCCATCCTCCCCCTCATCCTGAGGTGCCGGAGCGAAGCGGAGGCCTCGAAGGAGCCCTCGAGCCGACCGCGCGATCCCTGGAGCTCTCCTTCGAGGCTCGCTGCGCTCGCACCTCAGGATGAGGGGGATGGGTTGGACGACTGCCCTCCGAGGGCCGACCGCCTGTCGCAACGCCATTGGCAACGGCTCTAGGCGCCTGATGAAGCCTTCGTTCAACGCGACTCCGCCGTCATCATGAGCGGAGCGAAGCGACCGAAGTTCGCGCGACCGTCGCGCGCGTGGTGCTGCCTGGATCGCTTCGCTCCACTCGCAAAGACGCCGGCACCGAAGTCTTCGTCGAGAGATGGCTCGAGACGATCACGAGCGCAGGGGCGCGGCTGCGCGCCAGGCGTCTTGCAGTACCCGCGCGGCGCCGGCCGGATCGGCGGCCCGCATCAACCCGCCCATGACCGCCACCCCGTTCGCGCCGGCCGCGCGGCATTCCGCGATCCGGCCCGTTTCGATGCCGCCGAGCGCGACCACCGGCAGACCCGCCGCCCGCGCAGCCGAGAGGCCATCGAGACCGAGTGCCGGACCGTAGCCCGGCTTGCTGGCGGTCGGGAAGATCGGGCTGAGCGTCACGTAATCGGCGCCCGCCGCCGCGGCCTGGGCGGCTTCCTGCGGCGCGTGGGCCGAGAAGCCGATCCGCGCCCCCTCCCCCAGCGCGGCCCGCGCCGCCGCGATCGCCTCCGGGCCGGCGCCGCCGCCGAGATGCACGCCGTCGGCCCCGAGCGCCAGGGCCAGCGCGACGTCGCCGCCCACCGTCAGCACGCCGTGCATCGCCCGGACGCACGCGGCCACCGATGCGCCGAGGCGGCGGCGCGCCTCCGGCTCCAGATCCGTGTCGCGGAACCAGATCCAGCGGCCGCCGCCCTTCAGGATCGCCCGCACGGTCTCGACGATCGGGCGTGCATGCCCGTGCCGGTCCGTCACCACGAGGAGCGGCGACGGCAGCGCCCTCACGAGCCGACGAGGCCGAGCTGTGGGCTCGACGGTTCGGCCCGGCCCCGGCGGGGGATCCGCCCCGCCAGATGCGCGTCGCGGCCGGCCGCCACCGCCCGGCCCATGGCCCGGGCCATGCGCACCGGATCGTCGGCCTTGGCCACCGCCGTGTTGATCAGGCAGGCCGACGCGCCGAGTTCCATGGCGATCACCGCGTCCGAGGCGGTGCCGATCCCGGCATCAACGATCACCGGCACCGTGGCGCGGCGGCAGATCAGTTCGAGATTGGCCGGGTTCGCCACCCCCATCCCGGACCCGATCAGCGAGCCCATCGGCATCACGGCCGCGCAGCCGAGATCCTCCAGGCGCTGGCAGACGATGGGATCGTCGTTGCAGTAGGGCAGGACCACGAAGCCCGCGTCCACGAGGTGGCGGCAGGCCTCGATCAGCTCCATCACGTCCGGATAGAGGGTCTCCCGGTCGCCGATCACCTCGACCTTGATCCAGGTCGTGTCGAGCGCCTCCCGAGCGAGTTCGGCGGTCATGATCGCGTCGCGGGCGGTCTCGCAGCCGGCGGTGTTGGGCAGGAAGCGCTTGCCCTTCAGCATCGACACCGTGTCCGAGCCGTGGCCCTGGAGCGAGACCCGTCGGATCGAGGCGGTCACCACCTCGGCGCCGCTCGCCAGGACGGCGTCGCGCATGATCGCCTGTGTCGGGTAGCCGGCCGTGCCGATGAACAGGCGGGACGACAGGGTCGCCCCGGCGATGGTCAGGCTGTCCTCCCGCCTCTCGGGATGCAGCGGCGTGACACTCTGGTCCATGCTCAACCTCCCTGCATGGCGCGGACGATCTCGACCCGGTCACCGTCCGCGATCGGGGTCTCGTCCCAATCCCGGCGGCGCAGCACGCGACCGTTCAGCGCGATGGCGACCCCCTGCGGGCTCTCGATGCCGCTCTCCTCCGCCTCCAGGCGGAACAGCGCGTCCACGGTGTCGGCCACGCGCTCGCGCGGCTCGCCGTTGATGTAGATCGTCATGCCGAGGCCCTCCGGGGTTCGGGCCGGTCGAACCGGGCCCGGGTGAAGGGCCGGGCAACCTCCGGCAGCGCGCCGCCCGTCACGAGATCGGCGATGGCGTCGGCGGTGACGGGGGCGAGCAGGTAGCCGTTGCGATGGTGTCCCGTGGCGGCGACGAGGCCGGGGGCGAGCGTGTCGAGGATCGGCGCGTCGTCGTCCGAGGTGGGGCGGTAGCCGCTCCACACCGCCTCGACCTCCATCTCCTCGATCCCCGGCAGCACCCGGCGGGCGCCCTCCAGCAGGGCGTAGAGGCCGCCCGCGGTGACGCCGGGCCGGAACCCGCAATCCTCCACGGTGGCGCCCACGATGAGCTGGCCGTCGCTCTTCGGGGCCATGTGGACCTGCTCGGTCCAGACCATCCGGGCGAGACCGCCGGTGCGCGCGGTGGTGCGCAGGGCGAGGGCTTGTCCCTTCAGCGGGCGCACCGGCAGGGCGAGCGCCTCCGGCAGCAGGCCGTCCTCCCCGCTCCAGGCGCCGGACGCCAGGATCACCGTCTCCGCCGCGATGCCGCGGTCTCCGGCGCGGACCCCGGTCACGCGGCCGCCCGACCAGTCGAGGGCGGTGACGGGGGTCCGTTCCGCCAGGACGACCCCGGCCCTGCGGCAGGCTTCGGCGAGGGCGTCCATGACCAGGCGGGGATCGACCTGGTGGTCCAGCGGGCAGTGGATCCCGGCGGTCACCGAGGGGCGCAGGCCGGGCTCCAGCCGCCGCACCTCGCCGCCCGGCAGCCAGGCCGCGTCGAGCCCGGACCGGCGCTGCAGATCGTAGCGGAACCGCAGGCGCTCGACCTCGTCGCGGCCCAGAGCCAGCACCAGGGTCCCGTCCGCACGGTAGTCGATCGCGCGGCCGGACTCGGCCTCCAGCGCGTCGCGGAACTCCGGCCAGCGCCGGAGCGAGTCCAGGGCGAGCGGCAGGAGCGGGTCCGAGCCGGGCTCGTGCTCGGCGGCCGGCGCCAGCATGCCGGTCGCCGCGAGGCTCGCGCCCGCTCCGATCGTGTCCCGCTCCAGCACCGTCACGGCGCGCCCCGCCCGGGCCAGACGCCACGCGATCGCGAGCCCGATCAGGCCGCCGCCGATTACGGCGACGTCGGTCCGCGTCGGCAGGCTCGCCGGCGCGGTGCCACGGTCCAGGCTGCGGCGGTGGCCGATCGGTGAGTCGGGGCGGTCCAGGGGCACAGGCATCTCCGCGGATTGCCGTCGCGGGGATCGGGCCGTGCGCTTCGGTGAGAAGCTGTGGCCTGCCCTCGCGAGCGGCCGCGGTCCAATCCCTACGCCGGTATGAGCCGGATCAGGTTCGAAGGATTTCCGCGCCGCAGGTCCTGACGGACGTGCCAGCGGTTTCTCAGCCCCTTGCCGGGGATCTCCCTGGAACACCGGGAGATTTGGTCGCCCGCGCCGCGCCGGTCAACCCCGGCGCCGTCCCGCCCGCGTCGCAGGGCGGACATTCACCGGTCGCAGTCACCGTTCGGATACCAAGCCGCGCGGAATCCGGGCTGGCCCGTTGGCCGTCGGCCCGCCTTGTACCGGCCCTTCATGGATCCTCGGCCAAATCGGGGCTGATCCTTCGGGCCGGGGCGGGACGCGTGCGCACCTTCGTTGTCGTCTGCACGATCGGCTTCCTGTCCGCCACCGCGGTACAGAAGCTGCGCGAGCGGGGGCGTCCCGGCGCCGCGACGCCGGTTGCCGCGGCCGTGACGGTCGGCGACGGGGCTGTGGCGGGCGTCGCGCTCCAGGCCGGCCGCAACGGCCACTTCTTCGTCCATGCGCTGATGGACGGCCGCGCCCTGCCGATGATGGTGGATACCGGCGCCAGTTCCTGCGCCTTCTCGGAGGAGGATGCCGACCGGATCGGGATCCGCGTCCAGCCGGGCGACTTCACCCGCGTCTGGAACACCGCGAACGGGACCGTGCCTGTGGCGCCGATCCGGATCGCCGTGATGCAGATCGGCTCGATCACCGTGCGCGACGTGGACGCGGTGGTGATCCCGCGGGGGCGCCTCGGCACGAGTCTGCTCGGCATGTCGTTCTTGCGGCGCTTGCGCGACTTCAGCGTCAGCGGCGGGACGATGACCCTGCGGGGCTGATCGAACGATCTCGGCCGCGCGCGCACCGGCAGCCAAACCGCGGCGCCCATAGGACGCGTCGAGGTCACGCATCAGAGCCGGAGCCGCTAGAACGTTTTCTATCTGAGGTAGGCCGCTAAGCGCGACGCACGCTCCTCCCCGCAAGGGGGAGGGGATTCGCGCTCAGACTGTCAGGCGCGTGATCCAATTCCAGCCGGGAATGTTCTAACGGAATGTCAATTCGTTAAAATCGCCAAGAGATGCAGACTGATTCTGCCATCTCGGCCAAAGAACATCCTTTTGACGCGTATTTTGCGATCCACAACAATCTCAGTAAAATAAAAAAATTAGAATATCTTAGTCCCGTTCGCTGATTGACGATTTGTGGCGGTGGCGCGTTTGCGCTAAGGGCTGATCCATCTGCATTGCTGAACCATGTCCGCGCTTTAGGACCATCTCGACATGAATAGATTCGGTCAAACAATATGCTTGTCGATGATCGTCAAGAATGAAGCGCACGTCATCCGCCGGTGTCTCGATTCCGTTCGACCGGTTATCGACCATTGGGTCATCGTCGACACCGGATCGACGGACGGGACCCAGGATGTCATCCGCGCCGCCATGGCGGACTTGCCCGGCACGCTCGTGGAGCGTCCGTGGGTCGATTTCGCCCACAATCGAACCGAGGCGTTGAAGCTCGCGCGTCCCCTCACGGATTATTCGCTGATCATCGATGCCGACGACGAGCTCATCATTCCAGCAGATTTCGTGATGCCGAAGCTTCGCGCGGCCGGTTACAGATTTGAGATCGTGGACGAGCACACACGATACTGGCGGAAGCAGCTGGTCAACAATAAATTTGACTGGTACTACCGTGGCGTCCTGCATGAATTCCTGTATTGCTCAAAAGAGCCGGAAACCCCTGTGTTCCCGCTCTCGATGCGTCGCGGCGATGACGGCGCGCGGCATCGAGATAAGTCGGCGACGGCGCGCGAAATCGAGGTGCTGGAGAAGGCGCTGGCCGTCGAGGCCGATCCCTACATGATCGCCCGCTACATGATGTATCTGGGCAATACCTATGACGATCTTGGCGATTACAGCAAGGCTATCGATTGTTATCTCAAACGTGCAGACCTGGGTTATTGGGATCAAGAGATCTACATGAGTTTGCTCATGGCTGCCGTCAACGTAGAACGGTTGGAGGGGCCGAACGAGCGGGCGTTGGGGCTGTACGATCGCGCGATCCGCGTCATCCCGACCCGGGCTGAGGCGCGGCATGGGGCCAGCCGGTGCTGCAGGCACATGAAGGATTTCGCCGCCGGCTATCGCTATGCCGAGGCGGCGAGGTCCCTGACGACGCCGAGCGAGGGGATCTCCCTGAACCCCTGGGTCTACCAATATGGAGTTCTGGAGGAGCTGGCATTCAGCGCATACCAGATCGGTCAGTATCGGGTCTGTCTGTCCGCCTGCCTGGAGATACTGGGCCAGGCGCACGTACCCTCCGACCTTCTGGCACGGTCCAGCGCTTTGGCGGGTCGGGCGCTCGCCAAAATGGTCGACCCGGTGTGGGGCTGTCAGCCCTCCCCGTACCGGTCCGAATACGTCCCGGCGTGGCAGGTCTGAGCGCCCGACGGGCGAGGCGGGAGGCCCCGGACCGCCGCGCGGCATCCGCTGCGCCGCCGCGGGCACTGCTTGAATCCCCGCCCTTCGGGCGTCAAGCGCGGTGCCGTCAGCTCGGTTTGCGCGGGCGCAGGAACTTCGGCTTGTACACCGCCATGGGTTCCCGGAAGCCGTCGAGCACGTGCTCGCCCAGCGGGATCGGGTCGCCCCACAGGAAATCCACGAACGGCTTCGACATCAGCAGCGGCTCGCCGAGGATCCGGTTGAGCTGCGCGAGCCGGCTCGCGAGATTTACGTCCCGGCCGATCACGGTGAAATCGAGCCGCGAACCCGAGCCGACATTGCCGTAGGCAGCCTCGCCGTGATGGAGCGCGATCCCCGCGGCCACCGGCACCGGGAACTGGTGCAGCGCATTCGCCTCGTCGAGCGCCGCGAGGGCATGCTGGGCGGCCGTCAGCGCGCCCTTGGCGGCGCCGCCGAGGTCGTCGCCGGACTCGCGGAAAATCGCCAGGAGGCCGTCGCCGAGATACTTGAGCACCTCGCCGCCCTCGCGTTCGATCGGCGGCACGAGGCAGTCGAAGAACACGTTGAGCAGGCCCACCACCTCCTCGGGCGTCATGTCGGCGGAGATGCGGGTGTAGTCGCGCATGTCGGCGAACAGGATCGCCGAGCGGATCCGCGTCACCTGTCCGCGGCGGATGTCGCCCGAAAGGATCGCCCGGTGCGGCTCGTCGCCGACATAGAGCCGCAGGACGTGGTCGAGCTGCTTGTTGAGGACGCGCATCTCCGCCACCGCGGCGAGCGCCGGCATGACGAAGCGGAGGATCGCGATATCGTCCTCGCCGAATCCGTCCGGCGCGCGGGTGGCGAAGGTGATGCCGTTCTTGGTGCCGTTGGTGAAGAACAGCGGCGCCACGACATAGTGGGTGTAGCCCCCCGCCTTCAGGTCCGGGATGATCGCGTAGGCGTCGTCGGGGGTCTTGGACAGGTCCAGGATCAGCCATTCCCCGGTCTCGTGGACCGTGTGGAACGGGCTGTTGAGGTAGGCATCCGTCGAGCGGGCCCCGTGCGGGAACAGCCGGACGGTCGTGCCGCCGTCGCGGGTCCAGATCCGGCCGACGCCGGCATATTCCGAGTGCAGGGTGTCGATCGCCGTCGAGGCCCGGTCCACCGGCACGCCGATGGCGATCAGCCGCTCGGCGAGGCCGGCGAGCATCTCCTCGGCCTTCTCCAGCCGCGCGCCCTCGCCGAGCAGCCAGTCGCGGATGCCGACGGAGGGCTGGAGGGCGCCGAAGGGGACGTCGTCGGCCTCGGAACCGTCCGCGAAGGCCGTCGGCAATCCGGGCGTTGGCGGGCGGCGTTCGAGCATGGCGCCAGACTGGATGCCGCGCAGTGCCGAGGCCATGCGGGCGACGGGAAAGCGCCGCGGCGTCGGCCGCGGCGGGGGCTCAGTTGTCCAGGAAGCTCCGGAGCTTCCGGCTGCGCGAGGGGTGCTTCAGCTTCCGCAGGGCCTTCGCCTCGATCTGGCGGATGCGCTCGCGGGTCACCGAGAACTGCTGGCCGACCTCCTCGAGGGTGTGGTCGGTGTTCATGCCGATGCCGAAGCGCATGCGCAGCACGCGCTCCTCGCGGGGCGTCAGCGAGGCGAGGACCCGGGTCGTGGTCTCGCGCAGGTTCGACTGGATCGCCGCATCGATCGGCAGGACGACGTTCTTGTCCTCGATGAAGTCGCCGAGGTGGCTGTCCTCCTCGTCGCCGATCGGCGTCTCGAGGGAGATCGGCTCCTTGGCGATCTTCAGGACCTTGCGGACCTTCTCCAGCGGCATGGCCAGCTTCTCGGCCAGCTCCTCCGGGGTCGGCTCGCGCCCGATCTCGTGGAGCATCTGGCGCGAGGTCCGGACGATCTTGTTGATCGTCTCGATCATGTGCACCGGGATGCGGATCGTGCGCGCCTGGTCGGCGATCGAGCGGGTGATCGCCTGCCGGATCCACCACGTGGCGTAGGTCGAGAACTTGTAGCCGCGCCGGTACTCGAACTTGTCGACCGCCTTCATCAGGCCGATGTTGCCCTCCTGGATCAGGTCCAGGAACTGCAGGCCGCGGTTCGTGTACTTCTTGGCGATGGAGATCACGAGGCGCAGGTTGGCCTCGATCATCTCCTTCTTGGCCTGACGGGCCTCGCGCTCGCCCTTCTGGACCATGTTGACGATGCGGCGGTACTCGCCGATCTCCAGGCCCGTCTCCGAGGCGAGGTCCAGGATCTGGGCGCGCAGGTCCGTCACCTGCTTCGACCCGCGCTCGACCAGGTTCTTCCAGCCCTTGCCGCCCAGCGTGCCGACCCGCTCCATCCAGTTCGGGTCGAGCTCGTAGCCCTGGTAATGGCGCAGGAACTCGTCGCGGGCGACGCCGTGGCTCTCGGCGTAGCGCATCAGCCGGCCCTCGTGGCCGATCAGCTGCTTGTTGATCGAGTAGAGCTGGCCGACCAGCGCCTCGATGCGGTTGTTGTTCAGCGACAGCGACTTCACGTCGGCGACGACGGTGTCCTTCAGCTCGGCCTGCTTCTGGTTCTGAGCAGGGGTGTTCTGCGTGCCCGCCGCCTTGCGCTCCGTCCCCTCGGTCTGGAGCTTGCGCAGCTTGCGATAGTTCCCCGCGATGGCGTCGAAGGTCTCCAGGACCCGCGGCTTGATCTCCGCCTCCATCGCGGCGAGCGAGACGTTGTTCTCGAGATCGTCCTCGTCGTCGCCGCCCTCGGGGGGCGCCGGCGCGTCGCCGTCCTCGGCGCCATCCTCGCCCTCGGCGATCTGCGGGGCGTTCTTGCCGTCCGGGCCGGCATAGGTCGCCTCGAGGTCGATGATGTCGCGCAGGAGGACCTTGCCCTCCACGAGCTCGTCCCGCCAGATGATGATCGCCTGGAACGTCAGCGGGCTCTCGCACAGGCCCGCGATCATCGCCTCGCGGCCGGCCTCGATGCGCTTGGCGATGGCGATCTCGCCCTCACGGGACAGGAGCTCCACCGAGCCCATCTCGCGCAGGTACATCCGCACCGGATCGTCGGTGCGGTCCGTCGGCTCCTTGGTGGTCGTGGCGACCGCGACCGCGCGCGCCGGCGCGACCTCGGCGACCTCGCCGCCCTCGGCCTCCTCTTCCTCGCCCTCGGCAGCCTTCTCGCCGGCGGCCTCGTCGGTCTCTTCGGCCTCGACGACGTTGATGCCCATCTCGGAGAGCTGCGACAGCACGTCCTCGAGCTGGTCCGGGTCCGACTGGCCCTCGGGCAGAACCTCGTTGACCTCCTCGTAGGTCACGTAGCCGCGCTTCTTGGCGAGCTTCACCATGCGCTTGACCGAAGCATCCGTCAGGTCGAGGAGCGGCCCGTCGGTCTGCTGCTCGGGGGCAGCGTCCGTCTCGTCCCGTTCCGTTGCCTTCGTCGCCATGATCAGCCTATTGTTTCGCACGCGGTGCGCTGCGGAGGCCCCGAGAGGCCAGTCCACGCCGTCGGCGCCGCTGTATGGGAACGGCGCCGGATCGCTCCGGTCACCTTGAGACGTCGGTTTCCGTATGCAAGCCTGAGGCTTGACCGATTGTTAACTATGGCGGGACATGCCCCCCGCCACCGCCATGACACAGCCGTCACGCGGCAGTCGAGTCACTCGACACCGGCAAATCGGCTTCCGCCTCGGCGGCGATGACGGTCTCCAGTCTCGCCTTCACTTCGCAGAGCCATGCCCATCCGGCATCGGTCGGATCGTTCTCAAACGCCTGCCGTGCTTCGCGAAGTTCGCTATGTAGCGCTCCTGCCTGCCGGTGCAAGATCATGGCCTGCCGGAGTGCGTCCGTACGGTGTACCGGGTCTGCGTGTGGCGCGAGGGTCGTGCGGTCCCGCGAGCGGGCGAGCGCCAGGATTCGCTCGGAGGCCGCGGTAAGTCCCGCGCGAGTGATGCGGCCGTGCAACACCTCGGGCTCGGTGCGTGCGTCGTCGGCGGCACAGGCCAGCAGCACCGACAGGAGCGCCCGGGCGTCCGGATCCTCGAAATCGAGTTCGGCGATCTCCTCGCCGAACTCCGCGATCATCTCGGGATGCAGCAGGAGCGTGCCGACGATCACCGCCTCGCGCACCGGCGCGGCTCCCGAGAAGCCCGCCGACGCCGTGACCGACGGGCTCGGACTGCCGGTGATGCGGGGCGAGACCGGTTCGCCGGGGCGGGGGAAACGCCCCCTGCCCCGCCCGGCCGGCGCGGCGGGCCGGGCGGCCCGCGGCGACAGGCTGCGGAACCGCTCCTCGATCTCGTCGCGGTAATAGCGTCGGACGGTGTCGTCGCGGATCGTCGCCACGGTGGCCCGCAGCGTCTGCGTCAGGCCGGCACGCCGCTCGGGCGTATCGACCGGACCGGCCTCCAACGCGCGCCGCCAGAGCAGCTCGGACAGGGGCAAAGCCGCCGCCAGCACCTGATCGATGGCCCCCGGGCCGCCCGACCGGAGCAGGTCGTCGGGATCCTGCCCGCCTGGCAGCAGGGCGATGCGGAGCGACCGACCCGGCTGGAGCAGCGGCAGTGCGATGTCGAGGGCGCGGAACGCCGCCCGCTGCCCGGCCTTGTCGCCGTCGAAGCACAGGATCGGCTCGTCGGCGTGGCGCCAGAGCAGGCCGAGCTGGTCCTCGGTCAGCGCCGTGCCGAGCGGCGCCACCGTCTCGGGATGGCCGGCGAGCGTCATGGCGATGACGTCGACATAGCCCTCGACCGCGATGATCGAGCTGCGCTCGTGCGCGGCCTTGCGGGCGCCGTGGAGGTTGTAGAGCGTGCGGCCCTTGTGGAAGAGCGGCGTCTCCGGCGAGTTCAGGTACTTGGCGCGCACCTCCTTGGCGAGCGCCCGTCCGCCGAACGCCACGACCCGGCCGCGGGTGTCGGTGATCGGGAACATGACCCGGTCGCGGAAATAATCGTACGGCACCGCGACATCCTCGCCGGCCGCGAGCAGGCCCATCTCGACCATCAGCGCCTTGTCGACCCCCCGCCCGGCGAGATGGTCGCGCAGGGCGTAGCGCTCGTTCGGCGCGTAGCCGAGGCGGAACCGCTGCTGGATCTCGCGTCCGAGCGCCCGGCGTTCGAGGTAGGCGCGCGCCTCGCTGCCCTGAGCGGATTGCAGCCGCTCCTCGAACCAGCGCGCGGCCATCTCCATCACCTCGATGGCGCCGGCACGCTTCGTCTCGGATTCCCGCTGGTCCTCGGTCGGCGCGGGCAGGCTGACGCCGGCCTCGCTGGCGAGCCGCTCCACCGCCTCGGGGAAGCTCAGGCCCTCCGTCTCCATCAGGAAGGTGAAGATGTCGCCGTGCTTGGACGACGAGAAGCAATGGTAGAACTGCTTCTGGTCGTTCACGTAGAAGGACGGTGTCTTCTCGGCGTTGAACGGCGACAGACCGCGCCATTCCCGGCCGGCCTTCTTGAGCTGCACCCGCCGCCCGACCACGGCGGAGGCCGGCAGCCGGGCGCGGATCTCTTCCAGGATGTGGGGCGGATAGCGCACGGGGCCTGGGGGTGGGATGCGGGACCCGACATCATAGCCCACCGGGCGTGTCGGAGTCCCGCCTCCCGCACGGGCCCGGAGGCCGTCGGGGGATTGCGTGGAGAAGTGGTCCCGCCCGGCGGCGTCGGGGCGCGGACCGCCCGGGGGGATGACGCTGCCTCAGCCCTTGGCCGCGAGCGCTGCCTTCACCAGCCCGCTCGCCTTGCCGAAATCCATCCGGCCGGCATAGGCGCCCTTCAGGGCGCCGATCACCTTGCCCATGTCCTTCGGGCCCGCGGCGCCGGTCTCGGCGATCGCCGCCTCGACCGCCGCCTTCGTCTCGGCCTCGTCCATCTGCTTCGGCAGGAAGCTCTCGACGATGGCGATCTCGGCGCGCTCGGTGGCGGCGAGTTCCGGGCGGCCGCCCTGCTCGTAGACCCCGGCCGATTCGGTGCGCTGCTTGATCATCTTCTGGAGCAGCGACAGGATCTCCTCGTCGGAAATCGGCTCCTTGCCGTTGCCGCGGGCCTCGATGTCCCGGTCCTTGAGGGCGGCCTGGATCATCCGGATGGTGGCGAGCCGCTCCTTCTCGCCGGCCTTCATGGCCTCCTTCATCTCGGTGGTGAAGCGCGCGCGCAGCATCTGGGTGAACCTTCCAAGGGGCGATACGGTGGGCTGGCCTGCGATTTGCGGCTGTTGAGCCCTGCGGGAGGCGGAGCCACATTGACCCCATCGCGGGCCGCTCGCTAAGAGCGCCGCACACGATCATGCCGCAAGCCGAGAGCACCGCAAGCCGGCGCCCGCCTTCGGCCGGACATAAGCGAGACTCATCCCATGCCGCAAGACGCCGCCGCGCACGCCCCCGAGGTCTCGGCGCCGGAGCCCTGGGCGGAGCCGGTCGCCACGGCGCTGCTGGTCCTTGCCGACGGCACGATCCTGGAGGGCTTCGGCATCGGGCAGACGGGCATCGCCGACGGTGAGGTCTGCTTCAACACGGCGATGACCGGCTATCAGGAGATCCTGACCGATCCGTCCTATGCCGGCCAGATCGTCACCTTCACGTTCCCGCATATCGGCAACGTCGGCACCAACGACGAGGATCTGGAGAGCCTGGAGGCGGCCCCGGCCTCCGGCGTGCGCGGGACCGTGATCGCCTCGGCGGTGACGCGGCCGTCGAGCTGGCGCTCCTCCTCGCATCTCGACGGCTGGCTCAAGGTCCGCGGCATCGTTGGCATCACCGGCGTCGACACCCGGGCGCTCACCGCCCGCATCCGCGACGAGGGCATGCCCAACGCTGTGATCGCCAACGATCCGGAGGGCCGCTTCGACCGGGAGGCCCTGAAGGCCCGGGCGGCGGCGCTCGCGCCCATGGAGGGCCTCGACCTCGTGCCGCCGGTGACGAGCCGGGCCCCGTCCGAATGGTCGGAGACCGTCTGGGCGCTGGGCGACGGCTACGGCCGGCGCGCGTCCGGCGACGGCCTGAAGGTCGTGGCCATCGATTACGGCGTGAAGCGCAACATCCTGCGCCTCCTCGCCCAGGCCGGCTGCGACGTGACCGTCGTGCCGGCGACGACGAGTGCGGACGAAATCCTGGCGATGAAGCCGGACGGGGTGTTCCTGTCGAACGGTCCCGGCGACCCGGCCGCGACCGGCACCTACGCGGTGCCGGTGATCCGCCAGCTGCTGGACGCGAAGGTGCCGACCTTCGGCATCTGCCTCGGCCACCAGCTCATGGGCCTCGCCCTCGGCGGCCGGACGGTGAAGATGGGCCAGGGCCATCATGGCGCGAATCACCCGGTGAAGGACAAGACCACCGGCAAGGTCGAGATCGTCTCGATGAACCACGGCTTCGCGGTGGATCCGAACAGCCTCCCGGCGACCGCCGTCGAGACCCACGTCTCCCTGTTCGACGGGTCGAATTGCGGGCTGACCCTCACCGACCGTCCGGCCTTCTCGGTGCAGCACCACCCGGAGGCGTCGCCCGGCCCGCGCGACAGCCATTATCTGTTCGAGCGCTTCGTCACGCTGATGCGCGCGGGCGAGCCCGAAACAGCGAAGCCCGCCTGACCGGATCACCGGCCCGATCCCAATCGGGCCGCGCCCGGGACATAAAATCCACCGAATCGGACGGCTTAAGACACCTCACGACGGCCCATGAACGGCGGCGCAACCGCGCCCGCCGACGGGGCCCGCCGCAGGGGATTGCCGGATGACCATCGACGAGGCGCGCGACGATTTCTCCCGCCTGCACCGCAGCTTCACGCTCCATCTCGGTGTCGCCGTGGGTCTGTCCTGGCTGACCGCCCTATACGCGGCCCTCTACGCGCCCTGGGTGCGCAACATCCGGGCCCTGATCGATCCGGCGGGTGGGCTCGACCGGGTCGAGAGCACGGTGTCGTATATCTTCGCCCTGCCGGCCGTCCTCGCCCTGGCGTGGGTCTCCCTCTATTTCGGCCGTGAGGCCCTGCGCCGGGCGCAGACGCTTCCGAACGTCGCCGTCGAGTTCGCGGCCGCCGCCGTGGTGGCCTTCGGGGTGTTCTATCTGTCGATCGACCGGGCGGTCGCCGCGCTCTACGCCGGGTTCTGACGGGCCCTCGGCCTTCCGGCCGCGAGCCATCCCGCACCACGGACCATCCGCGCTCGCGCTCTGAACGCCTCGGGTCGGCGTGAACCGGACGGCATCGCCGGCCAGGATTTTCACCTCCGGCGGGTCGAAGACCGCCATCCCGTCCAGGTCACAGTTCCGGGTCTCGGCGAACCCTTCCGAGGCGTTCGCCGCCCGGATCGAGCCGATCGACGGCAGCCCGGCCGGGGGGCTGGCCTGCGCGTATTCGCTGTCGAATCGTTATCGAATCGGCCGACCGCGTCCGCTCCAGGGACGGCTCGGGCCCGCGGCAGACCGGCTCGGAAAGCGTGCTGGCATGTCCGGATGCTCCGAGCCGGACTGCGCCGGACCGCATCCATGCCCCCGGTGCGCGGCGGGATTGCGCGGCCGTCCCGGCCTTCCAATGCGCCCGAGGCCCGTGTAAACGCGGCGCTCAACGACAATCCCGCCACGCGTGTCCGGGAGCAGGGCTGGAACCAGCCGTGCCCGATCGGGCGCGCTTGGCCTGACAAGGCCGCAGATGCCCAAGCGCACCGACATCTCCTCGATCCTGATCATCGGTGCGGGTCCGATCATCATCGGACAGGCCTGCGAGTTCGATTATTCCGGCACCCAGGCCTGCAAGGCGCTCCGCGAGGAGGGCTACCGGATCGTCCTGGTGAACTCGAACCCCGCGACCATCATGACCGACCCGGACATGGCGGACGCGACCTACGTCGAGCCGATCACCCCCGAGATCGTCGCCAAGATCATCGAGAAGGAGCGCCCCGACGCGATCCTGCCGACGATGGGCGGCCAGACGGCGCTGAACTGCGCCCTCTCGCTGCAGAAGATGGGCGTGCTGGCGAAGTACGGCGTGCAGATGATCGGCGCCACCGCGGAGGCGATCGACAAGGCCGAGGACCGGAGCCTGTTCCGCGACGCCATGACCAAGATCGGGCTCGACACCCCGAAATCGGCCCTCGCCAACGCGTCCGCCGCCAAGAAGGCCGACCGCCAGGCCTACCTCGCCGAGAAGGCGCGCATCGAGGCCGGCCAGAGCGATCCCGCGGCCCGGCAGACCGCCCTGGCGGCCTTCGAGAAGAGCTGGGCCGCGGGCGAGTCCGACCGGCGCAAGCGCTACGGCGAGCACGCCATCGGGCAGGCCCTGATCGCCCTCGCGGAGGTCGGCCTGCCGGCGATCATCCGCCCGTCCTTCACCATGGGCGGTACCGGCGGCGGCATCGCCTACAACCGCGAGGAATTCCTCGACATCGTCGAGCGCGGCATCGACGCGTCGCCGACCAACGAGGTGCTGATCGAGGAGAGCGTGCTCGGCTGGAAGGAGTACGAGATGGAGGTCGTTCGCGACAGGAACGACAACTGTATCATCGTCTGCTCCATCGAGAACATCGACCCGATGGGCGTGCACACGGGCGATTCGATCACGGTCGCCCCGGCGCTGACGCTCACCGACAAGGAATATCAGGTGATGCGCGACGCATCCCTGGCGGTGCTGCGCGAGATCGGCGTCGAGACCGGCGGCTCCAACGTGCAGTTCGCGATCAACCCCGAGAACGGGCGCATGATCGTGATCGAGATGAACCCGCGAGTCTCGCGCTCCTCGGCACTCGCCTCGAAGGCCACCGGCTTCCCGATCGCCAAGGTCGCCGCCAAGCTCGCGGTCGGCTACACGCTGGACGAGATCGCCAACGACATCACCGGCGGCGCGACCCCGGCCTCGTTCGAGCCGACGATCGACTACGTCGTCACCAAGATCCCGCGCTTCGCCTTCGAGAAATTCCCGGGCGCCGAGCCGACGCTGACCACCGCGATGAAGTCGGTGGGCGAGGCCATGGCGATCGGCCGGTGCTTCGCGGAATCCCTGCAGAAGGCGCTCCGCTCGCTCGAGACCGGGCTGACCGGCCTCGACGACATCGAGATCGAGGGCCTCGGCAAGGGCGACGACCACAACGCCATCAAGGCGGCGATCGGCACCCCGACGCCGGATCGGCTCCTGAAGGTCGCGCAGGCGCTGCGCCTCGGCGTCAGCCACGAGCAGGTCTACGCCTCCTGCAAGATCGATCCGTGGTTCCTGGAGCAGCTCCAGGCGATCATCGACCTGGAGAACCGCGTGCGGGCCCACGGCCTGCCAAAGACTCCCGGCGCCTTCCGCCAGCTCAAGGCCGCCGGCTTCTCGGATGCCCGGCTCGCCGTCCTCGCCCGCACCGAGGAGGCTGCGGTGAGCGCGGCCCGCCGGGCGCTGGCCGTGCGGCCGGTGTTCAAGCGGATCGACACCTGCGCGGCCGAGTTCAAGGCCCCCACCGCCTACATGTACTCGACCTACGTGGCGCCCTTCGCCGGCACGGTGGTCGACGAGGCGCAGCCGACCGAGGCCAGGAAGGTCATCATCCTGGGCGGCGGCCCGAACCGGATCGGCCAGGGCATCGAGTTCGACTATTGCTGCTGTCACGCCTGCTTCGCACTGTCGGATGCCGGCTACGAGACCATCATGGTCAACTGCAACCCGGAGACGGTCTCGACCGACTACGACACCTCGGACCGGCTCTACTTCGAGCCGCTGACCGCCGAGGACGTGCTGGAGATCATCGAGACCGAGCGGCAGGCCGGCACGCTCCACGGGGTCATCGTCCAGTTCGGCGGCCAGACTCCGCTGAAGCTCGCCCGGGCGCTGGAGGCGGCCGGCGTCCCGATCCTCGGCACCTCCCCCGATGCCATCGACCTCGCCGAGGACCGGGACCAGTTCAAGCGGCTCCTCGACAAGCTCGGCATGAAGCAGCCCAAGAACGGCATCGCCTACTCGGTGGAGCAGAGCCGGCTGGTCGCCGCCGACCTCGGCCTGCCCTTCGTGGTGCGCCCGAGCTACGTGCTCGGCGGCCGCGCCATGGCGATCATCCGCGACGAGACGCAGTTCGCCGACTACCTGCTCGATACGCTGCCGAGCCTGATCCCCTCGGAGGTCAAGGCCCGCTACCCCAACGACAAGACCGGCCAGATCAACACGGTGCTGGGCAAGAACCCGCTCCTGTTCGACCGCTACCTGTCGGACGCGGTCGAGATCGACGTCGACGCCGTCTGCGACGGCAGGGACGTGTTCATCGCCGGCATCATGGAGCACATCGAGGAGGCCGGCATCCATTCCGGCGACTCGGCCTGCTCGCTGCCGCCGCGCTCGCTCTCCGCCGAGACCATGGAGGAGCTGGAGCGGCAGACCAAGGCCATGGCGCTCGCGCTCAACGTGGTCGGCCTGATGAACGTCCAGTACGCCATCAAGGACGGCGCCATCTACGTTCTGGAGGTGAACCCGCGGGCCTCGCGCACGGTGCCGTTCGTCGCCAAGGTGATCGGCGAGCCGATCGCCAAGATCGCCGCGCGGATCATGGCGGGTGAGCCGCTGGCGAGCTTCGGCCTGCGGCCGAAGATCCTGGCGCATATCGCCGTGAAGGAAGCCGTGTTCCCGTTCGCCCGCTTCCCCGGCGTCGACGTCCTGCTCGGCCCGGAGATGCGCTCCACCGGCGAGGTGATCGGGCTCGACGCGAGCTTCGGCGTGGCCTTCGCCAAGAGCCAGCTCGGCTCGGGCACCCAGGTGCCGAAGGCCGGGGCGGTGTTCGTCTCGGTGCGGGACGCCGACAAGATCCGCATCCTGCCGACCATGAAGCTCCTGTCCGACCTCGGCTTCACCATCGTGGCGACCGGCGGCACGCAACGCTATCTCGTCGAGCAGGGCGTCCCCGCCGAGCGGATCAACAAGGTCCTGGAGGGGCGGCCGCACGTCGTCGACGCCATCAAGAACGGCGGAATCCACCTCGTCTTCAACACCACCGAGGGTGCCGGCGCGCTCTCGGACTCGCGCTCCCTGCGCCGCGCGGCCCTCTTGCATAAGGTGCCGTATTACACCACTCTAGCCGGCGCGATGGCGGCGGCCGAGGGAATCAAGGCCTATCTGGAGGGCGATCTCAAGGTCCGCGCGTTGCAGGAATACTTTGCGGCCTGAGCCTCAGGGATCCGCTGACTTTATCTCGTGGCCCGGAGAGAGTGCTGCACTCTCGGCCGGGCCTCTTCATTGTGGCGCGAGACGATGGCGATAGACAAGGTTCCGATCACGGTGCACGGGCTCGCAGCCCTCGAAGAGGAGCTGAAGCACCGCCAGCAGGTGGAGCGCCAGCGCATCATCCAGGCGATCGCGGAAGCCCGCGCCCTGGGCGATCTCTCGGAGAACGCGGAGTACCATGCCGCCAAGGAGGCGCAGTCCCACAACGAGGGCCGCGTCCTCGAGCTGGAGAGCATGATCTCCCGCGCCGAGGTGATCGATGTCTCGAAGCTCTCGGGCAACAAGATCAAGTTCGGCGCCACGGTGAAGCTCGTCGACGAGGACACCGAGGAGGAGAAGACCTATCAGATCGTCGGCGAGCCCGAGGCCGACGTGCGCTCGGGCCGCGTCTCGATCACCTCGCCGATCGCCCGCGCGCTGATCGGCAAGGGGGTCGGCGACACCGTCGAGGTCACCACCCCCGGCGGCGGCAAGTCCTACGAGGTCGTCGCCGTCCGGTATGGCGGCTGAACACATGCCGCGGCGGTTCCGGGGCCGGCTCGCCGGCCTGCTCCTCTGTGCGGTCGCGGGATCGGCGGCGGCGGGCGATTTTCCCGCGACCGCGACGTTCTCCGACGTCCGCGTCGATGTCCGGCCGTTGCTGGACAAGGGCGCGGGCCTCCAGGCCGAGGCCCTCGCGGCGGATTTGGACGCGGCCCTGCGGAAGACCTTCGCCGACCGGATCGGCGGCCGCGGACCCCGCCTCGTCGTGGTGGTGAGCGGCCTCTCGCTGCGGCCCTACGTGGGCAGCGGCGGCCGGCGCGGCCTCGGCGGCAATTTCCAGACCGACTATCTGGAGGGCGAGGCGCTGCTCGTCGGCCCGAAGGGGCAGGTGCTCGGCCGGCACCCGCAGATGACCGCGACGCCGTCGAGCTACGGCGGCGCGTGGTACGATCCGCAAGCCGAGGACCGGCGGCTCTCCGCCATCGCCGACATCTACGCCCAGTGGCTCGCCCGGGATCTGCCGCGGGAGTAGGCGTGCGTCGCCGATGGGGATCTTCGAAAGGCGCGTCGATCCGGCGGCGCGGGACATGTCCGACGAGGGGCCTTCCATTCCAAGGTCTGATCCTGTGATGCGCGCCGACGCGGGCACCGCAGGTTGAGGAAGGGATGGGATCGACGGGCCGATCCCGAAGCGCGGACCTCCGCCGGGGGGATCCGGCACCGGAGCGGAAGCAGTTTTCTTGAGCGAGGAGCATGGCAAGCATCGACGTTTCGGAGGCGCGACCCGCCGCCCTCGACCGGCCGGATTCGCGGCGCGCGCGCCTGCCCGATCTCGCGCGCGCGCGCGCTTGGATCGTCACGGACGGCAAGGCTGGTGACGAGAACCAGTGCGTCGGCATCGCCGAGACGCTGGGTCTCGCCTTCGAGATCCGGCAGGTGCCCGCCTCGGGACCGTTCGGCTGGATGGCGCCCTGGGGGCCGATCGATCCCCGGGAAGGTCCGCGCCGCCGCGTCGGGGCCCTGGCGGGCCCCTATCCGGACATCCTGATCGCCTCCGGGCGCCGGTCCGTCCCGTACCTGCGGGCCGTCCGCCGCGCCACCGACGGCCGCACCTTCACGGCCTTCCTCAAGGACCCGCGCACCGGCGGGGACAGCGCCGATTTCATCTGGGTGCCCGATTACGACGACCTGCGCGGCCCCAACGTCTTCACCACCCTGACGGCCCCCCATCTCGTGACCGCGGCGCGCCTGGCCGAGGCCCGGGCCCGGCCGGATCCGCGGCTCGCGCGCCTCGACGGGCCACGGATCGCCGTCCTGGTCGGCGGTGACAGCCGCCATCTCAGCTACCGCAAGACCGACATGATCCGTCTGGTGGGCGATCTGCGCGCGCTGGTCGATCAGGGCTGCCGGCTCATGGTGACGATCTCCCGCCGGACGCCGAACCCGCTCCGGGACGCCGTGAAGGCGCTCACCGCCGAGACCGGGGGCTTCCTCTGGGACGGGTCCGGGGAGAACCCCTACGTCGCCATGCTGGCGCTCGCCGAGGCCATCGTGGTGACCTCCGATTCGGCCAACATGGTGAGCGAGGCCGTCGCGACCGGCGCGCCGGTGCTGCTGTTCGACCTGCCGCGTACCTATATCCGGCACCGGCGCATGTTCGCCGGCCTGGCGATCGCCGGTGCGCTGCGGCCGTTCACCGGTCAGTTGGTGGACCTGACGTACAAGCCGATCGACGCCACGCCGGTGATCGCGCAGGCGCTGGCCGAGGCCTACGCCGCGCGCCGCGCGGCCGAGGCGGCCTGAGGAGACCGAGAGAGATGGCCCACACCCACGCCAAGCTGGTGATCGTCGGCTCGGGACCGGCCGGCTACACGGCGGCGATCTACGCCGCCCGCGCCATGGTGGAGCCGCTGCTGATCTCCGGCTTCCAGCCGGGCGGACAGCTGATGATCACCACCGATGTGGAGAACTACCCGGGCTTCGCCGAGGCGATCCAGGGGCCGTGGCTCATGGAGCAGATGCGCCTGCAGGCCGAGCATGTCGGCACCCGCATCGTCTCGGAATACATCACCGCGGTCGATCTCAAGCAGCGGCCGTTCCGGCTGGAGGCCGATTCCGGCGAGACCTATTCCTGCGACGCGCTGATCATCGCCACCGGCGCCCAGGCGAAGTGGCTCGGGATCCCGTCCGAGGCGGCCTTCCAGGGCGGCGGCGTCTCGGCCTGCGCGACCTGCGACGGGTTCTTCTTCCGCGGCAAGGAAGTGATGGTGGTCGGCGGCGGCAACACCGCGGTCGAGGAGGCGCTCTACCTCGCCAACATCGCCAGCAAGGTGACGGTGGTCCACCGCCGCGACAGCTTCCGCGCCGAGCGGATCCTGCAGGAGCGCCTGTTCAAGCATCCGAATGTCGAGGTGCTCTGGCACCGGGAGATCGCCGAGATCTGCGGCGTGCAGAAGCCGGCGCCGAACGTCACGCATGTCCGTCTCAAGGACCCGCGCTCGGGCGAGATCAGCGAGGTGAAGGCCGACGGCGTGTTCGTGGCAATCGGCCACCAGCCGGCGACCGCGATCTTCGAGGGGCAGCTGCCGATGCGCAACGGCGGTTACCTCACCGTGAAGCCCGGGACCGCCGAGACCGAGATCCCGGGCGTCTTCGCGGCGGGCGACGTCACCGATGACGTCTACCGGCAGGCGATCACCGCCGCCGGCATGGGATGCATGGCCGCTCTGGAGGCCGAGAAGTTCCTCGCCAACCTGGAGATCGGCGAGGATCCCGTCCGGGCCGCGGCGGCGGAGTGAGCGGGCGGCGGGCGCCGGCATAAACCAGTACCGCCGCACCGGTATTCCACCAACTTCCCCAAGCGACTGCTTGCGCCGGACCATGCGCCGTGTGCATAGGAGTTCCGACTGCGCCGGGATGCGGCTGTTGCATGCCCGCGCGGTACCGCGCGCGGCAGTCCGCCCGCGGCGCCGCGCCTTCGGCCCGGCGGTTCGCCCGTTGCGCCACGGACCCGTGAGACCCGGGTCCTGGCCGAGGGCTCGCGTGGGTAGGGGTTCTGGCCTTGGATTGGGATAAGATCCGGATCTTCCTGAACGTCGCGGAGGCGGGAAGCTTCACGAAGGCCGGCGACGACATCGGGCTCAGTCAGTCGGCGGTCAGCCGCCAGATCAGCGCCCTCGAACGCGAGCTCAAGGCGCCGCTGTTCCACCGGCATGCCCGGGGTCTGCTCCTCACCGAGCAGGGCGACCTGCTGTTCCGGGCGGCCCGGGACATGAAGCTGCGGCTGGAGAACACCCGCGCACGGCTGGTGGAG
Source organism: Methylobacterium sp. J-070 (assembly GCF_022829385.1). GTDB lineage: Bacteria > Pseudomonadota > Alphaproteobacteria > Rhizobiales > Beijerinckiaceae > Methylobacterium. The sequence goes on along the minus strand of NZ_JAKSXX010000189.1, from coordinate 32,844 downwards.
ACCTCCGAGCGGCCCACCGGCGATCTGAAGGTGACCACGACCGTGGGTCTCGGCACCTCCTGGTTGTCGCAGCGCGTGGGTGAGTTTCTCGACCTCTATCCCGATGTCCGCATCGAGCTGATCCTCACCAACGAGGAACTCGATCTCGCCATGCGCGAGGCCGACGTGGCGATCCGCATGCGCCGGCCCGCCCAGCCGGACCTGATCCAGCGCAGGCTGTTCACCGTGCATTACCACGCCTTCGCCAGCCAGGATTACGTCAAGCGCTTCGGAGAGCCCAAGTCCATCGATGACCTCGACGACCACCGCCTGGTGTCGTTCGGCGGCAACGAGCCCTCGTACCTGCTCGCCGCCCACTGGCTGGCCGATGCCGGCCGCGACGGGCGCGAGCGCCGCCATGTCCACCTGACGGTGAACAATATCGGAGCCCTGCAGCGCGCCATGGAGGCGGGCGCCGGGATCGGGATCCTGCCGGATTACGCGGTGGACGGCGACCAGCAGCTCGTTCAGGTCCTGCGCGAGACCGAGATGCCGAGCCTCGAGAGCTACCTCGTCTACGCCGAGGAGATGCGCTCGGTCGCCCGCGTCCAGGCCTTCCGGGACTTCCTGGTCTCGAAGGCGCAGCGCTGGACCTACTGAGTGGCCAACACGGGCGCGGGCGGGGAATGACCCCGCCCCGCCGCCGCGCCCGTCACACGAACAGCCGTTCGCCCTCCAGGCCCTTGTAGAGCCCCGCGACCTGCTCGCCGTAACCGTTGTAGATCAGGGTCGGCACGCGCTGGTCGGTCCCCAGGACCCGCTCCGTCGCCTGGCTCCAGCGCGGATGCGGGACGGCCGGGTTCACGTTGGCCCAGAAGCCGTACTCCGACGCCTGCAGCCCCTCCCAGAAGGTCTTCGGGCGGTCGGCGGTGAACGAGACCTTCACGATCGATTTCGCCGACTTGAAGCCGTATTTCCACGGGACCGCGATGCGGATCGGCGCCCCGAACTGGTTGGGCAACGGCTTGCCGTAGACGCCCGTGACCACGAAGGCGAGGTCGGTGCCGGCCTCGGCGAGGGTCAGCCCCTCCGTGTAGGGCCAGGGATAGAAGAAGGTCCGCTGCCCGGGGGCCATCGCCTTGTCCATGAAGGTCTCGAAGCGGATGTACTTCGCGCCGGAGGCCGGCTTGGCCAGCGCCACGAGCTTCGCCAGGGGAAAGCCGGTCCAGGGCACCGCCATGGACCACGCCTCGACGCAGCGGTGGCGATAGAGCCGCTCCTCCAGGCCGACTTTCCGGATCAGGTCGTCGACGCCGATCTCGAACGGCTTCTCCACGAGTCCGTCGATCTTCAAGGTCCACGGTTGCGTCTTGAGCGCGTTGGCGGCCGGCAGCACCGACTTGGACGTGCCGAACTCGTAGAAGTTGTTGTAGTCGGCGCTGAAGCGCTCAGGCGTCACCGCCCGGTCGAGGGTGTAGGCGGGGTTCTGCGCCGCCGGATAGAGCGCCGGATCGCCGGCCGCCAGGGCGATGCGCCCGCCGAAAAGGGAGCCCGCCGCCAGCCCGGCCGCACCGCCGAGCAGCGCGCGACGGTTCAGGAACAGGGCTTCCGGCGTGGCGAGATGCTCCGCGATCTCCCATCCGCGCCTGCGCTTGATCAACATCGCCGCCTCCTCGGACCACCCGCGCCGCAATCCCACACTTCGGCCGCAGCCGACATGGGGACAAGCGCCGCAGCCTTCCCTTTCGGCGGATCCGGCCCGGCGGTTACGTCGAGACCGGGGGCGCCCTAGGCCTCCGGCGCGTCGTCGCGCAGCATCCGCCTCAGCACCTTGCCGACATTGGTCTTCGGCAGCGTGTCGTGCAGGACGACCCGGCGGGGCACCTTGTAGCCGGTGAGCTGCGCCCGCGCGTGCGCCCGCAGGACCTCGGGCGTGACCGCCGGATCCTTCAGGACCACGTGGGCCACGACCATCTCGCCGGTCTCCTCGCTCGGCGCGCCGACGACGGCGCATTCGAGCACGGCGGGATGAGCCGCCAGGACGTCCTCGACCTCGTTGGGATACACGTTGAAGCCCGAGACCAGGATCATGTCCTTCATCCGGTCGACGATCCGGAACTGACCGTCCGGCAGCATCACGGCGACGTCGCCGGTGCGGAAGAAGCCGTCCGCCGTCATGGCGCGCGCCGTCTCGTCGGGCCGGTTCCAGTAGCCGCGCATCACCTGCGGGCCGCGCACGCAGATCTCGCCCGCCTCCCCCATCGGCACCGGCGCGCCGGTGAGGTCGCGGATCGAGACCTCGGTCGACGGGAGCGGGAACCCGATGGTGCCGGAGAAGTCCCGCATGCCCCGCGGGTTGACGCACACCACCGGCGAGGTCTCCGACAGGCCGTAGCCCTCGATGATCGTGCTGCCGGTGAGTGCCTTCCACCGCTCCGCCACCGCGCGCTGGACGGCGGTGCCGCCCCCGACGACGAAATCGAGGTTCGAGAAATCCACCGTGCCGATCTTGGGGTGGTTGAGCAGCACGTTGAACAGCGTGTTGACGCCCATCAGACAGGTGAAGCGCGTGCGGCTCAGCGTCTTCACCATGCCGTCGCAGTCGCGCGGGTTCGGAATGAGCAGGCAGGATCCGCCGCTGCGCATGAACTGGAAGAAGCAGGCGGTCAGCGCGAAGATGTGGTAGAGCGGGAGCGCCGTCACCGCGCAGCGGAGCACGCTCGGATCCTTCGAGTCGAACCACAGCTGCGACTGCTCGACATTCGCCATGATGTTGCGGTGGGTCAGCATCGCCGCCTTGGCGATGCCGGTGGTCCCGCCGGTGTATTGCAGGAAGGCGATGTCCTCCGGCTCCACGCGCGCCGGCATCGGCTTCATGTGGCGGCCGAGGCGCAGGGCCGTGGCGAACGGAACCGCCAGACCGTCCGGGAGTCGGAACGCCGGAACGGCCTTGCGCACGTGCCGGCTGGCGAGGTTGATCACGCGGCCCTTCAGGCCGAGCCCGTCGCCGGGGCTGACGACCACGACGCGGTCGAGGGCGATGCCGGGCAGCGCCGCGGCGACCGTCGCGCCGAAATTCTCAAGGACGATCAGGATCTTCGCACCGGAATCGGTGATCTGCTGCGTCAGCTCCCGGGGCGTGTAGAGCGGGTTGGTGTTGACCACCGTCCCGCCGGCGAGCAGCACGCCGAAGATCGCCACCGCGTAGGCGGGCACGTTCGGCAGCATGATCGCGACGCGGCCGCCCTTGGCGAGGCCCTGGCCGGTCAGCCAGGCCGCGAGGTCGCGGGCCTGCTGGCCGAGGGTCGCGTAGGTCATCGTGGAGCCGAAGCACAGCATCGCCGGCCGGTCCGCGAAGGCGGCCATGCTGGCCGCGAACAGATCGTTGAGGGTCCCGAGGGCCGCGACGTCGATCTCCGCCGGCACCCCGGGCGGGTACGAGGCCAGCCAGGGCCGGGCCGCAGCGCTCCCGGCCGATGAACCGGTGGCGCCTCGCGCCGTGGTCGCCTGAGCGCCGTACGCCATCACGTTCGCCTGATGCATCGCGATGCCTCCCTCGGGCCCGATTCTCGTCCGCCGGGTCCCTCAACGCAGTACGCGCCGACTCTGCGGGAACGGACGCCGGGCCGCAAGACAGGGGCATCAGGCCCCCCGAGGATGCCGCCGGGTTGTCGCCAGCAGGGCGTGGGGGAGCGCGGCGGCGACCAGCAGGAGGGCAGCGAGGCCGGCCTCGTCGGGGTGGAGCGACCGGCGCGGCCAGGGTCCCAGTCCGAACGGCTCGGCGAGGCCGATCAGGCCGGCGCCGAACCATAGGGCCAGGAACGCCAGGGCTCCGAAGCCGATTCGGCCGAGGCGCGGCCGGAGCGGCCGATTCGCGGCGATCGCCGACAGGCCGAGGATTGTCCCGAACACGAATGCAGCGACCCCGGCGCCGAGCCCGTAGGCGAGCCAGAGCGGCTGATGCGTCAGGAACGCCATGCCGCCCGTGGCGAAGCCGGCGCGCAGGATGAGCCCACCGAAGGTCGGGTACAATCCTGCGCCTGCGAGCGCGGCCGCGCCGGCCAATCCGAACAGCAGCCGGCGCGGGACCGAAGCCGGCCCGGGACCGGCCGCCACGCCGGCGAGATGGGCGACGCCGTAGACGAGCGCGAAGGCGAAAAGCGGGTAGCGCTGGACGAAGTATCCGAAGATCCACGGTTCGACGGCTTCCGGCACCGCCGAGCGCTGGCTGAAGCCTGTGGCGGCGACCAGGATAAGCGCGGCCAGCATGGCCAGGATCGGGGCCGCCGCGCCGAGGCCGGTCCACCGGCGCTCGGACGGCGGGGCGTCGATGCGGCCGAAGCGACCCTCGGCGTTCGTCTGTTCAGAAGGCATGCCGCGGTTCACGTCGACTGGCGGAGCGTCGCGCGCGGGACGGCCTCGCCCCGGCACGCGCTCGGATCTCGAACCCGGTCTCCGATCGAAGGCGGGCCGGACCGCGCCACCGTTCCGTGGTCCCGGGCACAGCCCCGCTCCCCGATCGGCCCCTGCGCGATCCTACCGGGCCTCGTAATGGTCGCGGATCAGCCGGTCGAGCAGGCGCACCCCCCAGCCGGCACCCCAGCTGCGGTTGATCTCGCTGGCGTTCGACGACATCGCCACGCCGGCGATGTCGAGATGCGCCCACGGCACCTCCTCGACGTAGCGCTTGATGAACGAGGCCGCGGTGGCGGCGCCCCCGTGACGGCCGCCGGTGTTCTTCATGTCGGCGAACTTCGAGTCGATCGCCTTGTCGTAGGCGGGGATCAGCGGCATCCGCCAGACCTTCTCCCCCGTGGCCTCGCCGGCGGCGTGGATGTTGCCCGCGAGCGCGTCGTCGTTCGAGAACATCCCGGCGATGTCCTGGCCGAGCGCCACGATGATGGCGCCCGTCAGCGTGGCGAGGTCGACGATCGCCTTCGGCTTGGCGCTGCGGATCACGTGGGTGATCACGTCGGCCAGCACGAGCCGGCCCTCGGCGTCGGTGTTGATCACCTCGATGGTCTGGCCCGACATCGACGTCAGGATGTCGGAGGGGCGATAGGAGCCGCCGTCCGGCATGTTCTCCACGATGCCGATGGCGCCGACCACGTTGCAGCGGGCCTTGCGGGCGGCGAGGGCGTGCAGGGCGCCGACTACCGCGGCCGCTCCGCCCATGTCGCCCTTCATGTCCTCCATGCCGCCGCCGGGCTTGATCGAGACGCCGCCGGAATCGAAGATCACGCCCTTGCCGATGAGCGCCACGGGCGCCTCGCCGGCGGGGCCGCCGTTCCAGCGCATGATCACGATGCGCGGTTCGCGCACCGAGCCCTGCGCCACGGCGAGCAGCGCGCCCATGCCGAGTTCGCGCATCCGCGCGGGCTCCAGAACCTCGATCTCGACGCCGAGCTTGGCGAGGTCGGCGGCGCGCCGGGCGAATTCCTCCGGGTAGAGGACGTTCGGCGGCTCGTTCACGAGGTCGCGCGCCAGGATCACGCTGTCCGAGAGGCTGCGCGCGGTGTCCCCCTCGCGCGACGCGGCGTCGTGATCGGCCAGCAGCAGGGTCAGCGCGGTCCCGGCCTTCTCCTCGGCATCGGGCTTCTTCTTCGTCTTGTAGCGGTCGAACGTGTAGGTGCGCAGGCGCGCCCCGAGGGCGAATTCGCCGGCCTGCGCCGCCGTGACCGTCGCGCCCGGCCAGTCGAGCACGATCCGGGCCGTCCGGCCGGAGACCTTGCTGGCGGTGAAGCCGCCGAGAACCGGCCAATCCGTCTTGGCGCGGTCCTTGTCGGAGCCGAGCCCCACCACCACGAGGCGGTCCGCCTCGACGCCGCCCGGCGCCGGCAGGCTCAGGGCGGTGAGCGAGCGGCCCTTGAACTTCTCGGAGGCCGCCGCGCGGGCGACCAGATCCGCCCCGGAGGCGCCCAGCGCATCGCGCGCGGCCGAACCCAGGGTGAGGTCGTCGCCGACGAAGACCACGAGATCGCCGGATCCGCCGGGGCACTGCCCGCTCTGCCCGAGGGGCCCGAAACCGATCTCGATACCGTCCGCCATACCCGTCGCCCTGCCCGTTGTCCCGGAGCCGTGCACCGCGCCCGCGCGTCGTCGTGCTGGCCCTCCGCCCTGTGTAGCCGCTGAGGCGGAGAACGCAACGCGGCGCGACAGCCCTGGAATCGCCCCTTTTGTCGGGTCCCTGGGCCCCGAGGGCGCGTAAAGCCAGGGTCACGAACGCGGGTCAACGCATCGCAACGTCTCCGGGCCGGGATCTGGCGTGCCGCGACCGCGCCGTCCTTCCGGGGCTCCGGAATCCAGGACCTGCCGCGCCGACCGGACTGACGGGATCGTCAGGCCGGAGCGTGACGCGGTCGCGTTGTTGCGGATTACGACCCTGCGTGAGTGAACGAGCGGGACTGCCGGGCCGATGAGGCAGATCGAGCGCTACATCTTCCGGATCGCCCTGGGGGCCACGCTCGCGTGCCTGATCGGGCTCACCGGCACGATCTGGCTGACGCAGGCCCTGCGCGAGCTCGACCTCGTGACGGCCAAGGGGCAGACGCTGCTGGTCTTCCTGTTCGTCACCGGCCTGTCGCTGCCGACGCTGCTGGTGGTGATCGCGCCCGTGGCCCTGTTCATCGGCACCCTCTACGCCCTCAACAAGCTGAACGGCGATTCCGAGCTGATCGTCATGTCGGCGGCCGGGATGCCGCCGCGCGCGCTGCTGCGCCCGTTCCTGACGCTGGCGCTGATCGTGAGCTTCCTGGTCGGGTTCCTCGTGGTGGTGGTGATGCCCGCGAGCTTCCAGGAGCTGCGCGACGTGATTACCCGGGTGCGGGGCGACTTCATCGCGAACGTCGTCAAGGAGGGCCAATTCACCCAGCTCGACAACGGCATCACCTTCCATTTCCGCGAGCGCGGGCCGGGCGGGACCCTCAAGGGGCTGTTCATCCAGGACCGCCGGGAGGCCGGCAAGACCAAGGTCTACCTCGCCGAGCGCGGCAACGCGGTCGATGTCGACGGCCAGAGCTACCTGATCCTGGAGAACGGCAGCGTCCACCAGCAGCAGAAGGATTCGCGCGATTCCTCGATCCTGACCTTCGAGCGCTACACGATCGACCTCGCCGCCTTCGCGCCCCCGGACGCCGACACGATCTACAAGCCGCGGGAGCGCTCCACGGCGCAGCTGCTGTTCCCGGACCTCACCGAGGGCTACTACAAGCTCCAGAAGGGCCGCTTCCGGGCGGAGCTGCACGACCGCCTCTCCGCCTGCCTCTACCCGCTGGCGCTGGTGTTCATCGCCTTCGCGGCCCTGGGCGACGCCCGCACCACCCGGCAGGGAAGAGGCCTCGCGGTCGCCGGGGCGATCCTGGCGGTGGTGGCGCTGCGCATCGGGGGCTTCGCGGCGGTCAGCGCCGCCGCCCGCAGCCCCGGAGCGGTGGCGGCGGTCTACGGGGTGCCGCTGCTCGCCATCGCGCTGTCCAGCCTGCTGATCTTCCTCGGGCCGCAGGTTCGGACGTTCAACGCCGCCCTCGCCCGCGTGCTGCGCGGCCTGGTCCGCGGCCCGCGCCTCGCGCCGGCGGCCTGACCCGATGATCCTGATCGGTCCGACCCTCGGGCGCTACTTCGCCGCCCGCTTCGCCCGCACGGTGCTCGGCGTCTTCGTCACCGTCTTCGCGCTGGTCTACACCCTCGACTTCGTGGAGCTGCTGCGTCGTGCCGGCGAGGCCGAGGGCGCCTCCACGGGGCTCATGGCGCAGCTCTCCCTCTACCGCACCCCCGCGGTGGCCGAGGGCGTGCTGCCCTTCGCGGTCCTGTTCGGCTCCATGGCGGCGCTGCTGCAGCTGTCGCGCAAGCTGGAGCTGGTGGTCGCCCGCGCGGCCGGGATCTCGGCGTGGCAGTTCCTGCAGCCCGGCTTCTTCGTGGCGCTGGCCCTCGGCGCCGTGACGGTGGGCGTCTACAACCCGGTCTCGGCGCTGCTGAAGCAGCGCTCGACCGAGATCGAGGCCCGGATCTTCGCCAAGGCCACCAAGGCCGGCTCGGGCAAGGACCTGTGGATCCGGCAGCGGGGCCTCGACGGCGAGGCGATCCTGCGCGCGGAGACGGCCATCGAGGGCACCACCACCCTGGCGGGCGTCGCGGTCTTCACCTTCGACGCCGCCGGCCGGTTCGATGAGCAGATCGTTGCCGCCCACGCCACGCTCCACGACGGCTACTGGGAGCTGACCGATGTCCGCGTTCTCAAGCCGGACGCGCCGCCTGAGTCGTTCGACACCTACCTGATCGCCTCGAACCTCGACCCGGGTCAGGTGCGGCAGCGCTTCACGCCCCCGGAATCTGTGCCTTTCTGGCAACTTCCCACAACCATCGCACGGACCGAGCGCGCCGGTTTGGACGCGACCCGATACCGTCTTCAGTACGATGTGCTGTGGGCGAGACCGGTCCTGTTCGTCGCCATGGTCCTCGTCGCCGCAACCGTTTCCTTACGGTTCTTCCGCTTTGGTGGTGTCGGCAAGCTCGTCCTCGGCGGCGTCGCGGCCGGCTTCGCCCTCTACGTGATCCGGCAGGTCATGGAGGGGCTCGGCGCGTCCGGACTCGTCGCCGCACCGGTGGCGGCCTGGTTCCCGGCCGTGGTAGGCAGTCTTCTCGGTACGCTCACGCTTCTGTACCAGGAAGACGGCTGACCGCCGCGATCCTTCGCGGGCAGGGAGACGGGTGTTTGAAGTTCGTGGCGGCAAACGTCACAGGGGTTGGGACGCGCGTTGCGTAAGGTCACCGACATCCTGAGGAAGGCGCGCCTCCTGGCGGCGCTCGCGCTGGCCGCGCCGCTCGCGGCGGGCGTGCCGGCGCACGCCCAGACTCTGCCCGCCGCCAAGGCCGGGAAGCCCGGCGAGAAGCTCCTCGTCGAGGCCGACGAGCTGATCTACGACAACGACCACAGCACCGTGACGGCCCGGGGCAACGCCGAGCTGCATTACGGCCCGCGGACCCTCCAGGCCGACAGGGTGCGCTACGACCGCAACTCCGGCCGCGTCTTCGCCGAGGGCAACGTCCGCCTCACCGAGGCCGACGGCGGGGTGGTGACGGGCGAGCGCATGGAGCTCACCGACGACTTCAAGACCGGCTTCGTCGACGCGTTCCGCGGCCAGCAGACGGTCCAGCGCAAGTTCGAGACCGTGCGGACGCGGTTCTCGGCGCCCCGGGCCGAGCGGCTGAACGGCGAGCAGACCAGCTTCGAGTCCGGCAGCTACACCGCCTGCGAGCCCTGCAAGGACAATCCCGAGACGCCGCCGCTGTGGCAGCTCCGGGCGAACAAGATCGTCCACGACAGCGAGACCCACACGGTCTATTTCGACGACTCGACCCTGGAGATCGCCGGGATCCCGGTGGCCTACCTGCCCTATTTCGAGGCGCCCGATCCGACGGTGAAGCGCAAGACCGGCTTCCTGACGCCGCGCTTCATCACGACGACCGCCCTGGGCCAGGGCGTGTCGCTGCCGTACTTCATCGACCTCGCGCCGAACTACGACCTGACCCTGACCCCGACGCTGCTCAGCCGCCAGGGCCTCCTGGCGCAGGGCGAGTTCCGCCAGCGGATCGACAACGGCTTCTACAACCTGCGCCTGTCCGGCATCTCGCAGACGACACCCTCGGCGTTCCTGCCGAGCCCGCTCGGCGCCGGCGAGCGCGATTTCCGCGGCTCGATCGAGTCGCAGGGGCGGTTCTACATCAACCCGCGCTGGCGGACCGGATGGGACCTGGTCGGCGTCACCGACAAGTGGTTCCTCGACAATTACCGGATCCGCAACCAGAGCATCACCACGGATTACTTCCGCGAGGCGACGTCCACCGCCTACCTGATCGGCCAGGGCGACCGCTCCTGGTTCGAGGCGCGGGGCTACTACTTCAAGGGGCTGTCGAGCTTCGACTGGCAGAAGCAGCAGCCGATCGTCGCGCCGGTGATCGACTACGACAAGCGCGTGAACGGCCCCGCGGAGATCGGCGGCGAGGTCCGGTTCCAGGCGAACATCACCAGCCTGACCCGCGAGACGACCCAGTTCCAGGGCCTGCCGCGCACCGCGAGCTACCTGTTCTCGCCGAGCGTGAACGGCGTCAGTTTCCCGCTCTACCAGACCTGCACGGTGTTCCAGCGCGGCACCTGCGCGATCCAGGGTCTCGCCGGCACCAACACGCGCGCCTCGGCCGAGCTGTCCTGGCGGCGCAGCTTCATCGACGATTGGGGCCAGAAGTTCACGCCGTTCGCCTATCTGCGGACCGACGCGTTCTTCACCAATCCGAGCTTCTCGGGCTACCAGAACGACCTCGCCCCCCAGGTCGCGAAGATCGACGACGGCTTCGCCGGCCGCGTCATGCCGGCGATCGGCCTCGACTACCGCTACCCGTTCGTCGCCAATTTCGGTGCGCTGGGCGTCCACACCCTGGAGCCGATCGGCCAGATCATCGCGCGTCCGTCCGAGACCCGGATCGGCCGGCTGCCGAACGAGGATGCGCAGAGCCTCGTCTTCGACGACACGTCGCTGTTCGAGTGGGACAAGTTCTCGGGCTACGACCGCGTCGAGGGCGGCGTGCGCACCAACCTCGGCGGCCAGTACTCGGTCGTGACGCCCTCCGGCTGGTACGCCAACGTGCTGTTCGGCGAGTCCATCCAGCTCGCCGGCGTGAACTCGTTCCGCCGCGGTGACATCGCCGATGTCGGCCTCGATTCCGGCCTGGAGACCCAGCGGTCGGACTTCGTCGGCCGGTTCCAGGTTTCTCCGAACCAGAACATCACGTTCATCACCCGGGCCCGGTTCAATCAGGCCGACTTCCACGTGGCGCGGTTCGAGACCGGCGCCACGGCCCGGTTCGCGCCCTTCGCGCCCCTGACCCTGTCGGCGTTCTACTCGTACTACGAGGCGCAGCCGCTGCTGGGCTACAGCCACTACCGCGAGGGCGTCACCGCGTCGGCGACCTACAACATCACGCCCAACTGGTTCCTCTCCGGCTCGCTGCTGGTCGACCTCACGCACTATCTCGACGTGCGCAACACCTACCAGGACGCCCTGACCTCCTATCTGGCCAACCCGATCGGGACCGTGCCGGTCTATCAGAACCCGGGCCGGTTCTACCTGTCCGGGGCGAGCTTCGGCGGCGGCTATCAGGATGAGTGCACCACCGTCTCGCTGAACTACATCAACTCCCCGATCGCCACCGCCACCGGCGTGCGCGAGCGCAATCAGACGGTGCTCCTGCGGGTCGAGCTGAAGACGCTCGGCGAAGCGGACCTGCGCCAGAACGTCGGCACGGCCACCACGGCGGACGGCATCGCGTCGGTGCGGTGAGCGGCCGCCGGAGGCGAGATCGCCGCGGATGCGCCGACGCCGCGGCGGCGCTATAGACCCCCCATGCCGCCCCTAGCCCTCACCCTTGGAGACCCTGCCGGGATCGGCCCGGAGCTCGCGCTCAGTGCCTGGCTCGGGCGCGGCGGCCCGGAGCCGCTGCCGCCCTTCTTCCTCGTGGGCGATCCGGCCTTCATCGAGCGCCTGGCCAACCGTCTGGACCGCCCCGTCCCGGTGGCCGAGGTCGATCCCGAAACCGCCGCCGAGGTCTTCCCCCGCGCCCTGCCAGTGGTGCCCCTGCCGAGCGGCGTCACTGTCGCCGCCGTGCCCGGGGTACCGGACATCGCGAACGCCGGCGCGATCATCGAGTCGATCACCGCGGCCGTCGGCTTCGTGAAGGCCGGACGTGCCGGAGCCGTGGTCACCAACCCGATCGCCAAGGTCGTGCTGACGCAGGCCGGGTTCGCCCATCCGGGCCACACCGAGTTCCTGGCCGCCCTCTCGGTCCCGCCCGGCCTGACTCCGCCCCGGCCGGTGATGATGATCTGGAGCGAGACGCTCGCGGTGGTGCCCATCACGATCCACGTGCCGCTGAGGGCGGTCCCCGATCTCCTGACCCAGGACCTGGTGGAGGAGACCGCCGCCATCGTGGCCCGAGATCTGAAGGACCGGTTCGGCCTGCCGGAGCCGCGCCTCGTCCTCGCCGGCCTGAACCCGCATGCGGGCGAGTCCGGGACGATCGGCCACGAGGACCGGGACGTGCTCGCCCCGGCCGTCGCCCGCCTGCGCGCGGCCGGGATCGACATCCGCGGCCCGCTGCCGGCCGACACGCTGTTTCACGCCCGGGCCCGGGAGACCTACGACGTCGCCCTCGCGCCGACGCATGATCAGGCGCTGATCCCGATCAAGACCATCGCGTTCGACGACGGCGTCAACGTCACCCTCGGCCTTCCGTTCGTGCGCACGTCGCCGGACCACGGCACCGCGTTCGACATCGCCGGGCGGGGCATCGCACGGCCGGAGAGCCTGATCGCGGCTTTGCGGCTCGCCGACCGCCTCGCCGCCACGGAGGCGCTCCGGAACGCGGCCGCGCCCGCGGGCGCCGACGTCATCCCGTTCAGCGTCTATGCCGGGCGGCCGCGGCCGCCCGGCGCCCGGCATTTCGACCCCGAGGACGAGCTGTGAGGACCGTATGGTGAGCGCCGGCGACGGGCTCCCCCCCCTGCGCGAGGTCGTCGCCCGGCACGGGCTGGAGCCCAGGAAGGCCCTCGGCCAGAACTTCCTGTACGACCTCAACCTCACCGGCCGGATCGCCCGCGCGGCCGGGCCCCTCGAAGGCGTCACCGTCGTGGAGGTCGGTCCCGGCCCGGGCGGCCTGACCCGCGCGCTGCTCGCCGAAGGCGCGGCCCGCGTGGTGGCGATCGAGCGCGACCCGCGGGCCCTGCCGGCCCTGGCGGAGATCGCCGCGCATTACCCCGGCCGCCTCACGGTCATCGACGCCGACGCGCTGGCCTTCGATCCGCGGCCGCTGATCGGCCCGGGACCGGCGCGGATCGTCGCCAACCTCCCCTACAACGTCGGGACGGCGCTGCTCACCGGCTGGCTCGACGGCGACGCCTGGCCGCCCTGGTGGGATCAGGCCGTGCTGATGTTCCAGCGCGAGGTCGCCGAGCGCATCGTCGCCGGCCCCGACACCCGGGCCGATTACGGCCGCCTCGGCGTGCTCTGCGGCTGGCGGACCCAGGCCGACATCCTGTTCGACGTGAGCCCCTCCGCCTTCGTGCCGGCGCCCAAGGTCACGTCGAGCGTGGTGCGGCTGCTGCCGCGGGCGCAGCCCCTGCCGTGCCGCGCCGGCGCCCTGGAGGCGGTGACCCGCGCGGCCTTCGGCCAGCGCCGCAAGATGCTGCGCCAGAGCCTCAAGGCGCTGACGGCGGACGTCGGCGCCCTGCTGGCCGCCGCCGGCCTCGCCGAGACGGCCCGGGCCGAGGAGATCCCCGTGTCCGGCTTCGTCGCCCTCGCCAACCACTGGGACAGGACCGGCCGGGCGCGGTGACGCCGCCGCCGTCGTCGCGAGGCGCACAAAAAAGCCGGCGCCGTGAGGACGGCGCCGGCGTGAGGTCAGCGATCCCGGACTCGCGGCCGGGACGCGGTCGCGATCAGCGGGTCTGCTGGATCGCCGAGAGCACCCAGCCGCGGCCGGGCTGGCGCAGGAAGGTCCACAGCTCCGTCGCCTCGGAGGAGTCGGTCTGCACGACGCGGCCGCTCGCCCGCTCGATCATCACGTCCTTGAGGGCGTAACGCATCGCCACGGTGGCGTAGTCGGTGCGGTCCTCGCCCCAGGATTCGGCCAGGTCACCCTGCAGCAGCTTCACGTCCGAGATCTTGTTGACCACGCCGCGGGCCGCGTTGTTGCGGAGTTCCTCGTCGAAGTAGCTCACCATCTCGGGGGTCGTCAGGTTGCCCAGCGTCACGCGATCCTCGCGGGAATAGGCGTCCTGGATGTCGCCGAGCAGGCGCTCGAAGGCCTGGTAGTCGGCCGGGCCGATCTGCACCGGGCGCGTCTGCGGCGGTCGGCCGGCGCCCATCCCGCCTCCGGCCCCGCCCATCGGGCCGCCCGGACCCTGGCGGCCGTCGAGGGACGAGCGGGCGTAGGGGGCGCCTGCCCCGGCCGGCTCGTTCCGGCGGCGGAAGAAGCGCAGGGCCAACATCACCACGACCACCACGAGGCCGACCTGGAACAGCAGGCCGATCATCGACGCGAGACCGCCGAGGCCGCCGAAGAAGCCGCCGCCGAGGAGCGCCCCGATCAGGCCGGCACCGAGGAGCCCAGCGAAGAAGCCGCCGCCGAACCGGCGGCCGGTCGCCGCCGGAGCCTGCATGCCGGGGCTGCCCATGCCGGGGGACGGCGCAGTCTGCGAGCGCTGCATGCTCATGCCGCCGCCCGGCGCGGTCGGTGTCGCCGACGGCGCCGTGTAGGTGCGCGAGCCGCGCGATCCGAAGGATCCGCCGCCGCCCGGACGGGCTTCGGCGACGGGAGCCGCGACGGCCAGCGCGGCGGCCAGCGTCAGGACGGCTGCCACACGCCGGCGGCGCGAAATCTGGGTGAGCATCGACACGCCTCTGAGGACGAGAACTGGATGGCGCTGAGCGCCAGTGACAATATGGGAACGGCTGAGCCTGCGTTTTAGTCCTGCCCGACGACAGCACGATGGCGGCGCCCGGGCCGCTCGACCCGGCGAGGCCGTCAGTGGAGCGCCCGATCCGGCGCCGCGGGGAACGACAACCGGACCTGGGTGCCCTCCCCGACGCGGCTGTCGAGGGTGATGGTCCCGTTCTGGCGCTTCATCAGGCCGTGGACGATCGCGAGGCCGGCGCCGCGCCCGGCCTCGCGGCTGGTCTGGAACGGCGCCAGGGCGCGGGCGAGCATCTCGGGCGACATGCCCTGGCCGGTATCGGCCACCGCGATCCCCACGGTGCCCGCCTCCGGATGCTGCATCATCCGGTCGCCCGGCTCGATCCGGAAGGTCGAGAGCGTCAGGGTGCCCCCCGCCGGCATGGCCTCGCAGGCATTGGCGACCAAGTGCCGCAGGGCGAATTCGATCTGCGTCGGATTGCTGATCGCCGGCGGCAGGCCCGGCGTCGTCGCGACGGCGAGGCGGATCCCGGGCGGCAGATCGGGGGCGAGGCGGTCGGCGAGATCCGCCACGATGGCGTCGAGATCGACCGCGCGCACGTCGGGGGCGATGCGCCGGGAATAGGCGAGGAGCTGGCGCGTGAGGATCGCGGCCCGTTCGGTGGCGTCGGCCGAGCGGGAGATCGCCCGCTGGATGAACGGTTCCTGGCGGTCGCCGAGCCGGCGCTTGAGGCCGTCGATGTAGCCGATCAGGATCTGAAGGAAGTTGTTGAACTCGTGCGCGACGCTGTTGGTCAGGAGGCCCAGCGCCTCGCGCTGGCGGGAGAGCGCGAGGCCGCCCTCGGCCTCGTGCCGGGCCGTGACGTCCAGGATCTGGCCGACGCGCAGCGGCGTCGCCGGCAGCGGCCCCGTGGTCAGGCAGGCCCAGAAGCCCGTGCCGTCCGCGCGCGCGGCCAGGAACTCCTGGTCGTCGTCGCGGCCCGGATCCGGCGCCGTCACGCGGGACGCCAGGATCAGCCCGAGGCCGTGCTCCGCCAGCCGCGCCGCCGGATGACCGGTCAGGCGTTCGAGGGCGGGATTGGCGTGGAGGAGGCGCCCCTCCGCGTCGAACACGACGCTCGGCGTCGGCAGCGCGTCGAGCAACGTGCGGGCGGCGTCCGCGAGCGGCACGCCGTCGTCCGAACCGTGACCCGTCCCGGGCTGCGCCATGCTGCGTTCGCGCTCAGCGGATGCGGGAGGCCCGCGTGGGCCACCGATAGCGACGAACGGCGTTCCGGCCAAGCCGGGGCCGTTCCCCTCGGTCTACTGGCGCACCCACATCACCCGGGCCATCCAGGCAACCTCGCCGAGATTCAGGGTCCGGTCCTCGTGCTCCGGGTTGAGCGAGGCCAGCTCGACGGTGCGGGCGGTGCGCCGCTTCAGTTCCTTGGCGAGGACTTCGCCCCCGTGCAGCCGGACCACGACGCGATCGCCCTTGCGGACGCTCGCCGTCGGCGACACGATCAGCACGTCGCCGTCCCGGAACAGCGGCAGCATGGAATCGCCCTGGATCTCCAACGCGAAGGCCCGCTCCTCGCCGAGGTCCGGAAACTCGATCTCCTCCCAGCCCGCGCCGCCCGTGGGCATGCCCTCGTCGTTGAACAGCCGGCCCGCGCCCGCCTGCGTCAGGCCGATCAGCGGCACCATGGTCCGGGCGGGGATCTCGCGGGCCTCGATCAGCCGCAGGAACTCGTCCAGGCTGGACCCGGTCGCTGCCAGCACCTTCGACACCGATTCCGTGGAGGGCCAGCGCTTGCGTCCGTCGGCGCCGACGCGCTTCGAGCGGTTGAAGCTGGTCGCGTCCAGTCCGGCGCGCCGGGCGAGTCCGGAGGCCGAGTAGCCGTGGCGTTCGGCGAGCCGGTCGATGGCGTTCCAGATCTGCTCGTGCGACAGCATGTCGGACTCGGAGGCTCACCCTGAGCGGGCCGGGACCCCTCCCGCAGCCGTCGACCGGCTGCCTCGGAGGTACGGAGACGATCTTCCCGCCGGGCACGACCAGCACCCGGGTACGCGCGGATTTACCAGACGCGGCACCGTCCGCATCTGGCCTCTTGCTTCAGGCGCGGCTCTATGACGCTCATCCTCGTCGTAGGAAAGTAGAACTACGGTGCAGAGAATGCAATCGCTCATCGAAATCGGCGCAGTGTCGGTCGGCGCGCGCGATGGCCGCCGCCCCGCGGCATCCCTATCGACGCGTCGGGTCTGAGGGAGCCTCCATGCCGATCATCTACAAGATCTGCCCGCGGGCGCTGTGGCGGGAGGCGGAGGCCGCGGGCGGTTTCGCCGGCGCGCCGATCGACCGCCAGGACGGCTTCATCCACTTCTCCACCGCGGCTCAGGTCGCCGAGACGGCCGCGCGCCATTTCGGCGGACAGGCCGACCTGCTGCTGATCGCGGTCGAAGCCGATCGGCTGGGCGCCGGCCTGCGCTACGAGCCCTCGCGGGGCGGGGACCTGTTCCCGCATCTCTACGGCGTGCTGCCGCTCGACGCGGTGACGGCGGTGGACGACCTGCCGCTGGGCGAGGACGGTCGCCACATCCTCCCGGCGGGGCTCCCGCCGGCATGATCGACCTCGCCTTCCCGCTTGTGCGGCCACTCCTCCACCGGCTCGATGCCGAGCGCGCCCACGACCTGACGCTGCGCGCGCTGGCGCTGATGCCCCCGAGGGAAGTCCCGGCGGACGATCCGCGTCTCGGCGTCGACCTGCTCGGCCGGCGCTTTCCGAACCCGGTGGGCCTCGCGGCGGGCTTCGACAAGGGCGCGCGCGTCCCGGACGCGCTCCTGAGCCTGGGCTTCGGCTTCGTCGAGGTCGGCGGGGTCGTGCCGCGACCGCAGCCCGGCAACCCGCGGCCGCGGGTGTTCCGCCTCGCCGCCGACCGGGCGGTGATCAACCGTTACGGTCTCAACAGCGAGGGGCTGGCGGTGGTGGCCGGGCGGCTTCGCGCCCGGGCCGGCCGGCCCGGTCTCGTGGGCGTCAACATCGGCGCGAACAAGGACGCCTCCGACCGGCTCGCCGACTACGCCGCCTGCACGGCGGCGCTGGCGCCGCTGGTCGATTTCGTCACCGTCAACGTCTCGTCGCCCAACACCCCGGGCCTGCGCGACCTCCAGGGCGAGGCCTTCCTCGACGAACTGCTGGCCCGGACGGTCGAGGCCCGCGACGCCTCCGGCGCCCGGGCGGCGATCCTCCTGAAGATCGCCCCCGACATGGCGCTCGACGCCCTCGACGCGGTCTGCGCCACGGCTCAGCGCCGCGGCGTTCAGGCCCTCGTCGTCTCCAACACCACGGTGGCGCGGCCGGCGAGCCTCGTCGAGCAGGCACTCGCCCGGGAGACCGGCGGACTCTCCGGCCGGCCGCTCTTCGGCCCGGCGACCCGGATGCTCGCCCAGACGCGCCTGCGGGTCGGGGATGCGATGCCGCTCATCGGCGTCGGGGGCGTGGATTCGGCGGACGCCGCCTGGACCAAGATCCTGGCCGGGGCGAGCCTGGTGCAGCTCTACTCGGCCCTCGTCTACGACGGGCCCGGATTGGTCGGGCGCATCAAGGCGGGCCTGCTCGTGCGGATGGAGCGGGCGGGCGTCGCCAGCCTGCGCGACGCGGTCGGCCGGGACGCCGCCGCGCTGGCCAAGTCCGCGTGACCGGCCCGCGGGTCAGTTTAGAAAGACTTTGCGGAGCCGGAGCTTAGCCTGTGTGCCGCGCATGAGGGGCCTGCGCGCGCACGCCGTTGTGAGCGCGGGCCGGAGGCGCTTATCTCGCGTCTGCGAGACCGCTCGCATCAGCCAATCCAGGACGGTTCATGGCCCAGTCTGAAGGGTCTTCCAAGCGCTCATCCGCGGCCGGCGGCTGGGGCGCTCTGAAGAGCTGCGGCAAGCACCTGCTCGGCAGCCGCGCACCGCTCAGCGGCGCCCGGGCCCTGCTGAAGGCCAACCAGCCCGACGGGTTCGATTGTCCCGGCTGCGCCTGGGGCGACCCGGAGCACGGCTCGTCCTTCGAATTCTGCGAGAACGGCGTGAAGGCGGTCGCCTGGGAGGCCACCGACAAGCGCACGCCGCCGTCGTTCTTCGCCCGCCACACGCTCACCGAGCTGAGGGGCTGGAGCGACTATGCCCTGGAGGGCGAGGGCCGCCTGACGCACCCGTTGCGCTACGACGCGGCGAGCGACCGCTACCGGCCGGTGAGCTGGGACGAGGCCTTCGCGGAGATCGGCGCGACCCTGCGCGGGCTCGATCGTCCGGATCAGGCCGAATTCTACACCTCCGGCCGCGCCTCGAACGAGGCGGCCTACCTGTATCAGCTGTTCGCCCGGGCCTACGGGACCAACAACTTTCCCGACTGCTCGAACATGTGCCACGAGGCGAGCGGCGTCGCCCTCATCGAGGCGATCGGCATCGGCAAGGGCACGGTCCTCCTGGAGGATTTCGAGAAGGCGGACGCGATCTTCTGCGTCGGCCAGAACCCCGGGACCAACCATCCGCGCATGCTCGGCGACCTGCGCCGGGCGGCCGAGCGCGGCGCGGAGGTCGTGGTGCTGAACCCGGTGCGCGAGCGCGGGCTGGAGCGCTTCGCCGATCCGCAGAACACCGTGGAGATGCTGCGCGGTTCGAGCCGCCCGATCGCCAGCCATTACCTCCAGCCGCGTTCGGGTGGCGACATGGCGGCCTTCCGGGGCATCGCCAAGATCGTGTTCGCCCGGGACGCGGAGGCGCTGGCGGCGGGCCGGCCCTCGCTCCTCGATCGCGCCTTCCTGGACCACCACACCGCCGGGCTCGACGCCTATCGGGCGGCGGTCGAGGCGACCACCTGGGAGGCGATCCTCGACCAGTCCGGCCTCACGATGGACGAGATCGCCGCCATGGCGGACGTCTATCTCGGGGCGCAGCGGGTCATCGCCACCTGGGCGATGGGCGTGACCCAGCACCGCCACTCCGTGGCGACGATCCGGGAGATCGCCAACCTGCTGTTCCTGCGCGGCCATATCGGCCGCCCGGGCGCGGGCCTCTGTCCGGTGCGCGGCCATTCCAACGTGCAGGGCGACCGGACGGTCGGCATCAACGAGCGCCCCGCCGCCGCCTTCCTGGACGCCCTGGAACAACATTTCGGCCTCGCCATGCCGCGCCGGCACGGCCACAACGTGCTCGCGGCGATCCGCGCCATGCGGGACGGCCGGGCCAAGGCGTTCATCGGGCTCGGCGGCAACTTCCTGCGGGCGACGCCCGACACCCCGGTCGTCGCGCGGGCCCTCGCGGCCTGTCGGCTCACGGTGCACATCGCCACGAAGCTCAACCACGCCCACCTGGTGCCCGGCGCAATCGGCTACCTGCTGCCCTGCCTCGGCCGCACCGAGATCGACCGGAACGCAGAGGGCAAGGTCCAGATCGTGACCGTCGAGGATTCGATGAGCATGGTTCACGGCTCCGGCGGCATCAACAAGCCCGCCTCGCCGGAGCTGCGCTCCGAGATCGCCATCATCGCCGGTATCGCCGCGGCGACGGTCGGCACCGCGGCCATCGACTGGGACGGCTTCGCCGCGGATCACGACCGGATCCGCGAGGCGATCGCCGCGACGATCCCGGGATTTTCCGGCTACAACACCCGGGTGCGCCGGCCGCGCGGCTTCATGCTGCGCAACCTCGCGGCCGAGCGGGTGTTCGAGACCGCCACGGGCCGCGCCAACTTCTCCGCCGACGCCCTGCCGGCCGAGACCGAGCACCAGGCGGCCCGAAGGACCGACGACACCTTCGTGCTCCAGACGTTCCGGAGTCACGACCAGTACAACACCACGATCTACGGCCTGGATGACCGCTACCGCGGCGTCTACGGCGAGCGCCGGGTGCTCTTCGCCCATCCCGACGACCTCGCGGCCATCCGGGATCGGCTCGGCGAGCGCGTCGACATCGTCGGCACGCACGACGACGGCATCAGCCGCCGGGCGGAGGATTTCCGCCTCGTGCCGTTCGACATGCCCCGCGGGGCGCTCGCCGGTTACTACCCGGAGCTGAACGTGTTGGTCCCGCTCTCCACCTTCGGCGAGGGGAGCGACACGCCGACCTCCAAGTCGGTGCTGGTGACCCTGCAGGCGCGCACGGCGGCGTGAGTACGGCGCCCGACGCGGCGGCGTTCGTCGCCGCGCTCGACCGGGTGGCGGCCGCCCATCCGGGCCTCGATCCCCTGGAAGCTGCGCTGCTCGCGGCGCTGGATCTCGGCCTGCCGGGCGACAGCCGCGCCTTCGCGCGGACGTTCGGCTTGGAGCACGCCCTGGTCCTGCGGGCGCTGGCCGGGCTCGCGGAGGCCGGGCACATCGCCGTCCTGTCGCGCGACGCGCGCACCCAGCGGACGCGGTACGCGATGCCGGATGCCGTCACCCCCGTCGTCACTGTGTGATCGGGGCGGTGTGACACCGCAGAGCGCCGCGCTCCCGGACGGCGTCGCTCGGCGCCGAGCGACGGCAGCGCGCCGTCCGGGCAACCGGTGGATCAGAATCCCTTCGCCCTGATCGCCTCGGCCCATGTGACCGCCCGGCGGTTCACGCCGAGGTGCTGCCGCTCGTAGAGCCGGCCCTCCAGCTTGATCGCGCCCCGCTTGGCGTATTCCGGGCGCTCGAACGCCTCGATGACCAGCTTGGCCCGGCGCACCTCCTCGTCGGTGGGCGCGAACGAGGAATTGGCCGGTTCGAGCTGCGTGGGGTGGATCAGCGTCTTGCCGTCGAAGCCGAGGTCGCGCGCCTGCCGGCACTCCTCCCGGCAGCCCTCCGTGTCGGCGATGTCGTTGTAGACGCCGTCGAGGATGGCCAGGCCCTCGGCCCGGGCCGCGGCGAGCGCCATCATCATCCAGGGCAGCATCGGCACGCGCCCGGGTACGATCTTCGCCCAGGTGTCCTTGGCCAGATCGTTGGTGCCCAGGACCAGGCAGGTCAGACGGTTGCGCGGGTCGCGCCGCGCCTTGGCGATCTCCTGGATGTTGAGGATCGAGGCCGGCGTCTCGATCATCGCCCAGACGGCGATATCCTCCGGGGCGTCGAGCGATTCCAGCCGGTCGGCGATGCTCTCCAGCACGGCCGAGGAGGAGACCTTCGGCATCAGGATCGCGTCGGGCTTGGCCTGGATCGCCGCGTAGAGATCCGCCTCCCCCCAGGGCGTCTGTGGTGCGTTGACCCGGATGACCAGCTCGCGGCTGCCATAGGCGCCGCTGGTGACCGCCGCGCAGACCTGCTCCCGGGCGATCTCCTTCTCCTCCGGCCCGACCGCGTCCTCCAGGTCGAGGATGATGCTGTCGACCGGGAGCGTCTTGGCCTTGTCGAGCGCCCGCTGGTTCGAACCGGGCATGTAGAGCACGCTCCGGCGCAGTCGGAGGTCCATCATCGTGGCCACGGCTTTCTCCCTCGTGCGGCCGCCGGGCGGCCCGCCGTCGTTGCGGTGCACCCTAACGCAGGCGGCCACGTAAGCCACGCCGGCGTATCGCGTTCCTGAGAATCCGCGCGGTTTTTGTGACCGCTCCGAGGCGGACTTGGGGTCGTCGCGATTTGGTCACGTTCTCCCGATTGAAGGCCGGTCAATTCTGTTTTTCGTTTTGGATTGACGTCATGCGCAAAGTCTTGGCCGCCCTCGTCTTGACGGCCGCGCTCGCCGCGCCCGGCGCCGCCGTGGCGCAGAGCCGGGCGACCCTGGGTGTGGGGTCCGGTGCCGTGGCAGGCGCCCTGGTGGGCGGCCCGATCGGCGCGGTCGCGGGTGCGGTGGTCGGCGGTCTCGTGGGCAATTCGACCGAGCGCGGACGCCGCCATGCTAGGCGGGGACGGCGCTACCGCTCCGTCGCCGTCCGGCGCCCGCTTCCGCGCCGCGCGGAGGCGGACATGCCCCGCGCGGCACCGGTTGTCGCCCAGGCGGCGCCGGCGCCCGTGGCGACGGGCTGGAAGGACCCACGATAGGGCGTCGTCCGGCATAGCCGGATCCCGGAAGACGGCCCCTCGCGGTGCCGTTACGGCCTCGTCCCGCGCCGAACCGGCATCCCGGGTCGGATCCGCGCCTCAGCGCGTCGCGGCGGCGGTCGTCGGAGCCGCGTCCGGGAAGGTCCCGCGGAGGAGTCCCGGGAAGGCGATCGCCTGACCGACGCCGCGGGCGCCGAGGAAGCCCACGAAGGCGAGCCACAATCCGGTGTTGCCGAGTCCCAGACCCTGGACGATGGCGAGGAACGCCCCGTAGGCGGCGAGCGCGCACAACATCAGGTTGCGCATCGCCCGCGTCCAGGTCGCGCCGATATAGATCCCGTCATACGCGAAGGGCGCGGCGGCGGCGAGCGGCGCCAGGGCGGCGAGTGGCAGGTAGGTGCGGGCGGCCTCGCGAACCGGCCCGTTCGTCGTGACGAAGTCGATGAAGCCCTGGCCGCCGGCGAAGGACAGCAGGCTGACGCCGACCCCGAAGCCCAGGCACCAGCGCAGGCTCAGCCCGGAGGCCGCCCGGAACGCCTCGGGATCCCGGGCGCCGACCGCCTGGCCGCACAGGGTCTCGGCTGCCGTGGCGAAGCCGTCCAGGAAGAAGCCGCCGATCAGGAAGAGATTCCACAGGACCGAGTTGGCCGCCAGCACCACGTCGCCCTGCCGGGCGCCGAGCGCCGAGAACAGGACGATGCCGGTGATCAGCGCGAGCGTCCGCAGGATCACGTCGACGTTGACCTGCAGCGTCCTGCGGATCGCCGCGGCGTCGCGCAGGGCGTGCAGCGGGACCCGGAAAGGGCGTGAGCCCAGACGCGCCAGCACGACGAGCCCGAGCCCGAGCCCGAACGCCTCCGCGCACAGGGTCGCCAGCGCCGCGCCGGCGAGCCCGAGGCCGAGACCGAGGACCAGCAGGAGCGTCAGCCCGATGTTGATCAGGTTGATCGCCACCTGGAGCAGCAGGCCGAGATCGGTCCGCCCGCGTCCCAGCACCGAGCCGAGCACGCCGTAGCTCGCCAGCACGAAGGGGGCGGACAGGATGCGGATGTGGAAGTAGGTCGCCAGGCCTCCGGTCACGGCGTCGCTCGCCCCGCTGATCGCGAAGGCGATCCGCGCGATCGGCCACTGGAGCACGACGAGGGCGAGGCCGATCCCGGCGCCCGCCGTCAGGGTCCGGGCCAGGATGCGGTCGATCTCCGCGCCGTCCCGGGCGCCGAACGCCTGCGCGGTCAGCCCCGCGGTCGCCATGCGCAGGGTGCCGAAGGACCAGAAGATCGCATCGAAAATCACGGCGCCGAGGGCGATAGCGCCGAGCAGGGCCGCGTCGCCGAGACGGCCGATCACCGCCGCGCCGACGAAGCCGAGCATCGGCGTCGTCACGTTGGCGAGGGTCATCGGCAGGGCCAGCGCCAGGACGCGGCGATGCGTCGGGCGGCCCGGGCTGGCGAGGATGGTGGTCATGCCGCGACCCGAGCGGACGCGAACCGGTCGAGCTCCCGCCCGGCGGCGCAAGTCAGCGGGCGACCGCGAACAGGCGGGCGATCAGCCAGAGCGGCACGACCACGATCGCTCCGGCGACGATCCAACCGCCGAAATCGTGCAGCGAGGCGAGGCCGACGTCCAGCAGCGCCCGCGCCGAATCGTAGAGGTGCCAGAACAGGCGGCCCGGCGTCAGGCCGAGCATCGACAGGAAGGCGCCGACCAGCACCGACAGGAACAGCAGGCGCAGGAACACGCCCGTGGGCGAGCCGCCGAGAAAGCGGCGCAGCGCCGAATCGCCTGTGCGGGGCGGCTCAGCCCCGTAGGCGCCGTCCGGCGGTGCGCCGTGCCGGCGCCGGTCGTGATCGACGAGCATCGCATCCTCTGAGAATCCCCGGGTTCCGGATCGGCGACGAAGCGGGCGGAACCGTGGCCGGCACACCACACCGCGACGAAACCGGAGGGCCGATCGAGCGTTGGCGGGTTTCTACCGCGAACCCGAGATGGCAAGCGGCATCGGTCCCGCCAAGATGTGGGGACTGGTGATAGGTTGAGCGTCGCGCGAAACACCCTCTGCGCAGTCGTCGCCGATGGGAGAGCTCTCGGAAGACCGGGACGTTCGTGAGAGGCTCTGTGTGCCGACGGGATCAAACGCACGATGATCGACCACGCCCTGTTCGACCCGGCGACGATCGATCCCGAGACGCTCCGGCTCAACGCCGAGATCGTCGCGGCCTACGCCGCCCTGCCCGATCCCTGGTCGCTGTCGATCGCGGAGGTGCGCGAGCGCCGCCGCGCCGGCACCAAGGCGGCCCCCGCGATGCGGCACAGCGCCCGGGCCGAGTGGCTGACGATCGACGGCCCCGGCGGGCCGCTCAGGCTCCGCGTCATCCGGCCGAAGCCCGGCACCAAACTGCGCGGCGCCTACCTGCACATCCACCGCGGCGGCTGGGTCTGGGGCTCGGCCGACGAGCAGGATCCCTGGCTGGAGCGCATCGCCGATGCCTGCGGCTTCGTGGCGATCTCGGTGGAGTACCGGCTCGCGCCCGAGAACCCCTATCCGGCGGCCCTCCTCGACTGCGAGGCGGCGGCCCTGTGGCTCGCCGGTCCCGGCAAGGCCGAATTCGGCGTCCACGCCCTGACCATCGGCGGTGAATCGGTCGGCGCCCACCTCGCCGTGATGGTGCTGCTGCGCCTGCGCGACCAGCACAACCTGCCGCGGGCCTTCCGGGGCGCCAACCTCAACGCGGGCTTCTTCGACCTCGGCCTGACCCCGTCGGTGCGGAACTGGGGCGAGGAGCGGCTGGTCGTCAACACCCGCGACCTCACGCACTTCGCCGACGGCTACGTCCGCGAGGGGATCGACCGGCGCCGGCCGGACGTGTCGCCGATCTACGCCGAGCTGAAGGGTCTGCCCCCGGCGCTGTTCACGATCGGGACCGCGGACCCGTTGCTGGACGACACGCTGTACATGTCGGCGCGCTGGGCCGCGGCGGGCAACGGCGGCCACACGGCGATCTATCCCGGCGGCTGCCACGTCTTCGTCCGCTATCCGAGCCCGATGAGCGAGCAGGCGCTGGAGCTGATCGACCGCTTCCTGATGGCGCTCGCCTGAGCGATCCGGCGGAGATCCTGCCCAAGACTCTGCCGGACCGGTTCCAGGCCTGGTTCGCCGCGCGCGGCTGGGTGCCGAGGCAGCACCAGCTCGACCTCCTGCGGATCGCGGGCGCCGGCCGCTCGGCCCTGCTGGTGGCACCGACCGGCGCCGGCAAGACGCTCGCGGGATTCCTGCCGAGCCTCGTCGCCCTCTCGGAGCGCGGGGCGCAGCCGCTGAAGCCCAAGGGTCCGCACACCCTGTACGTCTCGCCGCTCAAGGCGCTGGCGGTCGACATCGCCCGCAACCTCGACGCACCCATCGCCGAGATGGCGCTGCCGGTGCGCGTCGAGACCCGAACCGGCGATACGCCGGCCCACAAGCGCACCCGCCAGATCAGCCGGCCGCCCGATATCCTGCTGACCACGCCCGAGCAGCTGGCGCTGCTGATCGCCCATCGCGAGGCGTCGGCGTTCTTCTCCGGCCTGCGCTGCGTGATCCTGGACGAGCTGCACGCCCTGGTGACGTCGAAGCGCGGCGATCTCCTGGCGCTGGCGCTGGCGCGGCTGCACCGGCTGAGCCCGGGGCTGGCGGCGATCGGGCTGTCGGCGACCGTGCGCGAGCCGGACGAATTGCGGAAATACCTGGTGCCGCAGGGACCGCTTCCCCCTCCCCCCTCTGTGGGGGAGGGTGGCCCCCAGAGGGGGGAGGGAGAGGGGCAGCGCGACGCTGCGGGTTTCGGCTCCCGGCGCGATCTGTCCGGACGCGTCGCTTCCCTCTCCCGACCCCTTCTGACGCAGGGGCCACCCGCTCCCGCCGAGGGAGGAGGGAGCAAACCGCCCATGGCCGACCTCGTCACCGTTTCCGGCGGCGCGAGGGCGGATCTGCGCATGCTCGACCTCGGCCGGGCCCTGCCGCTCTCCGGCCACACCGCCTGGCACTCCATGCCGGCGATCTACGATCTGATCCGCCAGCACCGGACGACGCTGGTCTTCGTCAACACCCGCCTCCAGGCCGAGTACACGTTCCAGGAGCTGTGGCGCCTCAACGACGACGGGCTGCCGATCGCCATCCACCACGGCTCCCTGGACGCGCAGCAGCGCCGCCGGGTCGAGGCCGCCATGGCGGCCGGCCAGCTGCGGGCGATCGTCTGCACCGCCACCCTCGACCTCGGCATCGACTGGGGCGACGTCGACCTCGTGGTCAATGTCGGCGCGCCCAAGGGCGCCAGCCGGATCATGCAGCGCATCGGCCGCGCCAACCACCGCATGGACGAGCCCTCGAAGGCCTATCTGGTCCCGGGCAACCGGTTCGAGATGCTGGAGTGCCAGGCCGCCCTCGACGCCGTCGAGGAGGCCGCGCAGGACACGCCGGACGCCCGGCTCGGCGCCCTCGACGTGCTCGCCCAGCACGTGCTCGGCATGGCCTGCGCCGACGCCTTCGACCCGCTCGACCTCTACGACGAGATCGTCTCCGCCACGCCCTATGCGGACCTCTCCTGGGAATCCTTCGAGCAGGTGGTCGACTACGTGGCCACCGGCGGCTACGCGCTGCGCGCCTACGAGCGCTTCGCCAAGATCCTGCGCGGGCCGGACGGGCTGTGGCGGGTGCGCGACGCCCGGACCGCGCAGGCCTACCGGATGAATGTCGGCACCATCGTCGAGGCCGCGCGGGTGCGGGTGCGGCTCGGCCGGTCGTTGCGGGGCAAGCCCGGCACCGTGCTGCCGAAGAGCGGGCGGGTCCTCGGCGAGATCGAGGACGAGTTCGCCGAGACCCTGACGGTGGGCGACACTTTCCTGTTCGCCGGCGAGACCCTGCGGTTCGAGGGGCTGGCCGAGGACGAATGCCTCGTCACCCGCGCGCCGCCCGGGACCGATCCGGCGATCCCGTCCTACGCGGGCGCGAAGTTTCCGCTCTCGACCTTCCTGGCCGCCCGGGTCCGGGCGCTGATCGCCGACCCGTTCGCGTGGGACCGCCTGCCCGACCAGATCGGCGAATACCTGCTCCAGCAGCGCCGGCGCTCGGTCGTGCCGGGGGAGCGCGACCTGCTGGTCGAGACCTTTCCCCGGGGCAAGCGCCACTACCTGACCGCCTTCCCGTTCGAGGGCCGCCTCGCCCATCAGACGCTCGGCATGCTGCTCACCCGCCGGCTGGAGCGCGCAGGCCTTCGGCCGCTCGGCTTCGCGGCCAACGATTACGGCATCGCGATCTGGACGACCCGCGACGTCTCCGAGCGCGCCGCCCTCGACCCGGACTTCATCGCGGACCTGTTCGCCGTCGACATGCTGGGCGACGACCTGGAGGCGTGGCTCGACGAGTCGGCGATGATGAAGCGCACCTTCCGGCAATGCGCGGTGATCGCCGGGCTGATCGAGCGCCATCATCCGGGCCTCAAGAAGTCCGGCCGGCAGGTCACGATCTCCACCGACCTCATCTACGACGTGCTGCGCAAGCACCAGCCCGACCACCTGCTGCTGCGGGCCGCGCGGCAGGATGCGGCAACCGGACTCCTCGACGTGAGGCGCCTCGGCATGATGCTAGAGCGCATCCGGGGGCGAATCATCCACAGGTCCCTCGACCGGGTCTCGCCGCTCTCCGTATCCGTCATGCTCGAGATCGGGCGCGAGCGGGTCTACGGCGAGGGCGCCGACGAGATCCTGGCCGAGGCCGAGGCGGAGCTTCTTCAAGAGGCCCTGTCCTGACCGCCGATCCGCCCTCCCCCTATGAGACCGAGGATGCGATCTTGGCGGCCGGCCTGAGACTCGAGAAGACTCACAAGCACCCCACCCTGCTGCTCGCGGGCGAAACCCTGGTGCTGGACCTCTGCGGCGGCCTCTGGCTCCCGGCCCACCGGACGCTGATCGTGTCCGACCTCCACTTGGAGAAGGGGTCCTCCTACGCGGCGCGCACCGGCCAGTTCCTGCCGCCCTACGACACCCGCGAGACGCTGGCCTGCCTCCACGAGGCGGTGGTGCGCCACGATCCCGCCCGGGTGGTCGCGCTCGGGGATTCCTTCCACGACGCCAGGGGGCCGGAGCGCATGGAGCCGGGCGACCGGGCCATGGTGGCGGCGCTCCAGCAGGGCCGGGACTGGGTCTGGATCGCCGGCAACCACGATGCCGCCGTGAACGAAGGCGTCGGCGGTCGCTACGCCGACGCGCTGACCCTCGGCGGTCTGGTGCTGCGCCACGAGCCGAGCCCCGGCGACGCGCCCGGCGAGATCGCCGGCCATCTCCACCCCTGCGGCAAGGTCGCGATGCGCGGCCGCGCGGTGCGGCGCCGCTGCTTCGTCACCGACGGCACGCGCGTGGTGATGCCGGCCTTCGGTGCCTATGCGGGCGGTCTCAATGTCCGCGACAAGGCCGTGGAGGGCCTGTTCCGGAACGGCTTCACCGCCCACCTCCTGGGCGACGGGCGGGTCTTCGCCATCGGTCGCGGGCAGCTCGCCCGGGACTGAGCGCGGCCCGGCTCAGGCCGTCTTCATGAACCGCATCACGCTGTCGGACAGGCTCGACGAGTGCGCGGCGAGGTCGTCGGCGATGCCGCGCACCGATTCGGCGAGCTGGCCGGTGGCGTTGGCCGCCTCGGAGACGCCGCCGATGTTGCCCGACATCTCGTGGGTCGAGACGGCCTGCTCCTCGACGGCGCTCGCCATCGCCAGGGTCAGCTTCGACAGCTCGCCGACCGCCGCGGTGATCATCTCGATGGCGCCGACCGCCTCGCCGGTGGCGCTCTGGATGGCCGAGACCTGCTGGGTGATCTCGCCGGTGGCCTTGGCGGTCTGCTCGGCGAGGGCCTTGACCTCGCTGGCCACCACCGCGAAACCGCGGCCGGCCGCGCCCGCGCGGGCCGCCTCGATCGTCGCGTTCAGCGCCAGCAGGTTGGTCTGATCGGCGATCATCTTGATCATGCCCACCACGGCGTCGACCTTGCGGGCGTTCTCGGCCAATTGCCGCATCGTCGCGTCCGTGGTCTCGGTCTGGGTGGCGATCTGCTGCGCCCGCTCGGACACCCGGCCGACCTGCCCGGAAATTTCCTGGATCGCGTGGTTCATCTGGTCGGAATTGGCCGCCACCGACGACGCCTTCTGCCGGGCGGAGCCGGCCGACTGGGTCAGCCCCTCGGCCGAACGCTGCATCTGCTGGATTGCCGATCCCACCGCTTCGACCACGTGGGTGACCTCGGAGGCCATGTTCACCTGCGCGGACACCACCGCCCAGGTCAGCATCGGACCGATGCAATTCCCGTCCGGGTCGTTGACCGCCGTGACCTGCAGGTCGAGCGTCTCTGGCCCGAGCTTGATGTTGGTCCGGTGCGGCAGGCGGCTCGCATCGGCCAGCATCGAGCGCTGGTGATGCGGGTTCTCGTGGAACACGTCGAAGGAGTGCTCCAGCATCTCGTCGACCTTGATCGGGAGATATTGTTCCAACGGCGCGAGGGTCTTGCGAGAGGTCGCGTTCAGGTAGTCGATCCGAAAATCGTCGCGCGGGTCGGCGGTCATCACGGCGACCGGCATGTTGTCGATCATCGACTTCAGACGGTCGATCTGGTTCTTTTTCACCGAAATGTCCGTCGCAAACTTGACGACCTTCACCGGCCTGCCGTCCGCGTCCAGGATCGGGTTGTAGCTCGCCTCGAGCCAGACGCGTTCCCCGTCTCTGTCGAGCCGGAGAAACTCTCCGGTGAGGTACTGGCCGCTCCTCAGCTTGTGCCAGAAGTCCGCGTAGCGTTCCGACTTGGCCTCGGTGTCCTCGACGAGGATGCGATGCGGCTGGCCGACGAGCTCGCCGAGCGAATACTTCATCGCCTTCAGAAAGTTCTCGTTGGCGTGAATGACGCGCCCGTCCATCGAGAACTCGATGACGGCCAGTGATCGGTTCAGGGCGTCGATCTTGGCGTCCGAATCGCTATAGGACTTACGCTTGAACATGTCCGAATCCGGTCTCTTGCATAGGAATGCAAACCAGCTTCTCCTTAATGTGAACTTAAAACCGGCGATCAGACTCAGATAACGAAATCATTGCATATGAATATGCGAATCAAGATCAATTCATACAATTTTACATTTGTAGCTAGATCTGGATATAAATAAATCGAAGTGCCGGTTCGGCAACAGACTTCCATTGATAGTGTTGCATCAAAACCATCCCCGCATCCGAAAATAGAGTATCGGCGCGAGTGCGCTGAGAAGGATGAGGGCGAGGGCGTAGGGGTAGCCGTAGGCCCAATCAAGCTCCGGCATGTGCTTGAAATTCATGCCGTACATGGATGCGATCAGGGTCGGAGGCACGCCCACCACCGACACGACCGTGAGCACGCGGAAGACGTTGTTCTGCTCGATGTTGATCAGGCCGAGCGCCGCGTCCAGGAGGAACTGGACGTTCTCGGCCAGCCGGGTCTCGAATTCGTCGAGGGATTCGATGTCCCGCTTGATCGTCTCGAAGCGGCCGTCCTCCGGCAGCCCCAATCCGTCGCAGGCGGCGGAGACGAACGGCACGATCCGCTCCAGGCCCAGCAGGCTCGCGCGGATCTTGCCCAGCACCTTCCCGCGATTGCTGATCCCGCGCAGGATCCGGCGCAGCGCGAGGTCGCGGCGGCGGGGCGGCGGGCTCTCGAGCCGGCGGCGGTCGGCACCGCGCACGTCGAAGTCGAAGATCCGGGTCGAGAGCGAATCGAGTTCCGTCGCCATGTCCTCCAGCGAGTCCGCGAGGCTGTCGACCAGCTCCTCCAGGACGACGACGAAGACCTCGCTCGGGGTCGTGCTGCCGTCGCCCTCCGAGATCCGCTTCGCCGAGGACTCGAAGGCCCGCAAGTCATGGAAGCGGATGGTGACGAGGTGATCCTTCGTCAGCAGGAAGCCCAGCGGCTTCAGCTGCGACGCGCTCTGCTCGAAGGTGATCATCGGGGTGGAGAGCGAGAGGCCGCCCTTCACCCGGCGGAGGCGGCTCGACGTCTCGACCTCCGACAGGGCCGCCCGGGACGGCACCCGCAGGCCCGTGGCCCGCTCGACGGCGTCCGCCTCCTCGGAACTCGGATCGTTCAGGTCGAGCCAGACGGCGTCTCCGGCGATGGGGCTGCCGGGT
This sequence comes from Methylobacterium sp. J-070, assembly GCF_022829385.1. Classification (GTDB taxonomy): domain Bacteria; phylum Pseudomonadota; class Alphaproteobacteria; order Rhizobiales; family Beijerinckiaceae; genus Methylobacterium. The sequence goes on along the minus strand of NZ_JAKSXX010000189.1, from coordinate 1,284 downwards.
TGCAGCGCCACCGGGCCTTCGGGTCCGTGCAGGCTCAGCATGAGAGCGCGTTATCCAAGAGAGGAAAAGGGGGCGCCGCCGCGTCATCGCATCGTCGCGCAGCGGTGCGACAGCCTTGACTCGGAAACGGTCCGGGCCTATCTCGCCGCCGTCTTTGGCACTCGCCGAGACAGAGTGCTAACAGTCGAGTTCGCGAGCGGTCCCGCCGGCCGCATCAACGCCAACTCCAGACCTGAAGCAAGAGGGCAGCTCATGAAGTTCCGTCCGCTGCACGACCGCGTGGTCGTCCGTCGCATCGAGAGCGAGGAGAAGACCAAGGGCGGCATCATCATCCCGGACACCGCCAAGGAGAAGCCGCAAGAGGGCGAGATCGTCGCCGTCGGTCCCGGCGCCCGCGACGAGGCCGGACGCGTCAACCCGCTGGACGTGAAGGCCGGCGACCGCGTCCTGTTCGGCAAGTGGTCCGGCACCGAGGTCAAGATCGACGGTCAGGACCTCCTGATCATGAAGGAATCCGACATCATGGGCGTCGTCGCCCTCTGAACGGAATTCCCGCCCCCGCCCTTTGAGGCCGTCCCGGCCTTGGGGTCGTCTCCAACCACATCGAGGTAAACCATGGCAGCGAAAGACGTTCGTTTCTCCGCCGACGCCCGCGATAAGATGCTGCGCGGCGTCGACATCCTCGCCGACGCGGTGAAGGTGACGCTGGGTCCGAAGGGCCGCAACGTCGTGATCGAGAAGAGCTTCGGCGCCCCGCGCATCACCAAGGACGGCGTCACCGTCGCCAAGGAGATCGAGCTCGCCGACAAGTTCGAGAACATGGGCGCCCAGATGGTGCGCGAAGTGGCCTCGAAGACCAACGACATCGCGGGTGACGGCACCACCACCGCCACCGTGCTGGCCCAGGCCATCGTCCGCGAAGGCGCCAAGTACGTCGCCGCCGGCATCAACCCGATGGACCTGAAGCGCGGCATCGACCTCGCCACGGCGGCCGCCGTGAAGGACATCGTCGCCCGCGCCAAGAAGGTCTCGACCTCCGACGAGGTCGCCCAGGTCGGCACGATCTCCGCCAACGGCGACAAGGAGATCGGCGAGATGATCGCCCACGCCATGCAGAAGGTCGGCAACGAGGGCGTGATCACCGTCGAGGAGGCCAAGACCGCCGAGACCGAGCTCGACGTCGTCGAGGGCATGCAGTTCGACCGCGGCTACCTCTCCCCGTACTTCATCACCAACGCGGAGAAGATGGTCGCCGAGCTCGAGGATCCGTACATCCTGATCCAC
>NZ_JAKSXX010000165.1 GCF_022829385.1 Methylobacterium sp. J-070 | reverse complement strand
GGCCCGATCGAAGGCTTCTACGAACTTCCGCTCCTCCATCTCCCAGTGATACGTGCGGCGAGCGGCTTCGTAAGCGTTGACGCGATACTCAGCCAGCTTGTCTGGCTCGGCGATAAGTACATTCAAAGCATGAGCGATCTGGTCGATCAGGAACGCCACGCTGGCCTGCGTCTCGGCCTTGATCGCGGGATCGACGCCCTCGCCCTGCAGTACGGGCTTGGCGAGTTCGAGGTACCAGTCGCAGAAGATGTTCCACACGAACCGGTAGGCGGCCCCGCCCGCATCGTTGAACCGGTAGCCTTCCAGCCCCGCCGTGACCTCGTCCACCGCCCGGGCCGCCTCGGCGAGCGCCCAGCGGTTGATCGCGCCCGTCCAGCACCGGTCAGACGATCTGCCTTTCGATGTTCGTCAAGAACGAGGCGCACGTCATCCGCCGGTGTCTCGAGTCCGTTCGGCCGATCATCGATCATTGGGTGATCGTCGATACCGGATCGACGGACGGGACCGAGGAGGTCATCCGGGCCGCGCTGGCGGACGTTCCCGGCACCCTCGTGAAGCGCCCCTGGGTCGATTTCGCCGCCAACCGGAGCGAGGCGCTCGAACTGGCGCGGCCGCACGGCCATTACGCCCTGATCATCGATGCCGATGACGAGCTTCTCATCCCGCAAGACTTCACCATGCCGAGGCTCGACGCGCCCGGCTATGTCGTCACGATCCTGGACGGTCCCACCCAATACAGGCGGACGCAGCTCGTCAGCAATGCGCTGAAATGGTTCTATCGCGGCGTGATCCACGAAGTCATAGCCTGCGCGGGGATATCCTGGACCGATACGCTTCCGCTCGCGATGCGACGCGGCGAGGACGGGGCGCGCCATCGCGACACGGAAACCTACAGGCGCGACGCCGACATCCTCGAGAAGGCTCTCGCCACCGAGCAGGATCCGTCCCTCGTCGCGCGATATACGTTCTATCTGGCGCAGAGCTATCGCGATTGCGGCGAGAAGCAGAAGGCGATCGCCCTCTACCTGAAACGCGCCGAACTTGGACATTGGAAAGAGGAGATCTACGTCAGTCTCCTCAATGTCGCCTACCTGATGGAAGGCCTGGACGCGCCGGCCGGGGCGATCTGCGCGGTCTACGACCGGGCCATCGCGGTCTGCCCGGAACGGGCGGAGGCGCGCCACGGGGCCAGCCGGATCTGCAGCGACAACGGTGATTACGCCCGCGGCCTGCGCTATGCCGAGGCCGGCCTTCCGACGCGGATGCCACCCGAGGGGCTGTTCCTTCAGACCTGGATCTACCGATACGGTCTGCGGCACGAATGTGCGGTGAACTCTTTCTACACGGGCCAGTACCGCGCCTGCCTGCATGCCGGCTTCGAAATTCTCGGGCAGCCGGACGTCAAGGCCGAGCATCGGTCGCGCATCGCCACCTTGTGCCGCATGGCGCTGGCCAAGATGGTCGATTCGACCTGGGGGATCGGCCGGTCCGGATATGCGTCGGAGTTCATGCCCCTCTGGCAGGTGTAGGGTACGGAGATCGCGGTTGCTGGGCGGCGGCGACACGCGCGGCCGCATCGCCGCGCTGCAGCGCGGGCGCCTCGCGGTGACGATCTTCCCGGATGCGGCCGTTCAGGGTCGACGGGCCGGCGACGACGCGCTTGCGCTGCTTTGGCACGCGCCGATCCGGCAAAACGACCGGGCGCCGTCCGAACTGGTCACGGATCGCAGGCCGACGACCCGCTTCTCGCGGTAGGTCTGGCGTTGCCGGCCGCCGTCCCCCTCGCGGCGGCGCCACGACGCCTGAGCGGATTGGCGTCGGCAGGCCGACGCGTCGTCCGTTCAGGTCCCTGTGGGGTCGCAGGGTCTCGCCGAAAAACCGGCGGCCACGTCTGCGAAGCCGGCTCAGCGCATCACGAACGGGTTGTCGGGGGTCTCGCGGCTCGTGGAGATCCACACGCTCTTGGTCTCGAGGAACTCGCGGATCGACTCGATGCCGCTCTCGCGGCCGATCCCCGACCGCTTCATGCCGCCGAACGGCATCATGTAGCTCACCGCCCGGTAGGTGTTCACCCAGACGGTCCCGGCCCGCAGGCCCTTCGACATCCGCAGCGCGCGGCCGATATCCTGGGTCCAGACGCCCGCGGCGAGCCCGTAGATTACGTCGTTGCCGATCCTGAGCGCCTCCGCTTCATCCTCGAAGCCGATGATCGACAGGACCGGTCCGAAGACCTCCTCCTGGGCGATGCGCATGTCGTTGGTGACGCCGGTGAAGATCGTCGGCTCGACGAACTGGCCGCCCAGCACCCCGGGCCCGGAGGCGGGGTTCCCGCCGAACACGCAGCGCGCGCCCTCGCTCCTGGCCAGCGCGATGTAGTCGAGCACCTTGGCGTATTGAGGCGGCGTGGTGATCGGCCCGATGTTGGTGTCGGCCTGCATCGGGTCGCCGAGCTTGGCGGTCCGCGCCAGCGCGATCAGCCGCTCGACGAAGTCCTCGCGGATGCTGTTCTGGACCAGCAGCCGGGAACCGGCGATGCAGGTCTGCCCGGTGGCGGCGAAGATGCCGGAGATCGCGCCCGCGGCGGCGGCCTTCAGGTCGGCATCGACGAAGACGATGTTGGGCGACTTGCCGCCGAGCTCCAGCGACACGCGCTTGATCTGGCGCGCGGCCGCCTCGTAGACCTTGGCGCCGGTAACGTCGGAGCCGGTGAAGGTGATCTTGGCGACGTCGGGATGCTCGACGATCGCGGACCCCGCTTCGCCGCCGAAGCCGGTCACCACGTTGAACATCCCGTCCGGGAGCCCGGCCTCCTTGGTCAGGCGGGCGAATTCCAGCGTGCTGGCGGAGGCGAATTCGGAGGGCTTCACCACCACCGCGCAGCCGGCCGCGAGGGCCGGGGCGCATTTCCAGGCCACGAACAGCAGCGGCGAGTTCCAGGCGGTCAGCGCCCCGACCACGCCCACCGGCTCGTGCCGGGTGAACGCGAAGGTCTCGGGCTTGTCGATCGGCACCTGGGCGCCCTCGACCTTGTCGGCGAGGCCCGCATAGTACCACCACCATTCCGGCTGGTAGCGGGTCTGGCCGTACATCTCGGCGAACAGCTTGCCGTTGTCGCGGACCTCGACCTCGGCGAGCGCCTTCGCGTCGCGCTCCACGAGGTCGCCGATCCGGCGCAGGACCTTGCCGCGGGCCGAGGCGGTCATGGTGGCCCAGGGGCCCTCCCACATGGCGTGCTTTGCCGCGGCGACCGCGCGGTCGACGTCGGCACGCCCGGCACGGGGTATCCGGGCCCAGGGTTCGCCCCGATAGGGATCGATCGACTCGAACCACGAGCCCTCGACCGGGTCGACGTGCTGGCCGTCGATATAGAGCTGATAGGTCTTCACGGCGCGCCTCTCCGTCAGCGGATGCGCGCCATATGGACCGGATGCGGGCCGCGGCGAGACCCGATCAGGCGTTGGCGCTGAGGCGCTTGATGTCGGCGTCGACCATCTCGGTGATCAGCGCTTCGAGGCTGGTCGTCGCCTCCCAGCCGAAGGTCGTCTTCGCCTTGGTGGGATTGCCCAGCAGCACCTCGACCTCCGCCGGCCGGAACAGGGCCGGATCGATCACCAGATGGTCGTCGATGTTCAGGCCGACATGCTTGAACGCGATCGCGCACATGTCCCGCACCGTCGTGGTCCGCCCGGTGGCGATCACGTAATCGTCCGGCCGGTCCTGCTGCAGCATCAGCCACATCGCCTGCACGTAGTCCTGGGCGTGCCCCCAGTCGCGCTTGGCGTCGATGTTGCCGAGCCGCAGCTCCTTCTGCTTGCCGAGCTTGATCCGCGCCACCGCGTCGGTGACCTTGCGGGTCACGAACTCGACGCCGCGCAGCGGGCTCTCGTGGTTGAACAGGATGCCGTTCGAGGCGTGCAGCCCGTAGCTCTCCCGGTAGTTGATCGTCATCCAGTGGGCGTAGAGCTTGGCCACGCCGTAGGGCGAGCGCGGGTAGAACGGCGTCGTCTCGCTCTGGCGCTCCTCCTGGATCAGCCCGAACATCTCCGAGGTCGAGGCCTGGTAGTAGCGCGCGTGCGGGGCCACCGAGCGCAGGCATTCCAGCATGTTCACCGCACCGATGCCCGTGACCTGGCCGGTGAGCAGCGGCTGCTGCCAGGACGACGTGACGAACGACTGGGCGGCGAGGTTGTAGATCTCGTCGGGCTTGGCGGCCTGGACGATCCGCAGCAGCGCGGACGGGTCGAGCAGGTTGCCGTCGACCAGCTCGACATCGTCCAGGATGCCGAGCCACTTCAGACGGTGGTCGAACACGCCGGCATGGCTGGAGCGGCGCACGATCCCGGTGACCGCGTAGCCCTTCTCCAGGAGGAACTGCGCCAGATACGCGCCATCCTGGCCCGTCACTCCCGTGATCAGCGCTCGCTTGGCCGTCATGAACTCGTCCTGTTTCAGTATCGCCCGGCTGCTACGACCGCGACGGCATCCCCGTCAAGGCGAGGGCCCGGCTCCAGGACTTGTCGAAGTCCCGCGCCACCCCGGGGCGTGGGGCCTGAAGACCGGGCGGAGAGCGGTCGCGCCGGACCACGATTACCGGACCGGGCCGGCAAACTCAGCCATTGCCGAGCCAGTCGATCACGCCCGCGATCGACCGGAACTCCTCGAGCGCGTGGACTCGGGCGTCCGGCAGCGCCGTGCGCGCCATCGTCGCCAGGGCGTGGCCGGGTCCCAGTTCGAGCACGCGGTCCGCACCGTATTCGCGGCAGGCATCCAGGCACGCGGCCCAGTCGAGGGTATGCGAGATCTGGAGCGCGAGCTTCTCGAGACCGTCCGCGACGCGGAACACGGTCGCCCCGTCGAGACCGCTGACGAGGCGGGGGGCGGCGGGCGGCGGGCGCTGCGGCGTCGTCCGGGCGAGCGCGTCCCGGAACGCGTCCGTGGCCGCCGCGAGGAGCGGCGTGTGCGACGGGGTCTGGACCGGCAGAACCACCGCCCGCTGCGCCCCGGATCCTGTCGCCGCGCGGCACAGGTCCTCCAGCGCCGGGCGGCGCCCGCCGACCACGCCGCTGTCGGCGGCATTGCGGATGGCGAGGTGACATCCGTGCCGGTCGGCGAGTCGCGCGAGGGCGTCGAGGGAAAGACCGCGGATGCCGGCCAGCCCGAAGCCCGTCCCGGAGGCCGCATCCATCGCCTCCGCGCGCCGGGCGGCGAGGGACAGGACGTCCTCCGGTTCGAGCCGGCCGCCGACGCCCCACGCCGCCAGATCGCCGATGCTGTACCCGGCCACGATGGCACGGTCCGATCGGGCGGAGCCGAGGGCCCGCCAGGCGCTGAGCGCCGCGACGCAGCACAGGATCTGGCCCGTCCGGTTCGCGTGCAGGGCGTCGCCGCCCCTCCGGGCGACATCGCGCGGGTCGACGCCGCCGAGGACAGGCTTGGCGGCGGCGAAGATCGCCTGCGCCTCCGGCTGCTCCGCCGTGAGGTCGAACATCGCCGGGTGCCGGCCGCCCTGGCCGGACAGGAGGATCGCCAGGGTCATGCGGGGACCGGGCCGCGCAGGTTTGCGACGGGCGTGAGCGCCAGCCTGTCCGGGAACTTCGCCAGCACCGATCCGCCGTCCGGTGCCGCGTGCAGCTCCCGCCAGTGCAGGCCGGCGCCGTTCGGAAGCAGGATCTCTCCGTCGATGCGCATGGGTGCCGCGTCCGCGACGGCGCGAATCGCGTCGAGCAGGCCGGCCGGGACCGCATCCCGGCAGGGCCAGAGCAGGTCGAGATCGGAAGCCGGGCTCAGGTAGGCCAGGCCGGTGACGGCCTGCCAGAGCAGCGCGCCGAACGGCCGCGGCACGACCGCATGGGCCCGCCCGATCCCCACCAGGGCCTCGACGGTCGGCTGCCAAAGCAGCGGCGCATGGCCGGCGACGTCGGCGAGGTTTGGCGGAGCCGAGGGTGTCAGCGCGGCCGGCGGGAGCGCCAGGCCGATCCGCCTCTTGCCGTCCTCGGGCGGCAGGGGCAGTCCGAGGGGAACCAGATCGGTGCCCTCGCCCGGCATCCGGCGGCGGACGACCAGGGGCCGGCCGGACGCGGCCCAGCCGCCGAGATGGCGCAGGCCAGCGAGGTCGGTCCGCGTGCCGAGCCACGCCGCCCAGGCCCCCGGATCGACCCGGACGAGATCGTGGCGCGCGTAGGCCTCAGCCAAGACGGGCCTGGTCGATCACAGCGGCCGCGACGGCGCGCGCCACCGGCCGCCCGCCGCGCTCCGCGCCGAGGCGGTCGCGCACGTCGCCGGGCTGCATCCCGTCGATGACGTCACGGATCTGGCCGGCCAGGGGTCGCGCCGGATCCAGGACCACGTGGACGGCGCCGGTCGCCACCATGTTGTCGAGGCCCGGCGCGAAGACCGGCGTCGTCTTCGCCATCTCCTGGAGCTTGTCCAGGGGCAGCTTGGTGACGCGGGCCACCGAGGGCAGGTCCATGACGCTCGGCTCGGCGCCCGGCAGCGCCACCAGCACCCGGGTCGCGAGTGCGGTGGCGATGAAGGCCCCGGCGGCGGAATGGCCGTAGATCAGCCCGATCGTCGGATGGCCCGACCGGTCGGCGAGCAGCAACGTCTTGGCGAGGTGCGCGAGACACTCGTTCAGGCCGAGAAGCTCGTCCCGCCGGCTCATCCGCTGGCTGTCGGAATCGACCGCCACCAGGATCGGCGCCCGGTCGCCCGTGCGCACCGCGTCGAGCACCGCCCGGGACAGGGTCGCGGCGCCCTCGACCCCGAGGGGCGTGTCGCCGTCGATGCCCACGACGTGCATCGTGCCGCCCTCGAACGGCCCGCTTCCGGTCACGAGCCCGTCCTGCACCGCGACGGCGTGCCCGCTCGGGAACAGGGAGGCCAGGATCTCAGCGAGCGTCATGATCGGCGTCCCCCACCCGTGACACGGTCTCGTCGAAGGCGCGCGTATCCATGGCGGGTACGGCCTCCGGGTCGTTGACCCCGAGCCGTGCCCACACGTCCGTGGCGTCCCGGCACTCGCCGAAGCGCGCGATCCGGGACTCGAGCCGCGCCTGCTCGGCGTCGAGGGTGGCGAGGTCGAAGGTCGGGGCCCGGCGGATCAGATCGAGCGCCGCGTGCCGGAACGCCGCGACCGTGTCGGCGCAGAAGGCATCGGCGCCGCCGATCAGCCGGCGGTGCTTGCCGCCCATCGTCCGCCAGACCAGCGCCCGGTCGCGGGAATCGAACTCCTCCGCGCCCTTGTTGGTCTCGATCACTTCGGGACCCGACACCGAGATCCGGCCGCCCTCCGAGACGGCGAGCCGCGAGCAGGTGCCGGCGATGAGGCCGCCGCCGCCGTAGCAGCCGGCCCGGCCGCCGATCAGCCCGATCACCGGGATCCCGGCCGCCCGGACATCGACGATCGCCCGCATCGCCTCGGCGATGGCGGTCTCGCCGGCATTGGCCTCCTGGAGGCGGACGCCGCCGGTATCGAACAGGATCAACACGGCCGTGGGCTTCAGCTCGAGCGCCGCGCGGAGCAGGCCGACCAGCTTGCCGCCGTGGACCTCGCCGAACGCCCCGCCCATGAATCGGCCTTCCTGGGCGGCGATCAGGACCGGGCCGCCGTCGAGGTCTGCCCGGCCCACCACGATGCCGTCGTCGAAGGCGCGGGGCAGATCGAACAGCGGCAGATGCGGGCTCATGCGGCGCTCGGTCGGACCGAGGAACTCGCGAAAGCTTCCGGGATCGACCAGGGCCCTGACGCGCTGGCGGGCCGTGGCCTCGTACCAGCTCACGGTGTCCGGATCGATGCGCGCGGCGCGGGTGCCGGCCATGGTCAGGCCTCCATCAGCCGTGCGCCCTGGAGCAGGCGCAGGGATACGGTGTCGGGACGCGCACCGCCGTCATTGATGCTGATGCGCAGCCCGCCCGGCTGCGCCCGCGCGACGAAATCCGCCACGACGGCCTCCCAGACATCGCCGTAGCCGGCGATCGGGGTCTCGATCGCGACCTCGCAGACATCCGTCGGCAGGACCCGCTCCAGGAGGATCTCGAGATTGCCGGAGGCGACCACGCCGGTGATCGCGCTCGGCACCGAGCCCGGCAGCGGCGTCTTCGTCGTGTGGCGAAAGGTCAGGGATTCCATCCGGCAGCTCCTTCAGCGCGGTTCCGCTTCCCCAAGTCCGAGGGCAGAGGCTCACCAATTCCGGAACCGGGCCGGCGGCTCGTAGAGCCCGCCGGACCAGTGTACGAGATCCTTGATCGACTTCGCGGCGAGGAGCGCCCGGTCCGCGTCGAGCGGCTCGATGCCGAGATCCTCCGGGCGGCGGATGACGCCCCGCGCCCGCAGCGCCTCGACCTTCGCCCGGTCGCGGCCGCGACCGACCTCCGTGTAGCCCGCCACCCCGCGGATCGCCTGCTCGCGCTCGTCGGCGTTCCGGCAGAGAAGCAGGTTGGCGATGCCCTCCTCGGTGACGATATGGGTCACGTCGTCGGCGTAGATCATCACCGGCGCCAGTTCGAGCCCGATCGTCTTCGCCAGTTCGAGGGCGTCGAGCCTCTCCACGAAGGTGGGGACCAGCTTGTCGCCGAAGGTCTCGACCAGCTGCACCACGAGCTTGCGCCCGCGCATCAGGGCGGGGTCGCCGACGATCTCTCCCTCGCGGCCCGCCTTCATCCAGGCGTCGGACGGATGGCGGCGGCCGTGCGGGTCGGAGCCCATATTGGGTGCACCCCCGAACCCGGCGACCCGCGACTGCGTGATCGTCGAGGAATGGCCCATCAGGTCGATCTGGAGCGTCGCCCCGATGAACATGTCGCAGGCGTACAGGCCGGCGGTCTGGCAGAAGGCCCGGTTCGAGCGCAGGCTGCCATCCGCCCCGGTGAAGAAGACGTCCGGCCGCGCGCGGATGTAGCGGTCCATGCCGACCTCGGAGCCGAAGCAGTGGATCTGCTTGACCCAACCGGATTCGATCGCGGGGATCAGGGTCGGGTGCGGGTTGAGCGCCCAGTGGGTGGCGATCTTGCCCTTCAGGCCGAGCTTCTCGCCGTAGGTCGGCAGCAATAGCTCGATGGCCGCGGTCCCGAAGCCGATGCCGTGGTTGAGCCGGCGGATGCCGTACTCGGCGTAGATTCCCTTGATCGCCATCATGGCGATCAGGATCTGCGTCTCGGTCATGGCCGCCGGGTCGCGGGTGAAGAGCGGCTCGACGTAGAACGGCGTGTCGGCCTCGACCACGAAGTCGATCCGGTCGCCCGGGATGTCGACCCGCGGGACCTTGTCGACGATCTCGTTGACCTGCGCGATGACGACCCCGTTCTTGAAGGCGGTCGCCTCCACAACGGTGGGCGTGTCCTCGGTGTTGGGCCCGGTATAGAGGTTGCCGTCCCGGTCGGCCGAGACGCCCGCGATCAGCGCCACGTTCGGCGTCAGGTCGACGAAGTAGCGGGCGAACAGCTCGAGGTAGGTATGCACCGCCCCGAGCTGGATCTGGCCGCCGTAGAGCATCTTGGCGATGCGCGCGCCCTGGGGGCCGGAATAGGAATAATCCAGCCGCTTGGCGATGCCGGTCTCGAACACGTCGAGGTGTTCCGGCAGGACGATCCCCGACTGGACCATGTGCAGGTCGTGGATGGTCTCGGGATCGCAGGCGCTGAGCGCCCGGGCGAGGCAGTCGGCCTGCTTCTGGTTGTCGCCCTCGAGGCAGACCCGGTCGCCCGGCCGAAGGACCGCCTCCAGGAGCGCCACCGCGGTGCCGGCCGGGACCACCTTGCCGGCGGCATGGACCCGACCGGCCTCGATGCGGGCCTCGCGTGCCAGCTTCTCTCTGCGCCACTCGGTCATCCGCGAACCCCCGCCGATATGCCGAACGCAATTTAGTGCCGCGTCCGGTATTTCCAATGGGTCATCGATCACAGTTTCGTATACGGGATTGCGGAATTGTCAATATCCTGCATACTAATCAGAACGGCTGGAAGGCCGATTCGGGAAGGAGACGCTCCATGACGCGTGCGTTGACTCGTTCGCCGCCGCGCGGCGGATCGCTCTGCGTCCAGCCGGGGCGACGCCGATGATCGTTCTCGGTGTCGCCCTGCTCGCGGCCTGCACGCTGATCGGCGTGTACCTCGGCGATCTCCTCGGCCTGGCCCTCGGGGTGAAGGCCAATGTCGGCGGCGTCGGCATCGCCATGATCCTGCTCATCGCCGCCCGCCTCTGGCTCTCGCGCCGGGGCAAGCTCAGCAAGGGTGTCCAGTTCGGCGTCGAGTTCTGGGCCGGGATGTACATCCCGATCGTCGTCGCGATGGCGGCGCAGCAGAACGTCGTGGCGGCGGTGAGCGGCGGTCCGATCGTGCTCATCGCCGCCACGGGCTCCCTGGTCCTGTGCTTCGGCGCCGTGGCGCTCCTCAGCCGTATCGGCCACCGCGATCCCGTCGCCGCGTCGGTCGAGCACGGCGGATCGATCATCGGAGGGGAGACGGATCCGGCCGCTTCCATACACCCCGTCTCACCCGCCGGCAGGAAGGGCTGACGCCATGGGACTCGAGATCTGGCACGGGATCGAGCACGTCTTCGTCGAGCAGAGCCTCGTGGCTGCGTTCGCGGTGGTGGGCGCGCTGATCCTGGTCTCCAACCTGGCCGCCAAGCGCTTCACCAACGGGCGTGTCCACGGCTCCGCGATCGCCATCGTGCTGGGTCTGGTGCTGGCCTATGTCGGCGGGCTCTACACGGGCGGAAAGAAGGGGCTCGCCGACATCCCGGCCCTCGCCGGCATCGGCCTGATGGGCGGGGCGATGCTGCGCGACTTCGCCATCGTCGCCACGGCGTTCGAGGTGGATGTGATCGAGGCGCGGCGCGCCGGCCTGCTCGGCGTCCTGGCGCTGGCGCTCGGCACGATCCTGCCGTTCATCGTGGGGACGCTCACCGCCGTGGCCTTCGGCTATCACGACGCGGTCTCGATCACGACGATCGGCGCGGGGGCGATCACCTACATCGTCGGCCCGGTCACCGGCGCGGCGATCGGGGCGGATTCCACCGTGATGGCGCTGTCCATCGCGACGGGCGTGACCAAGGCCGTCATGGTGATGGTCGGGACGCCTCTGGTGGCCCGGCTGATCGGACTCGACAATCCGCGCTCCGCGATGGCGTATGGCGGCCTGATGGGGACGGTGAGCGGCGTCGCGGGCGGTCTGGCCGCCACCGATCCGAAGCTGGTGCCCTACGGTGCGCTCACCGCGACCTTCCACACCGGGATCGGGTGCCTCGTCGGTCCCTCGATCCTGTTCCTGACGGTGCGCGCCCTGGTGGGCTGAACGGCCGGTCCACCGGATGAGGGTATCGTCCCACTTCGTCTGCCGAGAGACCTGAAGCCGCCGGGGGCGGTTTGGTCTAGGAGGGGCGGATGCACGGTGATTTTCAGAAGATCGACACGGGCCTGATCTCGGACCGGATCCGCGACGCGCTCACGGATGCCATCGCCTCCGGGGATATCGCCGCCGGCACCGCCCTCGACGAGCAGAACCTCGCGCAGCGCTACGGCGCGTCCCGGACGCCGGTCCGGGAAGCCCTGCGGCAGCTCGCGGCCTCGGGTCTGGTGGAGATCCGGCCCCGCCGCGGCGTGGTGGTGGTGCGCCTGACGCCGCAGCGGATCGCCGACATGTTCGAGACCACCGCCGAGGTCGAGGCGCTGTGCACGCGCCTCGCCACCTACCGGATGACGCCCCTCGAACGGGGCCGGCTCATGGAGCTGCACGAGCAATCCTCCGATGCCGTGGAGGCCGGCGACCTCGATGCCTACGACCGCTTCAACCGCACCTTCCACGAGGCGCTCTACGCAGGGACGCATAACGGCTTCATGGCCGAGCAGGCGCTGGCGATCCGCGAACGGCTCGCGGCCTTTCGAAGGACCCAGCTCCGCCACGCGGACCGGATCCGCCGCTCCCGGGACGAGCATGGCGAGATCCTGACCGCGATCGCCGAGGGCGACGGCGAGACGGCCGCCCGGCGCATGCGCGCGCACATGCTCCGGGCGGCGGCGGCGTTGGGGCGCTACATCGCCGAGACCGGATGAGGCTCAGGTGCCGGTCGGCGTCTCATCGCTCCCGCTTCAAGCTTCCATCGATCCGCTCAGGTCCGTTCCGGTCCTATCCACCCGCAAAGTGAACACGCCTGAAAAGCGGTAGCCGGATCCTGGGACCGCAATCGTTGCCGGCTGAACCGCCAGTCGTCTGCGCGCCCATCCGTGATCGGAACCCGGGCGAATGACCTCAGCGATGCGGGATCCCGGAAGCTGTTGGCGGCGACGCGACCGCTCCTCGGCCGCCCGGCCTCGTCGCGGATCTGCGCGGCCGAGCCCGTCCTCATCCCCGCGGCGGGGATCCCCCGAGGGCCTCCGCCAGCCTGCCGACCCGCTCGGCGGCGCGGCCGATGCCGTCCGCCGCGCGCGCGGCCTCCTCGGTCCGCGCCTTCTCGGTGGCCTCAGCGGCGGCGCGCAACGCCGCGACGTCCGTCTCCAACGCAGCGAGGCGTCCCCGCAGCTCGACCAGCTCGTCCGCGATCGTCAGCGCGGCCATCACCTGAAGGCGCATGTCGCCGATCTCGCCGAAGCTCTTGCGCATCTCGGCGATGCGCCCGTCGAGGGTTTCGGCGAGGCCTGTCAGGTGGGCCTCCTCGCCCTCGCCGCAGGCCATGCGGTAGAGGCGGCCGTCGATGGTCACGTTGATCTGCGGCAAGGGTGGCTCCGAGGGGCGGCTCCGAGGGGCGGCTCCGAGGGGCGCCCCGGATGGCGGACGATCCCGCGTCAGGCGCGATGGAGCACATCCTGAACGGTCTCGATCGCCCGGTCGAGCCGCTGACCGAGTTCCCCGGTCGTGGTCGTGACCGCGGCGAGGCGCGCGCTCGCCGCATCCAGGGCGGCGGCGAGGCGGGCGCGATCCTCGTCCATCAGGGCGAGTTCCGCATCCCGGTCGTCCGGCTGCGCGGCCGCCTGGATCCGATGCGTCACGACGGCGTCGAGGCGGTTGACGGCCGCGTCGAGACGCGCGAGCGCCGCATCGATCGGGCTTGGTTCGGTCTCGTCGGCCATGATCGGTCATCCGCTTCGACGCGAAGCTTTCCGTGGAATGGTGTCGGAATTCCAGTCCGAAATGGTCTCTCCGGTCGGGATCGATCGGTTCGCGGGATGGATCGCCACGAAGCTGTTTATTGGTCGGTGGATCCAACGTCTTTGTCACGGTCCCGCGTTTGACAGGTCGGGGCGCCATGTTAGACAGCCGCGCGCTCCCGAGAGGGTCCGCACGCGCCAGGCCGGATGGCCGGTCCGTGACAGTCCCGAGGCCTCAGCCGCGCCGTTCGATCCGACGGCCACGGGCGACGAAGCCCGGCCTCTCCCGACCCGGTTCATCGCAGGTTCAAACCCGCCCGCCCAGATCCGCCCGGCGCGGCGGCGGGCCGCCGAGACCGCTCCGGGAGCCGCCCTCAACGGGTCCGACGCGCGGTGAGCCGCATCAGGAAGGAGTGACGCCGTGACGAAGGTTGCCATCAACGGGTTCGGACGCATCGGCCGCAACGTCCTGCGCGCGATCGCCGAGGCCGGCCGCAGCGACATCGAGGTCGTGGCGATCAACGATCTCGGCCCGGTGGAGACCAACGCCCACCTGCTCCGCTTCGACTCCGTGCATGGCCGCTTCCCCGGCGAGGTCGCGGTGGACGGCGAGTTCCTGGTGGTGAACGGCAAGCGCATCAAGGTCACCGCCGTGCGCAACCCCGCCGAGCTGCCGCACCGGGACCTCGGCGTCGACATCGCGCTGGAATGCACCGGCATCTTCACCGCCAAGGACAAGGCCAAGGCCCACCTCGACGCCGGCGCCAAGCGCGTCCTCGTCTCGGCGCCCGCCGACGGCGCCGACCTGACGGTGGTCTACGGCGTGAACCACGACAAGCTGACGGCCGAGCACCTCGTCGTTTCTAACGCCTCCTGCACCACCAACTGCCTCGCCCCGGTGGCGAAGGTGCTGAACGAGGCCGTGGGCATCGAGCGCGGCTTCATGACCACGATCCATTCCTACACCAACGACCAGCCCTCGCTGGACCAGATGCACAAGGATCTCTACCGGGCCCGCGCCGCGGCGCTCTCGATGATCCCGACGACCACCGGCGCCGCCAAGGCCGTGGGGCTCGTCCTGCCGGAGCTGAAGGGCAAGCTCGACGGGACCTCGATCCGCGTGCCGACCCCGAACGTCTCGGCGGTGGACCTGGTGTTCTCGGCCAAGCGCGCGACGTCGGTCCAGGAGATCAACGACGCCATCAAGGCCGCCGCTGCGGGCCCGCTCAAGGGCGTGCTCGGCGTCACCGACCAGCCGAACGTCTCGATCGACTTCAACCACGATCCGCATTCGTCGACCTTCCACCTCGACCAGACCAAGGTCATGGACGGCACCTTCGTGCGCATCCTGGCCTGGTACGACAACGAGTGGGGCTTCTCGAACCGCATGGCCGATACCGCCGTAGCGATGGCCAAGCTCATCTGAGCCGCGTCCCCCGCCGCCCTTGAACGGGCGGCGGGCCTGCGCTTGAATCGGCGGCAACACCTCGAACCAGGGATTCTCCGGAATGACCGACGCTTCGCAGGGCACGTCGAGCGGGCCGGCCGTGGTGCCGCCGGCACCGCGCCCGGCTCCGCCTCCGCCCGTGGTGGCCGGGGCGCCGGCCGCTTCCGCGCCGCTCCACGCGCTTCCGGCCAATCAGCTCTTCGACCAGCTCGCGCGGATCGAGGACAAGTGCTCCCGCATCGAGGACAAGTATGCCCGCTCGGAGGCGCTGCTGTCGCGCGTCGAGGACAAGGCGGAGAACGCCGCCAACCGGATGAACGAGGCCGCCCGGCAATCCGATCTCGCGGCGCTGCGGACGGAAACGCGCGCCCTCGCCGAGCGCACCCGCCGCCTGCCCGGCACCGGCGCGTTGGTCCTGACGGCGGTGATCACCGCCATCCTGACCGTCGTGCTGATGGTCGCGGTGCAGCGGCTGAACCTCGACCGCCTGCTGCCGCAAAGGCCGTCGGTCGGTGCCACCGCGCAGTAAGCCTCAACGCCCGCACAGGACTTCGACTGGACCGCATGAGCGCCTTCCGCACCCTCGACGACGCCGGTTCCCTGAAGGGCCGGCGGGTTCTCATGCGCGTCGACCTGAACGTGCCGATGGAGAACGGCCGCGTCACCGACGATACCCGGATCGCGCGCGTCGCGCCGACGATCCGTGAGGTCGCCGATCAGGGCGCCAAGGTGATCCTGTTGGCCCATTTCGGCAGGCCGAAGGGCAAGCGCGAGCCCAAGGAGTCCCTGGAGCCCGTGGTTCCGGCTCTCCGGAGCGTCCTCGGGCGTCCGGTCGCCTTCGCGGCCGACTGCATCGGCCCGGAGGCCGCCGAAGCGGTGACGGCGCTCCGGGACGGCGACGTCCTGCTCCTCGAGAACACCCGCTTCCACGCCGGCGAGGAAAAGAACGACCCGGGCTTCGCCGACGCGCTGGCGGCGAATGGCGATGTCTACGTCAACGAGGCCTTCTCGGCCGCCCACCGGGCCCACGCCTCCACCGAGGGGCTGGCCCACCGGCTGCCCGCGTTCGCGGGCCGGGAGATGCAGGCGGAGCTCGAGGCGCTCACCAAGGGCCTCGAAGACCCGCAGCGTCCGGTGATCGCGCTCGTCGGCGGCGCCAAGGTGTCGTCGAAGATCGACCTCCTGGAGAACCTCGTCGCCAAGGTCGACATGCTGGTGATCGGCGGCGGCATGGCCAACACCTTCCTGCACGCGCAGGGAAAGCCCGTGGGCAAGTCGCTCTGCGAGAAGGACCTCGCCGCAACCGCCACGCGCATCCTGGCGGCGGCCGAGAGGGCTGGTTGCCGGATCATCCTGCCGGTCGACGCCGTCGCGGCCGCCGAGTTCAAGGCCCATGCGCCGCACGAGACCGTTTCGGTGGACTCGATCCCCGAGGCCAGCATGATCCTCGATGCCGGCCCGCGATCGGTCGCCGAGATCAACGCCGCCATCGACGGCGCCAAGACCCTGGTCTGGAACGGCCCGCTCGGCGCCTTCGAACTCGCCCCGTTCGACGCCGCCACGGTCGCCGCCGCCAGGCACGCGGCGGCGCGCACCACGGACGGCAGGCTGGTCTCCGTGGCCGGCGGCGGCGACACCGTGGCCGCCCTGAACCACGCGGGCGTGGCCCAGGACTTCACCTACGTGTCGACCGCGGGGGGCGCCTTCCTCGAATGGCTGGAGGGCAAGGCCCTGCCGGGCGTCGAGGCCTTGCGGGCGAAAGCTTGAGGCCAACGCGGCGCCCATGCGCTCCTCCCGCGTCGCCGCGCACCTATCTATACTCCCGGCGTCCGATGGCGGGGGTCTGAGTCGATGAGTGACAACGTGGAGAACGCGACGATCGAGATCCTGAAGGGGATTCAGGGCAGCATCGCGCAGTTGCGGGCGGACACCACGGCGTTTCGGTCTGAGACGCTGGCGCGCTTCGACAAGCTCGAGGCGAGCCTGCGCAAGGATCGGCGCAATGCGGCCGGCATGCTGGTGATGATGCGCGCGACCGCGGGCGATTTCGACGCGCGCGTCAGCGAGGTCGAGGAGCGCGTCACGGCTCTGGAGACCCGGGCGCTTTAGACCCAGGCGCTGTAGACAGCAGCATTCCCGAGACCGAGACCGGTTCACAAGCTGCTATGATGCGCAGTTGATACGCTGGAGCCTGTGTCTGGATCCGATATTCAGACCGAGGCTCTCGATTTCCGTCGCCGGGGGCGATCGGGCGGACCACCAGACGGCAAGCGGGAAGACAGACGACGATGGCACGCATCACCCTCCGGCAACTCCTCGATCACGCGGCCGAGCACGAGTACGGCGTGCCCGCCTTCAACCTGAACAACATGGAGCAGGGCCTGGCGATCATGGCGGCGGCGGATGCCACCGACTCGCCCGTGATCCTGCAGGCCAGCCGCGGTGCCCGCGCCTACGCCAACGACGTGGTTCTGGCCAAGCTGATCGACGGCTTGGTCGAGATCTACCCGCACATCCCGGTCTGCATGCATCTCGACCACGGGAACAACGAGGCGACCTGCGCCACCGCGATCCAGTACGGCTTCACCTCGGTGATGATGGACGGCTCGCTCAAGGCCGACGGCAAGACCCCGGCGGACTACACGTACAACGTCGAGATCACCCGCAACGTCACCAAGATGGCCCACTGGGCCGGCGTCTCCGTCGAGGGTGAGCTCGGCGTTCTCGGCTCCCTGGAGAGCGGCCAGGGCGAGGCCGAGGACGGCCACGGCGCAGAGGGCACGCTGAGCCACGACCAGCTGCTGACCGATCCGGACGAGGCGGTAAAGTTCGTCGAGGCCACCCAGGTCGACGCGCTGGCGGTGGCCATGGGCACCAGCCACGGCGCCTACAAGTTCACCCGCAAGCCCGACGGCGAGGTGCTGGCGATGAACGTGATCGAGGAGATCCACCGCCGCCTGCCCTCGACCCATCTGGTCATGCACGGTTCGTCCTCCGTGCCGCAGGATCTCCAGGACATCATCAACCAGTACGGCGGTCAGATGAAGCCGACCTGGGGCGTGCCGGTGGAGGAGATCCAGCGCGGCATCAAGCACGGCGTGCGCAAGATCAACATCGACACCGACAACCGCATGGCGATGACCGGCCAGATCCGGAAGATCCTGACCGAGAATCCGTCCGAGTTCGATCCGCGCAAGTATCTCAAGCCCGCCATGGAGGCGATGACGAAGCTCTGCAAGCAGCGCTTCGAGGAGTTCGGCACCGCCGGCAAGGGCGCGAAGATCCGGCCGATCTCCGTCGCCGAGATGGCCAAGCGTTACGCCAGCGGCGCCCTCGACCCGAAGATCGGGGCGCGATAGGGCGCGGATTGTCGGTTGCGATGAGCAGAAGCGCGCGTCTCGCCCTCCTGGGGCCTCACGGCCTCGATGCCGACGGCATCGAGGCCTTCGCGGCGGCGTTGAAGGCTGCCTGCGGCGTCGGCGATGTGGCCGCCGTGGTCCTGCGGCTCGCCGCGGCCGACGAGCGGGCGCTGACCGCCCGCGTCAAGCAGATCGCGCCGGTGACGCAGGCACAGGGTGCCGCCCTGGTGGTGGCCTGCGCGGGGTTCGCCGGGGACCTCGCGACCGTCGCGATCCGCGGGGGTGCCGACGGGATCCATGTCGACAAGCCGCGCGACCTGCGGGATCTGCGCGGCCGCTTGCCCGACGGGCGGATCCTCGGCGCCGGCGGGCTGGAGACCAAGCACACGGCCATGGAGGCCGGCGAGGCCGGGATCGACTACCTGATGTTCGGCGGCCTCTATCCGGATGGCGTCGCCCCGGACCCGGAGCTTGTCCGGGCGCGCGCCGCCTGGTGGGCCGAGATCTTCGAGACGCCGTGCATCGCCGTCGCGGCGCTGCCGGACGAGGTCGGGCCGCTCTGTTCGGCCGGCGCGGAATTCGTCGGACTGGAGAGCGGGCTCTGGCTTCAGGATCCCGGTGCCGTCGAGCGGGCGCAGCGCACCCTGCAGGAGGCCGCCGCGTGAGCGGGCGTGTGGTCCGTGGCGTGCTGTGTCTGGCCGCGGCCTGCGCCCTCGCGCAGCCGGCGCGCGCCGCCTCGGGGCCGGCCGATCCGGCCAGGGCCGCGACGCCGGCCGCGGCGAACGCCGCCGCCGGCAAGAAGCCGATGCCGGATCTCCCGAGCCCCTACACGCCGAACTACACCCGGGGCGCGGTGCCGCCCGCCAGCGGGCAACCGCCGGATGTGGCCTACGGGGCCTACCAGCGCGGTCAGTACGTCACCGCCTTCCGGGAAGCGACCAAGCGCATCGAGGCCAATCCCAAGGATGCAGCCGCGATGACGCTGCTCGGCGAGCTGTACAACCAGGGGCTCGGCGTGAAGCAGAACCCCGTCAAGGCGGCCGAGTGGTACCGGCTGGCCGCGGCGCAGAACGACGCCGCCGCCATGTCGTCGTTGGGGCTGATGGCCCTCGACGGCCGCGGGATGGCGAAGGATCCGAAGGCCGGACGCCACTGGCTGGAGCAGGCGACCGCCCATGGTTCGCCCACCGCGGCCTACAATCTCGGCCTGATCCTCATCGGGAGCGGCGTGGCCGCCGACGAGGCCGCGGCGGCGGCGCAGTTCCGCAAGGCCGCGGATTCCGAGATCGGTGCCGCGCAGCACGATCTGGGCGTGCTCTATCTCCAGGGTCGCGGCGTGCCGAAGGACCCGGTCAAGGCGGCGGAGCTGTTCCGGCGCGGCGCCGATAACGGCGACCTCGCCAGCGAGGTCGAGTACGCGATCCTGCTGTTCAACGGCACCGGCGTCACCAAGGACGAGCGCTCGGCGGCCCGCTACTTCCTGCACGCCGCCTCCCGCGGCAACGCGATCGCGCAGAACCGCGTCGCGCGGCTCTACGCGGTCGGCCGCGGCGTGCCGAAGAACCCGGTGGAGGCCGCGGCGTGGAATCTCGCCGCCGCCGGCCAGGGGCTGTCCGACGCCTGGCTCGATCAGACGCTGTCGGGCCTCTCGGCCGACGAGCGCACCCGCGCCGAGCGCCTCGCCAACGAGCGGATCGAGCAGCGCTGACGGCGCGGACTGCTGCCGATCGCTGGTGTCGGCGCCGCCTTGAAAGCGGGGCGCGGCGCTTGGGCGGCGCGCCGGGACGTAGGGCGTCCCCCCATCCCCGTCGTACCGAGGTGCCCGCGCGGCGCCGTTGCGTCTCCGGCGCCGATTCGACAGTCAATCGCGGGCGCCCGGGAGCCGGGCCTTGCCGGATCTCCCCAGTTCGTGTCGACCTAGGCTTCGGCCGCGGAGCCTATCACGCCTCGGCCTTGGACCAGTCGACGCCGGCCTCGAGTTCCGGGAGCAGCACGACGCTCTCCTGCTCGTTCGGATCGGTCCGGGCGATCACGGCCGTCACCGGCTCGGTCCGGCTGCGGTTGTAGGGCAGGTGCGGCACGTCGGCGGCGATGTAGACGAACTCGCCGGCTCCGGCGATCGCGTGGTTCTCCAGCCGCTCGCCCCAGAAGCAGCCCGACACGCCCGACAGGACGTAGATCGACGTCTCGTGCGACTGGTGCTTGTGGGCGTGGGCGCGTTCCCCGGGCGGGATCTCCAGGAGCTGCATGTGCAGCGCCTTCGACCCCACGGCCTCGGCGGAGATCGCCGGCCGATAGAGATGCCCCTGTTTGCCGCGGAACGGCGCACTCTCGCGCACCACGCGAAACCCCTGCTTCGGCGTCTCCGACCCGATACTCATGGACCATCCTCCACCCTGAAGGCGGGATCGACGGGGACCTGCAGGCCGTTGACCAGCGCGTTCGTCTGGTTGGCCATGCCCACCACCGCCAGGAACTCCCCGTGCTGCTCCGCCGTCAAGCCCTTCGCCCGCGCGGCGGCGGTGTGGGAATGGATGCAGTACGGACAGCCGTTGGCGATCGAGACCGCGATGTAGACCAGTTCCTTGGTCAGCGGATCCAAGCTGCCCGGTCCCATGACCGCCTTGAGCGTCGACCAAGTCCGCTCCAGCAGCCCCGGATCGTTGGCGAGGCCGCGCCAGAAATTGTTGATGAAGTCCGAGCCGCGGGTCGCCCGGATGTCGGCGAAGACCGCGGCAACGCGCGGATCGGCCCCGGCCTCCGCGTCACTCCAGAGCTTCACGGTCGCCATCGCAGCCCCCCCTCAGAGCTTGCACGCCCCTTCGAGCGCGCGGTTCTCCGCGTCGGAGAACAACCGCGAGCGGATGTGGAAGCGCTTCTCGCGCCCGTTCTCCAGGGAGAACATGCCGCCGCGCCCGGGCACGACGTCGAGGAGAAGGTGGGTGTGCTTCCAGACTTCGAACTGCGAGCGGCTGATGAAGAACTCGGCGCCCCCGACGGTGCCGAGCCGGACATCGCCGTCGCCGACGACGAAATCGCCCACCGGGTAGCACATCGGCGAGGAGCCGTCGCAGCATCCGCCGGACTGGTGGAACATGACCGGGCCGTACTCGCCGCGCAGTTCGTCGATCAGCGCGAGCGCCGTCGGGGTTGCGGTCACCCGGAGGGGCGTGCCGTCGGCGCCGGCCTGCTCCGCAACGTCGGCCGTCATGTCGCTACCCATGTCATCCTCCCCGCTCCAGCCCTGAATATGTGCGGTGCGCGGCGGCTTTCCACGCCGGTCCCGGATCGGATCGCCCGGATCGAAAAAGCCCCGGCCGCAGGGCCGGGGCTGAAGTTGTCTCGGGGGTTGACCCGGCAGGAAGGTCAGAAGAATCCGAGCTTCTTGGCCGAGTAGCTGACCAGCATGTTCTTGGTCTGCTGGTAGTGATCGAGCATCATCTTGTGGGTCTCGCGGCCGATGCCCGACTGCTTGTAGCCGCCGAAGGCCGCGTGGGCCGGGTAGGCATGGTAGCAGTTCGTCCAGACGCGGCCGGCCTGGATCGCCCGGCCGAAGCGGTAGGCGCGGGTCCCGTCGCGGGTCCAGACGCCGGCGCCGAGGCCGTAGAGCGTGTCGTTGGCGATGGAGAGCGCCTCGGCATCGTCCTTGAAGGTCGTGACCGACAGGACCGGCCCGAAGATCTCCTCCTGGAAGATGCGCATCTTGTTGTGGCCGCGGAACACCGTCGGCTTCACGTAGAAGCCCTCGGCGAAGTCGCCGTCCTTGACGTTGCGCTCGCCGCCGGTGAGCAGCTGCGCGCCCTCCTGCTTGCCGATGTCGATGTAGGAGAGGATCTTCTCCATCTGCTCGCCCGAGGCCTGGGCGCCGATCATCGTGGCGGGGTCCAGCGGTGAGCCCTGCGTGATCGCCTCGACGCGCTTCACCGCCCGCTCCATGAACCGGTCGTAGATCGATTCGTGGACGAGCGCCCGGCTCGGGCAGGTGCAGACTTCGCCCTGGTTGAGGGCGAACATCGTAAAGCCCTCCAGCGCCTTGTCGAAGAAGTCGTCGTCCTCGTTGGCCACATCCGCGAAGAAGATGTTCGGCGACTTGCCGCCGAGCTCCAGCGTCACCGGGATCAGGTTCTGCGAGGCGTACTGCATGATCAGGCGGCCGGTGGTCGTCTCGCCGGTGAAGGCGATCTTGGCGATCCGCGGCGAGGAGGCGAGCGGCTTGCCGGCCTCCAGGCCGAAGCCGTTGATCACATTCAGAACGCCCGGCGGCAGCAGGTCGCCGATGATCTCCATCAGCACCAGCACCGAGGCCGGGGTCTGCTCTGCGGGCTTGAGCACCACGCAGTTGCCGGCGGCCAGCGCCGGGGCGAGCTTCCACACCGCCATCAGGATGGGGAAATTCCACGGGATGATCTGGCCGACGACGCCCAGCGGCTCGTGGAAGTGGTAGGCGACCGTGTCGTGGTCGATCTCGGAGATCGAGCCCTCCTGCGCCCGCACGCAGCCGGCGAAGTAGCGGAAATGGTCGATGGCGAGGGGGATGTCGGCGTTGACGGTCTCGCGGATCGGCTTGCCATTGTCCCAGGTCTCGGCGAGGGCGATCAGATCGAGGTTCTCCTCCATCCGGTCGGCCATCTTGAGCAGGATGCGGGCGCGCTCGGCCGGCGCCGTGCGGCCCCAGGCTTCCTTGGCCGCGTGGGCGGCGTCCAGCGCCTTCTCGACGTCCTGCGCATCCGAGCGGGCAACCTCGCAGATCACCTTGCCGGTGATGGGCGAGGTGTTCTCGAAGTAGCGTCCGGCGGCGGGGGCGACCCACTGGCCGCCGATGAAGTTCTCGTAGCGTGCCGAGAAGGGCGACTTGACCTTGGCGTCGCCGAGGAATTCCGGCTTGTTCATCGCTCTGTTCCCTCCGTTGGCCACGGCCTCGCGAACCGCGGCTCTTTGGCGTCAGCTGATTTCCGCCGGCCGGCGCGTTGGCGCCGCGCCTCGGTCGAGTGTGGGCACAGCCAACGGCTTTTGGCGTGCCGAATCAAGGTGGACTTTTGGCCAGTGCGCGAGTGGAACGATCCTACGCTCTTCCATGCGGTGCCGCGAGGGGACAATGCAGCGGGCGATCAGGGCCGTCGAGCCCGGGCTTGCCGGCCACATCCCGGAAATGCGGCGCCGGCCAAAACTGGCGCTTTGTCTATCGGTCGACCGATCAACGGCACCGTTCGCCCCCGGGAACGTTCGATCGATCCGGTCAGGCCAGGAGGGCGAGCGGCAGCGTGAGGGCGGCAAGCGGCAGGGCCGCCAGGGCGGCGGTCCGGATCCAGGTCGGCCGATAGGCCATCAGCAACACCACGGCGAGCGCCGATCCCGTGAGCGAGCCGATCCCCTGGACAGGACCGAAACTCCAGCCCGCAGCGGCGACGGCGGCGGCGAACGAGAGGGCGAGGCCGGACCAGCCGGCGGCGCGCAGGCCCCCGACCCGCCGCCCGGGGACCGGGGCCCGGAAGACGGCCCGGTGATGCCGGTCCAGGCTCAGGGCCAGGGCGGCGAAGCCCGCAAAGCCCAGGAGGAGGCTCAGGAGCAGGGCTGGAACGGTCATGCTTCCGCCGGTCTGTGCAGGGCCGCCCCGGGCCGGGTCCGACCCTGCAGGCTCCGCGCCGTCAGCCGTGCCGCTGCGAGGAAGAGCAGGCCCAGAAGCGCCATCGCCGCGTCGAACCCGAGGAAGCGCCCCTCCGCGACGGTCAGCAGGTCGACGACGGGGATCGACAGGAAGGCGGTCGCCGGCACGGCGAGGGCGAGGGGCCACGCCCAGGCCCGCCGATACAGCGCGGAGGCCAGGGCCGCGAGGATCCAGGCGGCAAAGAAGCCGCGCACTTCCCAATCCGCCCGCGCCGCCAGATCCGGGGGCAACAGCCGGTTGGCGAGGAAATAGGCCGCGAGGCCGACGGGGAGGCCCGCGATGGTGCCGAGGTTCAGGATCCGCACGAGGCGCAGCCCGAAGCCCTCGGGATCGGCACCCTTCGGTGCCCGCGCGACCGTCCAGAGGACGAGCCCCGTGGCCACGGTGGCGGCGCCCATGAGCCCGCAGAGGAAGAATACCAGACGCAGGGGCGCGGCCGCGAAGTGCGCCTCGTGGATCCCCACCATCGCGGCGCCGGTCTGGGTGGCCGCGCCGGCCTCTCCCAGGCGCCCGATCTCCGCGCCCGTGACCGCGTCGTAGGCGATCTGCGGATGGATGTGCGCGAGCCCGGGCGGCTCCGTGAAGTACGCCGTGGCGGTGGCCGCGGCATCGCCCGGCTTGTGAACCACCACGAGTTCGGGCCATTCGCCGGCCGAAGCGCGCGCCCGCGACACGATCTCGCCGAGCGGCAGGACCACGCCGGGCCGGTCCGCCGGCGGGCGGCCCGCCAGCATGATGCCGGCCTCCGCATAGTAGCGCTGACCGTCGCCGCGATACGCGGTCAGGACCGCCCACGGCATCAGCATCGGCGCGAGGGTGACGAGCCCGGTGTAGACGATCATCAGGTGGAACGGCAGGGCGAGCACGCCCGCGACGTTGTGGGCGTCGAGCCAGCCCCGCTGGGCCGAGCGGTCCCGCCGGAAGGTGAAGAAGTCCGCGAAGATCCGCCGATGCGTCACGATGCCGGAGATCAGCGCGATCAGCAGGACCATCGCGCAGGCCGAGACGATCCACCGTCCCCAGATCGGCGGCAGGTTCAGCTCGAAATGGAAGCGGTAGAGGAAATCGCCGCCGCGGGTCTCGCGGATCTTCGACCGCTCGCCCGTGGCGGGATCGAGCAGCGCGTGGTGGAAGGGGCCGCTGAGGTCCCGCCACCAATAGACTTCGACGGCCGGGTTCTCGGCGTCCGGCAGCTTGACGGACCAGCCCGCGGCATCCGGCATGGTCCTCTGGAGGAACGCGCCGGCGCGGCTCGCCGCGAGGGCGGCGTCGGTCGCGGTCTCGGACAGTTCGGGACGCATCCAGCGCGAGATCTCGCCGCGGTAATAGCTCGCGGTCCCGGTCACGAAGATCGCGAACAGCACCCAGCCGACCACGAGGCCGGACCACGTGTGCAGCCACGCCATCGATTGGCGGAAGCTCCGGGGCCGGCTCACGCCGCACCCCCCGCCCGGAACGCGCCCGCGAGCCACAGGGCAGCGGTCAGCGCGCAGGCCGCGACGCCCAGGATCAGCGCGGCGCGCCGGAGGGTCCGCGCGGCGAAGACCCAGATCACCGCCGTCGCCATGATGGCGAAGCTCGCGAGCATCGCGGTGGACACGGCCTCGGCCCGCGGACCCGGCAGGATGAGGGCGAGGACTCCGCTGGCGAGCGCGGCCACCGCGTACCCGCCCAGAGCCGCCAGACCGACGCGCCCGGCAACGATGAGTCGACGATAGACCGGAGCCGATATCGTGCGGGCGCTCATGGCGCCTCCCCTCGCTTCCGTGAGCCCATGGCGGGACCTAACAGCGGCGGCCCCGGCGGCGCAACGGCTATGTTCCGGAACGATTCCAGTGTGCGGAGAGGCGGTTAGGGGATTTTGGCAAGACCCGTGACCGGCCTTCCCCGGGTCGATCGCAAGCCCCGGTCGGCGCCGTCGGGCCTGCGCCGCAGGGGTGACCCCGGCGTCCCGTGCGGCGCGCGCGTCGGTCGGCGACGCGGCTTCGAATGTCCGGGCTCAGCGCCCAGCGGACGTGTCCGGCCGGATCGTCCCGCCGCCTCGGCGCATCGAGGCTGCCGCTTCCAGGGCGCTCGGCGGCAGATCGGGGCCGCGCCCGTACGTCCCGCCACCGGAGACGGGCCGGGGGGCGGTCACGGGCCGGTCGCGTTCGTGACCCCGGGCGTAGCCGGCGTTGAGGCCCGCGTAGAAGCCGGTGAAATCCTCCGCCCGCGCCGCGCCGGAGATCAGGATCAGCAGGGTCGGCAGCAGGACGCGGGGCATGATCCACCGGACATGAGAAGGGCGGCGCCTCCCGTGGAAGACGCCGCCCTGAAGTGTCGTCGCGGATCGCGGCGGCAAAGCGGCCGCCGCGACGCCGTCAATCCTCGACGTTGATGCTCTGGGCCTCACGGCCCTTCTGGCCCTCGACCACGCCCAGCGTGACCTGCTGGCCTTCGGCCAGCGACTCGAGCCCGGCCCGCGACAGAGCGGAGCGGTGGACGAACACGTCCTTGCCGCCGTCGTTCACCGAGACGAAGCCGAAGCCCTTGGCGGGATCGTACCACTTCACGGTGCCGCTCATCTCGACCGACGGTCCGCCGGAGGGACGGCCACCGCCGCCGCCACCGCCGTAGCCGCCACCGCCGCCGTAACCACCGCCACCGCCGCCGTAGCCACCACCGCCGCCGCCGTAACCACCGCCGCCACCGCCGGCGCCGAAGCCGCCGGTCCGCGGACGGAACTCACGCCGGGGCGCAGGCGCCTCGGCCGTGGACGTGTCGACGCTGGTGACGCTCGTCACCTGCGGGCCCTTCTGACCCTGGGCCGTGGTCACCGTCAGGCGGGTACCCGGCATGAGATCGTCGTGACCGGCAGCCTCGACGGCGCGGATGTGGAGGAAGGCATCGCCCGAGCCGTCACCCAGCTCGACGAAACCGAAGCCCTTCTCCTTGTTGAACCACTTGACCGTGGCATCACGCTCTGGCCCGGAAGCGACCGGGGCTGCGCCACGCGCCGGGCCGCGGTCGAAACCACCCCCGCCGAAGCCGCCGCCGCCGCCACCACCGAAACCACCGCCACCGAACCCGCCGCTGGGGGGGGCTTGATCAGGCCATCTCGGCTCGCCACTCTCGTCGAAGCCGCGCTTCTGCGGCCCCCTAAAATCACGACCACGTCCCATAGAAAGCTCGCAAAAACCGTCCGCCGCCCTTGTCTCGAATACCGCGTGCGCGCCATCCCAGACAGCCCACGCCCCGCACTATCATTACCCCAGGTCGCGGTAACCAAGAATAACGCCCCAGTCCTGACGCAATCGGGCCTTGACCGCAAGGACCTTCTCGTCTCAAACGCGCCGGTTCCGTTACTTTCTTGCGGTAAACAACGCAGTGGTCGACGGGCGTCCGCGACGGTCTTTCTGATTGGAGCGAAGGCGTTAGCGAAACGCAAACGCTGCCGGGCTAGCCTCGTGGTCGCGCCCCGCAAAGCCGGCCGTCCATGATCGCGACTCCCACCTTCCCAGACCTCTCCGCCCTCGTCGTCGACGAGAGCCTCTATATCCGGCGAATCGTGCGCGACATGCTGATGCGCGTCGGCATCAAGCGCGTGCTCGAAGCGCCGGACGGCGCGGAGGCGCTCGGCGTGCTGGCGGAGAGCAAGCCGGACATCAGCATCATCGACTGGGATCTGTCGATTCTCTCGGGCGAGGAGTTCATCCGTCTCGCGCGCACGCCGACGACCTCGCCCTGCCCCACGATCCCGATCATCCTGATGCTGGCCCAGCCGCGCCGGAACGTCGTGGACCGGGCGGTGGCGCTCGGGGTCAACGAGATCATCGCCAAGCCGTTCTCGCCCAAGACCCTGTGGTCCCGCCTCGACGAGGTGATCCACCGCCCCCGCCCCTATTCCCAGGTGAAGAGCCTCCTCCGGCCGATCCCCCGGCGCGCCAGCGCCATGAAGGCGGTGGCCTGACCGGGCCTGCGATCGGACGTTGCAGTTCCCCGCCGAGCCTGTAGGGTCGCAGGTCAACGAAGGCCAGGCGCCACGCGCCCGGCCGACCCGAAGGATCGACGGCCGCGCCGATGAGGGACGAGACCGCCGCGGCCGAGCCGTCTCGACTCCAGACCGGCGCAGCGCCGCTCCACACGCCGGCCCCGTATCCGGGCCGCGAGCGCCGTCGCGCCACCTACGCGGCGCTCGACCTGGGCACCAACAATTGCCGCCTGCTGATCGCCGAGCCGACCTTCAGCGGGTTCCGGGTGATCGACGCGTTCTCGCGCATCGTCCGGCTCGGCGAAGGTCTCGGAACCTCCGACCGCCTGAGCGAGACCGCGATCGAGCGGACCGTCGAGGCGCTGCGGATCTGCCGGACCAAGATGCAGTCCCGGGGCGTGCAGCGGGCCAAGATCATCGCCACGGAGGCCTGCCGGCTCGCGGTGAACGGGGCCGCCTTCGTCGAGCGGGTCCGCCGGGGGGTGGGGCTGGACCTGGAGATCGTCGACCGCCAGACCGAGGCCTATCTCGCGGTGACCGGCTGCGCGGCGCTGGCGGATCCCCTGGCCGAATCGGTGGTGATCTTCGACATCGGCGGCGGCTCCACCGAGATCGCGTGGCTCGACGGGGCCGCCGCCAATCCCTCCACCGACCCGACCCTGCGGATCCGGGCGTGGGATTCGCTCCCGGTCGGTGTGGTGACTCTGGCCGAGCGGCATGGCGGCGCGGAGGTCACCCGGCGCATGTTCGAGGGCATGGTCGAGGAAGTGGCCGAGAAGCTCTCGGCCTTCGCGCTCCGGGCCGCGGCCGCCGCGACCGCACCGCACTTCCACCTGCTCGGTACCTCCGGGACGGTCACGACGATCGCCGCGATGCATCTGCGGCTGGCGCGCTACGAGCGGCGGCGGGTCGACGGCCTGTGGATGCACGATGCGGACGTCACCACCGCGATCGACGACCTGCTCGACACGCGCCTGGAGCAGCGGGCCGACAATCCCTGCATCGGCCGGGACCGGGCGGATCTCGTGCTCGCGGGCTGCGCGATCCTCGAGGCGATCCGCCGGGCTTTCCCGTCCGAGCGCCTGCGCATCGCCGACCGCGGACTGCGCGAGGGCCTGCTGATGAACATGATGCGGGAGGACGGCGTCTGGAACAGGAAGCCGGTCCGATGAGGGAATCGCGATGAGCGACCGGCGCGGCGGCGCGAGTTCCGGCGGCGGCGTGCGCGGGGATCTGAAGCAGCGGGTGAAGACCGGCCGCGGCCGGACCCTGTCGCAGAAGCGGTGGCTGGAGCGCCAGCTCAACGATCCCTACGTGGCGCGGGCCAAGCGCGAGGGCTATCGGTCCCGGGCGGCCTACAAGCTCATCGAGATCGACGAGCGCTACAAGCTGCTGAGGGCCGGCCAGCGGGTGGTCGATCTCGGCGCCGCGCCCGGAGGCTGGTCGCAGGTCGCCGCGCGGACCGTGGGGCCGACGGGACGGGTCGTGGGCATCGATCTCCTGGAGATCGAGCCGATGGCCGGGGTCGAGTTCATCACGCTGGATTTCCTCGATCCCGCGGCGCCGGCCCAACTCACCGCCTTGCTCGGCGGTCCGGCCGACCTGGTCCTGTCCGACATGGCCGCCAACGCGACGGGCCACAAGAAGACCGATCACCTGCGCATCATCGGCCTCGCCGAGACCGCGGCGGTGTTCGCCCGCGAGATCCTGGGACCGGGGGGCGCCTACCTCGCCAAGGTGTTCCAGGGCGGTACGGAGGGCGCGCTGCTGACCGACCTGAAGCGCGACTTCACCACCGTCCGCCACGTCAAGCCGGCCGCGAGCCGCGCCGATTCCAGCGAACTCTACGTCCTGGCGACGGGCTACCGCGGGATCGCGTCCCGGGCGCCGGCACCCGAGGACGACTGAGCCGGTCGGCGATGCTGGTCGCGTGGGCGCTCTCGCTGGTCAATCCCGCGCCGCTGCGCCTGCGCCGGCTCGGCTATGTCCGCCAGAGCGGCCTGCTCCATGCCCGGTCCCGCCGCTGTCGCGCATCCTGGGCGCCGCATCTCGCACGGGCCCGGAGCGTCGTCGCCGCCGCGGCCGAAGCGACCGGGCGGCGCCGCCACGCCGTCGTGCTCGGGTCGGGGCTCCTCGAGGACGTGCCCCTCGAAACACTCGGCCGCCTGTTCGACCGGGTCACCCTGGTGGACGCGGTGCATCCCTGGCCGGCCCGGCTCGCCGCCCGGCGTCACGATAACGTGACCCTGACGCACGCCGAGATCAGCGCCGGCCTCGCAGGCGGTCTCGGAGAACTCTGCGCCGGCTCCGACCTGATCGTCTCGGCCAATTTGCTGTCGCAACTCCCGATCGTCCCGCTGGACCGCTACGAGGCCGCGGACCGGGAGGCGCCCCCGCAGCTCGCGCGGCACCTCATTGAGGCGCACCTCGCGTCCCTGGATGCCCTGGCGGAGCAGGCGGAGCGTGTCTGCCTGATCACCGACACCGTGCAGCGTGAGGAGGATCGCGCCGGGTGCGTCACCGACAGCCTAGACCTGATGTTCGGCGCGACCCTGCCGCCGTCCGACGCCGCCTGGGACTGGGAGATCGCTCCGTTCGGCGAGGTCGACCGGCGGCAGCGGCTGATCCACCGGGTGCACGCCTACGCCGACTGGCGCTCGGCCCGGGCCCGATCCCCGGACGCGTGAAGGGCCGCCCCGGTCACCCGGGACGACCCTTCAGATCGGCTGCTCACGCCCGCGCAGCAGGCGGATCAGCTTATCACTCCGTCGGCGGATCCTCGCCGGGCGTCCCGGCTCCGCCCTCGTCGGCCACGAGGCCCTCGAAGCGCGGACGGCGGCGACGGCGCGGCTTGGCGACGGGAGCTTCCTCGGCGGCCGCTTCCGGCTCCTGGACCGCGGGCGGCTCGACCGCCGGGACGGGACGGGTCGGCGCCATCAGGAAGGCCGGCAGGCCGGCCGGGTCCTCGGCCACCGTCGCAGGTGCGGCCTCGCGGCGGCGCTCGCGGCGCGGGGCCGGCTCGGTCTGGCGCGGCGCCTCGCTGCGCGGCGCACGCTCGGGGCGGTTGTCCGAGCGGGGCTCGGTCCGCATGCCCTCCCCGCGGCCGTTGTCGTAGCGGCCCTGGTCCGAGCGGACCTCCTGGCGGTTCTCTTGCCTGTTGTCCTGACGGCTGTCCTGCCGGCCGTCTTGCCGATTGTCCTGTCGGGCGTCTTGCCGGGTCTCCTGTCGGTCCTGGCGATAGTCCGGCCGGTTGTAATCCTGGCGCTCGGGACGGTCCTGCCGATCCTGGCGGTAGTCCGGGCGCTGATAATCCTGGCGGTACTCCTGACGCGGCAGATCCTGCCGCGACTGGTCCTGACGCCTGTAATCCTGCCGGCCATTATTGTCGAAGCGGCGCTGATCCCGGTTCTGGAACCGGTCCCGGCCCTGACGACCGTCCTGGTTCGAGTCCGGACGGTTCTCGTACGGCTGCGGCTGCTGGCCGGGATCGCCGTCGTCGTAGCCGTTATAGGCGTGACCGTTCTGGGCCGAGCCGTTGCCCTGACCGTCCTCGTCGCCCTCGTCCATCTCGTCGTCGAAGGGCCGGCTGGCATAGCCGCCGGTGTTGGCCGGACGAGTCTGCTCCTGGGCGCCGGAGACGATCCGGAAGTAGTGCTCGCCGTGCTGGAAGTAGTTCTCGGCCGCCACCGGATCACCCGCCGCCAGCGCGTCGCGCGCGAGCTGCGCGTACTTGTCGGCGATGTGCTGCGGGGTGCCGCGGATC
The DNA here is from genome assembly GCF_022829385.1 of Methylobacterium sp. J-070. Lineage (GTDB taxonomy): Bacteria > Pseudomonadota > Alphaproteobacteria > Rhizobiales > Beijerinckiaceae > Methylobacterium. The sequence continues at coordinate 387,701 of NZ_JAKSXX010000165.1, read as the reverse complement.
TTAACGTCGGGACCGTTGGACTCGTAGGAGCGCGTCAGCGGATTCGGACCCTTCGGCCGATTGCGGCCGCGCATCCGTCGATTCTGGTTTGGTCTCATCGGTCTGTAATGACCCTCGTTCACGCAAACGACTGTCTACGGGGGCGCCCGGCCGGGATCTCATGACGCAGACCGGCCAAGCGCGTCCGGCGGCGCCGCGCGTGGAGGCCACTGAGCGGCCTGCGCGCCTGTCTGACCATCCCTCGCGCCGCGCGCTCGGAACCAAGTGCGGCAACCAGTCGATTGTCAGGTTCGAATACCGGCGAACCGCCGCGCAAACACCTGCGCGCTCTGGTCCGACGGTTACGGGGGATCAGCAAACCAAACAGCGACGCACGGTCACCACCGACCCTATGGTCGTCCGTCTTAACGAACGGTTCGCGATCTTCAAGCCGACTTTAGCGTTCCCCGGTTGATGCAACAAGCATTTTCTCGACGCCGCGATCTTCGAGACAGAGTTAGGCATCCCTGTGGCCGGATGGAAGGCCGTCCGGCCCACCGAAGCTGAGAACCCGGTCGTGGCCGGCGAGATCGCGACGCAGCCCGCGATCCGCGAAGCCGGCGGCCCGCGCGAGCTGCCGCACCGCCTCGGCCTGATCGTAGCCGATCTCGAGGGCGAGCGTCCCGCCCCGGGCGAGGAGGCCCCCCGCGTGCACGCCGTCCAGGATCCGCCGATAGGCGTCGAGCCCGTCCGCGCCGCCGTCGAGGGCCGCGACCGGATCGTGGTCCCGCACCGCGCGGTCGAGCGTCGGAAGCACGCCGTGTCTGATGTAGGGGGGATTCGAGACGACGAGGTCGAACCGGCCGCCGATCGCGTCGCACCAGTCTCCGGCCAGGAAGCCGGCCCGCCCGCCGACCCCGTTCGCCAAGGCATTGTCCCGGGCCACGGTCAGGGCCGCCGCAGAGCGGTCGACGCCGATCCCGAGGGCGCGGGGAAGCTCGGACAGAAGGGCCGTCAGGATGCAGCCCGATCCCGTGCCGAGATCGAGGCATCGGAGCGGCGCAGTCCGATCCGTGACGGCCGCGAGGGCGGCCTCGACGAGGATCTCGGTGTCCGGACGCGGCACCAGGGTGTCGGGGCCGAGCCGGAACGGCAGACCCCAGAACTCCCAGGTGCCCAAAATGCGGGCGACGGGTTCGCCGCCGAGCCGCCGTTCGAGGGCCGCGTCCAGCGCCGCGGATTCCGCCGCGGCGAGGCATCGATCGCCGTCGAGCAGAAGATCGCGGGTCTCCAGGCCGAGGAGACCGAGCAGGAGGAAGCGGGCGTCGCCGGCCGCCTCCCCGACCCCGCCGGCGCTCAGGCGCGCCGCACTCCACCGCAGGGCTTCGCGGAGGGACCGGCCCCGGCTCGACCCGACCGTCACGGGCGCGCTCAGGCCATGCCCTCCGCGGCCAGGAGCTCGGCCTGGTGTTCGGTGATCAGGGCGTCGACCACCTCGTCCAGGGCGGTCCCGGCCATCACCTCCTCCAGCTTGTAGAGGGTGAGGTTAATCCGGTGATCGGTGACCCGGCCCTGCGGGAAATTGTAGGTGCGGATCCGTTCGCTGCGGTCCCCGGAGCCGACCTGCGCCTTCCGGTCGGCGGCCCGGGCCGAATCCTTGGCGTTGCGCTCGGCCTCGTACAGCCGGGCGCGCAGCAGCGTCATTGCGCGGGCCCGGTTCTTGTGCTGGGAGCGCTCTTCCTGGACGAACACCACGATTCCGGTCGGCAGGTGGGTGATGCGGATCGCCGACTCCGTCTTGTTGACGTGCTGGCCGCCCGCGCCCTGGGCCCGCATCGTGTCGATCTTCAGATCCGCGTCGTTGACGTGGATGTCGACCTCCTCGGCCTCCGGCAGCACCGCCACCGTGGCGGCCGAGGTGTGGATGCGTCCCTGCGTCTCGGTGTCGGGCACGCGCTGGACCCGGTGGGCGCCGCTCTCGAACTTGAGGCGGGCGAACACGCCCCGACCCTTGACCTCGGCGACGACCTCCCGGAAGCCGCCGACCGTGCCCTCGCTCTCGGAGATCACCTCGACCCGCCAGCCCTTCGCCTCGGCGTATTTCGCGTACATCCGGAACAGGTCGCCGGCGAACAGCGCGGCCTCGTCGCCGCCGGTGCCGGCGCGGACCTCCAGGATCGCACTCTTCTCATCCGCCGCATCCTTCGGCAGCAGCAGGAGCTGGAGGTCGCGGTGGGCGGCTTCGAGCGCCTCCTGCGCCTCCGGCTTCTCCGCGGCGGCGAGCGCCCGCATCTCCGGATCGGTGCCGGGCTCGTCGATCAGCGCCTCGACGCCCGCGAGGTTCTCCAGGGCCGCCCGATAGGCGCGGATCGCCGCCACGACCGGATCGAGGTCGGACAGCTCCCGCGAGAGCTGGACCACGGTGTCGGGCTCGCCCTCGCCCGAGGCGAGCTGCGCGGTGACCATGTCGTGCCGCGCCAGGATGGCATCGAGGCGCTCGGTGGGAAAGGGGATCATCGCCCGTGTTTCTGCAAGTCTGTGCGTGCCGCTTCGGGCCGGGCTCGGGCCATGCATCGCGAAGGGAGATGCGCGGCTCGGAGGAATGTTTGGCCCGGCAGGACGTCCCCCAATCCACGCCTCTTCCGTTCGAGAACGGAAGCCGCGGCGCTTCGGCCGAAAGCGTCGTGGCGTTGCCGTACAACCCCGGTCGAATGTTCGGCAAGGGTCGCCTGCGCGCTTAGATAGGGACGCCGTGGGCGTGCGCGAAGGCGGCCAGCGCCGGCCGCAGCGAATCGCCGTCGTGCATGCGCGCCATCTCGCTGTCGATGAGATGGGCCACGGCGCCGGCGTCGAGGTTCAGCACCATCGCCTTGACCGGCCCGATGGCGGCCGGCGACATCGACAGGTCGCGATAGCCCAGGCCGATCAGCGCCATGGCGTCGAGGGGCCGGCCGCCGATCTCGCCGCAGACCGTCACCGGGCAGCCGGCCGCGTTGGCCCGCTCGGCGATCAGCCGGAACGCCCGCAGCGCCGCGACGCTCAACGGGTCGAACCGGTCGGCGACCCGGCGATTCTCCCGGTCGACCGCGAACAGGAACTGCATCAGGTCGTTCGAGCCGACCGAGAGGAAATCCGCCTCCCGGGAGATCTCGTCGATCTGGAACAGCAGCGAGGGCACCTCGATCATCGCGCCGAGGCGGCATTCGGCCGGCAGGCGGTAGCCGTGGCGCTTCAGATAGGCCTTCTCGCGCTCGACGATGCCGCGGGCGCGCACGAACTCGTCCACCGTGGCGACCATCGGGAACATGATCTTGAGCGGGTCGCCGTCCGCGGCCTTCAGCAGCGCCCGGAGCTGCATGCGCAGCAGGGCCGGCCGGTCGAGGCCGATCCGGATCGCCCGCCAGCCGAGCGCCGGGTTCTCCTCCTCGAGCTTGGCCATGTAGGGCAGGATCTTGTCGCCGCCGATGTCGAGGGTGCGCACCGTCACCGGCTTGCCCTTCGAGGCCGCGAACACCTTGCGGTAGAGGTCCTGCTGCTCCGCGGCCGAAGGCATGCGCTGGGCGACCATGAACTGCAGTTCGGTGCGGAACAGGCCGACGCCCTCGGCGCCCGTCTCCTGGAGGTGGCTGAAATCGACCAGCAGCCCGGCGTTGAGGTGCAGGCCCACCCGCACCCCGTCGCGCGTCCGCGCCGGCAGGTCGCGCAGCGCCCGGTACTGCTCCTGCCGGCGGGCGCGCAGGCGGACCATCTCGGCGTAGGCCGCCTCGACCTCGGGACCGGGGCGGACGTGGATCTCACCGGCCACGCCGTCGACGATGATGGCGTCGCCGGCGTCGCACAGCGCGGTGGCGTTCTCGACCTCGCCCACCGCCGGGATGCCCAGCGCCCGGGCGACGATCGCCACGTGGCTGGTGGGACCGCCCTCCTCCAGGACGATCCCGCGTAGCGTCGAGGCCTCGTAGTCGAGGAGCGCCGCCGGGCCCATGGTGCGCGCCACCAGGATGGCGTTCTCGGGCAGGATCGCCACCCCGGTCCCCTCGGAGCCGAGCAGCGTGCGCAGGACGCGGTTGGTCAGGTCGTCGAGATCGTGGAGCCGCTCCCGCAGATACGGGTCGGACTGCCGCATCATCCGGGCCCGGTTGTCGGACTGGACGCGCTCGACCGCGGCCTCCGCGGTCAGGCCGGACGTCACCGCCTCGCGCATCCGCCGCAGCCAGCCCTTGTCGTGGGCGAACATCCGGACAGTCTCCAGGACCTCCCGCGATTCCGCCGTGCCGATGCGGTCGCCGCGCTCAACGAGCGCGTCGATCGCCGAGCGCACCTTCTCGATCGCCTCGTCGAGGCGCGCGACCTCGCGCTCGACGTTCTCGGCGATCAGGGTCTTCACGACCACGCGCGGCTCGTGGAGCACCACGTGGCCGAGGCCGATCCCGTCGGCGAGCGCGATGCCCCGCGCCACCACCGGGCGGCGGGCGGCGGTGCCGGCATCGGGTGCCAGGCCTTCCAGCTCGCCGGAGGCGATCATCTCCGAGAGCACCATGGCGGTGGTCTGGAGCGCCTCGATCTCCTCCTCGGAATAGACCCGGTAGGTCTTGTTCTGGACGGTGAGGACGCCGAGCGTGTTGCCGGCCCGCAGCAGCGGCACGCCCAGGAAGGCGTGGTAGGATTCCTCCCCCGTCTCCGGCCGGTACGAGAAGGACGGGTGGTTCTGGGCGTCGGAGAGCGACAGCGGCTCGGCCGTGCGGGCGATAAGGCCGACCAGGCCCTCGTCGGCGCGCATGCGGGTCTGGTGGACCGCCTCGCGGTTCAACCCTTCCGTGGCGAACAGCTCGAGGGTGTTGTCATCCCGCAGGACGTAGACCGAGCAGACCTCGGCCACGACGTTGGCGGCGATCAGGACGACGATGCGGTCTAGGCGTGCCTGGGGGCTGACCGGCTCCGCCATCGCTTCGCGGAGGCGGCGCAGCAGCAGGCGCGGGCCTCCGGGCGCAGCGGGCATCTTCTCGTCGTTCCAGCGTTGGTGAGCGGCCTTGGCGTGGACCACCCTGCAACCTTGGCGCCAAGCGCGGGACGGCCGGCACCCGATGGACCGTACCGCTGGCCCCAGAGGCTCTCTGGGATCGGAGGATCGGCCCGCGACTGTTAAGCTCAGACCACGCGACCGCTCGAAACCGCGTCGTCCCAGGCTCAGGCCTGATCCAGGCCGTATAGCGAGTGAAGCGTGCGCACGGCAAGCTCCGTATAAGCAGCATCGATCAGCACGGAGAACTTGATCTCCGACGTGGTGATCGCCCGGATGTTGATGCCCTTCTCGGCCAGCGCCCGGAACGCTTTCGCCGCGACGCCCGCATGACTGCGCATGCCGACGCCGATCGCCGAGACCTTCACCACGTCGGTGGCGCCCTCGATCTGCGCGTACCCGATCTGGCCGCGGGCCTCGTCGAGGATCGCCCGGCAGCGCTGATATTCGGAGGTCGGCACCGTGAAGGTCATGTCGGTCGTCGACTGGTCGCCCGACACGGTCTGGATGATCATGTCGACGTTGATGTTGGCGTCGGCGAGCGGCCCGAAGATGGCGGCCGCCACGCCGGGGCTGTCCTTGACCTTGCGCAGGGTGATCTGCGCCTCGTCCCGGGAGAACGCGATCCCGGTGATGATCTGCTGTTCCACGATGTCGTCCTCGTCGCAGATGAGGGTGCCCGGGCGCGCGGCGTCCGGCGGATCGAAGGAGGACCGCACCGTGGTCGGCACCCGGTGGACCATGGCGAGCTCCACCGAGCGGACCTGCAGCACCTTGGCGCCGAGCGAGGCCATCTCCAGCATCTCCTCGAAGGTCACCCGCTCCATGCGGCGGGCCTTCGGCACGACGCGCGGGTCGGTGGTGTAGACCCCGTCCACGTCCGTGTAGATGTCGCAGCGCTCGGCCCCGATGGCGGCCGCCACCGCCACCGCCGACGTGTCCGAGCCGCCGCGCCCGAGGGTCGTCACCCGGCCGGTCTCGGCGTGGACGCCCTGGAAGCCGGCGATCACCGCGACCTCGCCTCCGGCGAAACCGGCATCGAGGTTCTTCGGGTCGATGTCGGCGATGCGGGCGGAGCCGTGCGCGTCCGAGGTCACCACCGGAATCTGCCAGCCCTGCCAGGAGCGGGCCTTGATCCCGTCCTTCTGGAGCGCGATCGCCAGGAGGCCGGCGGTGACCAGCTCGCCCGAGGCGACGACGGCGTCGTATTCCCGCGGATCGTAGAGCGGGTTGGCGTCCTTGACCCAGTCGACCAGCTCATTGGTCTTGCCCGACATGGCCGACACGATCACGGCGACGTCGTAGCCGGCCGCCACCTCGCGGGCGACGTGGCGCGCGACGTTGCGGATGCGGTCGACGTTGGCGACGGAGGTGCCGCCGAATTTCATCACCAGACGGGGCATGGTCTCTCGGTCGCGGGTTCCCGGTGGTGATCGGAGAGGACCGCTTCGGGCCGTTCCGGACGGTGCCCGGCGGGTACAAGCCGCCCGGTGGAGTGTCAACAAGCCGCCGGTCACGGCACCGGCGCGCCGGGTCCGGGCCGGCCCGCGGCGGCCCGGGACGACGGGGTGCCGGCGTTCGGATTCGCCCCCAATTCGGGGAGCCGCGGTTCGGCCCTGCGCGTCGCAGCGACTTCCCGGCGGCCGGCGTGCTAAGGCGCGGGCGGGATCCGGGGCGGCGGTCTCGGACGCCGGAAGCTGAACGGAGCGCGCATGGACAGGACGGGCACGGACGGCGTGACGGGCGGATTCGTCGATCGCGGCGAGGTCGCGCGCTTCGACGCGCTCGCCGGCACCTGGTGGGACGAGACCGGCCCGATGCGGGTGCTGCACCGGTTCAACCCGGTCCGGCTCGCCTACATCCGCGACGCGCTCTGCCGGCACCAGGGCCGGGAGCCGATGGCGCCGTTCCCCCTGGACGGTCTGACGATCTGCGATGTCGGCTGCGGCGGCGGCGTGCTCTCGGAACCGCTGGCGCGGCTCGGCGCGACGGTGACCGGCCTCGATCCGGCGGAGCAGAACATCGCGGTGGCGCGGGCCCACGCCGAGGCGGCGGGCGTGCCGGTCGACTATCGCGGCGAGACGATCGAGGCCGTGGTGGCGTCGGGCCAGACATTCGACGCCGTGCTGATCATGGAGGTGGTGGAGCACGTGTCGGACATGCCGGCCTTCGTGCGGACCGCGTGTGCCGCCGTGAAGCCCGGCGGCATGCTGTTCGCCGCGACCCTCAACCGGACCCTGCGCTCCTTCGCGCTGGCGATCGTCGGGGCCGAGTACGTGCTCGGCTGGCTGCCCCGCGGCACCCATGACTGGGAGAAGTTCGTGACGCCGGCGGAACTCGACCGGGCGATCCGGGCCGGCGGCCTCGCGCCGGCCGACCCGGTGGGCGTCGTCTACAATCCGCTCACCGACGGCTGGCGCACCGGGCGCGACACGGCCGTGAATTACATGGTCGCAGCTGAGCGCCCGGACTGAACCGGCCGGACTCTCCGCCGTTGGGCGTGCAGCGGAGGATACGGCGATGCTCGAACACATTCCCAGCGCCCTGGGCAGCGCCCTGTCGGGCCTGAAGGCCGGCATGGCGAAGACGGCCTATCACGGGACCTTCGCGGACATCCCCGAAACCATCAGCCTGACGAGTCCGGCCTTCGCGGACGGCGCGGAGATCCCCGCACGGTTCACCGCCGACGGCGAAGGCCTGTCGCCGCCCCTGGCCTGGAGCGGCCTGCCGGACGCGACCGCCGCCCTCGTCCTCCTCGCCGAGGATGCCGGCAGCCCGACGCCGCACCCGCTGGTCCACCTGATCGTGGCCAACGTTCCGCCCCAGCCGGCCGGTCTGGGCGAAGGCGTCCTGTCGGGTCAGGCCCGGCCCGGCGATCCGAGCCGGATCGGCCGGAACAGCTTCCTGCGCGCGGACTGGCTGCCACCGGATCCCCCGAGCGGTCACGGCCGGCACGATTACGTGTTCCAGATCTACGCCCTCCGGCAGGCGCTGGACCTTCCGCAGGAGCCCGGCCGCGGCGCGCTTCTGGAGGCGATGCGCGGCCACGTCGTCGGCAAGGGCAGGCTGATCGGGTCCTATGCCCGCCCCTGAGGCTTGAAGAACGCGCGGGGTCGAATAGCGAACCTGCCGGCCGGCGCGTTGTGCCGACCCGCGCACATCAGTACCGTGTCATGGGGACGCCCCGGTCAGGGCAGCATCTCCCAATCGGAACTGGAGTTCGGGCCTGTGGGCGTCGACGCGCGGACGAAGCGGCGGGGCAGCGAGAGCGTGGCGCGCGCGCTCGCCGCATCCGATGTCGGCACCTGGGAGTGGCACCTCTCGGACGACATGGTGCGCTGCGACGCCGTCGCGGCGGCCATGTTGGGCGTGCCGCGGGCGCGGGGGGACCGCGGTGCGACCTTCGCGCTGTTCCTTGAGAGGATCCATCCGGAGGATCGGCGGCGGATCGGCTCGCTCATCGACGACCTTCGCCGTCAGGGCGGCCTCTACATCGCCCAGTACCGCACCGTTCCGGAGCCCGGCGATGTGCGCTGGATCCTGGCCCGGGGCCGGTTCAGCCGGGACGCCGAGGGCGGCGTCAGCGAGGCGCGCGGGATCGTCATCGACGTCACCGAGAGCAGCCGCGACGGATTCCTGGACGAGTCCGCCTTCTGTGCGACCGACGTGCCGGTCGGCGGCATCGATCGGGTCGCGGAACTCGCCCTGATGCTGTTCTCGGCGGCAGAGGAGGGTCTGCCTGCGGCTGGCTTCAAGGGCCTGAAGCCGATGCTCGATGTTCTGCTCCTCGAGATCGGCCGGCAGCTCGTCGGCGCGCCGCCGGTGTCGGACCTCGACAGCGTCCATTAGGCCGGCTTGGTGGCCTCAAGCGGTGGCTTGCCTTGCCTTCCGGAGGCGAATCCTGATATGGCGGCGCCATCCCGCGATGCGTGTGCCGTGATCGCCGGACGCGATCGCGCGTCCTGCCTCGTGACCACGTTCCCGACACCCTTGCCATGGACGGCCCCTCCGGGCTCGAGAGACCGATGAAGATCCGCAATTCCCTCAAGTCCCTGCGTGGCCGTCACCGCGACAACCAGCTCGTGCGCCGCAAGGGCCGGGTCTACGTGATCAACAAGACCCAGAAGCGCTTCAAGGCCCGCCAGGGCTGAGGCCGCGCCGTCGTTCCGCGGGGCGGTCACCGCCCCTGCGGGGAAACGCGATGTGCCGGGGCATCCGGCCCGCCGGCGGGCCCGGCATTGCCGAAGCAGCCGCATCCGTCATCGGGTGTGGCTGTTTGCGTCTGCGCGGCACCGCGGCACGTTGACGGGTTTGCCGGCGACGCCCAGTCTGGCGCGATGTTGCCGACGCGCGCCCTCGCCACCCTGATCTGCTTCTCGGCCTTCGCGGCGGAGCCCCCGGTCGCCCGGGCGGCCGCCGATGCGGGCCGGTCGGGCCGCCCGGCGTCCGAGGCGAAGCCCGCGCCGAAACCGCCGAGCCTCGACGACCTGTTCGCCCGCCTGCGCGCCAGCGAAGACCCCGCCGAGGCGAAGGGCATCGCCCTCCTGATCGAGCGTCGCTTCGCCGGCTCCGGCAGCGCGACCGCGGATCTGCTGACGGATCGCGCCCGGCAGGCGGTCACGGCCCACGACTTCCCGCTGGCGGCCGAACTGATGGACCGGGTCACCGTTCTGGAGCCCGGCTGGTCCGAGGGCTGGAACCGGCGCGCGACGGTGTTCTGGCTGCTGACCGACAAGGACGACGCCATCGCGGATCTCCAGCGGGCGCTCGTGCTCGAGCCGCGCCATTTCGAGGCCTGGGCGGCCCTGGGCCGGATCTACGAATCGGCCGACGACAAGCCCCGGGCGCTCGCGGCGTTCCGCCGGGCTCACGCCCTCTACCCGCAGATGGACAAGATCGACGAGGCGATCACCCGCCTCGCCCCGGAGGTTGACGGCCGCGACCTGTGACGCGGGTGGTCGGCATTCTCCTCACCGTCCTGGCCCTGCCGCTTGCGGGCGTCGGCCTCGTGCTGATCCTCGGCGGTCTGGCGAGCCTCGCGATCACGCTGTGGGTCGGATCCACGTATCCGCCGCGCGGCCCGTTCGTGGAGATCGCGGGCGGCCGGCTCGCGACGATCCAGGATGGCCCGCTCGACGGACCCCCCATCGTCCTCCTGCACGGGGCTTCGGCCAACGCCTCGGACCCGATGGAGGGGGTCGGCCGGCTCCTCGCCGCCCGGGGCTTCCGGGTCATCGCCTTCGACCGCCCCGGCTTTGGCTGGAGCGACCGCATCGCCGGGGCCGAGGCGGCCGCGCCGGCGGTGCAGGCGCGCCTGATCGCGGAGGCGCTCCGGCGGATGGGCATCGGTCCGGCGATCGTGTTCGGCCATTCCTGGGCCGGCGCCCTGGCCCTGGCGCTGGCCCTCGACCATCCGGACCGGGTTTCCGCCCTCGCGCTCGCGGCGCCCGTGGCAATGCCGATGCCGGATCAGATGCCGGCCCTGCCCTGGTACTGGCGCCTCGCCGTGAAGCCGCCGGTGGCGTGGCTCCTCAGCCGGACCGCGGGGCCGCCGCTGGCGCAGCATTTCCTTCCCGAGGCGGCGCGCCGGGTGTTCCAGCCCCAGCCCGCCATGCCCGATTACGCCGAACGGGCACGGGCGGCCCTGGTCCTGCGGCCGGGCACCCTGCTCGCCAACGTGCAGGACCTGCTGGGATTGCCGGCGGCGCTGGCGGCCCAGAGCCGCCGCTATGCCGAGATCCGGGTTCCGACGCTCATCGTCTCCGGCGAAGCCGACCCCATCGTGCGCAGCGCCGCGCAGGCCGTGCCGCTGGCGCGGGCGATCCCGGATGCGCGCCTCGTCCTGCTCCCGGGGATCGGCCACATGCTCCAGTACGTCGCGGCGGACCGGGTGGCCGAGGAGGTGGCGGCGCTGTCCCGCAGCCTGAAGGGCACGGTGACGGCGGCTCCGGCCGACCCGCGCTGAGCGGGCGCCCCCGGGGCGCCCGCGTCGGATCGGGCCTCAGGCCTTCTCGGCGTGCTCCCGGGTGATGAACGTCAGCCGGACGAGGTTCGTCGCCCCGGGCGTGCCGAACGGCAGGCCGGCCACGACGATCACCCGGTCGCCCACCGCGGCGAACTTCTCGCGCACGGCGAACTTGGCCGCTCGGAACGACATGTCGTCCACGTCGCTCGCGTCCTTGGTGACGATCGGATGCGTGCCCCAGGCCATGGCGAGGCGGCGGGCGGTCTCGCGCCGGGGCGTCAGGGCGATCACCGTGGCGTTCGGGCGCTCGCGGGCGAGACGCAGGGCCGTCGAGCCGGAATTGGTCCAGGCCATGATGGCGTCGAGATTCAGCGCGTCGACCATCTGGTGCGCGGCGGCCGCGATGGCGTCGGCCGCCGTCTCGTCCGGCGTCGCGTTCTGGGCCCGGATGATCGACCAGTAGATCTGGTCGCGCTCCACCTGCTCGGCGATGCGGTTCATGGTCTCCACCGCGCCGATCGGATAGGCCCCCGACGCGCTCTCGGCCGACAGCATCACGGCGTCGGCGCCCTCGTAGACCGCGGTGGCCACATCCGAGACCTCGGCGCGGGTCGGCACCGGCGCGGTGATCATCGATTCGAGCATCTGGGTCGCCACCACGACCGGCTTGCCGAAGCGCCGGGCCGCCCGGGTGATGCGCTTCTGCACCCCCGGCACCTGCTCCAGCGGCATCTCCACGCCGAGATCGCCCCGGGCGACCATGAGCCCGTCGGAGATCTCCAGGATCTCGTCGAGGCGGGTGAGCGCCTGAGGCTTCTCGATCTTGGCCATCACGAGGGCGCGACCGGCGCAGACCTTCTTGACCTCCGCCACGTCCTCGGGGCGCTGGACGAAGGACACGGCGATCCAGTCGGCCCCGGCGTTGAGGCCGGCATCGAGATCCGCCCGGTCCTTGTCGGTCATCGCCGGGACCGGGATCACCGTGTGGGGCAGCGACACGCCCTTGCGGTTCGAGATCCGTCCGCCGACTTCGACGCGGGTCACGGCGCGGTTCTCCGACGTCTCCAGCACGCTGAGCCGCAGCTTGCCGTCGTCGAGCAGGATCGCGTGGCCCGGCTCCAGGGCCTGCAGGATCTCCGGATGCGGCAGGTGGCAGCGCGCGGCGTCGCCCGGGGTCGGATCGCCGTCGAGCACGAAGGTGGCGCCGGCCTCGATCATCACGGCGCCCTCCGCGAAGGTGCCGAGCCGCAGCTTCGGGCCCTGCAGGTCGACCAGGATGCCGATCGGGTGCTTGGCTTCCCGCTCGATGGTGCGGATCGCCTCGACCTTCTCGGGCAGCTTCTCCCGCGGCAGATGGCTCATGTTGAGCCGGAACACATCCACGCCCGCGCGGAACAGCCGCTCGATCATCTCCGGCGTGTCGGAGGCCGGCCCGAGGGTGGCGACGATCTTCGTGCGGCGCGAGCGTTTCAAGCGTCATCCTCCGGATGGTCTGTTGGCGGTCCGACGGGCTTCGCCGTGTCGAGACCGCGGTGCGGGTGTGAGCATTCCGCGCGGCGCACCGTCAAGGGCGCCGCCGGCCCGTCACGGTTTCGACGGCGTATCCGCGCGGTTCGGATCGGTGAGCTGGATCGTCCAGCTCTTCTGCTCGCCGGTATCGACCTCGAAGAAGCCGTTGCGGTCGTAGCCGCGGGCGAGACAATCCTCGGTGCCGCGGATCGTGTATTCCGAATCGCGGGTGCACATCAGGGACCGGCCGCTCCACTCGCCGCCGCGCGTGTAGTCGACCGCGAAGACGTAGTAGAACCGCGCCGCGAGGGCGCCCTTCAGCAGGGTCTCGCAGGCCTTGGGCGCGAGATCCCACCAGCCCTCCGTGACCCAGCCCTGCGGGTCCCGGTAGCCCAGGGAGATCCCGACCTTGCTGCCGGTCTGGTTGCAGAGGCGCAGATCCGCCCGCGCCGGGCCCGCGCCGAAGAGCGCGAGGCCGAGAGCGGTGACGAGGGCGAGGGGCTGAGCCGCCGGGACGCGACGCTTAGTCGACGAGGATGACGCGACAATCGTTGACATTGGTGCAGGTCGGACCGGGGTTCACGAGGTCGCCGAGGGCCGCGAAGAACGCGGTCGAGTCGTTCTGCTCCAGCATCGCGGCCGGGTCGAGGCCGGCGGCCCTGGCGCGCGCCAGCGTCGTCGGGTCGATCAGTCCGCCCGCCGGGTCGGTGGCGAGGCCCCGCCCGCCATCGGTGCCGTCCGTGTCGGCGCTGATCCCGGAGATGCCCGGCGCGCCGGCCAGCGCGACCGCGAGCGCCAGCGCGTATTCCTGGTTCGGCCCGCCGTTGCCCTCGCCCCGGATGGTGACGGTCAATTCGCCCCCCGAGATCAGCGCGACGCGCCGCCCGGCGGACTTGTGGCGCTTGGCTTCGACCGCGTGCTCGGCCGCGACCGCGCGGGCCTCGCCTTCGAGATCGGCCCCCAGCATCATGGGCTCGTAGCCTGCGGCCCGGGCGGCCTCGGCGGCGGCGTTCAGCGCGTCGATCGGGCGGGCGATGATGCGGTACTCGGCCCGGGCGAAGGCGGGATCGCCGGCCTTCGGCGTCTCGTTGTTCGGGTCGTTGAGGAGCCGCACCGCCTCCGCCGGCAGGGGTATGCCCCGGCGCTCGCAGATGCCCCGGGCGTCCGCCAGGGTCGAGGGATCGGGCACCGTGGGTCCCGACGCGATCACCGCCGGATCGTCGAAGGGGACGTCCGAGATCGCGAGCGTCAGGATCCGCCGGGCGTTGCGGGCCGCAAGGGCGAGGCGGCCGCCCTTGATCCGCGAGATGTGCTTGCGCACCGTGTTGATCTCGCCGATCGGCGCGCCGGAGCGGAGCATCGCCCGGGTGATGGCCTGCTTCTCGGTGAGCGTCAGGGCACCGGCCGGGGCGATCCAGTTGGCCGAACCGCCCCCCGAGAGGAGCACCAGCACCTCGTCATCCGGGCCCGCCTCGGTGGCGAGCCGCAGGGCCTCCTGGGTGGCGGCGATGCCGGCCTCGTCGGGGACCGGGTGCCCGGCCTCGACCATGTGGATGCCCGGCGCGTCCTGACCGTAGCCGTGCCGCGCCACCGCCAGGCCGACGATCCGGTCGTCGCCGAGCCCGTGCTGCTCGCGGTAGAACCGGCTCGCCACGGCGCTCATGCTGCCCGCGGCCTTGCCCGCCGCCAGGATGATCAGCCGGCCCGGGCTCGGCTCCGGCAGGTGCGGCGGCAGGGCGAGGTCCGGATGGGCGGCGCGGATGGCCGCCGTGAGGATCCTGTCGAGAAGCGCGCGCTGCGCCTGGATGGCCGGATCGGCGACGGGCGGGACGGTCTCGGTCATGGCGTCGAACGGGCTCCTCTCCTTCGTGTCGCGCGATCCCCGCCCGTTTCTTCCCTGGGCGGCGGGCCCGTTTCTTGCCGTGAGCGCACGATCCTTGATAGGTGATCTGCCCGAGCGACCGCGTCACGGCAAGCGCCATCGGCGTCCCCCACAGATCACAAGACCTCGGAGCCCCGTGACCAGCCCGGAGACAGAAGCCGACGCCTTGCCGGTGCATCCCTGCGAGATCATCGCCGGCGACCCCGCCTGCGGCCTCGTCATCGCCTGCGACCACGCCTCGAACCATGTCCCCCCCGACATCGATCTCGGCGTGCCGGCCTCCGAGTTCGGACGGCACATCGCCTACGACATCGGCGCAGCCGGCGTCACACGCCTGCTCGCGGCCCGGCTGAACGTGCCGGCGATCCTGACGAACTTCTCCCGCCTGATCATCGATCCGAACCGCGGCCGATCCGATCCGACCCTGGTGATGCGCCTGTCCGACGGCGCCATCGTGCCGGGCAATGCCCGCATCGACGAGGCCGGCCGGCAGGCCCGGATCGCCCGCTTCTACGCGCCGTTCGACGCGGCCATCGATGACGCGATCGGGGCCGCCGTGGCGGCGGGCCGGCCGCCCGCGCTCCTGACCCTGCACAGCTTCACGCCCTACTGGCGCGGCATCGCGCGGCCCTGGCAGGTCGGCATCCTGTACGACCGCGACGAGCGCTTCGCCCGGGCGCTCATCCGCGCCCTCGCGGACGATCCCGCCGGACTGACCGTCGGCGACAACGAGCCCTACGGCGGCGGCCTGCCGGGGGACACGATCGACCGCCACGCCACCGCGCGGGGCCTCGCCAACGCCCTGGTGGAGATCCGCCAGGACCTCATCGCCGGCGCGGACGGGCAGGCGGAGTGGGCCGAGCGCTTCGCCCGCATCCTGCGCCCGTTGCTGGCGGCTTGATGTCGGGCCGGCCGGTCCCGAAATGGGGCCAGACCCGACAGGAGAACTGCGTCCGATGAGCGAGATCGATCCCGGCACCCAGACGGCGCTCGACGCGGCCGTGTTCCGCCGCCTCGTCGCGCATCTGCGCGACCGGACCGACGTGCAGAATATCGACCTGATGAACCTCGCCGGCTTCTGCCGGAACTGCCTGTCGAACTGGCTCAAGGACGCCGCCGACGAGGCCGGTGTTCCGCTGACCAAGGACGAGAGCCGCGAGGCCGTCTACGGGATGCCCTACGCCGCCTGGAAGGACCGCTACCAGGCGGAGGCGAGCCCGGAGCAGCGGGCGCATTTCGCGACCGCGCAGGCCAAGGACCATTGAGGGAGCGGCCGGCCCCGCGCGAATCGGCTAAGCTTCCGGTAAGGCCGGCCCGTTAACCACGGGTCCAGGGCGCAGCCGCGCCGTGCATTCCGGAGAGCTTCATGAACGCCCATGCAATGCCCACCGCGGCGGCCCAGCGGCCCAGCGGCGACGTCTCGTCCGCCGAGGGCGTCGCCGCCGACGAGTTGAAGCAGTTCATCGAGCGCCTCGAGCGCCTGGAGGAGGAGAAGGCCGGCATCATGGGCGACATCAAGGAGGTGTTCGCCGAGTTGAAGGGCCGGGGCTTCGACGCCAAGGCGGTGCGCACCATCCTGCGGATCCGCAAGCAGGATCACAGCGAGCGCCAGGAGCAGGAGGCGATCCTCGAGCTCTACCTGCAGGCCCTCGGCATGGCGTAGGCGGCAGGTCGGCGCCCGCGGTCCCGCCGCGGGCGCAGGCCACACGGCGCCTTCGCCCCCAACTTCTCTGGGCTGCGGTCCGCAGGGGACAGAGGGTGGGCCGCGGAGCCGCTCAGCGCGGCTCGGCCGCCGCCTGGGTGGCCTCGCTGAGGCCGAGCGTGCGGCCGGGATAGCCGGCGGCATCGAAGTAACGGGTCCCGTCGACCGTCTGGTACCTGAGGACCGTCACCTGGCCGGTGGCGTCGGGCTCCGATCGCAGCACGTGCGCCTCGGCGTTCGGCGTCGCGCCGTTCGCCAGCGCCTCGGTCAGGACGCGCCCGACGAGGGTGCCCTTCGCGGGGATCGTCAGGTCGAGGATCCGGGCGATCGTCCGCCCGAAATCGGCGTTGCTCGCCGGGACCGCGCTCTCGCGGGCCGTCCGGAAGCTCGGACCCATGGCACCCATCACGTTCCGGGTGTCGGCGCGCGAGAAGCTGCCGTGCATCCCCTGCCCCTGCTGCAGCACGGTATCGGAGACCTCGACGCCGCAGGTGGTGGGATCCGCGCAGCCCGTCGAGAAGCTCCGGAAATTCACCACGATGGCCGGCATCGGGGTCAGCGCCGAACCGTCGAGGGCGATGCTGGAGAGCGGCAGCGTGCCCGGGATCGCGCCCAGGGCGGCGCTGACGAACAGGCCGCTGACGTAGTCCTGGCGGGACAGCGCCGCCACGACCCGGCGCGCCAGCGCCGCGTCGCCGCCGGGCAGGTAGACGAGGTCGGACCCGCCGTTGGCGGCGACCACCACGTCGGGCTTGGCCGGATCCGTGCCGATCAGTCCGTTGGCCCGGCTCGGAAAGCTGTCGGGGCCGAGCTTGGCGCCGGCGGCGTCCGGATCGAACAGGTCGAGGCCCAGATCGTGGGCGAGGTCGATGGCGAGGAAGCCGGGCGGGAGCTGGTGGCCCGGCACGCCCTTGTAGCTCCGCGTCGCGGAGTAGGCCGTGGCGCTCTCCTTCGAGATGGTGGAGAAGCCGTGATCGGAGGTCAGGACCACGTCGGTGGTATCGGCGAGCCCCTGCTCTGCCAGGGCCGCGAGCAGGGCCGCGAGGTTCGTGTCGGCGTTGCGGATGGCCGCGAGGCTCGTCGGGCCGTTGATACCCGGCACCAGCTGGCCCAGCCTGTCACCCTGGTTGTGCTGCGTCCCATCCGGATCGCGTGACCAGAACACCAGCACGAAGGGAGCGCCCCGCGCCTTGAACAGCGGCAGCACCGCCCGCGCCGCCACGGCGGCGAAATAGCCCTGCTGCTCCACGTTGGCCGTCACCGTGCCGGGCGTGGTCGAGGTCCCGGCCTGACCGTTGGCGCCCCGCGCCGGGGTCTGGGCCGGCAGGCCGGCCGCGTCGAGGCGCGCCCGGAGGTCGTCGTTCAGCGGCACCCCGCCCGGCCGCCCCGTGCTGTCGTCGATCAGGATGGTCTCCTGGCCGGAGCGCGCCGTGTGGTCGAAGACAAGGGATGGACCGAGCTTGCCGATGCTCGCCGTGGACAGCCCCTTGGCGTGGGCGGCCCGCAGGATCGTCTCCTCGTTGAGGTAGTTGCCGGCGAAATGCGCGTCGACGTCGCCGAGGACCGGGTCGCTCTCCAGGAACGGCGTGAGGCTGTTGCCGGCGCCCGGCACGGGAAAGGCGGTGTAGATCGTGTTGCCGAACTGGCCGGTGTCCCCAAGCATGTGCCCCGTCGCCATCGCGGTGGCGTTGGGCATCGTGAAGGTCGGGAACAGGGAATGCGGGTTGGTGAACCGCACGCCCGTCTTCATGAGCCGGTCCATGGTCGGCGCGTTGGCGGCGTTCACCATCCCGTAGCGCAGGCCGTCGGCCACGAACAGGACGACGTTGCGGGGCTGCGCCCCCGCGTCGGACGAACCGAGCAGCCCCAGTCCGATCAGGCAGGAAAAGAGTGCGCGCCGCACGATGACTCTCCGAACGTTCCGGGGTGTGACGTGCGGGGAGACGATGACAGGCGCGTGACACGCGTGGTGCCGGGCCGCGCAGCGTGCGGATTCATCGACCTGCGGCCGAGACCGTGTGCGATCGATCGCGCGTCACTCAGCCCTCTCTGTCGGGAACAGGACAATGAGAGAGATGCGCGCGTTTCCCTCCCCCGCAAAGGGGGGAGGGCGGACCCGCGCCCGATCCTGAAGCTGCGTTGCCGGAACGGGTGAAAAACCCCGCACGTGCGGCGGGGAAACAGGGTTCGGACCGGCCGTGTCCCAGTCGCCGAACCGCCCTGCCGGACGGCTTCAGGCCGCGCGCTTGGACCGGTTCAGCAGCTTGCGGTTGACCAGAACCTCGGCGATCTGAACCGTGTTGAGGGCCGCGCCCTTGCGGAGGTTGTCGGAGACGCACCAGAAATTCAGGCCGTTCTCGATGGTCGCGTCCTCGCGGATGCGCGAGACGTAGGTCGCGTCCTCGCCGGCCGCCTCGTGGGGCGTCATGTAGCCGCCGTTCTCGCGCTTATCGATCACCAGCACGCCGGGGGCGGCGCGCAGGATCTCGGTGGCCCTCTCGGCCGAGAGCGGGCGCTCGAACTCGACGTTCACCGCCTCGGCGTGGCCGATGAAGACCGGCACGCGAACCGCGGTGGCGGTCAGCTTGATCTTCGGATCGAGCATCTTCTTGGTCTCGGCGACCATCTTCCACTCTTCCTTCGTGTAGCCATCCTCCATGAAGACGTCGATGTGGGGGATGACGTTGAAGGCGATCCGCTTGGTGAACTTGCCGCCCTGCTTGATCTCGCCGGCGGTGAAGACGGCGCGGGTCTGGTTGAACAGCTCGTCCATCGCCTCCTTGCCGGCGCCGGAGACCGACTGGTAGGTCGACACCACGACGCGCTTGATCGTGGCCGCCTCGTGCAGGGGCTTGAGGGCGACGACCAGCTGAGCGGTCGAGCAGTTCGGGTTGGCGATGATGTTGCGCTTGGTGAAGCCCACGATCGCGTCGGCGTTCACCTCGGGGACGATCAGCGGCACGTCGGCGTCGTAGCGGAACGCGGACGAGTTATCGATGACCACGCAGCCCTGCTTGGCGATCCGCGGAGACCATTCCTTGGACGTCTCGCCGCCCGCCGACATCAGGCAGATGTCGGTGTCGGAGAAGTCGTAGGTGTCGAGGGTTTTGACCTTGAGCGTCTTGTCGCCGAAGGAGACCTCCTGGCCCTGGCTGCGGCGCGAGGCCAGCGCCACGACCTCGTCGGCGGGGAACGCCCGCTCGGCCAGGATATCGAGCATCTCGCGGCCCACGTTGCCCGTGGCGCCGACGATGGCGACCTTGTAACCCATCTCTCGTCTCCGCGCGGATGGCCCTGATCGATCCGGGCGCCGCGCCTCTAGCCAGCAAAATCGGCCGACGGATCGTTCGTGCCGGATGACGCCCGCAGAACGGACGCGGCCGCAGACCCCGACCTCGCCTGAGGTGGGATCGACGGCCGCACCGAGCAAGGCGCGCGCGGGGACGTGCTGTCAAGGCCGGCGGCCGGGCAACGATCGATTCACCCTGATCCGGAGAATCCGGTGACGGAGACCCGCCGGACAAGGGAATTCAATCCTTGCCCGCGAGGGTCGCAGGCGGACCATGAGGTTCGCCGTCTGCACGGGGCGCCATGCCGATCGAAACAGCGCTTGCGGGCGCGCGGGCCGATTCCCGCATGCTGACCGCGCGGGCCGCGCCGTCGCTCGTCGATCTCGGCCTGCGCGTCGCCCTGGCCTCATCGGTCATCGCGCTGCTGTGCGTCTGCGCCCTGCCGCCCGGCAGGAAGCCCGGCTCGGTCCCCGGCGCGGCGTCTGCCCTGCTCGGCGCGGAACCGGCCTTCGTGCCGGCCACGAAGGCCGCCCCCGCGCCGCCGCCGGCGCCTCCGGCCCGGTTCGGTTTCGCGCAGCCGGGTCCGGACCCGGCGCACGTCGCCGCGCGGATCGACCGGCTGACCGGCCTGCGGGAGGACGCCCTGACCCAGGGCGACGTCGCGGCGATCGAGGCCCCGGCGCTGCGGGTCACGCTGACCCGCGGCGCGGTCCCCGACGTGGCGGCCTCGCTGTTCGTGCTGATGGCCCGGCGTGCCGCGGGGGGCCCCGCGATCGATCGACCGGCCCTCTCGGTGCTGCGGACCGGGTCACGCGGCCAGATCCGCACCAGATTCGGTGTCGTGGAGACGTTGGAGCTGACCTTCGGGGGCGCGACGCCTCGGACCTGCACGGGCTTCGTCACCCGGGACGGCGCGATCCGGCTGGATGGGTGGTTCTGCGCCCCGCTCGGACGTCCGCCGGAGGCCCAGGCTCTGGCCTGCATGCTCGACGCGCTGAGCTTCCTCGATCTCGCCGATCCGGAGACCAGCGCGGCCTTCGCGAGTGCCCCACAGGCGCCGCGGACCTGTCCCGCCCCGCCCCCCGCGTCGGAGGTTTCCAACCGGACGGGATCGATTCCGCAACGTTCGCGAAACAAAAAATGAGGCCAGAGTGTGGCAAATCGCACAAGCTCTGCCATAAGGGCGGAACAACAGCCCCGCTCAAGCGTCTTCTGGTCAAAGGCGGCGAACTGTTAAGCTTCGGCCGCCATAGTGTCGGCACTCATTGATAAGGTTGGCCATGCGCTCGCTCAAGATCGCCCTTCTCGGCGTCGTCGCCGCCACCGGCCTCGGCGCTCTGGCCTCCGCGCCCGCCGTCGCCCAGGACGGCTTCGTGTCCGGCCCGGTCTATCGGGTCAGCCGGCCGCTGCCGATCCGCGTGCGTCCGCGGTCCTGGCTCGACGCCGGCAACGTGCCGCTGACCTCCAACGTTCCCGGCGCCGGCGGGTCCGGCAACCCGGCCCTGAACCCCTATCTGATCGCCGCCTCCAACCAGCTGACCCCGCCCTACGGCCCGAGCGACCGCTACGGCCGCGGCGTCCTGCCGGATCCGATCACCAACGGCCCGTTCATCGGTGCGCGCTCGTCCGCGATCCGCAACGTCGACCTCTCCTTCGTCGACCGTCTCGACCCGACTTCGCCGCTCTACGGCCGCCCGTACTGATCGCGCGGCAAGGGATCGGCGCTCTTCCGGGATCGTGACGCACCCCTTTCCTGGACAGGTGAAGCGTCAGCGAAGCCTGATCTTGGATCCAGCACAGGAAGCGCCACGGCAGCGGCACGGATTGATCCAGTAAGGCGCTTCGCGACCCCTCGTGGCGGATCCCGGGTCGCATTCCGCTAAGGCTGCATGCGCCCGGGAGAAGGTCGCGTGCCATAAAGATCGTACTGAGCAGTCGCGCGGGCCCTCGGGTCCGCGTTTTTCGTTTGCGACCCTGCCGTTTCGGCCGTTCACCGGTCCCGGATATCCTGTATGCCAGGGGGACGGGAGCGGTGGTGCTGCCGCTGCCGGGATCCGTTCCATGATGCCGTTCGACTGGGTGACCGGATATCCGTCGGTGCGCATGCCGATGTTCGGGCGCAATTGCGTGGCGACCTCCCACGCGCTGGCCGCCCAGGCTGGCCTCCAGATGCTCCAAGCGGGGGGGAACGCCGTCGACGCGGCCATCGCCGCGGCGGCCGCCAAGACCGTCACCGAGCCCTGCAGCAACGGCCTCGGGTCGGATGCCTTCTGCATCCTGTGGGACGGGCAGGCCCTGCACGGTCTCAACGCCTCGGGCGGTGCGCCGGCGGCCTGGACCCGGGATTACTTCCTGAGCAAGTACGGGCCGGCCGATCGGCCGCCGATGCGCGGCTGGGATTCCGTCACCGTTCCCGGCGCGGTCGCCGCCTGGGCGGCCCTGAGCGAGCGTTTCGGCCGCCTCCCCTTCGCCGACCTGATGCAGCCGGCGATCCGCATCGCCGAGCGCGGCTATCTCGCGCCGGTGGTCGTGCAGCAGAAATGGGCGGCCGCCGCCCGGGTCGAGGCGATCACCCGCCAGCCGGGGTTTTCGGACTTCTTCCTGCCGAAGGGCCGGGCGCCGGAGGTCGGCGAGCTGGTCACGTTCCCGGGCGCCGAGCGGACCCTCCGGCTGATCGGCGAGACCAAGGGCGAGGCCTTCTACCGGGGCGAGATCGCCGAGGCGATCGCCGCGCATGCCCGGGCCAACGGCGGCGCCATGACGGCGGCCGACCTCGCCGCCTACCGCCCCGAATGGGTGACGCCGACGGCCCAGGACTATCGCGGCTACACGCTCCACGAGATCCCGCCGAACGGGCAGGGCATCGCGGCGCAGATCGCGCTGGGTATCCTGGAGCATTTCGACCTCGCCGGCCTGCCCGTCGACGGCCCTGAGGCGCAGCATCTCCAGATCGAAGCGATGAAGCTCGCCTTCAGCGACACCTACCGCTACGTCGCCGATCCGGGCAGCATGGCGGTGACCCCGGAGGCGATGCTCGATGCCGCCTACCTGGCGGAGCGCGCCAGGCTGATCGACCGGAACCGCGCGCAGGTGTTCGGGCCCGGCAAGCCGCCGGCCGGCGGCACGATCTACCTCACCGCGGCGGACGAATCCGGCATGATGGTGAGCTTCATCCAGTCGAACTTCATGGGCTTCGGCTCGGGCGTGGTCGTTCCGGGCTGGGGCATCTCCCTGCAGAACCGCGGCTACGGCTTCGTTCTCGATCCGGCGAGCCCGAACGTGGTGGCGCCGGGCAAGCGGCCTTTCCACACCATCATCCCGGGCTTCCTGACGCGGGACGGGGCGCCGGTGATGAGCTTCGGCGTGATGGGCGGCAATATGCAGCCCCAGGGCCACGTCCAGACGCTGGTGCGCATGCTGGATCACGGCCAGAACCCCCAGGCCGCCTGCGACGCCCCGCGCTGGCGGGTGAGCGAGGGCCTCGACATCAACGTCGAGGCGGCGATGCCGGCCGCGACCCTGGACCGGCTGACGGCCCTCGGCCACCGGCTGGAGGTGATCGAGGACAGCTACCAGGATTTCGGCGCCGGGCAGTTCATCTGGCGGATGGGCGATCCGGCCGTGGAGGGGTACGTGGCCGCGAGCGACCCGCGCCGCGACGGACAGGCCGCGGTCTGGTGAGGCGCTACTTCACCTGCACGCTGTCCACGACCTCGCGGAACTTCGCCAGAACCCCGGTCCGCTGATCCTCGCGGACCACCCCGAGGGCGCGCAGATAGCCGTCCGGCGCGAACCGGATGGTCTGCGACACCACCACCGGCACGTTCGTCGGCTGGTCAACGGCCCGGGCCACGATCTCGTGCCAGTCGATCCCGTTCGAGCGGTAGCTCTGCGCCCGCTCGATCACGAAATCCTTCAGGGTCTGGTTCGACGCCAGGGCGGCCCGGGCGAAGCCGTCCCGCTGATCGGCGGTGGGCGGTTGCTGCACGGCCTGCGCGAGGACGAGGATCGGCTGCTCCAGATTCTGCATCTGGTCCTTGGGCCCCTGCGTGAGCAGGACCGAGTTGCCGGCCAGCACCCGCACCGGACGGAAACCCGCCATGTCGGCGATCCGGAACGGCAGCGCGTCGACCTGCTGGGTCAGGCTCAGCGCCGGACGCAGGGTGACGCCGGTCACCATCTTGCGCATCGTCGCATCGGTCTCGGCGTCGGGGAGCGCCTGCGCGATGACGAGGCCGGTCACGCTCGGCGCGCCGACGACGAGGATCCACTTCCGGATCGCCGGGGCCGAGGTGTTGGGATCGGCGGGCTGCTCGCCGGTGTAGAGCATGCCCTCGTTGTCGCCGATCTTGACCTCCTCGCGCTTCTCGACGGCGAAGCCCTGGTTCAGCAGGTTGGCGTCGGTGAAGCCGCTGACG
The DNA here is from genome assembly GCF_022829385.1 of Methylobacterium sp. J-070. GTDB lineage: Bacteria > Pseudomonadota > Alphaproteobacteria > Rhizobiales > Beijerinckiaceae > Methylobacterium. The sequence continues at coordinate 363,936 of NZ_JAKSXX010000165.1, read as the reverse complement.
AGTTCCGCGAAGGCGTTGGGCGGCAGTTCCACCACCGACAGGGTGGCGCCGCCCTCCTTGCGCTCGAAGCCGGAGAAGCGGCGCGAGAGCGACATGTCGCCGGGCGGATCGAAGCCGAAGCGGGATCCCGGCGGGAAGACGGCGTCGCTGGCCCCGGCCCCGGTGACCGGGCCGGCCGCCAGGGTGGCGAGGACGAGAAGCCGCCCGAGACGCAGTGACAGGGGACGCACCAGCATCGGACCTTCGATCTCCACAAGAGCCCGAGGGCCCCGCTTCCGAAGATGGGTCGGACTCCGCGCGGCGACTGTCAAGCGCCAGGAAGATCAGCAGTTCGGGAGGTTTGACGCATCCGTGCGAGACGCAACGTTCGTCACCCGGCGCAGCGTGAGGTTACAGCGACCGCCGGGCGGCAGGAAACCGGGCCCCGTCTCGGCGTCGAGCAGGTCGCCGGTGCCGTAGAGCCGGTCGACGCCGTGGTGGATCAGCCGTGAGGCTCCGCCGATCACCAGGGCGTCCCCGGACTCGAGGCGCACCGAGCGCGTCCGGTCGGAGCGTTTCAGCCCGCCGTAGCGGAACAGGGCGGGTGCACCGAGGGAGAGCGAGAGCACCGGCGCGGCGAGTTCGGCCTCGTCCCGGTCCTGGTGCAGTCCCATCCGGGTCCCGGGGGCATAGAGGTTGATCAGGCAGGCCTCGGGCCCGGCGGGAAACGCCGCCAGGGCGTCCCAGGCCGCCAGGGCGGTGGGCGGCATGGCGGGCCAGGGTCGGCCGGTCTCGGGATGCGCCGCCTGGTAGCGGTAGCCGCGGATGTCGGACACCCAGCCGAGGGGCCCGGCATTCGACATCCGCACGGAGAACGGCTTGCCCGTGCGGGGCATCCGCGGGGTGACGGGCGGCGCGGCTTCGAGGATCGCCGCGACCTCGGCGGCCAGCCGCTCGCGCGCGGCCGCGTCGAGGAAGCCCGGATGGTGGATCAGGCCCGGGGCGAGTTCGGTCGCCACTCAGAGGTCCGCGTCGCCGTCCCGCTCCTGAACCGTCTTGGAGGCGACCGTGGTGTCCGCGTTGAGCCGGTAGATCAGGGGGATTCCGGTCTTGATCTCCAGATCCGCGACGCGGCCGCCGTCCAGGCGGTCGAGGACCATCGCCAGCGCGCGCAGCGAGTTGCCGTGGGCCGCGACCAGCACCCGCTCGCCCGCCATCACGCGGGGCAGGACCGTCTCGATGTAGTAGGGCAGCACCCGCGCGGCGGTGTCCTTCAGGCTCTCGCCCCCGGGGGGCCGCACGTCGTAGGACCGGCGCCAGGCATGGACCTGGGCGTCGCCCCACCGGGCGCGGGCGTCGTCCTTGTTGAGGCCCGCGAGGTCGCCGTAGTCACGTTCGTTGAGCGCGCGGTCCCGGATCACCGGAAGCCCCTGGAGGCCCATCTCCTCCAGGACGAGGGCGCAGGTGCGCTGCGCCCGCACGAGTTCCGACGTGAACGCGACGTCGAAGACGTAGCCCGCCCGCTTCAGTCCGCGGCCGGCCGCCCGGGCCTCGGCGACGCCGCGCTCGGTCAGATCGGGATCGCGCCAGCCGGTGAACAGGTTCTGGAGGTTCCACTCGCTCTGGCCGTGCCGGACGAGGACCAGGAGCCGTTCCGAGGCCGCCGCGCCGGTCACAGGCCGAGCACGTCCGTCATGGCGTAGAGTCCCGGCGGCTTGGGCTGCGCCCAGAGCGCCGCCTTGACGGCGCCCGCGGCGAACAGGCCGCGGTCGGCGGCGTGATGGCTGATCGTCAGGCTCTCCCCGGCGCCGGCGAAGATCACGCTGTGATCCCCCACGACGCTGCCGCCGCGGAGCGTGGCGAAGCCGATATCGCCGGGCCGGCGCGCGCCGGTATGCCCGTCCCGCGTCGAGACGCGGACCGCCTTCAGGTCGACGCCGCGGCCCTCCGCGGCGGCCTCGCCCAGCAGCAGGGCCGTGCCGGAGGGCGCATCCACCTTCATGCGATGGTGCATCTCGGAGATCTCGATGTCGAACTCGTCGCCCAGGGACTTGGCCACGCGGCGCACCAGCTCGGCCATCAGGTTGATGCCGAGGGACATGTTGCCCGACTGCACGATGCGGGCGTGGTACGAGGCCGCCTTGAGCTTCGCCAGGTCATCCTCGGACAGGCCGGTCGTGCCGACGACGTGGACGATCCGGGCCTGGGCGGCGAGCTCGGCGAACGCCACGGTGGCGGCCGGCGCGGTGAAGTCGAGCACGCCGTCCGCGGCCGCGAAGGCGGCGAGGGGATCGTCCGTGACGGGCACATCGAGGGGGGCGAGGCCGGCGAGCGTCCCGGCATCCTGGCCGATCGCCGGGGAACCCGGGCGCTCGATCGCCGCGGAGAGCGTGCAGCCGTCCGCCTGCGCGACCGCGCGGACCAGCATCCGCCCCATGCGCCCGTCGGCGCCGACAACCACCAGCCGCATCCCGGTTTCCGTCCTCGTGCACCCGGCCGGTCCCGCGAGACCGGCCGCCCCTTCGCGGCAGACCCGCGCTGTCGGATCGGAGCGGATGAAGCGGCGGTCCGCGACGCTTCATCCGCTCCGCGCGGAATCAATCCTTCTCGGGCGCGATCGGCTCCAGTCCGCCGATATGGCGCTGGGCGTAGAGCGGCAGGCCGATCTGCCTGATCAGATCGAGCTGGGTCTCGAGGAAGTCGATATGGCCCTCCTCGTCCTCCGCCAGATCCTCGAACAGCCGCATGGAGACGCGGTCGTTGATCGAATCGCAGTACTGCGCGGCTTCGAGGTAGAGGGTCCGGGCGCCGTGCTCGGCGGCCAGATCGCACTCGATCACCTCCTGGACGGTCTGACCGATCCGCAGCGGCTCGAGTTCCTGCAGGTTCGGGAACCCGTCGAGGAACAGGATCCGGTCGATGAACCGATCGGCGTGGTTCATCTCCTCGATCGATTCCTTGCGCCAGAACTTGGCGAGATCGATATAGCCCCAGTTGTTGAGCATCCGGAAGTGGAGCCAGTACTGGCTCACGGCGGTCAACTCACTGCGAAGGCCGCGATTGAGGTACTCGATGACTTTGGTGTCGCCCTTCATGGCCCCCGAACTCCTAACTCAATAGAGGCGGGGAGCAGCCATGTCAGGCCGCGACTCCCTCATCCGCAGTTTGGAATAAAGCCAAACTGCAGGCTTTCGCGCAAGCCGTCGAGCAGGAATGGCTGCCCTCCGCCAAATCGCCTTGGCCCAGGGCGCTGTCCATGATGGAACGGATGGTCCTGGCGCAGCGGCCGCATTTCGGGCTGCAGCCGAGGCACGCGTAGACCTGCGCCGGCGTGCGCGGGCATCCCGGGCCGGGCGACAGACAGGACCGCACGGCCCCGTCCGATATGACATTGCAAGAGCAGACGATCATACGCGCCGTCAATCCCGTCCCTGTGCCAGCGGGTCACGACCCGGTCGGACCAAACAGCCTCACTCAGCCAGATTAGAAAGATTGAAAAGTAGCGACATTTCAACGTCTTACCGGCCGCGGACCGAATGGCACTCGTCACCCGTCGGGTCAAGTGAGGACCCGCACGGCGGCGATGGCCGCCTTCGGATTGGCCCGTGTGGGCCGCCTCAGCGGGCGAGTTCGCGCAGTCCGAGCCGGATCAGGACCTTGGCCTCGGCCCCCTCCCCCGCCCCCTTGAGGGCGGCCGCGATGGCGGCGGCGGCCTGGACCTGCGGGTAGCCGAGATTGACCAGGGCGGAGACTGCATCGGCCACCGGCTGCGGCGCGGCGCCCTCCTCCACGGCCCCGGTGAGCGCGATGAGGGCCGGGTCGATCGGCGCGAAGGCCGGAGCCTTGTCCTTCAGCTCGGCGGCGAGCCGGGCCGCGAGCCGCGGCCCGACCCCTGGGGCGCGGCTGATCGTATTCTTGTCGCCGGTCGCGATGGCGCCGGCCAGCGCGTCCGGCTCCAGCACCGACAGGACGCCGAGCGCCACGCGGGCTCCGACACCCTGCACGGTCTGGAGCAGGCGGAACCATTCCCGCTCGGCGTCGGAGCGGAAGCCGTAGAGGCGGATCATGTCCTCGCGGACGTGGGTCTCGATCGACAGCTCCGCGGCTTCGCCGACCTTGGGCATGCGCTGCAGCGTCCGTGCGGAGCAGTGAACGATGTAGCCGACCCCCGAGACGTCGAGGATCACGAAATCCTCCCCGAACGAGTCCACGACGCCTCTGAGCTTGCCGATCATGCCACGCCTGCCGCTGTCCCGGGATGCCTACAGAAGCGGGGCGGCCTTCGCCAGACATGCTTGAGCGCGCCGGGGGTTCATGAAATCAGGGGCGCGGTGCCGCCCGGGCGCCGGGGGATGATCATGCGTGCGCCGCTTCTTGCCTTGATCGGTATGCTGTGCCTGGGCGCCGCCCGGGCGGCGGACGACCCGGTCACAGCGGCTCCGATCGCCCCGAGCGCGGACCCGACCCAGGTGCGGCCGGGCTCCTACGTGCTCGATCCCGACCACGGCAAGATCACCTGGTCCGTGTCGCATCTCGGCTACTCGACCTATTACGGTCAGTTCACCGGCCTGACCGGCACGCTCGACCTCGATCCGAAGGCGCCGGAGAAGAGCCGCCTCACCGTGACCGTGCCCCTCGGCGGCGTGATCACCGGCAGCGCGCGCCTGAACGAGCGCCTCGCGACGCCCGACTTCCTCGACACCGCCAAGTTCCCGACCGCCACCTTCAGTGCCGCCAAGGTCGAACCGACCAGCCCGACCACCGCACGGATCACCGGCGACCTGACCCTGCGCGGCACCGTCCGGCCGCTGGCGATCGACGCCACCTTCAATCAGGCGGGCATCCACCCGGTGGACCAGCGCTACACCGTGGGCTTCGACGGGCGCGCCGTCGTCAAGCGCTCGGAGTTCGGCATCAACGCCTTCCTGCCGCAGCTCGGCGACGAGGTGACGCTGCGCATCGAGGGCGAGTTCAAGGCCGCCCCCTGACGCGTCGGTCGGGTGACGCCGGGCCCGTGCCGGTGTAGTCAGCCGCCGTCCGGAACCGTGCGGGCGCGTCACCCTGCCGGGCCGCGCCACCGTTGAGGTCTGAGCTGTGCGGATTGCGCGCGTCGTGAGCATCTCCCTGGCCCTGGCCGGGCCGGCCACCGCACAGGTGGGCGCGCCCCCGGCGCCGCCGGCAAGCGCTTCCCCCCTCGACAATTACGCCGCGGCGGCCGCCACCACGATCATCGCCGAGCAGACCTGTCCCGGCGTGCAGGTGCGGGCCGGCCAGCTGACCACGCTTCGCCTCGCCGCCCGGGTGAATGCCGGACAGGAGGCCGTCCTCGAGGAGAAGCTGCGGATCCGCGCCGCGCAGGTGCGCCAGCAGCTCGCCGCGGACGGCCGGGACGCGTGGTGCACGGACGCCCTGGCGGCCTTCGGCCCGCAGGGCACGGTCGCGAAAGGCATCCTGGCGACCGGCGCACCGATCCGCTGATCCGGGCCGCCAGGATTGACACGCCGCCGCGGCGCCCGTAGTGACGCCGCATGGCGCGCGGCCTCTCCTGGGGTCCGCGCGTTTCGCGTTGTCCGGGCCAAGCCCGCGCAATGACTTCAAACAAGAAGCCGGTCCAGGGGCAGCCGCCCCGGAGGCCGTTCGAGAACACGAGAGAACGATGTTCGCAGTCATCAAGACGGGCGGTAAGCAGTACCGCGTCGCCGCCAACGACACCATCACCATCGCCTCCCTGGCGGGCGAGGCCGGCGAGGCCGTGACCTTCGGCGAGGTCCTGCTGTTCGCCGACGGTGCGGGCGCCACGCAGGTCGGCGCGCCGACCCTGTCGGGCATCAGCGTCACGGGCGAGATCGTGAGCCACGGCCGCGACAAGAAGGTGATCGCCTTCAAGAAGCGCCGCCGCCAGAACTCGCGCCGCAAGCGCGGTCACCGCCAGCACCACACCGTGGTGCGCATCACCGGCATCTCCGCGTGATCGAGCGCGGGCCCTGATCGGGCCCGCGATCCGCGCGACCCACAGCATTCGGAGCAGGTCCCATGGCACACAAGAAAGCAGGCGGCTCGTCCCGCAACGGCCGCGACTCGGCCGGCCGTCGCCTCGGCGTCAAGAAGTTCGGCTCGGAGGCCGTGATCCCGGGCAACATCATCGTGCGCCAACGCGGCACGAAATGGCATCCCGGCAGCAACGTCGGCATGGGCAAGGACCACACGCTCTTCGCGCTGGTACCGGGCCATGTGCGCTTCGAGACGCGCCGCGGGCGCGAGTTCGTGGCGGTGACGCCGCTGGCCGAGGCCGCGGAATAACAGGCGGGCGCCCAAGTGGCGAAGCTGGCGTCCCGCCCGGTGTCCCACACCGGACCGGAGACGTCGTAGCCGAGCCCCGCCGGGCCGGATCGGACGGAACACCGGGGAGGATGGGACGCCATCCTCCCCTTCGTCGTCTTGAGGCGGTGCCCCGGAGCCGGGGACGCCGCCCTGCGAGGGCACGATGTTCCCCGATCTCACCCGCGACGACGTCTTCCGGATCGAGACCCGCCGGCTCTGGCTGCGCTGGCCGATGGCCAGGGACAGGGACGCCATCCTGACGCTGGCCGGCGAGCGCGCGGTGGCCGAGATGCTGGCGCGGGTGCCGCATCCGCTGCCGGCCCCCGTGGTCGACGCCTTCCTGCTGCAGGCACGGGCCGAGAACGCGGCCGGCGCCGGATTGACCCTGACGCTCGCGCGGCGCTCGGCCCCGGCGAGCCTGATCGGCGTGGTCAGCATCCACCCCGGCACCGATGCCACGCCGGAACTCGGCTACTGGCTCGGCCAGCCGTTTTGGGGCGCCGGCCTGATGCGCGAGGCTGTGCGGGCTCTGTGCGACGCCTTCTTCGCCTATGCGGGCGGGACGGAGCTCGCCTCCGCGGCGCTGGTCGTGAACCCCGCCTCTCGGCGCGTGCTGGAGGCCTGCGGGTTCGTGCATACCGGCACCGGCATGAAGCCGTTCCCCGCCCGCGGCGCCGACTTGCCCGTGGACCTGTTCCAGCTGGATCGGGCCCGGTGGCGAGCCTGCGTCGCCGAGGCGGCGCTGACGGAAGCCGCCTGAGGTGGCGCCTCCGCGCTCTGCGATGCACGGCGCGCGTCGACGAAACGAGGGTGCGGATCGCTGGTCCGCACCTTAGATCATCGTCCCGAACGGGCGGCCGGTTTTCGGGCCGATGCCGATGAGGGACTTGGGGAATCGCCCCGGACCGCGGTCCGGGACGGTGCTCTCAAAGGGATAGCGTTGTGAAATTCCTCGACGAAGCCAAGGTCTATGTCCGCTCCGGTGACGGCGGTCCCGGCTGCGTCTCGTTCCGGCGGGAGAAGTTCATCGAGTTCGGCGGCCCGAACGGCGGCGACGGCGGCCGCGGCGGCGACGTCTGGGTCGAGTGCGTCGAGGGGCTGAACACCCTGATCGACTACCGCTACCAGCAGCATTTCAAGGCCAGGAAGGGCGAGCACGGCATGGGCTCGAACTGCCACGGCGCCAACGGGTCCGACGCGGTGCTGAAGGTCCCGGCGGGCACGCAGATCTTCGCCGACGACGGGGAGACCCTGATCGCCGACCTGACCGAGGTCGGCCAGAGGATCCGGCTGGCCAAGGGCGGCAACGGCGGCTTCGGCAACGCGTATTTCACCACCTCCACCAACCGCGCTCCGAAGCACGCCAATCCCGGCCTGGAAGGGCAGGAGATGTGGATCTGGCTGCGCCTCAAGCTGATCGCCGATGCCGGCCTCATCGGCCTGCCGAATGCCGGCAAGTCGACCTTCCTGGCGAGCGTCACGGCGGCCAAGCCGAAGATCGCCGACTATCCGTTCACCACCCTGCATCCGGGCCTGGGCGTGGTCCGCTCGGACAACCGGGAATTCGTCCTCGCCGACATCCCCGGCCTGATCGAGGGCGCGCACGAGGGCGTCGGGCTCGGCGATCGGTTCCTCGCCCACGTCGAGCGCTGCCGGGTGCTGCTGCACCTCGTCGATGGCACCAGCGAGCATGCCGGAAAGAGCTACAAGCTCGTGCGCGGCGAGATCGAGGCCTACGGCAACGGGCTGGCCGAGAAGCCCGAGATCGTGGCGCTGTCGAAGGCCGACGCCCTCGATCCCGAGACGCTGAAGAGCCAGGTGGCGAAGCTGAAGCGCGCCGCCGGCCGCGCGCCGCTGGTGCTGTCCTCGGCGAGCCGGAAGGGCGTGCCCGAAGCGCTGCGGGCGCTCCAGGCCGAGATCGATGCCAGCGCGGAGGCCGAACGGAAGCCGGTGGCCGCCTGGGAGCCGTGAGCGACGGGCGCCGCGGCCGGGCCACGTCTGGCGGCGCCGGGGCCAGGATGCATGGGCCCGTGAAGATCCCCGATGCCGATGTCCGGCGTGGGCGAGATTTCGGGCAGCCCCGGCGTCGCGCCCGACCCGACGGATGCCGCGCCCCGGTCTGACAGCCTCCACCCTGCTCGCCGGCCAGAGCGGCTGGCGCGATGCGTCCCGTGTGCTCCGGCGTCTGTTCAACGGCCCGCGCTTCGTTCACACCGCGTCAATCGCCCGCATTCGCCAGACTCATGATCCCCGTCCTCGAAGAATTCCGCCGCGTCGTCATCAAGGTCGGGTCGGCCCTGCTGGTCGACCGCGTCGCCGGCCGCCTGCGTCATGCTTGGCTGGCGGCCCTCGCGGAGGACATCGCGGAGCTGCACGCCCGCGGCGTCGACGTGCTGGTCGTGTCCTCGGGCAGCATCGCCCTGGGGCGAACCGTGCTCGGCCTGCCCGCCGGTCCTCTGCGGCTGGAGGAGAGCCAGGGTGCCGCCTCGGTGGGGCAGATCACCCTGGCGCGCCATTGGGCCGAGGCGCTGGGCCATCACGGCATCGTCGCCGGGCAGATCCTCGTGACACCCCAGGACACAGAAGAGCGCCGCCGCTACCTCAATGCCCGGGCGACCGTCCTGAAGCTCCTGGAGATGCGCGCGGTGCCGGTCGTCAACGAGAACGACACGGTGGCGACCTCCGAGATCCGCTACGGCGACAACGACCGGCTCGCGGCCCGCGTCGCCACCATGATCGACGCCGACGTGCTGGTGCTGTTCTCGGATATCGACGGCCTGTACACCGCCCCGCCGAAGGTCGACCCGGACGCCCGGCACCTGCCGGTCGTCGAGCGCATCACCCCCGAGATCGAGGCCATGGCCGGCGGGCCGGCCTCGGAGCTGTCCAGGGGCGGCATGCGCACCAAGGTCGAGGCGGCCAAGATCGCGATCTCGGGCGGCACCCATCTGGTGATCGCCGACGGTCGGGGGAAGAACCCGCTGCGCGCCGTGCGCGAGGGGGCCCGCTGCACGTGGTTCCTCTCGGGGTCCACACCGACGGCCGCCCGGAAGACCTGGATCGCCGGCTCCCTGGAGCCGCGGGGCACGCTGACCATCGATGCCGGGGCCGCCAAGGCCCTGATGGGCGGCGCGAGCCTGCTGCCGGTCGGCGTGCGGGCGATCGAGGGCAGCTTCTCCCGCGGCGACGCCGTGATGATCCGCGACGCGGAAGGCCGTGTGCTCGGACGCGGCCTCGTCGCCTACGACAGCGCCGAAGCCGCCCTGATCATCGGGCACCCGAGCGCGCGCATTCCGGATCTGCTCAATTATCCCGGCCGTGCCTGGATGGTGCATCGTGATGATCTGGCATTATTATAGATTCCGTACTTTCGCATTGGATTAATCACAATCGTGCTGTCGTCGATTAGTGTGACGACCCGCACTCGGGCACGCTTGTGTGTGCGGCGCCCGGTGTGCAAATACCGCGTGCTCCCTGCGCCGCGCCGATCGGTCGGCGGACCCCTATCGAGGACGCCAGCGTGCCCGTCCTGAACCTGAGATCGGACTTCGCCGAGGCTGACGGCCTCCCGGAGCAGATGGCGGCGATCGGCCGCCGCGCCCGGGCGGCTTCCCGCCGGATGGCGCTGGCCTCGGCCCGGACCAAGGATGTCGCGCTGAAGCGGATCGCCGAGCGTCTGCGGGCGAGCGGCGACGAGATCCTGGCCGAGAACGCCCGCGACGTGGCGGCGGCGCGCAATGCTGGCCAGAGCGTAGCGCTGATCGACCGCCTGACCCTGGACCCCGGCCGCTTGGCCGCCATGGCGGATGCCGTCGAGAAGGTCGGGTCCCTGGCGGATCCGGTCGGGCGCCAGCTCGCCGCCATCGAGCGGCCCAACGGCCTGCTGATCGAGCGCGTCGCGGTGCCGCTCGGCGTGATCGGCGTGATCTTCGAGAGCCGGCCCAACGTCACCGCCGATGCCGGCGCGCTGTGCCTCAAGGCCGGGAACGCCGCCATCCTGCGGGCGGGCTCCGACAGCCATCGCACCGCCATGGCGATCGCCCGGGCTATGAGCCGCGGCCTCGCGGATGCCGGGCTGCCGGAGGACGCGATCCAGCTCGTGCCGACGCGCAGCCGGGACGCGGTGGGCCTGATGCTTGCCGGACTCGACGGCTGCGTCGACGTGATCGTGCCCCGGGGCGGGCGCGGCCTGGTCACCCGTGTCCAGGCGGAGGCGCGGGTTCCGGTCTTCGCCCATCTCGACGGGATCAACCACGTCTACGTCGACGCCGCCGCCGACCTCGACATGGCGCGCACCGTGCTCCTCAACAGCAAGATGCGCCGGACCAGCGTCTGCGGCGCCGCCGAGACCCTGCTGGTGGACCGCGCCTGCGCGGCGACGCACCTCGCGCCCCTGGTGGGTGCGCTGCTCGACGCCGGCTGCAGCGTCCGCGGCGATGCCGAGGCCCAGTCGGCGGATCCGCGGGTCGTCGCGGCCACCGAGGAGGATTGGCGGACCGAATACTTGGACGCGATCATCGCGGTCCGCGTGGTGGACGGGATCGACGCGGCGATCGAGCACATCGAGACCTACGGGTCCCACCACACGGACGCGATCGTCACCGAGGACGACGCCGCGGCCACGCGCTTCCTGGCGGAGGTGGATTCCGCTATCGTGACCCACAATGCCTCCACCCAGTTCGCGGATGGCGGCGAGTTCGGCTTCGGCGCCGAGATCGGCATCGCCACGGGGCGCATGCACGCGCGCGGGCCGGTGGGCGTCGAGCAGCTCACGACGTTCAAGTACCGCGTCCACGGCAGCGGCCAGACCCGTCCGTGAGGCCGGCCGAGGACCCGGCGTGCGGCTGACCCTGCCGCCGAGCGCCCCCGGCATGCGGATCGGCCTCTACGGCGGGTCCTTCAACCCCGCCCATCTCGGGCATCGGCACGTCACCCTGATGGCGCTGCGCCGGCTCGGCCTCGACCGCGTCTGGTGGCTCGTCAGCCCGGGCAACCCGCTGAAGAGCCGGACTGCGCTGCCCGCCGTGGCGTTTAGATGCGCGCAGGCGCAGCGGGTCGCGCGGCATCCGCGGATCGCGGTCACCGGTGTGGAGGCGGCCCTCAACGCGCGTTTCACGGTCCAGACCCTGCGCTTCCTGGCGCGCCGGCGCCCCGGCGTGCACTTCGTCTGGATCATGGGTGCCGATTCGCTCGCGACGTTTCACCGGTGGAAGGGGTTCGCCGAGATCGCGCGGCTGGTGCCGATCGCCGTCATCGACCGGCCCGGCTTCACGATGACCCCGCTCAGCGCCCGGGCGGCGCGGCGGCTCGCCGGGGCACGGCTGGCCGAGGCGGACGCGCCGGCGCTTCCGCTGCGCACCCCGCCGGCTTGGGTGTTCCTCCACGGCCCCCGTTCGGCCCTGTCGTCGACGGCGATCCGCGACGGCGGCGGGGCCGGCACCGCCCGATCCGGGCCTCAACGGTTGCAATCGCGACCGGATGCCGCCAATTTCCCCTTTTCCCGCCAGGCGTGACTCCGCTGCGCGGCACCACGAGGAACCAGGACTCTGCCCGAGACCATCCGCACGGAAACGATCCGCACCCCCGTCCAGGCCCCGGATGAGTCGGGCCTAGCGCGCTCGGACGACCTGAAGGCCCTCGCCCTCGGATGCCTCGACGAGATGAAGGCCGAGGAGACGATCGCCATCGACCTGGCCGGCAAGACGTCCCTGGCCGACACCATGATCATCACCTCCGGCCGTTCGCAGCGCCACGTCGGCTCGATCGCCGACAAGGTCATCCAGGAGATGAAGAACCGCGGCTTCGGCAACGCCCGGGTCGAGGGCCTGCCCGCCTGCGACTGGGTGCTGATCGACGCGGGCGACGTGCTCGTGCACATCTTCCGTCCCGAAGTGCGGGGGTTCTACAACCTCGAGAAGATGTGGGGCGCCGATCGTCCCATCGGGCTCGCGGCCGGCTGAGCCGGGGCGTGCCGGGGTGCGCCTCATCCTGGCGGCGGTCGGCCGGCTGAAGGCCGGCCCTGAGCGCGAGTTGGCGTCACGATATCGCGACCGCGCCGCGCAGGTGGGACGCGGCCTGGGCTTCCTCGCCTGCGACAGCGTCGAGATCCCGGAGTCCCGCGCGAGGCGGGCCGCCGACCGCTGCGCCGAGGAGGCCTTGGCGCTCGCGGCCCATCTGCCGCCCGGCGGCGTTCTGCTCGCCTACGACGAGCGCGGGCGGGCCGATCTCGGCAGCGAGGCCCTGGCCGAGCGTGTGGCGGCCTGGCGCGACGTGGCGCGACCCGCCCTCGTCGTGGCGATCGGCGGCCCGGACGGGCTCGATGCCTCAATTCGGACGAAGGCGGAGCTGATTCTGTCCTTCGGGGCCGCCACCCTGCCCCACGGACTCGTGCGCGTGCTCGCTCTCGAACAGCTCTATCGTAGCCTGACCATCCTGGCCGGCCATCCGTATCACCGCGGCGAGGCGGGCTGACCGGCCGTGGCGACATCCGGCGCGGTGAGCGCGCGTTCCGCTGGTGCGGATGATCCCTCCGGGACGTACCGGCCTCTCCCGTCCAGGCTCGCCGCCCGGCGCGCGCATCCGGAGATGCGCGCGTCGGCGGATCGGGCGGGGACCGACCTGCCGTCGCCGGCGGGCCTGGAGGCGGCCCCGGTTCGGCTCGGGCCTCTCCCGGTGAGCGGTGCCGGTCGGAAGACTTCTGTCCGCGCCATCCGGCGCCCGCCCTGCGGCCGTCGACATGGGCTTTCCGCCCTCGCTCTGCTGGGCATGGCCCTCATCTCCGCGCCCGCGCGCGCCGAGACCCCCGCGCCCGACGATGCGGCGGCGACCCAGCGGGCCAACGAGGAGCGCGACCGCCGCGCCGAGAACCTGAAACGCGTGCAGGATGCGCTCGCCGCCAGCGCCGGGCAGCGGGCCCAGTTCGAGACCGAGATTGCCGCGATCGGAACCGATCGGGCCAAGCTGGACGCCGCGCTCCTCGACGCCGGTCGGCAGGCGCAGGCGACCGAGGAGCGTCTGAGCCGTCTGGAGGACCGCCTGAAGGCGATGAGCGAGAGCGAGGCCGCGATCCGGCGCTCGCTCCAGGGGCGCCGGAGCATCGTCGCCGAGATCCTGGCGGCCCTTCAGCGCATGGGCCGTCGGCCGCCGCCGGCGGTGCTGGTGAGCCCGGAGGATGTGCTGGCGGCCATCCGCACCTCGATGCTGCTCGGCGCCGTGGTGCCGGAGCTGCGCGGCGAGGTCGACACCCTCGCGGCCGATCTCGCCGAGATGATCCGCCTGCGCGGTCTGATCGCCCAGGACAAGGAGGGTCTGGCGACGGACCTCGCCGGCTGGGCGCGCGAGCAGCAGCGGCTGCAGGCCCTGGTCGCGGCCCGTCGCGCCCGGCAGGCCGAGATCGAGAGCGGCCTCTCCGCCGAGCGTCGGCGCGCCGCCGAACTGGGTGCCCAGGCCAAGTCCCTGAAGGATCTGCTCGACAGGACCGAGGCGGAGGTCGTCGCGGCCAAACGCAACGCCGAAGAGGCGAAGGCCGCGGCCGAGCGCGAGGTCCGGGTCACGCAGGAGCGATTTGCCGCGGCGGGGTTCCGGGATCCGGCGCGCCTGGCACCGAAAGTGCATTTTGCCGATGTACGGGGCGAAGTGCCGCGGCCGGTGAGTGGCCGGATGATGCGCGGTTTCAACCAGCCCGACGGAAACGGCGGTATGACGCGCGGCGTGTCGTTCACCACGCGCCCGAAGGCGACGGTCTCCGCCCCCGCCGACGGGTGGGTGCAATTCGCCGGACCCTTCCGGTCTTACGGGCGACTCTTGATCATCAACGCGGGCGACGGCTACTATCTTCTGCTCGCGGGGATGGATCAGATCAGCGTCGAGGTCGGCCAGTTCGTGCTCGCGGGCGAACCGGTCGGCAGCATGGGCGAGAAGGGCGCGGGCCCGTCGGTGTCCGACGGCGATCCCACCCTGTACGTCGAGTTCAAGAAGGACGGCGGCTCCATCGACCCGGAGCCGTGGTGGGCGAAGAGCCCGAGCAATACGGTACTTGGCGAGAAGGTTCGCGGCTGATGCGCAAGACATCCCTGATCATGCTCGGCGCCTTCCTGGGTGCCGGCACCTCCATGGTGGCGACCCAGACCGATTTTCTGTCGGGTCCGCGGGCGGTGGCCGCCTCCGCCGAGACCTATCGCCAGCTCAGCCTGTTCGGCGATGTCTTCGAGAAGGTCCGCACCGACTACGTCGAGAAGCCGGACGAGTCGAAGATGATCGAGGCGGCGGTCAACGGCATGCTGACCTCCCTCGATCCGCATTCGAGCTACATGGACGCCAAGGCGTTCCGGGACATGCAGACGACCACGCGGGGCGAGTTCGGCGGCCTCGGCATCGAGGTCACCATGGAGGACGGCCTGATCAAGGTCGTCACCCCCATCGACGACACGCCGGCCGCCAAGGCCGGGCTTCTCGCGAACGACGTCATCACCCAGATCGACGACGACCAGGTCCAGGGCCTGACCCTGAACCAGGCCGTCGACAAGATGCGCGGCCCGGTCAATTCGAGCGTGAAGCTCAAGATCTCCCGTAAGGAATCGAAGGACCCGATCGACGTCACGCTCACCCGCGACGTGATCAAGATCAAGCCGGTCCGCTCCAAGGTCGAGGGCGGCGACGTCGCCTATATCCGCCTGACGCAGTTCAACGAGCAGACCTTCGACGGCATGCGCGCGGCCATCGACAAGCTGTCGGGCGAGATCGGCGCCGACAAGCTCAAGGGCTACGTCATCGACCTGCGCAACAACCCGGGCGGCCTCCTCGACCAGGCCGTGATGGTGTCGGACGCGTTCCTGGATCGCGGCGAGATCGTCTCCACCCGCGGCCGCAACCCCGATGAGACGCAGCGGTTCTCGGCGAAGTCCGGCGATCTGACCAAGGGCAAGCCGGTGGTGGTGCTGGTCAACGGCGGCTCGGCCTCCGCCTCGGAGATCGTGGCCGGCGCCCTCCAGGATCACAAGCGCGCGACCATCCTGGGCACGCGCTCGTTCGGCAAGGGTTCGGTGCAGTCGATCATCCCCCTCGGCGGCTCCGGCGCGCTGCGGCTGACCACGGCGCGCTACTACACGCCGTCGGGCCGCTCGATCCAGGCGAAGGGCATCGAGCCGGATGTCGAAGTGCTGCAGGAGGTTCCGGACGAGCTGAAGGGCAAGGACGAGACCAAGGGCGAGGCCGGCCTGAAGGGGCACCTGAAGCAGAAGGACACCGACGAGCGCGGCGGCTCGTCCGCCTACGTCCCGCCGGATCCGGCCAAGGACAAGCAGCTGATCTCGGCCGTCGACTTCCTGCACGGGATCCAGAAGGGTGCGGCCAACGGCACGCCGGCGGCGCAGCAGCAGAAGCCGAGCCTGCCGAACTGATCCGTCGATCGCGGATCGCCAGGTATCCGATCCCGCCCGGCCAGCCGCCGGGCGGGATTTTTCTATCCGGACCGGGTATTAGCGGAACGTTAACCATACCCGGCAGCAATAGGTGCAGGGATCCGCGCCGCGTCCGACGGTGCTGGGACCACGATCCCGCATCGAGAGCCGCTTGACCGAGTCCACCGACGATATCCTCACGCGGCCCCTCGGGGTGCCGGAGGCGGAGGCGCCGGAGCAGACCGGCGGCCGGTTCGGACGCCTCGTCGCGTCCGCCCGCAAGCCCAGGGTCGCGGCCGGATTCATCGCGGCGGCTCTCCTGGCGACCGCCGGCCTGGTGCTCGCGCTGGGCGATCCCCGGGGCGGTGAACCGCGTGCGGAAGCCAGGATCACGCTGCGCGAACCGATGAGCCGGTCCGCACCGGCCGCGCCGGCCGCCGCGCCGCAGGTCGCCGCCGCGCTCCCCGCGCCGCCGTCGCTCCAGCGCAGCGCGGAGGAGGTCGAGACCGCCTCGGGCGTGACGGTGGTGCGCCCGGCCGGATCCGGGCCCTCCGACGCCGTGGTGATCCGGGTGCCCCCGCCGACCGCGCCGCGGCTCGCCGCCGCCCCGGACCCGCGGATCAGCGAGACGGGGCGCCACGGTCTCATGCCGAAGCTCGGCGAGGGCCGCGTCCGCGCCCTCGACGTCTATGCCCGGAACGAGGAACCCGGCACCGGCCCGCGCATCGCCATCGTGGTGACCGGCCTCGGTGTCGGCCAGGCGGCCACCGCCGGCGCCACCGCCCGCCTCCCGGCGGCGGTCAGCCTCGCGTTCCTGCCCTACGGGGGCGAGGCCGAGCGCGCCGCTGCCCGGGCCCGCGACGCCGGTCACGAGGTCTTCCTCCAGCTGCCGATGGAGCCTTTCGACTATCCCGACAGCGATCCCGGCCCGCAGGCCCTGCTCACGGCCCTGAAGGGGCCCGAGAACGCCGACCGTCTGGCCTGGGCGCTCGCCCGCTTCCCGGGCTATGTCGGCGTCGCGAACTTCATGGGCTCCAAGCTGATGGCGGATCCCGCCTTCGAGCCGGTCCTGCGCGAGATCGGCGCCCGCGGTCTCGGCTTCATCGACGACGGCACGGCTCCGAAGACGGCGGCCGCGCCCCTCAACAAGGCGAAGACCCCGATCGCCCGGGCCGAGATCGTCCTCGACGCCACCCCGCGCGCCGAAGCCATCGACGCGGCCCTGGCCCAGGCCGAGGCCCGGGCGCGGGCCAACGGCTTCGTCCTCGTCTCGGCCAGCGGCGCCGCCCTCAGCGTCGACCGAATCGCGCGCTGGGCCAGGGAGCTCGACGCCCGGAATCTTCACCTCGTGCCGGCCAGCGTGGCGCTTCGCGGGTCGCGCGACAAGCGTGTCTCAACGGCCGATTGAGTGACCGCAGGATCATCGGTCGCGGAACTTGATGGCGCCGTCGGACCCGGACGGACATCCCCAGTCGGCGTTGCCGCCCGACGCAGGCCTGACCTATGGTCCTCCCGATGACGACGGATTCGGACTTCGGCAGCGCCCTGCCCTACCGGCCCTGCGTGGGCGTCGCCCTGATCGCGCGATCGGGGGGCGTCTTCGTCGGGCGTCGGCGGCAGGATGCCGGTCCCGAGCACGTTGCCGGCCATCACATGTGGCAGATGCCCCAGGGCGGCATCGACCCCGGCGAGGATCCCGAGACGGCCGCCCGCCGCGAGCTCTTCGAGGAGACCAACGTCCCGTCGGAGGCGCTCCGGCTGCTCGCCGAGATCCCGGACTGGCTCGCCTACGATCTGCCGCCGGCCGTGATGAAGCAGGCCTGGAAGGGCCGCTACAGAGGGCAGTCCCAGAAATGGTTCGCCTTCGGCTTCCTCGGCGCCGAGGATCTCATCGACGTGCATCAGCCGGGAGGGGGCGCGCACAAGCCGGAATTCGACGCGTGGCGCTGGGCCGGGTTCTCCGAGCTGCCGGACCTGATCGTGCCGTTCAAGCGGCCCGTCTACGAACGCGTAGCGGCGGCGTTTTCCGGGCTCGCGCAATGGGCGGGCGAGCCATGACGCCGCGTACCGGGTCCTGAGGCCGTGCGCTGGCTCGCGATCCCGCTCGGCCTGGCCCTGGCATGGCTGGCCTTCACGGTGAGCCCGCTCTGGTCGCTCTACGATCTCGCGCAGGCCGTGCGCCGTCACGACGCCGCCTATGTCGAGGCGCACGTGAATTTCCGGACGCTGCGCCTATCCCTGGTCCGGCAGATCACCGCGGCGATGCGCGCCGCCGCCGAGACCGACACGGACCTGGAGCCCCGCGACCGCCAGCGCCTGAACGATGCCGCCTACGGGCTCGCGCTCGCCCTGTCCGAGACGATGGTGACGCCCGACACGGTGATCGATCTCCTGGCCAACGGCTGGCCCGACAAGCTCGACCTGGAGCGGCCCGCGGGCGCCCGCCCGGAGGGCCTCGCGATCCGCAAGCTCGACCGGCTGATGCCCTATTACGCCGCCCTCGAGATGCGCGGCTTCCGATCGGTGGTGATCCCGATCCCGCCCGAGGCAGCGCGCGCGGAGCGCACGCGGATCAGGCTGCGGCTGCGCGGCCTCAGCTGGCGGCTCGTGGATATCGAGATGGCCGACCTGCTCCGGCAACAGATCGCCGCCAAGCTCGGCCGCGCGCTCGCGCGGGCCAGGATCGGCGCCAGCGCCGGGGAGGAGCGGTGAGGCCGGTAGGTTCGCCTTCGCGGTTCCGCGAAGGCCGGCTCTGAGGCCGGAACGCGGCGGCCCGCGGCGGGCGAACGCTCAGGCCCGCGCCGGCCGCGCCGTCACTTCGCCTTCGTGCCGCCGGCCGCGTCCTTGGGCTTCCGGGCCTCCACAAGGCTCTCGGCCTTGTCCTCGTCGGTATCGCCGCCCTGCTCGATGGTCTGGCCGGGATTGGCCAGGAGCGACTTGGCGACCCCGAGCAGCACCTCGCACTCGCCCGGGAACTTGTAGGTGTCGAGCACGATCGCCGCGTCCCGCAGGGTGCGCAGGTCGCGCACCAGCTGGGCGTTCGCATCGGCCTGCAGGGTGCTCTTGGCGGCGATCGCCTCCTCGATCTGCGCGCCCTTCACGTCGCACGCCGCCTCGGCCGGCGTGGCGGCCACCGCGAGGGCGAGGCCGGCTGCGGAAAGAATGCGCCGCATGGCGAAGGTCCTTGGAGGCCGGGATCAGGCGTGGTGGAGGAGCGCGGCGCGCAGGACGTCGCGGGTGAGGTTCACGAGCTGGCCGGGCCGATAGGGCTTCGGCACGAAGACCGAGCCCGGCACGGCCTCGCGGGGCGACAGGTTGGCCCGGCCGCCCGAGGTGTAGACCACCGCGAGGTCCGGGCAGAGCCGCCGCGCCATCCGCGCCAGCGCCAGGCCATTCGTGTTGCGGGCGAGATCGATATCGGTGAAGAGCATGTCCACGCTCTCCCCGGCCAGGATCGCCTCGGCCTGCCACGCATCCGCGGCGGTGAGCACCCGATAACCCGCGTCGAGGAGCGCCTCGGCGGCCAGCTCGCACACGGTCGGCTCATCCTCGACGACGAGGATCGTGGCGGCGGCCGGGTCCAGGACGGGCATGGACGGGCAGACGAAAGCGGCAGCGAACGGAACCATGACGCAACTCCCACTCACCCGGCGGGGGCGCGAGAACCCCAGACCGGATCGCAGGGGCAACGGCCCCTTCCGACGCGGTGTTCACCCTGATTGCATCCATTTGCGCGGGTTTGGTGAGCGGTGCGTTAACCGAGCCCCGGCGCTGATGAACGAAATGGCCCGAATGGTTAACGAAGGGTTACCGAGCCGCCGCCGCGGGGCCGCGGCGTGAACCGGCGCTGGCAGCTCGGCATCGGCCTGCTCCTCACGGGCCTCGCCGGCTATGTCGACGCCCTGGGCTTCGTGCGGCTGGGGGGCCTCTACACCTCGTTCATGAGCGGCAACACCACGCAGCTCGCCGTCTTCGGTGCGGAGGCCGAGCTGCACCGCATGATCCTGCCCGCAATCCTGCTCCTGGCCTTCCTGACCGGATCGGTGCTGGGCAGCGGGCTCGCCATCCTGGTGCCGCCGCGTTGGACGACGCCGGTGGTCCTCGCCTACGAATCGCTCCTGATCCTGGGCGGTCTGGGCCTGGGCCTGCAATCCCCCGAACTCGGCCTCGCGGCCTTCTTCGTCGCCGTGGCCATGGGCTCGCAGAACGCGGTCCTGGCGCAGGTGAAGGGGTTCCGCGCCGGCACGACCTTCGTCACCGGTGCCCTGTTCAGCCTGGGCCAGAAGATCGCCCAGGCGCTGACCCGGACCGGCGATCCGTTCGGTTGGGTCGGCGACGGGATGGTCTGGCTCTCCCTGCTGTTCGGCGCCTTCCTGGGCGCTCACGCCTACGGGCTCTTCTCCCTCTATGCCCTGGTCGCGCCGGCGGCGATTTCCGGCGGACTGGCGGTGATCACGGCAGTCCTGGTCTTGCGCGCCCATCCGGCCGCCGCGAAGGTTCCCCCGACATGACGAGCCCGCTCAGCAACCCCTCCCTGACCAGTCACGTGGCCGCGCTGAAGGCCGGGGCCCACGTGGTCGCGGCCCATTTCCTGAAGGACGTCCCGGCCCTGGCGCTCGGCGACGGCACGGTGGCGCTGGCGCGGGAGGGCGCCCTGACGCGCCTCACGGCGCATCCCGGGAGCGGGATCCTGGTCGCCGCAGGCGGTGGCGGTCGGCTGCTCACGGGTGGCGACGACGGTCGCGTGGTCGAGATCCGCGCCGACGGAACCCTGGAGCCGCTCGGCCTCGCCAAGGGCGGGGCCTGGATCGACGCGCTGGCGCTGCACCCGGACGGTGCCGTGGCCTGGTCCGCCGGCCGCAACGTCGTGGCGCGGGACGCCAAGGGGCGCGAACGGCACTTCCAGGCGCCGACCAGCGCCCGCGGCCTCGTGTTCGCGCCCAAGGGCTACCGCCTCGGGGTGGCGCACTACAACGGCGTCAGCCTCTGGTATCCGAACCTGGAGACGCCCGCCGAGGTGATCGAGTGGAAGGGCTCGCACATCGACGTGACGTGGTCGCCGGACGGACGCTTCGTGGTCTCGACCATGCAGGAGAGCGCCCTGCACGGCTGGCGGCTTCAGCCGGATCGCGGCCATATGCGGATGTCGGGCTATCCCGGGAAGGTCCGCTCGGTGGCGTGGTCGTCCGACGGGCACTGGCTCGCCACCAGCGGCGCCGAGGCCGCCATCGTGTGGCCCTTCGACTCGAAGGAGGGGCCGACCGGCAAGGCCCCGCGGGAATGCGGGGTCCGCCCGGCCCGGGTGTCCCGCGTCGCCTTCCACCCGAAGGCGCCGGTGCTGGCGATCGGCTATGAGGACGGCTGCATCCTGCTCGTCCGCTTCGCCGATGCGGCCGAGCTGCTGGTGCGCCCGGCGGTGCCCGGCAGCACCGTGACGGCGCTGGCGTGGGACGGCCGCGGCGCGCGGTTGCTGTTCGGCTGCGCCGACGGGGATGCGGGCCTGCTGACGCTTCCGGGCTGAGCCCCGCTGGAACCCCGGCCGGAGGCATGCTCTTTGTCGAAGGTCGATTCGTCGTGCCGGAGGCCCACCGTGTTCCGCGTGTTCCGCACCCTCGGCCTCGCCCTGGGCCTGCTCGGCGGCGTGGTGGCGGCGCAGGCACCCGAATTCGCGCAGCAATACGCGCAGCGGCTCGGCGGCGCCGCGGACGAGCTGCGCCGGCAGGTTGAGGTCCTCGACTCCGACGCGCGGGCCTCCGGCACGACCCGTGACGACGCCGTGGACCGGCTCCGCACGAATCCGGACCAGCTCGTGGCCCGGCGCGGCGACGCCGCACGCACCGACATCGCGCGGCTCGGCCGGCTCGATGCCCAGCGGCAGGCCCTGGCCTCGGCCATGAGCCCGCTCGGCCGGGTGGTGGCGATGCTGCGCGATCCCGACCTGCCGGTCGCCCAGGCCGCCTACCGGGACTTCAGTCCGGCCGTTCCGACCAGTGCGGACGGGCTGGCCGCGGGGCTGATCGGCTTCTTCGCCGCCTGGGGCGGCTGGCGGGTCCTGTCGGATCTCGGCCGGCGGATGGTCCGCCGCCGACCGCGTGGGGCCGTCACGACGGCCTGAGGAGGCGCCGCACACCGGGAAGTGTGGCGCTACGTCTACAGCGGCTTGCGCGAGCCTTGCGTATCGAGCAGGGATCCGGCCGTTCCGGTTCGGGAAAAGGGCGCCAGATGCCGCGCGCGTCGACCTCGTCCACCATCGATCCGGCGCTCGACGCCGCCGCCTTGCTGCGGCGTATCGGTTTCTTCGGCCTGTTCGTGGTGCTTCCGGTCCTCGCGCAGGTGGCCCGCCGCGCATCGGTGATCCTGGCGCCCATCGCGGTGATCCTGTTCATCATCGCCAGCGTGATCGACCGGCGCCAGCGCCCGGTGCGTCCGGCCGCCTCCCGCCTCCTGACCGCGCCGGCCTTCCTGGCCGGCATGCTGGTGGTCCTGTGGTCGGCACTGTCGCTGACCTGGACGCCGTTCCTGGGGCCGGCCCTCGAGCGGCTGGCCAACCTGATGGCCACGATCGGCCTCGCCCTCCTAGGCTATCTCGCCCTGCCCGACCGGATGCGCTCGGCGAACCTCTATCTGCTGCCGCTCGGGGTGGTGGCCAGCGCCATCGTGGCGATCATGCTCGGCGTGTTCGGTGCCCACATGGCGCCGTCCGGCACCGAGGATGACGGAGCCCTCGACCGCGGCCTCGTCCTCCTGATCCTGCTGCTCTGGCCCGCCCTCGCCTGGCTCCGCTCCCGGCGCCGCGACCGCGAGGCCCTGGGCCTCGCCCTGCTGGTCGCCCTTGCGCTCACGGTGCAGCCGGACGCGACCCAGATCGCCGCCCTGGCCGTCGGTGCCGTCGCCTTCGCGGTGACGAGCTACCGGCCGAGGCTCGGTGTGGTCCTGACGGCCTCCCTGGCGGCCGCGCTCCTGGCCCTGGCGCCGCTGCTGCCGTTCCTGGCGCGGCCGGTGGGCGCGGCCCTGCTCGGCCCCCTGGCCCCCTCGGTGCTGTCGCTGAAGAGCTGGCAGAAGGTGGTGACGACCGATCCTGTGCGGCTGATCACCGGCCACGGATTCGAGACCGCCCTGCGCGGACGCCTGGTCGGGCTGGTCCCGCTGAACGCGCCGACCACCGCGCTGTTCGAGTTCTGGTACGAGCTCGGCGTGGTCGGCGCCCTGGCCGCCGCCTTCGCGCTCTATGCCTCGATCCGCCGGGCCGGGCGGGACAGCCCGGCCCTGGTGCCGGGCGCGATGGGATGTTTCGCCGCCGCCTTCGCGGTCGCGTGCCTCGGCGTCGGCCTGACGGCGATCTGGTGGCTGACCACCCTGGCCATCGCCACCATCGTGTTCGTGTCGGTCGAGCGGGGTCAGTTCCGTACCAGCCGGCCGAAGGTTGCCAAGCTGCACCGGTTGCAGGCCGGCGGAGGCTGAGCGCTCAGCCGCGCAGGAAGCCGTGCAGGCGGATCCAGGCCAGGAACAGGCCGGGCCATGCCGCCGCCGGGGTCCCGGGCACGCCGAGACCGAAGCCGTGGCCGCCCTGCTCGAACAGGTGCAGCTCGGCCGGCACCCGCGCCTTGCGCAGGGCCGAGAACATCAGCAGCGGATGGTCGGCGACCGCGATCGGGTCGTCGATGGCCTGAACCAGGAAGGTCGGCGGGGTCTCCGGCCCGACCTGCAGGTCCACCGAGTAGGTCTTCATCTCGGTGGGGGTCACGTCGTCGCCCACCAGGATCCGGCGCGTGGCGGTCCGGTCGAACGGCTTGCGCATGGTGATGACCGGGTAGATCAGCCCGGCCAGGGCGGGACGCACCGGCTGGGCGTCGATCGCATCGACGCCGGGGTAGAGGTCGCGGGCGCTGCCGACGGCCGTCTCGCCCATCAGGTGGCCCCCCGCCGAGAAGCCGAGGACGCCGACCCGCCCGGGATCGACGCCGAACTCCGTGCCGCGCGCCCGCACCAGCCGCAGGGCGCGCTGCGCGTCCTGCCGGGGCGCGTCGGGACCCGAGCCCCAGCCCTCCCCGGGCAGGCGGTAGATCAGCAGGAACACCGTGATGCCCGCGGCATTCAGCACCCGCCCGACCGGCACGCCCTCGTTGCCGAGCGCGATGAACGCGTAGCCGCCCCCGGCGGCGACGATCATCGCGGCGCCGTTGGCGTTGGCGGGCCGCATCACCAGGAGGCAGGGCCGCGCGACGCGGGTGATGTCGCCCCGGGGACCCTCGACATAGCGATACCCGTCCGCGTCGGGCCCGCTGCCGCCGCCCGGCGCATCGCCCGGCCACAGGTCGATGACCTGGAGGTCCGCGCCCGGCAGGGAGCGCGGCAGAGCCCGGACGGACTCGTGTGGGGCCGGCCCGGAGGTGGGCTCCGGCGGCCCGTCGATCTCCGCCCGGGCAGAGCGCAGGCCGAGGGCGCTCCCGAGCCCGGCGAGCAGGAATCGGCGGTCGAAGCGCAAGGGCGTCTCCCCGATGAGGCCGCGGGCGGGGGCGCCCGCCGACCAACCCGGCTCCCCGAGGAGCCCCGATCTATGTCGCGGATGCCGGCCCGGGTTCCGCCGCGACTCAGTCCCGACGCGCGAGGGTGGCGACGTAGAAGCCGTCCGTCCCGGTCCGGTGCGGGCTCATCTGCACCCCGTGGAGTGTGGTGCGGACCGCCTCCCGCAGCGCGGCCGGACCCGCCGCCAGCATATCGGCCGCCGGGACGGCGTCGAAACGCCCGCGCCAGCGCGACATCAGGCCGGCGACCGCCGCGTCGTTCTCGGCGGAGAGAAGCGAGCAGGTGATGTAGACGATCCGGCCGCCCGGTCGCACCAGGCGCGCCGCCCGGTCGAGGACCTGGGTCTGCTCCGCGGTGCGGAGCGCGAGGCTGCCGGGCCGGAGCCGCCACTTGGCGTCCGGGTTCCGGCGCCAGGTGCCGGACCCCGTGCAGGGCGCGTCGACCACCACCCGGTCGACGCGTCCGTCGAGATCCTCCAGCACGTCGGTCCGGGCCTTGCCGGTCCGCGGCGTGCGCACCTCGGCGGCGGCGTCCGACCGGCGGAGCCGCTCGTGGATCGGCGCGAGGCGGCGGGGATCGCCGTCCGTGGCGATCAGGCGGGCGCCGTTCCGGGTCCCCGCGGCGAGGGCGAGCGTCTTGCCGCCGCCGCCCGCGCAGAGATCGACGATGGTCTCGCCGGCCCGCGGCGCGGCCAGGAGCGCGGCGAGCTGCGAGCCTTCGTCCTGGATCTCGTACCAGCCGTCCAGGAACTCCCCCTCGACATGCAGCGCCGGGCCGCGCCCGTCCGCGCCGATCGGGATCCGCAGGCCATCGGGCGCGTAGGGCGTCGGAGCCGCCGAAAAGGCGGCCAGAGCCGGCATCACCGCGTCCCGGCTGCCGCGCAGGGCATTCACCCGGATGTCCAGCGGCGCGCGCCGGGCCAGCGCCTTCAGCTCCGGCACGAGGTCGTCGCCGAGCGTGGCCGCGAGGTCGGGGAGGATGAATCCCGGTGCGTCGCCCGCCACCTCCGGCGGCGCGTCCTGCAGGGAGCCGATCTCGAGCCGCGCGCGCTCGTCGGCGCTCAGGGGCTCGGGGGCGAAGCGCTCGCCCGAGAACAGCGCCGCCACCGAGGCGGCGGCGAGGCCTTGCTGCAGCCGCAGGGCGCCGAGCAGGACGGCGCGCGGCGTGTCCGAGCCCATGATCCAGGCGGCGGACGACCGGCGGCGCAGGGCATCGTAGACGAGGCTGGCGATGCCCGCCCGGTCGCCCGACCCGGCGAAGCGGTGTGCGAGGCCCCAATCCTTGAGGGCGTCGGCGGCCGGCCGGCGGCGCTCGGAGATGTCGCTCAGGACCTCGATGGCGGCAGAGCAGCGGGCAGCGGGTGTCAGGGGTCTGATCCTTCGGATTGTGTCTGGTGGAACGGGCTCGCGTCGACGCGAAACGGCCACGCTTCACCCACGATGACGCCACGGTACGGCCGAGCTTCGAGCACGTTCGCGGCTCAGACCGCGTTCGGGTGGCCCGCCGTGCGGGCCGCCGCGTGTCGTATGGCATCCGCCGGCTTCGGACCAGAGCGGTTCGCGGTCCGGCGTGCCTCCGGAGTATCCCCACCCATGACGTCTGCCGTTCGCGTCGCCCTCGCGGCCCTGGTCGCCGCCTCGCTCGCCGCCTGCGCGAGTGCCCCCGCCGCTCAGCCGGACTTCACCCCGCCGCCGCGCCGGCCGGTCGATGCCAAGACGCAGCTCGAATACGGCAGCCCGCCCCCGCCGCCGCCCGGCCGCTACTGACGGCAAGGCGCGGGGCGCGGCTCAGGCCGCCTCCCGCGCCCGCCGGGCTTCGTAGGCCTTGAGACCGGTATAGACCTTCGCCAGCATGGGGAACGCGGCCTCGGGGGCGAGCCGCCGGCCACGGGCGATCAGGTCGCCGATCACGTGATCCGCCTCGATCCGTCCCTTGCCCTCGATGTCGCGCAGCATCGAGGCCGTGAAGGTGGAGCCGGCTGCCGTCAACTGCGCCCGCGCCCGCTCGGCCACCACGGCCCGGGGCTCGAAGCCGCTGGCGGCGGCCACCGCCGTGCATTCCGCGTGGAGCGCCGCGATGAACGCCGTCCCGCCCGGCGCCGCCACGATGTCGCCGACCGCCGCGCGCATCAGAGTCGTCGCCCCCGCCAGCGAGGCCAGGAACACCCACTTCTCCCACATCTCCTGCAGGATCACGTCGCTCAGCCGCGGCTGGAACTTGAGGCCGCGCATCAGGGCGTCGACCGCCTCGATCCGCGCCGAACGCGACCCGTCCCGCTCGCCGTAGGTGATGCTGCACAATTCGCTCATGTGGTGGATCGTGCCGTCCGGCGCGAGCGTCGCGGCGATCGCGCAGGCGCCGCCCAGGACCCGCTCGGCTCCAAACCGGGCGTCGAGCGCGTCCAGATGGGACATGCCGTTCAGGACCGGCAGGATCGCCGTGCCCTCGCCCACAGCGGGCGCCACGTCCGTCAGCGCGCTGTCGAGGTCGTAGGCCTTGCAGGACAGCAGGATCAGATCGAACCGGCCGGCCTGCCCCAGCCGGTCGGCCGTGACGGTGGCCGGGTCCGGGAGATGCAGATCACCGAGCGGGCTGCGCAGGTTGAGACCCTGCGCGGCGAGCTTCGCCGCCCGGGCCGGCCGGACCAGGAAGGTCACGTCGGCGCCGGACTCGGCGAGGCGCGCCCCGAAATAGCCGCCGGTCGCGCCGGCTCCGACGATCAGCGTGCGCATCGGCGATCCTCAGGTCCGGGACGGGTAGTTCGGGCTCTCGCGGGTGATCGTCACGTCGTGGACGTGGCTCTCGCGCAGGCCGGCATTGGTGATGCGGATGAACTGCGCCCGCGCCTGGAATTCCGGGATGGTGGCGCCGCCGACATAGCCCATGGCGGCGCGCAGGCCGCCGGCAAGCTGGTGCAGGACGTTGCCCACCGGCCCCTTGTAGGGCACCTGCCCCTCGATGCCCTCGGGCACGAGCTTGTGGGTGTCGTTGACCTCGGCCTGGAAGTAGCGGTCGGCCGAGCCGCGCGCCATGGCGCCCACCGAGCCCATGCCCCGGTACGACTTGTACGACCGGCCCTGGTAGAGGAACACCTCGCCGGGTGCCTCGTCGGTGCCGGCGAGCAGCGAGCCGAGCATCGCCACCGAGGCGCCGGCCGCGATCGCCTTGGCGAGGTCGCCGGAATACTTGATGCCGCCGTCGGCGATCACCGGGATATCGGCCTCGCCGGCCGCCTCGACGGCCTCGATCAGGGCGGTGAGCTGCGGCACACCGACCCCCGCCACGATGCGCGTGGTGCAGATCGAGCCCGGGCCGATCCCGACCTTGATGGCATCGGCACCGGCATCGATCAGCGCCTTGGCGCCGTCCCGCGTCGCGACGTTGCCGGCGATGACCTGCACGGCGTTCGAGAGCTGCTTCACCCGGGCGACCGCATCGAGCACCTTGATGGAGTGGCCGTGCGCGGTATCGACCACGATCACGTCGCAGCCGGCATCGATCAGGCGCTCGGCGCGCTCGAAGCCGCTGTCGCCGGTCGTGGTGGCGGCGGCGACCCGGAGGCGCCCCTGCTCGTCCTTGACGGCGTTCGGGTAGGCGACGCGCTTCTCGATATCCTTGACGGTGATCAGGCCGATGCAGCGGTAATGGTCGTCGACGACCAGCAGCTTCTCGATTCGGAACTGGTGGAGAAGGCGCTTGGCCTCGTCCTGGGTGACTCCTTCGCGGACCGTGATCAGGCGGTCGCGGGTCATCAGCTCGGCGACGGGCTGCGCGGAGTTCGTGGCGAAGCGCACGTCGCGGTTGGTCAGGATGCCGACGAGCTTGCCGCGCGACCCGTTCGGACCGCGCTCCACCACCGGGATCCCCGAGATGCGGTTGCGCTTCATCACCTCGAAGGCATCCGCCAGGGTCTCGTCCGGATGGATGGTGATCGGGTTCATCACCATGCCGGACTCGTACTTCTTGACCAGACGGACCTGCTCGGCCTGTTCCGGCGGCTCCAGGTTGCGGTGGATCACGCCCATCCCGCCGTTGGCCGCCATGGCGATGGCCATGGGCGCCTCGGTCACCGTGTCCATCGCGGAGGCGAGGATCGGCAGGTTGAGGGGGATCGTGCGGGTGAGCCGGGAGGCGACGTTCACCTCGGTGGGCATCACCGAGGAGGCGGCAGGCCGCAGGAGCACATCATCGAAGGTCAGGCCCTCGATGATCGATGCGGTTTCTACACGGGCCATGAGCCAACTTTCCTCGGACGGCGGCGCGCGGGTCGCGCTGCGGGATCGGGTTGGCAAGTGCCAGTATCACGGGGCCCGCGAAGGCGCCAATGCACGTGCGCGGCGGCGCAACGCAAAAACACGCATGGCTCGCGGCTTTTCAACGTGATCCTGAGCGTGGATCCCGGGACGCCGTCTCGGACCCGGATGGGCGGGGCGGATACCTGCGGCGCTACGGGCCCGATCCTGCGTCCGTGCACCATGGGCGCGGCTGCGCAGACTTCCCGAACCGGACGAACCCCCGCTCCGCCGGACGCCCGCATCGCGGGGCCGTGCTGCCGGCGAGCGCGTCTCGCCCAGGGCCCCGACGGCCGGGCGCCGTCTCAGCGCATCGCCGGCGCGGCCGGCCCCTTGTCGGTGTATTCGGGCGGCAGGCCGATATAGTCGCCCAGGATGCCGTCGATCCCGGGCGACCGCCCGAAGGCCTCGCAGTCGGGGTCCAGGGGCGCCTCGCCCAGGGTTGTGATCCGGATGCGATCCCAGGTCGGCAGCGTGTTGGGCGCCGTGAACGGATCCTCGCCGGTCGCCAGCATGTAGCCGAAATCCTGGCCGAACTCGCCCGCGAGGTCATAGGCGTCGCTGGCGTGGGAGAAGCGCGGCTGGCTCGTGAAGGAGTTCGCCGCCCCGCCCCAGACCATGGCGGCCCGCTGCTCCCGCCGGCGGTCGAGGGCCTCGGCCTCCACCGTCAGGCTCCCGAGGCCGATGGGGATCCGCGGGATCGGGACCCGGCCCACGCCCTCGGCGACGCTCAAGCCGAGCTGGGAGGCGACCGTCACGCCGGCCGAGCCCGCGATCGTCGCGCCGGCGCCGAGCAGGTCCGTCGGATCGACGCGCGTGACCTGCGCCCGCACGGTGAGGTCCGCATCGCGGGACGTCACCACGTCGTACTTCAGGGACAGGTCGTAGCAGAGCGCCCGGTCGGCGGCGTTGGCGATGAGCCGTCGCTCGGCCTGTGTCAGCGGCGCCGCTCCCGCCACGTCGGCGTGGAAGGCTGTGGGGATGATGCGGACGGTCCGGGCCTTCGCCAGCGCCGGCTGGTCGATGTAGATCCGCGAGGCCGAGGCGACCTGGTCGCTCGACTTCAAGCGATCGTAGCGCGTCAGCGAGCCGCGATCGTTGAGCAGGACGGTGCCGCAGGCCGCCACCATCGACAGGAGGGCGACGCCGGCGGCGATCCGCGGCAGGGGGCGGACCTTGCTGGGGGTGGAGGGCATCGCGATCCTCGTGGCCCGGCCCCGGGGGCCGGCTCGGGCGACCTCACGGCCGCGTGAGCGAAACGTAGCCATTGGTGTCCCGGCATAAAAGGTGGCGCTCTTCAGGCGCTCAACCTGTGTTGCCGCGCGGATACAATCGCGAAACACGAGGGTGCGACGGGGCCGCATGGCCGTGCAACCGCCGCGGCGTGATCTGCGTCTGCTGTCCGATGCCTGCGTCCACTCAAAGATCGCTCTGGATCGTCCCGCTGACGGTCGCCACCGCGCTGTTCATGGAGAACACCGACTCCACGGTGATCGCCACGGCGCTCCCGAGCATCGCGGCGAGCCTGAACGAGGACCCGATCGCCCTGAAGCTCGCCCTGACCTCCTATCTGGTCAGCCTCGCGATCTTCATCCCGGTCAGCGGCTGGATGGCGGATCGGTACGGCTCGCGGACGGTGTTCCGGGCCGCGCTGGCGGTCTTCATGGCCGGCTCGCTCGCCTGTGCGGCCGCCAACGGGCTGGCATGGTTCGTCGCCGCGCGGTTCCTCCAGGGTATGGGCGGGGCCATGATGGTGCCGGTCGGACGCCTCGTGGTGCTGCGCAGCGTGCCGAAGTCGCAGCTTGTCACGGCCCTCGCCTATCTGACGTTTCCCGCCCTCGTCGGCCCGGTCCTGGGTCCGCCGGTCGGCGGCCTGATCACCACCTGGTTCGACTGGCGGTGGATCTTCTTCATCAACCTGCCGATCGGCTGCGCCGGCATCGTGCTCGCGAGCCTGTACTTCGAGAACGTCCGCGAACCGGAGCGGCCGCCGCTGGACCTCCTCGGCTTCGCGCTGCTCGGCACCGGGCTCGCGGCGCTGATGCTCGGGCTGGCCTCCACCGGCCGCCACCTGCTGCCGGCCGCCGTCTCCTGGGGCTGCCTCGCCGCCGGCGCGATCCTGCTGCCGCTCTACTGGGTCCATGCCCGGAGGGCCGCCCACCCGATCGTGCGGCTCGACCTGATGCAGCGACCGACCTTCCGGGTAGCGGTGATCGGCGGCAGCCTGTTCCGCATCGGCACCGGGGCGATCCCGTTCCTGCTGCCGCTGATGCTGCAGATCGGCTTCGGCCTCGACGCCCTGCATTCCGGCCTGATCACCTTCGCGGCGGCGGCCGGGGCGATGTTCGTGAAGACGCTGGCGCCGAAGATCCTGCGCCGCACCGGCTTCCGGACCCTGATGGTCTGGAACGCCGCGCTCGCCGCGGCCTTCCTGGCGGTGAACGGGTTCTACACCGCGCAGACCTCGCATTGGATCATGGTGGCGCTGCTGTTCGTCGGCGGCTGCTCGCGCTCGATCCAGTTCACCTGCGTCAACGCCATCGCGTATGCCGATCTCGAATCCCGCGAGATGAGCGCGGCCACGAGCTTCGCCAGCGTCTGCCAGCAGCTGTCGCTGAGCCTCGGCGTCACCTTGGGGGCGCTGGCGCTCGAGGGGACCGCCGGGCTCCACGGCCGGACCCAGATCGAGGCCGGCGATTTCGGGCCGGCCTTCTTCGCGGTGGCGGTGATCTCGGCGGCCTCCGTGCTGGCCTTCCGCAAGCTGTCGCCGGACGCCGGCTCCGAGATCTCCGGCCGCGGCATGGTCCCGGCGACGCCGCCGGCCGCCGGAATGAGCCCGCGGCCCGGCTGATCAGGCGGCCGCCCGGGCAGGCGACCGGGCGGCGCGCTTGCCCCCGGCCCGCGGGGCGGCGCTCTTGCCGGAGGCTTTCGCCGCGGCGGGTTTCCCCTGCGGCGCGGAGGCCGGGATCCCGGCACGCCAGCCCTGCCAGCTCCAGGCGCCGGGACCCGCCAGGGCGTAGATCAGGAAGCCGCCCGCCAGCCCGAGATCGGCCAGCTGCAGCGTGCGCTCGGCGACCGCCGCCGGGCCGACATAGTGCCAGAACGGGTGGAGCACGAAGGCCGTCACCGTGGCGAACGCCGCAAGGGCGAGCCCGGTCAGCCGCGGCAGCACGCCGACGATCAGCGCCAAGGGACCGAAGACCTGCACCACGACCGCCGCGGTGGCGACGCCGTTCGGGAACGGCATGCCGCTCCCGGCGAGCGTGAGGGCGAAGCCCGAGACGTTGAGCGCCCGCGCGATCCCGGTGGGCAGGAGCGCGGCGGCAAGCAGCAGCCGCGCCGCGAGGAGGGTTCCGTCCTGGGCGCGGGCGATCATGGGCGGGTCCGGTCGATGGCGATGACGACCGGAGCTTGGCGGTCTCCCGCTGAAGACCGCGTTAAGCCCGCTCGGTCACCCGGCGACGCCGCCGCGGAACAGGCGCCCGCGCTCCGTCCACGCGACGACGACGAGCGCCAGGGCGCCGAGGCCGGCGTAGCCGAACGCCACCGGCAGGACGGTGCCGTCGAAGGCCTGGCCGATCAGGAAGCCGCAGAACGCCCCCAGGATCGTGGTGTAGAAGCCGAGGAACGACGAGGCCGTGCCGGCGATGGCGCCGAGCGGCTCCAGCGCGAGGGCGTTGAAGTTCGGCATCGCGAAGCTGATCAGGAACTGGTTCGCCGCCAGGATCGACAGGAACAGCGCCAGCGGGGGATGCCCGTGATAGGCGAGCCCGACACCGACCTGCACCAGTCCCACCGCCGTGAACGCGATGACGCCGCTGTGGGACAGGGCCCGCATCCCCAGCCGCCGGACGACCCGGGCGTTGATCAGAGTCGCCGCCCCCATGGCGCCCGCCACCAGCCCGAAGGCCAGGGGGAAGAGCGGGCCGAGATGGTACAGGCCGGTGTCGAACACCTGCTGGGCCGAGCCGACATAGCCCATGATGCAGCCGGTCATCAGGCCGAGCGCGGTGGCGTAGCCCACAGCCACGCGGGTCCTGAGGGTCGTGCGGATGGCGTCCCAGGTCGCGGCCGGCGAGAGCGGCCGGCGATAGGCCGGATCCAGCGTCTCGGGCATGCGCAGCGCGAACCAAAGGGTGAGCCAGAAGGCCAGAACCAGCATCGAGACGAAGACGTAGATCCAGGAGCCCAGCGCCAGCATCATCCCGCCGATCGCCGGGGCGATCATCGGGACGATCAGGAACACCATCATGGTGAGCGACATCACGCTCGCCATCTCGCGGCCGGCGAAGCGATCGCGCACGATCGCCACCGACAGGACCCGGCCGCCCGCCGCCCCCACGCCCTGGATGATCCGCGCCGCGAGCAGCCAGCCGAAGCTCGGCGCCACCATGGCGAGCCCGCAGCCCACCACGTAGATGGCGAGGCTCGCCAGCAGGACCGGCCGGCGCCCGCGGGCATCGGAGATCGGCCCGTAGACGATCTGCGCGAAGCCGAAGCCGATCATGTAGACGTAGACGAGGAGTTGCAGCCGGTTGGGGTCCGATACCGAGAAGCGGGCCTCGATCGCCGGGAAGGCCGGCAGCAGATTGTCGATGGAGATCGCCGTCACCGCCATCATCAGCGCGACGATGGCGACGAACTCGGTGAAGCCCGGTCCCGACCAGGGGCGCGGGGCTCGGGCGTCCTGGACCGGCGGAACGGGCCGGATCGCGACTGTCAATGCGAGCTCTCGGGATGCGCGGGGACAGGCCGATCAGGGCCCGTTCTTCGCGGCACACTTAAGGCGGTGGCGTCCGCGCGGCGCAGTTCAGGCCGGCAGCGGGCGCAGGGCCGGCTCCGCGGGCCTGCGCCCCACGAAGGCGGCCATCAGGGCCGCGACGAGGCAGAGCAGGCCCGCCGACACGAAGGCGCCGAGATAGGTCCCGGTGTCGGTCCGGACCATGCCGGCGAGCCACGCCGCCGAGGCCGCCCCGATCTGGTGAGCCGCCGCGATCCAGCCGAACATCAGCGCGGCGTTCTCCTCCCCGAAGGACTTGCCGGCGAGCTGCACCGTGGGGGGCACCGTGGCGATCCAGTCGAGCCCGTAGAACACCGCGAACAGGGACAGGCCGTAGAAGCTGTAGTCGAAGGAGTAGGGCAGGAAGATCAGCGAGAGCCCGCGCAGGCCGTAGTACCAGGCCAGGAGCTTGCGCGAGTCGAAGCGGTCGGTGAGCCAGCCCGAGGCGGTGGTGCCGATCAGGTCGCAGATCCCCATCAAGGCCAGCAGCCCCGCGGCGGTCACCTCGGCGATGCCATGGTCGATGCAGGCCGGGATCAGGTGCGTGCCGATCAGGCCGTTGGTGGAGGCGCCGCAGATGAAGAACGTGCCGGCCAGCAGCCAGAAGTCCCGGGAGCGCAGCCCGACCCGGAGGCCGCGCAACGCGCGCACGGCCGGGTTCTCGGTCAGGACCGGATTCGGCGTCACCGCGACCTCGCCGTAACGCGGCAGCCCGAGATCGGCCGGACGGTCGCGCAGCAGCAGGGCCGCCAGGGGGATCAGCGCCAGCGTCGCCGTCGCGACCACCAGGGAGACCGACCGCCAGCCCTGTCCCACCGCCAGGGAGGCCAGCATCGGCAGGAAGACCAGCTGCCCGGTGGCGCTGCTCGCCGTCAGCATCCCGAGCACGAGGCCGCGCCGCTTGGCGAACCACCGTCCCGCCACGGTGGCGCCGAGGACGTTGGCGACCATGCCGGAGCCCGAGCCGACCACGAGGCCCCAGAGCAGCACCATCTGCCACGGGGCGGTCATCAGGCTGGTGGCGGCGGTTCCGACCGCCAGGATGAGGAGCGCCGTGCAGACCGACCGGCGCAGGCCGAAGCGCTCGATGACGGCGACCGCGAACGGGCCGATCATCCCGTACAGGAAGATGTTGAGCGCGATCCCCACGCTGATCGTGGCGGCCGTCCAGCCGAATTCCCGCTCCCACGGTACGATCAGAACGCTCGGGGTGGCTCGGACCCCGGCGCCCACCAGAAGCACCAGGAAGGTCACCGCGGCGACGATCCAGGCATAGTGAACGCGCGACCCGGGGCGCGTCTCGGTGATGCTGGGCATGAACGGGCTCCGGGGGGTGGGCCTGAGGCGGATCGGTCAGGAGGCGGCGGACGTCAGGGCTTGCGCCAGGGCCGCCACGGACCCGGGCTCGACCCGTGCGTTGATGCGGGTCTGCGCGTCCCGCCAGTAGGGCATCGCCGTCGCGACGGCGTCGCGGCCGGCCTCGGTCAGGACGGCCACGCGCTCGCGCGCATCGGCCTGGCCCGCCGCGATCCGCACGAGGCCGCGCCGCTCCAGCGGCTCGAGGTTGCGCCCCATCGTGGTGCGCTCCAGGGCCGCCTCGGCGGCAAGCCGCGTCACCGGCGTCGGACCCAGCCGCTCCAGCAGGCGCAGGATCGCGAACTGCGTCACCCGCAGGCCCACCGGACGCAGGGCGGCATCGTAGACCGTGGTCACGGCACGGGTGGCCCGCCGCAGGGCGGAGCAGGTGCAGGGCTCGGGCGGAGCGCTCTCAGGTGAATCGGCCATCACGAAGCGTGTATATGCACGTTTCCCGGTACGGGCAAGGGTCCGGTGCCCCGGGCCTGACGGTTCGCGCCGTTCGACACCCGCGCGATCGCAAACCGGCAGGGGGTGTCATCGACACGGCCGGTGACGCTGCTATCGCTGGGGCGGGTCACCCGGTTCGGGAGAAGCGCGATGACACTCGAGACCGCGACGGCGTTGTCCTCGTCGGAGCAGAAGACGGCCCGCACAGGGCTGATCGAGGCGGCCGCCGACATCGTCACCGAGCAGGGCGGACCCGGCGGGTTCGTCCGCGACCTGTTCGGGCGGGTGACGCCGGAGGATCTGGCGTCCTACGACGCGGGCGCGCTGGCCGACCTTGCAGCGCGTGCCCGTGCGTTCCTTTCCGAGCCGCGGCGGCCGGGGGATCCGGCGCGGCTGCGTCTGAGCGAGGGCGAGATCGTGCGCGACGGCAAAGCGCGCGAGATGACGATCCTCGAAGTCATCAACGACAACCGCCCCTTCCTGCTGGATTCGACGCTGGCCGAGCTCACCGAGCAGGGCCTGTCGCCGCATCTCGTCGCCCACCCGATCCTGGGTGTGGAGCGGGACCCCGCGGGCGCGCTGATTCGCGTCGTCGGGGAGACCACCGCGGACGCCCATGGCAGCCTGGAGCGCGAGAGCTTCATCCACATCCACCTCGACCGCCTCGCCGCGGAGGCGGGCGAGCGGCTGCAGGACGCCCTGGCGGCGGTCTACCGGGACGTCGCCCTGGCGAGCGACGACCACGATGCCATGCTGGCGCGTCTCACCGACCTCGCGGCGAACCTGGGCCGGGCGCCGACCCCGATGCCGGAGGGCGAGACCGGCGAAGCGCGCGCCTTCCTGGAATGGCTGAAGGACGGCCAGTTCCTCCTCCTCGGGATGCAGCAGCACGGCATCGACGGCGAGGCGCATCCGCTCGTCGACGGATCGAGCCTCGGCGTGCTGCGCGATCCCGGCGCCACCCCCCTGCGCCGGGGCCGGACGCCGGTGGACTACACCCCGGAGATCCTCGCCTTCCTCGAGGAGCCGCAGCCGCTCATCATCACCAAGGCCAGCGTCAAATCCCGCGTCCACCGGTCGGCCTACCTGGACTATGTCGGGGTCAAGCTGTTCTCCGGCCTCGGCAAGTTGTCGGGCGAGGTGCGGATCGTGGGCCTGTTCACCGCCTCGGCCTACACGAGTCCCGCCCGCGAGGTGCCGGTCCTGCGCCGGAAGGTGGAGGCGGTGGTCGAGCGCGCCGGGCTCGACCCGACGAGCCATGCCGGCCGCAGCCTCCTGGCGGTTCTGGAAAGCTACCCCCGGGACGAGCTGTTCCAGATCGACGTCGACCGGCTGTACCGGTTCACCCTCGCCATCGCCAACCTCGCCGATCGGCCGCGGGTGCGCGTGCTCTCGCGTCCAGACCGGTTCGGACGCTTCGTGTCGCTCTTGGTGTACGTCCCGAAGGACCGCTACGATTCCGCGGTGCGGGGCCGGATCGGCGGCTACCTGGCCGACGCCTACGGCGGGCGGCTCAGCGCGGCCTATCCGGACTACCCGGAGGGCTCCCTCGCCCGGATCCACTACATCATCGGCCTGCCCGACCAGGGCAGCCCGGAACAGGACCCGGCGAGCCTCGAAGCCGGCATCGCGTCGCTGGTCCGGACCTGGGGCGACGCGTTGCGGACGGCCCTGATCGAGACTTACGGGGGGGATCGGGCGCGGCTGCTGGCCGCCCGCTACGGCGACGCGTTCTCGGCCGCCTACCGGGACAATTTCCAGCCGGATGTCGCCGTGGCCGACGTGGCGATCCTCGACAGCCTCGGCGAGGGGCAGACGCGGGCGGTGCATCTCGGGCGCCGGCAGAATGACGCCGCCGCCCAGGTCCGCCTCAAGGTGTTCTCGCGGGGCACCGCCATCGCCCTGTCGGACCGGGTGCCGGCGCTGGAGAACCTCGGCTTCCGGGTCATCAACGAGCGCACCTACCGGATCGTGCCGGCGGGTGCGGACGAGGCCGCGCGGATCTGGCTGCACGACATGCTGATCGAGCGGGCCACCGGCGGCGCGATCGACCTGACCGCGCTGGAACAGCCCCTCGAAGCCGCGATGCTGGCGATCGCGGCGGGACTCGCCGAGTCCGACGGCTACAACCGCCTGATCCTGGAGGCCGCCCTCCCCTGGCGGGACGCTGCGCTGCTCCGGGCGCTCGGCCGCTACCTGCGTCAGCTGCGCATCCGCTACGGGCAGGATTACCTCGCCGGCACGTTGAGCCGGCACGCCGGGATCGCCCGGGCGATCGTCGCGCTGTTCCGCGCCCGGTTCGACCCGGCGCTGACGGGCGACCGCGCCGCCCAGGAGGCAGAGGTCCGGGCCGGCATCGAGACGGCGCTGGCTGAGGTCACCAGCCTCGACGACGACCGGATCCTGCGCCGGTTCGTCAACCTCGTCGAGGCGGCCGTGCGGACCAATTTCTTCCAGACGGGGGCAGACGGACAGGCGCGGGAGACGATCAGCTTCAAGTTCGCCTGCGCCAAGGTGACGGCGATGCCGCTGCCGCGGCCGCTCTTCGAGATCTTCGTCTACGCCCCCCGGGTCGAGGGGGTGCACCTGCGCTTCGGCTACGTCGCCCGCGGCGGCCTGCGCTGGTCCGACCGGCCCGAGGATTTCCGCACGGAGATCCTGGGTCTCGTGAAGGCGCAGCAGGTCAAGAACGCCGTGATCGTGCCGGTGGGCGCCAAGGGCGGATTCTTCCCGAAGCGGCTGCCGCCGGCCTCCGACCGCGCCGCCTGGATGCAGGAGGGCACCGAGAGCTACCGGCTGTTCATCCGCACGCTGCTGGAACTCACCGACAACATCGTCGACAACGCCATCGTGCCGCCGCCCGACACGGTGCGCCACGATCCCGACGACGCGTATCTGGTGGTTGCCGCCGACAAGGGGACGGCCACCTTCTCGGACATCGCCAACGCGCTGTCGCTGGAGAAGGGCCACTGGCTGGGCGACGCCTTCGCGTCGGGCGGCAGCCAGGGCTACGACCACAAGGGCATGGGCATCACCGCCCGCGGCGCCTGGGAGGCTGTCCGCCGTCACTTCCTGGAGATCGACGTCGACGTCCAGACGGACCCGATCACCACGGTCGGGGTCGGCGACATGTCGGGCGACGTGTTCGGCAACGGCATGCTGCTCTCGGAGAGCATCCGGCTGATCGCCGCCTTCGACCACCGGGACATCTTTCTCGATCCGAACCCCGACGCCGCAGCGAGCTTCGCCGAACGGCGGCGCCTGTTCAATCTCGGGCGGTCCTCGTGGGCCGATTACGACCGGAGCTTGATCTCCGAGGGCGGCGGCGTGTTCCCGCGCAGCCTGAAGACCGTGCCGCTGTCCGCGCAGGTCCGCGCCGCCCTCGGCTTCGACCGCGCCGAGGCGACCCCCACCGAGCTGATGCAGGCGATCCTGAAGGCCCCCGCCGACCTGCTGTGGTTCGGCGGCATCGGCACCTACATCCGCGCCACCACCGAGACCGACGAGGACGCGGGCGACCGCGCCAACGACGCGGTGCGCATCACCGGGCCGGAGCTGCGCGCGAAGGTCGTCGGCGAGGGCGCCAATCTCGGCCTGACCCAGCGCGGCCGCATCGAGGCGGCGCGGGCAGGCATCCGGCTCAACACCGACGCCATCGACAACTCGGCCGGGGTGAACACCTCGGACGTCGAGGTGAACATCAAGATCGCCCTGATGGTACCGGAGCGGGACGGGCGGCTCAGCTACGCGGCGCGGAACGCCCTGCTCGCCGCCATGACCGACGAGGTCGGGCATCTCGTCCTGCGCAACAACGAGCTGCAGACGCTGGCGCTGTCGCTCGCCCAGCGCGGCGGCCTCGGCGAGACCGGATTCGCCATGCGGACCATGCAGGCCCTGGAGGCCGAAGGCCGCCTCGACCGCGCGGTGGAGTTCCTGCCCGACGATGCGGCCCTCTCCGAACGGATGCGCCGCAACGAAGGGCTGACCCGGCCGGAATACGCGGTGCTGCTCGCCTACGCGAAGCTGTCGCTGCACGACGCGATCCTGGAGAGCGCCGTGCCGAACGACCCCTATTTCGACCGCGAGTTGCAGCGCTACTTCCCGAAGGCGCTGCGGGAGCAGTTCCCGGACGCCGTGAAGGGACACCGGCTCCGCCGCGAGATCATCGCGACGGCGCTCGCCAACATCATCGTCAACCGCGGCGGCCCCTCGCTGGTGACCCGCCTGGTCGATGGCACCGGCGCCGACGCCGCCAGCATCGCCAAGGCCTACGCGGTCACCCGCGACGCCTTCGGGCTGATGGAGCTGAACCTCGCCATCGACGGGCTCGCGGGCCGGATCTCCGGCCAGGGCCAGCTCGGCCTCTACGCGGAGGTCCAGGACCTGCTGACCAACCGGATCGTCTGGTTCATCCGCAACCTCGATCTGAGCGGCGGCCTCGCTCCGGTGGTCGCCCGCTACCGCGACGGCGTCGCCGCCGTCGAGGCCGCCCTGCCGAAGGTGCTCGGCGACGACGCGCTGGCGGCGATCGAGGCCCGCGCCGCGGAACTGACCGGGCTCGGCATGGCCCCGGCCCAGGCACGGCGGCTCGCCTCGCTCACCGCCCTGGTGTCCGCACCCGACATCGTCCGGGTCGCCGAGGCGAGCGGGCGGCCGGTGGAGGACGTGGCGGCGACCCATTTCGCCCTGGAGCACGCTTTCCGGCTCGACGACCTCGCCGCCGCGGCCCGGACCGTCCCGGTCGCCGACACCTTCGACCGCGTCGCGCTCGAGCGCGCCGTCGCGGGGATCGCGGCGGCCCATCGCAAGCTCACCGCCGAGGTCGTCTCCGATCTCGGTGCCGGGCCCGCGGCGGTGGAGGCCTGGGCGAAGGCCCGCGGCGCGCCCCTCGCCCGGATCCGCGAGGCGGTCGACGCGATCGGCGCCTCCGGCCTCACGGTCTCCAAGGCGACGGTGGCGGCGAGCCTGCTGGGCGACCTCGTCCGGAGCGAATGACCCCTCAGGCGCCGGGGGCGGCGGCCGAGAGCTTCCCGCGCCCGCTGCGGCTGACCGCCGTGAGGACGAGGCCAAGCCCGACGAGCGACACCGCGGCGGCGATCAGCGGCAGCTGGTCATAGCCGGCGCCGAGCGTCAGGGCCGTGCCGCCGATCCAGGCGCCCGTGGCGTTTCCGAGATTGAACGCGCCCTGGTTCAGCGTCGAGGCGAGGTTCGGCGCGTCGCTGGCAGCCTCCACCACCCAGATCTGGAGCGGGGAGACCAGCGCGAACACCAGCCCCGACCACACCACCACCGCCGCCACGGTTGCGGCCGGATGGTGCGCGACCGCCATCAGCACCAGCAGCGCCGCGACGATGCCGAGGAAGCTGCCGACGATGGTGGCCATCGCACCGCGGTCGGCGAAATGGCCGCCCGCGAGGTTGCCGATGGTCAGGCCCATGCCGGCGGCGAACAGAACGCCGGTCACGCCCCGCGGCGAGAACCCGGTGATGCCGGTGAGGAACGGCGCGATGTAGGTGAAGACCGTGAAGAAGCTCACCGACGACAGCGTCGAGATCAGCATCGGGCGAAGGACCGGCCAGCGGCCGAGCGCCCGGAACTCGCTCACGAGCCGTCCGCGCGTGCCCGGAAGCCCGGCGGGAACGCAGAGCTGGATCGCCGCACCGGCCGCCAGCCCGATCGCCACCACGGCCCAGAAGGTCGAGCGCCACCCGGCCGCCTGCCCCAGGGCGGTTCCCAGCGGGACGCCGAGGACGTTGGCGAGGGTGAGGCCGGCGAACATGAGGGAGACCGCCTGGGTGCGCTTCTCCCGCGGCACGAGATCCCGCGCGACCACGGCGCCGATCCCGAAGAAGGCCCCGTGCGCGAAGGCCGTGACGATCCGCGCCGCCATCAGCAGTCCGTAGCTCGGCGCCAG
The DNA here is from genome assembly GCF_022829385.1 of Methylobacterium sp. J-070. Lineage (GTDB taxonomy): Bacteria > Pseudomonadota > Alphaproteobacteria > Rhizobiales > Beijerinckiaceae > Methylobacterium. The sequence goes on along the minus strand of NZ_JAKSXX010000165.1, from coordinate 322,920 downwards.
CGCGCAGCCGAGGTTGCCCGCCAGGAACACGCCGATCAGCGCGAGGAGCGCGCTCTTGCGCGGCAGGCGCGCGGTGGCGATCGCCACGATCGGTGCTCCCACCACGACGCCCATGGCGTAGCCGGAGACCAGGTATCCGGCCTGCGGAATGGTTACGTCGAAGCTCCGGGCCACCTCCGGGAGGAGACCCATGATGACGAACTCGGTGGTCCCGATCCCGAAGGACGCGACAGCCAGGGCAAGGATCGGCAGGGGCGGCAAATCGAGGCTCTCCGGCGCGGCGGCTGCTCGATGGTGCGGAGCAGCATGCGCAGGATGGCAGCCTGAAGGTCCCGGGATAGCGCCGGGGACGCGGCGCACGGTTGCGCCGCGTGCACGTGGTTCGGGCGGCGCACGCGGTCAGGCGTCGACCGGCTCGACCTACTCGACCGGAGCCTTCTTGCGGCCGCGCGCCTTCGGCGCCGCCGCCGGTTCCGGCTCGGACACCGCCGCCGGACGCTGCTTGCGACGCTGCTGTCCGAGGCCGAGGGCCCGGGCCAGTTCCGAGCGCTGGGCCGAGTAGCTCGCGGCGGTCATCGGGTAGTCCCGGGGCAGTCCCCACTTCTCGCGATAGGCCTCGGGCGTCAGGCCGCGCAGGGTGAGGTGTCGCCGGAGGGTCTTGTAAGGCTTCCCGTCCTCGAAACTCACGATGTGGTCGTGCGTGACCGACTTCCGGATCTGAGCCGCACTCATCTTCTCGACGGGGCCATTTTCGGACCGACTTGAAGTATAAAGCTGACCCAAAGCCGTATGGATGCCGCCGATCAGTCCCGGTAGATCGGATGGCGGGACGGAATTGTTTGACACATAGGCTGCGACGATGTCGACCGCAAGCTCAATATGCTCGGCGTGTTCGCTTTCAATGCTCTCACTCACGGTCGACCTCTATCTTTATAGTTATGCGTACCGATCAATCCCTCATGGATGAGATCGAATTCTGGGCGACGATAACGGATCCGAAAGAATTTCTCAATCGGACCGGTCGTGTCGCATGAAGATTTTGTCGCCGGCTGCAAATCCCCGCTCCCGGGCGCCGTTGACGGGGGATTAACTATGCAACGCTAGTCTTGATTAACCATGCCGGCGACCAGTTCGGCCGCGGCGCGGCACACATACCCAGCAGCGGCTGCCGGGGACGAAGGCGGAGACCGGGATCACGTGCGGACGGCGGGGGCATACCGGCGGACACGGCAGGACATGCGGCGCGCGGTCGCGGTTCTCGCCTTCGCGCTCGCGTCGACGAACGCCGTGGCGCAGCGGTTCGACGCGACGAGCCCGGTCACCGGGCAGCCCGACAATCCGGGCGTCGGTCAGGACACGGCGCCGAACGGCCTGCCGGCCCTGAGGCAGCGGGTGCCCGATGGGTTCTCGCGCGACGAGGGGCGGGCCTCGCCGGGCGGCGATGCGACCGGCGGCGACCAGACCGGCGGCGACAGCCTGCGTTCGCCCCTGTCGCCACCGATCCCGACCCAGGCCCAGCCGGGCCTCTCGCAGCTCGACACCCGGGTCAATTCCGGCGGCCAGCGGACGAGCGGAGGCACGACGGCGCCCAGGAACCTGGCACCGTCGGCCCTGCTGCGGACCCGCGCCGCGCCGCCGCGGCGCCTGGGTTCCGCCACCCACAGGATCACGCAGGAGATCACCCAGGTCCCCGCGCCGGCGCTGCGCCTGACACCGATCATACAGCAGCCCGTGGTCGGCGTGCCGTTGCCGCAGGCAGCGACGCCCCTGCGGCCGATCCTGCCGCTTCTGGCGATCTCCCCCGCCCTCGGCCTGCTGACCCCGGGTTTCATCCTCGGCACGGACCTGGCCCGGCCGATCCCGACGGATCCGGCCTACGCCCCGATCGGCTATCAGATCGGCAGCTTCACGGTGCTGCCGAGCTTCTCCCAGAGCATCGGCTACGATTCCAATCCCGACCAGACCACCCGGCAGCTCGAGAAGGGCTCGGCGGCGCTCCGTACCGAAGGCGCGGTCGATTTCCAGAGCAACTGGTCCTCCAGCTCGCTGGGGGGCTCGTTGCGCGGCTCCTACCTGGAGACCCCCCAGAACGAGGCGGCGAGCCGCCCCGCCGCGGACGGCGTGGTGCGCATGCGCATCGATGCGAACCGCGACCTGCATATCGACGCGGAGGGCCGGTTCCTCGTCGACACGCAGCGCACCTCGAGCCCGAACTTCCTCGCCGGCGCGGTCGCCAGCACGGCCACCAGCCGGCCGCTGCTGGCGGTCTACGGCGCTTCGCTCGGCGCGACGGAGACGTTCAACCGGCTCTCCGTGACCCTGCGCGGCTCCGTCGACCGCTCTGAATTCGACAATGCCCGCCTCTCCGACGGAACCATCATCAACCAGAGCGACCGGAACCTGAACCAGTACAGCCTCCAGCTGCGCACGGCCTACGAGGTCAGCCCGGACTTCAGTCCCTTCATCGACCTCCTGGGCGACACCCGCGTCTACGACCTTCGCCGGGACCTCTCCGGGGTTCAGCGCGATTCGGACGGCATCGCCTTCGCGGTCGGGGCGAGCTTCGGGCTCGCGCGGACGCTGACCGGCGAAGTCTCGGCCGGCATCCAGCACCGCACCTATGTCGACGCGACGCTGCGCGACATCAACGCGCCGCTGGTCAACGCCGCCCTGGTCTGGTCGGCGAGCCCGCTCACGACGGTCCGGCTCACGGCCGCGACCGGGGTCACCGAGACGACCATCCCCGGCTCCAGCGGTATCCTCACCGATGTCGGCACCCTGGAGGTCCAGCACGATCTGCTGCGGAACCTGTCCCTCGTCGTCGGCGGCTCCTTCCTCCGCAACGTCTACCAGGGCAGCACGATCCGGGAGAACGGATACTCGGCGACGGCGCGGCTGGACTATCACCTGACGCGCTGGCTGACCCTGCGCGGCACCTACATCTTCCAGCAGATCAACAGCACGGTGGTCGGTTCGAGCTTCAGCGAGAACACGTTCCTCTTCGGCGTGCGGGTCAATCCGTAGGCCCGGTCAGAAGCGCTCGAGCCAGGGCCGCAGCTCCAGCTCCGTCGTCCAGGCGCTGCGGTCCTGCCGCAGCAGGTCCCGGTAGGCTCGGGCGATGGCGTCCGGATCGAGGTGGCTGTCGGGTGCGTCCGCCGGCTCGCCGCCGCGCAGCGGATTGCGGATCGCCCCGTCGATCACGACGTGGGCCACGTGGATGCCCTGCGGCTGCAGCTCGCGGGCGAGGCTCTGACCGAGGCCCCGGAGGGCGAACTTGCCCATCGCGAAGGGCGCCGAGCCGGCGAAGCCCTTCACGCTCGCCGACGCCCCGGTGAGAAGGATCGCGCCATGACGGTGCGGCAGCATGCGGCGCGCCGCGGCCTGCGCCACCAGGAAGCCGCCGTAGGCGGAGACCATCAGCGCCCGGGCGACGGCCTCCGGGTCCAGATCGACGACGGGGCCCCGCAGCCGCCCGCTGGCGTTGTAGATCACCACGTCCGGCGCGCCCCCGAGCGCCGGCTCCAGCCGTGCGAACAGGGCCTCGACGTCGCCCGGGCGGCTGGCGTCGCACGCGTGGACCGCCGCGCCGGTCTCGGTGGCCAGCTCGGCCAGCTTGTCGACGTCGCGGGCGGCGAGGCCGATCTTGAGACCGTCGGCAGCCAGGAGCCGGGCGAGCGACGCGCTCAGGCCGGAGCCCGCGCCGACGATCAGGGCACGGCGGTAGGTGGGGATCATCGTGTCGCCTCCATCACATGTGCCGAGACCGGCGGTCTCGTGCCGGTGGACCCGGCTTTCATCCGCGCCTCTGCGCGAAGAAATCCCGCAGCAGCGCCGCAGCCTCGCGCTCCCGGAAGCCGCCATAGACGTCCGGCGCGTGGTGACAGGTCGGCTGGTTGAAGACCCGAGGCCCGTGCTCGACGCCGCCGCCTTTCGGGTCGGCCGCTCCGTAATAGAGGCGCCGGATCCGCGCGAACGAGATCGCGCCCGCGCACATGGCGCAGGGCTCCAGGGTTACATACAGGTCGCAGCCGGTCAGCCGCTCGTCGCCGATCCGCGCGCAGGCCGCGCGGATGGCCAGGATCTCCGCATGCGCGGTGGCATCCCGCAGGGCCCGCGGCTGATTGTGGGCCACGGCCAGCACGATCCCGTCCCGGACCACCACGGCCCCGACCGGAACCTCGCCCATCCGTGCTGCCGCGCGGGCGGCGTCGAACGCGCGATCGAGGGCCGACACCGCCCCCGGAGATGTGAACCCAGACCGTCGGATCGGATCTGCAGCCAAGGTGTTCTCACTCCATCGCTCGAGCGGGCGGCCGCGAATCAACTCAAGGCAATGTTAAGCCCTGGAACATTCGGGCGACCGTGACCGTTTGACGACCGAGTGCGGCGCCGCCGCAGCAACCGCGAAAGGGACAACGCCATGAGCAGCACCACCGACAAGATCAAGGGTGTCGCCAACGAGGCTCTCGGCAAGGCCAAGCAGGGCATCGGCGACGCGACCGGGAACGACAAGATGAAGGCCGAGGGTGCGGCCCAGGAGCTCAAGGGCAAGACGCAGGGCACCGTGGGCGACGCGAAGAGCGCCGTGAAGTCGGCGACCGACAAGCTCTGAGCCGCGCATCGTACGGAACGGGACCCGCCGCGTGCGGGTTCCGATCCTGAACCGGTTCGAACAACGCGAGGATGCCATGATCGGTTGGGCTGTAACGTTTCTCGTCGTCGCGCTCATCGCGGCGCTGCTGGGCTTCGGCGGCATCGCCGGTACGGCCATGGAGGCGGCCAAGATCGTCTTCTTCGTGGCGATCGCCCTGTTCCTGATCTCCGCCGTGTTCGGCGTGATGCGCGGGCGCTCGCCGAGGCTCTGACGACGGCCGATCGGCGGATTTTATCGGGGGCGGTCCGGCTGGGCCGCCCTTTGCCGTTCTGCGCTCCGCTCGGCCGCCTCGCCTGTCGGTACAGGCTCTGATATGGCGCGGGCATGAGCGACACGCCAAACGACACCCCGCCGGACGATCCCGCCCGGCCTGATCCCGAAACCACGCGGGTGGGCGGCTGGACGCCGAGCACCGACCCCGGCTCCGTCGCGGACGCGCCGGCGCGCAAGGCGAAGGGCCGCGCGGTCCCGCCGACGGCGGAACCGGCAGCCGCGTCGCCGGAGGCCGATCCGGCGGCCGCGCCCGAAGGCGAAGTCCAGACGCCGCCCGGGGAGCGCATCGCCAAGGCGATGGCCCGGGCCGGCATAGCCTCGCGGCGCGACGCGGAGGCGATGATCCTGGCCGGCCGCGTGAGCGTCAACGGCGAGACGCTGACCTCGCCCGCCCGCAACGTCACGGAGGCGGACCAGATCCTCGTCGACGACGAGCCGATGCCGTCGCGGGAGCGCAGCCGCCTCTGGATCTTCCACAAGCCGCGCGGCGTCGTCACCACGGCGAAGGATCCGGAGGGGCGGCAGACCGTCTTCGAGATCCTGCCGGAGGAGCTGCCCCGGGTCGTCGCCATCGGGCGCCTCGACATCAACACGGAGGGGTTGCTGCTGCTCACCAACGATGGCGGTCTCGCCAAGGTGATCGCCCATCCCGAGACCGGCTGGCTGCGCCGCTACCGGGTCCGCGCGCACGGCGATACAGACCAGGCGCAGCTCGACAGGCTCGCCAAGGGCGTGACCATCGACGGCATGGAATATGGCCCGGTGGAGGCGACCCTCGACCGCGCCCAGGGCGACAACGTCTGGCTGACGCTCGGCCTGCGTGAGGGCAAGAACCGCGAGGTCAAGCGCATCCTCGAACATCTCGGCCTGTCGGTGAACCGGCTGATCCGGCTCTCTTTCGGTCCGTTCCAGCTCGGCGACCTCGAAGTCGGTCTGGTCGAGGAAGTGCGGACCCGCGTCCTGAAGGACCAACTGGGCAAGAACCTCGCCGAGCAGGCGGGCGTCGATTTCGAGAGCCCGGTGCGCGAGCCGATCACGCCGTTCGGCGGGTCGACGAAACCCGATCGGGCCGCACCGGCAGCCGCAGGCCGGCGCACCGCCGCCCGCCCGGCGCCGACGCCCCGCGTCGCGACGGGCGGCTCCGGTTCCGGGCCGCGCAATGCGACGTGGCGGGACGACGAAGCGACGAAGCCGCGGGGTACCCGCATTCCCCGCCGGGGTGCCGACCCCCGGGCCGCGCAGGCCTCGGCGGCCGAGCGGGGCCGCGAGCGGGTCGGCTCGATCCGGGCCGGAGAGCGGCGGGTCGTGGTGGAACGTCTGTCGGCGACGCCGGTCGAGGCCGCCCCCGCGGCGAAGCCGCGCCGCCGCTACGCCGATGACGGCCCCTCCGAGCGGCCTCAGCGCGGTCCGGCCGGCCGCCCCGGCCGCGAATCCGCCTCGGGCGGCGAGCGTGGCTACGCCCCGCGCGGCGACCAGCGGCCGGCGTCGCGCGGCGAGCGCGGAGGCGGCGACCGGCCCCACCGGGACGCGCCCCGGGCGTTCGAAGGCCCGCGGGCTCAGACCCGCCAGGATGAGCGCCGCGGTCCGAAGCCCGGGGGGCGCAGCGAGCGGTCCTTCGACGGCGGGGCACCCGAGGGCGCGGCCCGCGGCAAGGGCGGTTTCCGGCCGCGGACCCCGGACTCCGCCGGCGGCAAACCCGCCTTCGGCGGTCCGAAACCCCGCGGCGCGAAGCCCGGCGGCTTCGCCGGCAAGAGTTTCGACAAGGGTTTCGACAAGGGCGCCGGACGGGGCGCGGGCCGGGGTGCGGGCGCCCCGGCCGGCGCGAGACCCGGCGGCCGCCCCGGTGGTGCCCGGGGCGGCGCCAAGCCTGCCGGCGGCCCCGGCGGCGGTCACAAGCCCGGCGGCGGGCGGCCGTCGCGCGGCCCGCGATGAGGATCGTCGGCGGGACGTGGCGGGGCCGACGGCTGGCGACGCCGCGCACCGACGCGATCCGGCCGACTTCGGACCGCCTGCGCGAATCGCTCTTCAACGTGCTGACGCATGCCTACGCGGCGGCCGTCCCGGAGGCCCGGGTGCTCGACCTGTTCGCCGGCACCGGAGCGCTCGGGTTCGAGGCCTTGTCGCGGGGCGCCGCCTACGCGCTCCTCGTCGACGAGGGCGCCGAGGCCCGGGCGGTGATCCGCTCGAATATCGAGGCCCTCGGCGCCGAGGGGGTGACGCGCCTGTTCCGCCGGGACGCGACCCGCCTCGGACCGGCCGGGACCGCCGGCCAGTTCTCCCTCGTGTTCTGTGATCCGCCCTACAATCGCGATCTGGCGCCGCGGGCCCTCGCGAGTGCGGCGGAGGGCGCCTGGCTCGCCTCCGGCGCTCTCGTGGTCGTCGAGGAGGCCGAGACCGCGGAGCTCGCCTGGCCGTCGGGGTTCAGCGCCCTGGAGCGTCGCGTCTACGGCGACACCGCCGTGTCCCTCGCCCGGTTCGGGACCTGAGCCCGCCCGACGGCCCCTCCGGCGCTTCGCCATGCGGGCCGCAGGCGCAGTGCCGCCGGGCGGTCCCTCTTCGGCGAATCGGAAGGCGGTCTCGCAGGGCCGGTGGGGTCGATGCGCCTCAGCCGGAACCCGGCCATCGCGACTAAGCCTCGTTCCGGATCCGGGCTCGGCAGGTCGCCGACAGGGTGACACGGGTCGCCGAGGCGACCTGCGGTGTCCCTCGGCAGCCCGGGCGGCGGGCCGACCGGGCCGCCGGCGCTCAGGCGCTCGGCGCGACGCCGTTCTGCCCGGCGCACGCCGGCACCGCCTCGCCCGACGCCCGGGCCTGGGCAAGCCGCGCCGCCGACTTGACCAGGGCGAGCACGTCGCGGCGCATCTGGTCGTCGGCGATCTGGTTGTAGGCCCGCAGGAGCTCCAGGGCCCCGGAGACACGCAGCAGTGCCGGACCGCCGTCGGCTCCCGCGTCCGGCTCCGGATCGAAGAAGCTGGAGACCGGGACCCCGAGCCGCTCGGCGATCGCCTGAAGGCGACCGGCTCCGACGCGATTCTTACCGGTCTCGTACTTCTGGACCTGCTGGAAGCTCACGCCCAGCGCGCTCGCGAGGGCGGATTGGCTCAGGCCGTTGGCGGCACGCAGGAACGCGATTCGGCTGCCGACCCCGTGATCGATGGCTGTGGTCTGCTTCGGCTTGGGGGTGGAATTGGCCATGGGAGGTCGTCCGAAAGTCTGCTCTGTCGGCGGGCATGCCGGGCCGGTGCATCAGCCGCCGATCACAACCAACAGGTGCATCATCGCGCGGCCGGGGGATCGGCCTGCGATCGTTGATGCCACAGCCTGCCACGCTACGCAACGAATGGTTACGCTGTCGAAATCTTAGATCTCCAGCACTGCGCCGCTGAGCGGACAATGATGGCGTCGTCCGCCGGGAAAAAATCGGTCTGCCGACACATGAACTCAGTTTAAAATACGTAGATATTGCCAGAACACTATCTGAATGCGCCGATGGATTTGGCGGATCGTCGAACGCCGCCCGAACTGTATTTTCTTCCGCATGGTGGAGATTGCGTATCGATCCGGCATCCGGTCCGGCTCAGGCGGCGGTGCCGAGCCATCCGGTCACGATCGCGAGCTGGTGATCGTCCAGCAGGGCCGGCGCATGGCCGCAATCGGCGATCTCGACGCGCTCGGTCGGCGGCCCGCGGCGAACCATCTCGTCCGCGGTGCTGGCCAGCAGCAGCTCGGACTGCGCCCCGCGCAGCAGCAGGACCGGGCAGGCGATGGCGTCCCAGTCCCGCCACATGCTGACGCTGTAGACCCGGCCGGGACGGAACGCGTCGCCGATGCCGGGGTCGTAGTGCGGGCGCCAGCCGCCGTTGGGCTCACGGAAGAAGCTGTGCTTGGCGATGTGGCGCCACTGCTCGTCGGTCAAGGGGCCGAAGGCCGCCAGCACGGTGCGCAGCCGCGATTCGCCCGACGCGAGGTTGTGGTGCAGCCGCGGGGCATCGCGCAGGCGCGAGCCGATGTGACGGATCGGGGCCCAGGGGAGGAACGGTCCGATGTCGTTGATGACCATGCGGCGGATCGGCGTGTTGGCCGCAGCGGCCAGCACCATGCCGGTGAGGCCGCCGAGGGATGTGCCGACCCAGTCGATCTTGCCCGGGATCCGCAGATGCGCGATCAGCGCGGCCATGTCGGCCGCGTATTGCGGCAGGCCGTAGAGTTCCGGATCCTTGAGCCATCCGCTGAGCCCGCGCCCGGGCAGGTCCGGGCAGATCACCCGGTAGCCCATCTTGGCGAGCCGATACCCGAGGGGATCGAAATCCCGGCCCTGGCGGCTCAGGCCATGCACGCAGACGACCACGTGCGGCGAGTCCGGCTCACCCCACTCGACGTAGGCGATGCGGTGGAAGTCGTGCGGCGCATAGGCCCAGAAGTGACCGGTCCGGAACGGCACATCGGCGCGACTGAGGTCGTCGAGCCGCGGCATCGCACCGCCGGGATCCACCACGGGCCGCTCCGCCGGGATCACCGTCACGGCGTCTCGACGCGCGCGGCGGCCTCGCGGGCGAGCCGGCCGGTCGTCTGGTGGAGATCGACCATCTGCTCTGTCAGACGGCGCGACTGCTCCTGAAGGAACGTCAGGTTCAAGGCCGCGGCCTCCCGGGCATCCGCGGCTTTCGCGACGCGCTCGGCGAAGTCGAGATTGGCACGGATGTTCGTGTCGGCGGCGACCAGCATGCGATGACCGATCTCGCGCATCGCCGCCATGGCGTGGACCGCGTTGTCCTCGAAGGCATTGTAGAGCCGGGCGCCGGCGGCCTCATACTGCTCGCGCATCCGGCGGGCCCCGGCGACGTTGCTGTCGGTGAGCTGGTGGGCGGTCTCGCGGCTGGAGCCCATCACCGAACGCCAGCCCTCGAAGGTCTGGGCCATCGATGTCTCGAACGCGTTCAGCGCCATCTCGCCCGCCTCGGCGAAGCGCTCGTAGGCGTCGCGCGCCCGCGTCACGCTGCTCTCGGCCAGGGCGCGACCGGCCTGCGCGGAGACCGTCGGCAGGTTGTCGTTTCCCACAAGCGTCCCCCGTCTGTCGGCTGCCGGACCAAACCGGCCGGAACAGCGACCTGGCTTAGGCCATCCGTCAGCGCGGCGCTTCCGTCAACTCTGCGTCGTGACAGAACGCGCGCCGGGCACCGGCTGCGATCGCGGGCGCGATTGACAGCCGGGACGGCGGCGAAATCATTTCCCGCGGAGCGAACGCCACGCCCGCCGCCCGCTGAGAAGGCAGAACGATGACGGAGACCCCGCAGCGCCCCGGCCAGCCCGGCCGACACCCGTTCGAGGCCGGGCTCGATCGGACGCCCGCGAACCACGTCCCGCTCACCCCGGCGAGCCTCCTGGCACGGGCCGCCGCCGCCGTCGGCGCCCGGGTGGGGATCATCGACGGCGACCGGCGCATCACCTACGCCGACCTGTACGCCCGCTGCCGCCGGCTCGCCTCGGCGCTCGCGGCCCGCGGCGTCCGGCCCCTCGACACCGTGGCGATCCTCGCCCCGAACGTGCCCGAGATGATCGAGGCGCACTTCGCCGTGCCGATGCTCGGCGCAGTGCTCAATCCGCTGAACACGCGCCTCGATCCGGCGACGATCGCGTTCTCGCTGGCGCATGGGGGTGCCCGGGTGCTGATCGTGGAGGCCGAATGCGCCCCCCTCGCCGCCCAGGCCGTCGCGGCGTTCGGGCAGCCGATCCTGGTGGTGGCGATCGGCGAGACCGGCCTTGCCGGGGCGCTCCCGTACGAATCGCTCCTCGCCGAGGGCGATCCGGACTACGCCTGGGTCGGCCCGGAGGACGAGTGGCAATCGCTCTGCCTGCTCTACACGTCCGGCACGACCGGCGATCCCAAGGGCGCGGTCTACAGCCATCGCGGCGCGTACCTCCAGGCGCTCGGCAACGCCGTGACCTTCGGGCTGACGGCCGACAGCGTGTATCTGTGGACGCTGCCGATGTTCCACTGCAGCGGCTGGTCGTACCCGTGGGCCAGCGTCGCGGCCTGCGCCACCCAGGTCTGCCTCCGCAAGGTCGAGCCGGCGGCGATCTTCCGCCTGATCGCCGCCCACGGCGTCACGCATCTCTGCGGCGCGCCGATCGTCCTCTCGATGATCGCCCACGCGCCGGACACCGACCGCACGGCCTTCCCGCAACGGGTGCGCTGCGCGGTGGGCGGGGCGGCGCCGTCCTCGACGATCATCCGCACCATGGAGGAGCTGGGCTTCCAGGTGACGCACCTCTACGGCGCGACCGAGAGCTACGGCCCGGCGACGGTCTGCCTGGCGCAGCCGGACTGGGCGGACCTGACCGACGCGGAGCGCTACGGTCGGATGGCGCGCCAGGGCGTGCCGCTCGCGACTCTCGAAGCGGTGTCGGTGGTCGATCCGGCGACGGACGAGCCGGTGCCGCGGGACGGCACGGCGGTCGGGGAGATTCGCCTGCGCGGCAATACGGTGATGAAGGGCTACCTCGGCAATCCGGAGGCGACCGGGCGCGCCCTCGCCGGCGGCTGGTATCGGACCGGCGATCTCGCGGTCTGGCATCCGGACGGATCGGTCGAGATCAAGGACCGCGCGAAGGACATCATCATCTCGGGCGGCGAGAACATCTCCAGTCTGGAGGTCGAGGAGGTGCTGATGCGCCACCCCGCGGTGATGCTGGCCGCCGTGGTGGCGCGACCGGACGCGACCTGGGGCGAGAGTCCCTGCGCCTTCCTCGAAATGAAGCCCGGCGCCGACGCGCCGACCGACCGGGACGTGATCGCCTTCTGCCGCGCGCGGATGGCCCGATTCAAGGTGCCCAAGACCGTGGTGTTCGGCCCGCTACCGAAGACCTCCACCGGCAAGATCCAGAAATTCGTCCTGCGCGAGCAGGCGCGGGCGCTCTGAGCCGTCAGCGCTCGGACCGGGCGGGCTTCCAGACCTCGGCCGCCGCCTGCGTCGCCGCGCTCAGGGCGGCGTGCAGGTCGGGATCGGCGTCGCGGGCCCCGGCGCGGATCGCCCGGACCAGGGCTTCGACGCCGTCGCCGGCCAGGACGCGCTCGGACGCCGCCTGCAACCGATCAGCCTCGGCGATCTCCCGGGCGGCGATGCCGATCGCGTTGGCCACCATGAGGGCGACGTAGCGGGGACGGCCTTCGAGGCCCGGCACGACCTCCTCGGTGAGGGCCCGGCGGGCGGCGTCGAGGAGGGCGGCGCCGGAGGGGTCGTCCTGCATGCTCAACTCCACGTTCCCGGGGGCGTCGCCCGGAGGATGGCGCGTTCGAGGTCGGGCACCATGCGGCCGGTCAGCGCCAGCTCCAGGGAGAACTCGCGACCGGAGACGTGGCGGGCGCCCTGCTCCAGCGCGATCACCGCCCAGCGCACATGCGCCATCACTTCCCAATAGGCCACGCGCTCCGGATCGATCGGGCGTCCGCCCGCAGCCGCGTAACCCCGGTAGAAGGCCGCCCGGGACCCGATGCCGCCGGCCTCGAGCTCGGGTCGGCCGAAGCGCCAGCAGGCGGCGCAGAACCACCCGAGATCCTGATCGGGATCGCCCCAGCCGGCGAATTCCCAGTCCAGCACCGCGGTGAGGCCGGAGGCGTCGACCATGTAGTTGCCGGTGCGATAGTCCCGGTGGACGAGGGTCGGCATCGGGCAGTCCGGCGCCCGGGACTCCCCCCAGCGCAGCCCCCATTCGATCGCCGGCCGCCGCGCGCCGATCCCGTCCAGGCTGGCGCGCAGCCGGGCGATCTCGGCCAGCGCGGGGTTCGGGTCGGGCGCGCCCAGGAAGGCGAGCCCGGCGGGCAGGTCGCGGGGATCGAGAGCGCCGTGGATCCTGGCCAATTCGCCGCCCAGGGTCTCGGCCAGACGCTCGCGGTCGCCCCCGAGGGCCAGATCCTTGGCGATCCGGGGGCCGAGTCCGACGCCCTCGACGAGACCCATCAGCGCGAAGGGCGCGCCGATGATGGCCGGGTCGGCGCAGAAGCCGACCGGCTCGGGCACCCGGACGCCGGCGCGCCAGACCGCCTCCAGGATGCGGAACTCCTCCGCACGGGAGCGGCTCGACGCGATGGTGGCGGCGGCGTCCATGCGCAGCACGAAGGCGCGGGTGCCGCCGCCGACCCGGCAGCGGACGAGCCGGTTCTCCTGGATGGAGCCGCCGCCGAGGGGGCGCATGTCGGCGATGGCGAGATCCGGGCAGCCGAGATGCTCGGCGAGCCACGCGCGCAGCGGTTCCTGATCCATCCGCTACAGGCCCGACACCAAGTGGCCGCCGTCGACCGCCACGACGCTCCCGGTCATGTAAGAGCCGGCATCCGAGGCGAGCAGGAGCAGCGGACCGTCGAGTTCCGCCGCCTCGCCGAGCCGCCGCTGCGGCACCCGCCTGATCAGCGCCTTCCCGGCATCCGAGTCGAAGAACGCGTCGTTCAGCTCGGTCTTGATGTAGCCGGGCGCCAGGGCGTTCACCCGGATGCCGTGGCGGGCCCATTCGAGCGCGAGGCTCTTGGTCAGCTGGATGACGCCGGCCTTCGAGGCCGCGTAGGGCGCGAGCCCCCCGGTCACCCGCAGGCCCAGGATCGACGCGATGTTGACGATGCTGCCGCCGACGCCGTGGCGGACCATGCGCCGACCCGTGGCCTGCGCCACCAGCCAGACGCCTTTCAGGTTCGTGTCGAGCACCCCGTCCCAATCCGCCTCGTCGAGGTCCATGGCGGGCTTCGTCGCGGTGATGCCGGCATTGTTGACGAGGACGCGGACGGGGCCGAACCGCGCCTCCGCGGCGTCGAGGGCCTGCTCGACGCTGGCGGAGGCGGTCACGTCCATGACGACGGCGTGAGCCCGACCACCCTCCCCTTCGACGCGGGCGACGGTCTCGGCCAGGGCCTCGGCCCGGCGCGCGCCGAGGGACAGGTGCGCCCCGGCCCGGGCCAGGGTGGTGGCGAAGTGGCGGCCGAGGCCGCTGGAGGCGCCGGTGATCAGGACGTGCCGGCCGGCGAGGTCGAAGGGTCCGGCCATCTCAGTGCATCCGCTCGACGGCCATGGCGATCCCCTGGCCGCCGCCGATGCACATCGTGACCAGCCCGTAGCGCCCGCCGGTCCGGGCGAGTTCGTAGATCGCCTTCACGGTGATGATCGCCCCCGTGGCACCGATCGGGTGGCCCAGCGCGATGGCGCCGCCGTTGGGGTTGACCCGGCCGGGGTCGAGGTCGAGCGCCCGCGCCACCGCGCAGGCCTGGGATGCGAAGGCCTCGTTGGACTCGATGACGTCGAAATCCCCGGCGCGCAGGCCCGTCCGTTCGAGCAGACGCCGCACCGCCGGGACCGGACCCATGCCCATCTCGGCGGGATCGACGCCGGCATGGGCGTAGCCGACGATGCGGGCCAGGGGCTTCCGTCCGTCGCGCTCGGCCTTGGCGGCGCTCGACAGGACGAGGGCCGCGGCGCCGTCGTTCAGTCCGGAGGCGTTGCCGGCGGTCACGCTGCCGGTCTTGGCGAAGGCGGGCCGCAGCTTGGCGAGATCCTCGGCGCTCGTGGGCTTGGGGTGCTCGTCGGTGTCGAACGCCACCGTCTCGCGCTTGCGCAGCACGTCGATCGGCAGGATCTGGTCGCGGAACCGGCCCTCGCGGATCGCCCGGGCGGCGCGCGCCTGGCTCTCGGCGGCGAACGCGTCCTGCTGCTCGCGGGACACGTCGTAGCGCTCGGCGACGGTCTCGGCGGTGACACCCATGTGGCCGTTGCCGAACGGATCGCTCAACACGCCGACCATGTAGTCGACCAGGGCGACGTCGCCCATCCGCTGCCCGACGCGCCCCGTCTTCAGGAGATGCGGCGCCCGGCTCATGCTCTCGGCACCCCCGGCGACCGCCGTGTCCGCGTCGCCGAGCAGGATCGCCTGTGCCGCCGAGACGATCGCCTGCAGGCCGCTGCCGCACAGGCGGTTGACCGTCAGCGCCGGGACTTCCTGGGGGAGGCCGCCCTCGATGGCGGCGACGCGGGCGATGTAGGCGTCGCGCGGCTCGGTGGGGATCACGTTGCCGAAGACGACGTGCCCGACGGCCCGGGGGTCGGTTCCGGACCGGCGCAGAACCTCCGCGACGCAGCGGGCCGCGAGCTCCGAGGGCGGCGTGGCCGCGAGCGCGCCGCCGAAGGTGCCGATCGCGGTCCGCACCGCGCCTGTGATCACGACGTCGGTCATACTCTGTGCCTCTCGCTCACGCGCCGACCGGCCACGACCAGAAGGCATCGCCCTCGGCCTCCAGGTTGCGGTTGAGCACCATCTTGTGGACTTCGTCGGCCCCGTCCACCAGCCGCGCCTGCCGGGCGTAGCGGTAGATCCATTCAAGCGGCGTGTCGGTGGAGTAGCCCCGGGCGCCGTTGATCTGGATCGCCGTGTCGGCGGCGGCGTGCAGGAGGTTGGCGACGTGCACCTTCGCCATCGACACCTCCTTGCGGGCGAAGCTGCCCTGATCGAGGGCCCAGGCGGCCTTCATGACCAGCAGGCGGCCGATCTCGATCCGCATGGCGAGATCGCCCAGCATCAATTGGATGCTCTCCCGGTCGGCCAGACGGATCCCGAAGCCGTAACGCTCGGCCGCGTAGGCCCGGGCGATCTCGACGCAGCGCTTCGACAGGCCGAGCCAGCGCATGCAGTGCGTCAGCCGGGCGGGCCCGAGGCGGATCTGCGTGAGCTTCAGGCCATCGCCCTCGTGCATCAGGACGTTCTCGGCCGGGATCTCGAGGCCGTCGAACAGCAGCTCGCAATGGCCGCCGTGCTCCTCGGGCCCCATGATCGGGATGCGGCGCAGGATCTCCCAGCCGGGCTGGTCCCTGTGGAACAGGAAGGCGGTCAGGCCCTTGCGCGGGTCGTCGGAGGTCCGCGCCATCAGGATGAAGTGCGCGGCCTCCTCGGCGCCGGTGATGTACCACTTGCGGCCCGTCACCACGTAGGTGTCGCCGCGCCGCTCGGCCCGGGTCTGGATCATCCCGGGATCGGAACCGCCGCCGGGATGCGGCTCGGTCATCGCGAAGGCCGAGCGGACCTCGCCGCGCACGATCGGATCGAGCCAGCGCGCCTTCTGGGCGGGGGTGGCGACGCGCTCCAGCACCATCATGTTGCCGTCGTCGGGCGCGGCGGAGTTGAAGACGACAGGCCCGAAGATCGAGCGGTTCATCGCCTCGTAGCAGACCGCCATGCCGACCTTGTCGAGCCCGGCCCCGCCGGTCTCCGGCTTCAGCTGGAGGCACCAGAGGCCCTGCTCCCGCGCGAGGCCGCGGAGCCGGGCGAGTTCGGCGAGGCCGATATTGCCGTGGCCGTCATAGGCGGACGGGTCGGCCTCCAGGGGCAGGATGTGCGCATCGACGAAGGCCGCGATCCGGGCGCGGTAATCCTCGACGCGGGGAGAGATGGTGAAGTCCATGGGTCGCGGGCTCCGGCGGATGCCTGTGCGCGGGGCGGAACGGCATTCTGACAGGATCGGGCGGTGTTATCTGCACCGTGACGACCATGAAAGCGCTTCGATGAAACCCCTCGGGGTCGCGGCTCATCCGGGCGGCGCGGGGGACCCCGAGGGCGTCACCGGCGGCCGAAGAGCCGCTCGATGTCGGCGAGCTTCAGCTCGATCGAGGTCGGGCGGCCGTGGTTGCACTGGCCGGAATTCGGCGTCGCCTCCATCTCGCGCAGGAGCGCGTTCATCTCCTCGGGCCGCAGGCGCCGTCCGGCACGGACCGAGCCGTGGCAGCTCATGCGCGAGAGCACCGCGTCCAGGCGCCGACCCAGGGGGCCACCCTCCGCGGCGGCGGCGGCGCCCTCCTCGTCGCCGCTCGCCTCAAGGGCGTCCAGGATGTCGGTCACGAGATCCCGCACCGAGGCCCCGATGAGCCCGGCCGGCACCTCGCGGACCAGCACGGCACCGGGGCCGAAGGCCTCGATGGCGAGGCCGAGACGGTCGAGCTCCGGCGCGGCGGCAACCAGGCGGTCGGCCTCCTCCGGGCTCATCTCCACCACGTCGGGGATGAGCAGGCCCTGCCGGGCGATCCCGCCCGCCGCGCGCTCGGCCTTCATCCGCTCGTAGACGAGGCGCTCGTGCGCGGCGTGCTGGTCGACGATGACCAGGCCGTCCCGGGTCTGGGCGAGGATGTAGGTCTCGTGGATCTGCGCCCGGGCCGCCCCCAGGGGATGATCGACGGTCTCGTCGGCGCCGGGGACCGGGCGATGATCCGCCTGCGGCGGTGCCATCGTTTCATGCGCCGCGGACGGGCGCTCGAACACGGCCTGTGCCCCCTCGCCGAAACCCGATGCGGCGTCCGCGGCGCGCGCGCCGATCATCCCGGCCCCGGACGGGGCCGACGCGGAGCGCCATTGGTCCGGCTGCCGATAGCCGGCCGGGGCCGCCACCGAGGGCGTCCCCGCGGGGAAAGCCCCCGGACGCGTCGGCCGGAACAGGCTCGGCATCGTGGCGCCGGTATGGGTCGACAGGCCGGGCCCGGCCGGCCGCAGGGCATCGAGCGTCCGCGCGCCCCCGGTCGTGGCCGAGCGGGCACCGCCCCGGCGCAGGGCGTCGTGGATCGCGCTCACGAGCAGGGCGCGGACCAGCCCGGGTTCGCGGAACCGCACCTCGGTCTTGGCCGGATGCACGTTGACGTCGACGAGGTCCGGATCGCACGCGATGGCGAGCCCGAGCACCGGATGCCGGTCGGAGGCCAGGGTGTCGGCGTAGGCCCCGCGGACGGCGCCGAGGAGCAGCCGGTCCCGGACGGGCCGACCGTTGACCACGAGGTGGATGTGGCCGGCGGCGCCGCGGTGGTAGGTCGGCAGGCCGACATGGCCGGTGACCGAGAAGCCCTCGCGCGCCAGGTGGACCGGCAGCGCGTTCGCGGTGAAATCCGGCCCGAGCACCGCGGTGAGCCGGCGCAGGTCCGCGTCCGTGCCGCTCTCGGCCGGCAGGACCAGCGGCTGGCCGGCATCGGCGCGCAGGGTGAAGCGGATGCCGGGCTGCGCCACGGCGAGCCGGCGCAGGGCCTCGGCGATCGCGGCGTTCTCGGCCCGGTCGGATTTCAGGAACTTCAGGCGGGCCGGGGTCGCGGCGAACAGCTCGGTGACCTCGATCCGGGTGCCGCGCTGGGCCGGCGCCGGGCGGACCTGCCCCTTGCTGCCGGCCTCGACGGTGAGGCTCGCGCCGGCCTCGGCGTCGTGGCTCCGGGTGACCAGGGCGAGGCGCGAGACGGCCCCGATCGACGGCAGGGCCTCGCCGCGGAAGCCCAGGGTCCGGATCGCCGCCAAGTCGCCGCCGGGAAGCTTCGAGGTGGCGTGGCGCTCGACGGCGAGGTCCAGGTCGTCCGGCGACATGCCGCGCCCGTCATCGACCACGCGGATCAGGCGGCGACCGCCGGCCTCCACGGTGACGTCGACGGTCCGGGCACCGGCATCGACGGCGTTCTCGACCAGCTCCTTCACGGCGGAGGCCGGGCGCTCGACGACTTCGCCGGCCGCGATGCGGTCGACGAGGACGGGATCGAGGCGCCGGACGGGCAGCACTGTCGGGGGAGCGGACATCGGCCGCGACGATAGCCGCTGCGGCGCGGCGTTCCAATCGCGGCGGGTGACGCGCGTCGCGGCGGTCAGGCGCGCCGGGCGGACCCGCCGAGGGAGATGCGGCCGGCGCCGCCGCTCCGCGTCCCGTGACTCGGCGCCGCATAGGGCCTCCGGGACAGGTCGTACAGGGCGTTCCCGACGATCCCGGCGGCCCGGCGCAGGGTCGCGCCGTCGCAGCTCGCGGCCACGCGGATGCCGATCTCGTGGGTATGGCTGCGTCCGTAGAGCCAGACCGCGAGGCGCGCCCGTGTCGCCTCCGGGATCCCGTCCAGGAGGAAGCTGGCGGTATCGGGATCGGCCTTGATGAGCCGGCCGACCGTCTCCGCCGGAACCGGGCAATCGACCGCGGGATCGTCGATGCTGAGCGAAGCGGCTTTCGACATGGCAGCACCTGACCGGATTGGAATGTCAGGTTGCGCGGTCTTGGTTAACGAATTGTCACCGCCCCGGGCGGCGCAACCGGATCCTTCGGGTCAGAGCGGCTTGCGGATCACCTTGGCGATGAGCCCGACGATGCCCTCGCGGAACAGCAGCACGCACATCACGAAGACGCAGCCCTGGATGATCGTGACCCAGGCGCCGAACTGGGCGAGGTAGGTCTCCATGGTGACGATCACCAGCGCGCCGACGATCGGCCCGAACACCGTGCCCATGCCGCCGACCAGCGTCATCAGCACCACCTCGCCCGACATCGACCAATGGACGTCGGTGAGCGAGGCCAGCTGGAACACGATGGCCTTGGTCGAGCCCGCGAGACCCGCCAGCGTCGCCGAGAGGACGAAGACCGCGAGCTTGTACTGGCTGGCCCGGTAGCCGAGCGAGATCGCTCGCGGCTCGTTGTCGCGGATCGCCTTGAGCACCTGACCGAACGGCGAGTGGATGATCCGGTAGATCAGCAGCATCCCGGCCATGAAGATCACGCAGACGAACCCGTACATCGCCCGATCGTCGGCGAGGCTCAGCACGCCGAAGAGGTTGCCGCGGGGGACCGCCTGGATGCCGTCCTCGCCGCCGGTGAACTTCGCCTGCAGCGAGAAGAAGAACGCCATCTGGGCCAGCGCCAGGGTGATCATCGAGAAGTAGATGCCCTGGCGGCGGATCGCCAGCGCGCCGAAGACGAGGCCGAACAGCGCCGCGGTCGCGGTGCCCGACAGGATCGCCAGCTCCGGCGAGAAGCCCAGGCTCTTGGCCGTATAGGCGCAGAGATAGCTCGCCATGCCGAAATAGGCGGCGTGGCCGAAGGAGAGCAGGCCGCCGTAGCCGAGGAGCAGGTTGAAGGCGAGGGCGAACAGCGCGAAGCACAGCACCTTCATCAGGTAGACGGGGTAGAGCACCAGCGGCGCCACGATCAGCAGCACCGCGATGCCCACGAAGATCAGGCGGTGGAGCGCCTTGTCGTCACGACGCGTCGGCAGCGCGGCGGCGATCGGGGCGGCGTCGAGGGCGGCGGTGTCGGCCATGGGGGTTCGAGCCTCGGTTCGCGGTCAGGCCGTGCGCCCGAACAGGCCGGCGGGTTTGACGAGCAGCACCAGCACCATGATCACGAAGATCACGGTGGCCGACGCCTCCGGATAGAACACCTTGGTCAGCCCCTCGACCAGACCCAGCGCGAAGCCGGTGATCACCGAGCCGATGATCGAGCCCATGCCGCCGATCACCACCACGGCGAAGACCACGATGATGATGTCGGCGCCCATGTTGGGATTCACCGAGTAGATCGGCGCCGCCAGCACGCCCGCGAAGCCCGCGAGCGCCACCCCGAACCCGTAGGTGAGGGTCAGGAACAGCGGCACGTTGACCCCGAACGCCTGGACCAGCGTCGGGTTCTCGGTGGCGGCCCGGAGGTAGGCGCCGAGCTTGGTCTTCTCGATCACCAGCCAGGTGGCGATGCACACGGTCAGCGAGGCGACCACCACCCAGGCCCGGTAGTTCGGCAGGAACATGAACGGCAGGCGCTGGCCGCCCGAAAGCTCGGCCGGGATCGCGTAGGGCAGGCCCGACACGCCGTACTGGTTGCGGAACAGGCCCTGGATGATCAGCGCCAGTCCGAAGGTCAGCAGCAGCCCGTAGAGGTGGTCGAGCTTGTAGAGCCGGGCGATCAGCACCCGCTCCAGCACGATGCCGAACACGCCGACTACGAGGGGCGCGAGCCCCAGCGCCCACCAGTAGCCGAGGCCCACGTAGGTGAGCAGCATCCAGGCCACGAAGGCGCCCATCATGTAGAGTGCGCCGTGGGCGAAGTTGATGATGTTCAGGAGCCCGAAGATGATCGCGAGCCCGAGCGACAGGATCGCGTAGAACGAGCCGTTGATCAGGCCGAGCAGCAGCTGTCCGAACAGCGCCTGGGTCGGCACGCCGAAGATCGTGGTCATGGCCGTTCTCCGCGCCCCGATCGCACCGTCAGCCCTTCACGAGCGGGCAATTGCCCTCGTTGAGGGGACGGAAGACCTGGTCGCCCGGGATGGTCTCCAGCTTGTTGTACAGGTCCCACTCGCCCTTCGACTCGGCGGGCTTCTTGACCTCGAACAGGTACATGTCGTGGATCTTGCGCCCGTCGGCGCGGATCGAGCCCTTGCCGAACAGCGGGTCGTCGGTCGGCATCGCCTTCATCTTGGCGACCGTGGCGGCGCCGTCGGCGGTCGACTTCAGCTCGGCCACCGCCTTCAGGTAGTGGAGCACGTCCGAATAGACGCCCGCGTGATTGGCGGTGGGCTTCGAGCCGCCCTTCATCTGCTTGGCGAACCGGTCCGAGAACGCCCGGGTCTGGTCGTTCAGGTCCCAGTAGAACGGCTCCGTGAGCACCAGCCCCTGCGCGACCTTGGTGCCCAGCGAGTGCACGTCCGAGGAGAACACCAGGAGTCCGGCGAGCGCCTGGCCGCCCTCGGTGATGCCGAACTCGCCGGCCTGCTTGATGGAGTTGATGGTGTCGGTGCCGGCATTGGCGAGCCCGATCACCTTGGCGCCCGACCCCTGGGCCTGCAGCAGGAAGGATGAGAAATCGGAGGTCGGGAACGGCGTCTTCACCGAGCCCAGGACCTTGCCGCCATTCTTGGTGATGACCGCGCTGGTGTCGCGCTGGAGCGTCTGGCCGAACACGTAGTCGGCGGTGAGGAAGAACCACGTGTTGCCGCCGCGCTTGACCATGGCGCCGCCGGTGCCGTTGGCGAGCGCCACCGTGTCGTAGACCCAGTGGATCGTGTTCGGCGTGCATTGGGGGCCGGTGAGGTCCGCGGTGCCGGCGCCGGTGTCGATGAAGACCTTGTTCTTCTCCTTGGTGACCTGGCTGATCGCCAGCGCCACCGAGGAGGTCACGCCGTCCGTGATCATGTCGACCGCGTCGCGGTCGTACCATTGCCGGGCGATGGCGGCCCCGACATCGGGCTTGTTCTGGTGGTCGGCCGAGACGATCTCGACCTTCAGGCCGTGCGTCTCCGGCTTGAAGTCCTCGATGGCCAGCTTCGCGGCCACGACCGAGCCCTCTCCGCTGATGTCGGAATAGGCGCCCGAGCGGTCGCCGAGGATCCCGATCTTCACGTTCGTCTGCGCGGCCGCGGTGCCGATCATCAGGGCGCCCGAGAGCGCGGCGAGGGTCACAGGCCGGGCGATGCGTCCGAACATTGCGTTTCCATCCTCCAGCGGCGCGGCAATTCCCTGCCGGCCGAGTATCGAGGCGCCGATTGCCGGCGCTTGTACAGCTTTACTAGGCAGGCTTCAGACGCCGAGATACGCGTGAAGCTTGTCGATATTGGCGTCAAGTTCGGCGTTGGGGATCATGTCGACCACCCGGCCCTGCTCGATGACGAAATGCCGGTCCGCGAGCGTCTGGGCGAAGCGGAAGTTCTGCTCGACCAGCACGATCGTGTAGCCCTGAGCCTTCAATTGCTGGATCGTCCGGCCGATCTGCTGGACGATGACCGGCGCGAGGCCCTCCGTGGGCTCGTCGAGCAGGATCAGCTTGGCGCCGGTCCGCAGGATCCGCCCGATCGCCAGCATCTGCTGCTCGCCGCCCGAGAGCTTCGTGCCCTGGCTGCCGGCGCGCTCCTTCAGGTTCGGGAACAGGGTGTGGATCTCGGCCACCGACATGCCCCCCGGCTTCACCCGCGGCGGCAGCATCAGGTTCTCGTGGACGGTGAGGCTCGCGAAGATGCCGCGCTCCTCCGGCACGTAGCCGAGGCCGAGCCTGGCGATGTTGCGGGAGGCCATCCGGATGGTCTCGACGCCGTCGTAGACGATCGAGCCGGCGCGCTTGGCGAGGATGCCGATGATCGCCCGGAGGGTGGTGGTCTTGCCCGCGCCGTTGCGGCCGAGCAGCGTGACGACCTCGCCGGCCCGCACGTCGAGGTCGATGCCGTGCAGGACATGGCTTTCGCCGTACCAGCCCTCCAGCCCGCGTAGGGTGAGGAGCGACCCGGTCGCCGCCGCCGGTGCGGATGCCCGCAGCGCTGCCTCAGGCATGACCCGCCCCGATATACGCTTCGATCACGCGCGGATCCTTCGAGACGGTGGCGTAATCGCCCTCGGCCAGCACTTGGCCGCGGGCCAGGACGGTGATGCGGTCCGACAGGGAGGCCACGACGGACAGGTTGTGCTCCACCATCAGGATCGTGCGATCCTTCGACACGCGGCGGATGAGGGCCGCCGTCCGTTCCACGTCCTCATGGCCCATGCCGGCCATCGGCTCGTCGAGGAGCAGCATCTCCGGGTCGAGGGCGAGGGTCGTGGCGATCTCCAGCGCGCGCTTGCGCCCGTAGGAGAGTTCGACCGCCAGCCCATCGGCGAAGTCGGACAGGCCGACGGCCTCGACCAGCGCGAGCGCCTCGTCGTCGAGGGCCCGTAGCACCCGCTCGGGCCGCCAGAAATCGAAGGAGTCGCCCCGCCGCCTCCGCTGCAGCGCGATCCGGACGTTCTCCATCACCGTGAGGTGCGGGAACACCGCGGAGATCTGGAAGGAGCGCACGAGGCCGAGGCGGGCCACGTCGGCGGCCTTCATCCCGGTGATGTCCCGGTCCTTGTACCGGATCGTCCCGGCGGTCGGGATGAGGAACTTGGTCAGCAGGTTGAAGCAGGTGGTCTTGCCGGCCCCGTTCGGTCCGATCAGCGCGTGGATCGTCCCGCGCTCGACCTGCAACGCCACGCCGTTGACGGCCCGGAACCCGCGGAATTCCATCGTCAGGCCATCGGTCGCCAGGATCACGTCCCGTGCCAAGCGCGTCCCTCCCGGACATGATGTCTTGGCGGCCATATCGCCGATCTGCCCTGGAACAGTCCATCGCAAACGCTCGGCGCGGAGCGACAATCCCCGGCGACTGATAATTCTCCGCCGTTTTCGCGCGCGCAGGCCGGCCGCTTCGCGCTTGACGGGTCGTCGGCGCCCGATTAACTCAGACAAATTGCATTGGGGAGGGTGGCATGTCGGGTCGGCCGGCCTATCTCGCGGTCGACTGGGGCACGACCAACCGGCGGGCCTACGCGATCACCGCCGACGGCGCCGTGGTCGACAGCCTGCAGGATGATCGCGGCGTCCTGGCGCTCGCCCCCGGCGACTATCCCGTATCCGTGGCCGCCCTGCGCCAGCGCCTCGGCGCCGACACGATCATCGCCAGCGGGATGGTGGGTTCGAGCCGGGGCTGGCGCGAGGCGCCCTACGTCGATGTTCCGGCCGGCCTGGAGCAGCTGGCGGCTGCGACGCTGGAGGCCGCGCCCGGCGTTCACATCGTTCCCGGCGTCGCCCTCAGAAACGGCAAGCGGCCGGACGTGATGCGGGGCGAGGAGATCCAGGTCCTCGGCGCGATCCGGACCGGTGCGGCGCCGCCGACCGCGCTCTTCTGCCAGCCCGGCACGCACAACAAGTGGATCGAGACCGCGGGGGGCGCGATCACCACCTTCACGACGGTGATGACCGGCGAGGTGTTCGCGCTGCTCGGCGCCCACGGTGTGCTCGCGGGGATGCTGGACGGCGCCGTCACCGACGGGGCCGCGTTCCGGCGCGGGCTCCGCCGTGGGATCGCGTCGCAGAACCTCGTCGCGACCCTGTTCGAGGTCCGGGCCGGGGTGCTCCTCGAACGGCTTGCGCCGTCCGAGGCCGCCGCCTACGCCAGCGGCATCCTGATCGGCGCCGACGTCGCGACCCGCGAGGATCTCGGCCGCCGACCGGTCCACGTGCTCGGCGGCGGACCGCTCGGCGTCCTCTACGCCGTCGCGATCACCGAGGCGGGCGGGACGCCGGTCGTGGTGCCGGACGGTTCCGCCACGGCGGGGATCCACGCCATCTGGAGCTACCGCGCATGACCCTCCTCGACCGGTTCGACGCGGCCTTCTCGGCCTGCCCGCTCGTGGCGATCCTGCGCGGCCTGACGCCCGAGGAGGCGCCGGAGGTGGGCGAGGCGCTCGTGGCGGCCGGGTTCACCCTGATCGAGGTTCCGCTCAACTCGCCGGAGCCGCTGCGCAGCATCGCCGTCCTGGCCGACCGACTGGCCGGGCGTGCCCTGATCGGTGCCGGCACCGTGCTGACGGCGGCGCAGGTGGAGGCCGTCGCCGCCGCCGGAGGCACCCTGGTGGTCTCGCCCAACACCGATGCCGCCGTCATCCGGGCGACGGTGGCGGCCGGTCTGGTCTCGTTGCCGGGCTACCAGACGCCGACCGAAGCCTTCGCGGCGCTCGCGGCCGGCGCCACCGCCCTGAAGCTCTTCCCGGCGGACGTCGCCTCGCCGGCGGCCCTCAAGGCGCATCGGGCGGTGCTGCCGACCGGCACGCGCGTGCTCGCGGTCGGCGGTGTCGCCCCGGACGGCGTCGCCGCGTGGCGGCAAGCCGGGGCCGACGGCTTCGGACTGGGTTCGAATCTCTACCGTCCCGGAAAATCGGTCGCGGAGATCGGCCGCGACGCGACAGCCTTCGTGGCAGCTCTGCGCCGGTCCGTTTAGGGGCCGCCTCTCCACGGGACCCCACGCCGCAGGTCTTGGAGCGGCACCGGCGAGCGCCTATCGGTTGCCGACGTTGTGGGTGGCGGGAGCGGGGCGATGGTCGGTGAGCGCGCGGTGTCGTCCGGGGGCGACGGGCTCGACGAACTCGAAACGCCGTGTCTCCTCCTCGACGCGGATCGCCTCAAGGCGAATGTCGACGGGATGCGCGCGCGCCTGGACGGATTGGGCGTCACGCTGCGGCCGCATCTCAAGACCGCCAAGTCCCTCGCCGTCGCACGCGTGGCCATGGCGCAGGCGTCGGGTCCCGCCACGGTCTCGACCCTGCGGGAAGCGGAGTATTTCGCCGAGGGCGGCGTCCGCGACATGATCTACGCGGTGGGGATCGCACCCCAGAAACTCGACCGCGTCGGCGCCATCCGGCGGCGCTGGGGTGCCGATCTGGCGATCGTCCTCGATTCGATCGTGCAGGCCGACGCGGTTGCGGCCTGGGGTCAGCGCACCGGCGACACCCTGCCGGTGCTGATCGAGGTGGATGGCGACGGGCATCGGTCCGGCGTCGGACCCCACGACGGGGAGCGGCTGGTCGGCATCGGCCGTGCGCTCGCCCCGGGCGCCGCCCTGCGCGGCGTGCTGCTCCACGCCGGCGACAGCTACGGGCTCCACGATCCCGCCGCCTTGCGCGACGCGGCGGAGGCCGAGCGCGCGGCCGCGGTGGCGGCCGCCTCGATCCTCCGGGCGGCCGGCCTGCCCTGCCCCGTCGTCAGCGTCGGCTCGACCCCGACCGCGCGCTACGCGGAGCGCCTCGACGGCGTGACCGAAATGCGCGCCGGGGTGTTCATGATCGGCGACCTGTTCCAGGCGGGAGTCGGCTCCTGCGCGGTTGCCGACATCGCGCTCACCGTCCTGGCCACCGTGATCGGCCACCAGCGCGAGAAGGGCTGGATCATCACCGATGCCGGGTGGATGGCGCTGTCGCGCGACCGGGGCACGGCGGCACAGTCGGTCGACCAGGGCTATGGCGTGGTGTGCGACCGGGCGGGCCGGCCCCTGCGGGACCTGATCGTGCGCGGCGCCAACCAGGAGCACGGGATCCTCGCCGTCCGGCAGGGCTCGACGGCAACGCTGCCCGACCTCCCGATCGGCACGCGGCTGCGGATCCTGCCGAACCACGCCTGCGCCACCGGCGCCCAGCACGATCGCTACCACGTGGTCGCGGACGGGAAGCACACGGGCGAGATCTGGCCCCGCATCAACGGCTGGTGACGCGCGGCGGGACCGCTCCGATCCCGGACCGGAGCCCCGGGGCTTCCTCACGGCCGGTGCAGGTCACGGACGTGCGGAGGGCGTGATCGCGCCGGTCAAGGCGGGTTCGTTCAGGGTCACACCGGCCGTCGGCTGCGCCCGCTGCCGATCGACCTTGTCGGCCGAGATGAGCGCGGCGGCGATCAGGGCCGACACCGCCAGCGTCGCCTTGACCACGTCCCAGACCCGCGCAAGCATGGCTCCAACCTCAACGGCGACAGAATGCGCCGCGGATGCTTCGCGGCAGACATCCCCTGTCGAGGCATTCTGGGATGCGGAGCTTGCCCAAACCTTTCCACGCCGTCGCGTCGATCAGGTTCGGCGAACCCTGATGCATTCGGGCCTCAGGCGGATGCCGGACCCGCCGCGGCTTCGGCGGCCATCGCCTCGAACACCAACGCATGCCGCTGCGCCAGGGCGTCGACGTCGGTGGTGTAGCCGCCGCCGATGACCGCCACGAGCGGGATGCCGCGAGCCCGGGCCTGGGACACCACGAAACGGTCCCGCGCCAGCAGGCCCTCGTCGGTGAGGCACAGGCGCCCGAGCCGATCGTCCCGGTGGGGATCGACCCCGGCGTTGTAGAACACGAGGTCGGGCGCCAGGGCATCGAGGAGCGCGGGCAGGCGCGCCTGCAGGATCTCGAGGTAGGCGCCGTCGGCGAGGCGATCCGGCAGCCCGATATCGAGGTCGCCGGCGATCTTCTGAGCGGGGTAGTTGTTCTCGCAGTGGATCGACAGCGTGAACAGCTCGGGGCACAGGGCGAGGCAATCCGCGGTGCCGTCGCCCTGGTGCACATCGAGATCGACCACGAGGGCGCGGGTGATCAGCCGTTCGGCCTGGAGGGTGCGCGCCGCCACCGCGACATCGTTCAGCACGCAGAAGCCGGCCCCCTGCGATCGCCGGGCGTGGTGGCTGCCGCCGGCGGCGCTGCCCGCGAGCCCCTCGGCGAGCGCCAGGCGCGCGGCCAGCAGGGTCCCGCCCACGGAGGCGCGCGAGCGTCGTACCAGCGACGCATCGACCGGAAGGCCGATCGCCCGCTCGATCTCGCGGGGCACCGCGCAGCTCACCACCGCCGCCACGTAGGCAGGGTCGTGCGCGCGGACCAGGATCTCCGCGGTTGCCGGCTCCGGGGTCACGAAGCCGAGCGGCGCGAGGCCCTTGGCGATCAGCGTCTCCGCCAGCAAACCGTACTTCCGCATCGGGAACCGGTGGTTGGACGGAAGGCTCGACTCGTAGGCGGGGTGAAAGGCGATCGGTGGGATCACGCCTGCGGACCCAGATCGGCCAGGATCGTCTCGGCGAGGGCCGCGCCGCTGTCGTAGGCGGCCTCGACGCGGGCGCCGAAACACCAGTCGCCGGCCGCGCCGATCCGCAGGGTTCGGTCGTAGAGGCTCGGCACCTCCAGGGCGGTCTCCACCTGGGCGTAGCGCCAGCGATGTGCCACCGCGGTGGTGGGCCGGAGCGCCGTACCGATCCGGTCTCCGGCGGCCCGGATGAGGGCCGCGGCGATGGATTCGCGCGGCTCCTCAAGGTGCAGGCGCGACCAGTTCGGCGTGGCGTGGACCGTCAGCCGGACGCCCTCGGGCCGGCCGGGCTTGGACGAGTCGAGGGCGATAAGGCCGATGGGATCCTCCCGGGGCTCGATCAGGATCTCCGCCTGCGGCTCGTCCAGCGCGAGCATCAGCGACCAGCAGGGCGCATAGGTCGCCCGCGCCACCTCGGGCAGCGCGAAGCCGGACGCCTGGAGCAAGGCCGCGACCTGCGGAGCGGGGAAGGTGATCGCCACCGCGGCGAAGGGGCCGTGGACCGCGCCGGACGCCAGTTCGACGTGCCAGTCGTCGCCCCGCCGGAGGATCCGCGTGACCGTCGCGTCGCTCGCCACCGCGAGATCCGTCAGCAGATCGCGGACGGGCGCGGTCATGCCGGGCACGCCGACCCAGCGACCCGCGCCCGACCAGGGCGCCACGACGCCCCGTCGCGCCCAATCGTCGAGCTGCGCCGCGAAGGCGGGACCGTGCGCGCGCATGAACTGCGCGCCGTGATCGAACGGCATCCCGTCGATCTGCCGGGTCGCCATCCGGCCGCCGACGCCGCGTCCCTTGTCGAAGACGCGGACAGTCCATCGGGCGTCGGCAAGCCGCCGGGCAACCACCGCCCCGGCGATGCCGGCGCCCAGGACCGCGATGTTTCGGTGCTCGCTCACGGCCGCGCCCTGTTGCCACGGGCGGCTCACGCCGCCGCGGCGATGAAACTAGGGGAGGCCGCGGCCGACGTCAGGATGACCGGCTGTCTCGCCCCGGTTCCGGGTGCCGTCGGACGGCGTCAGGGACGCGCCGCGGGCGCAGGACGTAACCCTGCGATGCCGGCGCCTCCGCATCGGGGAGACCTGTGGTGCGGGTAGAGGGAATCGAACCCCCACGCCTTGCGGCTGGCGATTTTGAGTCGCCCGCGTCTACCAATTCCGCCATACCCGCCTGCAGGGCGCTCTTCGCACAGGTCGGCGGCGCGGGCCAAGGGTGTTTTTCATCGCGACGGTCGATCTGGCCAAGGCGCAGCGCCTATGGTCAAAGGGCGGCCGGCCACTCCTTGCGGAATGTTGAATGCTCCGGCGGCTCTACGCGTGGATCCTCGCGCTCAGCAACAAGCCGTCCGCGCCCTACGCGCTCGGAGCCGTGGCGTTCGCCGAAAGCTCGTTCTTCCCGGTCCCGCCGGATGCCATGCTGGTTCCCATGGCGGTCAGCCGCCCCGACCGGGTCTGGCTCTACGCCACCATCGCCACCGTCGCGTCGGTCCTGGGCGGTCTGGTCGGCTACGCCATCGGGGCGCTGCTGTTCGATTCCCTGGGCGAATGGTTGATCCGCCTCTACGGCCTGCAGAATTCGGCGGCGACCTTCCAGGATTCGTACGCCCGGTACGGCCACTGGGTCATCCTGCTGAAGGGCCTGACGCCGATCCCGTACAAGCTCGTCACGATCACGTCGGGCTTCGCCCATTACAGCCTGTTCTGGTTCACGCTGCTGTCGATCGTCACGCGGGGCGCCCGCTTCTTCATCCTGGCCGGGCTGCTCGGCCGGTACGGGGTTCAGATCCGCGGCGTCCTCGACCGGCACCTCAACGCGGTGGTGGCCATCTCGGTCGCCGTCGTCGTCCTCGGCTTCCTGCTGTTCAAGGTGATCCTGTAGCGATGAATACGGCGGCTGCCCTGCGTGTGAAGACGGCCGGCCTGTGGCTCGCCATCCTGTCGGCCCTCATCGTGGCCGCGGTCCTCGTCCTGCAGTACGGATATGGCTACGCGCCCTGCAAGCTCTGCCTGACCGAGCGACTGCCCTACTACGCGGCGGTCCCGCTGGGTCTCGCGGCGCTGTTCGCGCCGGAGCGCCTCGGGCGGGTGGCCCTCGGTCTCGCGGCTCTCGGGCTGCTCTACGGGACGGCGGTCGGCGTCTATCACGCGGGCGCCGAGTGGGGGTTCTGGGCGGGCCCCAGCGATTGCGGCGGCGGAGCGGGCGCCAATCCCGCGCAGATCGGGGATTTCCTGAGCGCGCTGCAGTCGACCAAGGTCGTCGACTGCTCGGTGGCGGCCTTGCGGGTGCTCGGGATCTCCCTGGCCGGATGGAGCGCCCTCGCGTCCGCCGCGCTGGCCTCCCTGGCCGGCACCGCGGCGGTGCGGCCCTGAACGCGCGCCGCGGCGCCGCTCAGTTGCGATCTTCGGGCAGGACCGGGAGGGCGGCCACGTCGATCCCTTCCTCGATGAGGGCCCGGGCCTCCGCGAGGCTGGCTTCACCGTAGATCGCGCGGCCCTCCGCCTCACCGTAATGGATCCTGCGCGCCTCGTCGGGAAAGCGCGCGCCCACGTGCTCGGAATTCGCCACGACCTGGTCCCGCAGGGCGCGGAGCATGGCCCTCACCTGGCGTTCGGGCTCCGACACCATGGTGACGGCCGCGTCGGGCTGCGCCCGCGGCGATGCCGGCACCCGCTCCCGGTCGGTGCGCGCGATGCTCGGGACCATCAGGGCCTTGCCGACCTTGTCGCTGTCGCACACAGGGCAGGTCACCAGCCCGCGCGCGACCTGCGTGTCGTAGGAATCCGAGGACGGGAACCAGCTCTCGAAGCCGTGTCCGGCCTCGCAGACGAGACTGTACCGGATCATTCTCTTGACTTGCTGCGCTGCCTACTGGGCGGCCTGGACCTTGGGGCCGACCCGCTCGACCGTGAACGGACGGCCATGCTTCAACGACGGGATCCGCGCCCGGGCATCGAGGACCTGCGCGACGTCGATCTCCGCCAGGATGATGCCGGGATCGGACCCGCCGGCATCGGCGAGGACGCGACCCCAGGGATCGACGATCATGGAATGCCCGAAGGTCTCCCGCCCGTCCTCGTGCGTGCCCCCCTGCGCCGCCGAGATCACGAAGGATCCGGTCTCGATCGCCCGCGCCCTCTGGAGAACGTGCCAGTGCGCCTCGCCGGTCTGGCGCGTGAAGCAGGCTGGCGCGGTCAGGACCTCGGCTCCGGCCTCGGCGAGGGCCCGATAGAGCGCGGGGAAACGGATGTCGTAGCAGATCGTCAGGCCGAGCATGGCCCAGGGCGTGGCGGCGACCACCGCGCAGGCCCCGCCCGAATAGGTCGCCGATTCCCGCCAGCGCTCGCCGCTCGGCAGGTCGACATCGAAGAGGTGGAGCTTGTCGTAGGACGCGAGGATGTCGCCGTCACCGCCGATCAGGTAGGCGCGGTTAGCGATCTTGTCTCCCGCGCGCACCGCGATCGAGCCGATCTGCACCACGGTACCGGTTTCCCGCGCGACATCCCGGAGGGCCGCGAGGGTCTGGTCCTGCGCCTCGGAGGTGACCTGCGCGAAGAGGCGTTCCCGGCTCCGCTCGACCAGGGATGTCATCTCGGGCGTCTGCACGTAGGCCGCGCCGCGTTCCACCGCCGCCCGGATCCCCGCCACGGCCGCATCGCGGTTCGCGCCCGGGTCCCGACCCGAGCGCATCTGGAGGCACGCGGCCGTGAAGCGGGACTCAGGCATCGGCCCTGTCCTTCAAAAGGGGGTCGAGCTTGCCGGCCCGCTCGAGGGCGTACAGATCGTCGCAGCCGCCGACATGCGTCTCGCCGATGAAGATCTGCGGCACGCTGGTCCGGCCGCCGGCGCGTTCGACCATGGCGCCCCGGGCACCCTGCACGCGCTCGACATCGATTTCCTGGAAGGCGACGGCCTTCTCCTTCAGCAGGCTCTTCGCCGCCGAACAGTAGGGACACCAGGCCGTGGTGTAGATGGTGACCGGCTGCATGGCGGTGGTCGTCTCGCGCGTGGACTCCCGGCCATATAGGAGCGCGCGATCCGAATTGCCTATGCCCGGTTGGTCACAGGCGCCCTCGGCCCCCGCCGGCGATCGGCGGGCGGCGCGCCCGGCCGGGCCGCGCCGCGTCGGTCAGGCGGCCAGCAGCTTCTCGACCTCGTTCACGAGATCGCGGAGATGGAACGGCTTCGAGAGCACCTTCGCGTCCTTCGGAGCCTTCGAATCCGGGTTGAGCGCGACGGCCGCGAACCCGGTGATGAACATCACCTTGATGTCGGGATCGAGTTCGGTCGCCCGGCGCGCGAGTTCGATCCCGTCCATCTCGGGCATCACGATGTCGGTCAGCAGCAGCTCGAACGGCTCCTCGCGCAGCCGGTTGTAGGCCGAGAGGCCGTTGTCGAAGGACAGGACGTCGTAGCCCGCGTTCTGCAGCGCCTTGGCGAGGAACCGGCGCATGTCGTTGTCGTCTTCCGCCAGCAGGATTTTCATCGGCCGGATCCGAGCCTTCGAGTCGAGAGGTTGATCCCATAAAGGGAGGCGATGGTAAACAAGGTGTTAGGATGGCGGCCGCGATTCGCACCGCGGTGCCCGACGCGGCTGCCCGAGCCGCCGGCTTCGAGTGGACAGGCGGGCGAACGCGCACCACAGTGCACCTTCGCCGCGCTCGCTCAACCGCCGGGGTGCCCACCAGCCCATGACTGCGCCTGAACCGGTCAAGCCAGACGCCTTCGGATTCGCCCCGGCCTTCGCGATCGACGAGCCGGCGGTCCACACCCTGCCGTTCGTCTTCAATACCGGTCATTCCGGGGCCGTCTACCCCCCGGAATTCGTCGCGGCGTCGCGGTTGGATGCCCTGGCCCTGCGCCGCTCCGAGGACGCGCATGTCGAACGCCTGTTCACGCCGGTGGTCGGCCTCGGTGCCCCGCTGCTGCGGGCGAACTTCCCGCGGGCCTTCCTGGACGTGAACCGCGAGCCGTTCGAGCTCGACCCGCGGATGTTCGAGGGCCGGCTCCCGGCCTTCGCCAACACCCGGTCGATGCGCGTCGCCGGCGGGCTGGGCACGATTCCCCGGGTCGTCGCCGACGGCCAGGAAATCTATTCCCGGCGTCTTCCGGTGAGCGAGGCGACGGCGCGGATCGAAGGGCTCTACAAGCCCTACCATC
The DNA here is from genome assembly GCF_022829385.1 of Methylobacterium sp. J-070. GTDB lineage: Bacteria > Pseudomonadota > Alphaproteobacteria > Rhizobiales > Beijerinckiaceae > Methylobacterium. The sequence goes on along the minus strand of NZ_JAKSXX010000165.1, from coordinate 289,702 downwards.
GCGCCCTGCGCGGCCTCGTCCAGCGGACGGCGCGGACGCACGGGCATTGCGTTCTCATCGACTGCCACTCCATGCCGTCGTCCAGCCTCGGGCGGGACGCGGAGGTGAAGGCCGACGTCGTGCTCGGCGACCGCTACGGAACCGCCTGCGATCCGATTCTGATCGACAGGTTCGAGACGGCGTTCCGCACCCGGGGCTTTCGCGTGGTGCGCAACAAGCCCTATGCGGGCGGCTTCATCACGGAGCATTACGGCGAACCGAATCTCGGGCGGCATGCGCTCCAGATCGAGGTCAATCGCGCGCTCTACATGAACGAGGCGAACCTCGCGATCGCGCCGGGTTTTTCCGGGCTCGTCGCGACCCTGACGTCGGTCGTGGCGGACGTCGCGTCAGAACTCGGCGACCTGATGCCGCGTCGGATGGCGGCGGAGTGAGCCCAGGCGGCGGTCCGCCGGCGGCCGTCGGCCAAGAAAAAAGGCCACTCCCGAAGGAGCGGCCCGAAGTCTAGGGAGGAAACGCCCAAGAAGGGCTGCGTGACCGCGACGCCATCGCGATCCCGCAACGCACAAATTAAAGTGCGGCGCACAAGAAGCAAGGCTGAAAATGGCCGTTACCTCCGCTCTCAGCGCATGGCTGAGCCGCATATTCCCGAAGTCCGCGCGACCCGACGCGGCTCAGCCGTGCTCCTTCAGAAGCTTGGCGATCTCGGCCTTCAGGGGGCCCGCCAGGTCCTGACGCTCCAGGGCGTAGGCGAGATTGGCCGTGAGGAAGCCGAGCTTCGAGCCCGTGTCGTAGGTCCGGCCCTCGTAGCGCATGCCGAAGAAGTCCTGCGTGTCCATGAGGTCGATCATGGCGTCGGTGAGCTGGATCTCGCCGCCGGCCCCCTTCTTCCCGTGCTCGAGGATCCCGAAGATCTCCGGCTGCAGGATGTACCGTCCCGAGATGATGAAGTTCGACGGCGCCGTGCCCTGCTTGGGCTTCTCGACCATCCCGGTGATCTGGAAGGACTGCCCGTAGGTGTCGCCCACGCTGACGATCCCGTACTGGTGCGTCTCTTCGGGGGCCACCTCCTCGACGGCGATGATGTTGCCGCCGTGGCGCTCGTAGGTCGCCAGCATCTGCTGCATGCAGCCCCGGCTCAGCATGTCCGGGAGCAGCACCGCGAAGGGCTCGTCGCCGACGATCTCGCGGGCGCACCAGACCGCGTGGCCCAGGCCGAGGGGCGCCTGCTGCCGGGTGAAGCTGGTCTGGCCGGCGGCGGGCAGGTCCTTCTTGAGTTCCTCGTAGGCGGCAATCTTGCCCCGCTCCCGCAGGGTATGATCCAGTTCGAACGCGATATCGAAGTGATCTTCGATCACCGCCTTGCCCCGGCCGGTCACGAAGATAAAGTGTTCGATGCCGGCCTCTCGCGCCTCATCGACCACGTGCTGAACCACCGGCCGGTCCACGACCGTCAGCATCTCCTTCGGAACCGCCTTGGTGGCGGGCAGGAAGCGCGTGCCGAGGCCCGCGACGGGCAGGACGGCCTTGCGGATGGGTTTCATCGAGCGGTAACCCCAAAACTGGATGAAGCGACGTAGTCGGCAATGCGGCGAGTGAGACAGGCGAACACGATCCACCGCAAGGGCTCTGCGTAGATACTGTAGCGCAGAGCGCCGTAATTATACCGTCTGCACCCGTCTTAGCGGTAGTCATGGGCGCGGGTTCTCAGGGGGTGAAATGGCGGTTCTTGTGACGGGCGGCGCCGGGTACATCGGCAGCCACATGGTTCTGGCCCTGCTCGATGCGGGCCACGACGAGGTCGTCGTCCTGGACGATCTCTCCACCGGCTTCGACTGGGCCGTGCCGGAAGGCGTCAAGCTCGTGGTCGGCGACGTCGCCGACCAAGCGCTCGTGACGCAGACCATCCTCCAGCACCGGATCGATGCCCTCGCCCACTTCGCCGCCAAGATCGTCGTGCCCGAGTCGGTCTCGGACCCGCTGGGCTATTATCTCGCCAATACCGTGAAGACCCGCTCGCTCATCGAGGCGTCGGTGCGCGCGGGCGTGCGGCACGTGATCTTCTCCTCGACGGCGGCCGTCTACGGCGAGCCGGAGGTCGTGCCGGTGCCGGAGGATCTGCCCCTCGCGCCGATCAATCCCTACGGCCGCTCCAAGCTGATGAGCGAGTGGATGATCGCCGATGCCGCCGCGGCGCACGGATTCTCCTACGTGATCCTGCGCTACTTCAATGTCGCCGGGGCCGATCCGAAGGGGCGTTCCGGACAGTCGACGCCGAATGCCACGCACCTGATCAAGGTCGCCACGCAGGCCGCCCTCGGACAGCGGGAGCGGCTCGATGTCTACGGCACCGACTACCCGACGCCGGACGGCTCGTGCCTGCGCGACTACATCCAGGTCTCGGATCTGGCCGAGGCGCACCGGGTCGCCCTCGACCACCTGCGCGGCGGGGGCGAGAGCCTGACGCTGAACTGCGGCTACGGACGCGGCTACTCGGTCCTCGAAGTGATCGAGGTCGTGAAGCGGATGTCGGGCCGCGATTTCGATGTGCACCTCTGTCCGCGCCGGGCCGGCGATCCGGCCCGGATCGTGGCCGAGGCCGGGCTGATCCGCGCGCGCCTCGGTTGGAAGCCCGCCCACGACGACCTCGACGCCATCGTCGCCCAGGCGCTCGCCTGGGAGGATCGGCTGGGCAAGCGCAACCGGATCTGATCCGATGCCGACGCGCAGGGCGTTCGTCGCCGGTGGCTTGTGCCTCGCGGCCGGGCCGATCCGCGCGGCCGAGGCGGGGCGTCCGGACGGCGCGTTCCGGGCGTTCATCGAGGCGCTGCGGCCCGAGGCTGCGGCGCGCGGCGTCTCTCCCCGGACGTTCGACGCGGCGTTCCGCGGCATCGCGGGCCCGGATGCCGGGATCCAGGCCCGGATCCGCGGTCAGAGCGAGTTCGTGCGGCCCGTCTGGGACTACCTCGTCGGCGCCGTCTCGGCCGGTCGGATCGCCCGCGGGCGGGCCCGCGCCACGGCACTCGCGCCGACCCTGTCCGCCATCGAGCGCCGTTACGGCGTGCCGGCCGGAGTGCTTCTGGCCCTGTGGGGCATCGAGTCCGACTTCGGCGCCAGTGCGGGCAGCGTTCCGACGATCCGGGCGCTGACGACGCTGGCCGCCGCCCGATACCGGGGCACCCTGTTCCGCGACGAACTCCTCGCCGCGCTCACCATCCTCGAACGCGGCGACGTCGCGCCGGACCGGATGAGCGGCAGCTGGGCCGGGGCGATGGGCCAAGTCCAGTTCCTGCCCTCCACCTACCTCGCGCATGCAGTGGATTTCGACGGCGACGGCCGCCGGGACATCTGGACCAGCGATGGGGATTCCCTGGCCTCGATCGCCGCCTACCTCAAGGATCTCGGGTGGGATCCGGCGGTCTCGTGGGGCTATGAAGTGCTCCTGCCGGGCGGCTTCGACCTGTCCGGATATGCCGGCGACATCGACGATTTCGCGAAGCGCGGCGTCCGACGCGCCGACGGGAAGCCGCTGCCCGGGCGCGGTCACGCCAGCCTGTTCCTTCCCGGGGGGCTCGGTGCGCCCGCCTTCCTGATCACCGACAATTTCGAGGTGATCCGCGGCTACAACACCTCGGATGCCTACGCCCTCGCGGTCGGCCACTTCGCGGACCGCCTGGACGGAGGTCCGTCCCTCGCCGCGCCGTGGCCGGCGGCCGCCGCGCGCCTCGATGGTCCCGGCCTGAAGGCACTCCAGAGCGGCCTCGCCGCGGCGGGCTACTACGAGGGGCCGAACGACGGCCGTGCCGGCCCCCGGTTGCGGGAGGCGGTCCGGCGTTACCAGATCAGCGCGGGGCTGCCGGCTGACGGTTATGCCACCCCGGCACTGCTGGCGCGGATCAAGGACGGACCGCCGGCGCGGCCGTGACGACCGGCACGGGTTTAGAAACGGGGGGCGCTCGCGCTATACTGGGGTCTGCCGGACGGTCTCCCGCCGGCGAACGGATGCGGAATGCGCATGTTGGTTGCTGGTCGGCGTGCCCGGATACGCCCCGTCCCATCCGGGCTGGCGGCGGCGTCCTGGCTTCTGGGCCTGGCGCTGTTCTGCAGCGCGCCCGCGCAGGCGCAGTGGGGCGACGGGTACCAGCAGCCCGGCGGCGGCGCCTATTACGAAGCGCCACCGCGTCGGCGCTCCCGCGATGCCTATTACCGGGACGATGGGGCCGCGGCACGCCCACCCCGCTATGCGCCCCAGCAGGAGGCGCCCCGCCAGTTCTACTGGCCCTGGGAGGACAGGCCTCAGCCCGTCGCGCCGCAGCCCGAGCGGACCTATCGGGCCCCGCGTCCGCGACCGCACTACGGCGCGACGGAAGCGCAGCGCCCGCCCCCCGCAATCAAGCGCCGGGTGCGTCCTGCACGCGCTCCGACCTCGCCGAAGCCGGCCATCGCCAAGAGCGAGCCCAGCGTGCAGATCGCCGTGTTCGGCGATTCGCTCGCCGACCACCTCGCCAGAGGCCTCGACGACGTGTTCGAGGACAATGCCGACGTCGCCGTGACCGATCGCGCCAAGGGCGACAGCGGTCTCGTGCGCAAGGATGTGGTGGACTGGCCGAAGGCCGTGCAGGACTACCTGCAGGGGAGCCCGAAGGTCCGCTATGCCCTGGTCATGCTGGGCGCCAACGACCGCCAGCCCATTCGCGAGGGTGACGAGACGGCCGATCCGCTGAGCGACCGCTGGCGTGTCCTGTACCGGGCGCGGGTCGATGCGCTCATCAAGGTCTTCACCGACCGCAAGGTGCCGCTGATCTGGGTCGGTCTCCCGCCGATGGAGAGCGAGACGCTCAGCCGCGACCTCGCATCGATGAACGACATCATCCGCGACAGCGTGACCCGGGCCGGCGCCGTGTACGTCGATATCTGGCCGGGCTTCGTCGACGACCGGGACCGCTACGCCGCCTCCGGCCCCGACCCGGAGGGCCAGATCGCCAAGCTCCGCACCGCCGACGGCGTCCACTTCACCAAGGCGGGCGACCGGAAGCTGGCGCATTTCGCCGATGTCGAGCTGAAGCGCCTGATGGGAACCGCGGCGCCGACGCCCGACCAGCCGCCCGCCGCGAGCCTCGCGCCGAGCGTCCAGGCCCCGACCGCGGGGCCGGGCCTCGACGGGGCGGCACAACCCACCGATACCGCCGCCATCGATCGCCAGATCACCGCGATGCTGCCGAGCCTGCCGGAACCGCCGGGGGTTCCGGCGCTTCCGGTGAAGGCCGTCGCCGGCCCGGTCGTGCCGCTCAGCCGCACGGAGGTCTCCCCCGGGGGCGCTCTGCTGACGGGACGGCCCCGGGATGCCGACAATCTGGGGACCGTCGAGCGGACGCTGCTGCGCGGGAACGCGCCGATGCCGCAGCCGGGACGCGCCGACGACTTCCGCTGGCCGCCCGGTTGACGGGCGCCGGCGCTGAGACGGTGCGCCGCCGCTAGCGGGGCAGCACGGTGGCGCCCATCAGCGCCTCGTCGATCGCCCGCGCGGCCTGGCGCCCTTCCCGGATCGCCCAGACGACGAGGGACTGGCCCCGGCGCATGTCGCCCGCCGCCCAGATCTTCGGATCGGAGGTGCGGTAATCCTCCTCGTTGGCCTCGACGTTGCCGCGCTTGCTCACGCCGATGCCCGATTGCTCCAGGAGACCCTTCTGGACGGAGCCGGCGAAGCCGATCGCCATGAAGACGAGGTCGGCGGGAAGGACGAATTCGGAGCCGCTGATCGGCTGCCGCTTGGCGTCGACCCGGGCGCAGACGACGCCGGTGACGTGACCCTTCTTGTTGCCCTCGACCCGGAGCGTCGCAGCCTGGAATTCGCGCTCCGCCCCCTCGGCCTGGCTCGAGGATGTGCGCATCTTGGTCGGCCAGTACGGCCACACCGTCAGCTTGTCCTCGCGCTCCGGCGGCCGCGGCCGGATGTCCAGCTGCGTCACCGACAGGGCGCCCTGCCGGAAGGCCGTGCCGACGCAGTCGGAGGCCGTATCGCCCCCGCCGATCACCACGACGTTCTTGCCGCTGGCCAGGATCGGCAGCTCGCCGTTGCCGCGCATCGGCTCGTTGTTCACCCGTCGATTGGACTGGATGAGGTAGGGCATCGCGTAGTGGACCCCGATGAGGTCCTGGCCCGGAAGCTGCGGGTTGCGCGGATCCTCGGCGCCGCCGCAGAACATCACGGCGTCGAAATCGGCCTTCAGCTCGTCGACCGATTTCGTCACGCCGATATTCTGGTTGTAGTGGAAGACGACACCCTCGGCTTCCATCTGCCGGACGCGGCGGTCGATGTGGCGCTTCTCCATCTTGAAGTCGGGGATGCCGTAACGGAGCAGGCCGCCGGCCTTCGGCTCGCGCTCGAACACGTGGACGTCGTGCCCGACCCGGGCGAGCTGCTGGGCCGCCGCCATGCCGGCCGGACCCGAGCCGACGACGGCGACGCGCCTGCCGGTGCGGGTCTGGGCGGGTTCGGGCTTCACCCAGCCCATGTTCCAGGCCCGGTCGGCGATCGCCTGCTCGATCGTCTTGATGGCGACCGGCTGGTTCTCAAGGTTGAGCGTGCAGGCCTCCTCGCAGGGCGCCGGGCAGATGCGGCCGGTGAACTCCGGGAAGTTGTTTGTGGAGTGGAGGTTGCGCGAGGCCTCCTCCCAATCCGACTGGAAGACGAGGTCGTTCCAGTCCGGGATCTGGTTGTGGACCGGGCAGCCGGTCGGGCCGTGGCAGAACGGGATGCCGCAATCCATGCAGCGCGCGGCCTGCTTCGTCAGATCATGCTCGTCGAGCGGCAGCGTGAACTCGCGGAAATGCCGAACCCGGTCGGCGGCGAGCTGATACTTCTGCTCCTGCCGGTCGAACTCGAGGAAGCCTGTGATCTTGCCCATCGGTCAGTCCCTGGGCCGGCCAGTCTCTGACTGCGCTGCCCGTGTCGTCTCGGATCGTGTTTGCGTGACCGGGCGGCGGACCACCCGGCCCTGACGGCCGGCTACTCTGCCGCCACCGGCATCCGCGCCATCTCCATCTCGCGGAGCGCGCGACGGTACTCCACCGGCATCACCTTCACGAACTTGGTCCGATAGGCGGACCAATCGTCGAGGATCGTCTTCGCCAGCGGGCTGCCGGTGTATTTCAGGTGGTTCTTGATGAGCTGCGTCAGCCGCTCCTCGTCGTGGCCCGACATGTCGGCCAGGATGTCGACGCGCCCCTTGGTCTCCAGGTCGCCGTCCTGGTGGAAGCGGCGCATCAGGTCGTCCTCCTCCTCGACGGGTTCCAGATCGACCATCGACAGGTTGCAGCGAGCCGAGAACGATCCGTCCGCGTCGAGCACGTAGGCGATGCCGCCCGACATGCCGGCCGCGAAGTTGCGCCCGGTCTCGCCGATCGACACGACCACGCCGCCGGTCATGTACTCGCAGCCATGGTCGCCCATGCCCTCGACCACCGTGATGGCGCCCGAATTGCGCACCGCGAAGCGCTCGCCCGCGGAGCCGCGGATGTAGCACTCGCCGGCGATCGCCCCGTACAGCACGGTGTTGCCGACCATGATGGTCCGGTCCTGCGGCGAGCGCAGCGCGTCGCTCGGCCGGATGATCAGCTTGCCGCCCGAGAGGCCCTTGCCAACATAGTCGTTGCCGTGGCCGGTGAGTTCGAGGGTCACCCCCGCCGCCACCCAGGCGCCGAAACTCTGGCCGGCGGTGCCGGAGAGCTTCACCACGATGGTGTCGTCGGGCAGCCCCTCGTGGCCGTGCGCCTTCGCCACCATGCCGGACAGCATCGCCCCCGCGGCCCGGTCCGAGTTCCGGATCGTGTCGGTGACGACCACCGGTTCGCCGGTCTCGATGGCGCGTCCGGCCTTCTCGATAAGGCGCCGGTCCAGGACCGTGTCGATCGGGTGGTGCTGCGTCTCGACGTGGCGGATGGCCGTGCCTTCGGCCACCTTGGGGCGGTGGAACAGCTTCGTGAAGTCGAGCCCGCGCGCCTTCCAGTGGGCGATGGCCTCCATCTTGTCGAGCAGGTCCGAGCGGCCGATCGCCTCCTCCAGCTTGGTGAAGCCGAGGGAGGCCAGGATCTCCCGCACCTCCTCGGCCACGAAGAAGAAGTAGTTCACCACGTGCTCGGGCGTGCCCTTGAAGCGCTTGCGCAGCACCGGGTCCTGGGTGGCGACGCCGACCGGGCAGGTGTTCAGGTGGCACTTGCGCATCATGATGCAGCCGGCGGCGATCAGCGGCGCCGTCGAGAAGCCCATCTGGTCGGCGCCGAGAAGGGCCGCGATGACCACGTCCCGCCCGGTGCGGATACCGCCGTCGGCCTGGAGGGCGACGCGTCCGCGCAGGCCGTTGAGCACCAGGGTCTGCTGGGTCTCGGCCAGCCCGGTTTCCCAGGGACCGCCCGCGTGCTTCAGCGAGGTCAGCGGCGCCGCGCCGGTGCCGCCGTCGTAGCCTGAGATGGTGATGTGGTCGGCCCGCGCCTTGGCGACGCCCGCCGCGACGGTGCCGACGCCGACCTCCGAGACGAGCTTCACCGACACGTCGGCCGACGGGTTCACGTTCTTCAGGTCGAAGATCAGCTGGGCCAGATCCTCGATCGAGTAGATGTCGTGGTGCGGCGGCGGCGAGATCAGGCCGACGCCCGGGGTGGCGTAGCGGACCTTGGCGATCTTGGCGTCGACCTTGTGGCCGGGCAGCTGGCCGCCCTCGCCGGGCTTGGCGCCCTGCGCGACCTTGATCTGCATCATGTCGGAATTGACGAGGTATTCCGTCGTGACGCCGAAGCGACCCGAGGCGACCTGCTTGATCGCCGACCGGCGCGAGCGCCCGTCCGGCAGGGGCTTGAACCGCTCGACCTCCTCGCCGCCCTCCCCCGAGTTCGACCGGCCGCCGAACGAGTTCAGCGCGATGGCCAGCGTCTCGTGGGCCTCCTTGGAGATCGAGCCGTACGACATCGCCCCCGTGGCGAACCGCTTGACGATCTCGGAGGCCGGCTCGACCGACTCGACCGGCACCGGCGCGCGGCCGATCTCGGACGCACCCTTGATCCGGAACAGCCCGCGCAGGGTCTTGAGCTGGTTCTCCTGGCGGTTCACCAGCTCGGCGTATTCCTTGTAGCGCTCCGGCACCTTGAGGCGCACCGCGTGCTGGAGCGTCGCGACCGTGTCGGGCGTCCACGTGTGGGTCTCGCCGCGCAGGCGGTAGGCGTACTCGCCGCCGACATCGAGGGCGTTCCGGTAGACCGGGGCGTCGCCGAACGCGTCGCGGTGACGGCGCACCGTCTCCTCGGCGACCTCGGCCATGCCGACGCCCTCGATCGTGGTGGCGGTCCCGAAGAAGTCGCGGCCCACGAAGGCCGAATTCAGGCCGACCGCGTCGAAGATCTGCGCGCCGCAATAGGACTGGTAGGTGGAGATGCCCATCTTGGACATCACCTTCAGCAGGCCCTTATCGATCGCCTTGATGTAGCGGTAGATGATCTCCTCGTCGGTCAGGTCCGGCGGGAACTCGTCCTTCATATCAAGAAGGGTCTCGAAGGCGAGGTACGGATTGATCGCCTCGGCGCCGTAGCCGGCGAGGCAGGCGAAGTGATGTACCTCGCGCGGCTCGCCCGACTCGACCACCAGGCCGACCGAGGTCCGAAGGCCCTTGCGGATCAGGTAATTGTGCACGGACGCGGTGGCCAGCAGGGCCGGGATCGGGATCCGGTCCGGCCCGACCGCCCGGTCGGTGAGCACGATGATGTTGTAGCCGCCGCGCACCGCCGCCTCGGCCCGGTCGCAGAGCCGGTCGAGGGCGCCGTCCATGGCCTGCGCGCCCATCTCGGCCGGGTAGGTCATGTCGAGGGTCTTGGTGTCGAACCGATCCTCGAAATGGCCGATCGAGCGGATCTTCTCCAGGTCGGCGTTGGTCAGGATCGGCTGACGGACCTCCAGGCGCTTGCGCCGGGACGCCCCCTCCATGTCGAGCAGGTTCGGCCGCGGCCCGATGAACGAGACGAGGCTCATCACGGCCTCCTCGCGGATCGGATCGATCGGCGGGTTGGTGACCTGCGCGAAGTTCTGCTTGAAATAGGTGTAGAGCAGCTTGGACTTCTCGGAGAGCGCCGAGAGCGGCGTGTCCGTCCCCATGGAGCCGACGGCCTCCTGGCCGGTCACCGCCATGGGCTGCATCAGCAGCTTGAGGTCCTCCTGCGTGTAGCCGAAGGCCTGCTGGCGATCGAGCAGGCCGACGTCGCCGCGCGACTCGCGCGGCTGCACCGGCCGCAGGTCCTCCAGCACGATCTGGGTGTTCTTGACCCAGTCGGCGTAGGGGTGCGCGGCGGCGAGTTCGCCCTTGATCTCCTCGTCGGAGACGATCCGGCCCTTCGCCAGGTCGATCAGCAGCATGCGGCCCGGCTGCAGACGCCAGGACTGGACGATCTTCTCGTCCGGGATCGGCAGCGTCCCCATCTCTGAGGCCAGAACCACGAGGCCGTCGTCGGTGACGATGTAGCGGGCCGGGCGCAGGCCGTTGCGGTCGAGGGTGGCGCCGATCTGGCGTCCGTCCGTGAAGGCGACCGCGGCGGGGCCGTCCCAGGGCTCCATCAGGGCCGCGTGGTACTCGTAGAACGCGCGCCGCTCCTCGCTCATGAGCGGGTTGCCGGCCCAGGCCTCGGGGATCAGCATCATCATGGCGTGCGCGAGCGGGTAGCCGCCCTGCACGAGGAACTCGAGGGCGTTGTCGAAGCAGGCGGTGTCGGACTGGCCCTCGTAGGAGATCGGCCAGAGCTTCGAGATGTCGTTGCCGAACAGGTCGGAATCGACGCTGGCCTGCCGGGCCGCCATCCAGTTGACGTTGCCGCGGAGCGTATTGATCTCGCCGTTATGGGCGACCATCCGGTACGGGTGCGACAGGCGCCAGGTCGGGAAGGTGTTGGTGGCGAAGCGCTGGTGCACCAGGGCAATCGCCGACACGAACCGCTTGTCCCTCAGGTCGAGGAAGTAGCCGCCGAGCTGCGTGACGAGCACCATGCCCTTGTAGACGATGGTCCGGGTCGAGACCGAGACCGGGTAGAATTCCTTCACCCGCGGATCGTCCAGGCCGTAGACCCGGTTCGAGATCACCTTGCGCGCGACATAGACCCGGCGCTCGAACGCATCCTGGTCGGCGACCGACCCGGGACGTCCGATGAAGACCTGTCGGTGGTGCGGCTCGGTCGCCTTCACGGCAACGCCGAGATCCTCCGGATCGACCGGCACGTCGCGCCAGCCGAGCAGGGGCAGACCCTCCGAGGCGAGGACCGATTCGACGATCTCCTGGATGATCGCCCGGGGCTCCTCGGCCTTCGGCATGAAGAACTGGCCGATGGCATATTCGCCGGCCGGCGGCAGCTCGAAGCCCAGGCGCGAGCACTCGTCGGCGAAGAACCCGTGCGGGATTTGCGTGAGGATGCCGCAGCCGTCGCCCATCTTGGGGTCGGCGCCGACCGCGCCGCGGTGGTCGAGGTTCTCCAGGATCTTGAGACCCTGCTCGACGATGGCATGCGTGCGGCGGTCGTGCATGTCGGCGATGAAGCCGACGCCGCAGGCGTCGCGCTCGTGGGCCGGATCGTAGGCGCCCTGGGCGTCCGGGAGGGCGGGATCGCGCACGACGAGTGGCGCGGCGCCGCCCCGCGGAGCGACGGCCTGGATCGTGGAAGCAGCAAACTCTTCGGCGGGTCTGCGTTGTGACATGCCTCGTCTCGTCCTTCCCTCGAACCCGTCCGCCGCCGTCCACACCACGAGCATGTTTCGTGCCCGCCCGCCGTCGGGTCCGGCGCTCCGACCTCATGTCGCAGGCGATCCGGTCGGTCCCGGGGGGACGCGCCCGTCGAACTGCGTTCATCGAGGACCCGGACCGCTCGACGAGCGGCGCACGGACGCGCCCGTGACCGTCTGCCCGAAGTCTCGCCCGCGCGCGAGGTGGCGACGGCCGGTATTCACGGCCGATGGGACAGTTGTGCTGTCCTAAGTCGCGAAACTGCCAGATCGTACCGTTTTCAGCAAGGGACAGGGCGCCGCCGCGGCAACGCGCCTGCGGTCCGCCCGCGCGCCGCGCGATCCGGCCTCCGCAATGTCGCCCGAATCGCGCGGTCTACCGTGGGCCGCCGAGCACAAGCGGCATGCGGGGCAATGTCCTCGCCGGCATGGTCAGAGGTCCGGGATCACCGGGCCCGGCCATGCCGGAATCCGGATACTCTGCCGGGTCTCCAAGAACGGGAACGCATCAGAGTGGCGATGAAGAGCAGATTGGCCGTGCGCCTTCGGACGACGACGACCCGGGCGCTGTGCGCCGCGCTGGTATCGGGGGCCGCCCTCGTCGGCCTCTGCCGCAGTGCCGACGCGCAATTCGCGTTCGAGGACGAGATCCTGCCGCCGCGGGTGGTGGCGTGGCGTCTGGCCGATCGCGGGTTCACCGGCCTGACCCGCCCACGCTTCGACGGGCGGGTGTATGTCGTGGATGCGGTGAGCCCGACCGGGGTTCCGGTCCGCCTGTTGGTCGATCCCGCCGCGGGGGCGATCGTCGGGCAGCGCCGGGTCGCCGCGCCGGAGACCTACGCGCGGCTCGAGCGTCCGGCACCCGGCTTCGGTTGGACCGAAGAGGAGGCCGTGCCCCGTCGCGTCGTGAGGCCCGCGCCGTCCGACGAGGCTCCGGCCCTGCGGCTTCAGCGGAGGACGCCGGGCGAGGCCATGCGGCCCGAGCCGAATCCGGATGGGACCAACCCGGACAGACCCGGACGGACCGGCGTCCCGCGGAAGATCGCCCGCGCCGCCCCCCCGCACCCGACCGAGCTGAAGCCGGCGCTGCGCACCAGTCCCGAAGTCCCCGCTCCGCGGGTCGCCCCCTCCGAGGCGGCGAAGACCGATGCGAGACCGGCCGTCCCGCCGGACGGCAAGGCCGCGACGATCGACGGCACGCAGCCGGCGCCGTCCGCACCCGCCGCGGCCGACAAGCCCGCCGACAAGATCGTGGCCGAGGCTGCCAAGCCCGCATCGAAGGATTGGAAGGATCCGCCCGCGGAGAAGAAGGCCGTGCGCGTGATCGATGGGGCGACCATCGTCCCCGGCACCGTCGAGAAGGAGCCCGGCGCCGTCCAGTAGGCCCGCGCGGCCGACCCGGGTCCGACAGCCGACGGTTCACGCCCCGCGCCGTGGATCGGGCGCGGCGGTCGATCCGGCGGACCGGCAGCCGCGATTGTGGGCCGCGCCTAGCCGGCGATCAGCCGCTCCGCACCGGTGAAGACCGTGACGGTGTCGGCGCGCGCGATGGCGCAGAGCGTGATCGCGTGTGCCTGCGCCCGCTCCAGCGCGAGGGAGGTCGGGGCCGAGATGGCGACGATGACGGCCGCCCCCAGGCGCGCGGCTTTCTCGACCATCTCGAACGAGCACCGGCTGGTGATCACCAGAAAACCCGAATCCGCGACGGTGCCGGACCGCATCAACGCCCCGATCAGCTTATCCAGGGCGTTGTGCCGACCGACATCCTCCCGCACAGCCACGAGGGTGCCGTCGAGCCGCGCCCAGGCCGCCGCGTGAACCGCCCGCGTCTCGGCGCCCAACGCCTGGGCCGAATCCAGGGCCGACAGGGCCCGGGCAATCGCCGGCACCGCGACCTGGACATCGGGGCCGGTCCGCCGCTCCGCGCGGGGGAGCTCCGCCAGATCCTCGATCCCGCAGACCCCGCAGCCGGTGCGGCCGCTGATGGCGCGCTTGCGCGCCAGATGCTCCCGGAGGCGACCGGGCGCCAATTCGACATGCAGGCGCAGGCCGTCCGGCCCGACCGCGACCCGCGTCGCCCGGATCTCGGCAGCATCCTCGACGATGCCCTCCGTGAGGCTGAAGCCGTAGGCGAAATCCTCAAGGTCGGCGGGGGTGGCCATCATCACGGCGTGCGGCACGCTGCCGTAGACGAGATTGACCGGAGTCTCGACCGCGAGCGCCCGCACGTCCGGCCTGGGCTCGGCTGCCGCGTAGGCCACGACCTGCATCGGCACCCGCACCGAGGCCGGCGGCAGGTCGGCGGATCGGCTCGCGATATCGGTGGTCATTCAGCGCTCCGGCCCCCCCGGTCCAACCGCGACACGTATCCGGCACCCCGGCGATCCGGCAATGGCGCCGGCACAGGATCCGACGCGCCCCGGTGCGACCGCGCCACGAGACACGGCGAACTGCCGGGAAAGCGACCGATGCGACGCTTGTGCGGTTGCGCGTGGCGGGCCCTTGTGGTCTGAAGCCCCGGTCGGATAATGCCGGGTGACACAAACGGTACTCCGTCACGTTGGTACCATCCCGCACATAATCAATACGGGACGGTCCGACGGCAATCAGACAGGCAGGGGAGCCACGAGAGGCAGATGCGGACGGTGCGGACGATCAACCGGTCACTCTGGAGCCTCGCCGCTCTCGGCGCCTCGCTCCTCCCCTTATCGGCCGCGCAGGCCGCGGGCTTCGGCCAGCCCGTGCCGTGGGAGATGAGCCGGCAGATCCCGGTCACCGAGAATGCCCGCGACATCCTGAGCTTCGAGGTGGGGCTGCATTGGCTGTCCCTCGTGATCTCGGTCTTCGTGCTGGGTCTCATCCTGTGGTGCATCTTCCGCTTCGGCGAGAAGCGCAACCCGACGCCCTCGCGCACGACGCACAACACCGCCATCGAGGTCGCCTGGACGATCGTGCCGGTGCTGATCCTGGTCGCCGTGGCGATCCCGTCGTTCCGCCTGCTGCGGACGCAGCTCTCCGACCCGAAGGCCGACATGATCGTCAAGGTCATCGGCCACGCCTGGTACTGGTCCTACGAGTACCCGCAGACGGAGGCCGGCGGCGGCTTCACGTTCGACGCCAACATCGACGAGGACAAGCAGCCGCGCCTGCTCCAGACCGACAACGAGATGGTCGTCCCGGTCGGCAAGATCGTGAAGATCCAGGTCACCGCTGCGGACGTCCTGCATTCCTGGGCGATGCCGGCCTTCGGCTTCAAGATCGACGCCGTCCCCGGCCGTCTGAACCAGATGTGGTTCAAGGCCGACAAGGAGGGCACCTTCCACGGCCAGTGCTCCGAGCTGTGCGGCCAGCGCCACGCCTACATGCCGATCGTGGTCCGCGTGGTCAGCGAGCAGGCCTACGCCGACTGGCTGAAGGAGGCGAAGACCAAGTACGCCCGCATCGACAACGGCACGAGCGTCGCCGAGGCGCGCTGAGCCCCGGCCGACCGCGACCCGAACCCATCAGATCCACAAGGCACCCGAATCCATGGCTACAGCCGCAGCCCATGCCGAGGCCCACGAGGTCCACGACCACAAGCCGTCGTTCTTCGCGCGCTGGTTCCTGTCGACGAACCACAAGGACATCGGCACGCTCTACCTGCTCTTCGCCTTCTGCGCCGGCATGATCGGCGCGTTCCTCTCCTTCGGCATCCGGATGGAGATGGAGCAGCCCGGCCTGCAGTACTTCTCCAATCCCGCGACCTACAACGTGTTCGTCACCGGCCACGGCCTCATCATGGTGTTCTTCATGGTGATGCCGGCGCTGATCGGCGGCTTCGGCAACTGGTTCGTCCCGCTCATGATCGGCGCGCCCGACATGGCGTTCCCGCGGATGAACAACATCTCGTTCTGGCTGACGGTGGCGGGCTTCTGCTCGCTGCTCTGCTCGCTGTTCGTCGAGGGCGCGCCCGGCGCGTCCGGCGCGGGCACCGGCTGGACCGTCTACCCGCCGCTCTCGACCGCCGGCCATCCCGGCCCGGCCGTCGACTTCGCGATCTTCGCCCTGCACCTCTCCGGCGCCGGCTCGATCCTGGGCGCGATCAACTTCATCACCACGATCCTCAACATGCGCGCCCCGGGCATGACGCTGCACAAGATGCCGCTCTTCGCCTGGGCCGAGCTGGTGACCGCGTTCCTGCTGCTGCTGTCGCTGCCGGTGCTCGCGGGCGCCATCACGATGCTGCTCACCGACCGCAACTTCGGCACGACCTTCTTCGACCCGGCCGGCGGCGGCGACCCGATCCTGTACCAGCACCTGTTCTGGTTCTTCGGTCACCCCGAAGTGTACATCATGATCCTGCCGGCCTTCGGCATCGTGTCGCACATCATCTCGACCTTCTCGCGCAAGCCGGTCTTCGGCTACCTCGCGATGGCCTACGCGATGGTGGCGATCGGCGTGGTCGGCTTCGTCGTGTGGGCCCACCACATGTACACGGTCGGCCTGTCGCTGCAGACGCAATCGTACTTCGTGTTCGCCACGATGGTGATCGCGGTTCCGACCGGTGTGAAGATCTTCTCGTGGATCGCCACCATGTGGGGCGGCTCCATCCGGTTCACCGCCGCCATGCACTGGGCGGTGGGCTTCATCTTCCTGTTCACCGTCGGCGGCGTCACCGGCGTCGTGCTGGCCAACTCGGCGGTCGATAAGTACCTGCACGACACCTACTACGTGGTCGCGCACTTCCACTACGTCCTGTCGCTGGGCGCGGTGTTCATCATCTTCGCCGGCGTCTACTACTGGTTCCCGAAGATGACCGGGCACATCATCCCGGAATGGGCCGGCAAGCTGCACTTCTGGCTGGCCTTCATCGGCGCGAACGTCCTGTTCTTCCCGATGCACTTCCTCGGCCTGGCCGGCATGCCGCGTCGTTACGCCGACTATCCCGACGCCTTCGCGGGCTGGCACAAGGTGTCGACCTACGGCGGTCACATCTTCGGGCTCGGCATGTTCGTGTTCGTGATCGGCGTCGTTCTCGCCTTCCGCTCGAAGGAGCGGGCCGCGGACAATCCGTGGGGCGAAGGCGCCACCACCCTGGAATGGACCCTCTCGTCCCCGCCCCCGTTCCACCAGTTCGAGACGCTGCCGCAGATCGTCGAAGAGCCCGGCGTGCACTGAAAATACCCCGCGAGGGCCGCTTCGGCGGCCCTCGCCCTTCCCCGGAGGCCGGCTGGCGGCCTCCCGGCAAGGGCGAGCGTAGAGGGCGATCCGCATGGGCCACTGGCCCCGCCCGCGTCGGCTCTTGGAATACGTTGAATTCAAAACGCGACCCGGCCGTGACGCGCGTGGCCGGGCGCCGGCATAGCAGCGGCAGACGCGATGACGAGCCTGACGAACAGCATCGGACCGGACCTCCCGGCCGCGGCCCTCACGAGTGCCGGCGGCGACGTGCCGGATTACTTCGCGCTGCTGAAGCCGCGGGTGATGGTCCTCGTCATCTTCACCGCTCTGGTCGGAATGGCGGTTTCCCACGGTCACGTGCAGCCGGCGATCGGCGCGATCTCGCTGCTCGCCATCGCGGTGGGGGCCGGGGCCTCCGGCTGCCTCAACATGTGGTGGGATGCCGATATCGACGCCGTGATGAGCCGGACCGCGACGCGGCCGATCCCCGCGGGCAAGATCACCTCCGAGGAGGCCCTCGGCTTCGGCCTGTTCCTCTCGGTGGCGTCGGTGCTGGTGCTGGGCCTGACGGCGAATTGGCTGGCCGCGGGGCTCCTGGCCTTCACCATCGTGTTCTACGCGGTGGTCTACTCGATGTGGCTGAAGCGGGCGACCGCGCAGAACATCGTCATCGGCGGCGCCGCGGGTGCCCTGCCGCCGGTGATCGGCCAGGCGGTGGTGACCGGCTCGATCGGGATCGAGTCCCTCATCCTGTTCGCCATCATCTTCATCTGGACCCCTCCGCATTTCTGGGCCCTGGCCCTGATCAAGGCCGACGAGTACGCCCGGGCCGGCATCCCGATGATGCCGAACGTGGCCGGCCCGGCCTCGACCCGGCGCCAGATCGTCTGGTACTCCCTGTTCCTCGCGCCGCTCGGGCTGGTGCCGGTGGCGCTGGGCTTCGGCGGCATCCTCTACGCGGTGATCGGGGTCACGGGCGGCCTCGGCATGGTGGCCTTCAGCATCCGCGTGCTGCGGAACCGCCAGGGCGACGCGGAGAAACGGGCCGCCATGGGAATGTTCGGCTTCTCGATTCTCTACCTGTTCGCGCTGTTCTCGGCGCTGCTGGCCGAGCAGAGCTTCGGCCTGTTCCGGCCGGTCCTGGGCTGACCGCCATGGCCGATCCCCAGATCCAGTACCGGCCGCTCACCCCGGAGGAGGAAGCCCGGCGCCGCAAGCGCTCGGTGGCCATCGCGCTGGCGCTCGGCGCCTGGGTGCTGCTGTTCTTCGTGCTGACGATCGTCAAGCTCGGGCCGCAGATCCTCAGCCGGCCGCTCTGAGGAGATCGCAATGAGCCCGCACCGTGCCGATCCCGGACGCCGCGCCCGGCGCACCGCCCTTGCCTGCGCCGGGCTGGCGGTCGGCATGATCGGCCTCGCCTTCGCGTCGGTGCCGCTCTACGACGCCTTCTGCAAGGCCACCGGCTACGACGGCACGCCGCGCCAGGGGCCGGCGCTGGCGGCCTCCGCGGCGCGGGCCGACGACAGCATGGTGGTCCATTTCGACACCAACGTCGCGCCGGGGCTCGCGTGGAAGTTCGCCCCGGAGGCGGGCAGCATCGAGGCGAAGCTCGGCGAGACCAAGACGGTGTTCTTCCGGGTCCAGAACACGGGGTCCAAGCCGTCGACGGGGGTCGCGACCTTCAACGTCCAGCCGGGCTTGATGGGCGGCTACTTCGTCAAGATCGCCTGCTTCTGCTTCAACGAGCAGACGCTGCAGCCCGGAGAGACCCTCGACGTGCCGGTGGTGTTCTACGTCGATCCGGCGGTCCGGGAGGACTCGAACACGGCGCATCTCTCTGAGATGACGTTGTCGTACACCTATTTCGCCGCCAAGAACGGCCGGCCGGTGACCGGGCCTGTGGCCAATTCGGCGGCCCCGGGCACGAAGGGCGATTTCTGATCGCGGGCCCGTGACAAGCCGGGCTCTCAGCGATTAAACGTGCGGACAAGCTTGGGCATGGTCTATGCCACGCCCAGCCAAGAGCAACAGTTGACTGCGTAAGGCCGGGAACGGTTCGGGGCGCGAGGGTGAGGAGCGACGGGACGATGGCCGAGGCGCACGCCAAGAATCACGACTTTCACATCCTGAACCCGAGCCCGTGGCCGCTGATCGGGGCGTTCTCGGGCTTCCTGATGGCGTTCGGCGCCGTCTTCTGGATGAAGAGCCTCCAGATCGGCACCCTGACACCCGGCCCCTACATCTTCGGTGCCGGCGCGATCGGCGTCCTCTACACCATGTTCTCCTGGTGGAAGGACGTGGCGCACGAGGCCAATTCGGGCGACCACACCCGCGTCGTCCAGCTCCATCACCGCTACGGCATGATGATGTTCATCGCCTCCGAGGTGATGTTCTTCGTCGCGTGGTTCTGGGCCTATTTCGAGGCCGCCCTGTACACCGCCGACCCGATCCAGGTCTCCCGCGTCGAGTTCACCGGCGGTGTCTGGCCGCCGAAGGGCATCGAGGCGTTCGATCCCTGGCACCTGCCGCTGCTGAACACGCTGATCCTGCTGACCTCGGGCACCACGGTGACCTGGGCGCACCACGCGCTGCTGGAAGGCGACCGCAAGGGCCTGAAATACGGTCTGTGGCTGACGATCATCCTCGGCGTGCTGTTCACCGCCTGCCAGGCCTACGAGTACAGCCACGCCGAATTCGGCTTCGCCGGCAGCATCTACTCGTCGACCTTCTTCATGGCGACGGGCTTCCACGGCGCCCACGTGATCATCGGGACGATCTTCCTCGCGGTGTGCCTGTTCCGCGCCTATGCGGGCCAGTTCACCACGCGCCAGCACCTCGGCTTCGAGTTCGCCGCCTGGTACTGGCACTTCGTCGATGTCGTGTGGCTGTTCCTGTTCGCCGCGATCTATGTCTGGGGTTCGGGCGTCTTCCACGGCGGCGCGCACTGACGGCGATCCATCCCGCCGATGCATGGCGGGTCTGCGAGGGCGGCTTCGGCCGCCCTTTTTCGTGCCCGCGCTTTTGAATCCCCATATCGACACGATGCGTCGGGCGCGGCCCGAACGCGCTCTCCCAAGTCGGTCTGGAGTGTCCCCGTGGACCAACGCACCTATTCGCCGCCACCGCCGATCCCCACGGGTCTGCGCGGCCGATGCCCGCGCTGCGGCGAGGGCCACCTGTTCAAGGGCTTCCTGACCCTGCGGCCGAGCTGCGAGGTCTGCGGACTGGACTACGGGAATTTCGACTCGGCCGACGGGCCGGCCTTCTTCGTGATGTCGATCGTCGGCCTGATCGTGGTCGGCCTCGCCCTCTGGATGGAGATCACCTACGAGCCGCCGATCTGGGTCCACGCCCTCGTGGCCACGACGCTGTCGGTCGGTCTCAGCCTGATCATGGTTCGTCCTCTCAAGGGGATGCTGATCGCCCTCCAGTACAGCAACAAGGCCGAGGAAGGGCGCTTCAAGCGGTGACGGCGACCGGATACACGCGGGCCGCGTGGCGCGATCTGCTCGCTCCGGGTTTGGCGTCGCTGATCGCGCTGGCCATTCTCCTGAGCCTCGGGACCTGGCAGCTCGAGCGCAGGACCTGGAAGGAGGATCTGATCGCCCGGATCCTGCGCCAGAGCCGCGCCGAGCCGGTGGCGCCCCCGGCCCCGGGGGCCTGGGATCCGGCCCGGGACGAGTTCCGCCACGTCCGCATCGCCGGGGTCTTCCTCAACGATCGCGAGACCCTCGTGCACGGGCTCGCCGCCGGCGAGACCCCGGGCCGGGCGCTGCAGGGCTACTACGTCCTGACGCCGCTCGCGCGCTCGGACGGCGGCACGGTGCTGGTGAACCGCGGCTTCGTACCGACCGAACTGAAGGCACAGGACGACCGCCGGGACGGCCTCATCGAGGGGCCGACGACGGTCACCGGCATCCTCCGCGCCAGCGAAGCCCGGGGGCTGTTCGTCCCGGAGCCGGACCCCGCCCGGGGCGAGTGGTTCAACCGCGACGTGGCCGGCATCGCCGCGGCCCGCGGCCTCTCGGAGGTGGCGCCCTACCTGATCGAGGCCGACGCCGTGCCGGGCCAGACCACGTGGCCGCGCGGCGGCCAGCTGCGGGTCGATCTGCCCAACAACCATTTGCAATACGCGTTCACCTGGTTCGGCCTCGCCGCCTGCCTGGTCGGCGTCTTCTCGGCGTTCGCCTGGCGGCGCCTGCATGAGTCGGGCGCGTCAGGCGGCGCGTAGCACAAAGCCGCATCTCCGTTCCGTCTTCGTGGAAGAGAGTCGCGCGGCGCGACTTCAAAAAAGCATCGCATTCCTTTGACCGGCGCGCTTGGTCTCGGAATACTTTCCGTGTTCTTGAGCGATCGTCCGCGTCCCGCCTGTCGTCTTCAGCGCGCGGCGATCATCCGCTGACGATGCGGCGCATCGGCGCCGCGCACGCGAGGATGCGCCGCATGACCAGCCACATCATCGACGGTTCGCAGGTCGAACCGATCCGCTTCGCCTACTGGGTGCCCAACGTCTCCGGCGGGCTGGTGATCAGCAAGATCCCGCAGCGGACGGGCTGGGACGCCGAGTACAATCGGAAGCTGGCCCAGATCGCCGAGGAGGCGGGCTTCGACTACGCCCTGACGCAGATCCGCTTCACCGCCGGCTACGGCGCCGAGTACCAGCACGAATCGGTCGCCTTCAGCCACGCTCTCTTGGCCGCGACGACCAAGCTCAAGGTGATCGCCGCGCTGTTGCCCGGACCGTGGCATCCGACCCTCGCCGCCAAGCAGATCGCCACGATCTCGCAGCTCACCGAGGGCCGGATCGCGGTCAACATCGTCTCGGGCTGGTTCTCGGGCGAGTTCCGGGCGATCGGCGAGCCCTGGCTCGACCATGACGAGCGTTACCGCCGGTCGGAGGAATTCATCCGCAGCCTCCGCGGGATCTGGACGCAGGACAATTTCACCTTCCGCGGCGACTTTTATCGCTACAGCGACTACACGTTGAAGCCGAAGCCCGCCCAGCCCCTGCCCGAGATCTTCCAGGGCGGCTCGTCCCGGGCGGCGCGCGACATGGCGACCCGCGTCTCCGATTGGTACTTCACCAATGGCGGCACGCCGGAGACGATCCGCGCCCAGGTGGCCGACATCCGCGCCAAGTCGGCCGAGACCGGCAACCATCCGAAGATCGGCGTGAACGTCTTCGTGATCGCCCGCGACACCGAGGAGGAGGCGCGCGCCGTCCTCCAGGAGATCATCGACAACGCCGATCCCGAGGCCGTGAAGGCCTTCGGCCACGAGGTGAAGAATGCCGGCAAGGCGTCGCCGGAAGGGGAAGGCAACTGGGCGAAGTCGAGCTTCGAGGATCTCGTTCAGTACAACGACGGTTTCAAGACCAACCTGATCGGCACGCCCGACCAGATCGCAGAGCGGATCCTGGCGCTGAAGGATGCCGGCGCCGACCTCGCCCTGCTGGCCTTCCTGCATTTCCAGGAGGACGTCGCGTATTTCGGCGCCCACGTCATCCCGCGGGTCCGTGCCCTCGAGGCCGCCCGCGACCGACGCGCCGAGGCGGCCTGAGCGTCGCCGGCCGGCCGAGATCCCGCCTGACTGGAGTAAGCCATGAACCTCGCCGTCGATGCGCGCACGCTCGAACCGGAGCGCCGCCAGGGCGCCCCCGGCCCCGCGCGGCCGCCCGCCCCTGCCCATGTGATCGGTGACGATACCGAGGCGCTGGCCGTCGCCCACCGGCTGGCCATCGAATTCCGGGCCGGCGCCTCGGAGCGGGACCGCCACGCCGTGCGGCCGCTGGCGGAACTCGATGCCTTCTCCCAGAGCGGCCTCTGGTCGATCAACGTGCCGCGGGCCTATGGCGGCCCCGAGGTCTCGTACCGGACCCTCGCCCAGGTGATCGCCCTCCTGGCGGCCGCCGATCCGGCCATCGCGCAGATCGCCCAGAACCACCTCGGCATCCTGGCCGCCATCCGCACCGTCTCGGACGACGCGCAGAAGCACCTGCTCTTCGGAGAGGCGCTGCGCGGTACACGGTTCGGCAACGCCTTCTCGGAGCGCGGTACCAAGCGGGCGGCCGATTTCGACACGCGCTTCACCGATCACGGCGATCGCGTCGTGGTGCGGGGCCAGAAATTCTACGCCACGGGCGCCCTCCTCGCCCATCTCGTGCCGATCGTCGCGCTCGATGCCGACGGGCGTGCCTGGTACGCCATCGCCGAGCGGGACGCCCCCGGCCTGACGGTGATCGACGATTGGTCGAGCTTCGGCCAGCGCGGCACGGCGAGCGGGACCGTGCTGATCGCGAACGTGCGGGTGCCCAAGACCCATCTGGTCCCCGCCTGGAAGGGCTACGCGGCGCCCACCGCCGACGGCGCGGTGTTCCAGATCATCCAGGCGGCCATCGATGCCGGGATCGGCCGCGAGGCCCTCGACGACACGATCCGCTTCGTCCGCGAGAAGGCCCGCCCGTGGATCGACAGCGGGCTGGAGCGGGCGTCGGACGATCCCCACACGATCCGGGCGATCGGCGACCTGACCATCCGCCAGCACGCCGCCGAGGCGCTGCTCGACCGGGCCGGGCTTGCCCTCGACGCGGCGGTGGCGCAGCCGGATGCCGAGACCGTCGCGGCCGCGCAGCTCGCGGTGGCCGAGGCGAAGGTGCTCACCACCGAGGCGGCACTGGCGGCGGCGAACACGCTGTTCGAGCTGTCGGGCACCCGCTCGACCCTGGCGGCGGAGAACCTGGATCGCCACTGGCGGAACGCCCGTACGCACACGCTGCATGATCCGGTCCGCTGGAAATACGCGATCGTCGGCAACCACGCCCTGAACGGCGTGACCCCGCCGCTCCACGCCTGGAGCTGACCGGCCGGCTACAGCACGGGCAATCCCCGGGCCTTCGCCTCCGCGCCGGGCTCGACGTGGATCGTCACGACCGCTCCGGGAATCGTCGTCTCCAGCGCGCTCTCCAGCCGGTCGCAGATGGCGTGCGAATCCTCGACCGTCATGGCGCCAGGGACCACCAGATGGAAATCGATGAAGGTCGCCTGTCCGGCCGAGCGCGTCCGAACGTCGTGCGCTTCCAGCGCTCCCTCCCCATGCTTCGAGATGAGGATACGGATCTCGCCCACGAGTTCGGGCGAGGCGGCGCGATCCATGAGGCCGTCGACCGACTCGCGGACCATCTGTGACCCCGACCAGAGGATGTGCAGCGCCACCAGGCCCGCCACCGCCGGGTCGAGCACGGGATAGCCCGTCACCAGGACGGCGACGACACCGACGAGGACGCCGCAGGAGGTGACGACGTCCGCGAAGACGTGCCGGGCATCGGCGATCAGCGCCGGCGACCGCCACCGCCGTCCCCATCGCATCAGCGCCCAGGCCCACACGGCGTTGATGACCCCGGCCCCGAAGTTGATGGCCAGCCCGAGCACCGGCGCATCCAGAACCTTCGGAGCGAGAAGGCCGAAATAGGCGTCCCGCAGGATCATCACCGCGGCCACGACGATCAGCGCGCCCTCGATGACGGCGGAGAAGAACTCGGCCTTGTGGTGCCCGTAGGGATGCTCCTCATCGGCCGGGCGTGCCGCAACGCGCAGGGCCACGAAGGCCCCGACCGCCGCGACGACGTTGATGATGCTCTCGAGCGCGTCGGAATACAGGGCGAGGCTGCCGGTGAGCCACGCGGCGTAGAACTTCAGGGCCGTGACGGCGAGACCGATGCCCGCGCTCAGCAGGGCGGCTTTCTGGGTGCGGTCCATGACGTGCGCCGATCGAGGGTCGACGGCCCCATACGGGATCGTCCGCGGCCAAGGCCACGGCAAAGGTTCGACGGTGCCGAAAACCTCTTAGCCCCGGCTAAGTCTCCGGCGTCGCCGGTGGGCGTGCCCTGGCCGCCTCCCGCTGCCGGCTGCGCTCGGCCTTGGCGCGCGCCGCCTCGGCCTTCCGGAGGAGGCGGCGGCGCTGCCACGCCGCGCTCGCCGCCGCGGCGAGGGTTTCGAGCCGCACGGCTTCGCGTTCCCAGTAACTCTGGAGCTGGCCGTCCAGGGTGATCCGTCCGGGACCTCCGACCGGGGCCATCGGCGTCACCCGCGCGGTGCGGGCGGTTCGCCCGTCTCGGCCACGACCAGAGCGTCCGGATCGCCCTGGAAGCTGCCGCCGCCCGCATCGCGGACCGGCGTCACGGGGCTGCCGTAGGGCTGGCTCGGATACGCCGCCGAGAACTTTGTCCGGGCGTCGTCCGGATCGTCGGCCTTGAGTACGATCTCTGCCGTCCCGGGCAGGGGCCAGCGGGGATCGGCGGCATCTCGGGGGGGCACGGCGTACCAGGGCATCGGCTGAGCGTCTCTCCGCGTCGGCGAGGCAGGAAACGGATGCGGTCCCGGAGGGTTCCGCGGTTGAATCCGCGGGCGGTTCGGTGCAGGCAGCCGGCGATGCGTGTGGACCTGTTCGATTTCGAGCTGCCGGAGGCCAGCATCGCCCTGCGCCCGGCCGAGCCGCGCGATGCCGGGCGGATGCTCGTGGTGCGTCCGGGGGCGCCGGTCGCCGACCGGACCGTGCGCGACCTGCCCGGCCTCCTGCGCGCCGGCGATGCGCTGGTCTTCAACGACACGCGGGTGATACCCGCCCGGCTCAACGGCGTGCGCACCCGCCCGGGCGCGCCCGGCCAGCGCACCGAGGTGATGCTGCATCTGCGCGAGTCCGCGGCGCGCTGGCGCGCCTTCGCGCGTCCGGCCAAGCGGCTCGCCGCCGGCGACACGCTGCGCTTCGGCGAATTGACCGCCACGGTGATCGAGAAGGCCGAGGCCGGCGAGGTCATCCTCGGCTTCGACCGGGCGGGCGCCGAACTCGATGCCGCGGTGGCGGCCGTCGGGGCCGTGCCGCTGCCTCCCTACATCGCCGGCAAGCGCGCCACCGATGCCCGCGACGCGACCGACTATCAGACCGTCTACGCCACGAAGCCCGGCGCGGTCGCGGCGCCGACGGCCGGCCTCCACTTCTCCGATGCGCTTCTGGCAGACCTCGACGCGGCCGGCCTCCGGTGTCACCACGTGACTCTGCATGTCGGCGCCGGCACCTTCCTGCCGGTCAAGGCGGACGACACGGACGCCCACCGGATGCACGCGGAGATCGGCCACCTCGACGCCCCGACGGCGGCCGCGCTCAACGCGGTCCGGGCCGCCGGCGGCCGGATCGTGGCCGTGGGCACCACCGCCCTGCGCCTCCTCGAGAGCGCCGCGGCCCCCGACGGCACGCTCTCGGCCTTCTCGGGCGCCACCGAGATCTTCATCACGCCGGGCTACCGGTTCCGCGCGGTCGACGCCCTGGTCACGAATTTCCACCTGCCGCGCTCGACCCTGTTCATGCTGGTCTCGGCGTTCTCGGGCCTGGCGACCATGCGGGCGGCCTACGCGCATGCGGTCGAGACCGGCTATCGGTTCTACTCCTACGGCGACGCCAGCCTGCTCTTCCCCGGCCGAGGCGCGGATGCGGCGAGCGCGACCCCGGCATGAGCGACCCTATGCCCTTCGGCTTCACCCTGCTGGCGCAGGACGGCGCGGCCCGGACCGGCGAGATCGCGACCCCCCGCGGCACGATCCGAACGCCGGCTTTCATGCCGGTGGGCACGGCGGCGACCGTCAAGGCGATGTACCCGGGGCAGGTGCGCGACCTGGGCGCCGACGTGGTCCTCGGCAACACCTACCATCTGATGCTGCGGCCCGGGCCCGAGCGCATGGCACGGCTCGGCGGGCTGCACCGCTTCATGAACTGGGACCGGCCGATCCTGACGGATTCCGGCGGCTTCCAGGTCATGTCGCTCTCCGCCCTGCGGAAGATCGACGAGCAGGGCGTGACCTTCCGCTCGCATATCGACGGCACCGCGCATCACATGAGTCCGGAGCGCTCCATCGAGATCCAGGGGCTGCTCGGCTCGGATATCCAGATGCAGCTCGACGAGTGCGTGCGCCTGCCGGCCGAGCCCGCGGCGATCGAGAAGGCCATGCATCTGTCGCTGCGCTGGGCCGAACGCTGCCGGGTGGCCTTCGGTGAGCAGCCGGGCCGGGCCCTGTTCGGGATCGTGCAGGGCGGCGACGTCCCGGCCCTGCGTGTCGAGAGCGCCCGCGCGCTGACCGACCTCGACCTGAAGGGCTACGCGGTCGGCGGGCTCGCGGTGGGCGAGCCGCAAGCCGTGATGTTCGCGATGATCGAGACCGTGGAGCCGCACCTGCCCCGGGCGAAGCCGCGCTACCTGATGGGTGTCGGCACCCCGGACGACATCCTGGGCGCGGTTGCCCGCGGCATCGACATGTTCGACTGCGTCATGCCCACCCGGGCCGGCCGCCACGGCCTCGCCTACACGCGCCACGGCCGGGTCAACCTGCGCAACGCGCGCCACGCCGAGGATACCGCGCCGCTCGACGCGGACTCGACCTGTCCGGCGACCCGGGACTATTCCCGCGCCTACCTGCACCACCTCGTTCGATCGAACGAGATCCTGGGCATGATGCTCCTCACCTGGAACAACCTCGCCTATTATCAGGACCTGATGGCCGGGGCGCGCGCGGCGATTCGGGATGGCCGGTTCGCCGCGTATTGCGACGCCACCCGGGAGGGCTGGGCACGGGCGGAGCGCGCCGTCGCCTGAACTCGGCTCAGGGATGCGCGAGCACGCGGTAGTCGCCGTCCGGACCGTCGGCGCCCGTATCGAGGGCCGCCTTCAGGTCCGCCACGATGCGGGCCGCCACGGGCAGCCGGTAGTGCAGCGCATCCCAGTAGTTCGCGTCGCGGCTGGTGAGCGGCGACGGCCGCCGGAAATCCACCGCCAGCGCCCGGTTGCCCGCGCCGAGGGCGGCGACGCGTGCCTTGCAGGCCGCCTCGCGCAGCCCCGCCGCCGTGCCCGGCGCGCCCTGTGCCGATGCGTGCACCGGCATGAAGACGAGGATCTTCAGGACGTCCGGGGGCAGGCTGCCGAGGAGGCGGTCCAGCCGGGCGAGGGCCGGCATGGGGGCGTCCGGCGCCTCGGCCGGCGCTGACGGATCGGCCGCGCCGAAACGGATGTGAGCCCGGGCGCGCTCCGGGTCGTAGCGGTCTTCGGGCGGGGTGAAGACGGCATAGCCGTCCCGCCGGATCCGGGGCCGCGCCAGCCCCATCCGCGCGAGTCCGGCCTGAAACGCGACCGTGACGGTGCGGAGGTTCATCTGCCGCAGCGAGCCCCAGGGCGTGCCGTCCGCGTAGAGCCAGTCGGGGAACGCGTTCGCGGTCCGTGACGGCGGATCGGCGGCGCACCACGTGGCGTCCAGGCCGAACAGGACGGCCCGCACCGGGCGGCGTGCCAGGAACAACCCGGCGAGCCGGATCTGCTCGTCGGGGGTTGCGGCGTTCACCGACAGGTTGGCGAACCGGCCTCCGAAGGCGGCGTCCAGGGCGTCGGGATCCAGGAGCCGCGCGGTGGATGTGCCGAACACCGCGGAATCGAACGCGCCGCCGCGGGCGATCTGCGGGTAGGAGAGCCGCTGGTTGGCATCCATGATCGGGCCCGGCGGCCGCCCGGGGGCGGCGCGCAATCCATAGGGATCGATGGCCGCGACGAAGATCAGCGCGACCACGCCCGCGAGAACGGCGCAGACGACGAAGCTGCGCGCGAAGCCGGCCCAGGCTGCGGCGGAGGCGCTATGGTGAAGGCTGGACGCTGGCGAGGCCATGTTCGGATCGATCGCGGAACGCGCGGACCATGCAGGACCGGCGGGTCCCGACCACCCTCGCATCGCGGACAGGCCGGTTCAAAGCGGAGGCATCCGGATCCGCGCCGCGCTGGCCTCCCGAGCGTTCGCCCCGTCGTCGCCCCATTCGGTTTCCGTCTGACCGCATCGGTTGATGCGCCCCGCTCCGTCATCCCCGGCAATGCGACCGGAGCCAGGGCCACGTGGCGCCGACGGGCGTCGCGGCCGCCGGATTGCCGCGCTCCGCGCGCCTCAACAGCGTGCCGAAGTCTTCGACCGGGCACGGGATCGGAAGTTTTGAAAAAGGCGGGCCCCGAGGCCGAAGCCCCGGGTTCTGTTGCTAGGCGTGCCCACGCCCCGGAAGATTACGCCGCGAGGCGCATCTCCATGCCGACGTTGTCGTTGGCATTTAGAGTTTTGGTCAGGTGCTCGGAACGAGGGTTGCCCGCGCCGAACCGGTCGAGTCCTTACCGAAAGCCGCATCTTACCCTGCCGAAGCAGGACAGAACTCGCGATCCCTTTACCGTCCAGTCGAACCTGTTTCGCCCCCAGCAGAAGCACCCCGGCAGCGCGCGGCCCGGAATCCCGGGTGCTCGCCTCGCCCCCGAGCGGTCTCGGGGCAGGATGCTTCTGGTGGAGGCGCCGGGTACCGCCCCCGGGTCCTGAAACGTTATTACGAACCGGTCGTCAGCCTCGCGGCGATCATATCCCAGAAATGGGGCGCGGGTCTAGCTGGCTTGTCAGCGTGTCCGATCGGCCCTTGGGTGCTCGCGCCGGCTTCAAATCATCGAAGGCGGATTCTGCGGCGCAGGGCGTATGCACGAGGTGGAGCGTTGATCGGGTGTGTTCGAGCCGGCCGTCAACGTTCCGCCGACGTCAGCCGGTCATGCGGAGGGGCTCGAACGAGTCTCGGGAAAGACTGGTCGGAGTGGCAGGATTTGAACCTGCGACCCCCACGTCCCGAACGTGGTGCGCTACCAGACTGCGCTACACTCCGAAGACGGCCCCGCGTGTCCGCTGAAGGCCGGCGAGCGGGCTTATAGCTGCGCCTTTCCCGGGCCGCAAGCGCGGTTTGCCGCTTTCAGAGGAGTCGGTCCGGCCAATCGGCCGGAAGCACATGGCAGGTGATCGGCACGGCGTCCGATCGGACCGCGACCGTCGCCGCATAGCCCGGGCCGGGATCCACCGTCACCAGGGTCCAGGCACCCCCCCGCTCCAGGCGCAGGAGACGCGGCGGCGCTGGGGGCACCGTGACGCTGAAGCGGTCGAGCGGCAGCGACAACCCCGTCCCGAGCGCCTTCACCACGGCTTCCTTCCGGGTCCACAGGCCGAAGAACGCGGACCCGACCGCGTCCGGCGGCAACGCCGCCAGGGCGTCGGCCTCGTCGGGGGCGAAATGCGTCCGCGCGATCCGGTCGGCATCCGGCATCGGCCGGCGGGCCTCGATATCGACGCCGACGGCGACCCCCGGTGTCAGGCCGACCATGGCCCGGTCTCCGGAATGCGACAGGTTGAAGGCGAGGCGGCCGCGATCCGCGCCGGCAAGTTCCGGCTTGCCCCCGGGCCCGGGAGCCACGCGGACCTCGGCGGGATCGAGATCCAGCGCGGTGGCGATGATCAGCCGGAGGGCGGCGTGGCTCGCCACGTAGCGCGCCCGATCCTCGGCCCGCAGGAACCGATCGGCACGGTCGGATTCGGGCCCGTCGAGGACCGTCCGGCAGAGGTCGAGCCGGGCCGGATCCAACGCGAGGTCGACGTGCCAGACCTCGGCCGCGCTCACGCGCCGCCTCGCCGCAGGCGGGGTCGCGGGCTAACGTCGATGGATGGGAGCGGCACGCGCGGGGATCCGGTGAAGACAGCATGAGGAGCATCGCCGCCCCGATCCGGCCGGGCAAGGGCCGGCGGGGATGAGCCATCCGGTTGCGACGGGCGTGTCCGGCGCCGGCTGGGTCCTGCCGACCCTCGCCGGCCGCCGCGCCCGCTACGGCGTCTTCTTCGCGACCTATCTCTATCAGGGCCTCATCGCCGGGTTCTCGCTGACCGCCCTGGCCAATCATCTGGCGGTGCAGGGGCGCTCGGCGGCCGAGATCGGGGTCGACTTCGCGCTCGCGGGCCTCCCCTGGACGCTGCAGCCGGTCCTGTGGGGACCGCTCGTCGACCGGGCCGGCGATTTCCGGATGGGACGGCGCCGGCCCTTCGCGGTCGCGGCGATCCTCGGCTGTCACGCGACCCTGGCGCTCCTGCCCCTCGTCGATGCCGGCCGGGTCGGCGCGCTGGGGCTGATCTTCCTGGCGCACAGTCTGTTCGCCGTGCTGCTGGACACCGCCTGCGACCGCATGATCATGGACCACGTCCCGGCGACGGAGCTCGGCCGGGTGAGCGCCTGTACCCGGGCCGGGTTCGTGGCCGGCACCAGCCTCAGCGCCGCGATCTTCGGCTGGCTGCTGTCGGTCTCCAGTGTCGCGGTGAGCGCCCGCTGGCTGCTCGCCGCCGCCATCCTGGCGAGCCTGCCGATGCTGCTCGTCCGCGAAGCGCCGGCGGACGCGCTCGTCGCGCTCGCCCGGCGCGGCCCGCCGCCGCGGCGGCCGCCGCTCCGGCGCTTCCTGCTGCGGCTGATTGCGGCCCTTCGGCGTCCCAGGGCCCTGAGGCTCCTCGCCCTGTGCTTCGCCCTCGACGGCGCCCTGGGTCTCTTCGAGCTGCCGTTCTCGGTCGATCTGCTCCAGCACCAGGGCTGGGACCCGGCGGACCTCTCGCGACTCCAGGCCATCCTCGCCCTGGCGAGCGGCACCGCCGGTGCGCTGGCGATCGGTCACTGGTCGGACCGGGCCGGGCCGGTACGGCCGCTGCGCGCCCTCCTGATCGCGAGCGCCGGGACCTTCGTCGCGGCCGGCGCCATGATCGGCCTCGGCCTGTCCGGACCGGCGGCCCCGGTGATCCTGGCGCTCACCACCGTGCTGCCGGGGCTGCTGATCGTCGCGCTGATGCCGGCGCTCCTCCTGGCCAGCCGCGGCCGCGCCGGGGCGGCCACGCAGTTCGAGGTCTACATGGCGGCGATGAATCTCGGGTCGGTCGCCGGCACGGCCTTCGCGGGCTGGCTCGCGCCCGTGCTGCCGCTGCACGCCGTCGCGGGCCTCGTCGCCGCCGTGTTCCTGGCGGCCTTCCGGATGGCGGGTCGCGACGATCTGCTCGGCGCCCGGGTCGACGGAACCGGGGATGCCGGGCTCCGGCCGACTCCCTGACGGCCGCCGATGCGCTAGAACCGCGCCATGGCTGCCGCGCAATCCAACCCGTCCGGTCTCGACCTCACCGCCGCGGAGGCGCGCACCGAGCATGCGCGCCTGTCCGAGGCGATCCTGGACGCCGACCGGCTCTACTATCAGGAGGATTCGCCCGAGATCTCGGACGCGGAATACGACCGTCTCCGCCGGCGTCTGGAAGACATCGAGGCAAGCTTCCCCGACCTTGCCGGGACCGGGAGCGCCAGCACCTCCGTCGGCGCCAAGCCGTCGGAGAAGTTCGCGAAGGTGCGCCACGCCGTGCCGATGCTCTCGCTCGGCAACGCCTTCGAGGACGCGGAGGTGGCCGAGTTCGTGGCCCGCGTGCGCCGATTCCTCGGCTGGCCCGACGAAACGCCCCTGGCCTTCACAGCCGAGCCCAAGATCGACGGCCTGTCGCTGTCGCTGCGCTACGTGGACGGCCGGCTCGACACCGCGGCGACCCGCGGCGACGGCGAGGTCGGCGAGAATGTCACCGCCAATGCCCGCACCGTGACGGACATTCCCGAGACGCTCGGCGGTTCGGGCTGGCCGGAGATCTGTGAGGTGCGCGGCGAGGTCTACCTGTCGCACGCCGATTTCGCCGCCATCAACGCCCGCCAGGAGGCGGCGGGGAAGCCGCTCTTCGCCAATCCCCGCAATGCCGCGGCCGGCAGCCTGCGTCAGCTCGATCCCGGGATCACCGCGTCCCGGCCGCTCCGGTTCTTCGCCTATGCCTGGGGCGAGCTGTCGGCGCCCATCGCCGAGACGCAGTCCGGGGCGCTCGAGCGGTTCGCGTCCTGGGGCCTGCCGGTGAATCCGCGCACCGAGACCTTCACCGACACGGCGGCGATGCTCGCCCATTACCGCCGGATCGAGGCGGACCGGGCCGGGCTCGGCTACGACATCGACGGCGTCGTCTACAAGGTCGACGACCTCGGCCTGCAGAAGCGGCTCGGCTTCGTCTCACGCTCGCCGCGCTGGGCGCTCGCCCACAAATTCGCCGCGCAGGAAGCCGTCACGATCGTCGAGGACATCGTGATCAATGTCGGCCGCACCGGCTCGCTGAACCCGCTGGCGAAGCTGAAGCCCGTGACGGTCGGCGGCGTGGTCGTCTCCAACGCCACGCTCCACAACGAGGGCTACGTGAAGGGCGTCGGCGCCGACGGCGAACCGATCCGCGACGGGCGCGACATCCGGATCGGCGACACCGTGACGGTGGTCCGGGCCGGGGACGTGATCCCCAAGGTGATGGACGTCGACCTCGCGAAGCGGCCGGCGGACTCGCGGCCCTACGCCTTCCCGGAGACCTGCCCGGCCTGCGGCAGCCGCGCGGTCCGCGCCGTCAACCCGCGCACCGGACGCCCCGACGCCATACGGCGCTGCACCGGCGGCCTGATCTGCCCGGCGCAGGGCGTCGAGCGGCTGAAGCACTTCGTGTCGCGCAACGGCTTCGACATCGAGGGGTTCGGCGAGACCTACATCGAGGTCCTGTTCGAGGCCGGCCTCGTGCGCCAGCCCGCCGACCTGTTCCGGCTCGACTTCGACAGGCTGAAGGCCGCCATCGTGGCGCGACGCGAGGCGCTGTCGGCCGAGCGGCGGGCCGAATCCGGGGCGGCCGAGCCGCCCAAGAAGGCCGCCAAGAAGAAGGGCGAGGAGGACGACAAGGCGATCAAGAATCTGCTCGCCGGCGTCGAGGACCGTCGCCGGGTGCCGATGAACCGCCTGCTCTTCGCGCTGGGCATCCCGCAGATCGGCGAGGCGACCGCCAAGGCGCTGGCCAAACGGTTTTCCGACATGCCGACGCTCATCGCGGCGATCCGGGAGGCCGCCGCCGTGCCCCCGGGGCCCGACTGGGTCGAGCTCACCGCCGTGCCGCGGGTCGGGGGGACCACCCGGGACCGGCTCCTCGATCTCGGCTTTCCCGACGACGGCGAGGCGCCGTCCGATCAGCCACGCGCCCGCCTGAGTGCGCCGCAGCGGGACAATCTCCTCCGGCATTACGGCGACGCCGACGCCGTGCGGGCCGCCCTCGCCCGGGCCGCGGCACAGCGCCCCGGGGATGCCTACCGCCTCTTCGCCGACGACGGCGAGATCGGCCCGGTGGCCACCGACGCGCTGATCCTGTTCTTCTCCGAGCCGCACAACGCGGACGCGGTCTCGGCCCTGCTCGACGCGGTCACGGTCGAGCCGATGGAACGGCCGGCGGCGACCTCGACCTTCGCGGGCAAGACGGTCGTCTTCACCGGCACCCTGGAGAAGATGACCCGCAACGAGGCCAAGGCGGTGGCCGAGCGCCTCGGCGCGAAGGTCTCCGGCTCGGTCTCGGCCAAGACCGATCTGGTGGTGGCGGGCCCCGGAGCGGGCTCGAAGCTGAAGGACGCCCAGAAGCACGGCGTCCGGGTCGTGTCGGAGGACGATTGGCTCGGGATGGTGACGCCGGGTTGAAGCCCGATTCGAAGCGGCCTAGACGTGCGGGAGAACGCCCCGAGAACTCCCCTCCGGCACGGTTGATCCGCGATGACGGTCCTGGCCCTCGACTTCGAGACGGCCAACGAGCGGCGCGACAGCGCCTGCGCGGTGGGTCTGGCCTGGATCGCGGACGGCCGCGTCGTCCGCCGGGAGAGCCACCTGATCCGCCCGCCCGAGATGCGCTTCTCGCCCGGCAACATCCGGGTGCACGGCATCCTGCCGGCGAACGTCGCTGACGAGCCGGACTTCGGTACCGTGATGGCGCCCTACCTGGAGGATCTGCGGCGCGGGCTGATCCTGGCCCACAACGCCAGCTTCGACATCGGCGTCCTGCGCGCCGGCCTGGCGCGGGCCGGCCTGCCGGTGCCGGATCTCGCGTATCTCTGCACGGTGCAGGTGGCGCGCCGGGTGTTTCCGGCGCCCGAGGGCTGCGGGCTCGGCAAGGTTGCCCGGCGTCTCGGCATCCGCTTCGAGCACCACGACGCCGGCGAGGACGCCTTTGCCTGTGCGGAGATCGCGCTCGCCGCGATGCGCGAGCGGGGAGCGCGGGACGTGCCCGCTCTCGCGGCCGAGATCGGCCTGCCGATCACCCGGGCGGTGGGCGGCCCGGCCCTGCCCCGCCGCCCGCAGGGGGCGATCAGCGGGCGGGCGATGGCGGCCTTCGCCCAGGCGCCCGCCGCCCTGCGCTTCACCATGCGCGGATCCACCGGCAACCGGTACAGCGTGGTGCTGGAGGAGCAGCCGGGCGGCCCGCAGCTGCGGTGCACCTGCACGGCCGGCCGCTACGGCCTGCGCTGCCGCCACGTGAAGGCGCTGGAGGTCGGCGACATCACCGACCTGATGTCGGACAACGCCTCCGAGGTCGCGCTCCTCGCACGGATGCTCGGCGTGAAGGCCCGGGTCGCCGGCGCGGCCTGAGACGGGTCAGTCCGCGTCGAGGCAGGTGCGGAACGCCGCCACGGCGCGCTCGACGTCGGCTCCGGCGATGTGCCGGTGCGTGACCAAGCGCAGCCGCCTGTCGCCCAGCGGTCGCGTGCGGATGCCGGCCGCGTCGAGATCGTCCACCCAGCGGGTGCTGCTGCGCCCGGTCCGGCCGAGATCGACCTGCACGATGTTGGTCTGCGGCACGCTCGCCGACAGGCGCGGGCCGAGCGCGTTGAGCCCGTCGCTGAGCTGCCGGGCCCGGTCGTGATCCTCGCCGAGCCGGGCCCCCATGACGGTGATCGCCTCGAGACCCGCCGCCGCCACGATGCCGACCTGGCGCTGGGTCCCGCCGATCATCTTGCGCAGGCGCCGCGCCGCCGCGATGACCGGACGCGGCCCGGCCAGCACCGCGCCCACCGGGGCGCTGAGACCCTTCGACAGGCACAGGGACACCGTGTCGACATGCGCCGCGAGGTCGGCGGGCGCGACGCCGAGATGCGTCGCGGCGTTGAACAGGCGGGCGCCGTCGCAATGGACCGGGATCCCGCGCGCGTGGGCGAGGTCGGCCACGGCCGCCATGTGGGCGACCGGCAGGACCGTTCCGCCGGCGGCGTTGTGGGAGGTCTCCAGCGCGATCATGGCCGTCCGGAGCGGGCTTGCGGACGGGTGCAGGGCGTCCGACAGCCGGTCGAGGTCCATGGCGCCGTCGACGCCCGGGATGCCGAGCAGGAAGGCCCCCGTCAGGGTGGCGGCGCCCCGCTCGGTGTTGATCATGTGGGCCTGGGCTTCGAGCAGGACCTGCTCGCTGCGCTGGACCTGGGTGAGGATCGCCAGAAGGTTGCCCATCGTGCAGCTCGGAACGAACAGCCCGGCGGCCTTGCCGAGGGTCGCCGCCGCGGTCTCCTCCAGGTCCCGGGCCGTCGGGTCGGCGTCGAGCCCGTCGTCGCCGAGCGGCGCCGTCCGCATCCGCGCGTACATGGCCTCGGTGGGCCGGGTGACCGTGTCGCTGCGCAGGTCGACGGCCGCCGCTCCGGCCGCGGGAGTCAGGTCGCTTCGCATCTCGAACTCGCCGGCTCGACCTATCGGTAGGCCGATTCGTCGCCGGAATCGGTCGGATTGGCCAGGGCGCGCTTCAGCACGTCGCTCATCGGCAGGTCGAGGTTGATGCCCTTGGGAGGGATCGGGCGCTCGAAATACCGGGTGTAGAGGCGTGCCACGGTGCCGTCCTGGATCAGCTCGATGACCGCCCTGTCGACGGCCGCCTTGAAGGCCGGGTCGTCCTTCGGCTCCAGGATGCCGTAGGGCGCGAATTCCAGGCCCTTGGTGCCGATCTTGTAATCCGCCGGCCGCTTGGCGCCCGCCACCGTGGCATGGGCGAGGGCGTCGTCGTTGATCGCCCCGGCGGCGCGGCCGGTCTCGACCAGCAGGAACACCTCCGCGGTGTCCTTGGCGGGCATCACCTGGATGTCGAGCTTGTCGCGGACGTTGACCCGGGTGGCGACGCGCTGGGTCTCGCCGCCCGCCTGCGCCGAGATGGCCTTTCCGCGGAACGACGCGATGTCCTCCACGTCCACCGGCGTGTCCCGCTTGGCCACCAGCACCACCTGCGCCACGAAGGTCGTCGGCGCGAACGAGACCAGCTTGTGCCGCTCCGGCAGGTTGCTGGCGGTGCCGCATTCGAGGTCGATCGTGCCGTTGTTGATCAACGGGATCCGGGTCGCCGACATCACCGGCACGTGGCGGATGTCGAGCCTGGGCAGACCCAGCGCCGTCTTGAGCTTCTGCGCGACGTGCTCGCATATCTCCAGGGAATAGCCCACCGGCTTGGCGTCGTGATCGAGGAAGCCGAAGGGCGGCGACGCGTCGAGGAAGCCGAGGCTGATCTGGCCGCTGGCGCGGATCTTGTCGAGGCGCCCCTCCGCGGCGGACGGCGCGGCGAGGGCCGCCCAGCACAGGGAGGCCAGCAGAAGCGAAAGCGTCCTCGACACGGTCCAAACCCCCTGGTTATGCCAGGCCCCCCGGCGCACGCGACCGGCGCCGGGGCCACAAGCTCTGCCGCCTGATTGTTGGCGGGGTCGCGCGCCGGCGTCCAATGCCGATTCACCAGCCGAGCATACGGATCCGATATGGCCGAGCGGCGCATGACCTTCCGGCACATCGAAGCCTTCCGCGCGGTGATGGCCACGGGCTCCATGACCGGTGCGAGCCGGCAGCTCCACACCTCGCAGCCGCAGGTGAGCCGGCTCATCGGCCAGCTGGAGGCGATCACCGGCCTGCCGCTGTTCGACCGCAGCGGCAGCCGGGTCGTGCCTTCCCTCGACGGGACCCGCTTCCATGCCGAGGTCGAGCGGGCCTTCGTGGGTCTCACCAGCCTGGAGGCGGCGGCGGCGCGCATCCGCGCCTTCGGGGCCGAGCGCCTGCGGGTCGCCGCGATGCCCCGGCTGGCGGGCGGCCTCCTCGCCCGGGCGGTGGTGCGCTTCCGCGCCGCGCACCCGGACGTGATCGTGGCGATCCACGCGGGCGACGACGGGACGGTGAACCACTGGGTCGCCACCGGCTTCTGCGACGCCGCGCTGACGATGCTCTACGGCGACGTCCCGGATGCGCGACGCGAGCACGTGGAGACCCGCGCCTGCGTGGCGGTGCTGCCGCAGGACCATCCGCTCACCGCACGCGTCGCACTCGCGCCGGAGGATTTCCGCGACGTGCCGTTCGTCGCCGCCTCGCTCGGAAGCGCCCTGCGCGGCCGGACCGAGTCCGTCTTCGAGGCGGCCGGGATCGCCTTGACGATCACCGCCGAGGCGGGGCTCGGGGCCTCGATCTGCACCCTGGTCTCGGCCGGCCTCGGGGTCAGCCTGATGAACCCGCTCGCCGCCCACGAGGAGGCGAAGGTCTCGCCGATCGCGATCCGGCCCTTCGCCCCGGCCCTGCCGGTGCACTTCGCGCTGCTGTTCCCGCCCGACCACGCCCGCGGCCGCCTGATGCGGGCCTTCGGCGCCTGCGCGCGGGCTGTGCTTCTGGAGGAGCTGGCGCAGCTGCCGGACGCCGCTGGCGGGCGTCCGGCCGGCTGACCTCAGGCGGCGCGCTTCTCGGCGTCCGCGTAGAACGTGCCGCCGCGCTCGGCCATGGCCGCCAGGTTGTCGGGGACCCGGAACCGCGGGCCGTGCTTGGCCTCCAGCCGGCGCGCGAGATCGACGAAGGCCGCGGCGCCCATGAAGTCGATGTAGGACAGCGCGCCCCCGGTGAACGGCGCGAAGCCGAACCCGAGGATCGAACCGACATCGGCCTCGCGCGGATCCGTGACCACGCCCTCGCCCACCGTTCGGGCGGCCTCCAGGGCCTGCACCACCAGGAGCCGCTGCTTCAGTTCGGTGAAGTCGACGGCGTCGGGATCGAGGCGGTTCTGCTGCAGGGCCTTCAGGCCGGGCCAGAGGCGCTTCGGCGCGCCCTCCGGGTAGTCGTAGAACCCCTTGCGGTTCTTGCGGCCGAGCCGGCCCTGGTTCTCCACCATCTCGGACAGGATCGTCTTCTGCGCGGGATCGACGGCGCCCTGCCCCACCTGGGCCTCCGTGGCCTTGGCGATCTTGAGCACGAGGTCGAGGGCGACCTCGTCGTTGAGCGAGAGCGGCCCGACCGGCATGCCCGCCTGACGGCCGGCGCTCTCGATCATCGCCGGCGGCACGCCCTCGGCAAGCATCTTGTGCCCTTCGAGGATGTAGGCGCCGACGCAGCGGTTGGCGAAGAAGCCGCGGGCGTCGTTCACGACGATCGGGGTCTTCCTGATCAGGCGCACATAGTCGAGGGCTGTGGCGAGCGCCGCGTCCCCGGTGGCCTCGCCCTTGATGATCTCGACCAGCATCATCTTCTCCACCGGCGAGAAGAAGTGGATGCCGACGAACTGGGCCGGTCGCTGCGCGCTCATGGCCAGGCCGGTGATCGGCAGGGTGGAGGTGTTGGACGCGAAGATCGCGTCGGGACGGATCACCGCCTCGACCTTCCGGATCACCTCGGCCTTCACCTTCGGATCCTCGAAGACGGCCTCGATCACGAGGTCGCAGTCGGCGAGCGCGCCGTAGTCGGCCGTGGTGGTGATGCGGCCGAGCAGCGCGTCCCGGTCCGCCGTCTTGGCGCGGCCCTTGTTGATCTGGCCGGTGATGAGCGAGTGGGCATAGGACTTGCCCTTCTCGGCGGCCTCGACCGACTGGTCGACGAGCACCACCTCGATGGCGGCCTGCGCGGTCACGTAGGCCACCCCCGCGCCCATGAAGCCGGCGCCGATCACGCCGACCTTCCGCAGGCTGGTGGCGGGCACGCCCTTCGGGCGGCGCGCGCCCTTGTTCAGCTCGCCCATGGAGATGAACAGCGTGCGGATCATCGCCGCCGCCTCGGTGGAGCGCAGGATATGCGCGAAGTACCGGCTCTCGACCCGCAGGGCGAGGTCCATCGGCAGCTGCAGACCCTCGTACACCGAGGCCAGGATCGCCTTCGCGGCCGGGTAATTGTCGTGGGTCTCGCGCCGGTAGATCGCGTTGGCCGGGGGCCAGATCATCATGCCGGCCGGCGAGTAGACCTTGCCGGAGGGCGCCTTGAACTTCGGCACGTCCCACGGCGCCACCGCCGAGCCGCCCTCGCGGATCCAGGCCTTGGCGCGCTCGACGATCTCGCCCTGCGGCGCCACCGCGTGGACCAGCCCCATGCCCTTGGCCATGGGCGCGCGGATCTGCTCGCCCTTGAACAGCATCTGGAGGGCGTCGCCGGTCTGCATCAGCCGGGCGACCCGCTGCGTGCCGCCGCCACCCGGGAACAGGCCGACCTTGATCTCCGGCAGGCCGACCCGCGTCTTCCCGTCGTCGGACGCGACCCGGTGATGGCACGCCAGCGCCAGCTCGAAGGCACCGCCCAGGCACAGGCCCTGGATCGCCGCCGCGAAGGGCTTGCCGCAGGTCTCGAGCCGCCGGAACAGCAGCGACAGGCGCCGGGACGCCTCGAAGAAGTGGCGCATGGCCACCTCCTCGCCCTGCTCGGCCTTGAGCTGCTCGTAGGCCCGGCCGAGGCCCTGCAGCATCGTGAGGTCCGCCCCGCCGGAGAAGTTGTCCTTGCCGGTGGCGATGACGCAGCCCTTGATGGCCGGATCGGAGGCGACCTGCTCGATGATTTGCTCGAGCTGGTCCATCACCCCCTCGGTGATCACGTTCATCGAGCGGCCCGGCATATCCCAGGTCGCCAGGGCGATGCCCTCGGGATCGGTCTCGAAGCGGAAATCGGTCAGCGTCACGGGGCCGTCCTCCCAGGAAAGCGTCGGCGAGATACCGAGGCGATCACGTTAAGGTTGTGTAGAGCGCCTTCGTGCACGGTCCGTATGCCGGGGGG
This sequence comes from Methylobacterium sp. J-070, assembly GCF_022829385.1. GTDB lineage: Bacteria > Pseudomonadota > Alphaproteobacteria > Rhizobiales > Beijerinckiaceae > Methylobacterium. The sequence goes on along the minus strand of NZ_JAKSXX010000165.1, from coordinate 249,059 downwards.
TACCGACGGAAGCCGGACATGACGAAGGATACTGGCTGTCGCGCCTGCCGCGCCGGCACCGCCCTCGATTTCGAATTCACGATGGCCTTCCAGCCGATCCTCGATCTGGCGGACGATTCCGTCTGGGCCTACGAGGCGCTGGTGCGCGGCCCGAACGGCGAGCCGGCCTACACGATCCTCGATCGCGTGACCGACGAGACGCGCTACCAGTTCGATCAGGCCGCCCGCGTCAAGGCGATCGAACTCGCCGGACGGCTGTTCCCCCGCGACAGCGCCACGCGCCTGTCGATCAACTTCATGCCGAACGCCGTCTACGAGCCGAATGCCTGCATCCGCGCGTCGCTCGAGGCGGCGCGGCGCGTCGACTTCGCGCACCGGCGCATCATGTTCGAGTTCACCGAGCAGGAGCGGTTTCGCGATACCGAGCACGTCAAGCGCATCGTGGCCGCTTACCGGCAGCAGGGGTTCCTGACCGCCCTCGACGATTTCGGCGCCGGCTTCGCGGGCCTGAGCCTGCTCGCCAATTTCCGCCCCGACCTGATCAAGGTCGACATGGATCTGCTGCGCGGCCTCGACACCGATGCCGGGCGCCACGCGATCGTGTCGGGTGTCGTCGCGATCGCGGGCGCCCTGGGCGTGACGGTGCTCGCCGAGGGCGTCGAGACCGCCGCGGAGCTCGAAGCCCTCCGCGCCCTCGGGATCACCCTGGTGCAGGGCTACCACTTCGCCAAACCGCTGCTGGAGGCGCTGCCCCCGGTGGCCGGGTTCGCGCCCGTGGCGGCCGCGCGCGCGGCCTGAGGCCAGGCGGTCGCGCGCGGCGCGCATCGGCTACTTCGGGGCCGGCGCCGGCGCCGCGGCGGGCGGCATCGGCGGCGTGCCCGGCTGCGGCGTGTTGTCGGTCGCCGAGGCCACGGCGAGCATGTTGAGCAGCTTGGTCACCGAGTTCTGCGAGATCGCCGTCACCGACGAGTTCGGGTCGGCATTCATCGTCTGGAACTTGAGGTAGGTCGGATCGGAGTAGATCTCGTCGAGATGCTTCAGTTCGGCGAGGCTGAACTTCTCGGCGTAATCCTTCGACAACCCCTCCACCATGATGCCGCGCTGCTTCTCGAACTCGGCCAGGAGTTCCTTGCGCACAGACTCGGCGCGGGCCTCCGGCATCGGCGCGACGGTCTTCTCCAGGGCGACGTTGAAGCCCGTCTGAAGGTTCTTGATCAGGGTCTTGTTGACGAGGGTCGTGGCGGCGGCGACGCGGTCCGCCGCCTCGTCGGCGCGGGCGGCGAGCGGCAGGCTCAGTGTGACGCCGAGGCAGAGCGTCGCGATCAGGCGGTTCAAGGGCTTGTCTCCCGTGGTTTTTTCGTCCGGCCCGGTCGCGGGCCGATCGTAGACCGCGCCTCTATCAGCGTTCCGGCCCTTTGGGGAGCGGCGGGTCGCCGCCCCGGGCCGACCTCAGATCCGCTCGATGATCGTGGCGGTGCCCATGCCGGCGCCGATGCACAGCGTGACCAGCGCCCGCTCCTTGCCGGTCCGCTCCAGTTCGTCGAGCGCCGTGCCGAGGATCATCGCACCCGTGGCGCCCAGCGGATGGCCCAGGGCGATGGCGCCACCGTTGACGTTGACCGCCTCGGGATCGAGGTCGAAGGCCTGGCAGAAGCGCAGGACCACCGCGGCGAAGGCCTCGTTGACCTCGAACACGTCGATGTCCGACAGGCTCATCCCGGCCTTCGCCAGCACCTTGCGGGTGACGTCGACCGGGCCGGTCAGCATCAGGGCCGGGTCCGAGCCGATATTGGCGAAGGCCCGGATCCGGGCACGGGGACGCAGGCCGGCCGCCGCGCCCGCCGCCCGCGAGCCGATCAGCACGGCGGCCGCGCCGTCGACGATGCCGGAGGAGTTCCCGGCATGGTGGACGTGATCCACCGTCTCCACGTCGGGATGGGCGTCGGTCGCCACGGCGTCGAAGCCGCCCATCTGGCCCATCTGAACGAACGACGCTTTCAGCGCGGCCAGCGACTGCATGTCGGTGCCCGGCCGCATGTGCTCGTCGCGGTCCAGCAGCGTGATGCCGTTCACGTCGCGCACCGCAACCACCGACCGGTCGAACAGTCCCTCGGCCCAGGATTGCGCCGCGCGCGCCTGCGAGCGGACCGCGTAGGCGTCGCAATCGTCGCGGGTGAAGCCGTACTTGGTGGCGATCAGGTCGGCCGAGACGCCCTGGGGCATGAAGTAGGACTTGATGGCGATCGCCGGATCCACCGGCCAGGCGCCGCCCGAGGCCCCGAGCCCGATCCGGCTCATGGATTCGACGCCGCCGCCCACCGCCATCTCGTGCTGGCCGCTCATGACCTGCGCTGCGGCGAAGTTCACCGCGTCGAGGCCGGAGGCGCAGAACCGGTTGATCTGCACGCCCGGAACCTGCGCGCCGTAATCCGCCACCAGGGCCGCCGCCCGGGCGATGTCGCCGCCCGCCTCGCCCACGGGGTCGACGCAGCCCAGAACCACGTCGTCGACCAATCCGGTATCGAGCCCGTTGCGGTCCTTGAGGGCGCGCAACGCGGTCTCGGCGAGACGCAGGGCCGTGACCTCGTGCAGGGAGCCGTCCGCCTTGCCGCGCCCCCGCGGCGTGCGAACGTGGTCGTAGATGAAGGCGTCCGTCATCAGCACTCCCCGGGGCGTCGGTCTGGGCCAGTCGGCGACGCGGCCTTACAGGGCCGTCTCGGTCAGCGCCAGTCTGCCACGACGGGCGCGCCCCCGGCCAGCCCCGAAGGTGGGGGCGAACCGAGGGCGCATGACAACGGAGGTGGTTTGGAAATGTTTTCCGGCGACGCGCACCGATCCCGGGGATCGAAGCGCGCCGTCGGCGTTGCGCGGACATGCACAGGACCGCTTCCGAACAGTCCTCGCCCGGTCGTCGACCGGCGTTCAGCTAGTCCTGAAGCATCCGCTTCAGCAGCTCGACTTCATCGCCGAGCACCGAATCTTCGCCGATCAGCTTCTCGATCTTGCGGACGGCGTGCAGCACCGTGGTGTGATCGCGTCCACCGAAGCGGCGGCCGATCTCCGGGAGCGAGCGCAGGGTCAGGACCTTCGACAGGTACATGGCGATCTGGCGCGGCTTCACCACGGCGGCGGTGCGCCGCTCCGACAGGATGTCCGAGCGCGAGACGTTGTAGCGCGAGGCGACCAGCTTCTGGATGTCCTCGATCTTGATGCGCTTCGGCTCGCGATTCTTCACGAGGTCCCGGATCGCGCTCTCGGCGGTCTCCATCGTCACCGCGGTGCCGGTGAGCGTGGCATGCGCCAGCAGCCGGTTCACCGCGCCTTCGAGGTCGCGGCCGTTGGCGGTGATCGCCCGGGCCACGTAGGCCGCCACCTGCGGCGAGACATCGAAGCCCGGATGCGAGGCCCGCACGGCGGCGAGGCGCGCCGACAGGATGGAGACGCGCAGCGCCTCGTCGAGGGCGGTGATCTCGACCACGAGGCCGCCGCCGAGGCGCGATCGGACCCGCTCTTCGAGGGCCTCCAGCTCGGTCGGGGGCCGGTCCGAGGCGACGACGACCTGGCGGCCGGCATCGATCAGCGCGTTGATCGTGTGGCCGAACTCGGCCTGGATCGACTTGCCCTGGATGAACTGGACGTCGTCGAGGATCAGCAGGTCGATGCCGCGCAGGCGCTCCTTGTAGGCCAGCGCCGACTGCGTCTTCAGGGCGTTGACGAAGCCGTACATGAACCGGTCGGCGGTCAGGTAGATGACCCGGCGCCCGGCCTCGCGGGCGGCGTGGCCGATGCCGTGCAGCAGATGGGTCTTGCCCAGGCCGACGCCGGCGTGAAGGTAGAGCGGATTGTACAGCGCGCCCTCCCCCTGGTGATGGGCGACCCGTTCGGCGGCGGCATGCGCCAGGGCGTTGGAGCGCCCGATGACGAAGCTCGCGAAGGTCAGACGCGCGTCGAGGGGCGTGCCGCTGAGATCGCCGCCGCCGTCGGCGCCGCGCGGCTCCGGAGCCGATGCGACCGCGGCGACGGGCACCGGCGTGCCGGTGGCGTGCAGGCGGGCGAGCGGTCCGCTGGCCGGGCTGGCCTTCGACGCCCCGACGGCCACCGGCCTGACCGGAGCGCCGGTGCCGCGCACGCCGACCTCGATCCGCGCGACCTCTGCGACCTCGGACTTGAACGTGTTGAGCACGCGATCGAGGTAGTGCGATTCGATCCAGCTCTTGAGGAAGCGGGTCGGGACCGTCAGACGGGCCGTGCCGCCGGTCACGGCGTCCAGCTCCAGCCGGGCGAACCAGCTGGCGAAGACGTCCTCGCCGAGTTCCGCGCGGAGCCGCCGCTTCACGCGCGCCCAGGCGGATCCGTAATCCGTGTTGCCGCCGCCGCGGCTCCCATCGTCGTCGCTCGCCACCGTTCCGTCGACACGCATCACTGGCTCTCCCGACGCCGCCGACGGATTCCCGCAGGCCGCGCGTACGCACGATTTACGCCCTCAGCGTCCCGCATGAATGGGCGGGACCAAGTCCACCTCATGGAGTCAACCCCTCCATGGGGAACTTTTGCCGATTGGGAGAGCCTATCAACAATTACCTACAGTTCCTTTAACAGTGGGACTTGTGGGGACGGGGTGAAGCCTCCTCCGCAAGTGTTCCGGCCGGCGCCGAAGACAGACGCTAGAGTCTTGCCGAATCGAATTGATTCGCCCGAGTCCCGAAATCGCGCGGTTTTGCTTGGTCGGTGTCAGTGTCTGTTAAGCTACACGCCGTCCCTGGACTCTGCAACGTGAGCGAGTCTTGAACAGGGTTAACGGCTTCGCACCGGCCCGCGCCGCGTCCGGGGGCTGCCGACCCGGAGAGCGCGCACGAAAAAGCCCGGCGCGAAGGCCGGGCTTGCATCCGTCTCGAATGTGCGGGTGGTTCAGGCCGCGAGGGCCTTCACCCGGGCGGCCAGGCGCGAGACCTTCCGCGAGGCGTTGTTCTTGTGAACGATGCCGCGCTGGGCGGCGCGCATCATCTCCGGCTCGGCGACGCGCAGGGCGGTGAGCGCGTCCTGCTGGTTGCCCGAGGCGATGGCCTCCTCGACCTTGCGGACGAAGGTGCGCATGCGCGAGCGGCGCGAGCGGTTGATCGCCGTGCGCTTGGCGATCTTGCGGGTCATTTTCTTGGCCGAGGCGGTGTTGGCCATGGAATCCTCGTTCTCTTCGTCGGGCGAAGCCGACGGGCCGGCTCAGCCGGGAATCGGTCGTCGCATCAGGTTGTGTGGCGATAGCCGAAAGGCAGCGCGCGCGAAAGCGCGCCCCCCCGGCGAAGCGGTCTCTATAGTGATGGGGGCGCGACGCGTCAACGCGGACCAGCCAGATGCCGACCGATCGGGCTGCGCGTCTTAAATCTTGACATTTTTCCTATGTTCTTGTTTCGATCTTGTCGGGCCGCAAACAGGCGGTATGGCAGGGCGAGGCCCTTATGCGTGACGAGCCTCAAGCGCATAGCGACGCGATGGTTCTGCGCCACCTTCTTGCCGGCCTCGCGCTGGAGACCAAGCTGATCCGCCTGCAGCGACAGCTCCAGGCCAAAAATTGGGAGACGCAGCCGCGTGCGCCAGCGGGACAGCCGAACGGCGGCGAGTGGGTGCCGACTCCCATCGGTGCTCAGTGGGCCTCGCTCCAAGAGGATCGGCCAAGCGGGCCGTCCCCCCAGGATCCGCCCCCGCAGAGCACAACGCTGGAGGATGGGACGCGCGTCCTGTCGATCCGCGTCCATGCGGGGCGAAAGCCGTTCGACGAACAGCATATTGTCACGGCGCCGGTCGGCGAAAGCCGGGTGTTCGAGACTTCCGGGGAAACGCAGACGATTCGAGACGGCAAAACGGGCGAGGTTCTATCGCGGACCACCTTTACGCCGACCGGTCTCGTCGCTGAGCCGATCGTTCAACAGGCCTTCGCCCCCGCCCTCCCGCTGATCGCCGCCCCCGTCATCGCAACCATCGAGCTTTGGTTGCAGCTCCTGACGTACCTCTCCGCTCGTGAGGATGGGTACGGCACCGTTTTGGGGCTTACAGCGCAAGAATACGAATTCGGGGACGAACCGTAGATGAGTATGCCGATGTGGATCGGCCGGCTCAGCCAAGCTCAATTGGATGACTCCTGTCCGAGGAACGGGGAAGTGCAGGCTATTGTGGACGAGGTAACCGCGCGTGTGACAGCGCAAGGTGGGTATGCACATGCGACCCAGCTGGGTACCATGATTCACGCTGAGATCGCGCGCATCATCAACAGAAAAGAAGATCCAAATTTCGTTGCAGAACTCATTTTAGCCGACCTGAACGATAAAGGAAAGATAATCTTGCTAGGTAGCAAGAGATCTGACGTATTTGAAAGGCCTCAGATCGACACCGCGTGTATCTACGATCCAAAAACTGGACGGGAGGGATGGACGCCTCAACAGGCCGTCGCTTCCATCAAGGCGGCAAAGCGCAAATTTCCCGAAGTGGTCCGATTTATCATGATACAAGTGAGGCCCAGGAAATGGCCCAGTTAACTCGTACATCAGCACAACAAATTCGCGCGTTGTCTGCTTCTCTGATCGATCGAAACCCTGATGTTGCTTTTACGGGGGGCAAGTTTCTATGCCTCCAAGGCGTTGGGCATATCGCTAGGCAGATTCGAATTTATGATCGCCCCAGTCGTGGGTACTTCACGCTGGAGTGGAGACTCACGGAGCTATATATTCGCGGAGATAAGTTCGATTTTGGAGGTCATGGTCGATCAATCGGTATGATCGGTCGGTCACGCCAGTTCAAACCACCTGGCGAGGGGGGTGTCTGGGATTGGGACGACCCGACCATCGCTGGCGATTTCGTCGTTCAGGTTGAGACCGAAGTCCTTCCGCTTCTCAGATCCTTAGACACAATCGAAAAAATTTTAACGTTTATTTTATCCCAAGAAATGCGGGGTTATAGCTTCAACAAAGATCATATCTGGATGTGCCTCACAAACGCAGCGCTCGGCGAACTTGCGATTGCGAGAAAACATTGGGATCTGATTACCCCGAGCTTCAGGGAGCGATACGAGAAGCAAAAAGCGATCGATGGTGAGCCGATATCTGATTACCTCCGGAGCTGGGTTGCGGTGGGGGAGGCCCTGCAGACGGGCGATCATATGACTTTGGCGAAGCTTCTCTGGGAGAACGAGCGCACTGAAGCAGACCGTTTCAAGCTCGGTCGCCACTGGCAACCCACGGCATTTCCATTTCAGAAGGCTGTCATACCTATTACGGCCGCGAGCGGACCGGACCAACACTGATCGGCGTCCGTGTGACGGCGCTCGGTTCGATTGCGTCGAAAGCGGCTACAATCCGGACAGCAAAGGACAAGCGTGATGGAAGAACCAGCAGTCGAACAGTAGGGTAAGCCAAGCGTTCACCGAAGTTCCCAGCATCGCCCACTCGCCAGCATCGATTCGTCGAAGAGAGGGGCGCATGGAAAATCATACGATTTTCGACGTTTTAGAAACTTTGGAGAAGGCGAAGATTTCCTTCCGGCTTCCGAGGGATCCGCCGGATACGATCAGGGTCGATGCGACTTTGTATGGGCTGCGACTCAAAATCGAATGCTTTGACGATAGCCGTGTCGATTTACCGAAGACATCGATGGGAAATACGACTATCTTTTGAAAATATTAGCCGACAATTCCATGGATTAAAACTCAGACCATTGATGTGACGATTTTTGGCCTGATTGCGGTGGCACGGAACGCTCGAAGGTCGTGGATCACTCCGGCCAGCGCAAAGCCGCCGCCGCCGCCAGCGTCCCGACCACGGCGGCGATCAGCGTCAGCGCGGCCAGCACCGCCAGCGGCACGAAGAACGGCACCGTCCCCCCGCTCGCCGCCTGAGCGGCCGAAACGCCGAAGATCAGCGTCGGGATCATCAGCGGCAGCACCAGCACCGCCAGGATCAGCCCGCCCCGGCGGATCGAGGCCGTCAGCGCCGCCCCCACCGCGCCGATGAAGCTCAGAGCCGGGGTTCCCGCCAGCAGCGTCAGCGCCGTGGCGCCCATGGCGGTGCCGTCGAGGGCCACCAGCAGGCCGAAGAGCGGCGCGGCGAGCGCGAGCGGCAGGCCGGTGGTCAGCCAGTGGGCGGTGACCTTGGCGAGGACCACGAGTTCGAGCGGAACCGGCGCGGCGGTCATCAGGTCGAGGGAGCCATCCTCCTCGTCGGCCTGGAACAGCCGGTCGAGGCCGATCAGGGTCGAGAGCACCGCGGCGAGCCAGAGGATCGCCGGGCCGATCCGCGACAGCAGGTTGAGGTCCGGCCCGAGGGCGAAGGGCACCAGGGCGACGATCATCAGGAAGAAGACCAGCGACAGGGCGCCCGACCCGCCGACCCGGCCGGCGAGACGCAGGTCGCGGGCGATGAGGGCGAGAACCGCCCGGATCACGCCCAGTCCTCCAGAGCTTCGGCCACCGGTGCCGCCGCGGCGGCCTCGATGCGCAGCTCGTCCGCGCCGGACAGATCGAGGGGCTGATGCGTCGCGGCGATCACCAGGCCGCCGCCGGCCCGGTGTTCGGCCATCAACCCGGCGAGCGCCGCCTGCGAGGCCGTGTCGAGCGCCGCGGTCGGCTCGTCCAGCAGCCAGAGCGGCCGGGCGCAGACCAGCAGCCGCGCCAGGGCGACCCGCCGCCGCTGGCCGGCCGACAGATAGGCCACCGGCAGGTCGTGGGCGTGGCCGAGACCCAGCCGCCCGAGGGCGTCCCGGGGCGTCGAGCGCGGCGCGCCCAGCAGACGTTGGGCGAACAGGAGATTCTCTCCCGCCGTCAGGGACGCCTTCAACCCGTCGCGATGGCCGACCGCGTGGAGGCATTCCGGCAGGCTCGCCTCGCCGACCCCGGAGAGGGCGATGCGCCCGGCATCGGGCCGCAGCCGGCCCGACAGGATGGCGAGCAGGCTCGACTTCCCGGCGCCGTTCCGTCCCGTGACCGCCAGGGCGTCGCCCGGTCCGAGGGCGAAGGCGACGTTCGAGAAGATGCGGCGCCCGGCGCGGCGGCAGGCCAGATTGTCGACGCTGAGCCGCACCGGATACTCCGCCCTGTCCCCCGCCGCCGGGCGGCCGCCTGCACGGCGCCGTCTCCATGCCCGATTGCCGCCCGGAACGAAACCGCGCAAGCTGGCCGCACTTTCGTTCTGTTTCGGAGGATGGCCCATGGCCGAGGCGAGGAACCCGAGCGAGGCGGAAGTCGCCGCGACCCCGGACGCGGTGGCCGGCCGCGCCAAGGTCGAGGCGCGGATCGCCGCGTGCACGCCGGACGAGCAGGCGGCGTTCTGGGAGGCGGTCGGGCGCTGCTTCGGCGGCGGCAAGCCGCCCGAGATGAAGGTCGAGGCCGACTGATCAGGATCCCCGGCGGGTCAGCGCCCGCAGCGCCCCCCGGAAGGTGCGCACGTCCTGCTCGGTCAGGCTCATGCGGTGGAGCATGTCGCGCATGTTGCGGGCGATGATGTCCCGCTTCTCCGGCGGGTAGAACCCGGCGGCGTCGAGGGCCGATTCCAGGCTGCCGAACAGGGCGATCAGCGCCTCGCGGGTGGCCGGCGGCGACAGCAGCTCGCCGGTGAACGGCAGGACCGCCCGGCCGCTGGCCTGGCGCCACGCGTAGCCGACGAGCAGCACCGCCTGGGCGAGGTTGAGCGAGGGGAAATCCGGCGAGACCGGGAAGGTCACGATGGCGTCGGCGAGCGACACCTCCTCGTTGGTGAGCCCGACCCGCTCGCGGCCGAACATCACCGCGGTCCGCTGGCCCTCCCGCGCGACGACCTCGCCCATCGCCTCTTCGGGGGCGAAGACCCGCTTCATCTGGCCGCGCTCGCGCGCCGTGGTGGCGAGCACGTAGCGGCAATCGGCGATGGCCTCGGCGACGCTGCCGTAGAGCGTCGCCCGGTCGAGGACATGCGTCGCGCCGGAGGCCGCCTCGCGCACGCCCTTCTTGGGCCAGCCGTTCTTCGGGTTGACGAGGCGCAGCTCGGACAGGCCGAAATTCGCCATGGCGCGGGCGGTCATGCCGATGTTCTCGGCGAGTTGCGGCTCCACCAGAATCACCGCCGGGGCGAAGCCCGGCGGCACCTCGGTGATCGTCGTATGTGTCTCGCCCTGCGCGTCGCGGCTCGTCATCCCGGCCCTCTGGCACAGGCGCCGCCCGCCCGTCGAGGGCCGGTGACGAAGCCGCCCGGATGACAGCCCGCGGCTTCCGCTGCCGAAAGGGCCGCGCTATGTCGCCGGGGCGATACGGACCCAATCGAGATTGGGCGGCCGACCGCACGGCCCTTGCATGCCGTGCGCGGGGACAACGCGGAAGGCATCGGTCCATGGCGAAGATCAAGGTAGCGAACCCCGTCGTCGAGCTCGACGGCGACGAGATGACCCGGATCATCTGGGCCGAGATCAAGAACAAGCTCATCCATCCCTATCTCGACGTCGACCTCGAGTATTACGACCTCGGCGTGGAGCACCGCGACGCCACCAACGACAAGGTCACGGTCGATGCCGCCGAGGCGATCAAGCGCCACGGGGTCGGCGTGAAGTGCGCCACCATCACCCCCGACGAACAGCGGGTGCAGGAATTCAAGCTCAAGGAGATGTGGCGCTCGCCCAACGGCACGATCCGCAACATCCTGGGCGGGGTGATCTTCCGCGAGCCGATCATCTGCAAGAACGTGCCGCGGCTCGTTCCCGGCTGGACCCAGCCCTTCGTGATCGGCCGTCACGCCTACGGCGACCAGTACCGCGCCACCGACTTCAAGGTGCCCGGCAAGGGCCGCCTGACGATCAAGTTCGAGGGCGACGACGGTACCGTCATCGAGAAGGAGGTGTTTAAGTTCCCGGACGCCGGCGTCGCGATGTCGATGTACAACCTCGACCAGTCGATCATCGACTTCGCCCGGGCCTCGCTGAACTACGGCTTGGCGCGCAAGTACCCGGTCTACCTGTCGACCAAGAACACCATCCTCAAGGCCTATGACGGCCGATTCAAGGACCTGTTCCAGAAGGTCTACGAGGAGGAGTTCGAATCCAAGTTCAAGCCGCTCGGCATCACCTACGAGCACCGCCTGATCGACGACATGGTGGCGTCGTGCCTGAAGTGGTCGGGCGGCTACGTCTGGGCCTGCAAGAACTACGACGGCGACGTGCAGTCCGACACCGCCGCGCAGGGCTTCGGCTCGCTCGGCCTGATGACCTCCGTGCTGATGACCCCGGACGGCAACACCGTCGAGGCCGAGGCCGCCCACGGCACCGTCACGCGCCACTTCCGCGAGCACCAGAAGGGCCGTGAGACCTCGACGAACTCGATCGCCTCGATCTTCGCCTGGACCCGCGGCCTGTCCCACCGCGCCAAGCTCGACGGCAACGACGACCTGGCGAAGTTCTCGGCGACCCTGGAGAAGGTCTGCGTCGACACGGTCGAGGCCGGGCACATGACCAAGGACCTCGCGCTCCTGGTCGGCCCCGAGCAGCGCTGGCTCTCGACCACGGGCTTCCTCGACAAGGTCGACCAGAACCTGAAGGTCGCGATGGGCGTCTGAGGCGCGCACCGCCGCTCAGGATCGGCGGGCGTCCCGGACGCCCGCCGTTTTCATAGGGTGTCCCGACGATGCGGCCGTGACCTCCGGCGCGGAAGCCCGGGGTGGCGACACGACGAATAGCGGTGGCTGACCCTCCGGCCGGGAGGGCCGTCCTCAGGCGGCCACCAGCAGGGCGGCGCCGGCGACCCCGGACAGGACGAGCCGCAGACGGCCGAGCCAGAGCGGCGCAAGACCGCGGCGGGGCAGGTCCTGGTCGATGAGGCCCCAGGCCAGAACCAGCGCTCCGAGGATGCGCAGGTCCCAGGGCGCCGGGGCCGCGAGGGCGGCCCAGGCCAGGAGCGACGGGAAGATCGCCAGGAGGTAATCGGCGTTGCCGGCGTTTCGCGCGGCCGCGGCACCCCAGCGGATCCCGCCGAGGAACGAGGCGATCACCGCGCCGTAGGTGGAGAGGATCGTGCGCGGCGCGAGCCCGAGGCTGCTGAGGCCGCCGTCACTCCCGGAGACCGCGAGGGCGGCGAATCCCAGAAACGGGATCAGGCCGGCCACGCCGAGCACGATGGCGCCGATCGGCACTTGATTCCGGCGCGCCATCCATCCTCCGATCGGCGGCAAAGGCTGGCGGCCCGCGCGATGAGACACCAGCCTGGGGCCACCCGGCCGGAGCGTTCCCGCATCGCGGCACGGGGGTCAAGTTCGGAGCGCGAGGCCCGGTGCGGTGCGGCCGGAGGCTAGCCGCGCCGCGCCGGTGCCGTGAAGCCCACGGGGCTCGGGGCCGGGGCGCCGAGCAGGGACATGGGCGCGGAGGCGGCCGCCTTGATGCTCGGCGGGTCGTTCACCGCCGCGTCAATCTTTCGCGGCCGGAAGCTGTTTGCCAGGCTCTTCGCGTTGGCGAGATCGGTGGGGCTCAGCTTGTTCGCCACATCGTCGCGCTTCTTGGCGGCGTCGTCGTCGCCCTGTGCCGCGGCCGCCGCGAACCACGCGTAGGATTGCACGAGGTCCTGCGTCAGGCCCAGGCCGCGGGCGTAGAGGACGCCGAGGTTGTACTGGCTGTCGCGGACGCCGAATTCCGCGCCCTGACGGAACCACGAGGCTGCCGTGGCATAGTCCGGCTTGCCGTTGGCGGCGGGATTCTCGGCGTGGAGGACGGCGAGGTTGTGCATCGAGCGGGCATGGCCCTGCTCGGCGGCGCGGCCGTACCACAGCTTCGCCTTGTCGAGGTCGCGGACGACGCCCGAGCCCTTCTCGTAGTGGCCGGCGACCTTGTACTGGGCCGGGGCGTATCCGGCCGCGGCCAGCTTCTCGTAGAGCTTGGTCGCCAGCGCCAGATCCCGGGGCATGCCGCGGCCGTCGGCCTCCCGCGTGGCGAGATCCCAGATCGCCGTACCGTCCCCTTCGAGGGCGGCAAGCTTCACCTTGGTGAGAGCCGGCGGGAGGGTGCCGAGTTCGGTATGCAGAGCCCCCATCCCGGAGACCTGCGGAACCAGGGTCTTGACCGCGGAGGCCCGCGCGTCGGCCGGGAGCGCGTTCGGCAGGGCCTGGGTGGTGGTTGGATCGGCCACCGGCGGCTTCGCCGCCGGAGCCTCCTTGGATGCGTCCTTTGTGCCGCCCCTGGCGACCTCCCTGCCGTCGTCCTCTGCGGCGTCCTTCGGAACGGCCGGTTCCTCGCGGACGGGCGCTGCCTTGCTGGCGGGGGCGACGCGGGGCGGCTCCTCCGGGCTGCGCATGCTGATCGCCTGCAGCGCCCCGAGCGCCAGGACGATGGCGGCGAGGCCGAGCAGCAGCGGCCGGCGGCGGCGGTCGATCTCGGCCCGCAGCCGGCCGAAGCGGCCCTCCTCGGCGGTGGCCTGCGGCAGGATCACTTTCTGGGCGCGCGCGTCGCGGCGCTCGGCGGGCGCCTCCGCGGCCAGTTCCGCCTGTGCGGCCTGTGCGGCACGGCGGGCCGCCGCGATGAAGCTGGTCTTGATGTCGGTCTCAGAACCCGTCTCGGCGACCGGACGCTCCTTGGGCGTCCGCCGCGCGCCGGGATCGCGCCCGCCCCGCGGCTCGCGGACAGGGCGCCCGCTGCCGGGCTCCAGGAGGTCGTCGGCGATCCGCGGCGTCTCGGCGCTGTCACGCCGGAGCACGGCGCGTCCCTCGGCGGCGGTGAGGGTCGCCTCCGGGCTCGTCGAGGACATCAGGCGCTCGTCCAGGGACGGAGCCCGGGGGGCGCCGGCCTCGACGGGTCCGAGCCGGACCAGAAGGCGTTCGAGGGCGGACTGGACACCCTCGAGGGTGGCGCCGAGGCGCAGGTCCGACGCGACCTGGCGCGCCTGCATGTCCGCCAGGCTGGCGCGCAGGAGCCCGATCTCGCCGGTCTCCGCGGTGGCGATTCCGGAGCCCTGGAGGGTCTGGGCCACGGCGTTCCGCGCGGCGCGCTCGACGGCGGCCTCGCTCGGGGCCGCCTCGCGCAGGGCCGTCACCTGCCGCAGCAAGTCACCCATGGTGCGTTCGAGACCGGCGAGCGCCGGATCGACGCTGTGGGGCGCATCGAGGCGGCCCGCCAGGGTCACCACCTGCTTCTCCAGGGCGTCCAGCCCCTCGTGCTCCGAGCGGCTGCCGACCTGATCGACCTTCTCGGCGAGGTTGTGCAGCATGGCGTGGATCGACGCCATCTCGCCGGTCCGCGCGGCGTCGGCCTCGCCGGCCTGCTCGGACCAGTCTTCCCGGGCGCAGAGGAGGTCGACCTTGTCGGCCAGCGTCTGGATCTGGTCGGCCAGCACCGCCGGCGCCGCGATCTTGACGTCGCTGCGGATCTCCTCGAGCAGCGGCCGCAGGTCCGGGTCGGTGCCGACGCGCTGCAACTCGGCAACCTGCGCGCTCACGGATTGCAGGCTGAGCGCGAGGCCCTGGATCCGCTCCGGACCCGCGAGCGCGGCGATCAGGCGGCGGATCTCCTCGAGTTCCGCGAACAGGCCGGCGAGCGTGTGGTCGTCCTGACCCGCCGCGCCGGTGGCCGCCACGCTGTCGAGACGCTCCGCCAAGCGGCGGACGTCGTCGGCCACGCGGTTGTGGACGTTCTCGGCGACCTCCTCGGCAAGTCGCTCTACCTGAGCGCGAACCTCCGCGATCGGAGCCGCGATGACGGTGAGGTCGATCCCCGACTGGGCCCGCTCCAGACCGCTTGAGAGCGAGATCACGGCGTCCTCGAGCGCCACGATGTCGTGGCTGGTGGCGAGCTGATCCACCGCCTCGCGCAGGCGCACGATCTCGTGCTGGAGTTCCGTCAGGGCTGCCGACGGCGCCACGACCTCGTCGATGCGCGCCTCGAGGCGGCGGGCCAGATCCATGCGCATGCTGGCGACGACGCCGCGGTCGGCGCCGGCCTGAACCGCCCCCGCCTGCGACAGCTCCTTCTGGCGCTGGCGGATATCCTGGACCGCGTTGCGGATATCGGCGGCGGCGGGACGCGCTCGCCGGCCGGGCTGCCGGGTGGCGGCGACCTGCTCGCCGAGCTGCGACATCCGGCGCTCGATGTCGCCGAGCCGCTCGGTCACCTCCTGCACCGGCGCCGCCTTGAGCGCGCGGTCGATTCGGGCCTCGATCTCCGCGAGGCGCCGCGCCTCGACGTCCTGCACGCTGCGGCGCTCCTCGCCGAGGGCGCGGTCGAGGCCTTCGAGGCGGTTGATCAGGGAGGCAAGGCCGTCCCCGTACGTCTCGGCGATGGCGCCGGACCCGACGGCCGGCCGCTCCAGATCGGACCCGATCTCGGACCGGGGCGCGGACGGGGGCAGCTGCTCGGCCCGGTGACGGCGGCGCTGGCGGCGCGTGCCGGGCGCTCCGGACTTGGCCTGCGGCACCACGGAGGCGATCCACGTTTCCAGCGGAACGCCCGCCCGTGCCGCAACGTCCCGCGCGGCATCGAGCACTTCGGGATCGAAACTGTCGAGCTGCGACATCGCGGTGCTGGTCATCGGTGGCCTATCGTCGGCAGTTCGGCGTCCATTCCTGTGCGCGGCGCTCGGATCGCTGATCGGTATCCAGGGAACGCGCACGTCGGATCGGTCGAAGGTGACAATTAACTTTCTTGGTAAACACAAGGTTAAGGGCTCGGTGACGCGATAATCGCGGCCGCCAAAACGCCAGTCTCGGGGCCCCCGGCCCCCCTGGTCCGCGAGGCGCGACCGTTGCCCCGGGGCCCGCGGCCCGGCTAGATGAAGCCGCCGCGACGGGCCGATCCGAGAGGTCCGCGTCCTAGGGGAAAGCCAGAGATGCCGCAGTATCGCGCACCGGTCGACGACACGCTGTTCCTGCTCAACGACGTGCTGGGTTTCCATGCCCGCGACAATCTCGCCGGGTTCTCCGACGCCTCCCCGGACGTCGTCGAGGCGGTCCTGCGTGAGGGCGCCAAGCTCGCCGAGGAGGTTCTGGCCCCCCTGAACCGGACCGGCGACATCGAGGGCTGCCGCCGGGACGGCGACGGCACCGTGCGCACGCCCACCGGGTTCAAGGCGGCCTACGACACCTACGCGCAGGGGGGCTGGATGGGCCTCTCCGTGCCCGAGGCCTACGGCGGTCAGGGCCTGCCGCATACCCTCAACACGGCGATCCAGGAATTCGCCTCGGGGGCGAACCTCGCCTTCGGGATGTATCCCGGCCTGACCCAGGGCGCGATGGCCGCGCTCCTGGTCCACGGCACCGAGGAGCAGAAGGCGGTCTACCTGCCGCGCATGGTCGAGGGGGCCTGGACCGGCACCATGAACCTCACCGAGCCGCATTGCGGCACGGATCTCGGGCTCCTCAAGAGCAAGGCCGTGCCCAACGGCGACGGCTCCTACAGCATCACCGGCACCAAGATCTTCATCTCCGCCGGGGAGCACGACCTCGCCGAGAACATCGTGCACCTCGTCCTCGCGCGGATCGAGGGCGCGCCCGCCGGCACCAAGGGGATCTCGCTCTTCGTCGTGCCGAAGGTGCTGGTGAACCCCGACGGGTCCCTCGGCGCCCGCAACGGCGTGTCCTGCGGCTCCCTGGAGCACAAGATGGGCATCCATGGGAACGCCACCTGCGTGATGAACTACGACGGGGCGACCGGCTGGCTGGTCGGCCAGGAGAATCGCGGGCTCAACGCGATGTTCGTGATGATGAACGAGGCCCGCCTCGCCGTGGGCGTCCAGGGTCTCGGCCAGTCCGAGGTCGCCTACCAAAACGCCGCCGCCTACGCGAAGGACCGGCTCCAGGGCCGGGCGCTGACCGGCGCGAAGGCTCCCGAGAAGGCCGCCGACCCGATCATCGTCCATCCCGACGTGCGGCGCACGCTCATGCAGATCCGCGCCTTCAACGAGGCCGCCCGGGCCCTGATGCTCTGGACCGCGCTCCAGGCCGACATCCTGCACCGCTCCGAGGATGCGCAGGAGCGGCAGGCCGCCGACGATTACCTCGGGCTGATGACCCCGGTGGTGAAGGGCGTCTTCACCGACCGCGGCTTCGCCAACGCCGTCGAGGCGCAGCAGCTTCTGGGCGGTCACGGCTACATTGAGGAATGGGGGATGTCGCAGTTCGTGCGCGATGCCCGCATCGCCATGATCTACGAGGGCGCCAACGGCATCCAGGCCATGGACCTGATCGGGCGCAAGCTGCCCAAGGACGGCGGCCGGGCCATGATGGCCTTCCTCGGCGAGGTTCAGACCTTCCTGAAGGATCACGGCGAGGATCCCGCGATGGCTCCGTTCACCAAGCCGCTTCAGGCGGGGGTGAACGACCTCCAGGGGGCCGTGATGTGGCTGATGCAGAACGCGTTCGCGAAGCCCGACAACGCCGGCGCCGGCGCCACCGACTTCATGCACCTCTTCGGCCTCGTGGCGCTCGGCTACATGTGGGGCAGGATCGCCAAGGCGGCCGTCGCCCGGAACGCCGAGGCGCCCTCCCCCCGGTGGGACGCCAAGCTCGCGAGCGGCCGGTTCTTCCTGGAGCGGATGCTGCCGGAGACCGGCCTGCGGCTCGCGCGAATCAAGGCGGGGGCGGAGAGCACCATGGCGTTGGAGGCGGAGGCGTTCTGAGCGGCCGGCCGCTGCGATTGCATGCCGGCGGCCGGCACAGTCCGGTCCAAGCTTACGGGGAGCCCCCGTCCAGGCGAGCGCGGTGAGGCGGGCGGATTCCCAGGTGTAGCCTTGTCAGCCGCCGAGCGCGGCGTCGAGATCCTCGATCAGGTCCGCCGGGTCTTCCAGGCCGATCGACAGTCGGACCACGTCTGGGCCGGCCCCGGCGGCGGTCTTCTGCGCGTCGGTGAGCTGGCGGTGGGTGGTCGAAGCCGGGTGGATGATCAGCGAGCGCGTGTCGCCGATGTTTGCGAGGTGAGAGAACAGCTGCAGGCTCGACACCAGCTTCACCCCGGCCTCGTAGCCGCCCTTCAGCCCGAAGGTGAAGACCGCGCCGGCGCCGTTCGGCGTGTAACGCCGGGCGAGCTGGTGATAACGGTCGCTCTCCAGGCCGGGATAGCTCACCCACGAGACCGCCGGATGTGTCGACAGGTGCGTCGCCACCGTGAGCGCGTTGTCGGAATGGCGCTGCATGCGCAGCGGCAGGGTCTCGATGCCGTTCAGGATCAGGAAGGCGTTGAACGGCGAGAGCGCCGGGCCGAGGTCGCGCAGGCCCAGCACCCGGCAGGCGATGGCGAAGCCGAAATTGCCGAAGGTCTCGGCCAGCACCATGCCGGAATATTCGGGCCGGGGCTGGCTCATCATGGGGTAGCGGGCGTCGCCGGCCCACTGGAACGAGCCGCCGTCAACGATCAGGCCGCCGATCGAATTGCCGTGCCCGCCGAGGAACTTGGTCGCCGAATGCACGACGATGTCGGCGCCGTGCTCGAACGGACGGATCAGGTACGGCGTCGCCATGGTGTTGTCCACGACGAGGGGGATGTTGTGTGCCTTGGCGACGCGCGCGAGCGCCTGGAGGTCGGTGATCACCCCGCCCGGATTGGCGATCGATTCGCAGAAGATCGCCTTGGTGCGCGGCGTGATCGCGGCCTCGAACGAGGCGGGATCGTCGTTCTCGGCCCAGGCGACCGACCAGCCGAAGTTCTTGTAGGAATGGTTAAACTGATTGATCGAGCCGCCGTAGAGCTTGTTCGAGGCGACGAACTCGTCCCCCGGCTGCATCAGCGCGTGCATGGTCAGGAACTCGGCGGCGTGGCCCGACGCGACCGCCAGGGCCGCGGTGCCGCCCTCGAGCGCGGCGATGCGCTCCTCCAGCACGGCGTTCGTCGGGTTCGTGATCCGGGTGTAGATGTTGCCGAAGGCCTGCAGCCCGAACAGCGAGGCGGCGTGATCGACGTCGTCGAAGACGAAGCTCGTCGTCTGGTAGATCGGCGTGGCCCGCGCACCTGTCGCAGGATCGGGGGCGGCGCCCGCGTGGATCGCCAGCGTGTTGAAACCGGGCAGGCGGTCGGTCATCGTCGGGTCTCCTCGGAGCACGCGAGCCTGTACGCCCGCGCGGGCGTGCGAAGCAAGGTCGGCGGGGCCTGCGGGCCCTACCCCTCCGAGGTCTGACCGATGTCGACGTGCGGCTGCCCGGCCTCGACCAGCGCGCGGTCCACGGCCTCGATGGCGAGCAGCGTCCGGGTCAGGTCCTCCGCCATGGAGATCGGCGCCACCTCCAGGCCACCCAGCCGCCGGGCGATGGCGTTTCTCTGCCGTGCCAGCGAGGCACGGGCGAGATTCAGATCCGCGATCTCGTCGGTCGTCATCGGCGATCCCCTCTCGACCTGCGCCGGCGCGCTGGTCAGCTTCCCGGCGCCCAATCGATGTTCGGCCGCTGCGCAAGGATGCGCTCGAAATAGTCGGCCACCGCCTGGGCTCCGTCGGTGTGCATCATGGCGACGGGATGCGCGAGATAGGCGCGGGCGAGATCCAGTGGAATCTGCCCGGATTGGAGCGCTGTCAGCACCGCGTCGACGAAGGCGTCGTGCGCCTCGTGGAAATCGCCCGACAGCCTCTTCCGGTCGTTCAGAGCCTTGATGGGCATGCCGCGTGCGTCCTCCGGGATCGGGTCTGGACCGACCGATTCAGTCCGGCCGAACCAGGGCGCGCCGCGGAAGGTTCCGCCCGCGCGCAGCTCGATCCGGCGACCCGCACGCCTCAGTAACCGTCCGCAAACGGCAATGGGAGCGAAAAGTCCGGCTGGGCCGTTAAGACCCTATGCCGACGTTATCCCTGCGCGCCTACACCGTCGAGATCGTTCCCTGCGCGAGCGATCCGGGATGCTACCGCTGGCGCATCCGGGCCCGGGACGGCGCGGTCGTTGAGCATTCGCCCTACGCGTTCGTGACGTCCAACGGCGCGCTGATCTCCGGCGAGTGCTGGCGGCGCGAACATTTCGATGACGTCCGGAGCGCCTGGCGCGCCGCGGATCTCCGCTCCGACGCGGCCGCCTAGCGGCGCGGGTCTGCTGACCTCGTCTATTCGGCCGCCTCGGGACCGGCCGGTGTCCCGGCCCGTGCGCCACACGCTGTCGCCTATCGCCTGAGGGGCGTGCGAGACGCGCCCTCATCCCGCGGGCGTCCGGCTCCCCCGGTATCGGTCGAACTTACGGGCCGGCACAGCCCGCCGGCTCCCGAGAGTGTCCGAGCCCGCCGAGCATGCACCGGCCCGAGGGCGGCCATCCAGATGATCGAGTACGGTCGCCTCCGAGACGATCGGCGGCGGATCGGACGACCGCTCTCCCGGTGATGCCGGAACGTCTCGGCACGCCTGCGCTGCGGCGCCGCCAGAGCGCAGATGCCTGCTAGGGTAGAAAGCAGAACAAGATACAACCTGTTCATCGCCGCACTCGGACAAGTGATAATTAATCATCGCTGCGTCCAGTCGCGGGCTTTGTCTGTTCCTTAATCGGCGCGCTGCACTTTCGCTCGGAAATCGGTGCGGTGGCCAGGGGCGGACGATGCGGAGCGGCGACGGTGGAGATTGCAACGGGATCCCCGCGTGGCAGATGGGCTCGGTGACCTCGATCGAGGGGTCCAAGGTGCATCTGGAACTGTCCGGCCAGGGCGGGCGGCCGGACGTGCGGGTCACGGTCGGTAACTTCGTTCGGATCCAGGCCGGCGTCGCGGTCCTGATCGGGATCATCACCACGCTCTCGTCGGGCAGCGACCGCGGACGCCAGCCCGGCGCCTATGCGAGCCTCGACCTGCTCGGCGAGATCGTCAGCGAGGATGGCGCGAAGCATTTCCAGCGTGGCGTGACCTGCTATCCCGCGATCGGCGACGCCGTCGATCTGCTGCCGCCCGACGACCTCCGGGTGGTCTATCAGGTGTCGGGATCGGACACCGCTTCGGTGGGCGCGCTGTACCAGGATCCGGGGATCCCGGCCTGCATCAAGGTCGAGGACCTGCTCACGAAGCACTTCGCGGTCCTGGGCTCGACCGGGGTCGGCAAGTCGAGCGGCGTGGCGGTCATTCTCGATCAGGTCCTGCGCACGCGACAGATGGTGCGGATCTTCCTGCTGGACGTCCACAACGAGTACGCGGCCTGCTTCGGCGACCGCGCGACCCTGATCAGCCCGCACAATCTCAAGCTCCCCTTCTGGCTGTTCAATCTCGAGGAGATCGCGGACGTCATCTACGGCGGCCGCTCGCCGGTCGATGAAGAGATCGAGATCCTGGCGGAGGTCATCCCGCTCGCGAAGAGCAAGTACGCCCAGTACAAGGAGGTGAGCGACCGGCAGATCGTCAAGCGGGCGATCGGCAAGAGCGCGGGCTACACGGTCGACACCCCGGTCCCCTACGTGCTGCAGGACCTGATCTCGCTCATCGACGAGCGGATGGGGCGCCTGGAGAACCGCGTCTCGCGGATGCACTACCACCGCCTGATCACCCGGATCGAGGCGATCCGCAACGATCCCCGGTACGGCTTCATGTTCGACAACGCCAATGTCGGCGGCGACATGATGGGCGAGATCCTGGCGCACCTGTTCCGGCTGGACCCGGACGGGCGGCCGATGACGATCATGCAACTGGCCGGGCTGCCCATGGAGGTCGTCGACGCCGTCGTGTGCGTCCTGTGCCGCCTCGCCTTCGAGTTCGGGATCTGGAGCGAGGGCGCGATCCCGCTCCTGTTCGTGTGCGAGGAAGCCCATCGCTACGCGTCGGCCGACCGCTCGATCGGCTTCTCGCCCACGCGCCGCGCCCTGTCGCGGATCGCCCGCGAAGGCCGCAAGCACGGCGTCCACCTCGGCCTGGTGACGCAGCGCCCGGCCGAACTCGACGCGACCATCATGTCCCAGTGCAGCACCCTGTTCGCCATGCGGATGACCAACGACCGCGACCAGGCCTTCCTGGCCGCGGCGGTCTCGGATGCCGTGAACCTGCTCACCTTCGTGCCGTCCCTGGGCACCGGCGAAGTCATCGCGTTCGGAGAGGGCGTGCCGATGCCGGCGCGGATGAAGTTCCATCCGCTGCCGCCGGAGCGGCAGCCCCGCAACGACATCAGCGGGCGCGTGCCGGGTGCCGGCGAGACGATCTCCGGCGCCGCCTTCGTGGGCGCCGTGGTCGAACGCTGGCGCGGGGCCACCATGAGCAAGGTCAGCGGCGCCGATCCGGACTTGACCACGATGGCGCGTCTGGCCCGCGAGTCCGGATCCGAGGGCGGCAACGGCGCCGCGCTCGATCAGGTGCATCGCCGCTTGCTCCGGCGCCCGCTGGACGGCGCGGACGCCCCGGCCGAGACCGGTCTGCGCGCCGCCAAGCCGCTCTGGCAGCAGGGTTGAGCGTGAGTCAGGCGATGACCAGCCACCGGCGAAGCCTGCTCGAAGCCGCCATCCAGGCGCTTCCGGTGGGCGTCGTGGTCCACGACGAGCAGGGTGTCTGCATCCTGGCAAATGCCGTGGCCCGCGCGCTCGGGACTAGGGCCGTGCACGACCTTCCGGAAGCGGCCATCGAACGGCCGGACCACATCGTCGTCGAGGAGATCGGCGAGCGCATGTTCGAAGCCTCGGCGCGCCCGGTCATGGCCGAGCGAGAGTGCTACACGCTGACGACGATCGCCGACGTCACGCATCACCACAGGATGCAGCGCGACCTGATCGCGCGGGCGTTCATCGACGCCCTGACCGGCCTCCCCAACCGGACCCTGTTCGAGCAGAGCATCGAGGAACTCGTCGCCGAAGCGGGTCCCGGCGACCGCTTCGCCCTGGCGTTCATCGACCTCGATAACTTCAAGCATATCAACGACTACTACAGCCACGCGGCGGGCGACGCGCTGCTCCGCAAGGTCGCCGACCGGATCCGCAGCGCGCTGCGCCCGAGCGACCTGCTCGCGCGCATCGGCGGCGACGAGTTCGTGCTGCTGCTCAACCCGGTCGTCGACAAGGCCAGCACCCTGTCGGAGGTGCTCGACATCTCGGATCGGCTGAAGCAGCCGTTCTTCATCGACGGCCACGAGATCTTCGCCTCGGCGTCCATGGGCCTGAGTCTCTACCCAGAGCACGGCACGACCTACGAGGTCCTGCGCCGGCAGGCCGACAACGCCATGTATCGGGTCAAGGGCGGCGTGAAGGGCGGCGTCAGTCTCTTCGAAGAGACGATGAGCCATGCCGCGACCGCCCGCATGGCGGTGGAGCAGCGGCTGCGGCTGGCGATCCGCGACCGGTGCTTCTGCTGCGCCTTCCAGCCGAAGGTCGACATGCGCACGCACGAGGTCCTCGGCGTCGAGGTTCTCCTGCGCTGGCGCGACGAGCTCGGCATGATCCAGGCCCCCGGCGACTTCATCGAACTCGCCATCGAGCTGGGCCTGATCAACGAGATCACTCTCCAGGTCCTCGCCGAGACCGTGCAGTCGATGCCCGACATCGACGAGGTGTTCGGGCCGGACGTGTCGGTGAGCCTCAACATCGCCGCCAAGCAGGCCTGCGACGTGCCGTTCATGGCGGCGTTCTGCGACGCGCTCGGGGCGACCGGCCTCGCCCGGCGCTTCGTGCTGGAACTCACCGAGGAGGCCTTCTTCACCAAGAGCCGGTTCCAGAGCGAGGTCCTGCCCCGCGTGCGCGCGATCGGAGCCCGGGTCTCGATCGACGATTTCGGCGTCGGCTACTCGTCGCTGGGCGCCCTCGCGGAGATCACCGCGGACGAGTTGAAGATCGACCGCTCCTTCATCACCGATATCGACAAGCGGCCGCGCAGCCAGATCGTCCTGAAGGCGATCGAGTCCCTCGGCCTGGCCCTCGGGATGTCGGTGGTCGCCGAGGGGGTCGAGACCTACGAGGAGGTCGCCTACCTGCTCGGTGCGACGCAGATCCGATGCGCCCAGGGCTACTACTACGCGAGGCCGCTGCTGATCGATCAGATCCGCCTGTCGGATCCGCGCGTTACCGCGTCGCGGGCGAGCACCACGCAGAGCCGCGCCTCCGACTTCCGCGCGCCGGGATTGATGCGGCGCGCCTGAGGCGCCGGCTCAGTCGCGATCCGCTCCCCGCAGCGTCTTCAGGCCGATGCCTGTCGCCTCGAAGCCGCCGTCGACGGCAAGTTGCTGGCCGGTGATGAAGGAGGCGCGCGCGGAGCAGAGGAACACGATCGCCTCGGCGAGTTCCGCTTCCAGGCCATAGCGGCCGAGGGGAACGGCGTCGTGGTAATCCGCGCGGATCTCGGGACTGTGGACCGCCTTGGCCATCGCCGTATCCACCGGGCCGGGGGCGACGGCATTCACCCGGATGCCGAACTGCGCCAGCTCGACCGCCTGCTGCTTGGTGAGTTGCGCGAGGGCCGCCTTGCTCGTGCCGTAGGCCGTCCGCAGCGTCGAGGCGCGCAGGCCGGAGATCGAGGTGATGTTCACGATCGCGCCGCCGCGCTCGGCCAGGAGCGGAACCGCCGCCTGCGTGCACAGGAATGGCCCCGACAGGTTCACCGCGAGCACCCGCGACCAATCCTCGAAGGTGGTCTCCGTCAGCGGCTTGAAGATCGCGATGCCGGCGTTGTTGACGAGCGCGTCCAGGCGCCCGAACCGGTCGGCGACCCGCCGCATCGCCTCCGCCACCGCCTGGGGATCGGACACGTCGGCGGTCACCGCGAGGACGCGCTCGGGCTGATCGAGACGGACCGCCGCCGCTTCCACGCCCGGACCGTCGATGTCGAGGAGCGCGACCCGCCACCCGTCGGCCAGGAATCGCTCCGCCGTGGCGAGGCCGATGCCGCGCGCTGCGCCCGTCACCAGGGCGGTCCCATCGTGGGTCTGACTCACGGATCGTCTCCAGCGGCGATGGCCGCCGGCCGGCGGCGCGGGGCTCGTCCGGCCGCGTGGTAGGCCGGTCTCCCCTGGATGCGCAACCCGCCCGTCCCGCCGGTTCGTCCCGCCGCGATCGGACGCGACCCGTCAGCGAAGGCCGCCGTCGCTCAGGCGGTACCAGGCGATGATCGCCGAGACATACAGCCGATGGAGGGCGTGCAGCGGCAGCGGTGCGATCGGCGTCAGGGGCAGCGGCAGATGCTCGGCATCGCCGGTCGCGATGTAGCCGGCGATCGCCCGGCCCATCGCCGACTGGAGGCCGACGCCGCGGCCCTGGCAGCCGATGTCGATGAGGAGCCCGGGCGCCGGCTCGTGGAGATGGGGCAGGTAGTCCCGGGTGATCGCCACGCGGCCGCACCAGCGGTGGTCGAAGGCGACCCCGTCGAGCTGCGGGAACAGCCGGCCGACGATCCGTTCGAGATGCGCCCAGTCCGCAGGGCTGCGCGGCTCCCGGAACGGCCCCCGGCCGCCCATCAGCAGGCGGCCGGTATGGTCGAGGCGGAAATACAGGAGCAGCTTGCGGGTGTCCGACGAGACCTGCCCCTCCGGCAGGATCGAGCGCCGCAGGTTGTCGGACAGCGGCACCGTGGCGACCTGGAAGGACTGCGCGGCGATGACCGTCTGAGCCAGGTTCGGCCAGAGGCCGCCGGTGTAGCCGTTGGTGCACAGGACGACCCGGTCCGTCGTCAGCCGGGCTCCCTGGGCGGTCGTGACGGTCCAGCCCGATCCCGTCCGGTCGAGCGCCGTCACGGGCGATCCGCCGTGGATCGCCGCGCCGGCGTTCAGGGCGGCGCGCGCGAGGCCGCGGGCGTAGCTCAGGGGCTGGATGCCGCCGCCGCGGCCGTCGAGCCAGCCGCCGCGGTAGCGGTCCGTACCGAGCAGCCGGTCGGTCTCGGCCTTGTCGAGGACGCGGGTCGGCGCGCCCAGATCGGCCCACTGGGTCGCCCGCCGCTCCACGTCGGCGAGTCCCGCCTCCGTGTGGGCGCCCTGGATCCAGCCCTCCCGCCGGTGCGGCACATCCATCCGGTGCCGGGCGATCAGGTCGAAGACCGTGTCGGCCGTCCCGCCGGCGAACCGCGCAAGCTTCTCGCCGCGCTCGCGTCCGAACTTGGCGACGAGGTCGGCGGGATCGTATTTCAGCCCGGGGATGACCTGCCCGCCGTTGCGCCCGGAGCCGCCGAAGCCGACCTCGCGGGCCTCCAGCACGACGGGCCGGATTCCGCGCTCGGCCAGGTGCAGGGCGGTGGAGAGGCCGCAGAAGCCGCCGCCGACCACCACCACGTCGGCGCGCCCAGACTCCGCCAGCGGCGGCGTCTCCGGCGCGGGCGCGGCGGTGGTGGCCCAGAGCGAGGGGGCGAGGGGGAACGGTTCGGCCACGGCGTGTCCCAAGCGAGGTTTCACGAAGACGGGAGCGGGTCAGGCGAACAGGACGCGCGACCGGTCGGAGGTCCGGGGGACGAAGCGTCGGTCCGACGCCGCGACCCCGCTCAGAGCGGGTGCAGGACGCGCTGCAGGAAGTCCTGGGTGCGCGGGTTCTGCGGGCGGTTCAGGATCTCGGCGGCCGGCCCCTGCTCGACGAGGCGTCCGCCGTCGAGGAACAGCACCCGGTCGGCCACCTCCCGGGCGAAGCCGATCTCGTGGGTCACGACGAGCATCGTCATGCCCTCGTCGGCCAGCCCGCGCATCACCCGCAGCACGTCGCCGACGAGTTCGGGATCGAGGGCCGAGGTCGGCTCGTCGAACAGGATCGCGTCGGGCCGCATGGCCAGGGCCCGGGCGATGGCGACGCGCTGCTGCTGGCCGCCGGACAGCTCGTTCGGGCGGGCATCCTCCCGGCCGGTGAGACCGACCCGCGCGAGCAGGGCGCGGCCCCGCTCCTCGGCGTCCTTGCGGGGCTCGCCCTTCACGTGGATCGGGCCCTCGACGACGTTCTCCAGCGCGGACCGGTTGGCGAAGAGGTTGAAGCGCTGGAAGACCATGGAGACCCGCGTGCGGATCGCCTTGATGCTGCGGGTGTCGCGGTCGACCCTCTGGCCGCCGACGTGGATCGCCCCGCCATCGTAGGCTTCGAGCCCGTTGATGCAGCGCAGGAGCGTCGACTTGCCGGAGCCCGACGGCCCGATGATGCAGACCACCTCGCCCTTGGCGACCTCGGCGGACACGCCCTTGATCACCTCCAGGGTGCCGTAATGCTTCCGGACATCCTCCAGGACGATCATCGGTGCCGACCCTTGGCTTCGAGGTGGCGGACCAGCAGGATCAGCGGCAGGCTCAAGGCCAGGTACATCAGCGCCACCATCGTGTAGACGCTGGTGTTCTTGAAGGTCGAGGAGGCGATGAGCTTGCCCTGGAGGGCCAGTTCCGCCACCGTGATGGTCGAGGCCTGCGACGAATCCTTGAGCATCATGATCATGATGTTGCCGTAGGGCGGGAGCGCGATCCGGATCGCCTGCGGGAGGATCACCCGCCGCATGGTCATGCCCCAGCCCATGCCGATCGACAGGGCGGCCTCCACCTGTCCGCGATCCACCGCCTCGATGCCGGCCCGGAAGTTCTCGGCCTGATAGGCCGAGTAGGCGATCCCGAGGCCGATGATCGCCGCCTGGACGGCCGTGAACGACAGCCCGAAATCCGGAAGCACGAAGTAGATGTAGAACAGCTGCACGATGATCGGGATGCCGCGCAGGATGTTGATCATCACCGCGCTGAACCCGGACAGCACGGCGATGCCCGAGACCCGCAGCATCGCCCAGACCAGACCGAGGACCGTCGAGACCACCAGGGACGCCAGGGTGATCAGGACGGTGAGCTGGACGCCCTGGAGCAGGATCGGCAGGTAGTCCTGGGCGTCGGCGAGGAACTCGCGCATGAAGCTCAGGACCGGTCGGCGGAGGGCGGCAGGCCCCACTTGGTCAGGATCGCCTGCAGCGTTCCGTCCGCCTTGAGCTTGGCGAGCGCCGCGTCGATCTTGGCGAGCAGCTCCGCGTCGGTCTTGCGCACGCTGAGACCCACCGAGGCGACGACGGTCGGCTTGAAGGTCTCGACCAGGCGCACGCCGGGGAATACGCCCTGCTTGACGTAGTAGGCGAGGATCGGCGCGTCGGCGAAGCCGGCCTTCAGCCGCCCGGAATTCACGTCGCGGATGATGTCGGGGATCGTGTCGTAGATCTTCACCTCGCCGAACAGGCCGGATTTCTTCAGCGGCTCGACGAAGGCGGTGCCGACCTGGGCGCCCACCGTCTCACCCTTCAGGTCGGCGAAGGACGCGTAGTCCTTCGTGTCGGTCTTCGGCACGATCAGCCCTTCGCCGTAGCTGTAGACCGGCGCCGAGAACGCCACGACTTCCTTGCGCTGGGGCGTGATGAACATCGCCGCCGAGATGATGTCGATCTTCGAGGCGGTGAGCGCCGGGATCAGCGTGGAGAATTGCAGGGGCTCCACCGCCACCGTGAAGCCCGCCTCTTTCCCGACCGCGTTGACGAGGTCGACCATCACGCCCTGGATGCTGTTGGTCTTGGTGTCGAGGAAGGTGAAGGGCAGCCCGGTCGGGGTGGCGCCGACCTTCAGCGGCTGGGCGCCCCCGGCGTTCTGGAGAAGCCCGAGGAGGAGCGCCGACGACAGACACAGGCTGGCCAACCGTCTTCTCATGATGCCGCTCCCATCCAGGCTCGAAGCCACCGGCGGTGACCGGCGCTTGTATTTCATCATCGTGAAGAATACCGCACGTTTATGCGATCGACGCAAGGCGATTTCACGTGCATGAAGATCCGGCGAGGAGCAGGACGGCGTGGCTGTGAGCATGTCCGAGGGTGACGCGGTGAATCCCGACCCGGTCGACCGGGCCGTGGGACAGCGGCTGCGCCTGCTGAGGCGGGCACGGGCGCTCTCGCTCGAGACGGTCGCGTCGAGAACGGGTCTGTCGATCGGGTTCATCAGTCAGGTCGAGCGCGGCCTATCCTCGCCGTCGCTGCGGGTGCTCGCGCTTCTCGCGGACACGTTGCAGATCGGGATCGGCGGCCTGTTCGAGCCCGCCGCGACCGACCCGGACCCGGACCCGATCGTGGTCTTCGCCAAGGAGCGGCCGGAGCTTCAACTCTGGCGCGCGGGCATCACCAAGCAATTGCTGACCCCGCCGGGCGGAACGCAGGGCATGAGCCTGTTCCACATGGTCCTCAAACCCGGCGCCAGCACCGGCGACGAGTTGTTCAGCCACGACGGCGAGGAGGCCGGCCTCGTTCTCGAAGGCCGGCTGACCCTCGTCGTCGAGGCGCGCACGCTCGAACTCTCGGAAGGCGACAGCTTTCGGTTCGAGAGCCGCCGGCCGCACCGGTTCGGCAACCCGATGCCGCGCAAGCGCGCCGTGGTGCTGTGGGTGAATGTGCTGGGCGCGCCCAAGGCAGCCGGCGCGTAGACGCGACCACCGATACCGAGCAAGCCATCTGCGGCGGCTTCGGCCCCGTCGCCTCATGCGCAGGGGCGAAGCGGTCCCGCCGCAGGCGCGAACCGCGAACGACCGACCGGCTGCCGCAGCAGCGATCGGGCTTCGCGAGTAATCAGAATATGGTTGGGAAAACTGGAGCGGGCGAAGGGATTCGAACCCTCGACCCCAACCTTGGCAAGGTTGTGCTCTACCCCTGAGCTACACCCGCTCACTAGTGCCGCGCCGCCCGGACTTTCGTGCCGGCGGCCCCGGCGGCGCTCTCTAAACACCATTCCGCCGGGCGGCGCAAGCGTCTCTTTTGCCTCCTGGCGACGATTCACCAGTTCGGGTCGGGGGGGAGGCCGAGGCGGAATTCGTCGAGTCGGGCGCGCGTCCCGCGGGTGGTGCCGTCGGGCAGCGCGTCGACCGGGAAGAAGGCGCAATCGGCGATCTCCCGGTCCGGGCCCTTTCGGTGCTGCGTGAACGCGGAGACGACGAACAGCGCGACGTGGTCGCGCGGCGCGGCCGCGACGTTCCGGTAGAGGCCGTGGAGGCGCAGACGCGCCTCCGGGACGATCCCGGTCTCCTCGCGGAACTCGCGGACCATCGCGTCGTGCGCGGTCTCGCCGCGCTCGACTCCGCCGCCGGGCAGGTGCCAGCCGCTGATGTAGGTGTGCCGCACCAGCGCCACGCGCCCCTGAGGATCGAGGGCGATGCCGCGCACCCCGAGGGTCATGCCCCGGGACGCGAGCGCCCCGAGGTGGAACAGGCGCCGGAACAGCGGCCGGTCGAGCAGCATGTCGGTGCGCGCGCCGGATCAGACGACGTCGAGCGTGATGGCGCCGAGGTCGTCGATCGCCGCCACCATGCGCTGGCCGCGCTCCACGGGGCCGACCCCCGAGGGCGTGCCGGTGAAGATCAGGTCGCCCGGATGCAGCGCGAAATAGCCCGACAGGTAGGCGATCTGCTCGGCCACCGACCAGATCAGGTCGGCGAGGTCGCCCTTCTGGCGCGTCTCGCCGTCCACCGACAGGGTGATCGACCCGCGCGTCGGGTGGCCGACCAGGGAGACCGGGTGCAGGGCGCCGATCGGCCCCGACCCGTCGGCGGCCTTGGCGGTGTCCCAGGGCCGCGACATCTTCTTCGCCTCGTCCTGGACGTCGCGTCGGGTCATATCGAGGCCGACCGCGTAGCCGTAGACGTGGTCGAGGGCGCTCGCCACCGGGATATCGCTGCCGCCGCCGGCGATGGCCGCCACCATCTCGACTTCGAAATGGTAGTTCCGGGTCTTCGACGGGTAGGCGTGGGGCGTCGGCTCGGAACCGACGATCTGCAGCGCGTCGGCGGGCTTCATGAAGAAGAAGGGCGGCTCGCGATCGGGATCGGCCCCCATCTCGCGGGCATGGGCGGCGTAGTTCCGGCCGACGCAGTAGACGCGGCGGACGGGGAAGAGGTCGCTGCTGCCGACGATCGGGAGGGCGGTGCGGGGCGGGTTCTGAATGACGGAGAGCATCACTGCCTCTGCGGTGGGGCGGGCGACCGGCCGGGTTGAGCGCCGCCCGGCATCTGCGACACCGTTGTAAGCCCCGCGCCGGCCTGCGCCATCCCGGCGCTTGCCTCCCGCGCGCTGTGGCCTACAAAATTTTACCGATGACTCCGATCGCCGCCTCCCAGGATACCCTGCTCGACGCGCTCCGGGACGGCCTCGGCGCCCGACACGTGGTGACCGATCCGGGCGACATGGCGCCCTACCTCGTGGAGAGCCGCAAGCTCTTCACCGGGTCCGCGCGCGCGGTGCTGCGGCCCGGCAGCACCGAGGAGGTCGCCTTCGCGGTCCGCGCCTGCACCCAGGCCGGGATCGCGGTCGTCCCGCTCGGCGGCAATACCGGGCTCACCGGCGCCGGCGTGCCGCAGGGCGGCATGGTCCTCTCCCTGGAGCGGATGACGCGGCTGCGCGCCGTCGATCCGGTGGACGCCACCATCACGGTGGAGGCCGGGATGATCCTGCAGGAGGTGCAGGCGGCGGCCGACGCCGCCGGGATGCTGTTCCCGCTCTCCTACGCCTCCCGCGGCTCGGCCCGGATCGGCGGCGGCATCAGCACGAATGCCGGCGGCATCGCCGTCCTGGCCTACGGAAACGCCCGGGACCTCGTCCTCGGTCTGGAGGTGGTGCTGGCGGACGGCCGGGTCTGGAACGGGCTGAAGGCCCTGCGCAAGGACAATGCCGGCTACGACCTGAAGCAGCTGTTCATCGGGTCCGAGGGGACGCTGGGCATCGTGACGGCGGCGGTGCTCAGGCTGTTCCCGAAACCCCGCTCCACCGGCGTCGCCTTTGTCGGGCTGAGTTCGGCCCGGGCCGCCCTGGACCTGTTCGTGGCCCTCCGGACCCGGATGGACCGGGATCTCACGGCGTTCGAGTACCTGCCGCCCTTCGCCCTCGACCTCGTGCTGCGCCACGTCCCGGGCACCGTCCGCCCCCTGGCCGACGCGCACGGGGCCTACGCGCTGATCGAGGTCGCCTCGGCGCGGCCGGACGCGGACGCCCGCGCCCAACTGGAGGCCGCCCTGGGGCGGGCGATCGAGGACGGACTGATCGCCGATGCGGTGATCGGCGCGAGCGGCGCCCAGGACGACGCGCTCTGGCGCCTGCGCGAGGGCGTGCCCGAGGCGCAGACCCGCGAGGGCGCCTCGATCAAGCACGACGTGTCGGTGCCCCTGTCACGCCTGCCGGACTTCCTGGAGCAGGCCGGCGCCGCCTGCCGGGCCGCGATGCCGGGCCTGAGGCCCTGCGGCTTCGGGCATTTCGGCGACGGCAACATCCACTTCAACCTGACGCAGCCCGCCGACATGCCGGCCGCGGACTTCCTCGCGCAGTGGGGGCGGTTCAACCGGATCGTCCACGATATCGTTCACGCCCTCGGCGGCTCGATCGCGGCCGAGCACGGCGTCGGGCTGATCAAGCGCGAGGAGCTCGAGCGTTACGGCGATCCGGTGGGGCTCGACCTGATGCGACGGCTCAAGGGCGCCCTCGACCCGGACAACCTGCTCAATCCCGGGAAGGTCATCGCCGTCGGGACGGTCGAGCACGCCCGGCCGCGCTGACGATTTTGTGCAGCGCGCCATAATTCGGCGCGCCGGCGGGTGCAGGACAGCCACGCGCCGCCGCGATCCGCCGCGGCCGCCCGGCGTGTTAAGCATCTGCTAACGCTTCGGGTCGACCTTCACGTGAGACGAACGCCACGGGTCCGTCATCGCCAGGCATGGCATTTGCTCTGAGGCATTCTTATCTCGCATCTGCGAGATCGACTCACGGCCCGTCAGCGAGAGACTGTTTCTGATCCTTCTGGAGACCCAAGGAATGCCTACCTCCCAGGCCCGCGTGCAGACCACGGAAGCGAGCCGCTACCTGCAGCAGCTCTGCCGGCATTGGAGCCACAAGTTCCAGGTCGAGGCGACCCCGGTTCACGGCACCGTGCCGTTCGGCGAGGACCGGGTCTGCACCTTCGATGCGGAGCCGGACGCCCTTGTCATGCGCATCGACAGCGCCGACCCGGTGAACCTCACCCGGCTGGAGAACGTGGTCGCCGACCACCTGGCCCGTTTCGCCTTCCGCGAGAGCCTCGGCGACATCCGCTGGTCCCGCGCCGCGTAAGCGGCCCGCGCCCTCGGCGCCCCGACGGGCGCCCCCTGCGCGTCGCCGCACCGCGCTGGCGTACCGTTTGCGAGCCGGGGCGGCCGCGCCCGCCGGGCGTGGCGATCGGATGACGCGACCGGGATGGATCGATGAAGCGACGCACCCTTCTGGGAGGCGCCGGAGCCCTGATGGCCGGCGCCCTCGCGCGGCCCGCGCTGGTCCGGGCGGCCTCCGCGACGACGCTGCGCTTCGTGCCCTACGCCGATCTGGCCCTGCTCGATCCGATCATCACGACGAATTACGTCACGCGCACCCATGCGCTGATGGTGTTCGACACGCTCTACAGCCTCGATGCCGCGTACCGGGCCCAGCCCCAGATGGTCGCCGGCCACGCGGTCGCCCCGGACGGGCTCACGTGGCGCCTGACGCTGCGCGACGGCCTGCTTTTCCACGACGGCACGCCGGTGCTCGCCCGCGACGTGGTGGCGAGCCTCAGGCGCTGGTCCCAGCGCGACGCCTACGGGGGGGCGCTGTTCTCGACCGTCGACGAGCTGTCGGCGCCCTCGGACACGGTGGTGCAGTTCCGCCTCAGGCGGCCCTTCCCGCTCCTGCCCGACGCGCTTGCCAAGCCGACCTCCTACATC
Organism: Methylobacterium sp. J-070; assembly: GCF_022829385.1. GTDB lineage: Bacteria > Pseudomonadota > Alphaproteobacteria > Rhizobiales > Beijerinckiaceae > Methylobacterium. The sequence continues at coordinate 215,553 of NZ_JAKSXX010000165.1, read as the reverse complement.
CCGGTGATCATGCCGGAGCGGCTGAGCACCACGCCGGCCACCCAGGCGGTTGCCGAGATCGTCGGGAGCGGTCCCTACCGCTACGTCGCCGCCGAGCGGGTGCCGGGCTCGCTCAACGTCTACCGCCGCTTCGAGGGCTACCGACCCCGCCAGGACGGCAGCCCGAGCTTCACCGCCGGGCCGCGCATCGCGCATTTCGACCGCGTGGAGTGGCGCACGATCCCCGACGGCGCCACCGCGGCCGGGGCGCTGCGTTCGGGCGAGATCGACTGGTGGGAGCAGCCGCTCGTCGACCTCGTGCCCGACCTGATGGCGCAGCGCGCGGTGCGCGTCGAGCTGGTCGAGTCCGCCGGGTTGATCGGGCAGATCCGTCTCAACCACACGCTGCCACCCTTCGACAACCCGGCGATCAGCCGGGCCCTCCTGTCGGCCGTCGATCAGGGCGAGATGATGGATGCGGTCGCCGGCAGCGATCCCGCGATCCGGCGCGGTCCGGCGGGCGTGTTCACGCCCGGCGGACCCATGGCGTCACAGGCCGGCCTGGAGCTTCTGACCGGCCCGCGCGATCTCGCGGCGGCCAAGCGCGCCCTGGCGGAGGCGGGCTATAAGGGCGAGCGGGTGGTGCTGCTCTCGGGCACCGACGTGCCGCGGATCAACGCGATCTGCGAGGTCATGGCCGATCTCTGCCGCAAGCTCGGGATGAACGTCGATGTCGTGGCGACCGACTGGGGGACGGTGAACCAGCGGATCCTGAGCCCGAAGCCGCTCGACCAGGGCGGCTGGTCGATGTTCGGGATCTTCTCCGGCGGCCTCGACCACCTCTCGCCGGCCTACCACCTGGTCATCCGCGGGAACGGCCGCGCCGGGGTCCCGAGCTGGCTGACCGACGCGCCGCTCGAAGACCTGCGCACGGCCTGGTTCGCGGCGCCCGACCTCGCGGGCCAGAAGGCGGTGGCGGCGGAGATTCAGGCGCGCGCCCTTCAGGTCGGCGCCTACATCCCGTGCGGCCAGTATTTCCAGCCGACGGCGTACCGCAGCGACCTCGACGGCATGCTCACCGGCCTGCCGCTGTTCTGGAACCTGCGCCGGGCCGCCTGATCGGCGGGCGCCCCTCAGCCGACGCTCATGAGGCTGGCATTGCCGCCGGCGGCCGCGGTGTTGATCGCGGTCGAGACTTCCTCGACGAGACCGGCCGCCCCATAGAGATCCCCCGCGGCGAACGCCTCCGGGGTGCGCGCCTGGACGGGCAGGATCGCCCCGGGACGCGCCGCGACCGCCTTGTTCAGCGCCCGCAATCCGTCCGCGTCGCCCTCGAACAGGACCGCGTCCAGATCCGGCGCGCCGTCGAGGCTGTCGGCCCCCTCGATGCGCGCTGCACAGTCGGGCGGGATGCCGGCGAGGATCGTCCGGATCGGCGCCGACGCGATGATCACGGCGCGATTGCCACCGGCCAGGATCGCCCCGAGCTGGAGCAGGAGCCCGGCTTCCGTCCGCGCGATGGCGGCGACGCGGCCGCGGGGCCGGAGCGCGTACAGGTTGCGCTCCCCGACAGGGCCGGCGAGAGCGGTCTCGGCGCAGGCGGGAAACCCGGCCTCTGCGAGCCATTCCGCGAGGGCGCCGCGCCCCGTCGACCGCAGCCAATCGAGGTACGCGCGGATCGGCGCGGCGTCGGCCGACAGCCCGTCGAGCGCGGCCGCCGGCGGTCGCCGGACCAGGCGACCCAGATACAGGGGGCCGCCGGCCTTCGGCCCCGTGCCCGACAAGCCGGATCCGCCGAAGGGCTGCACCCCCACCACCGCGCCGATCACGTTGCGGTTCACGTAGCGGTTGCCGGCGCGGACCCGCGCGAGGACGTGGTCGATCGTCCCGTCGATGCGGCTGTGCAGCCCGAAGGTCAGGCCGAAGCCGGTGGCGTGGATCTCCGCGAGGATCCGGTCGAGATCGGCGCGGGCGTAGCGCAGGACGTGCAGCACCGGGCCGAACACCTCCCGCTCGACGTCGGCGACCCGACCGATCTCGATCAACGTCGGCGGCACGAAGGTCCCCGCCTCCGTGTCCGCCGGAAGGGGCAGCTGATGCACGGGAAAGCCGCGCCCGCGCATCGCCGCGACGTGGCCGGCGATGCGGGAGGCGGCTTCGGTGGTGATCACCGGCCCTATATCGACGGAGAGCCGGCGCGGATCCCCGACCCGCAATTCGCGCAGGGCGCCCTTCAGCATCGCGAGCGTCCGGTCGGCGATCTCGTCCTGCAGGCACAGGATCCGCAGGGCCGAGCAGCGCTGGCCGGCGGAATCGAACGCCGAGGCGACCACGTCTCCCACCACCTGCTCGGCGAGCGCCGAGGAATCGACCACCATGGCGTTCTGGCCGCCGGTCTCGGCGATGAGCGGGACGGGCTCGCCGTCGCGGGTCAGCCGCCCGGCGAGGATGCGCTGGATGTCCTTGGCGACGGCGGTCGAGCCCGTGAACAGCACGGCCTGGACCCGCGCGTCGCCGACCAGGGCAGCCCCGACCGCGCCGCCGCCGGGCACGATCTGGAGCGCGTCCTCCGGGACGCCGGCCGCGTGCAGGATCCGGATCGCCTCGGCCGCGATGAGCGGCGTCTCGGCGGCGGGCTTGGCCAGCACCGGGTTGCCGGCCGCCAGGGCGGCGGCGACCTGCCCGACGAAGATCGCGCAGGGGAAGTTCCACGGTGCGATGCAGACGGTCGGCCCGAGCGGCGCGTGCGGCGCGTCGAGCGTCCGCTCGGCCTCGGCCGCGTAGTAGCGCAGGAAGTCGACGGCCTCGCGGATCTCCGCGACCGCGTTGGCGTAGGACTTTCCGGCCTCGCGGACGATCAGTCCGATCAGCACCGGCATCCGGGCCTCGAAGGCGTCGGCGGCCCGGCGCAGGCCTCCGGCCCGTTCGGCCGGTGGGGTCGACGCCCAGGCGGAGGCGGCCCCCGAAGCGCGCGCGACGGCCTGGGCAATCTCGGCTTCCGTGGCCGCTCTCCAGAGGCCCACGCGGTCCCGGCGATCGGCCGGGTTGCGCACGGCGGTGTCGGCCGAATCCGCATCGGCTCCTGTGGGCACGGCCCGCCAGACCGCCTGCCCGCTCGCGCGCAGGCCGTCCAGGAGGCCGGCGAGCGCGGCCTCGTCGGCGAGATCGAGCCCGGCCGCGTTGGTGCGGGCGGGTCCGTAGAGATCCCGCGGCAGCGCGATCCGCTCGTGCGGCGCGCCCGGGTCCTGCGCCGTCTCGACCGACGCCACCGGATCGGCGATCAGCGCCTCGACCGGCACGGCCGCGTCGGCGACCCGGTTGACGAAGGAGGTGTTGGCGCCGTTCTCCAGGAGGCGTCGGACCAGGTAGGCGAGCAGGGTCTCGTGCGTGCCCACCGGCGCGTAGATGCGGCACGGCCGCCGCAGCCGTTCCGCGGAGACCACCGCCTCGTAGAGCGGCTCGCCCATCCCGTGGAGGCACTGGAACTCGTACTGGCCGGGCCGGAAATCCGGGCCTGCCATCTCCACGATGCTGGCGAGCGTCTGCGCGTTATGGGTGGCGAATTGCGGGAACACCGCGTCGGGCGCGGCGAGGAGCCGGCGGGCGCAGGCGAGGTACGACACGTCGGTGTGGACCTTGCGGGTGAAGACCGGGAAATCCGCGAGCCCGTCCGTCTGCGCGCGCTTGATCTCGCTGTCCCAGTAGGCGCCCTTCACGAGGCGCACCATCAGCCGGCGCCGGGTCCGCCGGGCGAGGTCGATCAGCACGTCGACGACGAAGGGGCAGCGCTTGCCGTAGGCCTGGACGACGAAGCCGAGGCCGTCCCAGCCGGCGAGGGTCGGATCCGCCGCGAGGATGTCCAGGATGTCGAGCGACAGGTCGAGGCGGTCGGCCTCCTCGGCGTCGATGTTGAGGCCGATGCCGTACCCCTTGGCCTGGCGGGCGAGCTCGAGCACGCGCGGCGCCAGCTCCGCCAGGATTCGGCCGCGCTGCGCCCGGACATAGCGGGGATGGAGCGCCGACAGCTTGATCGAGATACCGGGGCCCAGGAGGACGCCGCGTCCGGCGGAGGCCTCGCCGATCGCCCGGATCGCGTCCGCATAGGCGCGACGGTAGCTCTCGGCGTCCTCGGCGGTGAGCGCCGCCTCGCCGAGCATGTCGTACGAGTAGGTGAAGCCCTTCGCCTCCATGGGCGTCGCGTTGCGGAGGGCCTCGGCGATCGTGCGCCCGGTGACGAACTGCTCGCCCATCAACCGCATGGCGAGATCGACGGCCCTGCGGATCAACGGCTCGCCGCCGCGTCCGATCAGCCGGGTCAGGGCGGCGGACAGGCCGGTCTCGCTGCGCGTCGCCGCGAGCCTGCCGGTGACCAAGAGCCCCCAGGTCGCCGCGTTGACGAACGGCGACGGGCTGTGGCCGAGATGCGCGGCCCAGTCCCCGCCGGCGATCTTGTCGCGAATCAGCGCGTCGCGGGTCGCCGCATCGGGGATGCGCAGCAGCGCCTCGGCGAGGCACATCAGCGCCACGCCCTCCTGGCTCGACAGGGCGTATTCCTGGATCAGCCCTTCCACGCCGCCGCGCCGGGTCTGGCGGCGCAGGGTCTCGACCAGATGGCGGGCTGTGGCGGCCACGCGCCCGGCGGCCTCGGGCGGCAGGCGGGCGCCATCGAGCAGGGGCGGGACGCATTCCCGCTCGGGCCGGCGGCACGCCGCCGCCATGGCGGCGCGCAGGGGCGGCAGGGCGACCAACTCGTCCGCGAAGGCCGCGAACGGGTCGCTCTCCGGGACGGCGGGAGGGTGCGCAACGCCTGATCGGAACATGATGGCTCCCTCGGGCCGTACGGGTTCGGTGCCTTCGCGCGTCAGGCTACGCCCCTTGCCGCCGCCGTTTAAGGGCCTTCCCGCGCACGGGTGTCGCGCACCGGCGGACAGGCGAAGTCCCGCGGCGGCCGCAGGCTGGATTGCCGTGCGCTGTGGCTCCCTCACCCGGCGAACGGTCCGCCCGCTTCGAGGCCGATCGCTCTTCCCGGACCGGCGCCGCCGCCACAGCCGACCGCGGGGATGTCCGGTCCCGGCGCCGCGGCCTGGGTCCGAGCGCCTGCGCGCCGTGCTACATGGGCGGCCATGACCGCGATCCTGATCTACGGCGCCACGGGCTATACCGGGACGCTCCTGGCCGAACACGCTTGCACGCTCGGCCTGCGCCCGATCCTGGCCGGCCGTGACCCCGAGAAGCTGCGGGCCCTCGCCTCGCGGCTCGGGCTCGATTGGCGGGCCGTCCCGCTCGACGCCCCGGGGCGCCTGCGCGAGGCGCTCGCCGGCACCGCCGCGGTGATCCACGCCGCCGGACCCTTCTCCAGGACGGCCCTGCCGATGGCGGAGGCGTGCCTGGCGGCGGGGACGCATTACGTCGACATCACCGGCGAGATCGACGTGCTGGAATCGCTCGCGGCCCGGGATGCCCAGGCGAAGGCGGCCGGCATCGTGCTGCTTCCGGCGGCCGGCTTCGACGTGGTGCCGAGCGATTGCCTCGCCGCCCATGTGGCGGCCCGGCTGCCTAGCGCCACGCACCTGCGCATCTCGATCGGGGGCTTCGGCGGCTTCAGCCGCGGGACCGCCCGCACCATGGTCGAGGGCATCGCCTGGGGCACCCGCGTGCGCCGGGACGGCCGGATCGTCGAGCTGCCGAGTCCGCCCCGCGGCAGCGCCGATTTCGGCCGCGGTCCGCGCCGCACCGTCGGGCTCGGCTGGGGCGACGTGTCGAGCGCGTGGTACTCCACGCGCGTCCCCAACATCGCGGTGTATTTTGAGGCGTTTCCCGCCATGGCGGCGGCCGCGGGGCTGCCGGCGGGCCTGCGCCGGCTCATTGCGGGGGGCGCCGCGCAGCGTCTGATCAATCGCGGGATCGACCGGCTGCCGCCGGGTCCCACGGCGGCGGCACGGGCGCGGGCGCGCAGCACCTTCCTGGCCGAGGCCTGGGACGCGCAGGGCCGCGGCGCGGCGAGCCGCATGGAGACCCCCGAGGGCTACACCCTGACCGCTCTGACCGCCCTGGAGACCGCCCGCCGCGTGGCGGCCGGCACGGTCCCCGCCGGGTTCCACACTCCGGTCACCGCCTTCGGGCCGGATTTCATCCTGGGTTTTCCCGACGTGACGCGGACGGACCTCTGACGGCCCGTCCGACCCTCGGGCGGGCTCACACGGTAGCGCCGAGCTGCCAGGGCGCGAATTCCGACGATCCGAAGTCGAACTGCTCGCTCTTCGTCCGTGCGCCGCTGGCGACCCGCAGGATCATCTCGAAGATCCTCTGGCCCGCCTGCTCGACGCTCTCCTCGCCGTCGAGGATCGTGCCGCAATTGACGTCCATGTCGTCTTCGAGGCGCCGGTACATCGCCGAGTTGGTGGCGATCTTGATCGACGGCGACGGCTTGCAGCCGAACACGCTGCCGCGCCCGGTGGTGAAGCACACGAGGTTCGCCCCGCCCGCCACCTGCCCGGTCGCCGAGACCGGGTCGTAGCCGGGGGTGTCCATGAACACGAAGCCCTTGGCGGTGACCGGGTCGGCGTAGCGCAGCACGTCGACCAGGTTGGTGCTGCCGGCCTTGGCCATGGCGCCGAGGGATTTTTCCAGGATCGTGGTCAGGCCGCCGGCCTTGTTGCCCGGTGACGGGTTGGCGTCGATCTCCGATCCCTCCCGGCGCGTGTAGTCTTCCCACCAGCGCATCAGGTCGACCAGCTTCTGACCCACCTCCGGGCTCACGGCGCGCCGGGTGAACAGGTGCTCCGCCCCGTAGGTCTCGGTGGTCTCCGAGAGGATCACGGTGCCGCCGTTCTCCACGACTCGGTCGCTGGCGATCCCGAGCGCCGGGTTGGCCGAGACACCCGAGTAACCGTCCGAGCCGCCGCATTGCAGGGCGACGATCAGCTCGCTCGCCGGCACGGTCTCCCGCCGCACGACGTTGGCCTCGGCCAGGATGCCGGTCACGAATTCGATCCCGGCCTCCACGGTCTTCCGGGTGCCGCCGAGGGTCTGGATGTTCATGCTGCGGATCCGGTCGCCCAAGCCCTGCTCCTCCAGGAAGGCGCCGATCTGGTTCACCTCACAGCCGAGCCCGATCATCACGATGTGCGAGAAGTTGACGTGGCGCGCATAGCCGGCGAGCGTCCGGCGCAGCAGCCGCAGCGGCTCGCCCATCGCCATGCCGCAGCCGGTCTTGTGGGTGAGCGCGACCACGCCGTCGACGTTCGGGTAGGCGGCCAGGGGATCGAGCCCGAGGATCGGGTGCCGCCGGAACGCGTCGGCGATGAGATCCGCGACGTGCGCGCTGCAATTCACCGAGGTCAGGATGCCGACGTAGTTCCGGGTCGCCACCCGGCCGTCGCTCCGGCGGATGCCCTGGAAGGTCGCCGGAGGCGCGACCAGCCGGGTCGGCCGGGCATCGCGCCCGAACGCGTAGTCCCGCGCGAACTCGCCCATCCCGAGATTGTGGACGTGGACGTGCTGGCCGACGGCGATCTCGGCCTTCGCGAAGCCGATGATCTGACCGTACTTGGTCACCGGTTCGCCGCCGCGATGGGGCCGGACCGCGAGCTTGTGGCCGGCGGGGATCCGCTCCGCCGCCGCCACCCCGGGGGCGACCGGGGTGCCGGGCTCGATGGCGCCGCGTGCCACCACGACGCTGTCGTCGGGACGCAGGGTGATGACGGGATAGCTGGACATCGGTTTCTCCTGACGATCCGAACACGCAGGGTGCTCTGTGTCCGCGGCACCTGCTCGGATCTCTACCGGACCGGTAGTTGCGCAATTTTGCGGACGTCGAGGAATTAAGTGAAGGCCCTGGAACAAGCAGGGCCCCCGAGCCGCCGCCTTCAACTCCGCCGAGGTCTCCCAAGGATGCTCCGTTCGCCGGCGGACACAGCACGGATTGAGCCACCGCCCTGTTGTCTGGGTTGCTGGCGACCGAGCCACTTGAGCCGGTGAGCGGTTGTAAAACGGGAACCGGCAAGGAGGCCAGCGTCGAATCCGTAGCTCAAGAAACACCCTTGGCACACATCAACTTTTCAAGATAAAGAATATTTCCCACAAAAGACGCGCTTAATAAAAGTTTTGCCTCGCATAAAGCGCAATGCTTCTGCCGTAAAAACTCGTATTTCTACTATAAACCAACAGTTCCGTGGCTGATATCGATCCGTCCAATTAAAACAAAACCTGTCGCAGTAAGCAAACGCTAGCCGACTTGCTTCATGGGTGTCTTGCAAGTTGGCTGAAATGTTGCAAAGATATGGCCGAGAAGATTGATGCCAGACCAGAATGAGTCGAGCGTCTATTTGTGATCTTTATAGTAATCGCGGAATCACGGTAATGACATCGATACTGATAATTGGGGGCACTGGATATATCGGTAGCGCAATTTACAGTCACGTGGTCGATAGATATGAGAAAATTGATACCATCGACATGGAGTATCGAGGAAATTTTGTAAATAATAGCAATTTAAGGACGGATTATAATCACATTACAGCGAATAAACTCCGCGATTACGACGTAATCATTCTGCTCGCTGGTCATTCAAATGTGAAGCAGTCCGTGGCTGACCCCTTCGGGGCCATCGACAACAACCTCTGCAAATTTGTCAACTTGATCGCCAAGCTCGATCAGCAAAAGCTTCTCTATGCAAGTTCGTCCAGTATTTATACAGGAGTCGGAGGAAAAGCCGTCGACGAAAGTTGGAAGACGTTCAATTTCAGCAACATGTATGACTTCACAAAATACGCCTGTGACGGTATCTCGTCGCTGCTTTACAAGAATGCCTACGCTTTGAGATTCGGAACAGTATGCGGTGCGTCGCCGAATCTGCGCGTCGACCTTATGATCAACGCAATGGTGAAGAGCGGCCTCGAGACAGGGACGGTAAAAATCTTCAACGGCCATGTCCGTAGGCCAATTCTAGGGATATCAGATCTTTGCAATGCTGTTGATCTGATCCTGCAAACCGATACCGATCCAGGAGTCTACAATTTATGTAGTTTCAATGCAACGGTGAAGGAGATCGCTACCCGCGTTGCCTCCCGAGTCGGTTGCGATACTGTGGAACTCCCGCCAACAGAGACTTATGACTTCAGCATGGAGAACGGAAAAGCCATATCGGCGTTTGGGTTCTCGCCCAAAGCTACTGTCGAATCGCTGGTCGACGAGCTTGTCGCTGCCTCAACGAACTAAGGGCTGATCATGAGCTTCACGGAAATTCGACAATGCCTCGCCTGCGGCAGCGAAGATCTGCACACTTTTCTCGATCTCGGCGACCAACCACTGGCAAATTCTTGCCACCGGTTTGACGAAGTACTTCAGGCCTATCCTCTCGCGGTACGGGTTTGCAAGACTTGCTGGCATTGCCAATTGTCGGGGGCGGTCGACCCGTCAAAGCTGTTCGAGCACTATCTTTACGTCAGCGGCACGACCGAAACGCTGAGGAATTACTTTGCGGATTTTGTCACAAAGGTAGAAGGCCGTGTCGGCAATCGTCCACTCAGGGTCCTCGATATTGCAAGTAACGATGGAAGTCTTCTAAAATTATTTCGAAATAAAAACCATATTGTACAGGGTGTCGATCCAGCAAAAAATCTTGAGTGCCTTTCGATCTCCAACGGGGTACCGACGAAGGTCGCATATTGGAGTGAAGAAGTCGCGCAATCGTTCGACGTGAAATTCGACGTCGTTGTCGCCATGAATGTTCTGGGCCACGTCGCAGACCCTTTGTCGTTTTTAAAAGCTTGCGCACATGCGGTGAGCTCAGAAGGTCGGGTGTTCATACAGACTTCTCAAGCGTTGATGATCAAAAATGGTGAATTTGACACCATATATCACGAACATCATTCGTTCTTTTGTTGTAATTCTTTCCAAAAACTGGCGAATCGCTCTGGTCTTAAGCTTGTGAACGTCGAACATGTCCCGATTCATGGGACTTCCTATCTGTTCGAGTTGGCGCCGCAAGGGGCGAACGATAAATGTGAGCAGTATTTCGAAATCAATCATCAGGAATTACAGCTCGGTTATCGCGAAATCGCAACTTATAGCCGTTTTGCGGAACGGTCGCACGCGATCAGCGATCACGTCGGAGATCTTGTCCGTTGGCATCGGGCAGATGGCTACAAAATTGTCGGTTATGGTGTCGCGGCTAAAGGAATGACGTTTTTAAACTTCTCTGGGATTGAGCTCGAATATATTGTCGATGATAATCCACTCAAAGTTGGTTTGTTCACGCCGGGCACCAATACGGAGATTGTCGGCAAAGATACGCTGGAACATGACCGCGATCGGCTATTGATCGTAATTTTGGCCTGGAATTTTTATCCAGAGATCGTCAAGCGTATTCGCGACGCGCGGCGGGGAAAATCGGATCGTTTTCTCACGTACTTTCCGTCGATCCGTATGGACAGCTAGTAAAGATCGAGGCTGGCTCATGGTGCTCAAGAAAACCGTTATCTCGCATTTTTACAATGAAGAATATCTTTTGCCATGGTGGCTCGAACATCATCGCAGAATGTTCGATCATGGCATCATGATCAACTATAGATCGACCGATGAAAGCCGCCGCATCATCGAGACTTACGTTCCGGATTGGCAAATCCTGGACTCACGCAACGACGAGTTCAGCGCGGTCGAGTGTGATAAGGAAGTAATGATTATTGAGCAATCGCTTATAGGCTGGAAAATCGCACTCAATACGACGGAATTTCTCTGCTGCGCGGATTTGGATGCCTTTCTTCAGCGAGCCGAGCAGCGCGGACAGACCAGCTTCCAGAGCCAAGGCGTCATCATGGCAGATCCGCTGGATCAGGTTCTTCCGGACCCGGTGAGATCAATCAGCCTCGTCGCTCAGCGTCACTTCGGCTTTTTCGAGCGAGACTCCGTGCTGAATTTTCTAGGGTTTCCCTCCCGATGCCGATTGCTTCATCGCCGGCACCACGGAGCCTACCGACCTGGGCGACATCAGACCGATCAGGTCGATGTTGTTGTCGAAGACGAACTTCTCGTCCTCTGGTTCGGGTTCAGCCCATGGAACGAGCAGACTATTTCGCGCAAGCTCGGGATCAAGACACGGATCCCCGAGCTGGATCGCAGAATGGGCCTCGGCTACCATCATCTGGTGGATTCCAGCAACTCGAGTCCATGCGGCGCGCAGAAGCGATCAAATCGCGAGATCTGCGGACGTCGTCAACGTACCAGCGTGCCACCCAAGCCTGTTCTGAGCCGCTGCCTTCGAGACCGAAGTTCGACGCCGAGCAGGCGTCTCACCCGCGATAGGCATCGCCGTCCAGTCCGTGCGGCCGGCCGGCTGCGAGCAGCGTCGCCCAGACCGGTTCGGGCAGCGGCACCCCCTCGGCGAGGCGCTCCGCCCGCGTGCGCCGCTCCGGCTCGCCCGGCAGCAGGACCTCGGCGCCGGGCATCGGCCGGGCGCTCTTGAAGAAGTCGAGATAGGTCCGCGCCTCGGTCGCCAGGATCTCCTCGGTGCCGAGGGCCCGCGGGGTCACGTAGATCGACAGCATGCCGTTGCAGATGCGCCGCCGGCCCGGCCCTGCGGTTCCCGAGCCGGTCAGCGCGCCGGCGAGGAGTTCGCACATCAGCGCGAGACCCGAGCCCTTGTGCTCGCCGAAGGCCCGGATCGCGCCCGCGCCGCGCTGATTGTCGCGCTCCACGCCGTCGAGGGGTCCGAACAGGGTCGCCGGGTCGGAACTCAGCCGGCCGTCCGGCTCGATCAGGGCGCCCTCCGGCAGCGGCTTGCCGCCCCGGGAGGCCACCAGCACCTTGCCCTCGGCGACGGCCGAGGTGGCGAAGTCGAGGATGATCGGCTCCGCGCCCGGCACCGGGAAACCGGCCGCGAACGGCGCCGTGGAGAAGCGCCGCTCCACCGAGCCGAAGGGCGCCACCAGCAGGCTGCCCGCCACGTTGACGAAATGGACCGAGACGAGCCCGGCCGCCGCCGCCCGCTCGGCCCACTCGCCGATCCGCCCGAGATGTCCGGCGTGGCGGAGCGCCACGACGGCGACGCCGCTCTCCCGGGCCTTGGCGATGCCCAGGTCGGTGGCGAAGGGTCCGGCGGTCTGCCCGAAGCCGTAGCCGGCATCGATCAGCGCGAAGGCCGGCGCGTCGCTGACGATCTCGGGCGTGCGGCCCGCCTCGACCTCGCCCGCGCGCAGCCATTCCACGTAGCGCGTGACCCGGACGACCCCGTGACTGTCGTGGCCGGTGAGGTTGGCGGCGACCAGGAAGCGGCCGATCCGCTCGGCCTCGTCGTCGGCACATCCCTCCCGAATGAAGATATCCCGCACATAGGCGGACAGCCGATCGGCCGAGATCCGCATTCCGTTTCCTCCCTGGCCGCGCCTCGCCGGGCGCGTGCGGGACGAACCTAGCGCCCCCGGCCGCACGGCGCGAGCGCCGCGGGTGACGCCTGGCGGCCGCTGTCGTCCCGGACGTCGCGCCGGTCACCCCTCCGGTTTCCCCGGACCGGGCGGCAGGCTGTAGGGGAAGAAATCGGAGGCCCGCATGTGCGCGTAGGGCAGGCGATCGAGCCGGACCGTGCCGAGGAACGGCTCGGGCGGCTCCACCAGCAGGATCGTGCGGGCATAGCCGCTGTCGTCGAAGCCGCGGCGGAAATGAACCCGCGACTTGATCGCCACCACGTCGAAATCGGCCGCGTCGAGGCCGAGGTCCCACAGCGCATCGGGCTCAACGATCTGCGCGAGCTGCGGGCTGAGCACCAAGACGTTGCCGGCCCCGAGCCCGACGCAGATCCAATGGCCGCCTCCGCCGCCGCTCCCGGCAACCCCGGGGGCCGGCGCGGCGGCGACGTGCAGTATGGTCCCGATGACCCGCACGGGCTCTCCCGCCGAGGGGTCCGCGCCGCCTCCGACCGGCGCATCGAACACGTCGCCCGGCCCGGCCCCACTGGCGATCACGGCGGCGATCGCCTCCGGCGACGCGACCGTGGCCACGAGGCAGCGGGCGAGCCCCTGCGCCAGGATCTGGCGCAACAGCCACGTGGCGCGTCCGGAGCGATCGCTGTGATCGGCCAGGACCACCGGAGCCGCGCCGCGCGCGACGGCCCCGCGGGCGAGCCGCACCCCGTCCGCGATGGAATGGATCTCGGCCGCCGCGAGCAGCGCGCTCCGGTTCCGCCACGCGAAGGCGGCGACATCCTCGGCGACCCGCGCGGCGAGGTCCGGATCGGCGTCGGTCATCGCCTGCACGGTCATGCCGCCGTCCGGCGCGTCGCCCCACGGGAAGCCGAAGAACACGTTGACGAACACGTCCGGCTCGCGGGCCTCCCAGACCAGCGCCCGCTGGACGAGATCGGACCAGGGCGAGGCGCCGGTCCATTGCACCACGGTGGGCGAGAGGATCGGGACCTTCAGGGTCCGGTGCACCGGCCGATAATCGCCGCGGGCGGCCCGGATCAGCATGCGGGCGGCCCGTTGCCCCTGGAGGTGGCCGTCGTAGTGGGGGAAATACTTGACGGCGAACGCCATGTCGGCGTGCTCGAGGAACGCGCCATCCTCGTTGCCGTGGAGGTCGAAGGTCGCCGCGATGACGGCATGCCTGCCCACGGCGGCGCGCACCTGCCGGGCGATGTCGGCCTCCGGGCGGGGGACGCCGCGGACCGCCATCGCACCGTGCAGCGCCATGTAGACGCCGTCGAACGGTCCCAGAGCCCGCAGTTCCGACACCATGAGGCCGAGGAAGTGTGCGTAGGCGTCCTGGGTGATCCAGCCCGAGGCGGTCCCGGTGCGCGGCCAGAGGGGCGAGGTGATGCCGGTCAGCGCGACGCCCGGGTGCTCGCGCGCCACCTGCACGAAGCCGCCCATGTAGCCCTTCGGGTCGGTGGCCAGGAGATCCGGTCCGCCGGCCGGCGAGCCGGGATAGATGAAGTCGTCCCGGGTCGTGTCGTTCGGCAGGAACGTGACGGTCTCGTGGGTGAACTGAAGCACGGCAAGGCGCATCGGCGGCCCCCTCCCCGGGGCTGCAACGGAGGGGTCACGAGATCTCGCGGACCAGCTTGGCGATGAGGGCGCGTCCGAAGGCCTCGAAGCTCTCCGCGCTCATCACGAAGGCGCCCTCCCCGGCGATCACGACGTTGCGGTAATAGGCCGCGAGGCCGCCCGCCGGATTGGTGTGCTCCTTCAGGAATCCCGGCATGCCCTCCGGATCGGTGAGGATGACGATGCCGTTGACCGTGATGCCGGCCGCCGCGGCGGCGTCGCGCATCTCCGCGATGGGACGGCCGGCGTTGCTGGTGCCGTCCCCAGAGATGTCGATGATCCGGCGGTCGGCCCCGAACGGCGCGCGCTCCAGCAACTCCGTGCCGAAGGCGATGGCGGAGCCGATGGCCGTGCGGCCGTAGAACGGCCGCGGCACCGCGGCGAGCTTGGCCGCGAACGCGTCCGCGTCCCGGGCGGAGGCGATGATCATCCAGTCGACCGCGATCTGCTGCTCGCCGGGTCCGGCCCAGTCGAACAGCGCCACGCCGATGCGCCCGGTCGGGCCCTCGCCGATCGCGCGCAGGACGCGCGGGTCGCTGAAGGCTTCGGCGTAGCCGCGCCGCTCAAGGTCGAAACGCGCCTCGCTGATGCTCAGGGACACGTCGACCGCGAGGACCAGGAGGACGTCCACGGTGTGATCTGCGGCATCGGTGCGGCGCCCCCAGAGGGACAGGGCGGCGAACAATCCGGACAGCAGATGGCGTCGCCGCATGGCCGACACTCGCTGAAAAGCGCCCACAGGGAACGGCGGACCGCCACCCGTATGCAACGACCCTGCCGCCGACATGGTTCGGCGCGCGCCGGATGGGGGAGACGCGCGGACGCAGGGATGCGCTCTCGCCCGTCCGGATCCCCGGGCCGCGCAGCGGCCCGGCACGCCTACAGCCCCGGGCCCTTCGCGGCGCCGATGATGCGCCCGGGCCGGCCGTCGGCGGCGGCCTGGAGCAGCACGACCCAGCTGTCCGCGTCGCCGATCTCGGCCTGGATGTTGGGCACGTCGAAGCGCGCCGGCTGCCCGGTCCAGGACCCGAGGCGCAGCAGACCGCGCACCACGTTGATGTAGGTCGCGATCCGGCCGCCGTTCTCGCCGCCCTGGATCGGGATCGCCCGGCTGCGCAGGACCGGGACGAGCCAGACATCGCCGCGCAGGTCCGTCCTGGCCTCCGCCGCCGCCCCGACCTCCACCTGGATCCGGTCGCCCCGCATCTCGCTGCGCACCGGGACCGGCAATCCGCCGCGCTGGCCGGCATCGCGCAGGAGCCGCTCCAGGGCGGCTCTGTCCGAGCCGACCGCGAAGCCGGTCCCGTCGACCACCACCTGGGGAGTGAAGACCTGGCGGGCTCCGCGGCCCCGCGCGTAGGCGCGCTGGCGCTCGTTGAGCGGCCGCAGGCCCAGGGTGTCCTTCCAGCCGAGATAGTCCCAGTAGGTCACCGGCAGCGTCAGGGCGATCACCCCGGGCTGCCGGGACAGGTCGCGCATCACCGGATCGGCCGCCCGGCAGGCGCCGCAGCCCTGACTGGTGAACAGCTCGACGACGGTCTGGACCGGCTCGGCGCGCACCGACGGGGCGGCCAGGGAACTCCAGAGCAGCACCGTAGCGCCGAGCGTGCGGCGGTCGCGGAGTCTGGCGCGGGGCCGGGGCGTCATCGCGTCATCAGAGCGGTTGCGATGCCGTCTGTGAAATCACGTTGGCTTGAGAGGCTTCCACCATGGGTTGAGAGACCACCTGCGACGCCCGGGCCCTCGGCAACATGTCCGGGCGCCAGCGGCGATGCATCCAGAGCCACTGGCCCGGAGTCTCGCGCACCCACCCCTCCACCACCGCGGTCATCGCCTGCATGGCGCCGGCCACGTCGATGGTCCCGTCGGCGGCGCGGGGCAGATCCAGCGGCGGCGTCAGCTCCAGCCGGAAGCGGCCCTCCGGCAGGCGCACGACCCGGACGCCGTGGACCGGGCAGTCGTAGTGCCGGGCGAGCTTGGCGAGGAGCGGATTGGCGAGGCAGGGCCGTCCGAGGAAGGTCACCACCACGCCGCGGGTGAAGTGCTGGTCGATCAGCTGCCCGAGATGGCCGCCGTTCTCCACCACGTCGCGCAGGGCGAAGACGGCGCCCGGCTTCGACGCCGCGAGGCCGCCCATGGAGCGCCTCCGAACCTCCTGCACGAGGCGCGCGGCCGCCGGGTTGTTCGGCGGCCGGAACACCGCGGTGGCGTCCAGCCCGAACCTGGCCGCGCAGATCGCCGGCAGCTCCCAGTTGGCCAGGTGAGCCGAGAAGATCAGCCCCGGCCGGCCGTCGTCGCGCAGGGCGAAGAAATGCTCGATGCCCGAGACCTCGGTCCGCAACGGGCCGGGGGCCGCGGGATCGTAGTCGAACAGGGTATCCAGATGGGCGTACTCCGCGCCCGTCCGCCCGAGATTGTCCCATGCCTCCAGGGCGATCCGCCTCCGCTGCGCCTCCGGCATCTCCGGGTAGGCCGCCCGCAGGTTCGCCAGGGCGGTGCGGTGCGCCGGCAGGAGAGGCCCGAGCGTGCGCAGCACGGCGGCGCCGAAGGCCGTCGACCGCGCCGGCCCCAGCGCGCGCGCGATCCACACCAGGGCGCGAATCAGCGGGATCATCGCGTAACCGGCCAGGCGCGGATACGACCGTTTCAGGAGGAGGGCGAGACGCAGCACGTTCGATTCCAGGGCGTGGCACGAGCGGCCCCCCGACGCACCCGTAAAGCGAAGCTTAAGCCATGTCTGCCGCAGCGCGAAAGAGGCGCCGCGCGGAGGGCGCCTTCTGCTCCGCGGCGCGCCTACAGACCGACCAGGATCTTGCCGAAGACGCGGCGCGACTCGAGCCGCTCGAGCCCCTGCGCGAAGTCGGACAGCGGGTAGACGGTGTCGACGACCGGCCGGATGCCTGCGCCCATCTTGTCGAGGGATTGGCCGATATTGGCGAGCGAGCAGCCGAACGAGCCCGTTATCCGGTATTGCTGTTGGAACAGCTGCATCAGATTGATCGTCGCCGACACACCGGAGGTCGACCCGCAGGTCACGAGACGCCCGCCGCGCTTGAGGCAGAGCAGGGACCCGTTCCAGGTATCCGCGCCGACATGCTCGAACACCACGTCGACGCCCTTGCGCTTGGTCAGCCGCCGGACCTCGCCCTCGAACCGCTCGGTCCGGTAGTTGATGACGTGATCGGCGCCGAGGTCCGCCGCCCTGCGGCCCTTCTCGTCGTCGCCCACCGTCGTGTAGACCGTGCAGCCGATCGCCTTGGCCATGCGGATCGCCGCGGTGCCGATCCCCGAGCCGCCGGCATGGACCAGCACGCTCTCGCCGGGCTCCAGCCGGGCGTTGTCGAACAGCATGTGCTGCACGGTGCCGAAGGCGATACCCGCGCAGGCGGCGTCGGTGTCGCTGACGCCGTCGGGCACCTTCACCGCCAGCCGGGCGGGCAGCGTCACCAGCTCCCGGGCGAAGCCGTCGAGGTGGAAGCCCATCACGCCGGACACGTCCTCGCAGAGGTTGTCGCGGCCCTCGCGGCAGGCCCGGCACCGGCCGCAGGTCATCGCGCCGTAGGGGACGACCCGGTCGCCGGCGGCGAGGTCGGTGACGTCCGGCCCGGCCGACTCCACGACGCCGGCGGCTTCCGCCCCGACGATGAGCGGCATCTTCCGCTTGGCGAAGGCCATCCCGCGGAAGCCCCAGACATCGATGAAGTTGAGGCCGACGGCGCGAATGCGGATCCGGACCTCGCCCGGGCCCGGGGCCGCCGGAGGCTCGACGTCCGTCAGGCGCAGGTCGCGGTCGCCGAACAGCTGGAGGGCTTGCATCTGTCTCTCGTCAATCCGGCGCCAGGTATCGCCGCCGCGCCCAGCCCAGGACCCGGCCGGCCCTGACCCGGCACCAGGTGGTGCGGCTCGGCGTGTCGTTGGTGCAGCCGAAGACCAGGGCCCGGCCGCGGATCTCGCCGATCTGTTCGGCGGACGGGTCCGGCTCCGCGCGGATGCTGAGGGGCTCGCCGGGCGGCAGGCCCGAGAGCCGGTAGGTCTCGGGCTCGGCCCATCCCGACCCCGGGACAAAGACCGCCGCGATGCACAGGGCGGAGAAAGCGGGAATGGCGCGCATCGGCAGGATCGTCGTGCTCCGCGGCGTCATCGATCAGGCCCGGTGGACGCCCATCATCGCGGTCAGGCCGCCGTCGACGGGCAGGACGGTGCCCGTCATGTAGGAGGCGCCCTCACCCATCAGGAAGGCCGCGAGCGCGGCGACATCCTCCGGACGGCCGAACCGCCCCGCGGGGATCTGACGCTCCATACCGTCCCGATGAGCGGCGTAGCGCGTCATCATGGCCGTGTCGACGAAGCCCGGCGCGATCACGTTGACGGTGACCCCCCGCTTGGCCGTCTCCACCGCCAGGGTGCGGCAATAAGCGATCAGCGCGCCCTTGGTCGCCGCATAGGCGGCGTTGCCGGCGTTCCCCCGGAGGGCCGCAACGGATCCGATCGCCACGATCCGGCCGGCGCGGGCGCGGGTCATCTCGCGGACCAGCGCCTTGGCGACGCGGGTCAGGGAGAAGAAGTTGACCTGCATCGCCGCCTCGGCCCGCTCCTGGTCGAGCATGGCCGCCAGGGCGTCGCAGGGCTGGCCGGCGTTGTGGACAAGGCCGTAATAGCCGGCCGCCTCCGCGGTCTCGCAGAAGCCGTCGAGCGCGCCCTTGTCGGCGAGGTCAAGGGCATGGGCCGCCACGGCGCGGCCGGGATGCGCGGCGCGCATCTCCTCAAGCAGCGCCTGCGCGGCCTCGGCCGAGGCGCGGAAGGTGAAGTCGACCTCGTAACCGGCGCCGGCCAGCGTGCGGACGATCGCTGCTCCGATCCCGGTCGCGCCGCCCGTGACCAGGACGCGCCGGCCTGCCGCCGCGGCGCTCACGCGGGCTCCGCGCCGAAGACCAGGCAGGTGTTCTGGCCGCCGAAGCCGAACGAGTTCGACAGCACCGTCCGCACCGGCAGGTCGCGGGCGGTCTCGACCACGTCGAGGGCGATCGTGGGATCTGGCACCCGGTGGTTGATGGTCGGCGGGACCCGGCCGTGCCGGATGGTGAGCAGCGACACCGCCGCCTCGATGGCGCCCGCGGCCGTCAGGGTGTGGCCGATCATCGACTTGTTGGAGGTCACCGGCACGGCGCCCGTGCGGGCGCCGAACACCGCCCCGAGCCCCAGCGCCTCCATCTTGTCGTTCTCCGGAGTCGACGTGCCGTGGGCGTTGACCGTATCGATGGCGTCGGCGTCGAGCCCGGCATCGTCGAGGCTCGCCCGGATCGCCGCGATGATCGGCGCCCCGTCGGGGCTGGAGCGGGTCCGATGGAAGCCGTCGCCCTTCTCGCCGCAGCCGAGGACGTAGCCGAGGATCGTCGCGCCCCGGGCGGCGGCGGCCGCGGAATCCTCCAGGACCAGCGCGGCGGCGCCCTCGCCCATCACGAAGCCGTCCCGATCCTTCGAGAACGGCTTGGAGGCCGCGCCCGGCTCGTCGTTGCGGGTGGAGAGTGCCGAGAGCAGCGAGAAGCGGATCAGGGATTCCGGGTTCACCGAGCCGTCCGTGCCGATGCAGAGCGCCGCCGCGGTCTCGCCGCGCCGGATCGCCTCGACGCCGAGCTGGATCGCGGTGGCGCCCGACGAGCAGGCGGTGGAGAGCGAGATGGGCGAGCCCCTCGTCCCGAACCGGTCGGCGATGCGGTCCGCCACGGTGCCGAAGATGAAGAGGTCGTGCCACGGATCGAACCGCCGCGTGGCAGCGGCCCGGAGCAGCCCGGCGTAATCGACCGGTCCGTCGCCCCCCGCGGCCTCGGCCAGGGCCTGCCGCTGCGGCCATTCCATCTCGACGGGCGGGACCGCGATGAACAGCGCCCCCGGAAAGTCCCCCTTCGCGCCGAGCCCTGCCTGCGCGACGGCCTCCTCGCCGGCCACCGCGGCGAAGCGCTCGGACAGAAGCGGGGCGACCAGCGGCTCCGTGTCGAGGAAATCCACCGTCCCGGCGATGCGGGTGCGCAGGCCCTCGGTCGAGAACCGGTCGATGGCATGGATGCCGGATCGGCCCGCGATCATGGCCGCCCAGGTCTCGGCCTGGCCTTGCCCGAGGGAGGAGACGACGCCGATGCCGGTCACCGCCACGCGCGGCCGGCCCCTGGCGTCGCGATGGGATCGCGCGCTCATGGAGCGGTCCTTACGGGATTTTGGGGCGCCGTACACCTCCGGGCCCGCGTCCGGGCCGCGCACCCGGCGCGAGCCCGGACCGCGCGCTACGGAGCGGTCGGTCGCGGGCCGTCCGCCCGCGGCGCGTTGGCCAGGCGCAGCACCGTCTGAAGCAGGACGTCGGCGCCCGCCGCGCAGTCGCCCTGGGTCGCGGATTCCGCCTCGTTGTGGCTGATCCCGTCCTTGCAGGGCACGAAGATCATCGCGGCGGGCACTTTCGCGGCGATGTTGCAGGCATCATGGCCGGCCCCCGAGATGATTCGGCGGCTTGCGTGGCCGAGGCTCTCCGCCGCCGCATCGACCGCCGCCACGATGGCGGGGTCGAACGGCACCGGCTCCTTCCGCCAGATCCGGTTGAGCGTGATATCGAGCTTCCGGCGGCCGGCGATCTCCGAGGCGGCCTCCTGAAGGCGCGCCTCCAGGAAGTCGAGGGTCGCGGAGCGCGGGTCGCGCACGTCCAGGGTGAAAGCCACCCGGCCCGGAACGACGTTGCGCGACGGGGCCAGGATCGCGGCCTCGCCGATCGTCGCCACCGCGGTCGGCGCCTGCGCCAGGGCGATCCGCTCGGCGGCCAGCGCGAATTCCGAGAGCGCCAGCAGGGCGTCGCGGCGGCGCGGCATGGGCGTGGTGCCGGCATGGCTCTCGAAGCCCGTGATGATGCCGTCGAACCACATGATGCCCTGGCCGCCCTCGACGACCCCGATGGTCTTGCCCTCGGCCTCCAGGATCGGCCCCTGCTCGATGTGCAGCTCCACGAACGCGCCGATCTCCCGCGTGCCGACGGCCTCGACACCGCGGTAGCCGATCGCGTCGAGGGCCTCGGCCACGGTGGTGCCGGCGGCGTCGCGCTTGGCCAGGATCTCGTCCGTGGTGAAATCCCCGGCATAGGCGGCCGACGCCATCATCGCGGGGGCGAAGCGCGAGCCCTCTTCGTTGGTCCAGTTGACCACCATGAGGGGCGCCTCGGTCTCGATGCCGGCGTCGTTGAGGCTGCGCATCACTTCGAGCCCGGCGAGCACGCCCAGCACACCATCGAACTTGCCCCCCGTGGGCTGGGTGTCGAGGTGGGATCCGAAGGCGATCGGCTTCCGGCTCATGTCGCGTCCGGGCCGCAGGGCGTACTGGGTGCCGAGGGCGTCGACCGAGACCGTCAGCCCGGCGCCCTCGCAGGCGTCCCGGAACCAGTCGCGCACGCGGCCGTCCTCGGGCGAGAGCGTCAGCCGGTTGATGCCCCCGGCGGGGGTGCCGCCGAACGCGGCGGTCTCCAGGATCGTGGACCACAGCCGGGCACCGTCGGCGCGCAGATTATGGGTCCGGTTCAGGTTCACATCGTCCATGCGGGTTCCTTCCACGGCGGGACGCCGCGCGACAAGTCCATTGTCAGGGAACGCCGCGATCCCGACGGCGCGCCCCGCATCAGCAACGCCGATGCCAGCCGATCGGTCACGCCAGCGGGCGGCGCACGGGATTGGCGCGCAGCAGCGCGACGGCGTCGAGCCGGAGGGCCGCGGCGATCGTGCCGAGCGCACCGGCCTCGATGTTGCTGATCCCGTCCTGGTCGGCGACATCCGCGGCGATCAGGAAGACGTTCTCCCGCTGATCGGCGGGCCGCCCGGCCACCGCCGCGACGTGGCGCAGGTTCTCGGCCCGGCCCAGCCGGGTTCGCGCCCGGGCGATCCCGTCGTAGAGTTCGGTCTCCAGCATCAGCGTGTCGTAGCCCTTCATCAGGACCGGATCGGCGCGCAGCCCGTTCAGCGCCGCGTCGAATTCCAGGCTGGCGACCTCCCCGTCGGCCACGATGACGTTGGCTGCGGCGGAGACGGCGGCGAGCATCAGCGCCCGGTCACCCGCGTAGGCCGTCACGGTACGGCCGACATGGCCGAAGAGATCGCGCAGGAGGCTCATATCGATCGGTCGAGGGCGGCCGCGGGAAGGCGTGAGCGATAGCAGACCTCGGCGGCGAAGGAAGCCGCCGCGGTACCCGGTGTCGATGCGACGCGGGTTTTTCGCCGACGGGGCGCCGCGGCCCGCAGCGTTCGCCCGGTCAGACATCCTTCGGAAACGTGGGCGTGCGTATGTTCGTGACGACCATGCA
Organism: Methylobacterium sp. J-070; assembly: GCF_022829385.1. Taxonomy (GTDB): domain Bacteria; phylum Pseudomonadota; class Alphaproteobacteria; order Rhizobiales; family Beijerinckiaceae; genus Methylobacterium. The sequence continues at coordinate 193,209 of NZ_JAKSXX010000165.1, read as the reverse complement.
TTCCAGCATGGCCGACGGATTTCGGGCTCGGCGACCCCCCCTCAGCCGGATCCGTGTCCGTCGTTACGCCGCCGGACCGACATGCGGGCGCCCCCCAGGCCCGTCGGTCGATCCGGCGGCGGTTTCCGCGGCGAGATGGTCCACCACGGCCGAGAGCGCGGCCCGCTCTCCGGCGCCGGATTTGCGGGACGCGGCGAAGACCGCGATCTGACGGTCGGCGCTCGTACCCTCCGCGACGATACGCCGAGCCCGGGCGCAGGCCGCCGCGCAGCCGAGGGCCTCGGCATCTTCGGCCGTCGCCGCGAGCAGATCCTCCACGCAGGCCGCCATCGGCACCCCGCAGCCACGGGCCTCATCGATGAGCGTCGCCCGGAGGCCGTCGCACTCGGCGCGCCACAGATTCTCCATCACGAAGCCCCGGGACGCTGCGGTCATGCCGGCGTTGAGCGTCCGGTCCCGGACGACCCGGCGCACGAGGCACCGGAACAGCGAGGCGATGCAGACCGCGTCGTCGAGGCGCGTGCAGCTGTCGGCGACCCTTAATTCGAGGGTCGGGTATTTCACCGAGGCGCGCAGGTGCCACCAGAGGTAGCTGGCATCCGCGATGGCGCCGGCCCTGGTCATCACGTCGACGTAGTGGGCGTAGTCGGCCTCGTCGGAGAACAGCTCCGGGACGCCGGTGCGGGGCAATTCCGCATAGGCGCGCATCCGGTAGCCGGCCATGCCCGTCGCCTGCCCCTGCCAGAAGGGCGAAGAGGTGGAGAGGGCGAGGAGAACCGGGAGGAAGGGCAGCAGCGGGCTCATCAGGCCGATCCGTTCCTCCGGATCCGGCACCTCGACGTGCACGTGGAGCCCGCAGACCAGGTTGCGCCGGCCGAGCATCCGGAGGTCGGCCATGAGGCCGTGGTAGCGGGCCTTGTCGGTGGGCCGCTGGTCTCGCCAGCGCGCGGTCGGGTGCGTGCCCGCGGCAAAGGTCAGGATCCCGCGTTCGTCGCCGATCCCGGCCAGCCGGCGGCGCAGGTCTCCCAAGTGGGCCTGCGCCTCCGCCGGATCGTCGGTCGGCGGGGACGCGATCTCGACCTGACACTGGAGCTGCTCGCGCTCGGCGTCGCAGACGCGAGCCCTCACGGCGGCGTGGAAGGCACGCAGGCGGGCGCGCGGCGTTCCCCGGGAGCGGGAATCGGCGAGGAAGAACTCCTCCTCGATTCCGAACCTGTACGCGTGGGCCATCCGCGCTCCCTAGCCCGCTCGACCGCGCGGACCTTCCGGCGAACGTCCCTGCACCGGCGGAGTTCCGGACCCGGGGTGGCGCGAAAAGCGTCAGCGCCAGAAGGGCTTGATGTCGAGAAGCTCGGATCTGGCGTCGGCGGCCGCCTCGAGCAGGTCCTGCGTCCCCGGATCGTCGCCCTCCGGCATCGGTGGACCCGAAAGACTCTCGGTCATCGCCCGGGCCGTCTCGAGGTCGTTGAGCGTGCCGAGATGGTCCTGCAGGTCCGACAGGGCGGCGCCGAACTTGTCCTGCCGGCGCCGCGCCTTCTTCTTAGTGTAGAGGCCTGCGAAGAACTCCGCGCCGTAACGCAACTTCTTGGCGGCGATCCGGGCGCGATGGCGGGTGTGCGGATCGAGGCGCTTGAGGCCCCGGCCGCGCTTCTTCAGCCGAAGGCGCGCTTGGTCAAGCACCTGGGCGGCGAAGTGGCGCCCGTCCTGCGCGGCGCCGGGCTGCGCGGCCCAGGACCCGGTCTCGATCCAGCCCGCGAAGTCGATGATGAGGCCGCGCCATTGCGGGCTCTCCAGGATCGCCAGGACCGAATCGTAGGCGCGCTCCCGCTCGGCTTCCGCGCGCTCCCGAAGGCCGTCGAGCCCGGGCGCGTCGGGCCGCTCCTCGGCGAGGCGCGGCAACGTCTGTTGCAGGAACACGTCCAGGTTGCGCGCGTGCCCGAAGGGCTCCGTGACGCGCTTGATCTCGTCCCCGAAACCCGCCGCCCGCGGGTCCTCCGCCAGCATCGGCGCGAACAGCGACAGGGCCGAGCGCAGCCGGCGCAGGGACACGCGGATCTGATGCAGGGCCTCGAGCGGCCGCCCGCCCTCGAGAAACGCCGTCTCGTTCAGCCGCAGGTGACGCAGGCAGGCCCGCGCGACTTGGCGGAAGACCTCCCCGGCGCTCGCGCCGTCCGGGAGTTGGATGGTCTCGGCCTTGACGACCGTTGGGCCGTGCCCGTCGATCAGCGCGAAGCCGACGGCGCTCTTGGCGTTGACGCTGAGGCGCAGCGGGACGGTTTCGGCGAGCGACTGCGCGACCGCGAACAGGTCGGCGGGGTCGCCCTCCTGAAGCTCCAGCTCGAGGCCGCAGAGCGGAGCGTCGCCCGCCGGGCTCTCGACGCGGCCCTCGTCCAACGTGACCAGGATGCGCGAGGCGCCCTGCGTCACGGGGATTTCCCGACGCATCACGATCGTGGAGAACAGGCGCTCCGGAGGCGCCCCAGATTCCCGGAGGACGGCCTCCGCCGCCGTGCCGGCCCAGGCATCGGACTCCGGCGTCTCGCCGGCGATCTCGCTCTCCCATTCGGCCCGGTCGAACAGACCCACGTCGCCGCTGCCGGCCTTCACGGTCTGGATGTGGCGCCCGCCCTGGGCGCGGACACGCAGGGTCAACCCGGCAGCCCGAAGCTCGCGGCCCGGCGTATCGTAGTAGGTCGTGGTCAGGAGTTCGGGCTCGGATGCTGCGGCACCCTGCAGGCGCGGATGGGCTGCGAGCGCCGTCAGGTCCGGACCGGCGCAGTCGAGCTTCAGCTCGACCTCGCGTGGCTCCTCGGCGGCGTGGCTCTCGATCTCGCTCATGCTCTCCTCTCGGTGAACCGACTCTCCCAACGACGCGGGAGGGCGCTTCGGTTGCAACGAACCGTCGCACTGCCATGCCCCGCCCCGGGCCCTCGGCGTGACCCGGGAAGGAAGGTCCCTCGCCGCCGCTGCGTCAAGCGCGCGGCCCGGGAATCAGTCTCCGCCTCCTGCGTATGTTGCGCTGCACGAAAATCACGCTTTCCCAAATCGATGGGACGTGGCAGGATAAATTGTCCACAATTCAACTGCCCCGCGCGCCCCGGTCCCGACCGATCGGCGGCCCAAGGCTCGACGCTGAGCCCGCGAGGCGGATTCCCCGTTATCGTGAATGGTGCGCCGGTGTGGATGGCGGCGCCGCAGAGATGGTCCGGTCGGTGACTGCGGTGAAGACACTTCTCGTCGGCGTGATCGGGCATGTCGATCACGGCAAGACGGCGCTGGTGCGCGCACTCACCGGTGTCGAGACGGACAGGCTGAAGGAGGAGCGCGCCCGCGGCGTGTCCATCGTCCCGGGCTTCGCGCTGCTGGCCGCCGGATCGGGCGAGATCGACCTCGTGGATCTGCCCGGTCACGAGCGGTTCGTGCGCGCCATGGTGTCGGGTGCGACCGGCATGCGGGCGGTGCTGCTGGCGGTCGACGCCCGCGAGGGCATCAAGCCTCAGACCGTCGAGCACCTGGAGATCGCGCGGCTGATCGGCGTGCGCCGGGGCGTCCTGGCCCTGACCAAGGCGGACCTCGCCACCCCTGAGACCGTCGCGGCGCGCTCGGCCGAGATCGCCGCCGCCGCAGCCCGCGCCGGGATCGAGGCCGGCCCGGTGATCGCGACCTCGGCGGTCACGGGCGCCGGCCTTCCCGACCTGACCGCGGCGCTCGGCGCCTTGCTCGCCGAGGGCGAAGCCGGGACCGACGACGGGTTTCCCTACCTGCCGGTCGACCGGGTCTTCTCCCGAGCGGGTTTCGGCACCGTGGTGACCGGCACCCTGCGGCGCGGGCCGCTGGCTCTGGGCGACACCATCGAGATCGTTCCCGGTGGCCGGACCGCCGTCGTCCGCGGCCTCCAGATCCATGGGCGCCCGGTGGAGCGCGCCGAGCCCGGGCGGCGCACCGCCGTCGCCCTGCGCGGCATCGGTCACGACGAGATCCGGCGCGGGCAGGCGCTGTCGATGCCGGGCCACTTCGCGCCGAGTTCGTGGCTCGACGTCGCCATCACGGCGGCGACAGGCGCGGAGGCGCCCCTGGCGAGCGGCACCGCCTGCCGCCTGCTGTTCGGCACCACCGAGGTCGAGGCCCGCCTGCGCCTGCTCGACCGCGACGCGCTGGAGCCCGGCGGCAGCACGCAGGCGCAGCTGCATCTTGCCGAAGCGGTGGCGGTGCCCGCGCGGGAGCCCTTCGTCCTGCGGCTCGACTCCCCCGCCGCCACCGTGGCGGGCGGCCGCGTGCTCGATCCGTCGAGCTGGCGGCGCCGGCGCCGGGACCCCCGCGGCATGGCCGATCTCGCGGCTCTGGCGGCGGGCGGGCCGGCCGAAACGGTGTCCCTGCGCCTCGGGCAGGTCGGGGCGGCCGGTGCGCCGCTCGCGGACCTCGCGCGCCTCGCCGGTGCGGCGCCGGACCGGGTCAGGCGGCTGCTGGCCGAGTCCGGCGCGCGCGAGATCGGCGACCGGTTCATCGGGGCGCCGGCCTTCGATGCGCTGCGCACCGGCGTCCTGGCGGCGCTGGCGGAGCACCACCGCAACAACCCGATGGAGCACGGGGTCGCGCTGGAGCGCCTGTCCCGCATGCTGGCCCTCCCGGAACTGCTCATCGGCACGGTCCTGCGCGCGCTGGCCGCGTCCGGCACGGTGGCGCAGGCCGGCAGCCTCTGGCGCCGCGCCGACTTCGATCCGGCCCGCAACGAGAGCGAGGCCGCCCGCAGGCTGGAGCTGATCTTCCGGCGGGCCGGGCTGAACCCGCCTGACGAATCCGAGGCCGTGGGCCGGGACGTGCGCCGGCGGGAGGCGCTGACTTACCTGGTGGGCGCCGGCACGGTGATCCGCGCCATCGACCGGGTGCAGCGCCGCGCCGTGCTGTTCCATCGGGAGGCGGTGGAGAGCGCCCGATCCCGACTGGCCGCGGCCTTTCCCAATGCCGCCACGGCGGAGACCGGGTTCCTTGCCCGGGAGGCGGGGGCGACGCTGGGGATCTCCCGCAAGTTCTCCATTCCGCTCCTGGAGCACCTCGACGCCACGGGCTTCACCCGGCGGGCGGGGGATCGGCGGGTCATCGTCGGCCTGGACCCGGACGGCGCCGGCGGGAATGAAGGTCAGGAACCCGCGCCGTCGCCGGGACCGGGCCCGCAGCAGGTGTAGCCGACCGGTCGGCCGGGCGTTCCGCGGGTCGGCCGGACGGCGCCCCGGGCGATCACGGTGGATTCGCGGAACGAACGGTCGCGCGCGGACCGTTCGCCGGTCATTCCTCGAAGGACTCGACGTAGACCGTGCCGGCACCTTGGCGGCGTGCGGTCTCCTCGATGCGGTCGATCTGCGCCTGCGCCCGGCCGCAGGGGAAGCCGTACTGGGATCGCACGCGCTCGCTGGCGATGCCGAGGGCCAATCGGCTCAGGGCGACGAAGTCCGCGACGGGGTAGTCCTGCCCGACCGCAAGGTGGTCCTTGATGATCAGGGACGGCGAGTAGCAGGCGTCCCGCGTCCCGTCGGGCCAGCGGATGTGAAACCGCATCTCAGGCATCGGGCGGCATCCGGGTGATGTTCCATGCCGCCGAACCCGTGGCGAACGGCCCCGCGGCCGCCGGGCCCGGGACGAGGGCGGCGTAGATCGGCAGATGGCGCGCCGCGCAGGCTTCCCAGGCGTGGGTCCGCACGAGGTCGCACCCGACGTTGCGCAGCCGCGCCCGCCGCGCGGGCTCGAGGCTCGCCCGCATCGCCAGCGCGAGCGCACCGGTGTCGTGGGGCTCGACCCAGAGGGCTTGGCTCGGGGCGAGGTACTCGCTGAACGGCGGCCGCGCCGGGACGATCGCCGGGGTCCCGCACGCGATGGCTTCCAGGACGCAGAGCCCGTAGCCCGCCGCTCCGGAGGGGAAGACCAGCGTGTCGGCCAGCCGGTAGAGGCCGGGCATGTCCGTCTGAGCGACGGGTCCGGTGCGGACCACAGGCCGGCCCGGGCCGACATCCAGCCCCTCGCGCTCCAGCGCGGCGCAGCAGCGTGCCTCGTAGCCCGCATGGTCGTCCTGCGCGGCGCCCCCGGCCACGACAAGCTGGGCGGCCGGCACGTCCCGCCGGAGCTGCGCGAAGGCCTCGAGGGTCGCGAGCGTGCTCTTGCGCGGCGCGAACCCGCCGATGCTGAGGAAGACCGGCCCGGCGCCGAGGCCCAGACGTCGGCGCAGCCCGGCATCGCCGGGCCCCGGCTCAGGCCCGTACACCGTCCCGTCGACGCCGTTGCCGACCACCTCCGCCTGTGCGCCGTAGTCGCGGGCGAGGGCTGCGGCCAGGACACCGCTGACGCAGAGTAGCCGCTCGGCATGGACGATCGCCCGCTCCTGCCACTGGGCGAGCAGCGGGTCCGTGACCGGCTCGACGGCGTGGACGGTGCGCACGAAACCGTGGATGAGCCGGCGCCGGCTCAGGGTCGCCAGGGCGTTGCCGCTGATGCTGCACTGGGCGTGGAAGACGTCGAAATCGCAGGCCGCCGGCGTCGAGAAATGGGCGAGGTAGTCGGCGATCCGGGCGCCGACCAGCGCGGCGGCCGATCCGGTGACCGGCTTCGCCGTCACCGACGTGACGGGACAGGCCGCATCCCGGAAGAACCCGCGCCCGGTCGGATCGGGGGCGTGGACGACGGCCTCGTGCCCGAGCGCGCAGAGCGCTTCCCCGAGGGCCAGGGCGTGCACCACGCCGCCACTCGGATCGGTCGCGTGCGTGAGGATCGCGATGCGCAAGCTGTCGACCCAGGGTCGTCCCGACGAGGCCCGCAGCCGGTCCAGGTTTCACCCGCGCGAGCCCGGACCACGGTCTCCGCCACCCTCTCGGAGATCCGCACCGTCCCGGAAGCATCGATCGTGCCGCATCGGGTTCAAAGATGCGGCCTGCGATGGCGGCGAAAGCCGGTCCCGCCCGCCATATCCGTTCCCGTGCGCGTCCAGGTCCACGTCCAAGTCCCGCGACCGCGCCGCCGTTCCGGGCCCGGCCCAGCCTATCGTTTAATTTTGTGTTACGAATTCATTCGGCTTTCATTCGTGCGGCGGAACCGCCCATTCTCAGGCCGTGTGTCAGATTGTATCCGTGATCCGCGAGAGCCGGAGCAGACGTTCCTTGTCCCAGCCAGCCGATATCGTGAACCCCGCCCGGCCCCTGCACCGGATGCTGCGTCGTCTCGGCGTGCTCTGCGGTCTGCTCGTGCTGCCCACGGCGGTCCTCGCCTACGCGGATCTCCTGCCCGATTCGCTGGATCTCGTCGGGATCGACCTGCGCGAGAGTCCGGATCTGCCGCACGTGGCGCGCCAGATCGCCATCGGCGCGCCGCTCAAGATCGTCGCCTTCGGCTCGTCCTCCACGCAGGGCGTCGGAGCCTCCAGCCCCGCCAACGCCTATCCGGCCCGCCTCCAGAGTGACCTGCGCAAGCGGCTGCGGGGAGTCGACGTGGCGGTCATCAACCGCGGCATCGGCGGCGAGCACGTGGACGACATGCTGGCCCGTCTCGATCGCGACGTGATCGCGGCCGAGCCCCAGCTCGTCATCTGGCAGACCGGCAGCAACGATCCCTTGCGCGGCGTCTCGATCGATCACTTCCGCGAGGCCACCGCGGCGGCGATCCGGCGCATCCGCGAGGCCGGCATCGACGTCGTGCTCATGGAGCCGCAATGGTGCCCGAAGCTCGAAGCCACCCCGGGTGCCTCGCGCTTCCTCGAAGCGGTGCGCAGCATCGGTGACGCCCTCGATGTGCCGGTGATCCGGCGCGCCGACCTGATGCACGGCTGGGTGCGCGAGGGGAAGGTGACGACGAAGCAGCTCTTCGCCTCCGACGGCCTGCACATGGCCGACAGCGGCTACGCGCTCCTGGCCGAGGCAGCGGCCCAGTCGATCCTGCAGGATGCCGGCCCGGTGCAGACTGCCGAGGCCGTCGCCGAGTAACGCCGTCGCGCGGCCCGTGTCGGACCGGGTGGACGCCGCCCGGCAAGCTCCCCATCTCGACGCCATCGAGAGCGGAGCCGAACCTTGAGCCAGGACGTATTCAGGCACGACGACCGGGGCGGCGTGCCCCAGATGCACGCGACCACGATCCTGATGGTCCGGAAGGGCGGACGGGTCGTCCTGGGTGGCGACGGCCAGGTCAGCCTCGGCCAGACGATCGTGAAGGGCAATGCCCGCAAGGTCCGCCGCCTCGCCAAGGGCGCGGTGATCGGCGGCTTCGCCGGCGCCACCGCCGACGCCTTCACGCTGTTCGAGCGCCTGGAAGCCAAGTTGGAGCAGTATCCCGGCCAGCTGACCCGGGCCTGCGTCGAACTCACCAAGGATTGGCGGACCGACCGCTACCTCCGACGCCTCGAAGCCATGATGCTGGTTGCCGACCGCGAGGTCAGCCTCCTGCTGTCGGGGTCCGGCGACGTGCTGGAACCCGAGAGCGGCGTCATGGCGATCGGCTCCGGCGGCAACTACGCGCTCGCGGCCGCCCGCGCCCTGGAGGACGGCGATCTCGACGCGGAGGCCATCGTCCGCCGCGCCATGGCGATCGCCGCCGAGATCTGTGTCTACACGAACGGCAATCTGGTGATCGAGGCCCTCGACGCCGGCTGAACCCGGATTCAGCAGGCGCTGCCGTCGAACCGCGCCGGGCCCGGCCACGAATGGAAACGGCGGCTGCGTCGCCGCCGGAGCGGCGCCGCCGACTTTGCGCGCGAAGACGATTCTTCAAGCGGCCGGACGCCCCGAGGGAGCGAGCATTCTTCGACCCCGAGCGCAAACCCTTTTCAATTTGTATTCGCAGTATTGATCTTGAATTTTAAGTAATATGCGTCGGTTTTGTAGGATCGATGTAGTTATAAATCTGCTAGTATTCATGGCATACGGTCAAAATTGCGATAGCGTTCCGCAATCGATTGCGGTCATCCTTGACCGTCGGGATAAAGTCAAACAAAATTAACACTGTGTAGTGTTGACTCGCTCCGAACACGGGCCGTCACCGGCGTGAACTGACAACCGAGAGTGGGACGAATGCGATCGATCAATGATGTCCGTATCGCCACGAAGCTCTCGCTCGCGTTCGGCTGCCTCGCTGCGGTGACGGTCGGCATCAGCGCCGTCGGGTACGGCCGCCTGTCCGCCATCGATCACACGATCGGCCTGACGGCTCACTCGAACGAGGTGGTCGAGTCGCTCGACGCCGTGATGCTGTCGATGGTGAACCAGGAGACCGGTCTGCGCGGCTACCTGCTGTCCGGGGAGCCCGGGTTCCTCAGCCCGTACAAGGACGGGAAGGCGTCCTACGCGGTCGCCATGGAACGGGTGCGGTCGCTCACGGCCGATAACGGCGCGCAACAGGCGCGCTTGGCCGACGCGGACCGGGCCGCGGCGCGCTGGGAGAGCGACGTCGCCGCGAAGGAGATCGCCCTCGTGCAGGCGGGCGATCTCGAGACGGCCCGGCGGATCGAGGCGAGCGGAGCCGGCAAGGCGGCGATGGACGCGTTGCGAACGGCGATTGCCGAGGCCGACAAGGCCGAGCGTGGCCTCTATGCCGGCCGCAGCGCCGATCAGGCGCGGTCCTTCGCCACCGCCTACATGACCAGCGTCGTCGGAAGCGTGGTCAGCATCGCCATCGCGGCGATCCTGGCGTTCCTGGTCTTCGCGTTGCTCACGCGGCCGATGACCCGCTTGGTCTCCGTCCTCCAGCGTATGGCGCAGGGCGAGATCGACGCCGAGATCGCGGAGGCACGCCGCGGCGATGAGATCGGGGCCGTCGGCCGGGCCGTGGAGGGCATCAAGGCCCTTGTCGCCAGGAAGGCCGTCGAGGACGCGGAGCTGAAGCGCGTTGCCGAAGTTGCCGCGACCGCCGAGCGGCACCGGACGATGATCGAGCTGGCCGATAATTTCGACCGGGCGGTCGGCGGGATCGTCGGGACGGTTTCCGCGTCGGCCACCCAGTTGCAGGCTACCGCCAGGGCCATGTCGGCGACCGCGTCCGAGACGTCGAGCCAGTCCGCCACGGTGGCGGCTGCCGCCGAGGAGGCCGCCTCCAACGTCAACACCGTCGCGGCGGCCGCCGAGGAGCTGGGCTCGTCCGTCCAGGAGATCGGCCGGCAGGTGGACGGTTCGGCCAAGCTGGCCCTGGGCGCCGTGAGCGAAGCCGACCGGACCGGCGCGCTGGTCCAGGCGTTGAACCAGTCCGTGTCGAAGATCGGCGATGTCGTCGGGCTGATCTCGACCATCGCCGGCCAGACCAACCTGCTGGCCCTCAACGCGACCATCGAGGCGGCCCGGGCCGGCGCGGCCGGCAAGGGCTTCGCGGTCGTCGCCGCCGAGGTGAAGGCCCTGGCCGAGCAGACCGCCAAGGCGACCCACGAGATCTCCGCGCATATCGCGCAGGTCCAGTCATCGACCGGGCAGGCGGTGACGGCGATCGACGGCATCACCGACCGGATCCGGGAGATCAGCGGCGTCGCCACGTCGATCGCCGCGGCCGTCGAGGAGCAGGGGGCGGCCACGCAGGAGATCGTGCGCAACGTCGCCCAGGCGGCGATCGGTGCCGGCGAAGTCACGAGCAACATCACCGGGGTCGCCGACGCCGCGGAGCAGACCGGCGCCGCGGCCGGCCAGGTCCTGAATGCGGCATCGGGTCTGTCCCAGCAATCGGAGAGCCTGAGGGCCGAGGTCGCCCGCTTCCTGGAGACCGTCCGGGCGGCGTGATCGACGGGCCCGCGGCAGGCCTTCGCGGGGGCGTCCAGGCTCCGCGAAGGCTATCGGGCCGAGATCGGCTGTCTCCGAATACATACCGGATTCTTCGGTTAACGCCCTATTGAATATTTGACGGCATTTTGAATCCAGCCAAGCCTCGAAGGTTGGACCAATATGAAGATCGGCGGAAAAGTCCTGGGCTTCGTCACTGCGTGCAGCCTGACGACGCTGATCGTCGCCGGCGTCAGCGTGGTGACCCTTCATAGCTTCGATCGCTCCCTCGCGACCGTCGAGAGCGCTTCGAGCCGGGCACTGAATGCGGCGAACTTCAATCGGCTCGCCGCCGAGGTGACGATGGATTCCCGGGGCGTCTACGCCTCGGCCGACCGGGCGGAGGCGGCGAAGTACGCGGCGGGCGTCCGGAAGGGCCTGGCCGAGATGGACGCGCTGCGTACCGTCTGGGCGCCGACCGTGACCGGGGCCGAGCGCCCGCTCTTCGACGCGATGGCGCGCAATGCAGACGCCTTCCGGACCCTGCGCAGCGCGCTGGCCGACGCCGGTGAGACGATCAGCCCCCGCGCCGCCGCGGATCTCGGCTTCAACGACGCCAACCGGACCAACCGCAAAGCCTTCCAGGCGAGCATCGACGCGCTGGTGAACCAGGGGCGCGCCGAGATGAGCGCGATCCAGGCGGAGTCGCAGGCGCTGTTCGAATCCCGCTCGCTGCTGCTCCTCGGCCTCGCCCTGGCCGGGACGCTGATCTGCGGCGCCCTGGGCGTCTTCGTGGGGCAGCGCCAGATCGCTCGGCCGCTGCGCTCGGTCGCCGAGGCGATCCAGCGGCTCGCACGGGGCGAGCATACGGTCCCCACGATCAAGCCGGGTCGCGACGAGATCGGGGCGATCTGGGCGAGCATGCAGGTTCTCGGCGAGACCATGCGGAGCGCCGAAGCCCTGCGCCAGGAGCATCAGCGCACCGGATCCGAGGCCGCGGCCCTGAAGCGGGCCGAGATGAGCGGCCTCGCCGACCAGTTCCAGGGCAGCATCGGCAGCCTCGTCGATCATCTCGCGGGCGCTGCCGGGGGGCTGGAGCGCGCCGCCGCCGCCATGGCGGGCAACGCCGAGCGCACCGGTTCCCAGTCGCAGGCCGTCACCCGCGCCGCCGAGACGACCGCGCACAACGTCGAGGCCGTCGCGGCCGCCACCGAGGAACTCGCCGCCACCGCCAGCGAGATCGGCGTCCAGGTCACCCAGACCTCCACCGCGGCCCAGAGCGCCGTCGAGGCGGCCCGCCGCACCCGGTCGAGCGTGCAGGTCCTGGCGCGCAGCGCGGACGGGATCGGGCAGGTGGTTTCGCTAATCTCGACCATCGCCGGGCAGACCAACCTCCTGGCGCTGAACGCCACCATCGAGGCCGCCCGCGCGGGCGACGCCGGACGGGGGTTCGCGGTCGTGGCCACCGAGGTGAAGGACCTCGCCACGCAGACCGCCAAGGCCACCGAGGAGATCGCCGGCCAGATCGCCGCCATGCGCGCCGCGACGCACGAGGCGGTGGCCGCCATCGAGGAGATCGGCGGCACGATCGAGCAGGTCCACGGCATCGCCCTCGGCGTGGCTGCGGCCGTCGAGGAGCAGCAGCTCGCCACGCAGGAGATCGCCCGCAGCGTCTCCGAGGCGGCGAGCGGCACCCGGGCCGTCACCGAGACGATGGCGGCGGTCCTCGGAGCCGCCCGCGAGACCGGCACCAGCGCCGCGCAGGTGCTCGACGCGGCCGCCGACATCGCCCGCCGCTCCAACGGGCTGGGCGGTGAGGTCGCGGGCTTCGTCGCCCAGGTGCGGGCGGCCTGAGGCGAGGCGGCGGCGGCCTCGCAGGCGGTCTCCGCGGTACGCAAGGCTCCCGGATTGAGGGGTTTGATCCGACGCGCGAGCCTGGTCGGGCCCGCCCTTCGAAGTCCCGCGGCGATGTTGCATTGCAGCGCGGGGGCCCGTAGGGTCCGGGCATTCGCAAGGACCCGGTGAAAGCCCGGGTGGCTCTTCCGGCCGCCGATCCGCCGGACCACGCATTCGAGACGCCCTCCTGTCCGCCGCTCATGCGGGCACGCCTCTCGTGCGGATCATCCCATGTCACGCAGCATCCCCGGTCGTCCCGGCCGCCTCCGGTCGTGGACCGCCAACATCCGCGGCGACACCCTGTCGGGGGTCGTCGTCGCGCTCGCGCTGATCCCCGAGGCCATCGGGTTCTCGGTGATCGCCGGGGTCGACCCGAAGGTCGGCCTCTACGCCTCCGTGGTCATCGCCTGCACCATCGCGTTCGCGGGCGGCCGTCCGGCGATGATCTCCGCCGCGACCGCCGCGACCGCCGTGGTGATGGTTGATCTCGTGCGCGACCACGGTGTCCAGTACCTCTTCGCCGCCACGATCCTGATGGGGCTCATCCAGATCCTGGCCGGCTTGCTCCGGCTCGGGCGGCTGATGCGGTTCGTCTCGCAATCGGTGATGACCGGCTTCGTCAACGCGCTGGCGATCCTGATCTTCCTGGCGCAGTGGCCGGAACTCAGCGGCGTGACCCCCGCGACCTACGGCCTGATCGCCCTGGGGCTGGCGATCATCTACGGATTCCCTCGGATCACGCGCGCGGTCCCGTCGCCCCTGGTGGCGATCGCCGTGCTCACCGCGATCACGGCCCTCGCCCACCTCGACGTGCGCACGGTCGCGGATCTGGGCGCCCTGCCCTCGGCGCTGCCGCACTTCGCCCTGCCGGACGTGCCGCCGACATGGGAGACCCTGCGGATCCTGCTGCCCTATGCGGCGACCCTCGCGGCGGTCGGCCTGCTCGAGAGCCTGCTCACCGCGCAGATCGTCGACGACATGACCGATACCGGCAGCGACAAGAACCGCGAGTGCATGGGCCAGGGCGTCGCCAACATGGCGTCGGCGGTGTTCGGCGGCATGGGCGGCTGCGCGATGATCGGCCAGTCGGTGATCAACGTCTCCTCCGGGGCCCGCGGGCGGCTCTCCACGCTGGTGGCCGGAGCCTTCCTGCTCCTGCTCCTCGTGGCGCTCCAGGACCTGCTCGCGGTGGTGCCGGTGGCGGCGCTGACGGCCGTGATGATCATGGTGTCGGTCAACACGTTCTCGTGGCGCTCGCTGGTCCGCCTGCGGACCAACCCCCTGCCCTCCTCCGCGGTGATGCTGGCGACCGTCCTGGTTGTGGTCGCCACCAAGGATCTCGCCATCGGCGTGCTGGTCGGCGTGCTGCTGTCCGGCGTGTTCTTCGCCGGGAAGGTGGCGCGGCTGAGCCACGTGACGTCCGACCTCTCCGCCGACGGGCGCACGCGGACGTACCGGGTCAGCGGACAGGTGTTCTTCGCCTCCGCCGGCCTCGTCTCCGAGGCGATCGACGTGCTGGAGCCGGTCGAGCGCCTCGTGATCGACGTCCACGGGGCGCATTTCTGGGACATCTCGGCGGTCGCCGCCCTCGACCGCGTGGTCCTGAAGGCGCGGGCCCGCGGGCGCAGCGTCGAGGTCGTGGGCTTGAACGCGGCCAGCACGACCCTGGTCGGGCGGTTCGGCCGGCACGACAAGACCGGCGCCGCCGCTCCGGCGGCGCGCTGAGGCGGCGATCCGCCCGGGTGGCGCCCCTTGCGCGGGGCCTCGCGCGACCCCATTCCCGGCGCGGGGCCGCTTTCTGCCCCGGAACAGGGATGACCCAGCGGTGACGACGTTCTCTCCGCGCGAGATCGTGTCCGAACTCGATCGCTTCATCGTGGGGCAGCACGACGCCAAGCGCGCCGTCGCCATCGCGCTCCGCAACCGCTGGCGCCGTCAGCAGCTCACCGGGCCGCTGCGCGAGGAGGTGGCGCCCAAGAACATCCTGATGATCGGGCCCACCGGCTGCGGCAAGACCGAGATAGCCCGGCGCCTTGCCCGGCTCGCCAACGCGCCGTTCCTGAAGATCGAGGCCACCAAGTTCACCGAGGTCGGCTATGTCGGCCGCGACGTCGAGCAGATCGTCCGCGACCTCGTCGAGGTGGCGATCGGCCTGACCCGGCAGCAGAAGCGCGACGGCGTGAAGGCGAAGGCCGAGGCGGCAGCGGAGAACCGGATCCTCGACGCCCTCGTGGGACCGACCGCCAGCGCCGCCACCCGGGACAGCTTCCGGCGCAAGCTCCGGAACAGCGAGCTCGACGACAAGGAAGTCGAGCTGGAACTGATCTCCGGCGCGCCCGCCGGCCTTCCGATGTTCGAGATCCCGGGCGTCCCCGGCGCGTCCATGGGCGCGATCAACATCGGCGACATGCTCGGCAAGGCGCTCGGCGGCCAGCGCGGCAAGCCGCGGCGGATCCTGGTGCGGGATGCCTACGCGCCGCTTCTGGCCGAGGAATCCGACAAGCTCGTCGACGACGAAGCGCTCGTGCGCGAGGCGGTCCGCGAGGTCGAGAACAACGGGATCGTCTTTCTCGACGAGATCGACAAGATCTGCGCCCGCGAAGGCCGCTCCTCCGGCGACGTCTCCCGGGAGGGAGTCCAGCGCGACCTGCTGCCGCTGATCGAGGGGACCACGGTCGCCACCAAGCACGGCCCGGTGAAGACCGACCACATCCTGTTCATCGCCTCGGGCGCCTTCCACGTCTCGAAGCCGGCCGACCTCCTGCCCGAGCTGCAGGGCCGGCTCCCGATCCGCGTCGAGCTGCAGCCTCTGACGGTGGAGGACTTCAAGCAGATCCTCACCGCCACGGAGGCGAGCCTGCTCAAGCAGACCGTCGCTCTGATGCAGACCGAGGGCGTGACCTTGGCCTTCACCGACGACGCCGTGGACGCGCTCGCCCGGGTGGCGGTCGAGGTGAACGGCAGCGTCGAGAACATCGGGGCCCGCCGGCTCCAGACCGTTCTGGAGCGGGTGATCGACGAGATCTCCTTCACCGCCACCGACCGGTCCGGAGAGACCGTGCCGATCGATGCCGCCTATGTGCGCGACCGGGTCCAGGATCTGGCGGCGAACGCCGACCTGAGCCGGTTCATCCTGTGAGGGCACGGGCCCGCGCAGGCTTGCGCGGCGCGCGCCCCCGCTGACGCACGCTGTCGCGGGGGTCGCGGTGCGCCGAGCCTCCGGAGGATCTCATCCGGGACGGGCGATCTAGATCCCGTCTCCGCAGAACCGACACCCGTCGGCCGCCGGATCCCGGGCACTCCCGTGCATCCCTGGAATGGGGGCGTGACGCGCAAGCCGGTCCGGTCGCGGCGGCATCTGCTATGGCGACGGCCAACCTTGGGCTTGAGGAACGTCGGCGCGTGTCACGCAACAGAGTCGGCCGTGGCGAAACGGTCCTTTCCGTGGCCGCCCTCGTCGCCGGCATGGTCTCGCTCCAGTGCGGCGCGACCTTCGCCAAGAGCCTGTTCCCGGTGGTGGGTGCGGCCGGGACGTCCGCCCTGCGGGTTGGTTTCTCGGCGCTGATCCTCGTCGTCGTCTGGCGGCCCTGGCGGCGCAGCCTCCCGGCGCGGCAGGCCGGCTGGATCGCGCTCTACGGCGCGTCCCTCGGCGTGATGAACCTCCTGTTCTACCTGGCGCTGGCGCGGCTGCCCCTGGGACCCGCAGTGGCGATCGAGTTCGTCGGGCCCCTCGCGGTGGCGCTGATGGCGTCGCGCCGCCGGTCGGATTTCCTGTGGATCGGTGTGGCGGTGGCGGGTCTGACGCTGCTCCTGCCGCTCACCACCGCGGACGGGCTGGACCCGGTCGGGATCCTGCTCGATCTCGGCGCGGCCACGGCCTGGGCGCTCTACATCCTGTTCGGGCAGCGCGCGGGCCGGCTGGACGGGGGCCAAGCGGTGTCGCTCGGGATGCTCGCTGCCGCGCTCATCGTGGCGCCCTTCGGCGTGGCGGAGGCGGGATCGGGCCTGCTCGCCCCGGGACTCCTGATCGCCGGGCTCGCCGTGGCGCTGATGACGAGCGCCCTGCCCTATTCGCTGGAGATGGTCGCCCTCCGGCGCCTGGACCAGAAGCGTTTCGGCGTCCTGATGAGCCTGGAGCCGGCGGTGGCGGCCTGCGCGGGGCTCGTGCTGTTGGGGGAGCGAATCAGCCTCGTGCAGTGGCTCGCGATCGCCCTGGTGATCGCGGCCTCCGTGGGAATCACCGTCGGCTCGCGGCGGGCGGTGCCGGCGGTCGCGGTCCTGGAGGCGTGACGTGCACTACTTGCCGGCGAGGACCCGCGAGGCGACGTTGATGTATTTGCGCCCCGCTTCCTGAGCGTGCAGCACGGCGTCGCCCAGCTTCTCCTCGTCGCGGACGCTTGCCAGCTTGATCAGCATCGGCAGGTTGATGCCCGCCACGACCTCCACCGACCCGCCATTCATGCAGGACAGCGCGAGGTTGGAGGGCGTGCCGCCGAACATGTCGGTCAGCACCACCACGCCTTCTCCGGTGTTCACGCGACAGACCGCCGACATGATGTCGCGGCGTCGCAGCTCCATATCGTCCTCCGGCCCGATCGTGATCGTCTCGATCTGATCCTGCGGGCCGACCACGTGCTCCAGAGCGGCCTTGAACTCGGTCGCCAGTAGCCCGTGGGTGACGAGCACCATGCCAATCATCGACACGTGTTCCAACGTCCTGTGTATGCCGCCATGTTGTGCATCGCACAGACCCCCACAAGGCGAACGCGACTTTTTAGCCCGGACATTGCTCTGATCATGCCACGGCTGCCTCCTGCGCGCCATGGGGGTTACCACCGCTGCGCGACTCCGGCGACGTGTGCGGCTGCGAAGTCACGTCGAATGCTTCCGCAACGCCGCACGGATCACCAGGGGCGCCAGCCCCGACGCGCGCACGCCCGCATCCAGCACCACGCGCGGCAGAGCGAGCCCGAGCAATTCGGTCTCGCCCGCCGGCTCCGGCAGGCGCGGCACGGCGTCCACGAGATCGACCGCGAGGCGCAGAGCCACGTCCGCGAGCGCGGCGAGGCCGAGGTCCGCGACCGTCAGGATGCCCTGTCCCCGGACCTCGACGCGGCCCGCGAGCGCCGCGTGCGGCCGTGCCAGCAGACGGCCGGCGTCTTCCGTGCAGACGACGCGGTCGTCGGCCACAAAGGCACCATCCTCCGAAGCCGCGAGCAGCAGCGCCAGGCTGGACTTCCCCGACCCGGACGGCCCGCGAATCAGCACCCCGGCGCCGGCGAGCGCACAGCAGGAGGCGTGGACGGTGATCATCAGGCGTGGAGCTGGCGCGGGGCGGCCGGCAACCGCACGATGAAGCGCGCACCGCGCACGGTGGGTTCGCCATCCTCGTCCGGGGCGCCGGGGCGATTCTCGGCGCGGATCGTCCCGCGGTGGGCCTGGACAATCTGGCGGGAGATCGACAGGCCGAGGCCCGAATTCTGGCCGAAGCCCTGTTCGGGCCGGTCCGTGTAGAAACGCTCGAAGATCCGCTCCAGGGCGTGCTCGGGGATGCCCGGCCCCTCGTCCTCGCAGACGAGCTCGACCTCGCCGCGGACCCGGCGCAGCACCACCCGGACCTTCGCGTCGGAGGGCGAGAACGAGCGTGCGTTGTCGAGGAGATTGTTGACCACCTGACCGAGGCGGCTGTCGTGGCCGATGATCGTGAACGGCGCGTCGGACTCCGGCGCCAGGGACTCGATATCGAGGTGGATCAGGCAGTCCTTCGGACGGCGCCGCTCGTTGGCCACCGACACCACCGTGGAGAGCAGACGGCGCAGATCGACCCGCCGCGCCTCGGCGCGCGCCAGCTCGGCATCGAGGCGCGAGGCGTCGGCGATGTCGCTGATCAGCCGGTCGAGGCGTTTCACGTCGTGCTGGATGATCGCCATCAGCCGGCCGCGCGAATCGTCGCTCCTGGCCAGGGGCAGCGTCTCTACGGCGCTGCGCAGGGAGGTGAGCGGGTTCTTCAACTCGTGGCTGACATCGGCCGCGAAGCTCTCGATCGCGTCGATGCGCCGGTAGAGCGCCTGCGTCATGTCGCGCAGCGCCCCCGACAGGTGGCCGATCTCGTCGGTGCGCTCGGTGAAGTCCGGGATTTCCTCGCGGGTCTTGATGCCCATACGGACCTTCTCGGCGGCCTCCGCGAGGCGGCGCACCGGGCCGGCGATCGCCCCGGCCAGCAGGAACGACAGCACCACCATCACGGCCGACGCCACCAGGAACACTTGGAGCAGGCCGAATCGCTCCGAGGCGATCACCCGGTCGATGGCGTCGCCCTGGGTCGAGATCAGCAGGGCGCCGCGGACGGAGCCGGCGCGGTGGATCGGCACCGCCACCGACACCGTGGTCTCGCCGAGCTTGTTCCGCCGTACGAGGCTGCCCCGGTTGCCGCCCAGTGCCGCCTGGACTTCGCGCAGGGAGTGGCCGTTCACCGGTCCGGTCTCCTCCGCCTGCTCGGTCCGGGTGCGGAACAGTCCGCCGAGCTTCGTCTGGACCGTCTCGAAGGCGGATTCGAGCATCCCGGGCTTGTGCAGCCGGGGCGCGAGCGGGTCGGGCCGGCCCGCGTCGCCGCGCTTGAACAGGGTGCGCGTGTCGAACAGGAGGCCGCCTTCCTGATCGTAGACCCGGGCGCGGTTGCCGGTGGGCGTGACGAGGCGCGAGAGGAGCGGCGCCACCTTCTCGGGATTCAGCGAGAAGGCGAGCGGCTGCGATTCCTCTTCGGCGGCCTCGCCGGCCTGCTGCTGGAGCAGCTTGTCGGGGTCGATCCGGATCGTATCGGTGTCCACCGACGCGGAGGCCGCGATGGCGCCCGCGATGATCTCGCCCTGGATGGCGAGGCTCTGGATCCGGGCCTGGATCAGGCCCTGCCGGAACTGGTTGAGGTACAGGAACCCGACGAGGAGCGCGATCAGCCCGACGAGGTTGAGGACGACGATGCGGCGCGTCAGGCTCGAGGACGCGCGCTGGCCGACCGCGTCCCAGAGGGCGCGGGGCCAGGCGAGCGGCCGGGCGAGCGCCTGGGCCAGGGAGGAGCGGGGCGGCGCATCGTCGGCCTCGGCGGGTGTTCGGACGGTCACGCGGCGGAACTCGGGATCACGCCTCCTTGAACCGGTATCCGACCCCGTAGAGCGTCTCGATCATGTCGAAGCTCTGGTCGGTCACCTTGAACTTCTTGCGCAGGCGCTTGATGTGGCTGTCGATGGTCCGGTCGTCGACGTAGACCTGATCGTCGTAGGCCGCGTCCATCAGCGCGTTCCGGCTCTTCACCACGCCGGGGCGGTGGGCGAGCGCCTGGAGGATCAGGAATTCCGTGACCGTCAGGGTCACCGCCTCGCCCTTCCACGTGCAGGTGTGGCGCTCGGGATCCATCATCAGCGCGCCGCGCTCCAGCGAGCGCGCCGCGACCTCCTCGGCCCCGCGCGGGGTCGCCCCGGGCGCCTCCTTGGCGAAGCGGCGGAGCACCGCCTTCACCCGTTCCACCAGCAGGCGCTGCGAGAACGGCTTATGGATGAAATCGTCCGCCCCCATCTTGAGGCCGAACAGTTCGTCGATCTCCTCGTCCTTCGAGGTGAGGAAGATCACAGGAAGGTCGGATTTCTGCCGCAGGCGTCGGAGAAGCTCCATCCCGTCCATGCGCGGCATCTTGATGTCGAAGATCGCGAGGTCGGGCGGCGAATGCCGCAGACCGTCGAGAGCGGAGGCGCCGTCCGTGTAAGTCTGGATGCGGTAGCCTTCGGTCTCAAGCGCGATCGACACAGAGGTGAGGATGTTCCGGTCGTCGTCGACGAGGGCGATGGTCGGCATGCGCGGTCCCTGACTGAACGGGTTCTGGCGCGGTCCCGGCTCTACGCGCAGGCCACGCCACGTCCCCCGGCCCCCGAGGGGCAGACAAGAGCGCGAGCCGGGCGGTTTCGGCGCAGCCCGGCGCGTGCAAAGGGACAGGTGCTTTAGTACGGCCGATCGGAAAAAGCGAGCGGCGGTCATAGCTTGGCCGTAACGGCCGATCTGACGCGGGCCGGACGCCTCGCGCACGGCCCGCAGCAGCGCTAACGTTGCGCGGGTTTGCGGCGGCCATTCGGGACGGGGGCGGACGGGCATGGGCGAGACGAGCGAGACCGATCCCGGACCGCGCGGCCCGGCCCGGCCGCTGCCCGCGGAGGCGGCGCCGTTCGATGCCATCGGTTTGGCACGAACCCTCCTGCGCAGCATCCGCTCCGGGGCGCTCGCCACGCTCGATTCGGACGGCACCCCCTTCGCGTCGCTCGTGACGATCGCCACCGACGTGGACGGCACGCCGCTGATGCTGCTGTCGCGGCTCTCGGCCCACACCCGGAACCTGCTGGCCGACCCGCGCTGCTCGCTGCTGTTCTCGCAGGGCGGCAAGGGCGATCCCCTCGCCCATCCAAGGCTCACGGTGGTCGGCCGCGCGGTCCAGACCGCCGAGCCGCGGGCGCGGGAGCGGTTCCTCGCCCGGCATCCCAAGGCCAAGCTGTACGCCGATTTCCCGGATTTCGGCTTCTTCGCCCTCGATCCGCGGGAGGGCCACCTCAACGGCGGCTTCGCCAAGGCCGCGACCCTGACCCGCGAGCAACTGCTCATCGACCTCGCCGGCGCCGACGCCATCGTGGCCGGCGAGCGGGGCGCGGTCGAGCACATGAACGCCGACCACGCCGACGCCCTGGCGCTCTACGCCGCCGGCTCCGGCGCGGAGGCCGGTCTGTCCTGGCGGCTCACCGGCCTCGACCCCGAGGGCATGGACCTGATGGCGGGCGAGCGCACGGCCCGGGTCAGCTATCCCGACCGCGTGACCGACATGGGAGCGCTGCGCAAAAGCCTCGTTGCCATGGCGGCGCGGGCGCGCGCGACTGGCACGGAGGCTTGACGCCGCAAGGACTTCGCGCGAGGGCATGGCGAAAAGGCGCCGGATGCCCCATATCCGCGCTATGAGCGAAACCCAGACAGACACATACCCCTTCAGTCTCGATGTGGAGCCGGTCGGCGAGAGCGGCTCAATGTTCCAGTGGAGCATCCGCAAGCACGGAAAGCTGCACCAGCGTTCCGACCGGAAGCACCCCACCGAGGCCAAGGCGCGCACGCACGGCGAGGCCGAGATCGAGCGCCTGATCCGCGACCGCGGCCGCTGAGCCCACCGGCCGGTCTCCGGCACCCGCTCCGCATCCCCACACGGGGGCCGGATCGCTCCGGCCCCCGTCGTCTGGCTCCGGCACCCGGCGACAGGATGGCGCGCGGGCCGCGACCGCGCTTGGCGCCTCCCCGCCGCGCTGCTATCTCGCGCGGGAGCCGATCCAACCGAACACGTCCAGACGTCAGACGGGGCGCGCCGGCGCGCGCCCGAACGGAATGCCGATGACAGCCCCGATCGAATCCATCCGCAACTTCTCGATCGTCGCGCATATCGACCACGGCAAATCGACTCTGGCGGACCGGCTGATCCAGGCCACCGGCACCGTCGCGCTCCGGGACATGAGCGAGCAGATGCTCGACTCCATGGACATCGAGAAGGAGCGCGGCATCACCATCAAGGCGCAGACCGTGCGCCTCGAATACCGGGCCGAGGATGGCAAGGACTACATCCTCAACCTGATGGACACGCCCGGCCACGTGGACTTCGCCTACGAGGTCTCCCGCTCGCTCGCGGCCTGCGAGGGCTCGCTGCTGGTGGTCGACGCCTCCCAGGGCGTCGAGGCGCAGACCCTGGCCAACGTCTATCAGGCGCTCGACGCCAACCACGAGATCGTCCCGGTCCTCAACAAGGTCGATCTGCCCGCCGCCGAGCCCGAGCGGGTCAAGGAGCAGATCGAGGAGGTGATCGGCCTCGATGCGTCGAACGCGGTGCCGATCTCGGCCAAGACCGGCCTCAACATCGAGGCGGTGCTGGAGGCGATCGTCACCCGCCTGCCGGCGCCGAAGGGCGAGCGCGACGCGCCGCTCAAGGCGCTCCTCGTGGACAGCTGGTACGACGCCTATCTCGGCGTCGTCGTGCTGGTGCGGGTCGTCGATGGCGTGCTCAAGAAGGGCATGACCATCCGCATGATGGGGGCCGACGCGGTCCACGGCGTCGACCGGATCGGCGTGTTCCGCCCGAAGATGGCCGAGATCGACGCCCTCGGCCCCGGCGAGGTCGGCTTCTTCACCGGCTCGATCAAGGAGGTCGCCGACACGCGGGTCGGCGACACGATCACCGAGGACAAGCGCCAGACCACCACGATGCTGCCGGGCTTCAAGGAGGTCCAGGCGGTGGTGTTCTGCGGCCTGTTCCCGGTGGACGCCGCCGAGTTCGAGAACCTGCGCTCGGCCATGGGCCGGCTCCGGCTCAACGACGCCTCGTTCTCCTACGAGATGGAGAGCTCGGCGGCCCTGGGCTTCGGCTTCCGCTGCGGCTTCCTCGGGCTGCTCCACCTGGAGATCATCCAGGAACGGCTGGAGCGCGAGTTCAATCTAGACCTGATCTCGACCGCGCCCTCGGTGGTCTACCGGCTGCAGATGCGCGACGGCAGCGTCAAGGAGCTGCACAACCCGGCCGACATGCCGGACGTGATGAAGATCGAGACGATCGAGGAGCCCTGGATCCGCGCCACGATCCTGACCCCGGACGAGTATCTCGGCGGCGTGCTCAAGCTTTGCCAGAACCGTCGGGGCGTGCAGATCGACCTCAACTACGTCGGCAAGCGCGCCATGGTGGTCTACGATCTGCCGCTGAACGAGGTCGTGTTCGATTTCTACGACCGGCTTAAATCGATCTCGAAGGGCTACGCCTCGTTCGACTACCACGTCTCCGACTACCGCGAGGGCGACCTCGTGAAGATGTCGCTCCTGGTCAACGCCGAGCCGGTGGACGCCCTGTCGATGCTGGTCCACCGCACCCGCGCCGAGTCGCGCGGCCGGGCCATGTGCGAGAAGCTGAAGGACCTGATCCCCCGTCACCTGTTCCAGATCCCGGTCCAGGCGGCGATCGGCGGCAAGATTATTGCCCGCGAGACGATCAAGGCCCTGTCCAAGGACGTCACCGCCAAGTGCTACGGCGGCGACATCTCGCGCAAGCGCAAGCTGCTGGACAAGCAGAAGGAAGGCAAGAAGAAGATGCGCCAGTTCGGGCGCGTGGAGATCCCGCAGGAGGCGTTCATCGCCGCGCTGAAGATGGACGATTGATGAGTGGTATATATCCTTATTACAGGTCAAATTCGCGCGCAGCTGCTGTCAATCTAATTGACACGGGGTGCTATAATCACCTGTTCGACATGCCTGCTTCCTCGAGGGGAAATGCGTGCTCGGCGGTGGGGCTTGTCGTATTCAATCATTCGATCTACGTGAAGTTTTCCTAGTATTTTATTGCGAAACGCACTCGGATTGCTGTATTCCACCGACGAACAAAGCTCGTCATCACTCACCCAAGCAACACTTTGATGAAGCAGAATGAGTGCTTGATCGGAAATGCTTAGGTCTGTATCCAAAACTCTCCTCAAGCCACTGCCGGGGCTCCAGATCAATGGAAGCTTACGTTCTGATAAGGCATCGACAGCCTCTTGCGCTTCGGAAGTGCTAACCTCGTGGAACACTCGAATCAGTTCACTGATGATCCAGCTGGCTGTGGCATAGACCGCAGTTGCGTCCATAAAGTTGGGGTCCACGTCACCGCCGACATGGCCGACACCGCGATTATTCCGAATTTCGTAAAGTGGTAGAATGCTTCGCGGCAGGAGTATACGTAGACTGCGGTCCCCTGGACGGCCCGTCGCGGGCCGAGCTTCAAGACTCAAACACGAAGCCTTCATGTTCGGCGGCTTTGATGGCTCAGTTGCAAACGTACCCGATATAGCTCCGTCCAAAATAGTGTAAACAACTTCACAAAATTTTCCTCCGTTTAGTTCCGAAGGTTCCCATCGATGCTCTGCGTAATTAGACGCAATTTCTCGATATGTATCGAATAGCGGCACTCGCAATCCGTCAGGAATTGATTTTAATATCTTATCTGTATCCAATCTCACTTGTTTACAATTCCTTTTACAATTTCGGCACCAGCTTTAAGGCCGGGGCCTGTTAGGGTCCAGCCGGATGATTTCGAGCCTGTATAAAGATTACCCTTCTCTTTGAGATATTTTGCGTGATTTCCTTCATTCAAGCAGCCTAGCGATTTGCAAACATCACGAGCGGACTCGTCGTCGAATTTCGCCTCTCCAGTCTGCAGATATTGCGTAAGCCCTTTTAAAACATAAGCATTTAATGTCTTTTCTTTTAAATTTTTGCCTGGCGACGCGCCGATAATCAAATCAAACGAATCCCCGTTCGAATGGAAAATACCGCCAATCGAGTCTTGTGTAATTCCATTCTGTCGCATCCATAATTTAGCTTTGCTCGACAATCCAGAAATCTCATCGACCTGGCCTTCGGCATTCTGACTGGACGGTTTAGAAACGGAAGGCTCAATATCCTCGCCCAGCAGTGTCAATACCGCATTGATAACTCTCTTTCTGTCCCCGGCCACAAGAGGCTTAAGTATGCCATAAAGCTGCTTCGTGACTTCTGTGACATCAATTTCATCAGCCATTTTGGGACCATAAACAAGATTGCAAGGCGGAATTTATTTGGCATATACACACGGGGCCAAGAGCGTTAGGCCCGCAAAACAAATATTCGCACAATGCTCTTTATGTAACTAGCTTGGCGCTGAGCACTCAGCCATCTTAATGGGATTTTTATGTGGATAAGTTACGTCAATTAGGTCTATGAATTACTTTTTCAGCAATTTAAGTAATTTTAAATATTCCATGATTATTTGCGCGCGTCTGGAACATTTAATGGCAATTAACACCTATGGAGGCAAGATTTCGATCTGAATTCTACTATAAAAAGCCGCCAGGTTCGCAATATCGGAATCCGACAGCTCCTTCGCGACCACGTTCATGATCTCGTTCTGCCGCTTGCCGTCGCGGTAGTCGGTGAGCTGCTTCACCAGATAGGGCTCGACCTGCCCGGCGAGGTTCGGCGCCTCCGGCAGCTTCGAGAGGCCGTCCATGCCGTGGCAGGTCTGGCAGGCCGTCGCGCGCTTCTTGCCAAGCGCCGCATCGCCGGCCTGGGCCGAGAGCGGGACGAGACTGGCGGCGAGGAGGAGAAGCGGGCGGATCATCATCTGGGCTCGGATTGCGCGACGGAACTCTCCTCCCCCATGCGGGGAGGAGTTGGAGGTGGGGGTGGTGCAGACGGCACCGCTGCGCCTCATCCTGAACCACCCCCACCCTCTGATCCCTCCCAGCAGGGGGGAGGGACGGCGATCACTCATTTCTCGTAGGAGATCCGGTAGATCGCCCCGGCGGAATCGTCCGAGACCAGCAGCGAGCCGTCGAGCATCACCGCCACGTCCACCGGGCGGCCGAGATACTCGCCGTCGCCGGTGAGCCACCCTTCAGCGAACGGCTTGACCGATTCGATCTTCCCGTCTGCCCCGAGCTTGGCGAACATCACCCGGGC
Source organism: Methylobacterium sp. J-070 (assembly GCF_022829385.1). GTDB lineage: Bacteria > Pseudomonadota > Alphaproteobacteria > Rhizobiales > Beijerinckiaceae > Methylobacterium. The sequence goes on along the minus strand of NZ_JAKSXX010000165.1, from coordinate 167,077 downwards.
GCCCACCGGCTCGGTGCGGTTCCACGAGCCGTGCTCGGCGATGAAGATCCCGCCCTTGTAGGAGGCCGGGAACTGCTTGCCGTTGTAGAAGGTCATGCCGAGATCGGCCGCGTGCGGCGCAAGCTCGGCCATCGGCGCCACCGCGTCGGCGGGGGGCGTCTGGTCCTTGTACTCGACGGTGCGGACCGCGCCGCCGCCGAACCAGGGGAAGCCGAAATTCTCGCCGGCCTTGGTGGCGTGGTTCAGCTCGCCCGGCGGCTTGTCGTCGCCCATGCCGTCGACCTGGTTGTCGGTGAACCAGAGCGACTTGTCGGTGGCGAAGTCCATGCCGACCGAATTGCGGATGCCGGTGGCGTAGACCTCGCGGTTCTTGCCGTCGGCGTCGATCCGGATGATCCCGCCGATGCCGACCTTGCGGTACAGGTCCATCTTCTCGGCCGGCGGCACGTTGTAGGGCTGCCCGAGCGCGATGTAGGTCTTGCCGTCGGCGCCGACCCGGCAGACCCGGGCGGTGTGGTTGAAGCTCTCCTCGCCGGCGGGGATCAGCTCGCCCTCCTTGATCAGCACGCTCGCCGCGACGTCCGGGTTCTCGTAGAAGAATTCCGCGGCCGGGAAGGCCAGGACCCGGTTCTGCTCGACCACGGTGAGCACGCCGTCCTTCGAGAAGCAGACGCCGTTGGGGATCTTGAACGTGATGCCCGGCGCGAACGGGCGGACCTCGTCGGCGACCCGGTCCTTGTCGCGGTCGGTGACCGTGTAGATCTTGCTCTTGCGGGTCCCGACGAACAGCACGCCGGCATTGGGGCCGACCGCGATGGCGCGGGCGTCGGGCACAACGGCGTAGAGGTCGATCTTGAAGCCCTCGGGCAGCTTGATCTTGCCGAGATTCTTGCGGATCGCGTCGGCGCGCCGGCCGGTCTGCGGGATCTCGGCGGCGGCCTGGGTGTCGGTGCTGTGCATGCCCTGGAGCTTGTCCAGGTCGTCGGTCTTGGCCTTGGTCTCGGCGGGGGCGGCGCCCTGCGCCAGGGCGGGCGCGGCGACGCCCGCCAGAAGTGCGGCGATGATCAGTGATCGCATCGGTGACTATCCTCCCGGCCACCCCTGAACCGGGGCGTATCCGGAAGCGAACGATAGAGGCGCGGCCTGCCGGAGCAAGCCGCAGCGATGACGCGGCCGGGCCCCTGTCGCCCCTCAGGCGACCTTGCGCGGCACGAGCCGCTCGCTCCCGAGCGCGGCTTGGGCGCCGGACACCCCCGCCTCGGTGTACTCGGCGTCCTCGTTGACCTGCCAGACGTCGTGCCGGCGCTGGCCGCAGAGGATGTTCTCCACGGTGAGCATCGCGGTCATCATCGCGTGGTCCTGGTTGTTGTACTTGTGCATGCCGTTGCGGCCGACGAGGTGGAGGGTCGGGAAGTCACGCTCCAGCTCCCGCCGCACGGTGGCGACGTGCCCGGCATATTCCTCGTCGTAGACCGGATAGGCCTTCGGCTGGCGGACCACGCAGGCATCGACCACGTCGGCCGGGTCGATCAGGCCGATCTGCCCGATCTCGCGCTTGGCGAGCGCCACCAGATCCGCGTCGTCGGCATTCCAGAGCCCGTCGCCCTCGAAGCAGAAGTATTCGAGGCCCAGGCAGGTGTGGTCGGCGTCCGGGACCATCTCGGGCGACCAGGAGCGGAAGTTCTGCACCCGCCCGACCTGCACCGACGGGTCGTGGATGTAGATCCAGTTGTCGGGAAAGTCCTCGGCGGACTTGGCGATCAGCGCCACGGTCAGGAAGTCGCGGTACTTGAGCGCCCGCGCGTTGAAGGTGCTGAGCGGCCGCGGACGGATCGAATCCACCAGTTCGCGCACCGGGGCGGACGAGATGACGTGGCGGGCCGTGAAGGTCTCGCGGCTGCCGTCGGCGCGGCGGGCCGCCACCGTCCAGATGCCTGTGGCGGCATCGAAGCTGAGCGAATCGACGCCCCGGTCGAGGAGCACGCGCCCGCCCTGGGTCTGGATCTTGGCGGCGGCGGCCTCCCACATCATCCCGGGCCCGCGCCGGGGGTAGCGGAACGATTCGATCAGCGTCTTGATGACGGGACCGCCGGCCTTGACGGGCTTGCTCAGGCCGAGCGACCGCTTGAGCCCGTCGCGGATCGCCGACCCCAGGTCCAGGCCCTTGATGCGCTGGGCCGCCCAATCGGCCGAGATCGCGTCGCAGGACATGCCCCACACCTTCTCGGTGTAGGTCTTGAAGAAGATCGAGAACAGCCGCTCGCCGAACTGGTTGCGCACCCAGGCGTGGAAGGTCTTCGGCTCGGCCACCGGCCGGACGCGGGCGTAGAGGTAGGAGGCGAGGCAGGCCGCGCTGGTCAGCACCCCGAGGTTGCGCAGGGCCTCGAAGGCCTTGAGCGGGTAGGCGTAGTAGCGCCCGCGATAGTAGATCCGCGACAGGCGCGGCCGCTCGATGAAGTCGTTCGGCAGGATCTCGTCCCAGAGATCGACCACGGCCTTCGACTTCGAGAAGAACCGGTGGCCGCCGATATCGAACAGGTAGCCGTTGTGCGACACCGTGCGCGAGATGCCGCCGACCTGAGCCGGATCCCGCTCCAGGACGGTGACAGACCGCCCCTGCTTCGACAGCAGGTAGGCGGCGGTGAGGCCGGCGGGCCCCGCGCCGATCACCAGTGTCTCGGTGTGGTGGCTCATCCCGTGCTCCGGCTGGCTCCGCGGCCGGATCGCGCTCCGGCGCCCCGGATAGTGCAGGCGGATGGTTAAGGAACCGCGTCCGCGCGGATTGACCGGTCCTTAAGCGTCTTCGGGGACATCTGGTCCGGCGCCCGCCCCGGGTGCGCAGGGAGATCCGCAGCCGATGCCGTCCGCGGTCGCCGTCTCGCCGGGCCGGATCGACCCCCGGACGCTCCTGTGGGTGCTCGTCGCGCTCAGCCTCGCGACCATGAACGCGCCCCACGATGTCTGGGACACCGTCCGCCACCTGCGCGTGCCCGACACCGACGACGCGATGCGCCTCGTTGAGGTGCGCGACCTCCTGTCCGGCCAGGGCTGGTACGACAACGTCCAGCACCGGTTCCTCGCGCCCGCGGGCGTGCCGAGCCACTGGTCGCGCCTGGTGGATGCCCCCATCGCCGGTCTGATCGCCGCGTTGAGGCCTTTCCTGGGCGAGGCCCTCGCCATGGGGGCGGCGGCGGTGCTCTGGCCCGCGCTGCTGTTCGGGCTGTACGGCGCGGTTCTCTACCGCGGCGTGCGCGCCAGCTTCGGCAGCCGTGCGGCCCTGCTGGCGCTCCTGGCGGCGACCCAGACCTTCGGCATCACCCTTCAGTTCCAGCCGGGCCGCGTCGATCATCACAACATGCAGATCCTCGCCATGCTGGGCTTGGCCTTCAGCATGATCCGCGGTGGATTCCGGGACGGGCTCGTCGCCGGCGCCCTCGCGGCGCTGTCCCTGGCGATCGGGCTCGAGGGCCTGCCCACGATCGCGCTCGCCGCCCTGTACCTCGCGGGCGATTGGTGCCTGCGCGGCCGTCCCGCCGAGGCGGTGCTGGCGGGCTTCGGCCTCGCCCTCGGGGGCGCCGCGCCGCTCCTGTTTGCCGCGCAGACGGCCCCCGGCCTCTGGACCGTTCCGCGCTGCGATGCCCTCTCGCCGCCCTGGCTCTGGCTGGCCCTCGGCGGCTCCGCCCTGGCCGTCGCTTCCGTCGCCCTGGCCCCCCGCCTCGGGTCGATCCGCGCGCGGGCAGCCCTCCTGGGATTCGGCGGCAGCCTACTCGTCGCCGGCTTCGCGCTGGCCGCCCCGGACTGTCTCGGCGGACCCTTCCCGGAGATGCCGGCGCTGGTGCGGACCCACTGGCTCCTGACGGTGAACGAGATGGCCTCCGTGCCCAAATTCGTGGCGCGGGGGCAGTGGGAGGTCCTGGTCTTCTATCCCGTGGCCCTGCTCGCGACCCTGACGGCGACCTGGATGACGTGGCGCGGTCCCCAGCGGCGCGCGTGGTCGGTCACGGCGCTGTTCCTGTGGCCGGGCCTGATCCTCGGCTATTTTCAGTTCCGCGGGCTCTACATCGCCGCGGGCTTCGTGCCGCCGGTGGCGGGCGCGGTGATCGACCGGGCCCTCGCCGCCGCGGGCGACCCGCGTGAAGGGGCCCGACGCTGGGGCATCGCGGCGCTGGGCTGCGGCCTGGTGAGCACCCTCTGGATGGCGCCCGCCACCCTCGCCGAGGCGCTGGCGCCGGCATCCCGCACCGCCTCCGATCCCGCGGGTGCGGCCGCCTGCCAGGGCGATGCCGCCCTGCGGCCGCTGGGCGCCCTCCCGTCCGGAACCGTGCTGGCGCCGATCTTCCTCGGCCCGGCGATCCTCCTGCGCACCTCCCACCGGATCGTGGCCGCGCCCTACCACCGGGCCATCCCCGGACTTCTGGCGGCCATCGAGGGCCTCGGCGGGACCGAGGCGGATCTCGACCGGGTGCTTCGGGATTTCGGGATCCGCTATCTTGTCGCCTGCCCGGACCGGCCGATGGCGGATCTCCAGGCCGAGCCCGCCTTCGCCACACGGCTCGCCCGCGGCGCCGCGCGGTCCGGGCGGCTCGAGCCGGTGGAACTCCCGGGTCCCCTGAAGGTCTGGCGCGTGGTGCCCTGACCGGTCAGAGCAGACGGCGGTCGAGGCGGATGATCCGGCAGGGATCGCCCGCCCGGGCCGCGGGCTCGTGCGGCGCGCGGATCAGCAGCGCCTCGGCGCGCCCGAGAACCGCCAGCATCGAGGAATCCTGCCGCTGCTCGGGCGTCGCCACTGGAAGCCGGCCCGGCTCGACGGAGAGGCTCGCGCGCATGTAGTCGGCGCGGCCGTCGTTGTCCGGCACGTCGCGGCCGAGGGTCGCCGGCTCGCTGTGGTCGGCCCCCGCCCGGGCATCGCCCAGGAGCGCGCGGATCGCCGGAACCACGAAGAGCAGCCCGCACACGATCGATGAGACCGGGTTTCCCGGCAGCCCGATCACCAGCATGTCGCCGAGGCGGCCGTGCATCAGCGGCTTGCCGGGCCGGAGCGCGACGCGCCAGAAGCCGAGTGCCAGCCCCTCCCGGGCCAGGGCCGCCTGGACGAGGTCGTGGTCGCCCACCGAGGCCCCGCCGAGCGTCACCAGCAGGTCGGCCCGCGCCTCCCGGGCCCTGCGAAACGCCGCCTCCAACGCGTCGTGGTCGTCGGCCGCGATGCCGAGGTCGATGATCTCGGCCCCGGCCTCGGCGGCGAGCGCGGCGAGCGCCAGGCTGTTCGAGGCGACGATCTGGTCCCAGGCGGCCGTCGCGCCCGGCTCCACCAACTCGTCCCCGGTGGCGAGGATCGCCACCCGGGGCCGGCGCCGGACCGAGAGCCGCGGATGGCCGGCCGCCGCCGCCAGGGCGAGACGGCGGGCATCGAGGCTGGTCCCGGCCGCGAGAAGGGTCTCGCCGGCGGTGAAATCGAGGCCGGCGCGGCGGATGAAGCGGTTCGGCTCCACCGGCTCCACGACGCGTACGGTGTCGCCTTCGGCGCGCGCGTCCTCCTGGATCAGGATCGCGTCCGCACCCTCGGGCACGGGCGCGCCGGTGAAGATCCGCACCGCCTCGCCGGGCCCGATCCGACCCGCGAAGCCGTGACCGGCCGCGCTGGTCCCGATCAGGCGCAGACTCGCCCCGGTCGCCGCGGCGTCGGCGCCGCGAACCGCGTAGCCGTCCATGGCGGAAGCCGGGAACGGCGGCTGGGTGCGCGTGGCCACGACGTCGGCGGCCAGCGTCCGCCCGGCGGCCTGTGCCAGGGGCACGCTCTCGGGCTCGACCGGTCCGGGAACGCTCGCCAGCACCCGGGCCAGCGCCTCCGCGACCGGGATCAGGCCGCTCATTCCATGGGCGCCCGGTAGGCGCCGGAGCGGCCGCCGTCCTTGGCGGTGAGGCGGATGCCCTCGATGCGCATGCCGCGATCCACCGCCTTCACCATGTCGTAGACCGTGAGGCACGCCACCGAAACCGCGGTCAGCGCCTCCATCTCGACCCCCGTCGGGCCCTGGACCCGCACCTCGGCGGCGATGCGCAGCCCCGGCAGCGCGTCGTCGGGCTCGCACAGGACCCGTATCTTCGAGAGGAGCAGCGGGTGGCAGAGGGGGATCAGCTCGTGCGTGCGCTTGGCCGCCATGATGCCGGCGAGGCGCGCGGTGCCGATCACGTCGCCCTTCTTGGCGTCGCCCTCGCGGATCAGCGCCAGGGTCTCGGGTCTCATCACGATGCGGCCCTCCGCCCGGGCCGTGCGGTCGGTGGCCGGCTTGTCGGTGACGTCGACCATGTTGGCCGCGCCGCTGGTGTCGAGATGGGTGAGCGTCGAGCCCGGCTGCATCGCCTAGCCCTTCTTCCGGGCTTTGGCGCCCTTCGCTTCGGCGCCCTTGGTTTCGGCATCGCCGAAGAGCAGCGTGCGGGTCGCCTGCGTGACGTCCGCCTGCCGCATCAGGCTCTCGCCGACCAGCACCACGCCGAGGCCGTTCGCCCGGAGACGCGTCACGTCGGCGTGGTCGCCGATGCCGCTCTCGGCCACCGCGATGCGGTCGCCGGGGATGCCGGGGCTGAGCCGGATCGCGGTCTCGAACGACACCTCGAAGGTCTTGAGGTTGCGGTTGTTGATCCCGATCAGCGCCGTGCCCAGGGGAATGGCGCGCTTGAGTTCGGCCTCGTCGTGCACCTCGACCAGGACGTCCATGCCGAGGAGGTGCGCCGTCTCCACCAGAGCCACGGCCTCGTCGTCGTCGAGGCAGGCCATGATGGCGAGGACGCAGTCCGCCCCCCAGGCCCGGGCCTCGTAGACCTGGTAGGGCTCGAACAGGAAATCCTTGCGCAGGACCGGCAGCGCGCAGGCGGCGCGCGCCGCGGTGAGATAGTCCGGCCGCCCCTGGAACGAGGGCTCGTCGGTGAGCACCGAGAGGCAGCTGGCGCCCCCGGCCTCGTAGGCCGCCGCCAGGGTGGCGGGATCGAAATCGGCTCGGATCAGGCCCTTCGACGGCGAGGCCTTCTTGATCTCGGCGATGAGCGCCGGACGGTCCGCGGCCAGGTGGGCGCGGATCGCGTCCGCGAAGCCGCGCACCGGGTCGGCCTGCGCGATCCGGCGCTCCAGCTTGGCCAGCGGCACGCGCAGCTTCGCTTCGGCGATCTCGCGGCGCTTGTAGGCCTCGATCCGGGCCAGCACGTTCGGCCGCTCGGGCGGCGTCTCCGCGGCTGCTGCCTGCGTCGCCTCTTGCGTGAGCGAGCTCATCGGCCCTCCTGCTCGTGGGAGTGGTCGTTCGAGGCCTGCACGAGGCGGGCGAGCGTCGCCCGGGCCGCCCCGGTATCCACGGCATCCTGCGCCCGCGCGAGCCCGTCCGCCAGCGCCGACGTCGCCCCCGCGACGACGAGTGCAGCCGCCGCGTTGAGGACCGCGATGTCGCGGTAGGCGTTGCGTGCCCCCGAGAGCACCGCTTCGAGCGCCCGGGCGTTGTCCGCCGGATCGCCACCGCGCAGCTCCTCGGGGGCGCGCAGGGGCAGCCCCAGCTCCAGCGGATCGATGGTGAAGCGGGAGATCCGGCCGTCGTCCAGGGCGACGACCCGGGTCGGGCCGGTCACGGTGATCTCGTCGAGCCCGTCGGAGCCGTGGACGGTCCAGACCCGGCGACTGCCGAGTTCCGCCAGGACCCGCGTCAGCGGCTCGGCCAGCGCCTCCTGGGCCACGCCGAAGAGCTGATAGGCGACGCCCGCCGGATTGCTGAGCGGGCCCAGCAGGTTGAAGATCGTCCGCACCGGCAGTTCCGAGCGCACCGATGCCACGTGGCGCATGGCCGGATGGTGGGCCTGGGCGAACAGGAAGCAGAGGCCGGCGGCATCGAGGCAGCGCGCCTGCGCGGCGGCGTCGAGCCCGAGCCGTACGCCGAGGGCGGCGAGCACGTCGGCGGCGCCGGAGCGCGAGGTCGCGGCGCGGTTGCCGTGCTTGGCCACCGGCACCCCGCAGGCCGCGACCACGATGGCCGCCAGCGTCGAGACGTTCACGCTGCCGGAATGGTCGCCGCCGGTGCCGACCACGTCGACGGCGCCCTCGGGGGCCGCCACCCGCGTCATGCGCGACCGCATGGCCTCGGCGGCGCCGACGATCTCCGCGACGGTCTCGCCGCGCACCTTGAGGGCTGTCAGGAAGGCGCCGGCCTGGACCGGAGTCACCTCGCCGGACAGCAGGTCGTCGAAGGCGGCGCGTGCCTCGGCCCGGTCGAGGGCGACGCCCCCGGCGACTTTCGCGAGATGGGGTCTGAAACGATCCATGACTTCTGACGGAGGGCCGCCCCGGCCTTCAGCCGTCAATGCACGTCGGAGCGGGCCGTGTCACGCGCCGCGTTCCAGGCGGCGGCGAGATCCAGGAAGTTCTTCACGATCTCCGTGCCGTGCTGCGAGCGGATGCTCTCCGGATGGAACTGGACCCCGTGGAGCGGCCGGTCGGCGTGCTCCAGGCCCATGATCAGCCCGTCCGCCTCGGCGGTGACCGTCAGTGCGCTCGGGCAGGTCGCGCGATCGACCACCAGGGAATGGTAGCGCGTCGCGTCGAAGCTGTCGTTCAGGCCGCGGAACAGGCCGCGCGCCCCGTGCCGAATGGTGGAGACCTTGCCGTGCAGCGGCAGGGGCGCCCGCACCACCGCGCCCCCGAAGGCCTGCCCGATCGCCTGGAGGCCGAGGCAGACGCCGAAGATCGGGATCTCCTCAGAGAGGTCGCGCACGACATCGAGGCAGATGCCGGCCTCGTTCGGCGTGCAGGGGCCGGGCGAGAGCACGATCGCGTCCGGCGCCTTGGCGCGGATCTCCGCGATGGTGAGCGCGTCGTTGCGGGCGACCTCGATGGCACCGCAGAGCGGGCCGATCAGATGCACGAGATTCCACGTGAAGGAATCGTAGTTGTCGATGACGAGGACGTTGGACATCGCGGCAGCACGCTCGGGCATGGGGGCGATGTGACGGCTCGGGACCAAGCGGTCAACCATGCCGCGTGTCTGGGGTTTGTAACGCGCCGCTTTGCAGCGATTCGTGTGCTCGGTCCCGGGTCGCATTCCGCATTCGCTGCATGCGCCAGGGAAAGGCCCGCGTGATCTGTTCGCCTCGGCCCTTCTCCAGGCTAGGAAGAGCGGCAGCGGAACCTGAACAGGGATGCAGCGCAAGAACGGGCCGCAAAGCGGCTCGACAGCCAGCGTCCTACTGCCCGCGCTTCGCCTGCGCGGCGAACCGCACCGCTTCTTCCGCTGCCCGGAACAGCGCCTTGGCCTTGTTGACGCATTCCTGCTGCTCGGAGGCCGGATCCGAGTCGTACACGATCCCGGCGCCGGCCTGGACGTGCATCCGCCCGTCCTTCACCACGGCGGTGCGCAGGACGATGCAGGTGTCCATCTCGCCCCGGGCCCCGAAATAGCCGATGCAGCCGGCATAGGGACCGCGCTTCTCGTGCTCCAGCTCGTCGATGATCTCCATGGCCCGCACCTTGGGCGCACCCGAGACGGTGCCGGCCGGGAAACCCGCTGCCAGGGCGTCGAGGGGATCGTGCCGGGGATCGAGGTCGCCCTCGACGTTCGACACGATGTGCATCACGTGGCTGTAGCGCTCGATGAAGAACGAATCCGTCACCCGCACGCTGCCGATCCGCGAGACGCGGCCGGCATCGTTGCGGCCGAGGTCGAGCAGCATCAGGTGCTCGGCCCGCTCCTTGGGATCGGCGAGCAGCTCCTCGGCGAGCGCCGCATCTTCGGCCGGGGTCGTCCCGCGGCGGCGGGTGCCCGCGATGGGCCGGACCGTGACGGTGCCCTCACGCACCCGCACCAGGATCTCCGGCGAGGAGCAGACGATCTGGAAGGATTGGAAGTCGAGGTAGCACAGGAACGGCGCCGGATTCGTGCGCCGGAGCGAACGGTACAAGCTGAAGGCCGGCAGCGTGAACGGGGCCGAGAAGCGCTGGGACAGCACGACCTGGAACACGTCCCCCGCGACGATGTACTCCTTGGCCCGCGCCACGAGGTCGGAGAACGCCTCCGGCGCGGTGTTCGAGACCGGCTCGGGATGCGCCACCGCGGCGAGGTCGATCCGGGCCTCGATCGGCAGCGGTCCTTCCAGGGTCTGCGCCACCCGGTCGAGGCGCTGGAGCGCGGTCTCGTAGGCCGCGCGGGCCGGGACGCCCGCCGCCGCCCGCACCGGTGAGACCACCGTGATCAGGTCGCGGACGGCATCGAACACCACCATCACCCGCGGCCGGATCAGGATCGCGTCCGGCACGCCCAGCGGATCGGGGTTCGGCTCCGGAAGCCGCTCCATGGCGCGGACCATGTCGTACCCGAGATAGCCGAACAGCCCGGCGGCCATCGGCGGCAGATCCGCCTCCGCCGCGTCGCCGATGGCGCTCTCGGCGATCAGCGCCCGCAGGCTCGCCAGCGGCGGCCGGTCGTCGGGCTCGAACCGATCCAGATCGGCGCCGCGCGCGATGGCCGGCGCCCCGTCCCGGCAGCGCCAGACCAGGTCCGGATCGAGCCCGATCATCGAGTAGCGGCCGCGCACCGCACCGCCTTCGACCGATTCCAGCAGGAAGGCGGGGCCCTCGTGCCGGGCGCGCAGCTTCAGGAACGCCGCGACCGGCGTCTCGAGGTCGGCGACGAGGGTCAGCGCGACGAGACTCGGCTGGCCGGCTTCGTAGCGTGCCGCGAAAGCCGCGTAGTCGGGCGCGTCGGCCATGCGTCAGTACTCGCCGCCCAGCACGCGGCGCAGGGCCGCCGCGTCGACCTTGACGCCGGCATTCTTCTGAACCTCGCCGATGTACTGGGACAGCACGTCGTCGGCGAGCGCGGCCTGGAAGCTCTGCGTGATCGTCCGGTCGCTCGGGCTGTCGGCCACGAAGGCCGGCATCGTGGCGGCCGTGACCTTAAACACCGCCCGGGAATCGGCCGCCGCCGCGGTGCCGGCCTTGCCCACCTGGGTCGCGAAGATCAGGTTCACGGCGTCGGTGGTCAGCATGTCCTTGGACTGGTTGCGCGATAGATCCTGCGCCTCCTGCGGGTTGACCCCGCCCTCCTTGGCGACCGCCTCGATCGTCTCGCCGGCATTGAGCTTCTCGGCCAGTTCGCGGCCCTTGGCCTGGAGGCGCTTGGCGATCTCCGCGGCGGTCCAGCCGGCCTTCACGCCGTCCTTGACCTGATCGAGGGGCTTGTCGTGCGCGGGGTCGATGTTGGTGACGTCGTACCAGACGTAGCCGCCGGCCTTGGTGCGCAGCGGCTCGTTGTCGCCGCCGATCTCCCCGCGGAACAGCGCCGGCAGGGTGGTGTCCGGATCGGGGATGTCGGCGACCTTCCGACCCTCCGGATCCTTGCCCTGGGGGTCGACCGCCTTCACGCTCACGAGCTTCAGGCCGCGTTCGGCGGCGATGTCGGTGAGCGGCTTGGCCCCGGCCCGCTGGTCCTCGATGGCGTCGCGCGTCGTCTCCAGGGCGTCGCGGGCGCGGGCGAGGGCGAGCCCCTTGCGGATCTCCCCCGCGACCTCCTCGAACGGCTTCACCGTTCCGGGCTCGATCTTGGTCACCCGCAGGAGCACCGTGCCGAACCGGCCCTGGACCGGCTGGCTCACGCCCCCCTCCGGCAGCGCGAAGGCCGCCTCGGCCACGGCCTTGTCGAACAATTCGCTCTTGGTCAGCGTGCCCAGCGTGAGGTCCTTGTCGTCCGTCCCCCGCTCCGCCGCGACCGCCTCGAAGGTCTTGGACCCGTCCTCGATCGCCTTGCGGGCGGCCTCGGCGGCGCCCGCGTCGGGGAAGACGATCTGCTGGATCGTGCGCTTCTCGGGGGCGCCGTAGCGGTCCTTGTTCAGCCCGTAGGCGGCCCGGGCGTCGGCGTCGCTGATCGCATCGGGCTTGGCCATCGCCCCCGGATCGACCACCAGGAGATTGGCCGACCGGTATTCGGGCGCGCGGAAGCCGGACTTGTTCGCCTCGTACCAGGTCTTCAGCTCGTCGTCGGTCGGGTCCGGGATCTGGCCGGCCGTCGAGGGCGTCAGCATCAGGTAGGCGGCGGCGCGGCGCTCGGTGGTGTAGCGATGGACGGCCTCGCGCATCGCCGCGGGGACGTGCAGATCGGACGACACGGCTTCGGCGAGTTGCAGCCGGGCGATGACCGAGCGCTGCTCGCGCACGAACATGCCCTCGTTCAGGCCCGCCCGCTGCAGCGTCTGGTAGAAGAGCTGCGGCTCGAACTGGCCCTGCTGGTTCTGGAAACTCTTCTCGTCGTGGATCGCCCGGATCACCGCGGCGTCCGGCACCGCGAGGCCGAGGTCGCGGGTCTTCTGGTCCAGCGCGGCCTCGGTGATGAGCTGGGACATCACCTGCCGGTCGAGGCCGAGCATCCGCGCCTGGTCGGGGCTCAGCGCGCGCTTGAGCTGCGCCTGATAGCGCTGCATCTGGTTCTGATAGGCTTGGCGCACCTGTTCGGCGGTGATCGGCGTGCTGCCGACGGTCGCGACGTTGTTGCTGGTGCCGCCCCGGAAGAACTCCTCGACGCCGAAGATCCCCACGCCCGCGATCAGCAGGGTGAAGATGACCGTCAAGATGATCTTGCCGAGCCAGTGCTGGCTGGCGTTGCGGATGCCCTGAAGCATGGTCTGTGATCGGATACCTTCGGCGGCCGACCCGTCGCCGGGCCGGCACGTTCCCTGAGAGCCGACCGCGATAGACCATTCGCGTCCACAGGCAAAGACTCGCTCGCCGCCGTCCGTTTGCGCGCCCAAGCTCGCTCTGGTAGGCCCCGGCGACCTGGGGAGAGACCGGGCCGGGCGCGGACGGGGCGAGGGCGGGAATGACGCAGTCGGGGCGCAGGCCACTGGTTGCCGGCAACTGGAAGATGAACGGCACGCGGGCGTCGATCCAGGTGGTCGAGACGATCCGCGATCGCCTCCCGCCGGAGCTGGCCGCCCACATCGACGTGCTGATCTGCCCGCCCGCGACGCTGATCAGCGCCTGCGTGACCGCGGCTGCCGGCTCGCCCATCGCCATCGGCGGCCAGAACCTGCACGCCCGCCCGAGCGGCGCCTTCACCGGCTCGATCTCGGCCGAGATGCTCGCCGACCTCGGCGCGCGATACGTGATCGTCGGCCATTCCGAGCGCCGGGCCTACCACCACGAGACCGACGACGGCGTCCACGCCAAGGCGCTCGGCGCCCGCCGCGCCGGCCTGTGCGGCATCATCTGCGTGGGCGAGACCATCGAGGAGCGCGAGCAGGGGCGCGCCCTGGACATCGTCCGCGCCCAGCTCGCCATCGGCCTGCCGAAGGGCGCGACCGCGGCCGACACGGTGATCGCCTACGAGCCGGTCTGGGCGATCGGTTCGGGCCGCACCCCGACGCCGCGCGACATCGCCGAGGTCCACGCGTCGCTCCGGGAGATGCTCGACAAGCTCGTGGGCGACGAGGCGCAGAAGATCCGCATCCTCTACGGCGGCTCGGTGAAGCCCGGGAATGCCCGGGAGCTCCTGTCGGTGGACAACGTCGACGGCGCCCTCGTCGGCGGCGCCAGCCTCGTCGCCGAGGATTTTCTGGGGATCTGCGCCGCCTACCTCTGAGGCGTGCCGGGACGTCTCGGGGCTGTCATACGCGCCTGCTTAACGACTCGCGCGTTTCACCGGGACCGACACGAGCCATGCCGGACGATCAGACCCGCGCCGATTCCGCCCTCGTCGAGACGATCCGCCGGGAGATCCTCGACAGCTACGACGAGGAGATCGAGCTCGGCATCGAGGAGGACCGGCTGGACGGCCTCGACGGCGGGACGGCGTCCGGCCTCGATCGCAGGGTCTACTTCCGCGAGCTTCTGCGCCTCCAGCATGAACTGGTCCGGCTCCAGGACTGGGTCCAGCACAACAGGCTGCGCGTCGTCGTCCTGTTCGAGGGGCGCGATTCGGCCGGGAAGGGCGGCGTGATCAAGCGCATCACCCAGCGTCTCAATCCGCGGGTCTGTCGCGTGGCGGCGCTGCCCGCGCCGAGCGAGCGCGAGCGCACGCAATGGTACTTCCAGCGCTACGTCGCCCACCTGCCCGCCGGCGGCGAGATCGTGCTGTTCGACCGGTCCTGGTACAACCGCGCCGGCGTCGAGCGCGTCATGGGCTTCTGCACCGAGGCGGATGTCGAGGAGTTCTTCCGCTCCGTGCCGGAATTCGAGCGGATGCTCGTCCGCTCGGGGATCGTGCTTCTGAAGTACTGGTTCTCGATCACCGACGAGGAGCAGGCCTCGCGCTTCCACATGCGCATCGCCGACCCGCTGAAGCAGTGGAAGCTCTCGCCGATGGACGTCGAATCCCGCCGGCGCTGGGAGGACTACACCCACGCCAAGGAGGACATGCTCGCGCGCTCCCATATCCCCGAGGCGCCCTGGTGGGTGGTCGAGGCCGTGGACAAGAAGCGCGCCCGGCTGAACTGCATCAGCCACCTTCTCGCGCAGATCCCCTACGGCGCGGTCGAGCATCCCCCCGTCTCGCTGCCGGCGCGGGTGCGGAACGCCGACTACATCCGCGCGCCGATCCCCGCCGACATGCACGTGCCCGCGCGATACTGAGAGGGCGGCGATCCGGCCGGGGCGTCAGATCGAGCCCCACCGAGCACTTGCACAGAGCTCCCAAGACAATCGCGTCGAGCTGGTTCTGCACCGTCCCTGTCCCGGGCGCATGCAGCGAAAGCGGAATGCGACCCGGGACCCAGCACGGGACGTCGCGAAGCGGCCGTGTGGATCAACCTGTGCCGCGTAAGCGGCGCTGCGTGTGCTGGTTCCCGGATCAGGTTCCGCTTCGCTTCACCTGTCCGGGAAAGCGGTGCGTATCGTGAACCCCGGAGCGCCGATCCTGCGCCGCGCCCTCGGTCGCACGCCTTGAACGGGTCCGCCCTCAGATCTTGAACGCCTGCCGGGCCAGCAGCCGCCAGCGCGGACCGTCGCGGTGCCAGACCTGCATCACGCCGATATGCACCGGCGAGGTCTTGCCGTCGGCCACGCTCTCGCCGGTGAAGACGTGCCGGGCGATGGCGTCGTCGCCGACCACCGACACCGATCTGTCCGACAGGGCGATGCGCGGAAACGACGCGCGCTTGCTGGCGAGCGGCTCGATGAAGGCCGCCTTGTCCTGGACGAGGCCGCTGGAATGGCCGTAGCTCAGGCCGTCATGGGTCAGGGCCTCGAGGGCGGCCCGGTCCCCGGTGAGCAGGGCCTTGGTGAGCGCGTCGACGGCGTCCTCGACGGCGGCCCCGTCCTGGCCGGCGGCCCGGCCCGGACGCGATCGCATCAGGACGGGCGCGGCGATGGCGGCGAGCGCCAGACGGCGTGACACGGACATGAAGGACCTCCCTGGATGGGGCGGCGCGTTCGATCGGCCACCCTCCCCGCCGACAGAGCACGGCGCAGGGCCGAACGCGAGGGCCGGGGGGAACAGCGGGCCGGCCGGCGTCAGGTTGGCGGCGGCGGACGGGTGGTGTATGGCCGTCGCAGAATTCCGGCCGGCACGCCCGCGCGTCGCAAGCGAAGTTCCCCGGCGTGACCGGGAGCGGCGCAGGCGGCGTCGGCGTTTCGGCCGATGCGCTTCGGCTTCCGGTGCTTCCAGCCGGCGTCCGGCGCCCAAGCAGATCTCCGGAACACCGATGCAGACCGTCCTGATCGTCGTCCACCTCATCATCGTGCTCGCGCTGATCGGCGTGGTGCTGCTGCAGCGCTCGGAGGGCGGCCTCGGGCTCGGCGGCGGCGGGGGCGGCGGCGTCGCCGGCTTCATGACCGGCCGCGGCCAGGCCAATGCGCTGACGCGGGCGACCGCGATCCTGGCGGCCCTGTTCTTCACCACCAGCCTGGTCCTGGCCATCATGTCGCACCGGTCGCAGGCGCCGAAGTCGATCCTCGACACGGGGGCGCCGCAGACCTCGGGCCAGCCGGCCAAGCAGCCGACCGGCGCCGACAACCTGCTCGACACGCTGCGTCAGCAGCAGGATCGGGCGCCCGCCACCGCCCCGGCCCAGCCGGCGGTGCCGGACGCTCCGCAATCGCGCTGACGCCCGCGGGCGGCGCTGGCGACTCAGCCGCTTCCTGACAGTCTGACGACGGTAGATCCGTCCCATGCGCCGGGGGAACTCCTGCCCCGGCGTCGGCCGGGGCATCAGGCGTTTGGCAAACGCCGGCACCTTCTTTATGGACCGAGGCCCATGACGCGGTACGTTTTCATCACCGGCGGCGTGGTTTCCTCCCTCGGCAAGGGGCTCGCCTCGGCGGCCCTGGCGGCGGTCCTGCAGGCCCGCGGCTACCGGGTCCGGATGCGCAAGCTCGACCCTTATCTGAACGTCGATCCGGGCACGATGAGCCCGACCCAGCACGGCGAGGTCTTCGTCACCGACGACGGCGCCGAGACCGACCTTGACCTCGGCCATTACGAGCGGTTCACCGGCGTCCCGGCCAGCCGGGCCGACAACATCACCACGGGCCGGATCTACCAGGACATCATCGCCAAGGAGCGCCGGGGCGACTACCTCGGCGCGACCATCCAGGTGATCCCGCACGTCACCAACGCCATCAAGGACTTCGTCCTCGACGGCAACGAGGCGTTCGATTTCGTGCTGGTCGAGATCGGCGGCACGGTCGGCGACATCGAGGGCCTGCCGTTCTTCGAGGCGATCCGCCAGCTCGGCCAGGGGCTGCCCCGCGGCACCTGCTGCTACGTCCACCTGACGCTCCTGCCCTACATCCCCTCCGCGGGCGAGCTGAAGACCAAGCCGACGCAGCACTCCGTCAAGGAACTGCGGTCGATCGGCATCCAGCCCGACATCCTGCTCTGCCGCTGCGACCGGGCGATCCCCGTCGATGAGCGGCGCAAGCTGGCGCTGTTCTGCAACGTTCGCGAGACCGCGGTGATCGAGGCGCGGGACGTGGCGTCGATCTACGAGGTGCCGCTCTCCTACCGGACCGCCGGCCTCGACCGGGAGGTCCTCGGGCATTTCGGCCTCGATCACGGCGAGGAACCGGATCTCGCCCGCTGGCAGACCATCGCCGAGCGTGTGCGCAACCCCGAGGGCGAGGTGTCGATCGCCATCGTCGGCAAATATACGGGGCTAAAGGACGCCTACAAGTCGCTGACCGAGGCGCTGACCCACGGCGGCATCAGCCACCGGGTGAAGGTCAACCTGGCCTGGATCGAGGCCGAGGTGTTCGAGCGCGAGGATCCCGCGCCGTTCCTGGAGGGCCTCAACGGCATCCTGGTGCCGGGCGGCTTCGGCCAGCGCGGCGCGGAGGGGAAGATCCGCGCCGCCCGGTATGCCCGGGAGAAGCGCATTCCCTATCTCGGCATCTGCTTCGGCATGCAGATGGCGGTGATCGAGGCGGCCCGCTCGCTGGCGGGGCTGCCCGATGCCAATTCCACGGAGTTCGGCGACACGTCTGAGCCGGTGGTCGGCCTGCTCACCGAGTGGCTGCGCGGCAACGACCTCGAGCGCCGCGCCGCGGCCGGGGATCTCGGCGGCACCATGCGGCTCGGCGCCTACGACGCGACCCTCGACCCCGAATCGAAGATCGCGCAGATCTACGGATCGGCGCACATCTCCGAGCGTCACCGCCACCGCTACGAGGTCAACATGGCCTATCGCGAGCGGCTGGAGGCGAAGGGCCTGCGCTTCTCCGGCGTCTCGCCGGACGGGTTGCTGCCCGAGACGGTGGAGCATGTCGGCCACCCGTGGTTCATCGGCGTGCAGTTCCACCCGGAGCTGAAGTCCCGGCCCTTCGAGCCGCATCCGCTGTTCAAGGGCTTCGTCGGCGCGGCGATCGAGCAGAGCCGGCTGGTCTGAGGCGCGGCGGCGCGCCGCTCCTCGCCCCGCGGCGCCGGACCCTATATGCCTCGGACCGTGACCGAGATCCTCTTCTACCACATGCAGCGCCAGCCCCTGGAGAAGGTGCTGCCGAACCTGGTCGAGCGCTCCCTCGAGCGCGGCTGGCAGGCCGCGATCCAGGCGGCGACCGAGGAGCGGCTCCAGGCGCTGGACGACCATCTCTGGACCTATTCCGACGAGAGCTTCCTGCCCCACGGCACGGACCGCGAGCCGGACGCGGGGAGCCAGCCTGTGGTGCTGACCCTCCGCGACGTGAACCCCAACGCCGCCTCGATCCGTTTCCTGGTGGAGGGCGCCGATCTGCCGCCGGATGCCGGCCTGTACGAGCGGATCTGCATCCTGTTCGACGGGACCGACCAGGACGCCCTGCTACGCGCCCGCGAGCAGTGGAAGCAGGCCAAGGACGCGGGTCACGCGGTCGCCTACTGGCAGCAGGACGAGTCCGGACGGTGGAGCAAGAAGGCGTGACGATGGCTCTCGGCAGACGTCTCGCGCGCGCAGCGCTCGCCCTGGCGGTCGCCGTGGTGGCCCCCGGGCCGGTCCGCGCCCAGGATATGCCTCCCGGTCATCCGCAACCGGAGGCCCGGCAGGCCCCGCGGGCGCCGGAGGGGCGGCGCCTGCCGGCCGATTCGGTGACGAAGCACAGCCTCGCCCTGCCGGACGGCCGGGTCTTGGACTTCACCGCCACCGCCGGCAGCCTGCCGCTGGTCGACGAGGCGGGCAAGCTGCAGGCCGAGATCGCCTACGTGGCCTACACCCTGGCGCCGGATCCCGGCCGGGAGCGTCCGGTCACCTTCGCGGTCAATGGCGGGCCGGGCGCGTCGTCGGCCTACCTGAACATCGGGGCGATCGGGCCCTGGCGGCTGCCCCTGGGCCGCGACAGCATCAGCCCGTCCCAGCCGGTCGCCCTCACGCCGAACGACGGCACCTGGCTCGGATTCACCGACCTCGTCTTCATCGATCCGGTCGGCACCGGCTACAGCCGGGCGGCCGACGGCAACGGCAAGGCCTACTGGTCCATCGACACGGACGCGTCGACGCTGGCGGCGATGATCGCCCGCTACCTGCGGGTGAACGACCGGATGGCGAGCCCGAAATTCTACGTGGGCGAGAGCTACGGCGGCTTCCGCGGCCCCCTGATCACCGAGAAGCTGCAGGAGGATGTCGGCGTCGGCCTCTCGGGGATGGTGCTGCTGTCGCCGGTGCTGGATTTCGGCTGGCTGGAGACGCCGCGCGCCAATCCCTGGGGCTACGTGCTGAAGCTGCCCTCCCTCGCCGCCGGCGCGCTGGAGCGGGCGGGCCGCGTGCCCGATCCGGATCTGCTGGCCGAGGCCGAGGCGTA
This sequence comes from Methylobacterium sp. J-070, assembly GCF_022829385.1. Taxonomy (GTDB): domain Bacteria; phylum Pseudomonadota; class Alphaproteobacteria; order Rhizobiales; family Beijerinckiaceae; genus Methylobacterium. The sequence goes on along the minus strand of NZ_JAKSXX010000165.1, from coordinate 147,852 downwards.
CGCGTCCGGTCCCTATCTGGCGGATCTGATCAAGGGGCCGGGGGACGCGGCGGCGGTGGCGCGGATGACCGAGAAGGTCGCGCCCCTGGTCGGCCTGGACCCGGCCCTCGTGCGCGCCCAGGCCGCGCGGCTCTCCACCCGCAGCGTCCAGCGCGAGATCGACCGCGCGGCGGGGCGGGTGACCAGCGCCTACGATACCGGGATCTCCGGCTGGGACCCGAACCCGGATGCCGCGCAGTCGAGCTTCGACGATCCGCAGCTCACGGCGCTCCAGGCCCCGCTCACCAGCGCGATGCTCGATTTCTACGCGCGGACCCTGAAATGGCCCGTGCCCAACATGCGGTACGAACTCCTCAACACCGCGGTGAACCGCGGCTGGAGCTGGGGCTCGGGCCGGCAGGCGCCGGAGGTGCTGTCGAATCTCCGGGGCGCCCTGGCGCTGGACGGACGGCTGCGCGTCCTCGTGGCGCACGGCTTCACCGACCTCGTGACGCCCTACTACGCGTCGAAGCTGCTGCTCGCCCAGGTTCCCGCCTACGGCGCCGGCCGGCTGAGCCTCGCCGTCTATCCGGGCGGCCACATGTTCTACACGCGGCCCGAGTCCCGGTCGGCGTTCCGCAGGGATGTCGAGCGGCTCTATGCCGACGCCATCAAGGCGCGCGACGCCGACCCGGCACCCGCGGGCGCTCCGGCCGACCGCCTCAAGCCGACGCCCTGACGTCCTGCAGAGCCGATCCGCCTCGGGGGCGGCGCATCACCCGCATCGACGCTGTCCCCGCCCGGTTGGTCTCCGCCCGACGGAAAAGCCCGCTCAGTCGTGCGTCGTCGGCTTCAGAAGGAGGACGTCGATAGGGCGCTCGGGCGTGTAGTCCGTCGCCTCCATCTCGAGCGTCGTCGGACCGGTCTTCCGGACATTCCTGCCGCAGAACGAGACGAGGGACGCGGGATCGCCCTTGTCGACCGTCAACCTGAACGCGCCGATCGGCCCGTTCCCGCCGGCGCCGGATGCGATCGCGTAGGAGAGATATCGCTCGGACGGATGAAAGGACCGGCTGCCATCGGCACTGGCCCTCCGGTACAAGGCCTGTGCGGCCCGCGCGAAGGCCGGGTCCGCGCAGAAACGCGCCTCATAGGGAGCCCGCTCAGCGGGATCCAGGTCCGGAGCGCCGAAGGCCAAATCGGGTCGGCTCCCGAGGCTCGGCACGTAGCTCTGGCGAACCACGACCTCCCGACCGGCCGGAAACACCTGCCGGTGCCAGAACCGCGACCGCAGCGTCCAGAGCGGAACGTCCGCGAGCGTGCCGTCGGCGTGCACCTGGCGCGTCAGCATGCCGGCCTCGGCCAGGATGCGGCGCCGATCCTCCGACAGGCGGCGCAGCGCCGCTTCCGTCGCCTCGACCGTCGGAACCAGCGGAATGCTCAGACTCCTCAACAGATCGGTGATCTCGCGCGGCGGCTGGCCGTCCCGCCCCAGGAAGGCCCGCTGCTCGAGATGCGGCTCGACGGGGCGGCCATCGACCAGGGTTTCGAGCCGCAGGAAGTTGTCCCTCGACGGGTCGGGGATGGAAACGGACCTGTCGGGATCGCCGGCGATGTCGGGCATCGGGAACGCGATGGTGGCCGCGATGGCGGCCCCGGTCGGGTTGCGGAATCGATAATCGACGCGCACGCGCGCCTCCGAGAGATACAGATCCTCGGCCACCAGGGTGACGGCACCGGTCGCGTCCAGCGTCAGGCCGCCGGCCGCGAGCGCGGCCATCCGGCCGTCGGACCGGACGGGCCCGGACGCCGCCGCCAGGAGGGCGAGGGCCAGCGACAGGGTTCGCATCACGATCACGCTCGCAGGTTCGAAGGTATCGCCGACCGGCCCGGCGGCGGGAAATCCGGGGCGGTCGAGGTAGGCCCCCGCGGGGTCGGGGAATCCCTCAAGCGACCGCCCCTTCGCCCCACCGTCCCGTTCCCGGAGGGCCGAACATGATTCCGCTGGGCCTCCGTTGTGTGAGAGCTGTCATGCGTCTACAACGATCCCGTGACGGTGCCCCGGAGACGGGGTGAAAAGGGAATGCGGTGAGAGGTGGAAGCCTCGAAGCCGCGGCTGCCCCCGCAACTGTGAGCGGCAAGTGCCTGCCAGAATGCCACCGGACGCATCCGGGAAGGCGGCCGGCGCGCAGAGCCGCGAGCCAGGAGACCTGCCGTCACGACAGGATCCCGCAATGCCGCCGGTGGGGCGGCTGGAGACACGCACATGACCACCTCGACCCTCGCCCCCGCCGCCCTCGGCAGCCGCTCCGCGGAGCGTCCCGTCGCCGTGGCGCTGGCGGCCGTCCTCGGCCTGGGCCTCCTGTTCCTGGCGGGCTTCTCGCCGGCGATCGCGTTCCACAACGCGGCGCACGACTTCCGCCACACCCAGAACTTCCCCTGCCACTGACGCCCCTGAACCAGGGATGATCATCCGGCTTCTGTCGGCGGCGCTGGCCGCCGGCTTCATCGCGGCCGTCGTCGTGACGGGGCTCGAACTCACGCTGACCTCGCCGCTGATCGTGGCGGCGGAACGCTACGAGCACGCGGAGCCCTCCCATGAGGCCGCGCGGGCGCTTCCGATCGTTCTCGCGCATGCCGGGCACGAGCACGGCGCGCCCGATGCCGCGCCGGAATGGCAGCCCGGCGCGGGTCTGCCGCGGATGGCGTTCACCGCCCTGGCGACGCTGGTCGGCGGGGTCGGCTACGCCCTGCTGCTCGGCGCCGTGATGCTCGCCTGCGGACGCGAGCCGACGCCGCAGACCTGCCTGGCCTTCGCGGTGGCGGGCTTCGCCAGCGTGGCCCTGGCGCCGGGGCTCGGCCTGCCGCCGGAATTGCCCGGCAGCGAGGCCGCCCCGCTGGCGGCCCGGCAGGCGTGGTGGGTCATGACCGCCGCGGCGACCGGCATGGGTCTGTACCTGATCGCGATGCGCCGCTCGCTCATCGCCATCCTGGGCGGCCTCGTCCTGCTCATCGCCCCCCACGTGGCCGGCGCGCCGGAGGCGCCTTCGGGGGCGTCCGAGCTGCCGCCCGCCCTCGCGGCGCAGTTCGCCGCCCGCTCGCTGGCGATCAGCTTCGTCTTCTGGATGATGATCGCCCTCGCCTTTGGCCGGGCCTGGCTGGTCTTCGGGCGCGACGCCGCGTGGGGTACGGCCCGTGCCTGAGACCGTCCTGTACGTCTGCACCACCTGCCGCCGGGACGGCGACGCCCCGGACGGGCCCCGCGCCGGTGCGCGCCTGCTCGATGCCCTCAGGGAACGGGCGGGTGCCGTGCCGGAGCTGCGCATCGAGCCGGTGGAGTGCCTGTCCGTGTGCAAGCGGCCCTGTACGGTGGCGGTGGCGTCGGCCGGACGCTGGACCTACGTGTACGGCGACATGGATCCCGCCGCCTCCGCCGAGACGATCCTGGGCGGGCTCTGCGCCTATGCGACGACCGCGGACGGCCTCGTGCCGTGGCGCGAGCGGCCGGCGGCGTTCCGCACCGGCGTGATCGCGCGCATCCCCCCGTTTCCCGAACCCCGCCCGCTCCCGGCCGGCACCCTGGAGGCCGCCGAATGACCCTCGTGTCCAAGATCCCCTGCACCATCGTCACCGGCTTCCTCGGGGCCGGCAAGACGACGCTGGTGCGCCATGTGGTGCAGAACGCCAGGGGCCGCCGGCTGGCGATCCTCGTCAACGAGTTCGGCGATGTCGGCTTCGACAAGTCGTTCCTGGCCGCCTGCGGCGTCGAGGGTTGCACCGAGGACGCCATCGTCGAGCTGCCGAACGGCTGCATCTGCTGCACGGTGGCGGACGACTTCGTGCCGGCCCTCGAGACGCTGCTCGCCCGCGCCGAGCCGCCGGAGCACATCCTGATCGAGACCTCCGGCCTGGCGCTGCCCAAGCCCCTGGTCCAGGCCTTCCAGTGGCCGGCGATCCGCTCGCGGGTGACGGTGGACGGCGTCGTCGCGGTGGTGGACGGGCCGGCGGTGGCGGCGGGCGCCTTCGCGGACGATCCCGAGGCGCTGGCGGCCCAGCGGGCCGCCGACCAGTCGGTGGATCACGACAACCCGCTGGAGGAGGTGTTCGAGGATCAGCTCCTCTGCGCCGACCTGGTGGTGCTCAACAAGGCCGACCTGATCGACGCCGCGACGCGCGCCCGGGTCCGGGCCGAGGTGGAGGGGCACCTGCCCCGCGCCGTGAAGGTGGTGGAGACCGAGAACGGCGCCATCGACCCGCGTGTGCTGCTGGGCCTCGGCGCGGCGGCCGAGGACGACCTCGATGCCCGCCCCTCGCACCACGGCGACGGCGAGGACCACGACCACGACGACTTCGAGACCGTGGCGCTGCCGATCCGCCCGGCGGTGACCGCCGGGGATCTCGCGGCCCGCGTCGAGAAGGCGGCGGAGACCGCGGGGGTGCTGCGCATCAAGGGTTTCGCGGAGGTCGAAGGCAAGGCGATGCGCCTCGTGGTGCAGGGTGTCGGACGCCGTGTCGCCCACCATTTCGACCGGCCCTGGCGGGCGGGCGAGCCGCGGGACGGGACGCTCGTGGTGATCGGCCTGAAGGGCTTCGACCGGAGCGCCGTGGCCGCCGCGCTGGCCGGCTAGGGGCCTGTCGCCGCCGGCGGCAGGATGAGCGTGCTGTGGCGGAGGGAGCGCCTCGAACCGTGCTGGATCGCGAGCCCGAACCGATGCGGATCGACGCGGTTCCCGCCCGGGCGGAGGACACGGCCGCGCGCGAAGGGCGGGTCTTCGGCGTGCCTGTCCGGATGATGCCGGACGCGGCGGGTTAGGCGCCATGCACCTCGTGCGCATCGATTCCGTGTCCCTCGACGAGGGCGAGGCGGCGGTGGATCTCGGGCAGGAGCCCGGGGACCTCGTCGTGCTGTCCTTCACCGACAGCGACCTGTCGGGGATCGCGCAGGCGCACGCGGCCGAGACCGGGCTGCCGAGCCTGCGGCTCGCCAAGCTGGCGAAGCTCCGGCATCCGCTGTCGGTGGACCTCTATGTCGAGCGGGTGGTGGCGCGGGCGAAGCTCGTGATGATCCGCTGCCTCGGCGGCCTGGATTACTGGCGCTACGGGATCGAGCGCTGCGCCGAGATCGCCCGGGCACACGGGGTGGTGCTCGCGGTGCTCCCGGGCGACGACCGGCCCGACCCGCGGCTCGCGGCCTTCTCGACCGACCCCGATCTCGCCGGGCGTCTCGACGCCTACTTCCGCGCCGGCGGCCCGGCAAATCTGCGGCGGTTGCTGCGCGTGCTGGCGGCGCGGATCGGCTGCGACCTCGCGGTCGAGCCGCCCCGGCCGCTGCCGCGGGGATTCCCCTGGTGCCCGGGCTGCAGCGTCATGGCCGTCGACGACGCCGTCGCGGCGGCCGCGTCGGCGATTCCCTTCGCGGGATCGGGCGCCCCGGCCGCACCGCTGGTCCTGCTCCTGGTCTACCGGTCGGCCGTGCTCGGCGGCGACACCGCGCCCTTCGTCGTGCTGACCGCGGCCCTGCGCGATCGGGGCATCGGGGTGCTGCCGATGGCGGTCTCGAGCCTGAAGGAGCCCGAGGCCGCCGCCGCGGTGTCGGAGGCGGTGCGCGCGCGCAGGCCCGATCTCGTGATCGCCGCGACGGCGTTCTCGGCCCGGGAGGACGGGACCGACTTCGTCCTCGACGGGGCCGACTGCCCGGTCCTGCAGGCCTACACGGTGGGCGCCGCGCAGGACGCCTGGCAGGCTTCGGCCCGGGGTCTCGGCGCGGCCGACCTCGCCATGCAGGTGGCGCTGCCGGAATTCGACGGCCGGCTCTCGGGATTCCCGATCTCCTTCAAAGAGGAGAGTCCCGAGGTCGCGGGCTTCGCCGAGCGGCGGGCGGTGCCGTACGCGCCGGGCATCGCCGCCCTGGCCGACCGGGCAGCGGGCTGGCTGCGCCTCGCCGCCCTGCCCCGGGCGGCGCGGCGCGTCGCCCTGGTCCTGTCCGACTATCCGGCCCGCGGCGGACGGGCCGGCTTCGCGGTCGGCCTCGATACGCCGGCGAGCGCCCGCACGATTGCCGCCGACCTCGCCGCCGCGGGCTACGCCGCGGGGGCGCTGCCCGATTGTAGCCGGCTGATGGCGGACCTGACCGAGGGCCCCGCCGGGTTCAGCGTGCCGCTCGCGTCCTACGCCGCCTGGCTCGGCGGCCTCCCCGAGGCGACGCGCGCCGCCCTGGTCGCGGCCTGGGGGGAACCCGAGGGCGATGCCGGCTGCGTCGACGGCGCGTTCCGGTTCCGCATGGTGACCGGCGGAAGCGCACCCGTCGGCGGGCGCAGCTCCGCCCCGCCGGACGGCGGAGGCCACCGCGAAAACCTCGCGGTCTTCCTCCAGCCCGACCGGGGGCGCGATCCGGACCGGAAGGCGGGCTACCACGACCCGGAGCGCCTCCCGACCCACGCCTATCTGGCCTTCTACCTGGGCCTGCGGAGCCATTTCGACGTCCTGGTGCAGCTCGGCACCCACGGCACGACCGAATGGCTCCCCGGAAAGGCGGTGGCGCTGTCGCCCGCGTGTCTTCCGGCGCTCTGCGTCGGCGGCCTTCCGGTGGTCTACCCGTTCATCGTCGACGATCCGGGCGAGGCCGCTCCGCTGAAGCGCCGCCTCGGCGGGATCGCGCTGGGCCACCTGACCCCGCAGACCGCGGCGCATGCCCTGCCGCCAGAAGCCGTGCGCCTGCGCGAACTGGTCGAGGAATACGCGGCCGCCAGCGTCCTGGACCCGCGCCGGGCCGCCCTCGTGGCCAGGGCCATCCTGGACGAGGCCGAGGCGGCCGGACTGCTGGACGGCGCCGGGATCGGACCCGACACGCCGATGGACGCGGCGCTGACGCAGCTCGACGCCCACCTGTGCGACCTCGGCGAGACCACGTTCCGCGACGGGCTGCACGTCTTCGGCCGGGCCCCCGACGGGGCGGCCGATCCGGTCCTGGCGAGCGCCGCCGGCGAGCGCGACGGCCTGCTCGCCGCCCTCGACAGCCGGTTCGTTCCCCCGGGACCGGCCGGCTCCCCGTCCCGGGGCCGCACCGACGTGTTGCCCACCGGACGGAACCTCACCACCCTCGATCCCCGTGCGATCCCGAGCCGCGCCGCCGCGCTCCTCGGCGCCCGGGCCGCCGATGCCGTCGTCACGCGCTACCTCCAGGACGAGGGGACCTATCCGGCCCGGATCGTCATGGACCTGTGGGCCTCGCCGACCCTGCGCACCGGTGGGGAGGATGTGGCGCATGCCCTGGCGCTGATGGGCGTCCGTCCGGTCTGGGACCACGCCAGCACCCGCGTGACCGGCTTCGAGATCCTGCCCCTGGCCTTGCTCGACCGTCCGCGGATCGACGTGACGGTCCGGGTCTCGGGGGCGTTCCGCGACACGTTTCCCGACACGCTGGCGCTGATCGACCGCGCCGCCCGGGCGGTGGCCGAGCGGGACGAGGCGGATGACGAGAACCCCTTGGCGGCGGCCCGGCGGCGCGGCGCGACGGGCGCGCGGGTCTACGGCGCGGCGCCGGGCCGCTACGGCGCCGGCACGGCCGCCGCCGCCCTCGACGGCGGCTGGGACGACCGGGCCGATCTCGGCCGTGCCTATCTCGCGGCCAGCACCCACGCGTTCGGCGACGGCGAGGGTCCGGACGGGGATTTCGCCGCCCGGGTCGGGGCCGCCGACGCGTATCTGCACGCCTTCGACGTGGCCGAGCGTGACCTGTTCGACGGCGACGCGGCGGTCGACGCCATGGGCGGCTTCGCGGCCGCCGCCAGCCTGGAGGGTGCGCGGCCGACGCTCTACAGCCTGGACGTCTCGGTGCCGGAACGGCCGAAGGCCCGCACGGCCCGCGAGGATGCTGCGCGCCTGATCGGCGGACGCCTGGCCGATCCCCGCTGGATCGCCGCGCAGCTCCGCCACGGCCACCGGGGGGCGCAGGAGCTGGCGCAGGGCCTCGACGCGGTGTTCGTCCTTGCCGCGACGAGCGAGGCCGTCACCGATGCCGGATTCGACCGGCTCTACGCCGCCTGGATCGCCGATGCCGAGGTGTTCGAGCGGCTCCGTGCCGCCAATCCCGCGGCCACGCGGGCGATCCTGGAGCGCTTCGACGAGGCCCGGGACCGCGGCCTCTGGCGCAGCCGCCGGAACGCCCTGCCGGCGGATGCGCTGATGCGGGAGGCGGCCGCGTGACCCCGCTCGCCGGCCGCCACCGCCGCGCCCTGCCCCAGGCGCCTGCCCGCCGGGGCTGGTGCCCGGGCCTCGCCCGGCCGATGCCGACGGGCGACGGGCTCCTGGCGCGGGTGCACCCGCCCCTGGGGATGCTCACGCCGGATCAGGCCCGCACGGTGGCGGAGGGCGCCCGCCAATTCGGGAACGGCCATCTCGACCTCACAGCCCGGGCCAATCTCCAGATCCGCGGCGTGACCGAGGCGACCCGGACGGAGCTCGCAGAGCTACTCGCAACCGCCGGCCTCGGCGACGTGCGCGCCGACGGGGGCCCGCAGCGTTCGACGCTCACGAGCCCCCTGGCGGGGCGCGACGCGGGCGAGGTGTTCGACGTGCCGGCCCTGGCCCGCGCCATCGAGGCGGCGGCGCTCGCGATCCCCGGCCTGCCGGCCAAGACGCTGGTCGTGGTCGAGGGCCGCCGCGCCGTGGCGCTGCCGGACGCGGATTGTCTCGTGTTCGCCGATGACCGCGACGGTGTCGTGATCGCGGTTGCCACCGACCGAGGCCGGCGGGATCTCCTCACCTGCCCGGCGCAGGAGGCCGCGCCCCTCGTGGCGCGGCTGTTGGCGGCCTTCGCGCGCAGCGGCCGCCGCCGCATGCGCGACCTGTCAGACGACGAACGCGCCGGGCTGGCGGACATGCTCGGCGGGACCCGGGCGGCGGGCAGTTGCCAGTCCGTGCGGGCGACGGAGCGCGGCGATGCTCCGCTCCGGGGCGCGCCGTTCGGGCCGGCCGCCGGCCTTCGGACGGCGCCGGATCTCCAGATCCTCGCCCTCGACGCGCCCTTCGGCCGCTGCACCGCGGACGCCCTCGACCGGGTCGCGGCCGCGGCCGCCGCGATCGGAGCGGACGCGATCCGGCTCTCGCCGACCCGCGGCTTCGTCTTGGCGGCTGCGGCCGGCGCACGCGCGGAACCGGTGCTGGCCGGCCTCGCGGACGCGTTCATCGTCGCCCCCGAGGATCCCCGCCGCAGCATCGACGCCTGTACGGGCGCTCCGGGCTGCGCGTCCGGATCGACGCCGACCCTCGCGGATGCCGCCCGTGTCGCGGCGCTGTTCGGAAAGCTGGCGGCGCAGGGGCGGACCGCGCACGTGTCGGGCTGCGCCAAGGGCTGCGCCAGGCCCGGCCCGACCGACCTGACGCTCGTCGGTCGCGGCGGCCTCTACGGCATCGTGATCGACGGCGGCCCGGGCGATGAGCCGGCGATCGACCTCCCTATCGAGGCCGTGCTGGAGCGGTTAGGAAGGGCCAAGACCGTCGGGCTCGCCGCCGCTTTCGCGCCGGAGGCTGCCCGGACGGAGAGCGGGAGGACCAGGAGACCGGCATGAGCGCGAGCCAGAACGCCCTGCGCCAGACAGGATCGGAGCCGGCGGCGGCTTCCGAGCCACCGTCCCGCTACGACTACATCCGCGACGGCGGCGCGATCTACGCGCGCTCCTTCGCGATGATCCGCGCCGAAGCCGATCTCGCCCGCTGGACGGGGGCCGCCGAGCGCGTGGTCGTGCGCATGATCCACGCCTGCGGCATGACCGACCTCCCGGCCGACGTGGAGATGGCGCCGGGCTTCGCCGAGGCCGGCGTCGCGGCGCTCCGGGCCGGCGCGCCGGTCCTGTGCGACGTCCGCATGGTCGCCGACGGCGTGACCCGGGCCCGCCTGCCCGCCGACAACCGGGTGATCTGCACCCTCGGCGACCCGCGCGTGCCGGATCTCGCCGGCCGCCTCGGCACCACGCGCTCCGCCGCCGCCATGGAGCTGTGGCGCGAGCATCTGCCGGGCAGCGTCGTGGCGGTGGGCAACGCGCCGACCGCGCTGTTCCGCCTGCTCGAGCTGCTCGACGCCGGGGTGGCGCCGCCGGCCGCCGTGATCGGCATCCCGGTGGGCTTCGTGGGCGCCGCGGAGTCGAAGGAGGCGCTCGCCCGGGACGGGCGTGTGCCCTTCGTGGTCGTCCATGGGCGGCGGGGCGGAAGCGCCATGACGGCCGCGGCCGTCAACGCGCTCGCCAGCGAGGCCGAGTGATGGACGGGTTCGAACGGCTGGACGAGCCCGCCGAGGCGCTTCCCGCCGCCGCGGTGACCGGCACGCTCTACGGGGTCGGGATGGGTCCGGGGGACCCGGAGCTGCTGACCGTGAAGGCGCAGCGCGTGCTGATGCGCGCGCCGGTGCTGGTGCACTTCTGCAAGCGCGGCCGACGCGGGAACGCCCGCACCATCGCGGACGCGATCCTGCGCGATCCCGCCCGCGAGATGGCGCTGGCCTACCCCTATACCACCGAGATCCACCCCGAGCATCCGGATTACGTCGCGGCGCTCGCGGGCTTCTACGACGACGCGGCCGGGCAGCTCGCCGACCATCTCGGCGCCGGGCGGGACGTGGCGATCCTGTCGGAGGGCGACCCGTTCTTCTACGGCTCGTTCATGCACCTGTGGCGGCGCCTCAAGGACCGCTTCCCCGTCGAGGTCGTGCCGGGCGTGACCGGCATGTCGGGCTGCTGGACCCGGGCCGGTACCCCTATCACCTGGGGTGACGACGTCCTCACCGTCCTGCCCGCCACCCTGCCGCTCGCCGCCCTCGCCGAGCGCCTCGGCGCCACGGACGCGGCCGTGGTGATGAAGCTCGGCCGCCACCTGCCGAAGGTGCGCGCCGCCCTGGCCGCCGCGGGCGTCCTCGACCGGGCCGTCTACGTCGAGCGCGGCACGATGGCGGGCGAGCGCGTCGTGATGCTGGCGGACAAGGCCGACGACGACGCCCCGTATTTCTCCATGGTGCTCGTGCCCGGCGAGGGGCGGCGGCCGTGAGCGACATGCCCCGTCCTCCCGCGCAGGGAACGCGACGCGCGTCGGGGATCGATCGCGGTCGTGGCCGGCTTGACCATGCTTGACGCGGGCGGCGCTTTCGCCAGCGGCGTGACCGCCTGCGGAGTTCGGCGAATGAGCGGCGAGACCTTCGCGTCCCTCGACGAGGGGGCGGTGAAGCGTCTCGCGGCGCGGGGCATCGCCGCCCCGTCACTGTCATGACGGGCCGCAGCCATCCGGACGGCAGCCTCGCCGTCGTCGGCCTGGGACCGGGCGACCCGTCGCTGCTGACCGAATCCGCCCGTCGGGCGCTGGACGCGGCGGAGGATCTCGTCGGCTACTTTCCCTACGTGGCCCGCGTGCCCGAGCGTCCGGGCCTGACCCGGCACGCCAGCGACAACCGGGTGGAGGTCGACCGCGCCCGCCACGCCCTGCGGCTCGCCGCCTCCGGGCGGAGGGTCGCGATCGTCTCCGGCGGCGATCCCGGCGTCTTCGCCATGGCGGCGGCGGTGTTCGAGGCAGTGGAGCACGGCGAGCCGGGCTGGCGCGACCTCGCCATCACGGTGGAGCCGGGCATCACCGCCATGCTGGCGGCCGCCGCCCGCCTCGGAGCCCCGCTCGGCGGCGACTTCTGCGCCCTGTCGCTCTCGGACAACCTGAAGCCCTGGCCGGTGGTGACCGCGCGGCTGGAGGCGGTGCTGCGGGCCGATCTGGTGGTGGCGCTCTACAACCCGATCTCCGCGGCCCGCCCCTGGCAGCTCGGCGCGGCCCTGGCGATCGCCGCCGGGATCCGCGCGCCCGGGACGCCGGTCATGTTCGCCCGCGCCGTCAGCAGGCCGGAAGAGGCCATCCGGGTCGCGACGCTGGCGGAGGCGCCCGACCTGCCGGCCGACATGGCCACGATCGTGATCCTCGGCGCCTCGACCACGCGCCTGATCCACCGGGAGGGGCGGCCCCCGCTCGTCTACACCGCCCGCACGGTCGAGGGGACGGCGTGAGCGTCCCCGTCCAACCAGCGCAGGGCGCCCGCGATGTCGGCCACGCTCGGCACGTCGGGTTTGGCCGGCCGCCGCACCATGACGACCGGTATCCCCAGACGCCGCGCCGCCGCGATCTTTCCGTAGGTCGCGGCGCCGCCGGAATTCTTGGCGACCAGGATCTCGATGCCGGAGGCCCTCATCAGCGCAGTCTCGGCCTCCGCGTCGAAGGGGCCGCGGGCCTCGATGGTGGCGAGGCGCGGCACCGTCAGCACCTCACGGAGCGGCTCGACCGTCCGCGCCAGGTAGGCGTGGTGCGGCGCCGCCGCGAAGGCTCCGGCCTCCTGGCGGCCGATCGTCAGGAACACGCGCCGAGGCACCGGGCCGAGGGCAGCGGCGGCCTCCGCCATGCTGCCGACCTCGGTCCAGAGGTCGCCCGGGACGCGGTCCCAGGCCGGGCGGCGGATCGCGAGGAGCGGCACCCCCGCCTGCGCGGCCGCGCGCGCGGCGTTGCCCGAGATCGCCGCGGCGAAGGGATGCGTCGCGTCGACCAGGCGCGTCAGCCCCTCGGCGAGCAGGTAGTGCGCCAAGCCCGCGGCGCCGCCGAATCCGCCGATCCGGGTCGGCACGGGCTCGACCTTCGGCGCGGCGGTCCGTCCGGCGAGGGACAGGCGGACCGACAGGTCCGGCCGCCCGGCCAGCGCCCGCGCCAGGGCGCTCGCCTCGCCGGTGCCGCCGAGGATCAGGATCCGCCGGCCTTCGTGCGTCTCGGGCGCCCCGTTCATGGATGCCTTGTCCATGAGCGCTGAGCCGCTGTCGAGCACCCCGTGGCTGTCGATCGTCGGCATCGGCGAGGACGGCCGGGCCGGCCTGACCGCCACCGCGGCTGCGGCCCTCGATGCGGCCCGCGTGGTCTATGGCGGCCGGCGCCATCTCGCCCTCGTGGGCCCGCTCGACGCCGAGACACGCCCCTGGCCGAGCCCGATCCACGACGCCTATGCGGACATCCTCGCCCGGAGAGGCGAGCCGACCTGCATCCTCGCCACCGGCGATCCGTTCCATTACGGCATCGGCGCCGAGATCGTCCGGCTGGTGCCCCCGGCCGAGATCCGCACCTTCCCATCGCCTTCGGCCTTCAGCCTCGCCTGTGCCCGGCTCGGCTGGCCCCTCGCCGAATGCGGCCTCGTCACGCTGCACGGACGCGCGCTCGCCCGGATCGTCCCGCATCTCCAGCCGGGCGCGCGGCTGCTGGCCCTGTCCTGGGACGGGTCGACGCCGTCGGCGATCGCGGCGCTGCTCTGCGCGCGCGGTTTCGGCGTCTCGACGCTGACGGTGCTGGAGGCCATGGGCGGCCCGCGCGAGCAGGTGCGCTCATGCCGGGCCGACGCCCTGGACCTGGGCGCGGTCGACCCCCTCAACACCGTTGCGATCGCCGTCGCCGGACCGGGACCCGCCCTGCCCCTGACGCCCGGCCTCGACGACGCCCTGTTCGAGAACGACGGCCAGCTCACCAAGTCCGAGATCCGGGCCCTGACCCTCGCGGCCCTGCGCCCGCATCCGGGGCGCTATCTCTGGGATATCGGGGCCGGCGCGGGTTCGGTCGGCATCGAGTGGATGCTGCGCCACCCGAGTATGCACGCCACGGCGGTCGAGGCGCGGCCGGACCGGGCCGAGCGCGTCCGGCGCAACGCCGAGGCGCTGGGCGTCCCGGACCTGACCGTGGTGACGGGCGCGGCCCCCGAAGCCCTCGCCGGCCTGCCGGCCCCCGACGCGGTGTTCATCGGCGGCGGCGTCTCGGAGCCCGGCCTCCTCGCGGCGGCCCTCGCAGCGCTTCCGACCGGTGGGCGATGCGTTGCCAACGCGGTGACGCTGCAGGGTGAAGCCGTCCTGCTGACCGCCTTCTCGGAGCATGGCGGCAGCCTGCGGCGATTCTCGGTCGAGCGCGCGAGCCCCGTCGGCGGCCTTCACGGCTGGCGGCCCGCCATGCCGGTGACCCAGTGGGCCTGGACGAGATCATGACCGGTCCGTTCGTCGCAGGCGTCGGATTCCGCCACGGCACCGGCGCCGACGAGATCGCCGCCCTAATCGCCCGGGCGCTCGCCCTCGTCGGTGCCGGCAGCGCCGACCTTGCGGGCGTCGCGACGGCGGAGGACCGGGCCTCCGAACCGTCCATCCATCGGGCGGCGGCGCGGTTCGGCCTGCGCCCCTCCCCGGTCGGCGCGGCCGCGCTGGAAGCCCGCGACGGGTCGGTCGTCACCCGCTCGGCGCGGATCGAGCGCCTGCGCGCCGTGGGCTCGGTGGCGGAGGCGGCTGCCCTGGCCGCGGCCGGGCCCGATAGCCGGCTCGTCCTCCCGCGGATCGCGAGCGGCGGCGCCACCTGCGCGCTGGCCGTCCCACAGACCACGAAACCACAGCCATGACCGTCCACTTCATCGGCGCCGGCCCCGGCGCGGCGGACCTCATCACGGTGCGCGGGCGCGACCGCGTCGCCGCCTGTCCCGTCTGCCTCTACGCCGGGTCCCTGGTGGCGCCCGAGATCCTCGGATGGTGCCCGCCCGGGGCGCGGATCGTCGACACCGCCCCCCTCGACCTCGACGCGATCGTGGCGGAGATGGCGGCGGCCCATGCGGGCGGCCTGGACGTGGCCCGGCTGCATTCCGGCGACCTGTCGATCTGGAGCGCGCTGGCCGAGCAGATGCGCCGCCTCGACCACTTGGCGATCCCCTACACGGTGACGCCGGGCGTCCCGGCCTTCGCGGCGGCCGCCGCCCTGCTTCGGCGGGAGCTGACCGTCCCGGGCGTCGCCCAATCGGTTGTTCTGACGCGCACCTCCGGCCGGGCGAGCGCCATGCCCGAACGCGAGACCCTCGCGGCGTTCGCCGCCACCGGGGCGACGCTGGCGATCCACCTGTCGATCCACGTGGTCGATCGGGTCGCGGCCGCGCTGATCCCGTTCTACGGGCCGGCCTGCCCGGCGGCGGCGGTGTTCCGCGCATCCTGGCCCGACGAGCGTGTGCTGACGGGCGACCTCGGGACGCTGCCCGGGCTGGTGGCGGAGGCCGGCCTGGAGCGGACCGCGCTGATCCTGGTCGGCCCGGCGCTCGCCGCGGAAGGCTTCCCCGAGAGCGCGCTCTACGCCGCCGATTACGACCGGCGCTTCCGACCCGGCGGCACGGTCGGGGGCGCCGCGTGAGCGCCCCCGGCCTTCTCGTCGCGGCCCCGCGCTCGAGTTCCGGCAAGACCACGGTGGCGCTGGCCGTCATGCGGGCCCTGACCCGCCGCGGCCTGCGCGTGCGCGCGGCGAAATGCGGGCCGGACTACATCGATCCGGCCTTCCACCACGCGGCGACGGGGCGGCCCAGCTTCAATCTCGACAGCTTCGCCATGGCGCCGCGCCTGCTCGACGCCCTCGCGAGCGAGACGGCCGCGGCGGCCGACCTCGTCATCGCCGAAGGGTCGATGGGCCTGTTCGACGGCGTCCGGGCGGCGGAGAGCCGCACCGGCGCCAACGCCGACATCGCCGCCCGCTACGGATGGCCGGTGGTGCTGGTGGTGGATGTCTCCGGCGCGGCGCAATCGGCTGCCGCGGTCGCGCTGGGCTGCAGGCTCTACGACCCGCGGGTGACCATCGCCGGGGTGATCCTCAACAAGGTGGCGAGCGCGCGCCATCGCCGGCTCGTGGAGGCCGGCATGGAGCGCGCCGGCCTGCCGGTCCTCGGGGTGCTGATGCGCGACGCGCAGCTCGTCCTGCCCGAACGCCATCTCGGCCTGGTGCAGGCCGGCGAGACCGCCGACCTGGCGGCGCGTCTCGATCGCCTGGCCGACCTTGCGGAAGCGGGGATCGATCTCGACGCCCTCGTGGCCTGCGCGGGCGGCACGGTGCCCGATGGGGCGGGGCCGATGCCGTCCCCGCCCGGACAGCGCATCGCGGTTGCCCGCGACGCGGCGTTCAGCTTCCTCTACCCGCATCTCGAAACTGGCTGGCGCAGGGCCGGCGCGGAGCTCGTGCCGTTCTCACCCCTGGCCGACGAGCCGCCGCCGGTGGATTGCGACGTCTGCTGGCTGCCCGGCGGGTATCCGGAGCTGCATGCCGGCCGCCTCGCCGGCGCGGAGCGGTTCCTGGACGGCCTGCGCAGCTTCGCGCGCGCGCATCCGGTCCACGGCGAGTGCGGCGGCTACATGGTGCTCGGCCGCGCCCTGGAGGATGCCGACGGCGCCACCTACCCGATGGCGGGTCTGCTGCCGGTGGAGACGTCGTACCGGCGCCGCAAGCTCCATCTCGGCTACCGCGTGGCGCGCCTCTGCGACGACGGCATCCTCGGGCCGGCCGGCGCGCGCCTCATCGGCCACGAGTTCCACTACGCCAGCGAGCTGTCGGCGGCCCCGTCCGACAGGGAGGCCCTGGCCCGGGTCACGGACGCGGAGGGCGTCGATCTCGGCCTGGCCGGGCATCGCGTCGGCACGGTCACCGGCAGCTTCTTCCATCTCGTCGCCGCCGATCCCGGGTGAGGCGACGCGGCGCCGGATATCAGGTCGGTTCCGCCGGAGGGGATACGGCCCGGGCCTGGGCGAGGCGGGCAGCACTCCGGACGAGCGCGACCACGTCCCGTCGCATCTGCTCGTCCTCGATCTGCGCATAGGCGCGCAACAGTTCGATGGCCCCATGGGCGCTGAGGAAGCCGAAGACGTCTTCCTGGGTCTTCTCGCGCGGCTCGTTCTCCTCGAAGAACGCCGAGACTGGGACTTCAAGTAGCCGCGCGATCTCGCGCAGCCGGCCGGCGCCGACGCGGTTCTGACCCTTCTCGTACTTCTGCACCTGCTGGAAGGTGACGCCGACCGCGTTGCCGAGGGCGGTCTGGCTCATGCCGCGCGCCTTGCGCAACGCCGTGATGCGGACGCCGACGAGACGATCCACGTCGGTGGTCTGCTTCGGCATCGTCTGGCCGGGCGTGTCCTTCTCGGCCGATTGGCCTGCGTCCTGGTGGGGTCGCGGTGCCTTTGCCTCGCCGTCGCGCTGCTTCACCGTCCGCCCCTGCGTCCCAAGCCGTACAAAATGATCTCGCAACTCAAAAGCTGGCAGCCCTCGATCGGCCATCCTGCGGCACAAACCAGCCGCGCCGCAGTAGGACACCAAGTTGTCAAGCTTCGCAAGTCAATGATTACAGCTTCTAGTTTAAGCGCACACAACTTTGCAACATTGTTGCGGAAATGTCGGCAGTCGTACTTTGCACGGAGTCTAGGGTGCGCCTTGTCGCCGCGCCGTGGGTCGCCAGAGCGCGGGATGGCTTGTAGGGTCACCATCTCAAAGGAGAGACGCATGTTCATTGCGATGAATCGGTTCAAGGTCGTCAAGGATGCGACCGCGGACTTCGAGGCTGTCTGGCTGGGCCGCGACAGCCACCTCGGCGAGATGGATGGCTTCGTCGAGTTTCACCTTCTGCGGGGGCCCGAGCACGACGACCACGTCCTGTACGCGTCGCACACCATCTGGCGCTCGCGGGCGGATTTCGAAGCCTGGACCCGGTCCGAGCAGTTCCGCAAGGCGCATGGCCGGGTTCCGAGCACCAAGCCGCTCTACCTCGGCCATCCGCAGTTCGAAGGCTTCGAGGCGATCCAGACCGTGGGCGGCGCGGCCGCACCGCGGGAGGCGGCCGAGGCCGTCTGACGCCGCCATCTCCGCCGGGCGAAGACGCCCGGCCGCTCCCGCGGCGCACGGTGGAAGCCTGCTGCGGCGTCGCGTCTCGCCCCGGTTGTATTGCCCCGGGAAGCAACGCGCTAGAATTGGGCAGGGCTGCGCCCGGCCGGTTGCCACCGGTCTTTTTCAGACGAAAAAGCGGCTCAGGCCCGCTCAGCATTAATTATGTATTGCCGCGTCCGGCCGCGCATATTAGTCGGCAGCGGCCTTGAACGGATGGAAACGCGAATCTCCGGGGCCCGCCGTTTGCTCGGTCGACGGGACCGAACGGCTTTGAAACCAACGGTGTTTCAGACCGGTACATAGTCCGCTCAAGACGGGACTTGGCGCGCCAGATGTTTCAAGACCGGCTTCCGGAAACGTTCCAGGCCCTGCCGAACGCGGCTGAGCGTCGCCGCAGCGTGTGGTCGGCCCTTCTGCCGCGCCGGAGCCAGGCGGCGGTGCGGATCGCCCTGTCGGCGGCGCTCGCCGGCACCGACATCGCGGCGATCCTGGCGGTCACGCTGTTCATGGAGTTCGCCTACCACGTCGTCTGGCGCGCCGGGTCGATCTGGACGAACGATCTGCGGAGCCTGCAGATCGCAGCCCTGCTGAGCGTGGTCATCGTCGCCACCAACGCCCTGCGCGCCGATTACGATCTCGACCGCGCGATGACCCGGAAGGCGAGCCTTCAGCGCACGGCGTCGCTCTGGCTGGTCGGCTGGGCCGCGGTTCTCGTCGTCAGTTTCATGACGAAGACCACCAACGACTATTCGCGCGTGGTCTGCATCGGGATCTTCTGCTTCGGCCTGCCGGCACTGGCCCTCTCGCGCGCGGCTACGATCCGTCTCGTGCGGCGCAGCCTCGCGGGCGGCTCGGCCTCCGCGAGCCGCGTGCATCTGGTCGGCTACGAGGAGGACATCGCCCGCTTCTACGCCGGCAACGAGGCCGAGAGGCTCGGGCTCCGGATCGTCGGGACGAGCTATCTGCGCCGCGTCGATCCGGGCGCCGACACGGCCGCCCGCCACGATCAGCTGCAGGAGGATCTGGACCTCGCCGTCTCGGTGGTGCGTTTTCTGCGCCCGGACGACGTGTTCGTGCTGGTGCCCTGGACCGACGCCGCCGAGGTGGAGCGCTGCATCGACGCGTTCCTGCGCGTGCCCTCGGCGCTGCATCTGCGGCCGGGGGCCGTGATGGACCGGTTTCCGGACCTTCAGATCACCCGCGTCGGCGGGGTCTCCGGGATCAATATCGGCCGCCGGCCGCTCAACGTCGGCGAGGTCGTGCTGAAACGCGCTTTCGACCTGACCGTGGCGACGATCGCGCTCGTGTCCCTGTCGCCGCTCCTCGCGGCGATCGCCGTGGCGATCAAGCTCGACAGCCCGGGTCCGGTCTTCTTCCGCCAGAAGCGCTACGGCTTCAACCAGCAGCCCTTCGGCGTGTTCAAGTTCCGGTCCATGCGGACGGATGCGGGCGCGGCGTTCCGGCAGGCGACCCGCAACGACGACCGCATCACCCGGGTGGGCGCGGTCCTCCGGCGGACCAATCTCGACGAGCTGCCGCAGATCCTCAACGTCCTGAGGGGCGAGATGTCCCTTGTCGGCCCCCGCCCGCACGCCCTGGCCCACGACCGGAGCTTCGAGCGGCGGATCGCCCTCTATGCCCGCCGCCACAACGTCCGGCCCGGGATCACCGGCTGGGCGCAGGTCAACGGCTTCCGCGGCGAGACGCTGACCGACCTCGACATGGAACGGCGGGTGGCCTGCGACCTGCACTACATCGACAATTGGTCGATCTGGTTCGACATCCAGATCATGATCCAGACCCTGGTCTCGCGCCGGGCCTACCAGAACGCGTTCTGAGCCGTCAGGAGGCCTGCTTCCGGTCCCGGCAGAGGCCGCAATCGCCCTCGACCTCGAGGATGCTGTGGGCGGGGGTGAAGCCGGCGCGTTCGAGCGTGCGCCCGAGCCCGCTCTCCAGGTCCTGCGAGGATTCCTCGTCGACGCCGCCGCAGGTGCGGCAGATCAGGAAGATCACGCCCTCGCCGGGGGCGTGTACGTGCGCGCAGGGGATGAAGGCGTTGCGGCTGGCGATCCGGTGCACCAGCCCCTGCTCCATCAGGAAGTCGAGGGCCCGATAGACCGAGACCGGCGCCACGCGCTTGCCCGGGACGCTGAGGCGCTCGGCGATGTCGTAGGCACCCTGCGCCTTGCCGGAGGCGGCGACGACCTCGAGCACGTCGCGGCGCAGCGGCGTGAATTGCAGGCCGCGCTCCCGGCACAGGGATTCCGCCCGCGCGAGCATGTCGACGGCGTCCCCCGGGCACGCGTCGTGACCCTCGTGACGGTGCATGATTGCTCCACTGACCGATCCGCAGGTTGTCCCGCGCGAGTGTTACAGTGTATCACCGCCGCCCCGGACCAGTCACCCCGCCCGGTCCCCGCGCCGGCTCGAACGCGCGACGAGGACGCCTTGCCGACCAGACCCAGCCCGAGACGCGCGGCCCGCCTCTCCCTCTTCCGGAGCGGGATCGGTCTGCGCCTCGCGGTAGCCGGCACCCTTTCGGCCCTGGTGTGGCTCATGATCGCGTGGGCGCTCGCGCTATGAGCACGCTGCCGGATCCCGCTCCGATCCGCCTCGTCGGCCTGACCCTGGGCTACGACCGGCATCCGGCGGTCCATCACCTGGACGGGACCGTCCGGGCCGGCGACCTGCTGGCGCTGGTGGGACCGAACGGGGCGGGCAAATCGACGTTGCTGAAGGGCATGGCGGGGGAGATCCGCTGCCTCGACGGCCGCATCGAGCGCGCGGGCGCCATCGCCTACATGCCGCAGGCGGACGAGATCGACCGGAGCTTCCCGCTCAGCGTCCTGGATCTCGCCGGCATGGGGCTCTGGCGCCGGGCCGGGGTCTGGCGCGGCCTGAACCGGCACCGTGGCGCGATCGAGGCCGCCCTGGCGGCGGTCGGTCTCGACGGCTTCGAGGCGCGGCCGATCGGGACCCTGTCGGGTGGCCAGTTCCGCCGCGCCCTGTTCGCGCGGCTGATCCTGCAGGATTGTCCGGTGGTGCTCCTCGACGAGCCGTTCACCGGAATCGACGCCCGCACGGTCGAGGATCTGCTGGCGCTGCTTCGCCGCTGGCACGCCGAGGGCCGCACCGTGGTCGCCGCGCTCCACGACCTGTCGCAGGTGCGGGCGCATTTCCCCAGCACCCTGCTGCTCGCCCGCGAGCCGGTGGCCTGGGGTCCGACATCCCGAGTGCTGACGCCCGACAACCTGGCACGGGCGCGCGCGCTCTCCGAGGCCTGGGACGAGGGCGCGGCCGTCTGCGCCGGACCGCGCGGCGACGCGCCCCACCGGCACGGCGCCCACGATCACGGCCTCCATGACCCGGACGGTCACCACCCCCACGAGGACGCTGCGTGATCGAGCCGTTCGGGTCCCTGGTCGCGCCGTTCGTCGAGTTCGGCTTCATGCGTCGGGCGCTGGCGGGCTGCCTCGCGCTGTCGGTCTCGGCTCCGCCCGTCGGCGTATTCCTGACGCTCCGTCGGATGAGCCTGATGAGCGACGCCATGAGCCACGCGATCCTGCCGGGCGCCGCGGCGGGCTTCCTCGTCGCCGGCCTGTCGCTGCCGGCGATGACGCTGGGCGGCCTCGTCGCCGGCGTTGCGGTGGCGCTGCTGGCGGGCGCCGTGACCCGCGCCACCGTCGTGCGGGAGGACGCGAACCTCGCGGCCTTCTACCTCATCTCCCTCGCCGCCGGCGTGCTGCTGGTCTCGCTGCGCGGCTCGCAGATCGACCTGATGCACTTCCTGTTCGGCTCGGTCCTGGCCCTCGACGATGCCGCGCTGTCCCTGCTGGGCGCCATCAGCACGCTGAGCCTGATGGCGCTCGCGGTGATCTACCGGCCCCTGGTCATGGAGTGCGTCGATCCGCTGTTCCTGCGCACGGTGAGCCGGAGCGGCGGCCCCGTGCATCTTGCGTTCCTGGCCCTCGTGGTCGTCAATCTGGTGGGCGGCTTCCAGGCCCTCGGGACGCTGCTGGCCGTCGGACTGATGCTCCTCCCCGCGGTGGCGGCCCGGTTCTGGGCCCGGGACCTCGGCGGCCTCATCCCGGTCTCCATGCTGATCGCCGCGATCGCGAGCGTGTCGGGGCTCAGCCTGTCCTACCGCTTCGACCTGCCCAGCGGTCCGGCCATCGTGCTGGCGGCGGGCGCCCTGTACGTCGCCTCCATGCTGGCCGGCCCGCGTGACGGTTTGCTCTGCCGCCTGGGGCGTCAGCGCCATCTCGAAGCCTGATCAGGGCTGATCCTTCAGCGCCGCCAGCCCCTCCCGATAGGTCGGATAGGCGAGGCGGACGCCGAGTTCGTCCCGGATCAGCCGGTTCCGCACGCGCTTGTTCTCGCCGTAGAAGCTGCGGGCCATCGGCGACAGGTCGGCGGTCTCGAAGTCGATCTCCGGCGGCAGCGGCAGGCCGGCGAGCGCGGCGGCGTGCTCGGTCACGGTCTGCGGCGCCGTCGGCTCGTCGTCGGTGACGTTGTAGATGGCGCCGGGCCGCGGCCGGTCGATCGAGGCGAGGAGCGTCGTGGCGATGTCGTCGACGTGGATGCGGTTGAAGACCTGGCCGGCCTTGACGATCCGCTGGGAGCGGCCTTCGCGCAGCTTCACGATCGGGTTGCGTCCCGGCCCGTAGATGCCCGACAGGCGGAAGACCTGCACGGCCTTGCCGGTCCCGGCGCCGAGGGCGAGCCACGCCGCCTCCGCGTCCAGCCGCACCTTCGACCGGGTGCTCCGCGGGGCCGCGGCCGTGGCCTCGTCGATCCAGGCGCCGCCCTGGTCGCCGTAGACCCCGATGGTCGAGAGGTAGCCGATCCAGGCGATCCGGCTGGCCGCGATCGCGTCCGCGTAGCGGGCGAGCACCGGGTCGCCCTCCGCGCCGGGCGGGGCCGAGACGAGGAGCGCGTCCGTGTCGGCGAGGTCGTCGGCGATCCGCGGATCGTCGGCCTCCGGGCCGAAGGCGCGCATGGCGAAGCCCGTCTCCGCCGCGATCCGCGCCGCGGCCGCGGCCTCCGTGACGGTCGCGCGCACGGTCCCGAATCGGTCACGCGCCCGCTCGGCGAAACGGCGGCCGGTGAAGCCGAGCCCGAAGACGAAGAGATTCATGCGGCGGATGTCTCGCCCGCTCGCGCTTCCGTCAAGCCGGCGGCCCGCCACTCGTCGCGCACATGGGGATCGGTCTCGGCCGCGCCGTGACGACGGTGCAGCGCGCCAACCGCCTCCGGGTCCAGCAATCGGCCGCAGGCCCAGACCGCCATGCCGCGCACCAGCGGCGACGCGTCGGCGAGGCCGGCCACGGCCGCGTCGGCGAGGTCCGGTGTCCCGGAATTCCCGACTGCGATCATCACATTGCGCAGGAAGCGGTCCCGCCCCGTCCGCTTCACCGGCGTGCCGGCGAAGAACCGGCGGAAGGCTGCATCGTCGAGGGCCGCGAGGTCCGCCAACGCGGGCGAGGCCAGATCCGCCCGGGCCGCGAGACGCGTCTCGGCGGCCGTGCGGGCGAACTTGTTCCAGGGACAGACGGCGAGGCAGTCGTCGCAGCCGAAGATCCGGTTGCCGATCGCGGAGCGGAACTCCGGCGGGATCGGCCCGGCGTGCTCGATCGTCAGGTACGAGATGCAGCGCCGCGCATCCAGGCGGTAGGGCGCCGGGAACGCCGCGGTGGGGCAGACGTCGAGGCAAGCGCGGCAGGACCCGCAATGGTCGCGTCCCGGCGCGTCGGGCTCGAACTCCGCGCTCGTGTAGATCGCCCCGAGAAGCAGCCAGTTGCCGTGCCGGCGGTCGATCAGCACCGTGTGCTTGCCCTGCCAGCCGAGCCCCGCCGCCTCCGCCAGCGTCTTCTCCATCACCGGAGCGGTGTCGCAGAACACCTTCACCCGGACGTCGCCTTTCGCCGAGAGGTAGCCGCCGAGCTCCTTCAGCCGCCCCTTCAAAACCTCGTGATAGTCCCGCCGCTGCGCGTAGGCCGCCACCGCGCCCCGATCCTTCCGCGCCAGGAGCGACAGCGGATCCTGCTCGGGCCGGTAGCTCATCGCCACGACCACGATGCTGCGCAGGCCGGGCCAGAGATTGATGGGGCTCGCGCGCTGGCCGGCCCGGTCGGCCATCCAGTCCATCGTGCCGTGGGCGCCCTCGGCGAGCCAGGTCGAGAGGCGGCCCGGCAGGTCCGGCAGACGGTCGGGCCGAGTCACGCGCAGGCCGCAGAAGCCCAGATCGCGGGCCCGGGCCTCCAGGAGCCGGCGCAGGTCGGCACCGTGATGGATCCGTCGCTGTTTCAGAAATCCAGATCCGCGTAATGGCCGGCCGGAACCATTCCGGGCACCCGGTCGGCGAGCAGGCCGCGGAACGAGGGCCGCGACTTGATCCGAGCGTACCAGTTCCGCGCCATCTCGTCCTCGTCCCACGGGACGTCGCCGAGATAGTCGACGCAGGAGAGATGGGCCGCCGCCGCGAGATCGGCGTAGGTCAGGTTGTCGCCGGCGATCCAGCGCCGGCGGGCGATCAGGTAGCCGATATACTTGAGGTGATAGCGCACGTTGGTGCGCGCGGCCCGGATCGCGTTCATGTCGGGCGGGCCTCCGCCCTCGTTCGCCGCCATGAAGCGCTTCGAGATCTTCTCGTTGACGAGGTACCCCGTCACCTCGGAATCGAACTTGACCAGGAACCAGTCGAGGAGGCGCCGCACCTCGACCCGGTCGACCGTCTCGTCGGGCATCATCCGCCGTCCCGACAGGCCGAGCCCGCGGGTCTCGTCGAGATATTCGGCGATCACGCCCGCCCCCGGGATCACGTGGCCGTTCTGCTCCAGCAGAACCGGGGTCGTTCCCGCCGGGTTGATCAGCAGGAAGTCGTCGCGGCGCTCCCAGGGCCGTTCCTCGAACAGCGTCGGCTCCATGCCCATCTCGGCGAGCACGAGACGGATGAAGCGGGAATTCGCGCAGAAGGGGAAGTGGTAGAGGGTTGCCATCGAGGCCGTGCGTGGAGTTCGGTCTGACGGTGCGGCGGGGCCCGCGCGTCGGCCCCGACGCGCACGACGTGGTCGCGCAGGACTTCGGACCAAGCGTTATTGCCCGACCGTTGCCGAGCCCTTAACACGCGCAGCCGGCTGCGGTAACCGCCCGTCAACCATGATGGGCACAGTCAGCGGCACGAGTATTGAAGCGGTTCGCGGCGCGCCCGGCATGGGCCGGCGTGCGCCCGGGCGCGAGGCAGCACGATGGATCTGGCAAGTATCGGCAAGGCGGTCTTGCTGGCGCTCGTGGAGGGCGCGACCGAGTTCATCCCGGTCTCGTCCACGGGCCATCAGCTGCTGGTCGGCCACTTCATCGGCTTCCACTCGCCCAACAACACCTTCGAGGTGCTGATCCAGCTCGGCGCGATCCTGGCGATCCTGGCGGTCTATTTCCGGCGCCTGCTGGGGATCGCCACGGCGGTGCCGTCCGACCCGAAGGCGCGCCGCTTCGTGCTGGGGATCCTGGTCGCCTTCCTGCCGGCGGCCATCATCGGCGGCATCTTCTCCAAGATGATCAAGGCGTACCTGTTCAACCCGTGGATCGTCTGCGCGACCCTGGTGGCGGGCGGGCTGGTGCTGCTGGTCATCGACGACACAGACCTCGACGTGAAGAAGACCGACGTCTACGACTTCTCGCTGCCGATGGACCTGAAGATCGGCATCTTCCAGTGCCTCGCCATGATCCCCGGCGTCTCGCGCTCCGGCGCCACCATCGTGGGCGCGATGCTGATGGGGGCCGACAAGCGCTCGGCCACCGAGTTCTCGTTCTATCTGGCGATGCCCACGATGGCGGGCGCCTTCGCCAAGGACCTGCTGGACAACTACAAATACCTTTCGGCCAACGACGTCGGGCTGATCGTGATCGGCTTCGTCGTGTCGTTCATCGCGGCGCTGTTCGTGGTGCGGGTGCTCCTCGACTACGTCTCGCGCCACGGCTTCTGGCTGTTCGCGTGGTGGCGGATCATCGTCGGCGCCCTGGGTTTCGCGGGCCTGATCATCTTCGGCTGAGGCACTCCCCGTCGCTCCCGGCGGCGGGACCTGAGCGTCGGACGAGCCCGCCGCCCCGATGCGCCGAGACCGGTGGGGTCCGGAGGGTGAGCCGGGCCGCCTCAGGCCGCCCGCTCGGATCGCCGCTCCAGCAGGGACGGGAGGAGCTTCAGGTTGAGCGGCTTGGCCAGGAAGCCGTCGAACCCCGCCTCCCGGGCGGCGATCTCGTCCTCGCGGCCGGCATTGGCGGTGAGCGCGACGAGGTGCAGCCGGCCCGACCCGGCGGCTTCGGCGGCGCGGATCCGCCGGGCGGTCTCGTGCCCGTCGAGGCGGGGCATGCGCACGTCGATCAGGGCGAGATCGAACGGGCCGTCCGAATCCAGCCGCTCCAGCGCCTCGACGCCGTCGACCGCGTGGACCACCGCGGCGCCGAGACGCTCCAGAGCGCGGGTCGCCAGCAGGGCGTTGATCGGGTTGTCCTCGGCGAGCAGGATGCGCAGGCCGCTGCCGATCCGGGAGGGGGCCGGGGGCGGCGCGGCGGCGGTCTCGGGCGGGATGGCCGGCGCGAGCAGCCGCTCGAACAGCGACCGGGTGCGGACCGGCTTGATCAGATAGCCGCCGAAGCCCGCCGCGCCCGGCGCACCGAACCCGCGACGGTCGAAGGGCGAGAGCAGGACGAGGCTGGTGCGCACCCCGCAGGCGCGCGCCGCGTCGGCGATCTGCCGCACCGCCGCGTCGCCCAGGGCCCGGTCGGCCAGCACCGCGTCGAACGCCGCCCCCGACAGGGCATCGAGTCCGGCCTCCACGGTGTCGACGATCACGGTGGCGGCACCGGCGCGGGACAGGCTGCGGGCGAGATAGGGCGCCTGGAACGGCGAATCAGCCACGATCAGGCAGCGCAGGCCGGCACGGTGGGGCAGCGGGTCGCGCGAGCCGTGTCCGACCCCGGCGATCTCTGCCAGCGGCAGCACGACCCGGAAGGTCGAACCCCGCCCGACACGCGACTCCGCGTCGATCCGGCCGCCCATCCGTGTGACGAGGCGCCGGGTGATGGCGAGACCCAACCCGGTGCCCTCATGGCTGCGGCTCGGGCTGCCGTCACCCTGCTCGAACTCCTCGAACAGGATCGGCAGCCGGTCCTCCGGGATGCCGGGGCCGGTATCGGCCACCGCCAGCACGACGCCGCCGCCGGGCTCGTCACGGGTGTAGCCCAGGCTGACGCCGACGCCGCCGCGCTCTGTGAATTTGATGGCGTTGCCCGCCAGATTGATCAGGATCTGCCGGACCCGGTCTGGGTCGCCCACCACCCCGGACGGGAAATCCGCGGCGACGTCGAGGGCGATCTCGATCCCCTTGTCCTGCGCCCGCGGCGCCAGCAACTCGACCACGCCTTCGGCGAGCGCCGGCAGGTCGAAGGGCTCGGCCGCCAGATCGAGGCGCCCGGCCTCGATCCGCGAGAAGTCGAGGACCCCGTCGATCAGGCCAAGCAGAGCCTGACCGCTGGTGCGCACGGCCTCCACGTAGGTGCGCTGCTCGGCGTCGAGGTCGGTCCCGAGGACGAGGTCGGCCATGCCCAGAATGCCGTTGAGCGGCGTGCGCATCTCGTGGCTCACCGTCGCCAGGAAGCGGGATTTCGCCACGCTCGCCGCCTCGGCCCGCTCCAGGGCTCCGTCGCGGCTGCGGATCGCCTCGACGCGGGCCGTCACGTCCCGGCCCGCGCACAGCCAGTGCATCGCGTCGCCGTGCGCCATCGGCATCTCCACGAGGGCGAACCAGCGCACGCGGCCGTCGGCGGCCCGGACCTGCGCCTCCATGCGACGGACCCCGTCGTCCCCGACCTGGACTGCGTGGCGGTCGAGGATCTCGAGTTCGGTCTGCGCGCCGAGCAGGTCGATCGGCTCGCGGCCAAGCAGGCGGGCATAGGCCTCGTTGGCGTAGGTGATGCGGCCCCGGGGGTCCCGCTGGACGATGATCTCCGTGGTTGCGGCCACCAGGGCCCGGTAGCGATCCTCGCTCTCGCTGATCCGCCAGATGCGATCCTGCAGCCGCTCGGCCTCGTTCTCGTCGGACAGCGCCCCGCGCGACCGCCAGCGGTCGAGCGCCAGGAGCGTCCCGACGGCGAGCGCCAGGACCAGGGCGATGTCCTCGATCATGCGTGCCTCCCCGGCGGAGGCCGGTCGGAGGCAGGATCGCAGGCGAAGCTGAAGGCGGCGTTGGGAAAGGGGCTTAACCGGCGGTTGCGGCGGGCGCCGGCCCGACCGCGACCGCGATGAGCCGCCGGAAAGGTGTCCGGCGCGTGATCCGAAAAGCGGCTCACGAGTTGCCTGCCAATACGGCGGCCAGGACAGCGGCCCGGACGGAGGCGGCACATGCCCGGTGAGCACTACGATGTCATCATCGTCGGATCCGGTCCGGGGGGCGGGACGATGGCGTGGCGCCTTGCCCAGACCGGCAAGCGCATCCTGCTGATCGAGCGCGGCGACTACCTGCTGCGCGAGCCGCGGAACTGGGACAGCCAGGCGGTGATCGTCGACGGCGTCTACCAGGCCAAGGAGACGTGGTACGCCTCGGACGGCCGCAGCTTCCACCCGGGGCTGCACTACTATGTCGGCGGCAATTCGAAATTCTACGGCTCGGTCCTGTTCCGCCTGCGCGAGCAGGACTTTTCCGAGATCCGCCACCAAGACGGCGTCGCGCCCGCCTGGCCGGTGGGCTACGACGAATTCGAGCCGTACTATCAGGCGGCCGAGGACCTGTTCCACGTCCACGGCCTGCGCGGCGAGGACCCGACCGAACCCTGGTCGCGCAAGCCCTACGGGCATCCGCCGGTCTCGCACGAGCCGCGGATCCAGGAGCTGTTCGACAACCTGAAGCAGGCCGGCCATCACCCGTTTCACCTGCCGGTGGGCGTGCGCCTGGTGGAGAAGGACGGGAGGGCCGTCCCGACCTCGCCGTGCATCAAGTGCGAATCCTTCGACGGCTTCCCCTGCCCCACCAACGGCAAGTCCGACGCCCAGACCATGGTGGTGGATCCGGCCCTGCGGGACTGCCCGAACCTGACGCTCCTGACCCGCACCTATATCGAGCGCCTGATGACGGATCCCGCGGGCCGCACCGTCACGGGCGTGGTCGGCAACCGGGACGGCGCGCCCTTCGAGGCCTCCGCCGACCTCGTCGTGGTCGCCTGCGGCGCCCTCTCGTCGGCGCTGCTGCTGCTGCGGTCAGCCAGTGCACAACATCCGAACGGCCTCGCCAACAGGTCGGATCAGGTCGGGCGCAACTACATGCGCCACAACAACTCAACGGTCCTGGCGCTCTCCAAGACGCCGAACCCGACCCGCTTCCAGAAGACGCTCGGGCTCAACGACTTCTACTTCGGCGACCCGGATCCGAAGGACGCCTGGACCTTTCCCCTCGGCCACATCCAGATGGTCGGCAAGTCGGACGGGGCGCAGATCCACGGCGAGGGCCTGCCGGGCTTCCTGCAGTGGTTCCCCGACAAGCCGTTCGACTGGATCGCCAAGCACTCCGTCGATTTCTGGCTGACCTCCGAGGACGTGCCGCTCGCTCAGAACCGGGTGTTCTACAAGGACGGCGAGGTCCATCTCGACCTCACCGAGACCAACGTGGAGGCGCACAAGCGGCTGCGGCACAAGCTGCGCGAGATCTGCAGCTTCACCGACATCCACCCGCACCTGTTCGACCGCGCGCTCTACCTCGGCAAGAACGTGCCGATCGGCGGGACGGCCCATCAGGCCGGCACCCTGCGGTTCGGCGATGACCCCGCGACCTCGGTGCTCGACCGGGACTGCAAGGCCCACGAGCTGGACAACCTCTACGTGACCGACGCCGGCTTCTTCCCGTCGATCGGTGCGGTGAACCCGACGCTGACGATCATCGCCAACGCGCTCCGGGTCGCCGACCACCTCGTCCAGCGGATGGGCGCGACGGACGAGATCCCGCCGCCCCGCCTCTACGACCACACCGAGCCGCGGGTGCCGCTGCCGGCCTGACCTCGGTTCGATCGGCGACGTCCGCCCCGCGGTCGCCTCGCGATGAGGGCGAGGGCCGGATCGGCGGCGTCATGCTCGCCCTCGGCAGAGTGGATGTTGCTATAGCTCGGCGGCGAAACCGACCGACCGTGACCGCCGTGGCCATCGACCATATCGACCTCAGCCGCATCGACCTGAATCTGCTGGTCGCCCTCGACGCGCTCCTCGACGAGCGCAGCGTCACCCGGGCGGCGGCCCGGGTCGGGATCGGCCAGTCGGCGATGAGTTCGAGCCTCGCCCGCTTGCGGCGCCTGTTCGACGACGAGCTCCTGACCCGGGCGCCGGATGGGATGCGGCCGACGCCCCGCGCCCTCAAGATGGTCGAGCCGCTGCGCGCCACCCTCCGGCAGGTGCAGGCGCTGGTGCACCGGGAGGAGCGCTTCGATCCGGCCACCCTGGAGCGCACCTTCACGGTGAGCCTGCCCGACAGCGTCGAGGCGCTGCTCGGCCCGCGGCTGATCGCGCAGCTCCGGCGGGAGGCGCCCGGCATCCGCCTGCTGCTGCGCTCCGTCGACCGCACGCGGGTCCTCGACGAGCTCGACGCCGACCGGGTCGATCTGGCCATCGGGTTGTTCTCCGAGGGCCAGCTCCACCACAAGCAGCGGCTGCTCTATCGGGACAGCTACGTCGTGCTGTTCAACGCCGCGCTGATCGGCCTGCAGCCGCCGATCGGGCTCGACGACTACCTGCGGTTCCCGCACGTCCTGACGTCCCTGCGCGAGACCGCCCACGGGGTGGTCGACGACGCGCTGGCGCTTATCGGCCGCGCGCGCGTCCTGGCGGTGACGACCCCGCGCTTCCTCGTCGTCCCCTTCATGGTCCGGGCGGCCCCGGTGATCGCCACGATGCATGCCCGGCTCGCCAATGCCTTCGCCAGCGCCCTCTCGCTCAGCGTCAGCCCGGTGCCGGTGCATCTCGACGACGTCCCCATCTCGATGCTCTGGCACGCCTCCTACGATCATGATCCGGCCCATCGCTGGTTGCGGGATCTCCTGGTGCGGCTCGCCCACGAGCCGCCGGCGCCCGGCATCATCTGACGGCCGGCGTCACAGGCACGGATCGTCCGCCGCCTCCAGCCGGCCGCTCGCGATCGCCGCGCGAAACAGGGCGAAATCCGCCGCGTTCCGCTCGGCGTAGGCCGCCGCCCAGTCGGCGATCGCGCCGCTCAGGTCGTGGTGCTTGCCGCTGCCGCAATAGCCGGCGATCGCCGCCGCGTCGCCGGTCCGGGCATGGGCGCGGGCGAGGAGCGCCCCGTAGGCGTACGAGAAGGTCAGCAGCGAGGCGCCGGACATCCGCGCCAGGGGGAGCGCCCCCTTCAGGTTCTTCATCTGCCGCACGTAGAACGGCCGGCCCGCGATGCTGGTCCAGCCGAGCAGCGGGTCGCCCACCGCCTGAAGCAGGCGCTGGCCGTAGATCACGCGTTCGCCCTCGTGTCCGGCATAGGGCGCCGGCATGCCCGGCAGGTACGGCGCGTGCGCCGGGCGGACGGCCTCCTTGACCTGCAGGAAGAGGGCGTCCGCGTCGGAATTGCCGAACAGGAGCGCCAGATAGGCCCGGGTCCCGACGCTGCCGATCCCGACGACGCGGTGGGCCACGTCGACCACGTGGTAGCGGTCGAGCATGAAGCGCCGCTCCCGCGGCAGGGTCTCGGCGTAGCGCTCCAGGCCGGTGACGACGCCCTCGCGGGTTTCCGTGTCCACCGGCGTCAGGATCGGCGGGTCCGACCGCAGGCGCCAGCTGCCGTCGGTGCGGCGCTCGGCCACCTGTGCGAGGAGGCTGCGGTTGTTCCGGCGCCGCGCCTTGTCCACCGCTCGCCGCACCACGGCCCGGGCCTCCGAATCCATCCGGAGACCGGCAATATGCGGCCCGTCGGCCCGCGTGGTCTGATACCAGACGTCCAGGGAGCCCTGGGGCGCCAGGCGCCGCATCGTGTGCTGGTAGCCGGAGACCGCGTCCATGACCGCGGCGCGGCGCTCGCCCGCCGGCGCGCCCGCATCCGCGGTCGCCACCGCGAGGCCGGCCGCGAGGCGTTTCAGGTCCCATTCCCACGGGCCGATGGTCACCTCGTCGAAGTCGTTGAGGTCGAGCACGATGTCGCGTTGGGGCGTGCCGAACAGGCCGAAATTGTCGATATGGGCATCGCCGTTCATCACCACGTCGATGCCGCTGCGCGGCCCGCGCGACAGGTCCCAGGCCATGACGTGCGCGGCCCCGCGCAGGAACGCGAAGGGCGAGGACGCCATCCGGGCGACCCGCAGCGGGATCAGGCGCGGCTGCCGTCCCCGGTGCGCCGCCTCGATCAGGGCGATCGGGTCCGGACGGTCCGGATCGGAGGCCAGCTCGGCCTGGGATGCGTGGGGCACCTCGGCCCGCAACCGTTTGCCGGCGTGGCGCCGCTTGTCCCAGGATTCGACGCCCACGCGGAGATCGATCCGCGGGAAGTCCGCGATGGGTGCCAGCACCGAGTCCGCGGCCGGAGCCTCGGTTTCGCCCTGTGCCGACGCAGTCTTGTCGCTTCCCGCCCGATCCATCGATTTCCAATCCGCTGGCCGCGGCAGATGCGCGACCGTACGGACCTCGTCCCAGATCGGGGAGCGACTTCCATACGTTAGCATCGGCCCGGCTCTGTGACTTGTTGACCCCGAACGGCCCTTGACCGCTTTACAGCCGAGCCCTCTAACGAACCGAATATACGGAGGGCGTCCTCCGTCCCGGGCCGCGCTGTTCGAAGCCTCGCGACAAGCGGGCCGCAGGCGCCCGGGGGCCGCAGGCGCGCCGTTGCATCAGCGAGACTTCGCATGCCCAAGGGTTCAGATCTACTCGTCGCGGCGCTGGAGAACGAGGGCGTCGATCGCATCTTCGGCATTCCCGGAGAGGAGAACCTCGACGTCGTCGAATCCCTGCGCAACTCCTCCATCGAGCTGGTCCTGACCCGGCACGAGCAGGCGGCGAGCTTCATGGCGGCCACCCACGGGCGCCTGACGGGCAAGCCGGGCGTCTGCCTCTCGACGCTGGGCCCGGGGGCGCTCAACTTCTCCACCGGCGCGGCCTACGCGCATCTCGGCGCCATGCCGATGATCATCATCACCGGCCAGAAGGGCATCCTGTCCTCGCGCCAGGCGAAGTTCCAGATCGTCGACGTGATCAGCTCGATGAAGCCGATCACCAAGATGGCCCGGCAGATCGTGTCCGCCTCCTCGATCCCCACCATCGTGCGCGACGCCTTCCGGGTCGCCACCGAGGAGCGCCCCGGGCCGGTGCTGCTGGAACTGCCGGAGGACATCGCCGCCGAGGAGGCCGAGGCCAACCTCGTGCCTTCGCACCCGATCGACATCCCGGTCGCCCACCCGGCCGCCATCGAGCGTGCCGCCGCGATGATCCTGAAGGCCAAGCGCCCGCTGATCATGCTGGGCGCCGCCGCCAGCCGCCCCCGGGCCACCGGCGAGCTCGGCGGGTTCGTGCAGCGGACCCAGATCCCGTTCTTCACCACCCAGATGGGCAAGGGCACCGTCGCCAGCGGCACCAACCTCTACATGGGCACCGCGGCGCTCTCCGAGCGCGACTACGTCCACGAGGCGATCGACCGGGCCGACCTGATCATCGCGATCGGCCACGACACGATCGAGAAGCCGCCGTTCTTCATGGGCCAGGCCGACCAGAAGGTCCTGCACATCAGCTACATGCCGGCCAACGTCGAGCAGGTCTATTATCCCGACGCCGAGGTGGTGGGCGACCTCGGGCCGACGCTCAAGCTGCTGGCAGACAAGCTGGACGGGAAGCTCCCCAACGCCGGCGCGCTGCTGCACCTGCGCGAGCACATCCTCAGCCACATCGCCGACCGGGCCGGCGAGGACCGCTTCCCGGTGACGCCGCAGCGCCTCGTGCGCGACGTGCGCCGGGTGATCCCCGAGGACGGGATCGTCTGCCTCGACAACGGGATGTACAAGATCTGGTTCGCCCGGAACTACCGTACCTACGTGGCCAACACGCTGCTCCTCGACAATGCGCTGGCCACGATGGGGGCGGGCCTGCCCTCGGCCATGATGGCGGCGATGCTTTATCCCAAGCGGCGCGTCATGGCGGTGTGCGGCGACGGCGGCTTCATGATGAACAGCCAGGAGCTGGAGACCGCGGTGCGGCTCAAGCTCAACCTCGTGGTGCTGGTGCTCGACGACTCGGCCTACGGGATGATCCGCTGGAAGCAGGCGGTCGACAAATTCGCCGATTACGGCATGACCTTCAACAACCCGGACTTCGTGCTCTACGCCAAGTCGTACGGGGCGACCGGCCACCGGGTCGAGGCGGTCAACGACCTCGTCCCGACCCTGGACCGGGCCTTCGCGGCGGGCGGCGTCCACCTCGTGGCGGTGCCGATCGACTACTCGGAGAACACCCGCGTCCTCGTCGACGAGCTGCGGGCCAAGGTGAAGGATTTCGAGCCCGCCGAGTGAGTTCGGCCTCGCAGACGGATCGGCACGACAACAGGGCAGCGCGATGAACCCGTTCACCTTCCAGACCACGCCGAACGTGCTGTTCGAGGCGGGCGCCGCGAAGAAGCTGCCGGAGATCGTCGGCAGCTTCGGGGCCAAGCGCGTCCTGCTGGTGACCGACAAGGGCGTGCGCGGCGCCGGCCTGACCCGGGCCGCCGAAACCGCCCTGGCGGAAGCCGGCGTCACCCTCGACGTCTACGAGGACGTGGTCGCCGATCCGCCCTCCACGGTGATCGAGGCGGCGGCCAAGCGCGCCCGGGAGCTCGGGACCGATCTCGTCCTGTCGATCGGCGGCGGCTCGGCGCTCGATACCGCCAAGCTCGTGGCTTACCTGGCGAAGTCCGACGAGCCCCTCGATTCGATCTACGGCGTCGGCCTCGCCAAGGGCGACCGGCTGCCGCTGATCCTCGTGCCGACCACCGCCGGCACCGGCTCCGAGGTGACGCCGATCTCGATCGTCACGACACCGACCACCGAGAAGAAGGGCGTCGTCGCCCCGAAGCTCCTGCCCGACTGGGCGGTGCTCGACCCCGAGCTGACGCTCGGCCTGCCGTCCGCCGTCACGGCGGCCACCGGCATCGACGCCATGGTCCACGCCATCGAGGCCTTCACCAGCAAGAACAAGAAGAACCCAATCTCGGACCAGCTCGCCAAGCAGGCGCTGGCGCTGCTCTCGGCCAACATCCGTACCGCCTGCACGGACGGCAAGAACCTCGAAGCCCGTTCCGGCATGCTGCTCGGCTCGATGCTGGCCGGCATGGCCTTCGCCAACGCACCGGTGGCGGCGGTGCACGCCCTGGCCTACCCCGTGGGCGCGATCTTCCACGTGCCGCACGGGCTCTCGAACGCCCTGGTGCTGATGGGGGTGATGCGCTTCAACCTCTCCCACGCGGAGGCGCTCTACGCCGAGCTGGCGCCGATCCTCGATCCCGCCGCCGCGAGCCTGCCGCCGGCCCAAGCCGCCAAGCGCTTCGTCGAGAGCCTCGACGCCATCTGCCGCGACTGCAAGGTGCCGGCTTCGCTCGCCGAGGTCGGAGTCGCCCGCCAGGACCTGGAGCGGATGGCCTCCGACGCGATGAAGCAGACGCGGCTCCTCGTGAACAACCCCCGCGAGGTCACCTACGACGACGCCTTCGCGATCTACGCCGAGGCCCTCGGGGAGACGCGCCCGGCGGCGTGAGCGGTCGATCGACCCGGGGGCGCCCCAACAACGACCTCATCCCGACCGGATCCACACATCGAAGGACAAGAACGACAATCAACCCACGCGCGCCGTCCCTCCCCCGTCTGCGGGTGAGGAACGCCCTCGTGTCAGCGAGGGTCGGGAGAGGGGAGCGACGTTTCAGAATGGGGCGGACGCCATCGAGACGGGTAGAGCCCGGTTGGGTACCGTCGCGCTGCCCCTCTCCCGACCCCCTTCGGGGGCCACCCTCCCCCGCAGGGCGGGGAGGAAGGATTCGGGTCATGCGGTCGAGTCGGTGAGCTGACAACGGGCTCCGCGGCAACGCGGAGCCAGAAAAGGTCGGGAGGAACGCCAGCATGGACCAGTTCGACGCGTTCCGGGCGATGGGCGAGTTCTGGACCCGGGCCGGCGCGGGCTTCCTCACGCCGGGTGCCGGGCAGGCCGTCCCCAATTTCGGCTGGCCGACCTTCCCGGCGGCGGATCTCGCCGGCCTCGCCGGTGCGCAGGCCAAGCTGACGGAGGCCTGGACCTCCGCCACCGCCCTCTCCCAGACCTTGGCGCATGCGCTGCAGGGCGGCCCCGGCGCGCCGGATCCCACCGCCGGGGCGGTGCTCGCCCGGATCTTCGATCCCCAGGCCTGGCTCGGCGGCTCGGGCGAGTTCGACGCCGCGCTGACCCGCATGGCCGAGGGCCCGCAGCTCGCCGACCTGTGGCAGACCGAGCGGCGCTACGCGGCCCTGTTCACCGCCTGGGCGACGCTCCGACGGGTGCAGAGCGAGCACCAGGCCGTGATGCTGGAGGCCTGGACCCGGGCGGCCGGCACCTTCGCCCAGGAGGCCAATGCCCGGGCCGAGCGCGGCGAGAGCTTCGCCTCCGCCCGGGAGATGATGACCCGCTGGATCGAGACCGCCAACGCGGTCCTGCTGGAGGTCCAACGCTCGGACACATTCCTGGCCTCGCAGCGGTCCGTGCTGCGCGCCTCGACCGATCTGCGCCTGGCCCAGCAGGACGTGGCGGCCTTCCTGTCGGACTTCTACGGCCAGCCGACCCGGGCCGAACTCGACGACGTGCACAAGAGCCTGACCGAGCTGCGCCGGGAGGTGCGGGCGCTGCGCCGCGAGCGTCGCGCGGCGGCCAGGGGAGCGCGGGCGGACGGCGCGCGCATCGGGGAGCAGGCCCATGGCTGACCGGAAGATCCCTCAGGCGGCCTCGCCAATCGCCCTGACGCCGGCCGAGATGCTGGCCGAGGTCGGCACCCTCGGCCAGCGCATCAGCGCCGGCGCCAAGCTGTTCGCGGAGTTGCGCGACGCCGACGTCGAGATCGCCACCACGCCGAAGGACCTGGTCTGGAGCCAGGACAAGGTCCGGCTCTACCGCTACCGGCCGTTGGCCGAGAGCCGGGGCCTGCCGCCGGTGCTGATCGTCTACGGGCTGATCGGACGCTACACGATGGCGGACCTTCAGGAGGACCGCTCCCTCGTCCGCAACCTCCTGAACCTCGGCCTCGACCTCTACGTGGTCGACTGGGGCAATCCGGGCCGGGCCGACCGCTACGTCAGCATCGACGACTACGTCGACGGCTACCTCGCCGAATGCGTCGCCTTCATCCAAGAGGCGGCCGCGCGCGATAGGATCAGCCTGCTCGGCATCTGCGAGGGCGGCGTCTTCACCACCTGCTACGCGGCGCTCTACCCGGAGACCGTCAACGCGATGGTGCTGACCATCACGCCGATCGACTTCCACGCCGACGCCCGGGACGCCCGGGCCGGCCACGGCTTCATCAACGTCTGGACCCGGTCTCTGACGCCGGAGGATGTCGACCGGCTGATCGACGCGCAGGGCTCCCTGCCCGGCGCCTTCATGGGCTCGGTCTTCTCCATGATGACGCCCATGCGGACCATGACAAAGTACAACCTCGACCTGCTCGACGCCCTCGATGACAAGAAGAAGTTTTTGAACTTCCTGCGCATGGAGAAGTGGATCGCCGACCGCCCGGACCATCCCGGCGAGGCGGCCAAGCAGTGGCTCAAGGACCTCTACCAGGACAACAAGCTCATCCAGAGCACCTTCGAGCTCGGCGGCCGGACGGTGGATCTCAAGGCTATCACCTGCCCGGTGCTGAACGTCTTCGCGCAGGACGATCACATCATCCCGCCCGCCACCTCCCAGGCGCTCAAGGACAGGATCGGCACCGACGATTACACCGAACTCGGGCTGCCCGGCGGCCATGTCGGCGTCTTCGTCGGCGGCAAGGCACAGAAGCTGCTGGGCTCCGGCATCGCCGACTGGCTCGGCAAGCGGGGGTAGGATGGTCGCTCGACGGCTCATGCGGGGCGCGACGTGTTCCCCCTCCCCCCTCAGTGGGGGAGGATGGCCCCTGCGTCAGCAGGGGTCGGGCCGGGACGAAGTCCCGCAACAAGGGAGCGACGGTGCAGAACAGGGCGGTGGCCTTCATGAAGGTCGTGCCCGTTCCGGGAGCCGCGCTGCCCTCTCCCGACGCCCTTCGGGGGCCACCCTCCCCCGCAGCGGGGGGAGGGAATGGCGCGGTTCCTTCGCCAGCCCCCCATTGTGGCCGGAATCCCAGGCGCCGAGGATCACCCCATGGGCAGCCTGAAGAACAAGATCGTCAGCGCC
Organism: Methylobacterium sp. J-070; assembly: GCF_022829385.1. Lineage (GTDB taxonomy): Bacteria > Pseudomonadota > Alphaproteobacteria > Rhizobiales > Beijerinckiaceae > Methylobacterium. Next base: position 109,775 of record NZ_JAKSXX010000165.1, on the reverse strand, counting down.
GACGAGGCGATCGCCATCCTGTGCGACGGCGACATGGTGGCGGTCTCGGGGTTCGTCGGCATCGGCACCCCCGACGAACTGATCCTGGCCCTCGCCCGGCGTTACGAATCCGGCGCTGGGCCCCACGGGCTCGGCCTGATGTTCGCCGCCGCGCCGGGCGACGGCAAGGAGCGCGGCCTCAACCGGCTGGCGATCCCGGGCCTCGTCCAGCGCGTCGTCGGCGGCCACTGGGCGCTCGTGCCGAAGCTCGGCGCCATGGCGGTCGAGGGGCAGATCGAGGCCTACAACCTGCCGCTCGGCGTGGTCTCGCACCTCTACCGGGAGATCGCCGCGCACACGCCGGGCCACATCACCAAGGTGGGTCTGCGCACCTTCGTGGATCCGCGGCTCGAGGGCGGCAAGCTCAATGCCGTGACCCGGGAGGATCTCGTCAGCGTGGTCGAGCTCGGCGGCGAGACCTGGCTGCACTACAAGGCCTTCCCGGTGAACGTCGCGCTGATCCGCGGCACGACGGCGGATCCCGCCGGCAACATCACCATGGAGCGCGAGGCTCTCACCCTCGACAACCTCGCGGCCGCCATGGCGGCGAAGAACTCGGGCGGCTTCGTCATCGCGCAGGTGGAGCGGCTGGCCGAGGCCGGCTCGCTCAACCCGCGCGAGGTGCAGGTGCCCGGCGTGCTGGTGGATTGCGTGGTGCTGAGCCAGCCGGAGAACCACCGCCAGACCTACGGCACGCCCTACAACCACGCCTTCACGGGCCGCCAGCGCGTCCCGCTCGACCGGATCGCCCCGATGGCGCTCGATGCCCGCAAGGTCATCGCCCGGCGCTGCGCCTTCGAGCTTCCGCCGGGGGGCGTGGTCAATCTCGGCATCGGCATGCCCGAGGGGGTCGCGGCGGTGGCCGCCGAGGAGCGGGTGCTGAAATACCTGACGCTCACCGCCGAGCCCGGGGTGATCGGCGGCCTGCCGCAGGGCGGGCTCGATTTCGGCGCCGCCCTGAACCCGGCCGCCGTGCTGCACCAGAACCAGCAGTTCGACTTCTACGACGGCGGCGGCCTCGACCTCGCCTGCCTGGGCCTCGCGCAGTGCGACGCGGAGGGCAACGTCAACGTCAGCCGCTTCGGCAAGAGGCTCGCGGGCGCCGGCGGCTTCATCAACATCTCGCAGAACGCCAAGAGTCTCGTCTTCGCCGGCACCTTCACGGCCGACGGGCTCAAGGTGGCGGTGGAGGATGGCGGCATCCGGATCCTCAGCGAGGGACGCTCGCAGAAGTTCATCGCCGCCGTGGAGCAGGTCACCTTCTCGGGGGCCTACGCGGCCGAGCGCGGCCAGCCGGTGCTCTACGTGACCGAGCGCTGCGTGTTCCGCCGGACGCGGGCCGGCATGGAACTCGTCGAGGTCGCGCCGGGCATCGACATCGACCGGGATATCCTCGGGCAGATGGGCTTCACCCCCATCGTGCAGGCCCCGAAGCCGATGGATCCGCGGCTGTTCCGCGATACGGTGATGGCTCTGGAGCCGTGGCTGCTGGGGGTCTCCCTCGCCGACCGGATCAGCTACGATGCCGAGCGCAACATCCTGTTCTCGAACCTCGAAGGCTTCCAGGTCCGGACCATCGACGACGTCGAGCTGGTGCGCCGTGAATACGAGCGGGCCTGCCAGGAGATCGGCCGCAAGGTCCACCTGATCGCCAACTACGACGGGTTCGAGATCGACCCGACGGTGAGCGACGCGTACTTCTCGGCGATCGCCTATCTGGAAAACCGCTATTACGAGACCGCGTCCCGGTATACCACCAGCGCGTTCTTGCGATTGAAACTCGGCGCCTCGTTGGCGAGCCGCGATCTGGCTCCCCATGTCTTCGAGACAAAAGCCGAGGCGCAGGCGAGGAATACGGCCCAGAGCGTGCCCCTCAAGCCGCGGCCCGGCATGTCCCAACCGGACATGCCACGGCCGCCGAAGGAACCGTTGGATGCCTGAGACCGAAATCCCCTCCCTGAAGGATCGTGCCCTCCTAGTCGAAGCCTGCCTGATCGGCGGTGCCTGGTCGAAGGACGGCTCCGGGAGCATCGACGTCACCAACCCGGCCACCGACGCGGTGATCGCCCGGGTGCCGAATGCCGGCGCGGAGGAGACCCGCCGGGCGATCCGGGCGGCTCACGAGGCCTACCCCGCCTGGCGTGCCAGGACCGCCAACGAGCGTGCCGTGCTGCTGCGCAAGCTCGCCGGGCTGGTCACCGAGCATCAGGAGGATCTGGCGCAGATCCTCACCGCCGAGCAGGGCAAGTCCCTCACCGAGGCCCGCGGCGAGGTCGCCATGTCGGCGGCGTACGTGCTGTGGTTCGCGGAAGAAGCGCGGCGCGTCTACGGCGACGTCATCCCCTCCCCCTGGGGCGACCGCAAGATCCTGGTGACCAAGGAGCCGGTGGGCGTGGTGGCGGCGATCACGCCGTGGAACTTCCCGTCCTCGATGATCGCCCGCAAGATCGCCCCCGCGCTGGCGGCCGGCTGCACGATCGTGATCAAGCCGGCCTCGCAGACCCCGCTCTCGGGTCTCGCCTGGGGCGTGCTGTGCGAGCGCGCCGGCTTCCCGGCCGGGGTGGTGAGCATCCTCACCGGCTCGGCCCGCGCCATCGGGGCCGAGATGACCGGCAATCCCCTGGTCAAGAAGATCACGTTCACCGGCTCGACCGAGGTCGGCAAGGTGCTGCTGGAGCAGGCCGCCCACACGGTGAAGAAGGTCTCGATGGAACTGGGCGGCAACGCGCCGTTCATCGTGTTCGACGACGCCGACCTCGACAAGGCGGTGGCCGGCGCGATGCTCGCCAAGTACCGCAATTCCGGCCAGACCTGCATCTGCACCAACCGCTTCCTGGTGCAGGACGGGATCTACGATGCCTTCGCGGAGAAGATGGCCGAGGCGGCGAACCGCCTGAAGGTCGGTCACGGCACCGAGGAGGGCGTCGCCCAGGGGCCGCTGATCGACATGGCCGCCGTGGAGAAGACCGAGGCGCATATCCGCGACGCCGTCGAGAAGGGCGGCCGGGTCATCGCGGGCGGCCACCGGCACGCCCTGGGCGGCCAGTTCTTCGAGCCGACGGTGATCACCGGCGCGACCCCCGCCATGGCGGTGGCCCGCGAGGAGACCTTCGGGCCGCTGGCGCCGCTATTCCGGTTCCGCGACGAGGCGGAGGCGGTCCGGATGGCCAACGACACCGAGTTCGGTCTGGCCTGCTACTTCTACACCCGCGACCTCGGCCGCACCTTCCGGGTCGCCGAGGCGCTGGAATACGGCATGGTCGGGATCAACGAGGGCATCATCACCAGCGAGGTGGCGCCCTTCGGCGGCGTCAAGGAATCCGGCCTCGGACGCGAGGGCTCCTACCAGGGCATCGAGGATTACCTGAACACCAAGTACCTGTGTGTGGGCGGACTGGGCGGCTGAGACCGGCCGAGACGCGCATTCCCCCCCCAGCTGGGGAGGGGTCAAGGATGGGCGAGGATCGTCTGGAAGCGACCGCCGAGCCCCATCCTGCGCCATCGATCCCAAGTGAAAGGAGCGTGCCGCTGCCCGTGCTGTGGGCGGCGGCTCCCTCAGCGGGCGCGCGCCTCGCGCCAGGCCGTCCAGGGCCAGCGCGGGGCTGTCCCGTCCGCCGCCGGGGCGATCGACACCGTCGCGGTCCGGCCGCTCACCAGCCGCGGATCCGTGGTCCCGCCGTCGAGGGTGATCCGCACCGGGATGCGCTGGGCCAGACGGACCCACGAGAAGGTCGGGTTGACGTTGGCCAGGAGGTTGGTCGCGTCGCTGCGGCCGGTCTCGGCGATGCCCCCCGCGATGCTGGCGACGCGTCCCTTGAGCACGCCGTCGTCGCCCATCAACTGCACGGTCACGGGCGCGCCGACGCGGATGCGCGGCAGCTTGGTCTCCTCGAAATAGCCCTCGATCCGCACCGTATCGCTGTCGATCAGCGCCATCACGCCCCGGCCGGTGGTGACGTAGGCGCCCGGACGCAGCTCCATATTGGCGATCCGGCCGCTGACCGCGGCGCGCACCGCCGATCGGTCCAGGTTGAGCTTGGCGAGGTCGCGGTCCGCAACGGCCTGCTCGTAGGCGGCCTGGGCGGACAGGTCGGCGGCCTTGGCGGCCTCGACCTTCTGCTGCGACACGGCCGCGTCGCTGAGCTTGGCGTAGCGTGCATGATCGGCCGCCGCCTGCTCGGCGGTCGCCCGGCGGCCCTCGACCATCGCCTCCGCCTGTCGGAGCCCGAGCCGGAACCGGTCGGGATCGATGCGGAACAGGACGTCGCCCCGCCGGACGAGCTGGTTGTCCGCCACCAGCACCTCGGTGACGAGGCCGGACACGTCCGGGGCCACCGCCACCACGTCGGCGCGCACCCGTCCGTCCCGCGTCCAGGGGGCGTCCATGTAGTAGTCCCACAGGGCGAGGCCGACGATCAGCGCCGCGGCGACCATGCCGAGGGTGACCAGGAGGCGTCCGAGGACGGAGAAGAGGGCGGTCATTGCAGGATCCGATGGGCGAGGGTCACGACGCCGCCCAGCAGGACGACGAAGAGCGCGAGGTCAAAGAGCGGCCGATGCCAGACGAGGCGGTAGAAGCCGGTCGCCGAGAGGAGGCGGCGCAGGGGCAGGCTGAGCGCGAAGGCGACGGCCATCCACACGGCCACGCCCGGCACGAACACGCCGTAGAGATCGATCTCCCCCATCACGCCGCCCTCCTCCGGTCGATCGATGCGGGTGCCGGCCGGTAGGCCGGCGCATCGGGGAACAGCCCGCGGCGCAGGCCGGCGAGGCCGATCAGGGCGGCCCGGCGCTCGGCCGAGGGCGCGGCCTCCGCGACGGCGTCGAGGCTGTCGTCCAGGGCGACCAGCAGATCGGCACCGGAACGGCCTGCCTGGCCGCGCAGGTGAAGCGGCGCCAGCGCCAGGGCCTGATCGACCGTCGCGCGGGCCGCGCCCGTCAGCCGCCGGCGCACCCGCCGGACCTCCACGAGGTTGATGCCGACCCGCACGTCGGCCAAGAGGTCGCCCATCGCCGCCGAGGCCTCCGCGGGGAGCGTCGCGAGGCGGGGGGCGATGAGACCGACGCGGTCGAGCATCAGGGCGGCGAGTTCGAGCCCGTGGGCGGCGCCGCGCCCGGCCGCGGCCGCCGCGAGGCTGCGCCGGTTGATCCGGACCAGCCGGTTCGCACTCCAGCCGGCGCCCACCGAGCGGATCAGCCGGGTCACCAGAGCGGCGATCCACATCCCGACCACCGAGGCGACGACCGAATTCGCGAAGGGCGCGAAGTCGCCGCTGTAGCCGTTCTGCAGGGCCAGCAGGGTGGCACCGTTGAGGGCCGCGCCCATGCCCATCGGGGCGAAGCGCGGCTGCGTCATCATCAGGCCGCACAGGATCAGGGCCGGCGCCACGGCCAGGGCCAGCATCTCGAAGCTGGTGGCCAGGGGCAGGATCGCGAACAGGTAGACGCCCGCGACCAGGGCGCCGACGAGCGCCGAGTTGGCGAAGCCGAGGATCTGGGGCGCCGGATCGTCCTGGGCGGCGAAGAGGCAGCAGGCGACCGCCCCCATCATCGGCGCCGCGGACCCGTCGGGCCAGCCGGTGGCGATCCAAAGGGCACAGCAGGCCAGCAGGCCCGTGAATACCCCGAAGGCCGAGAACGCGGCGAGGCCATGATCGCGGTGGCGGATCCCGCGGACCCGTGCCGTGTAGGCGAAGGCGAGCGGCGCCTCCGGCGCCGTGCCGACCTCCAGATGGCCGCGCAGCGCGCGCAGGTCCTGGCGCAGGTCGATGACGTCGCGCAGGCGGGCCGCGAGGCTCGCCAGCAGGAGCGCGGTCCAGGCGGGACGTTGGCCGAGAACGGGATCGAATTCTTCGATCCGGCCGCGCAGCCGCGCCGCGCCGTCCGGATCCTCCCCCGCCTCGGCGAGCCAGACCGCGAGGTCCGACAGGAACGCGCGCACCCGGGCCGGCAGGGCGTCGAGCTGCTCCAGGGCCGCGACGCGGTCGGCGACCGCGGCGACGATGGGCAGGACCATCAGCATGTGCTGCCGGAGCGGAGCGAAGGCCTCCGCGGCGCGCGCAGCCCCCGTGGCTTCGTTGCGCAGGGCGTGCCCGAGGGCGTCGAGGCCGAGGGCGTCCGAAGCGAGGCGCAGGCGCAGGTTGCTGTCCGCTTCGCCTGTGCGCGGCGCGCGGGCGGCCGCGAGGGCGGCCTGCGTCCAGGCGCGGGCCTCGCCGAGCCAGAGATCGAGCCGGCCTGCGATGACCGGGGCTGCCGATTGCGGCAGGATCAGCGTGGCGGCGAGGCTGGCGCAGAGGATCCCCAGCGAGATCTCCTCGGCCCGCGCCACCGCGGTGTCGAAGATCGCGCCGGGATCGTCGACGGCGGGGAAGCCGATCAGCGCCGCCGTGTAGCCCGCCAGCATGGGAAGGTAGCTCGCGGGCGTGCGGTCGAGGAGCGCGACGTAGAGACAGAGCGCGACCCAGAAGGCGATGGCGAGGCTCAGCAGCACCGGTGCGTTCACGAGGTTCGGCACCAGCACGATGCTCACGGCGGCGCCGAGGATCGTGCCGCAGACCCGGTAGACGGCCTTGGAGCGCGTCGCGCCGGAGAGCACCTGGCTGGTGATGTAGACCGTGCCGAGGGCCCAGTAGGGACGCGGCAGGTCGATCCAGAGCGCCAGGAACAGGGCGAGCATCGCCGCCGCGTAGGTCTTCAGCGCGAAGGCCCAGTCGCGCCATCCGGGAAGTGTCACGACAGCGGCTCCGGCACGGGGGCGGCGTCATCGACGGCGGCCTGGCGGTCGAAGCGCTGGAGCGCGGCGAAGACCCGGAGGCTCGCCTCCAGATCCGCGCCGTCGACCTCCGCGAAGACGCAAGCCCGCAGCGTCGAGAGCTCGGCCTCGATCCGCTCGAAGACACGCCGCCCGCGCGGGGTCAGCCCGAGGACCTTGGCCCGCCGGTCGGTCGGGTCCTCCCGCCGCACCACCAGTTCGGCAGCCGCCAGTTGGTCGAGGAGCCGCACCAGCGACGGGCCCTCGATGCCGACGGCTTCGGCGAGGGCGTTCTGGCGGGGCTCATCTTTCATACGGCCGATGATGATCAGCGGATGGGCGGTGGCGTCGGACAGTCCGTGCGCCTCCGCGACCGTATTGGCGGCCCGGCGCCAGTGACGGCCGGTCGTCAGGAGCGCGTGGGTGAAGGCCTGCTGCAGCCGCTCCCGGCCCCTGTGATCCTCGGCATTCGGCATAGTCCCGGGTCCATCGCCGCGAGGATCCCGCGGACGGGCGGGATCAATCAGCTCGCATGCTGATAGATAGCATCATATCGATTTTAAACGAGCCGGGCTCGGTTTGGGCCTGGGTTGCGTCGGTCGCATGAGCCGCTCGACGCAGGAGGACGGATCGGAGCGTTTCGGTGCCCGGTCTCGACCGGGCGCCCGATGGGCCACTGTCCAGCGCTGGGATCCCGGGGGCCGGGTCAGCCCCGGTGCGCGTTGTGGATCTGGTCGAAATCGAGGGCCGCCGTGTCGATCACGATCTGCGTGCGGCTGATGACTTCGAGCTTGCGCAGGATCTCGGAGACATGCGCCTTGACGGTCGAGTCGCCGACCTGAAGCTCGTGGGCGATCTGCTTGTTGAGCTTGCCCTGCCGGATCATCGTCAGCACGCGCAACTGCTGCGGCGTGAGCCGGGCGAGGCGCTCGGGCAGGGGCGCCTTCCTGCTCCGGGGCGCCGGTGCGCTGGCGTCGGCGAGACCGGGGGGCAGGAAAAGGGCCCCGCTCAGCACCTCGGCGATCGCCCGGGTGAGGGTCGCCTTGTCCATGGCCTTGGGGACGAAGCCGGCCGCTCCGTGCTCCAGGGCCTCCCGCGCGATGCGCGGATCCTCGTGGCCGGAGACGACCAGGATCGGAACCCGCGGGAAGCGGGCCCGCAGCGTGATCAGGCCGTCGAAGCCGGTCACGCCCCGCATCGACAGATCGAAGAGCGTCAGGTCGATGCCGCGGTTCGCGGCCAGCGCCGCGCAGGCCGCCTCGATCCCGTCGGCCTCGTGCAGGACCGCGTCGGGATGCGCGAGGCGGATCGTTGCCGCCAGCGCATCGCGGAACAGCGGGTGGTCATCGACGATCAGGAGATGCACGGACAACGCGGTCCTTCGCCCCAAATCCTACACGATCCGCCGAAAACGCGGGCTGCACGACCGGACCGTGCTCGAAGCGGCTCTCTCGCGCAAGCGGCTCCCGAGCGACGGCGGGCGCTGCTCACCGTGGCCGCCGCGCGCGGGCGGCGCATCGATCGGGCGGCCCGGTGCGTGCGGGCTGTCCTTCGGCATCCGACGGCGGTGCGCTGTCGTCGGCCTGACGGCGCTCAGCGGTCGGGATGCCGGCCGACGCCGGCCAGCCCAGGCCCGGCCGCCCGGATCACGGCGGGGCTGCGGCGGGTGCCCGGGCGGTCCCGGGTCAGGCCGCGCGTACCGACGCCAGGAAACGGCCGACCTCCGTGCCGAATGATCGAACGCGACCGACAATTCGGACGCCGAGGTCAGGATGCCGCCGGCCGACGTACCCGTCGCCTCGACGGTCCCGGCCGCCGCCTCGGCGACGGTGTGGACGATGCCTTCCGCGGCCACAGCTTGCTCGCGCACGGAATCGAGGGCGAGGTGGTGGATCGCCGTGGCGGCGTTCGCCACCACGATCACGCGCCGGTCGCACCAGCCCATGAGCACGGCGGGGCAGGCGAAGAACTACGTGTTCAGGTCGATCTGGACGACCGGTGCAGGCGATCAGGGCGAGCTCGCAGCCCGGTCCGGCAAGACGCGGCCGACTTACAGTCCCGGGGGGCGACCCTGCCGCGAGCCGGGGCGATGGCATCGCGCTGGCGCCCCGTGTCGGCGCGCGGGCGAGACTGCCCGATGCCCTGTACCCTGAAGCGTCTGGCGGCGCTGCGCCAAGCGACGGTCTGTGCTCGATGGGCCCCGGGCGCGGAAATCGGCACGCCGGTCTCGCGGGATCGCCCGGGAACAGCCGGTCGGGACCAATCGGCCGCGCGGCTGGACGGGGAGCGCCGGTTCCGTATGCACACGGTGCGGCGTAGGTCATGCTTCCCTCTGCGCCCGATACGGCCTTGGCAATCCAGCCTGGAGCACACGCGTGACACAGCCGATGGCGCCGTCCTGGCCCACCGATTCCTTCGAGGGCGTGGAGCCCGGCGCGGCCGGGTTCGATCCCGGCCGGCTCGCGGACGCCGTCTCCTTCGCCGAGGCCAACGAGAGCCCGTGGCCGCGCAGCCTGTATTACCCGGACGGGCGCTACGTCGGCCTCGTCGAGTGGAACGAGCGCGGGCCCTGGAGCGACATCGTCGGGCCGGTGCGCGCGCGGGGCGGCCCGGCAGGCGTGATCCTGAAGGACGGCCGCCGCATCGCCGCCTGGGGCGACACGCGCCGGCCGGACATGACCTTCTCGATCGCCAAGAGCTACCTGGCGGTGCTGGCGGGCCTCGCCCATGAAGACGGGCTGATCCCCGACGTGGACGCGCCGGTGCGCGACAACGTGGCGGACCCGCTCCTCGACGGCCCGCACAACGGCCTGATCACGTGGCGCCACCTGCTGCAGCAATCGAGCGAGTGGCAAGGCGTCCTGTTCGGCAAGTCCGACCAGGTCGACCACTTCCGCCAGATCGGGCCGGGGGCGGACAACAGCCGCAAGGGCGAGAGGCGGTCGCTGCATCCGCCGGGCTCCTACTACGAGTACAACGACGTGCGGGTGAACCTGCTGTCCTACTGCCTGATGCGCCGCTTCGGCCGCGCCCTGCCGGAGGTTCTGCGCGAACGGATCATGGACCCGATCGGCGCCTCCCGAGACTGGGCCTGGCACGGCTATGACAACGCCTGGGTCGAGATCGACGGCGGCCGCATCCAGTCGGTGCCCGGGGGCGGCCACTGGGGCGGCGGCCTGTGCATCGGCGCGGACGACCACGCCCGGTTCGGGCTGCTGATCGCCCGCTTCGGTGCCTGGAACGGGCGACGGCTCGTCTCGGAACGCTGGATCCGCGCCATGCTGACCCCGTCGCCGATGCTCGACAGCTACGGCTATCTCTGGTGGCTGAACCGCGGCGCGGCCGCCAAGCCGCAGCTCTCCGCCGCGTCCTTCAGCGCCCTCGGCGCCGGCAACAACGTGATCTGGTGCGATCCGGACCGCGACCTGGTCGCGGTGCTGCGCTGGATCGACAAGGCCGCGCTCGACGGGTTCCTCGAGCGTCTCGTGGGGGCTTTGCGGGGCTAAGCCGACTCGCGTCGGCAGGCCACATTAGACACGACAGTCGCGCGCCGACGCGTTTGGCGGGCGCAACCTGCCCGCTCCCGTGCGGGAGAGGGCTGGGGTGAGGGACAAGAAGTCACCGGATCGAGCGCGCCATCGACGCGCGTATGGGGGGAGCCTTGTCCTTGACGTTTTCGTTCCTCAACCTGTCCCTCTCCCGCACGGGAAAGGAGACCCACGCTTCATGCGGTGAAGACGGCGTCATTGTCGTGTACCGTGGGCAGGCCAGCGCTCGGTCCTGTTACGTCCTTGGTCTGTCGCAGGTTTTCGTCGCAAAACCGGCCGCCACTTTTGCGGAGCCTGCTTAGAGCCGGTCCCGATCGCACTGTAGCCCTGCCGCGCTTCTAGGCACAGAACCTCGCCGCCAACCGGCGATTGATCGACGCCCTGGCCGCGATGGCGCGCGACAAGGGCGTCGCGCCCGCGCAGCTCGCCCTGGCCTGGGTGCTTCAGCAGGGCGACACCATCGTGCCAATCCCGGGCGCCCGCAAGATCCGGCACCTGGAGGAGACGCCGCCGCCGCGGAGATCGTCCTGACCGCCGAAGACCGCGCCGCCATCGACAGGGCGATCCCCCTGGAGGCGGTCAGCGGGCCCCGCTACGGCGATGCCGCACGCGCCTCGGTCGACCTCTGACCCTCAGGCGGACGCCAGCGCCGCGATGGTCTCGGCCATCGCGCGCGCCCGGGGGACGAGGCTCGCAACCTCCAAATATTCCTCGGGGGAATGCGCCTTGCCCCCCACCGGGCCCACGGCGCACAGGGTCGGGCAGCCGACGCTCGCGGTGAAGCCGGAATCGGCGCAGCCCCCGGCGAACTCGCCCGCGACCGGCACGCCCTGCCCCGCGCTCGCCCGCGCGTAGGTCTCGAACAGCGCCCGGGAGCCCGCATCCTGGACGAGCGGCAGGAACTCGCCCTTGACGGTCAGGTGCGCGGTCGTGCCCGGCACCGTGCCATCCGTCACGATGGCGGCGATCCGCGCCATGGCGTCCTCGCGGTCGAGCGGGGTGACGTAGCGGAGGTCGATCTCGCAGGTCGCCCGGGGCGCGACGGTGTTCACCGACTGGCCGCCGGAGATCAGCCCGACATTCACCGTCGTGCCCCGGTCGAGGTCGGTGATCGCGTGGAACGCCACGGTCTTGTGGGCGAGCGCCAGGATGGCGCTGCGCCCGTCCGCGAAGTTGCCGCCGGAATGGGCGGCCTTGCCGAGCACCTCGAGGTGCATGAACACGCCGCCCTTGCGGCCGGTGACGACGTTGCCGGTCGGCCGCCCCGGCTCGGAATTCAGCACGGCCCGGGCGCCGCGGGCCGTCTCCTCGATGATCGGCCGGCAGGCCGGCGAGCCGATCTCCTCGTCGCTGGTGAAGAGGCCGGTGAGCGGCATCGGCGCTCCGCCGGCCCGGTGATAGGCCGCCAGCACGAAGGCGTTCATTACGAGACCGGCCTTCATGTCGGCGACGCCCGGCCCGTAGGCGCGGCCGTCGGCAACGTGGAACGGACGGCGCGACACCTCGCCCTTCGGGAAGACGGTGTCGCGGTGGCCCATCAGCACCACCGGCCGGTTGCCGCCGCCGGAGCCGGCGACCTCGGCCCTCAGCGCGTCGCCGTAGCCCTCCACCGGGATCGTCGTCGCCGGGATACCCTCACCGGCCAGGAACGCCGCGATGCGCGTGCCGACCGCGTCCACGCCGGCCTTGTCGTAGGAGCCGGAATCGATGTTCACCAGCTCCTCGAGGAGTGACAGCATCGCCCCCTCCTGCCCGTCGAGCCAGCGCAGGGCGTCGGTGTCACATGCGGTCATGCGGGGCCTCGTACCGGGATCAAAGGGACCGCACGCTCAGCCGTCCCGAGATTCGCGGCGCTCGCAAAGGCGGCGCCGCGCGCGTGCGGAGCGCGGATTCGGCCGGCCGCGCCTATTCCACCGTCACCGACTTGGCGAGGTTGCGGGGCTGGTCGACGTCTTTCCCCATGAACATCGCCGTGTGGTAGGCGAGCAGCTGGATCGGCACCGCGTAGACGATCGGCGCCACCGTGGCGTCGAGCGCCGGCATGGTGAAGGTCGCGAGCGTCTCGAGCCCGTGCTCGGCCGCGCCCTTGGCGTCGCCGATCAGCACGATCCGGCCGCCGCGGGCGGCGACCTCCTGCATGTTCGAGACGGTCTTCTCGAACACCGCGTCGTGCGGCGCGATGACGATCACCGGCACGCTCTCGTCGATCAGCGCGATCGGCCCGTGCTTCAGCTCGCCCGCGGCGTAGCCCTCTGCGTGGATGTAGCTGATTTCCTTCAGCTTCAGCGCACCCTCCAGCGCCATCGGGTAGCTGGTGCCGCGCCCGAGATAGAGTACGTCCCGCGCCTTCGCGATCTCCCGGGCCAGACCCTCGATCGCCGGCTCGTCGGCGAGCGCCTCCGCCATCAGGCCCGGCGCCTTGATCAGCGCGTCGACGAGACGCCGCTCGCCCGCCGCATCCAGGGTGCCGCGGGCCCGGCCGGCCGCGATGGCGAGGCACAGGAGCACGGTGAGCTGGCACGAGAACGCCTTGGTGGAGGCCACCCCGATCTCCGGTCCGGCCAGCGTCGGCATCACCACGGAGGATTCCCGCGCGATCGTCGAGGTCGGCACGTTCACCACGCTCAGGGTGTGCTGGCCCTGGCTCTTCGCGTAGCGCAGGGACGCCAGGGTGTCGGCGGTCTCGCCCGATTGCGAGATCACCAGCGTCAGCCCGTCCTTCTCCAGCGGCGCCTCGCGGTAGCGGGCCTCCGAGGCGACATCGATCTCCACGGGCAGGCGCGCCACCTGCTCGAACCAGTAGCGGGCGACGAGACCGGCATAATAGGCCGTGCCGCAGGCGGTGATGTAGACGCGGCTGAGCTTGGCGAAGTCGAAGGGGAGCGCCTCGGGCAGCATGACCCGGCCCTGCGCCATGTCGACGTAGTGGGCCAGCGTGCGGCCGACCACCTCGGGCTGCTCGTGGATCTCCTTGGCCATGAAGTGGCGGTACTCGCCCTTGTCGATCCGGTAGGCCTGCGTCGCGATTTTTTGCCGGGGGCGCTGGACGGGATTGCCGGCCAGGTCGCGGATCTCGGCGCCGTCCCGGGTCAGGATCGCCCAGTCGCCCTCGTCGAGGTAGGTGAGCGCGTCGGTGAACGGGGCGAGCGCCAGGGCGTCGGAGCCCAGATAGGTCTCGCCCTGGCCGAAGCCGACCGCCAGCGGCGCGCCGTGGCGGGCGCCGATCAGCAGGTTTTCCTCGCCCGAGAACAGGAAGCCCAGCGCAAAGGCGCCGCGCAGCCGCGGCAGGGCGGCGGCGACCGCCTCCACGGGACCCATGTGCCGATCCATGTTGCGGCTGACGAGCTGGGCGACGACCTCGGTGTCGGTCTCGGTCTCGAAGACGACGCCGTCGGCCTCCAGCTCGCGCTTGAGTTCGCGGAAGTTCTCGATGATGCCGTTGTGCACGACGGCGAGACGGTTGGTGGCGTGCGGGTGGGCGTTGGTCTCGTTGGGCCGGCCATGGGTGGCCCAGCGGGTGTGGCCGATGCCGATCGTGCCGGTGAGCGGCTCCTGGGCGAGCCGAGCCTCCAGGTTGACGAGCTTGCCCGAGGCGCGGCGCCGCTCAAGCCGCCCGTGCTCCAGGGTGGCGATGCCGGCGGAATCGTAGCCGCGGTATTCGAGCCGCCGCAGGGCCTCGATCACCTGCCCCGCCACCGCGTCGCGTCCGACGATCCCGACGATGCCGCACATGCAAATGTCTCTCGCTTCGACGCCCGCGACGCGTGCGCGAGCCCGCGCGCACGATCCGGGCCGCACCGTTCAAGGCGGGGCCCTGCGCCGCTTGTACCGGATGGGCCCCGCCAAGGGCCAGCCCCGGCCGTTCGAGGCTTCGCGTGGGCGACCGTCAGGATCCCGACCCGCGCCGCGCCTTCTCGGCCAGGAGCGCGGCGCGCTTCTCCCTGGCCCAGCCGGGCTTGGTGGCCTGCCGGCCGCGGGCCACCGCCATGGCGTCGGCCGGGACGTCGTCGGTGATCACGGAGCCCGAGGCCACGTAGGCCCCCTCCCCCACGCGGACCGGCGCCACGAGCGCCGAATTCGACCCGATGAAGGCGCCTGCGCCGATCGTGGTTCGGTGCTTGAGTACCCCGTCGTAATTGCAGGTGATCGTCCCCGCGCCGATATTGGCCTTGGCGCCGATCTCCGCGTCGCCGAGATAGGTCAGGTGGGCGGCCTTGGCGCCGGGACCCATCCGGGCGTTCTTCAGCTCGACGAAATTACCGAGTTCGGCGCCCGTCTCCAGCACCGCGTGCCCGCGCAGCCGCACGAACGGCCCGATTCGCACGCCCGCCTCCAAGTGTGTGTCCGTGAGATGCGCGAAGGCCCGCACGGTGCAGCCGTCGCCGATCCGCACGCCCGGTCCGAACACGACGTTCGGCTCCACGACAACGTCGCGCCCCAGCACCGTGTCATAGCTGAGGAACACGGTCTCGGGGGCAGACAGCGTCGCTCCGCCCAGCATCGCGCTGCGGCGGAGCCGGGCCTGGATCGCCGCCTCCGCGACGCTGAGCTGGACCCGGTCGTTGACGCCCTGCGCCTCCGCCTCGTCCACCGGCACGACGGTGACGGTCAGCCCGTCGCCGACGGCGAGCGCCACCGCGTCCGGCAGGTAGTATTCGCCCGCGGCGTTGTCGTTGCCGATGCGGGTGAGGAGCGCGAGGGCGTGCCGCCCGGAGAGCGCCATCAGCCCGGCATTGCACAGGGTCACCGCCCGCTCGGCCTCGCTCGTATCCTTCTCCTCGCGGATCGCCAGGACGCGGCTTTCCTCGGTGAGCACGCGCCCGTAGCCGGTGGGCGTCGGGCTTTCGAAGGCCAGCACCGCGACCGCCGCACCCTCGGCCAGCGGCGCGCGCAATCGCAAAAACGTGGCGGCGGTGACGAGCGGCGTGTCGCCGAAGGCGATGACCACGTCGTCGTCCGGATCGACCAGCGCGTCCCGAGCGGCCAGGACCGCGTGGGCGGTCCCGAGCCGTTCGGCCTGTGGGAAGACCAGCGCGCCGGGCGCCTGCCGGGCGATCTCGGCGGCGACATCGTCGCGTCCGGGCTCGGCCACCACGGCGATCCGCCCCGCGCCCGCCGCCTGGACGGCGGCCAGCACGTGCCCGAGCATGCTCCGCCCGGCGATCCGGTGCAGAACCTTCGGCAGGTCGGAGCGCATCCGCGTGCCCTTCCCGGCCGCGAGCACGATGGCGGTGAGGCTGCGCGGGGGCGTACCGGTCGGGTTCATCGCGGGTCCAAGCGTCGGATCGGGGGCCACGGATGAGCCGGACGCGGGCGCTGTGCAAGCCCGCTCACGCCCTCAGCGCAGAGCCAGGGCGCCGTGATGGGCGGAGCCATGGGCGAAGTGCTCCCGGCGCCGCTCGATGGAGCTCGGGATCCGCAGGGATTCCCGGTACTTCGCCACGGTGCGGCGGGCGATGTCGACGCCCTCGCCGCGCAGCTTCTGCACCAGCGCGTCGTCGGAGAGCACGTCGTCCGGCGTCTCGCCGTCGACGAGCTGCTTGATGCGATGGCGCACGGCCTCCGAGGAATGGGCCGCCATCCCGGCCGCGCCGGGGATCGCCGCGGTGAAGAAGTACTTCATCTCCAGCGTGCCGCGGCTCGTCCCGATCGCCTTGTTGGAGGTCACGCGCGACACGGTCGATTCGTGCATGCCGATCGCCTCGGCCACCGTCTTGAGGTTGAGCGGGCGCAGGTGCGCGACGCCGTGGACGAAGAACCCGTCCTGCTGGCGCACGATCTCGGTGGCGACCTTGAGAATGGTGCGGGCGCGCTGCTCCAGGGAGCGGGTCAGCCAGTTGGCGTTCTGCAACGCCTCCGACAGGAACGCCCGGTCGCCCTCCGCCGAGGCGCCGCGCACGACCCGGGCGTAGTAGCTCTGGTTGACCAGCACCCGCGGCAGGGCCTCGCTGTTCAGCTCCACCAGCCAGGAGCCGTCCGGGGCGGCGCGCACGAAGACGTCGGGAACCAGAACCTCGACGGCACTCGATCCGAAGGCCCGGCCCGGCTTCGGGTCGAGGCGGCGGATCTCGCCGAGCATGTCGACGAGATCCTCGTCGTCGACGCCGCAGAGACGGCGGAGCGCGGCGAAATCGCGCTTGGCCACGAGGTCGAGGCGCGAGACCAGGGCCTGCATGGCGGGGTCGAAGCGGTCGCGCTCGCGCAGCTGGATCGCGAGGCACTCGGCGAGGTCCCGGGCCGCGACGCCCGGCGGATCGAAGCTCTGCACGAGGGCGAGCATCCGCCCCACCACGGCCGGTTCGGCACCGAGCCGCTCGGCCACGCCCTCCACGGTCTCGCGCAGGTAGCCGGCCTCGTCGATGGCATCGATCAGGAAGCCGCCGATGAGCCGTTCGACCGGCTCCCTGGTCGAGAGATCGAGCTGCCCCGCGAGGTGGTCGCGCAGCGAGGTCTCGGCGGTGAGGGTGGCCTCGAAATCCGGCGCCTCGCCGTCGAAGCTGCCCCCGTTGCTGCCGTAGGGCGGCGGCGTCAGCGAGAGCATGTCCCCGCCCCCCGCCTCCCGGGCCGGGACCGGGCCATCATCGGGGAAGACGTTGTCGAGCCGGGTGTCGAAATCGCCCTCGATCTCGCCGCGACTCGGATTAAGCTCCGCGGACAGCCACGAGTCGGGTTCCGGGGCTTCGAAGCCGTCCGCGACCGCATCGTCCTGGTGGTTACCCGACTCGGCGGCTTCGCCCGCAGCCGGCGGATCGGGCTCGGCGCGCTCCAGCAGCGGATTGCGTTCGAGTTCTGCCTCGACATAGGCTGCGAGATCGAGTTGCGACAGTTGCAGGAGCTTGATCGCTTGCAGGAGCTGCGGCGTCATCACCAGGGCTTGGCCCTGACGCACTTCCAGCCGTTGCACCAAACTCATGCCAGGCCCCGATTCCCTTTCAGCGTGCTTCGCCAACCGGAGCCACGCTGCTCACGGCATGATTCTTGCTTAACTCATGGGTTAAGTCTTTATACCGATCGGACGTGCGCGTCAAAGCGCGTTGGGAATTTGCTTTTGGGCAATCCTGCAGCGGGTTCGAACGTGGTAATCGGGTCACACCGGCGACACCGACCCGAGACTGTGGCGGCTTCCCGTTAACGAAGCCTTGACCATGGATGGGCCGTCCGTCGGGTCGCCGCGTCTCACGATCTGGACAGCGTGCGGGCACCCGGCGATCGCCCACAATCACAGCACCGGTGTGGTGATCCGCCGCGGCAGGCGGAGAGATCTCGCTCAAGTTGCGTGCATTTCCAGACAAGTCCCGATGGTGGCGTGCGCCGGGACATCTCGCCGATGGCCGGTCTCGCCGGACATCGCTCCAGTAGCCTTTCACGCCGGGTCACCTGGGACGGCCTCACACAGGTTAGCGACAGGCGAGGACGGGCGGTTCACGCTCCGGTTATGCCCATGAGGCCCCGCGCCGTGCGCTACTTCACCGACTTCATCGACGGCGGGGGCTTGTCCCGCGACGACGAGGGGTTGGACTTTGCCGATCGGCAGGAGGCCTGTCTGTCGGCGGCCGAGGCCCTGGTCGAAGCGGCCCACGATCTGATCCGGATCAAGCCGAAGCAGTCGGGTTCGGCGGCCGCCGGCGCCCTCTCCCTGGAGGCGCAGGTCCGGGACGAGGCGGGTCGGGTCGTCTTCCGCGTCCGTCTCGCCCTCGATGTCGATTGGCCCCCGGCCGGCACCTGAGGGGACGGCCGGGGCGGATCCGGGCGGGCAGACCGGCGCCGCGTTCGCCGGGGTGCGCGATCGGGCATCGCCATTTCCGGAAGCCGGCAACCGGCACCGGGGGCGTGCCCTACCACCCGCAATTCGGAACCGGTGGCTGCGCCTTGGCCAGGGCGGACTTCTCGATCGGCACCATCGCCCCCCAGGCGTATTTCTGCGCGTGGGGCGTGACGTTGGCGAACAGGCAGCCGAGCTGGAAATGGCTCGCGCCCATCTCGCCCGAGAAACCCATGCAGTCCAGGAAAGTCCAGGTCTTGGGCGCCGGGATCATGGAGCGCCAGCGCGGCATCGCCACCGGCGCGCAGACCTTCACCGCCCCCGTCGCGTCATCGGCGTTGAGGGCGTCTCCGGGCGCCTGCGCGACCGCCGGGCCCGCGAGGCCGAACAGGATCAGCGCCGCGCAGGCCGGTCGTCGGGCGCGCGGGAGGAGGAAGCTGGATCGGGTCATAGGGTCAGTGCATCGTCCGCCAGAGGGCCACGAGAATCGCGAAACCGACCAGGTTGTAGAGGATCGCCCACAGCCAGACACCCAGGACCGCGCGGCTCGGCTCGCGCGGTCGCTGCCGGCCGGGACGCAGGCGGTGGCGATCCTCCGGCGTCGGCCAGATCGCGCTCTTGGGTGCCCTGAGCAGGCGCGTCAGGACCTCGGGCAGGTGCGGGCCGCCTGGTCGTTCGCCGTTCATGACGGCCTCGGATGCGGTGACGGATCGGTGGGCCGGGGCGCGGCCCCCAGGGCCGGGAGTCTGTTGGGGACGAGCGGGTGTTGCGCCAGTGCGCTGAACTCGCCGGTCACAGGACCGTTCCGGCGGCCTCCGGATAGTACTGGTAGGCCCAGGTCTCGGAGAGCAGCCTGTCTCCCGCCTTGAGCTGCAGCCGCATCTCGACCGGCTCGGGCCCCTCCGCGTAGACCTTGAGGAAGACCCGCCATGGGCTGGGTTTGCCGTAGGGCGCCCAGGTCGCGCCGACTTCTTCGGCGCTGCCCCGCGAGAGCGTCAGCGCGACGACGGCCCGTTCCGGATCGAGGCCCGACAGGGCGGCGCCGGCGAATTCCAGCGCGAACTGCCGGACGAGGTTGGCCCGGCCCGGGCGCCGATCGGACTGCGCCAGCCAGGAGGCCTTGGTCGCCCGCGTCGCCACGCAGCGGGCGAGATCGGTGGTGACCGGCTCGCTCACTCCCCAGTGCAGGCGATAGGCATGGCTGCTGTCGGCTCCGGCCTTCGGCGGATCGGCCGGCACCCAGAAGGCGACAATGTTGTCGTCGGTCTCCTGATGGGTCGGGATCTCGACGAGCTGGACGCTGCCCCGGCCCCAGTCGCCCTGCGGCTCGACCCAGATGTCGGGGCGGTTCTCCTCGAAGCCGTCGTCGATGTAGTGGTCGAAGGTGCGGTCCCGCTGCAGCAGCCCGAAGCCCTTGGGCGAATGATCCGCGAAGGCGCTGACGCTGAGGCGCGGCGGGTTGTTGAGCGGGCGCCAGATCAGCTCGCCGGCGCCGGTCTGCATCAGCAGGCCGTCGGAATCGTGGACCTCCGGCCGCCAGTCGCTGGCGAGGAAGCGGCTCGGGCCCTCCGAATACCACAGCATCGAGGTCAGGGGCGCGAGGCCGAACCGCTCGACGGTCTTGCGGAGGTAGAGCGTGCAGGCGACGTCGATCACGACGTGCGGCGCCTTGCGGGCGACGAAGCGGTAGGCCCCGGTCAGGCTGGGACCCTCCAGCAGCGCCAGCACGGTGACGGCACCGTCGGCGGCGGGGCTGACGTAGAAGCGCGTGAAGACCGGGAACTCCTCGCTCCTCCCCGGACCGGGCGCCGTGTCGATGGCGATGCCCCGGGCCGACGCGCCGTACTGCTCCCCGTCGCCGGCGGCGCGGAAGTAGGACGCGCCCAGGAAGGCCAGCCAGTCGCCGTCGTCGCCGGGCTGACCGGCCGGCGCCTTCTGGAAGCGGAAGCCCGCGAAGCCGGCGCCGTCGGGGATGTCCTTGGCCGGATTGTCCGCCGGGTAGGTGAACAGGTCATGGCCGTAACGAACCTCGCGCGCCTGGCCGCCCTCCAGAGCGTAGACCTTCACGGGGTGCCGGAAGAAGTTGCCGAGATGGAAGAAGGTCACCGGGTACGGGCTTTCGGGGAACAGCGCGTGCGCGGGCGGGTAGCGGATCTCCTGGAGCGGCCCGTAGGTCAGGGCGTCGAGGGCCGCCGAGGCGGGCGCCTCGGGCGGCGGCGCGTAGGCCCGGTCCCGGAGCGACCGGGCGAGATCCTTCAGCCGGTCGAAATCCATGGGTTCTGGGGGCGCAAGACGCGGTCCGCCGGAGGCGGCTCGCGCGGCGATCGGATACGGCGCGAGGGCGAGCAGCCCGAGAGCGGTCAGGACGCGGCGCGTGATCAAGCTGGAACCCTTCGAGTCGATCGGGTCCTTCGGACCCGCGACGGCCTCTAAGCAGACCGGCGCCGACAAGCCAACGCGTCGCCCGCCCCGGGGCAGGTGCTGCCCCGCGGACCTGTGAGGGGATCTCGACGTCCGACGCAGGGCGGTGATGGCGTTCGCCGCGAGGCCGCTCAGCTGCGCGGGCTGCAGGCGCCGGTGGTGCCGTCGCTGGTCCAGAGATTGGCGCCGCCCCCGGGCGCGCACTGGCCCGGCAGGGCCAGCGTGATCAGCTTGGACAGGACCCGCGCCGGATCCTCGCCGTAGCCGATCTCCCCCACCATGCGGCCGGTCCGGTCGAACAGCCCGACGCTGGCCGAGTGCTCCATCGTGTAGGCGCCGTCCGTGGTCGGCAGGCGCTTGTAGGCGACGTGGTAGGCATCCGCCATGCGGGCGACCTGATCCGGCGTGCCGACGAAGCCGCGGATGCGGGAATCGAACGAGGCCAGATAGGCGCGCAGGGTCTCGGGCGTGTCGCGTTCCGGGTCGAGCGTGACGAAGACCACGTTGAGGCGGTCCGCGTCCCGGCCCATCCGGCCGAGCGCGTCCGTCAACGTCGCCAGGGTGGTCGGGCAGACCTCGGGACATTGCGTGAAGCCGAAGAACAGGGCTGTCGGCTTCCCGAGTAGGTCCGCCTGGCTCACGGGTCGACCGTCGAGATCCGCCATGGCGAAGGGGCCGCCGACGCGCCGCGGGTGGCTGAACTGCGAGCCCTGCTGGAGGACGATCGCGCCCGTGCCGGCGGCGGCCATGGCTACGAGGGCGGCGGATGCGAACAGGGCGAGGGGGCTCGGTGCCATGCGGTGACCTCGGACGGCGCAGCGTTGCGCCGGATATGGGGTGGCTGTCGACCCGCGCGATGCCGCACCACCCCGGTTGCCCCGCCCCCCATCCCGGCGCTGGCCCGGGCGCCGCCTGTGGCCCGGCAGATCCCCGTCGACCCGCAGGCCCGGGCCGACGCTCCGCAGCGCGACGCCGCCCACGCGGTCGCCTTACCAGCGCACCGTCCTGATCAAGGTGGTGTTCATCGGCGTGCTGGAGGACATCGTCGCGGAATGGGACGTGCCGGTCGACGCGCACGCCCTGGCGCGACCCTTTCTCGACGGCAGCGCCCCCTATCCGACGGCGGATCCGAGCGGCGGCGGGATGCTCGGCCGCCCGCTCACAGGTGTCGGGATGCGACGTGCGCCGCACGTGTGGGCCGGGTCCTTCGACCGGGTCGCGGTTCCGCCGCGAAAGTGCTTCGTGGAGTTGCCCCTCCGTGCCCGAAGACGCGCCGTCTCTACGAGGCCTCGGCGAAGGCGTCGATCGGCGCCGGCCAGGATGCCAGGTCGCCCTGGGCGCTCAGGACGGCATCGATCTCCGCCTTCGGCATCGCCCGGCCGAAGAGGTAGCCCTGCCCGAAATTGCAGCCCTGGTCCGACAGCCAGTGCAGGCTGGCATCCGTCTCGATGCCCTCCGCCGTGGTCGACAGGCCGAGGCTGGTGCCGAGCTTGATGATGGCGTCGACCAGCTTGGCGCGCTCGTCGCTCATCGTGATCGCGTCGACGTAGCTCCGGTCGATCTTCAGCTTGTCGAACTTCAGCTCGCGCAGGTGGTAGAGGCTCGAGTAGCCGGTGCCGAAATCGTCCAGCGCGATGCGCACGCCGAGTTGCCGGAGCGACAGGAGCGTGGCGCGGGTGGCTTCCAGATCCTGGATCAGGGCGCTCTCGGTGATCTCCACTTCGAGGCGCCGCGGCGGGAAGCCGGTCTCGGTGAGGATCGCCAGGATGCGCTCGGCGAGCCACGCATCCTGGAACTGGTGCGGCGCGATGTTGACCGCCAGGATCAGATGGGAGGGCCACGCCCGCGCGTCGATGCAGGCGCGGCGGATCAGGTTGTAGCTGAGATCGGCGATCATCCCGGTCTCTTCGGCGATCGGGATGAATTCGGCCGGATTGACGAGCCCACGGGTCGGGTGGCGCCAGCGCGCCAGCACCTCGACGCCCACGATCTCTTTCTCGGGCAGGGACACGACCGGCTGATAGTATGGCTCGATGGCGCCCGTCTCGATCGCGAGGCGCAGCTCCGATTCCAGGCGGGCCCGGGTCCGGAGCTCCTCGTCCATGGCGCTCCGGAAGAAGCGGTAATTGCCGCGTCCGTCCTTCTTGCCCTGGTACATGGCGAGATCGGCCGCGTGCAGGACCGCGTCGGCATCCGCGTGGTCCGCGGCGACGACGGCTACGCCCACCGTGGCGCCGACCTTGAGATCGTTCTGGTTCCACGACACCGGCACGGCGATGCTGGTGATCACCGCCTGTGCGAGACGCGTCAGGCCCTCGCTGCCTTGCTCGACGGGGACCAGCATGGCGAACTCGTCGCCGCCGAGCCGGGCCGCGACGCCGCCGGACGGCAGGAGTTGCTGCAGGCGTTCGGAGACGGCGCAGAGAACCGCGTTGCCGGCCGCGTGGCCGTACAGGTCGTTGACCGGCTTGAACCGGTCGAGATCGATCAGCAGGACCGCAGCCGATGAGCCGGTGGTCACCGCGGACAGCGACCGCCCGACCGCGTCGATGAAGCGGCGTCGGTTGGCCAGTCCGGTCAGGCCGTCATGCCGCGAGATCGCCTCGGCCTGTGCGGCGGCGGCGTCCCGTTCCAGCATGAGGCGGCGGAGCAGGATCGACTTGCGGACGCTGGCCCCGCACAGCGCCAGCCCCATGCAGGCGGCCAGCATCAGGAGATCGTTGAGACCGTAGGTGACGATGACGCCCTGAAGGGAATCGAACGTCCCCAGGGTGACGCCCACGAACCAGATGCCCACCCCGATGACGAGCAGGCAGAGGGTCTCGTACATCTCGCCGCGGCCCCAGGCGTTCGACGTCTCACGCGACATGTTTTGTATCCGGTTTTCAACGCGTGAAAAGAGCACGCCAAACGCTAAAAGGCAGTGAATCTCATTCTCAACCTGACCTGTGCTTTCTGATAAGTGATCAAAGTCGTTGGTTGACGGCGGATTAAATCGATACCGTGCGGCCGACGGGTTGATGAGGCTGCTGAGACGCATGGCCGGATCGTCGACGCCCACAGCATGGCCGCGGACAAATCTGGCGCTGGGCCGGGTTCAGGGAAAAAATTAAGGTCTCGGGACCCGCGCGGCGGGCCGATCCGGGGGGCGGGGAAGGAGCGCTTCCGTTCCGCCGGGAGCGTTGCGGGCGGCTCGCGTGCCCGCGTGAGGCGACAGGATCGTGATGGATCCGGCCCGGCGGTTCCCGATGCGATGGCGCGATGGTTGCGGGTCTGGTCCGGCTGCGCCGGGACGTTCGCGACCGACGGGGCGGCCGGTCGGATGCCAGTCGATGAGTCCGGCCCTGCGGTCGAATGGTCGGAGTGGCCGGACTTGAACCGACGACCCCCTGTCCCCCAGCCTCCCAAACTGGCCATTCAGGGGGAGTCAACAAGTCTCATGGGGCTTCACATCTCATTGTCGTAGCGTATCTTTCCGCGTCAGGCGTTCGCGCTGGGGTTCACGACGTTTAACAACGTTGAACCCCAGCCGCACCCCAGAGCTCCGCGGAGACTAGTGCACGAGATGCCGGTGGTGAATTTGACCCACACTTACGTGACCGGCCTAACGGCAAAGCCGCCACCTGAGCGGCTCGAGGTCTGGGACGCGAAGACGCCTGGCTTATGCCTCCGCATGGGCACGAACGGCTCTGGCACATGGTCCTTCCGATACAGACCTAAGGTCGGAGGTGGTTACCAGCGCGTTACTCTCGGGCGCCTTGCCGATCTCACCCTGGCCGATGCGCGCGAGCGAGCGGCCCGCCACCGTGTGACGGTCGCCGATGGTGGAGATCCGCAACGCGAGCTGAAGGCGCGCAAGTCCGCAGCCGACAGCATCCTGACGTTCGGGGTGTTGGCCGACCGCTACATCGAAGAGTACGCGAAGCCGCGGAAGTCGTCTTGGAAGAACGATGAGGGCTACCTGCGAAGAGCTTGTGGCGCATGGGGCAAACGTGCGGCTTCGAGCATTACCCGCCGGGATGCGATCAACTTCCTCGACGGCATCAAGAAAGTCGCACCGGTCAGCGCTAACCGCACACAAACGGTATTGGTGACCTTTTTTAACTGGAGTGTCGAAGAAGGTCACCTTGAGGTGAACCCGATCGCTGGCCTCCGCAAGCGCTCGGTCGAAGTGGCGAAGGATCGAGTTCTCTCGGACCGGGAGGTCCGCGTCCTCTGGACGGCCCTCGCCCGGAGCGAGGGCATGTCCCGCGATGTGGCCGATGCCCTTCGGTTCCTACTGCTCACTGGTCAGCGGCCGGGCGAAGTCGCCGGGATCCTGCAATCGGAGCTGTACGAGCTAGACCGCCCCGGTGAAGCGCGCTGGGAGATCCCTGCGGAGCGGATGAAGGCTCGGCGGCTTCACGTAGTACCGCTGCCGCCGAGCGCGCTCCAGATCCTCCAGGAAGCCATCGAGCGGCGACGGATGGATGGGGACAGACTGCGGGTCTTCTCCAGCCGCTTCGTCGCCCGGGACACGCTGGCGCGCCACTCACTCAGCCAAGCGATGCGCCGCCTGATTGCCAACCTTG
This sequence comes from Methylobacterium sp. J-070, assembly GCF_022829385.1. Lineage (GTDB taxonomy): Bacteria > Pseudomonadota > Alphaproteobacteria > Rhizobiales > Beijerinckiaceae > Methylobacterium. Next base: position 84,683 of record NZ_JAKSXX010000165.1, on the reverse strand, counting down.
AGCAAGAGGAACGCGACGGAGATGCGGTGGCATCGCTGCAGGAGAAGCCCCCTACCCCGCACGACTTCCGCCGGACAGTCGGTACTGGGCTCGCACGGCTCAAGGTCGTGCGTGAGGATCGCAAGGCCGTCCTCGCGCACGTCGAGGACGATGTGCACGGCAGGCATTACGATCTGTATGAGCGCCTCGCTGAGAAACGGGCCGCGCTTGAGGCCTGGGATCGGCACGTCGGCTCTGTCGTGGGGAGGCAGGCATGACGGTAGAGGCCATCCCGCCTTCCCGTACCGATCGCGCGGCCTCTTTTTGGCTGAAGTTGTGTCCCGCTCTCGGCGGAAAGTCCGCGATTGATCGGTATGGAGAGGAGATCATTCAAGCCGTAAGTAGATATAGGCGCGAGCGTAGGGTCGGCCTCCGGAGTAAAGCTCGCTCCAAAAAGCTCAATCTGATCGTAGATCTCTGCGACGAACTCATGGCCGAGCTTGCGGATAGTCGTGATTGGCTCGATGCCAATTTGGATCCGGCTGCCTCGGAAGACGTAGATTTCGAAGCGATCATCCAGGACGACTTCTCTCCGCTTCGAGCTCTGCGCAACGGCGTGAAAACGGCGTTAGAGGAAGTGCCGGTTCAGAGCGGCAAGGAAGCCGTCTACTTCCGTAGGCGCTTTTGGATCCGCCTTGCAATGATCTATGAAGATGCAACCGAGCGTAGAGCCGCGACGTCAAAAAATAAAGATGGCAACATTCAAGGTGATTTTGTTCGAATGGTGATTGCTGTTTCCGAATACATCAACCCGGTCGAGTGCGTCACCTCCGACATGGTCGATCAATTCGTAGACTGGTACCGCAGTTCCGAGAGCGCGGACCTGCGGGACGAGATAGCCGAGTACCGGATGCTTTCCGCTGCGGTGGGCTCTGCGAGGTAGGGGTAGATCAAGCGCAAAAATAAAAACGATTTACCCCCGTCACGGCCCGACGAGCCGTGTCTAATCAGATGGCTACCCGACATTTCAGGAGGTAGCCGTGAGCGCCCGGTACGTCACTCAACGCGAAGTCGAGACCATGACTGGTCTCAGTGGCGCAACCCTTCATCGCCTACGGCGGAAGGGTCGCTTCCCTGACCCCATCAAGATCGGCGAGCGTCGAATCGCTTGGCCCGAGCACGAGATCGAGACTTGGCTGGCGACCCGCGAGCGCCAGCCGCTCCGCTCCGCGACAGCAGCGTGAGGGGGCGGCCTTGAGCGAACCCTCCCCCAATCCAGACCAGACCTTCAACGTCACTGCCATCCGCATCTGGTCGTCCATGGTGACCGGCGGGACGATGCTTGAGTACTTCATGAAGCAAGTGTTCTTCGTCGACATGGAGCTCGACGACGGCAGCGTCTGCAGCATGTGGGATGGGCTATCCTACGAAGATGCCATAATCGCCGCTGGCGAATGCGCCGAGGGCCAGTACCCGGTGCACGACGATGTTGTCGTCGGACCTCGGCATTAAGGAGGCCCGCATGTCTGCAGACCTCAAAGAAGCATTCCACCTCGCTGTCGCGAAATACTTGTTCTGGAACAAGTTGAATAAAGAGCAGATGTATATCGGCTGGTTAGATGCCGAGACTGGGCAGCGGCACTATTTGGATGAGCCGGCAGTGCCGTTCTTCGGAAAGGACAGGTCTCTCAGCGAGATCTGCGGGTACGCGGAAGCTCTGACGGGCAAGCTCCCGGACCACATAGCTTACCTGTTCAACGCCCTTGTCGATGATGGAACTGGAAGCCCGGAGATCAGCACGTATGCCGAGGCCGTGGAGGCGCTTCGGGAAAGCATCGACCTCGAACTTGAGCGCCCGCAGGATAACCCGCTCAGCGAACCCTGTTTGATCGAAAAGGTTCGGGCGGATGCTCTGCAGCAGGGTGCCGACGCCTGCCTTCAGGCCATGAACGAGCGGATGGGAGGCGCCACATGAACGACCTCCCCGACTTGCCCCTGTTCAGCGGTAGGCCAGCCGATCAACCGCCGCCTAAATCGAAGCGGCGTCGACCCCGGGAGCGTAATCTCGTGGCCGAACTAACCCAGGCCCACATCGTACCGGAGCCTATCCCTGAGGGCACAGCGGTGCTCTTGCCGTTCCCGGCCAGTCGAGACCGTCGTCTCATCACCGAGCTTGCGGACGCTTTCATGAGCCTTCGCGAGCGGCACGGCCGCCGGTGCCGAGCCATGCTCTTGGACAAGCGCTTCCGGCCGATCGGTGTTCGCCTGCGCAGGATGGGCATGTCGCCCGACGCGATTCAGGATGAGCTAGCCAGGCTGGAGAAGGCCGTCGCGCGAGTGGTCTGGATCGCCGATGGGCGGCCCTCCTACAGTTCAGGCGGAGGGTCGGCGGCTTGAACATGCATGCCAGCAGACCATCGCGCTCGGCCGCTCAAGACGCAGTCGAGCCGCCTGACCTCGACCCCTTGAGCGGACATGATCGTGCCGCGAGCGCTGCAGAGCTGTCGAGCGGCAAGAGCGCCGCCCGAAACGTCTTCCTGTGGCTTCGTCAGATCGCTCGTGACCCGGAACTCCCGCCGCTCGGGTACCGCCTCGCGATCGAGCTGAGCCAATGCGTCGACCGACGTAAAGGCTACGCCCATCCTTCGCACGGCTGGCTCGCCTCCGAGCTCGATGTGAGCCGGCGCGGCGTCCAGATGGCGCTGAAGTCGTTGCAAGACCGCGGGCACCTCGACGTGACCGTCAGCCGGGGGGCCGGGCACGCAAACCGCTACCGACTACGGCTTCTCCGACCGGTCCGGGAGGCGGCATGAGACAGCCTACCTTCCCCCGGTTTGTTCGCTGCATAAATGCGCACTCCAGGCTTCGCATTTACATGCCCATAAATGCGAACGTCTTTTGCGCATTTATCGCCGCCATAAATGCGAAGCAGCTTCTTCGCAGGGGGTGCGCAGTAGCTTGTGCGCATCAAATGCGAAGCAGCTTGTGCGCACTATCCAGGATTATACCAGGACCTATCCAGGATATTATAAGCGAGACCCAACCAAGATTCTCGCACGCCCTGAGCGTCCGGCGGTCGGCGCCCCAAGGCGACCGATCCGACCGGCGCGCATCCAGGTGTCACAGCCTCGTCCCCGGCAGACCCAGAGCTTGCCCTACCGTCGGAAACTCGACGGTTCTCCAGTCGTACACAAGGGACCAAGATGGCGGGTGGCCGCGTGACCGCTCGCGCCCGCTTGAGCGGGACGCGGTCACGACGCCCCATCACCCTCGCGGCTGGAAGATGTCACGGGGACATGGCGGGACGTCACGCCGATGTCCCCGCATGTCCCTCGCGTCTCTTCATCTGTGATCGCCGCCGTGACTTCCTCCGCCGCGACCGTTTGCGCTCGCTGTCGCCTGCACTGGCCGGGTCATCCGTATCGGCAAGCCATGTCAGGATTCGACCCGCATACATCTGCTGCATCACCTCTGCTGACGGTGCGGAGGCGAGGCGCGCTCGTATTTCTCTGCGAAACTCGTCCTCCTCTGCGTCGGGCATCGGCACTCCAGAATGACCGAGGCCAACGCAGATCAAGTCGTCGGGTTCTGGCCGAGCTCGCTGGCAGGGCGCAGGACGACCGTCTGCCCAGCTTGGCCACTTGACCACCTGCAAGGTCACGACGGGCGCCAGCGGCCTTCCCTAGCCCATGCAGGAGGATCCTCGATGGCGACAAGCACCGTCTCCCCCGGGCAGCTCTTAGGGACCGTCTACGGCCAGGTGGGTGCCGAACCGCCCCGCAGTCCGACACTTGGCTGTTTTTCGAGTCTCCGTTTTTCAGGTTGGATTGGATCAATATGCGACTTAAGTCATTGATCTCGCTGGCCTGGGATGCCGCTTGCCATGCCGGCCGGTGATCGCGAGCCCACGCCCCCGGCGCGTGGGCTCGCCGTCGAGCGCGACCATTCCCGGGTCGCTGAGCTTCTGACCCGTCGCCGCATGCTCCTCACCCTGCTGGCGGAGGATGAAGGGGAACTTCGCACCCGGGGCGTCGAGTTGGACGCCGTGTCTATCTTCCGACCGGTCGAGCACCGGGGGGATCACCGGGTCAGCATCGCCGAGGCGGCGCAGGCACTTAGTGTGTCGAAGCGGACTGCCCAGCGCTGGGCAGAGGATAGCGGCTGCGGTTGGAAGAGCCCAACCGGCCGCTGGGTGGTGGACCTGCCGGCCTTGCGCGAATGGCGCGGCAGCCCGGCATAGGTTTTGTCGCGACATGTCGCGCGGTGGCAGGGTTTAGCGTCTGCCGCGCCGCTCTTCTCTGAGGCAGTTTCAGGGGATGTTCGAGCCCTTGCCCACCGATGTCGTTGCCGCCGCTGAGGCCGCCTTCCGGGCTCAGGCCCTAGAACGCGGTCGACAGGCCGCCGAGGTCGCGGCCGACCTCCGCAGCGACTTTCAGGATCTTGAGGAACGGGCCGCCTACGTAGGTGAGTTCGCCCAGGCGTGGGCCGAGAGCTACATCGAGGGAGCGCGAGAAGAGCGTGCCCGGATCAAGAGCATCCTGGAGACGCCCGGCGCCTCCATGGTGATGCCAACCGGCGACGGCGGCATGTTGCGCCTTCATACGGACGCCGATGGTGTCGTGTGGTCCGTGAAGCGGCGACCGCGAGGGCCGTTCGCGGGACGTGCGCTGTGACGATACTGGCGCGCATCGCGGACGCGGCGCTGAACCGGCCGCTCCTGCTATCACCCGACAAGCTCGCAGTCCTTGCCCATGTCCTCGAAGGGCGGATCGGCATCGACGCCAGCGGCTTGGTCGAGGGGCCTGGCCACGAGGCCGGCACCCCGGAACCGGGAGCCTCACGCTTCGCCGGCAGCCGCTATGATCGCGAGCGCGGTACCTCGCTGAGCTACTCCCGCACGCCCGAGGGCGTGGCGATCGTGCCGATCGTCGGCAGCCTCGTGCACCGGGGCGCATGGATCGGAGCGTCGTCCGGTCTGATCAGCTACGAGGGGCTGACCGAGCAGCTGCGTCAGGTCGGGACGGATCCGCACGCGAAGGCTGTCGTGCTCGACATCGAGTGCCCAGGCGGCCAGGCGATCGGCGCATTCGAGACCGCGAAGGTGGTCCGCGATCTCGCCGCCGTGAAGCCGGTGACAGCGGTGGTGAACGGCCTCGCGGCATCAGCTGCCTACGCGATCGCTTCCGGGGCGTCCCGCATCATCACCATCCCCAGCGGCGTCAGTGGCAGCATCGGCGTCGTGATGATGCACATCGATCGATCCCGCGCGCTGGCCAAGGCCGGGCTGAAACCGACTTTCATCCACGCCGGTGCCCGCAAGGTCGATGGGCACCCGTTCGCCGCGCTGCCAGACGACGTGCGCGACAGCCTGCAGGCCGAGGTCGAGGCGATCCTCGACGCCTTCGTTGCCACCGTGGCCGCCGGCCGGCCGGGGCTGTCCGAGAAGGCGATCCGCTCCACCGAGGCTCGGACCTACACGGGCGAGGCGGCCGTGAAGGCCGGCCTCGCCGATGCGGTTGGCACCTTCGATGACGCCGTGGCCGACGCGGCCCGCGTGAGCACCAAACGTCCCACCAGAGCGCCCGCCCGAACCGGTGCGGGAGCCACCATCACCAGGAGCAAGACCGTGGACGAAGACGAGAAGCGGATCCGCGCGGAGGAACGCGGCCGGATCCGGGCCATCATGGGCTCAGAGCATGCGCAGGATCGGCAGGCGCAGGCCCTCGCTGTAGCGCTGGAGACTAGCCTTTCCCCTGAGGAGGCCAGCGCCATCCTCAGGGTCTCCCCGAAGGTCGAGGCCGGCGCGAGCGATGCCGAGAAGTTCATCGCCGCCAAGGAAGGGCGTCAGCCTCTCAACCTTGAAGCGGAAGACCCCAAGGGCGAGAGGAAGGCCTCGCGGATCAACGCCGGCGACATCTACGCCGCGCGCCGGGCCGCTGCCGCGAAGGCGTCGGCCGAGGCCGAAACCGGCGGCCGCCGGTGATGTCTCGCGCAGCCGCACAGCGCGAGGCCGAGCCGGTGGTGACCGCCGAGGCCGCGATCGCCGCGCTCGACGCCCTGCTTGGCGAGCGAGAGCGCCAGGCTAGGGTCACAGGTGCCGCCCTGGAGCGCGTGCAGAAGGCCCACACCGCCGTTCGGGTCGCCGAGAGCGACGTCGCTCGCGCGGAAGGCCCAGCAGCCATCGCCGACGCCGTGGTAGGTCTGGAAGCAGCCCGATTGGACCTCACGCTCGCCTCGGCCGAGGCGGCCCCGGCGCAGGCGGCTCTGAAGGCTCTCCATGCTCAGATCGGCCCCGCCTGGGCGGCAGTGCGGGAGGCGACGTTCCAGGACCTCGATCTAGCTGAGGGCGATGCGATCCGGGAGTTCGATGCCGCCATCGCGCGAGCTCGGCACGCGGCGGCTCGAATCAACGTCGCACGGACCGCCCTCGGCGGCCGCCGCTATGACCTTCCCCGCATCCCCGACCCGGCAGATCCAAGCGTCTCGGCGGGTGAGACCACTGCGCCGCCGCCGGTCGAGATCCCGTACGCGCGCGAGGTCGCGCGACTGCGGGACGAGATCGAGATCGTGCGCGGAAGGTAGTTCAGTCACGCGGGCGAGCATTGCCGGCGACGCGGCCAGCCGAACAACGGGAAGTCACCTCCGGGCCCGCACCTTAAGGGAAGATGCCGGTCAAGGTGATACGGCCGCAACTAATCCGAGGATGAGAGCGATGGATGTAATCATTGAAGTATTAGCGCGCGCGAACTTTGATGATGAGTTCGCCATCATCAGCTCTCAGACTGTGACACTCGCTGATGAGGCGGCCACCGTCGTTCCGGAGATCCCTGCCGAGGCGGCAGGCCAGGACCTCCGGCTGCGCCTACAATCGCCGGTGGGAGTGGGTGTGCATCTTAAGCGCTTCGTGTCCGGCATGGGCAATCGCCCGGACACGATCGGTGCCCATGGCAGCCATGGCGGTGTGAGCCAGCTTCTCCCCTTCCGCGGGGACGAATGCAGCATCGTCATCGCGAGGGCCGGGGTCGCGCTGCCGTAAGTTTCCGAATCCCCCCCCACGCCGCTCGTTCCTCCCGCCCAGAGTTCTCCAATGGCCAACCCCGCTGCCCCAGCCCTCTCGGGCGACATCCTGACGATGCTGCGCACCGATGGGCCGGGCCCGATGAATGCCGCGACCGTCGCGCCGTCCGTGTCGCCCCCGCCCGGGCTGGCGCCGATGCCGGCCGTCAGCTCTGAGCCTGCGCCCGCGCAGGTGCCCGAGGCCGCCGCGGATCCGGCGGTACCCTTCGATCCGGCCGCTGCTTTCAAGGCCTACGTCGCCGCCAGCATCGAGGCCAACAAGCCGGCGGCGCCCGATCAGCCCGCGCCCGGCCAGCAGGCCGGCGCGGCGGCGCCTGCCTCGCCCGTACCGACGCAGCCGGCGATTGCGGCGCCCAGCTTCATCGGATCGCGCGTGCGCTCGCGGACCGTCGCCCTGGAGTGGCCGCTGTCCTACGGCGGCCAGGCGTACGAGGCCATCGTGGTCGCCCGGCCGACCACGGGTCAGCTGGCCGAATACTTCGACAGGCTGATGGCCCAGAGAGAAGCCAGCGCTGCCCTGCGCTTCCCGGTGTTCTTCGACGTGGCCGGGGCACCCATACCCGACGCTCTAATGGACGCCTTGGATCCCGACGACACCGACAAGGTAATGGAGGTGGTGTCGGATTTTTTGCCTTCCCGGTTGCGCCGTCTGCAGGCGCCGCAGCCCGAGCCTTCGCCCCCGCCGGTTGGCGATCATACCGCGCAGACATCCTGAACACCCTCGGCGGCACGCGGGCCGAGTTGGCCGCCATGCCCTGGGATGAGTTCTGCCAGGAGTGGTTGGAGGCCGAGCGGATCATATTGAGGAACATGGGCGCAAGATGAAATGAGCAATCTGACCAGCACACTCACCTTACAGCTGAAAGACGATGGCCTCGCCGCAAAAGCAAAGGCCGATGCCGAGGCGTTGAAGCGACTCGGTGCCAGCGGTGAAGACTTGAAAAAGCTGGGCACGGCCGGCGCGGCGGCGCTCAAGCAGCTCGATGCCCTGGCCGGCAAGGGCGCACGGATCGACGCGTTCCGCGCGAACTCGAAGGCCCTGAAAGAGCAGGGCGCGGCCCTTCGGCAGGCACGCGCCACCGCTGCCAAGGAAGCCGCCGCCCTGGCCCGTGTTCAGGCCACCGGCGAGGCCCGGGCGATCCGAACCGCAGAGAAGGCCCACGCGGCCGCCATGAAGCGGCAGGCGGCCCTTCAGGACGCCTTCGTGGATCGCGGCCGGGCCGTGCGCATGGCTCGCAACGAGCTGCTGTCCAGTGGTGTCGGCCGGGCTGGCCGGGGCCTCGCCCTGGGCGCCGCAGAGAAGGCCCTGGCGGCCGAGACCGAGGCGGCCAACGCCCATCTGCGCGAGCAGATTGCCCTACTCGGCCGCGTGTCCGGTGCCGAGCATAAGGCTGCCACGGCGGCCAAGACGCACGCCCTCGCCGAGAAGATGGCCACGGCCGACAGCCGCCGGCAGGCGGCCGCGGCGGCCAACGCGCGGCTCAAGGCCGGCATGGGCGGTGTCGGTGGCCTGGGTGCCGCTGCCCGTGCCGGTGCCGAGGCTGCCGCGGCCGCACATAGCGCGCGGCGCGGCGGCCATGGCGATCGGGATGCCTGGGTGAAGCACCATGGTGTTGTCGGCACAGTGGCGGCCGGCGCGGCCGGCTACGCCTCGGCGCATGGCATCCTGGGCGGTATCGAGCATGGCGTGAAGACCGGGGCGAACCTGCAGCATGAGCAGGTTGCCCTCATGAACGCTGGCCGCACGCCGGAAGAGCTGCGCGAGATCGCGGCGGCCAGCCAGCACACCACCGCCGCCGTGCCGACCGCGAGCTATGAGGAGAACCTGAAGGTGGTCAACGAGACCACCAGCGCGTTCGGGAGCCTCCATCACGCCATTGAGCATCTCACGTTCATGCAAAAGGCGGCATCTGTGGTGCACGCGGCCGCCGGCGATAAGGTGCAGGACGACGCCGGCGAGATGGGCAACAAGATGGCTCGGTTCGCGGAAGAGCGCGGCACGGCTGGCAACGGCGAGAACTTCGAACGCGAGACCGGAAAACTGGTCCGCGCGATGGTTTTTACCCGCGGCAACTTCAACCCGACCGAGATGCTGAACTTCGCCCAGCAGGCCAAGTCGAGTTTGCAGGGCTACAACGAACGCTTCCTGACCGGGATCATGCCCTCGCTGGTGGGTACCAGCGGCGGCGACCGCGCCGGCACCGCGGCCAACGCCTTCAACAGCGTGATCGACGGCAAAGTGAATGACATGAAGCAGGCCGAGGAATGGAAGCGGCTCGGCCTGTTGGATCCCAAGCAGGCGATCATGAAGGCGGGCCATGCGGTGGGCTGGCGCACGGGTGCGATCAAGAACACCGCGCTCGCGCACGCCGACCCACTGCAGTGGATGGAGGACGATGTTCTGCCGGCGCTGGCCAAGCACGGCGGCAAGGACGGCAAGGGCATCAACGTCGATGACCAGGAGCAGCTTAAGCAGGCCCTCGCGACCCTATTCCGCAACCAGAACGCCAACTTCTTCGCCAATGAGCTTGCCCAGCTGAAGATGCGGCAGCGGCTGCACAAAGACGAAGGTCTGATGACCGGCGTCGGCAGCATGGACGAGATCTACGCGCGGAACCTCGCCCAGGATCCGCAGGTGTCCGGCACGGCGCTCAAGGCTTCATTGGAGAACCTGACCTCGGCAGCCACGTCGCCCGGCATGGCCGTTGCAGCCACCGCGATCACAGGGCTGGCCACCGCCTTGAACAGCCTGGCGGCGGTCGCATCCGACCACCCCAAGCTGGCGATGACGGCCGGCGCCGTCGCGGCTGGTGGCGCCCTGGCGGGGGCTGGCGCGCTCTCCTACGGCATCGCTACGGGCTTCGGCCTGGGATCCTCCGCTGTGGCGCTGGACGGCTCGGCCGCGGCCCTGACGGCCGCAGCTGCCGAACTCGGGGGGGCTGGTGTCCTGGGCAAGATCCCGGGCGGTGGCCCAGGCACGGTCGCCGGTCGCCTCGGCGCGCTCGGCTTCATCGGCACGGCCGGCCTGGGCATCGGTGCGATCGCGGCGGGCGTCGGCTTCGTGGATGCCACCCTGCCGAACGCGAACCGCATGAACGGGAACGGCAAGCTGTTCCGAAAGCCGGGCGGTATCGAGAGCTACCCGGCCGGCTGGGGTCCGGGTGGTGGTGTGGACGTCGGCGGCGGCATCGGCGCCAGCGGGGGCACCTTCTCGACTCACCGGCCCAAGACCTGGGGTGAGACCATCTTCGGCAGCACCCGCGCCAGCACGAAGGATCCGACCACCATGAACCTGCCGGTCCCGGCCGGCATGGGCGGACCGAAGGTCGAGGTGTCGGGAGCCGACACCGCGAAAGAGAAGCTCGAGGAAGTGAAGGCCAAAGGCGACGAGCTGAGCAAGCTCACGATCGCCCCTGCCGTCACCATTGCGGGTGCTGGCACGGCCATCCAGCAATTGGAGACGATCATCAGGCTGAGCAGCCAGGCGAACGGCGCGATCGCCAGCGTCAACGGTGGCATGTTGCGGGCGCGATCGAGCGCTTCATTCTCGGATGGCGTGACGCCTGGCGCAGGCGCGGAGTGACGATGATGGCAGATGATCGGATCGATGCACTGGAGCGCCACGCCATGGTGATGACGGAAGCGCTCACCCTGACCATCGATCACGTCCGGGCCCTGACCGTGGTCAACGCGGCCCTCATGGCCGCCCTCGACGACACGGACCGCACGGCGGTCCGCGAGGCTGCGCTTGCTGGTCTCGGCGAGGGCCCGCAGCACGAGAGGGCGCGCGGCTTCATCGAGGCGATGACTCAGGATCCGGCGGCCGCGGTCGCGGATCAGCAAGCGGCCGTTAGCGCCGCGCTGGTGGACGTGCCAGCGCGGCTCAACTGACGAGGAGCCTACCGGGCCGGCGCAGTGGTGTTGCCGCCCATGCCGACGCCAGGCCGCGAGGTGCCCGTACCGGGGACCGACGCAGCGCCGGTGGCACCCGTCGTCGAACCGGTGGTGGCGCCAGCGGTGCCCTCCGTCGCCTTCTGGCCGTTGCTCTTCACGCTGCCGGGATTGTTCATGTTGCCCTCGGTGCTGCCGCCGCCAGCTGGCGTTTGGGCGTAGGCGGCGCCAGTCAGAGCAAAGGCAAAGGCAAAGGCAGCTATGAGGCTGAAAATCTTCGTGTTCATAGGCGTTTCCTTCGTTCGGCCCGTGTTCGGGCTCGCTGGGGCAACGCAGCGAGTCGTGCTCCGTTCGATGGTAGCTGTTGATGCCTGACGTCGATCTGATCGCGGCGGCGCGCAAGGCGGCGCGGCAGCATAACGTCTACCATCGCACCCCTGCGCCGAAACACGTGATGAGCCCCGAAGAGCGAGTCGCTCGTCACGCCGAATACGCCGCGCGTGATCGGCTGCATGCGGCGATGGTACGAGCCAAGCGCGCGCACGAGCGCGCCTTGGCCAAGGAGGCCGATGCCGTGCGCTTGGCTGCCGAGGTCGACAGGATCCGCTCCGAGGTCCGCCTTGGCGTGAAGTCGCCGGCCGGAAAGCTCGCCGCTGTCGACGTCGCCGGCATGCTGCTGCTTGGACCGCTCGGCGGCGTTGGCTGCGGTGGGGCTCTCCTGCGTACCATGGAGGTCCTAGTGAGCAAGGGGCGGCATCCCGTGCCGTCCCTGCTGGCCGCCGGCCGGTGGGAGGACGAGGCAGCTCTCCGGGCCGCTGTGGAGGCCTTCAGGCCGAAGCTGGCGGCTATTGGCCTGCGGATCTGCCGAAGGAAGGCGGGGCTGCGGATCGCCAAGAGCAAGCCCGGTAAGGCGGCTTCATAAGCCGCCCCCCGGAGCGCAGCTGTCAGGCAGCCTACTGATTGATCTTGCTCTCGGCCATGGCGGTGAGCTTCTGATCCGTGGCCTTCTCCTCGTCCAACGTCTGCTGCAGCACGCTGGCACAGTCATCACGGCCCAGCCGCTTGGCCCAGGCGATCAGCGTGCCGTACTTCGTAATCTCGTAGTGCTCGACGGCTTGAGCCGAAGCTACTAGCGCGGCGTCGAGCACTTCCTTGTCGCCGATCTCGCCAGCCGTCTCGTTGGCCTCTTTGATGATCCCATCGATGGCCGGGCAATCGACCGCCTTCGGCTTGTGGCCATGCATTTGAAACACCTGTTCGAGGCGCTTGATCTGGCCTTCCGTCTCTTTCAGATGCATCTCAAATCCCTGCTTGAGTTGCGCATCAGTGGCCTTGCTCATCATCTTCGGCAGAGCCTTTGTGATCTGTTGCTCAGCATAGTAGATATCCTGAAGCTGATGTAGAAACAGATCATCCAACGTCTTGATGTCGGCTGTGAATAGACCCATGGCGGCCTCCTGATAATTAGTCGGGTATTATTTTTGTGGCCGCAGACGACAATCCTGCGCGCTCATGTTGGAAACTGGTTGGGGAGCAGCGATGTTCCTGTGCGGCTCACCTCTGCATGGTACGAGGCTGGCAGCAGGATGGAGAAGCTGAAGGTGGGATGAGGCCTGCCCCTTGAAGAGCAGGCCATCGATCTCAGCCAAACGAGCATACCGCCGGCAGGTCACGATCTGCCGTAGGGCGGCGCTTGGCGATCTGCACGCGCGGCACCCGCGCCATCACGTCGGCATAGCTCGGTGCAACAGCCGCAGGCACGAGTAGCACGCGCGCAGCGGCGCGGTCTTTCAAAGTAGACATTGGGGAGTTCCGTGCGGCACCGGGCAAGCCCGCGTGTGCGTTGCAACGGATATGGGGTGCGGCGCGATAAAGCGCTGCTGCACGCGGCGTTGTGTCAGCGCTTGCAGCGCACCGTGTCGGGCAGCCGTCGTGTCCGCTTCACCCGGGCAGCCACGCGTAGGAAGGTGACGAAGTTCTCCGCCTCGTCCAGGCTCATCCCGCTGGCTACGGGATCTTGGTCCTGCACCACCATGTGGGTACCGTCGCCGGCGAGCTTCACGCTGATCCTCGGCATACGCCTCTCCCTGTAGGATCTCGGAATGCGCTCCAGTCCGAATGGGCGCCTTGATCGGTCAACAACGGGCTCAGCGCGCGGTTCAAGCCGTATGTTGCGCATCCACAGATGCTTGGCGGATTGTGAAGCGCAAGACGTTGGTGGGCCAAGCCTATATTTAGTAGAACGACCCGGCATTCCGCTTGAAGAACCCATCCAATTCCAGAGCGACTTTCTTAGCCGTTGCGGAGGTTCCGCCGAATAAACCTGCTTTCAAAATTGGACTATCATCTCGTAAGTTTGGAAGATCGATCGGAGAGGACATTTCTCGGGTGTATCGACCCCTCCACATATACCTCCCAAGAGGCGCCCAGAACCAAGGTCCTGTTCCTTCTTCCACTTTCCTGATGCGACGATGCGCAAAATCCGCAGTTATTATAAACTCCAGCTGATTGAACAGATCCTCAGTTTCCTGAGGATTATAGTTTATATCTGGGACTTCTTTTTCCAGTAAAGCGAAAAGAAAATCGCTTGCTGGTGTCTTTCGGTTTTCAAGGCCTTTTAGAAACTTCCAATTATTTGATTGTATGGCATAAATATTTAGCGCATCTACAAACCGCTCGAATTCGTCATCTCTCTTGATTTTTTCGTGGAGGATTTGGGCGGTTCGCAGCCAGCTCTCTCGTGCTAGGGAGCCAGCGAGTAGCCAGTAGAAGCAAAGAGACGCGGGCAGATCGCGCATTTCAGAATAGATGGTGTACCCGCCTCGTAACTCTCCACGCATGCCGAGCGAGCGAACAGTTTTGATTGCCGCCTTGCTGGCCTCTACTGTGCCCCAGCGCGCACACAGCATGCAGATTCGACGCAACGTTTCCGTCTTTGCAACTACAGCGTTTACAAGATCGTTCAAGATTTCGGGCGTTGGGTGGGCAGATGGATATTGGGGTCCATTGATGTAATCACGGATCTTTTTGGCTTCGTTGGCAAGCAGTTCTGCCCACTCTAAACCAAACTGATCATCTCTGCAGTATCGTTTCGCCAAGGCCAAAGCCATGGCGACAGTGCTGGGGTGCGCGCGGTTCGCGCTACGTAGCGCATCTACCGTGTCGGATAGACGAGAGAAGAACGCGTCCGCATCTGATATGGAGAAGGAGCGCCCCCCGCGATGAATTACGAGATCAGCCGCTGATGATGCGACTGCTCCTCGCGCAGCCCAATACATCGGGTATCGGCGGCTCGGCGCGCGCATAAGAGCGGCTCGAAGTGCCGTATCCCACTCCCCTGACCAGCCCACGACAATCAACCCAAATCGGTCGAAAACCTCGTCGAGGAGGTTATTCATCTCTGATGAATAACCCTCCAGTTCTGCATCGGTGTTTCTTATGCGACTATCGAGGTAATCGCCATGAACCTTAATGATAGTGCAACGAGAATGTATAAGCGGGACCGCGCCAGAAATTGCATCGTCGCTAGCGATTATCGTCGCTTCGATGCCGATTTCTCTAAGAGCGTTCTCAAGCAGTCGGTCGAAGTTAGTTGTGATTATGACGCGAATGGCTCCGTCTTGCACCAACTTGGCGATGGCTCGGTGAGCCTTTGTAGGGCGACGGGTATCTTCGCCCTCTGCCGGCTCAATGTATCTATGTAAGATGCTGCGACGCTCGCTTGGGGTAGACGCGATTTTGTCGAGAATATCTGAGTAGCTCGGATCAACATTGTATTTCTCTTTATACCATTTGGCCCAATCGTCGCTTTCTGTCGTATCATTCAGAGCAGCAAGCGCGCGTATCAGGTCTAACGTGATCTCCCATCCGGTTGGTATGCCCGCGGCTCGCGAAAGCCCAGAGCCGATCAGTAAGGCGAACACCCCGGGACCGTGGTGGAGCGAGAGAGCAAGTGAGTCGAAAGGTTCAAGCTCAAGCATTGATCAAACCTCGGGCGTGGCGGGTTGATGCCGAGGTTAGGCGCCGCAACCGTCGGTTGGAAATTACCCGGGCACCTCATCCTCCGTTTTATCGTCGCAGGCCAAGCGCCGGTTCGCTGACGAGTACGACGCTGCGCAAGAACGGGGCGAGGTTGGGCAGCGCACCGGCCGGCCGAAAGTCGTTCCATTGGAGAACGACTTTCCGGCGGCAGCTGCTGCTAATCTTGGCCTGACCCGCAAAGCGATCCACGAGGCTGCCAGATCAGCCGCCTTCCTGCACGGTCGCGCCACCGAGCCAAGCGACGGTCGCCTCCAGCGTATCGAACCGGTGCGCCTCGTGCGCGAAGGGCGCCGGCAGGGGCGGAGCTGGGCTCAGCAACTCCGCATACCAGCAGCGGACCTCCCCGTTTCTCGCGACCTCGCGCACCACCGTACCGACGATCGCGCCCTGCAGGATCAGATCGTAGCTGCCGGCCGCAAGGCGGTGGAGGGTATAGGTCATCGGGATCTCGGCCGCTGTCGCAGAAGCCAGAGATGCCATCAGCAGAGGCGGCGCAACGACGCTTTCACCATATCCAAAGGAGAGTTGTCGAGCCAAGGAGAGCTGCGTCGAGCATCACGGGAAGAGGAGCGGCAGGATGAACGCCGTGGCCGATCCGCCGGCTAGAGCGGCGCTGAATAAGGCCCAGAACGGATCGTCTGGCGACACGAACGCCCAATCCGCCAGACCTGCCGTCACCGTGATTGCGAGAGCCGCCAGCACCAAACGGGTTCGGAGAGGCGGCTGACCCATCCACCGGTCCTACGCTCAAACGGATCCAAGGGACAATCTGGATGCTCAGCTCTGAAAGCGCGGACAATCGGTGGCTTGCCGGGAACAGATCCTCGGCTGGTAAGATCGACGAGGCAGCAGGCCGTGACGGCTGCTGTTCTGGAGATCGCCCATGCCAGAGTCCTCCTACGCCGCTCAGTCTCCGTTGTGGGTGGCGGTTCGGAGCCGTTGCCCGCGTTGTGGGCGTGGACATCTGTTCCGAGGGTTCCTCTCGCTTGCCCCAAGGTGCGATGCGTGCGGCCTGGATTACAGCTTTGCCGACCCAGCGGATGGTCCGGCCTTCTTCGTGATGATGACTGCGGCGATACCGGCGACGGCGTTCGGTGTCTGGCTCGAGCTGACATACTCGCCGCCGATCTGGGTACACGCCGTCACGACCCTGCCGATCGTTCTGATCGCTTGCACCCTGCCGCTGCGCTTCTTCAAGGGCTGGCTCGTGGCCGAGCAGTATGTCCACAAGGCTGAAGAGGGACGTATCGCGAGGCCAATGCCTCAAACGCGGGATCCTAGCTGAAACCCGCGACCTGCTGTGAGTAAAAGAGATTATCCAGCCCGGAACGGCCAGTGCAGGACTGTGGCGGCTCCGCTGGCGACAAACGTTTTGACCAGTGCAAGCTCTGGCTGCTCGGGCGAGATCACCACCCATTGGAACAGCGTGGCGGCCACCACGATCGTCACCGTGACGATAGCCATGGCCTCAACCGGCATGGCCGGCTTGGCATCCTTCGGCATTTCCGTCCCTCGCGGGACTTTGTGTCCCTTGCCCTATGCGAAAACGAAAAACCCGCCCCGGCTTGCGCCCGGCGGGTTCCGCGGTAACTATGCCTGTGGAGCGTGAGACCTCCCGTGACGAGCCCTGCCAGGGGCTGGCGTCACAGCCACAGAGCGAAGGCTTTCCTGCCAGGGAGAACCGACGCTTAACGAACGTGCCGCACATAGTCGTGCAGCGCGAACGACAGCACTATGTCGGGAGTGCCACGGCTATACAAGACCCGAAAGGGGAAGGCCGTGGCGCACGTTCTCTGTGGCGTGTTCTCACACTCCCGGCGCCAGTGCCGTTCGCTGGCGAGCTCGATCCAAATTTGGATCGAGCGCCGGCCGTGAGAAGCCGGTCCTCACACAGAGACCGTACCCATGAACGCCCACACACCTGTGCTGCCCACCCGGGCGGCCGCGCACGCGCTGGACCGCGCGCGCCTCGCGGACCTGCGCGCCGCCATCTCCCGCCAAATTGAGGCCGACCTCGACCGGGTCGACCGGTGCCTCTCCCTCCTCGACGCCCTCGACGGCGATGCCGACTTCGAGCCAAGCCTCGGCAGCTCGGAGACGGTCGGCAACCCGCCGCTCTTCCGCCGCTGTAACTATCCGGAGGGCATTGCCGTCTGCTTCCGTGGCGACCAGCGGCCCTGGGCTGAGGGATCGAACGACGATCGAGAGCAGGACGACGCGGACAGCGACGAAACGGCGCCAGAGTGGACAGGCGACGGCTGGCAGGCCTTCCGCAACGGGGGCGCAGCATGAGCGCCGCCGGATCCCGCCGCGGCTTCTTGCGCGGCCTCACCACGCTCCCGCTCATCGGCGGCGGCGTGTCGCTGATCGGCCAACCCACGGCCGTGGCAGAGCCCGTCTCTGATCAGCTCCTCTACACCTACATGGAATGGCTTAGCACCGAGCGTCGCGTGCTCTGCCACGAGGTGTGGCCGGGCGAGCCGAATGCGGACCGGTACGTCCCTCAAGGCACCGGAGCGACGGGCTTCCACTTCCCCGACGGCGTGGATTGGAAAGCCTTGCCCGGGCCATCGACCCGCGCCGCGCTCGTCCTGAGCGCAGTCGGGTGCGATTGGCGTGGGAAGGTGTGGCCATGAGCCCGCTCGGCCTCCTACTGCACGCCTGGCGCCTGCGGCGGGTCCGCTGGGCCCTCCAGACGCTCAACCGGCGGCTGGCCGCGTACGAGGCCTCCTACGGCCTCGCCGCGGTCCAGCTGACGGATGAAGATTGGCGCGCCGCTGGCCTCACCCGCATGCCTCACTGAAGGAGACAGCCCCGGCCGCCTGAGCGGGCCGGGGCTCTTTCCCCTTCCGGATAGGTCGCATGCTGTTGTGTGCAAGAAATTGACCGCAAAACCGGTAGATATCTGACGTAATCGGCTGTTTCTCGAAAATGTGACCTTGACTATCCGCCCATGTCGTCGCGTTCGTCGCATACACACATCCTGGAGGCGAACATGAACGAGAGCACATCAAGCCCGGTTTCGGATCAGACCGATTTCATCGAGCTCACCGCCAGCCTCGTCGCGGCATACGTGTCGAACAACTCCGTGCGACCGGCCGACCTGCCGGCTCTCTTGGCCGAGGTTCACGCGGCGATCGCCGGCCTCAACAGCGGCTCTGCTTCCGCCGAGCCCAAGGTGGAGAAGCTGACGCCTGCGCAGATCCGGAAATCGATCACGCCCGACGCGCTGATCAGCTTCCTCGACGGAAAGCCGTACAAGACCCTGAAGCGGCATCTGACCGGCAACGGCCTGACGATCGAGCAGTACCGGGAGCGCTTCGGCCTTCCGCGCGACTATCCGACGACAGCGGCCAGCTACTCGGCCATGCGCGCTGCGTTCGCCCGCAGCAACGGCCTTGGCCAGAACAAGGCGGCGGCGAAGACTGCGAACACGGCTGAGACCATCACCGAGGTGCCGAAGGCCCGCGGCCGGAAGAAGGCCGCCGAGCCGGCTGCTACGCCGTCCGAGAAGCCGGCCACGGCCCGCAAGTCGAAGAAGGCCGCTGCAGCCGAGTAGGTCAGCATCTCCGCAACAGAAGACCCGGACCGCTTGTGCGGCCGGGGCCCTGCTGTTTATGGGTGGCGTTCTCTGGCTGGGCGTTACTGGCCGCTGCCGCCACCACCCGTGCTGCCTGTAGATCCAACGCGCGAGGGCTGGCCTGCATTGCCGCCGGCGGCCGAGTCCGGTGACATACCGTCCGCAGCGCGACCAGTTGGGGAGTAGGTGCCCGCACCAGGCGCACCCGTCGAGCCGCTCTGCCGTGTCACAACGCCCGGTGCGCTAGGTGGAACAACGACGGTCGTATCCCGCGGCGTTTCGACAGTAGCTTGTGCCATGGCCGGTGCCGCAAGGGCAGTTGCGAATGTTGCTGCAAGAATTGTTCTGATCATAATCAGTCGCCTATTGATCGGATAATCGGACTGTTCTCGTCTCAACCCAACTCCTTGAGCGCGTGATTGATCCGCATTTGCCTGAATGAGAGAGGTAGCCGATCTTCGAGCATGCGGCGGATCACGCCCGGGGCGACCGCTTCCGCGTCGCGCAGCTGCCGGGCCTCGTGCACCTGCTTGCGGGTCAGGCCCAGGTCGGTGACGGTAGCAACGGTGTTCCCGTCTGAAACACCGTCTGCGATGTTGGCGCCCCCGCGAGACTGGGTAGCCACCTCGCCTCGCTGCTGCGCGGCGTCGTACTCATCGGCCAGCCGGCGCTTGGCCTGCGCCTCGATCTCCAAAGCGTCAGCCTGCGCCCGATGCGCGGCGGCGATCGATTCGTCATGTGCGACTTTCGCTCTGGTGCAGCATCCACAGCGAATGCAGTGCACGATCCTTGAGGTTGCGCCTCATCACCGTAGGCTGAGTGCCCAAAACGATGGAGGAAACTAATGAGCAGTGTCTTCGTCGAAGCTCGTCCCAAGGGCCGGCCTGAAGGGACAGCGATCTCTGACTACGTTGTCGAGACCGCTGGCGACCATGTTCTGCACACCGCCAGCACTCAGGCAGCCGCGATCAAGTGGGCTAAGGATAACGGTCACACTCCGCACGTCGCCCGCGTTCGGCATCTGAATGATAAGAAGAAGCCAGACCTCTGGCGCGCGGTCTAGGACGCGCCGAGGGCTGAAACTGTAGCGCCGCTGCGGCTACCATGCCGCAGCGGCGGGACGCCTGTTCGTGGACCGGCGAGCCACACTTCTGCCCGCGGGCAAGAGCTCCCTAAGACAGAGAGGTCGCATATCGAGAGGCAGCTTCATGTCGCCGTGGTTGGCCGCGGTCCTAAGCCTTGAGACCGCGCTGTGCTCAGCGATCCTGGCGGAGGCCGCCCACGATCGTCATGAAGAGCGAATGCCCGCGGCCGGCATCGCTCACATCGCCGCATGGCTCCTGCTGGCCGCGACAGGCTTCCTGCTGTGGTCGAAAGGGTCGTGACCGCCAGCGGCTTCGTCATTCTGCTCTGATGGCGCTGAGCTGATCATGGAGTGCGGCTGGGGTTCAGGATCCCGGCGATCCCCAACGAAAAATCTGCACCCCCGCTGAACCCCCACGCTCAGAAACGAGAAAGGCGGCCCCGCGGCCGCCTCGCATAAAACCCTGCAATGATTAAGGTATTTTGGTCGGAGTGGCCGGACTCGAACCGACGACCCCCTGTCCCCCAGACAGGTGCGCTACCGGGCTGCGCTACACTCCGACGCCACATGGGCACCGGGCTCTTAGCCCCCGGGCTGCGGCTGTGCAACCCCTTCGATCGGACCGGAAGCACTGGCTCTGGCGGGCGCGGCTCGCTACGGGTGGCGTGCGACCCCGCCGCCCCTGAGGATCATGACGGACCGACCGATCGCCTTCGATCTCACGCGCCTCGTCACGCGCCTGCGTCATCCGAGCCCGTCCGGGATCGACCGCGTCGACCTCGCCTACGCGCGCGCCTTCCTCGGCCGTTCGACCCCCGGCTTCGGCATCGTCTCCACGGCGTACGGCCCGCGGATCCTTGATCGCGAGGGCGCACTGGCGATCGTCGAGGCCGTGGCCGCCGGCTGGGTCGAGGATCGCCCGGCGGCGGCGGACCCGGTCTACCGCGGGCTCGCGGCGCGCTGCGGCGATCCGACCGCCGCGGGAGCGGCCCGGGATCCGGCGCCCGGCGCCTCGGCCGATCCGCGCGCCGCCTCCGAACGGCGCCGGATCCAGGCGCGGACCGCCGCCGCCATCGCCCTGCGGAGCCGGCCGATCGCCGCCCTGCCGCGGGACGCGCTCTATCTCCACACGTCGCACCTGCGCCTCGACAACCCCCGCCGCTTCGACTGGCTGTACACGCGGCGGGATGTCCGCGCGGCCTTCTTCGTCCACGACCTCATTCCGATCACCCATCCCGAATACGGCCGGACCGGCGAGGCCGACCGCCACCGGGCGCGGATGCGCACGATCGGGCGGCATGCCGCCGCCATTTTGGTGAACTCCGTCGATACCGGACGCAGCACCCTGGAACACCTCGCCGCCGCGGGATTCGGCCGCCCTCCGGTGGCGGTCGGCCATCTCGGCGTCGAGGACGCCTTCGGCCCGAACGGGACCCGGTTCTCCCCGGACCGGCCCACCTTCTTGGTGTGCGGCACCATCGAGTCGCGCAAGAACCACCTCCTGCTGTTCCAGATCTGGCGGCTCCTGGCCGAGCGTCAGGGCGGGGCCGCCCCCCGCCTCGTCGTGGTCGGGCGCCGCGGCTGGGAGGCCGAGAGCGCCATCGACATGCTGGAGCGCTGCCCGGGCGTCCGCGCCCACGCGGTCGAGGTCACGGGTCTGTCCACCCACGGCCTGGCCGCGCTGATGCGCAGCTGCACCGCGCTGCTGATGCCGTCGTTCGCGGAAGGTTACGGGATACCCGTGGTGGAGGCCGCGGCCTGCGGGTTGCCGGTGGTCGCCTCCGACATCCCGGTCCATCGGGAGATCGCCGACGGCTTCGCGCACTTCTGCGACCCGCTGGACGGCCTGGGCTGGGCCGCGGCGATCGAGGCGCTGGCGCAGCCGGGCTCCCCAGTCCGGGCCGAACTCGCCGGTCGGCTCGACGGATACGTGCCCCCGAGCTGGGATGCGCATTTCGCCGCCGTGGGACCGACTCTGGCGGCGCTCTAAGGCCGGCAGCTGCCGGGTGGGACGGGCCGATCGAGTTGCGCCGCTTCGGCCTGACGCATATGGAATTCCGTCAGTCCGCAGCCTCGTCCAACACCGCGCGGAACGGAGATCCTGCAGATGCGGGTGGTCGACCTCGATCGTGACACGGTCAAGCGCGGGCTCAGCGACGGATCGATGCTGGTCATCGACGTTCGCGAGCAGCATGAATACGCGTCCGGACACATCCCGGGCGCCGTCTCGCACCCCCTGTCGGAATTCGACCCCGCCGCGCTCGCGGAGCTCGTATCGGCGGATGGCCGGAGACCGGTCTTCTCCTGTGCGTCGGGCGTGCGGTCGATCCACGCGCTGATGGCGGCGCAGAACGCCGGCCTCGACATCGCGGAACACTACAGGGGTGGCTTCAAGGACTGGTACGGCGCCGGCGAGACGATCGAATAGATCGGCCGGGCAATCCACCTCGCGGGGCCGTGATGTGCGCTCGCGCACAAGCAACAGGGTTTCCCGCAGGTTACGGCGCTCTGGCGGCGTAACAATCGTCAAGCTCGGCGCGACCGGCGGGTCGGCCAACGGACAGCAGGACCCGATGCGCAGCCGGCTTACCAGCCTCTTCACCGTGCTCTCAACCCTGGCCGCCGGCCTCGCGGTCGGCTCGCTCGCGACGCCCGCGGCGGCGCAGGCGCCGGGCGGACCGCCGCCCAAGGTCACCGTCGCCAAGCCCGTCGTCCGACAGATCGTCGAGCAGGACCAGTATACCGGCCGGTTCGACCCGATCGAATACGTCGAGGTCCGAGCCCGGGTCACCGGCTACCTGGAAAAGATCAATTTCATGGACGGCCAGACCGTCAAGAAGGGCGACGTCCTGTTCGTCATCGACCGGCGCCCCTACAAGGCGGCCCTGGAACAGGCGCAGGCGGCGCTGGCCTCGGCCAAGGCGCGCCAATCCTTCTCGCAGACCGATCTGGAGCGTGCCCAGACCCTGTCCCGGAGCGGCAACATCTCCGAGCAGGTCACCGACCAGCGCCGGCAGGCCCAGCAGACTGCCCAGGCCGATGTCGACAGCGCCCAGGCCGCGCTCAACAACGCCCAGCTCAACTTCGACTTCAGCGAGGTGAAGGCGCCGATCAACGGCCGGATCAGCCGGCGGCTGGTGACGGAGGGCAACATCGTCAGCGCCGACCAGACGATGCTGACGACGATCGTCTCCCTCGACCCGATCTACTTCAGCTTCACCGTCGACGAGAAATCGTTCCTGAAGTACCAGAGCAGCCTCGGCATCGGCATGGGACAGACCCAGCAGGGCAAGGGCGTGCCGATTCAGATCGCGCTGTCCGGCGAGGCGAAGCCGACCCGCAAGGGTACCCTGGACTTCGTCGACAACCGCGTCGACACCGCCACCGGCACGATCCTGCTGCGCGCCACGGTGCCGAACGTCGACCTGTTCATCAAGCCCGGCCTGTTCGGCATCGTGTCGATGCCGGCGACCAAGCCGTACCAGGGCGTGCTGATCCCCGACGAGGCGGTGGCGGCCAACCAGGACAAGCGCATCGTCTACCTGATCGGCCCCGACAACACCGTCCAGCAGAAGGACGTGGTCCTCGGGCCGAAGGTCGACGGCTATCGGGTGATCCAGTCCGGGCTGAAGGGCGACGAGACGTTGGTGGTCAACGGCATCTCCCGGGTCCGCCCCGGCGCCAAGGTGACGCCCGAGACCGTCGAGCTGCCCCCGAGCAAGACGTGAGCCCGACGGGCTCGACGCGACCGCCTTCGAGCGTGCCCTACGGCGCGCGCCGCACCGACGACGCAGGGCCCCGACCGGGAGACCGGCGGGCCTCAGAGGTTTGACCGATGCGTTTCGCCCATTTCTTCGTCGACAGGCCGATCTTCGCGTCCGTCACGTCGATCGTGTTCCTGATCCTCGGCTTCGTGGCCTACGAGAGCCTGCCGGTCTCGCAGTACCCCGAGATCGTGCCGCCGACCGTGACCGTGCGCGCCTCCTACCCGGGCGCCAACGCCGAGACTGTGGCCGCCACGATCGCGACGCCGATCGAGCAGGAGGTCAACGGCGTCGACAACATGCTCTACATGACGTCGTTGTCGACCAACGACGGCAACATGCTGCTGACCGTGACCTTCAAGGTCGGCACCAACCTCGATATCGCCAACGTGCTGGTGCAGAACCGGCTCTCGGTCGCCCAGCCCCGCCTGCCGCCGGACGTGCGCAACCTCGGCGTCACCGTGCGCAAGGCCTCGCCCGACCTGATGCTGGTCGTGCACCTGCTCTCGCCGAACAAGACCTACGACCAGAACTACCTCGCCAACTACATCTACCTGAACATCCGCGACGAGCTGCTGCGCCTCGATGGCGTCGGCGACATCACGATCTTCGGCGGTAACGAGTACGCCGAGCGCATCTGGGTCGATCCGAACAAGCTCGCGGCCTACAGCCTCTCGGTCACCGACGTCACAACGGCCCTGCAGGAGCAGAACGTCCAGGTGGCGGCCGGCCAGCTGAACGGGCCGCCCGCCGCCAAGGGCGAGGCCTTCCAGCTGGTCGTGCAGTCGCAGGCGCGCTTCAGGACCCCCGAGGAATTCGCCGAGGTCATCATCAAGGCGCAGGACGGGCGCCTCGTCCGGGTCAAGGATATCGCCCGCGTCGAGATGGGGCAGAAGGACTACACCACCAACTCCTACCTCAACGACACCCCGGCGGTGGGCATCGGCGCGTTCCAGCGGCCCGGCACCAACGCCCTCGACGCCGCGGCGTCGGTCAAGAAGGTGATGGAGACGGTCAAGAAGAACTTCCCGCCGGATGTCGAGTACCGGATCGCCTACAATCCGACCGAGTTCATCGAGGAGTCGATCCAGGAGGTCTACAAGACCCTGTTCGAGGCGGTCGGCCTCGTCGTCATCGTGGTGCTGGTCTTCCTCCAGAGCTGGCGCACCGCGCTGATCCCGGTCATCGCGATCCCCGTGTCGCTGATCGGCACCTTCGCGGCGATGGCGGCCTTCGGCTTCTCGCTCAACAACCTGACCCTGTTCGGGCTGGTGCTCGCCATCGGCATCGTGGTCGACGACGCCATCGTGGTGGTGGAGAACGTCGAGCGCAACATGGCCGAGGGGCTGTCGTCCGGCGACGCCGCCCACAAGACCATGGACGAGGTCGGCGGCGCGGTCATCGCCATCGCGCTCGTGCTCGCCGCGGTGTTCGTGCCGACGGCGTTCATCCCGGGCATCTCGGGTCAGTTCTACAAGCAGTTCGCGCTGACGATCGCGGCCTCGACGCTGATCTCGGCCTTCAACTCGCTGACCCTGTCGCCGGCGCTCTGCAAGCTGCTGCTGGTGCCCCACCATGCCCGCAAGGAGCCGAAATTCTTCCTGACGCGGTTCGTGGCTTGGCTGGCCAACGGCTTCAACCGCGCCTTCGACGCCACCTCGAATGCCTACGGACGGACCATCCGCGTCCTCACCGGCGGGTTCGTCGGCCTCGGCGTGATGCTGCTCGTCTACGCGGCGGTGATCGCCGGCACGCTGCACCTCGCGCAGACGACCCCGACGGGCTTCATCCCGGACCAGGACCAGGGCTACCTGATCGGCGTCGTGCAGCTGCCCTCCGGCGCCTCCCTCGACCGGACGACGGAGGTGATCCTGCGCGCCGCCAAGCAGGCCCGCACGGTCGACGGCGTGGCCAATGCGGTGATCATCGCGGGCTTCGACGGCGCGACCTTCACCAACACCACCAACGCCGGGGTGATGTTCCTGACGCTGAAGGGCGCCAAGGAACGCGCCACCGTCGGCCGGAGCGCGGCGGTCATCACCGGCGACGTCCTCAAGGCCACCTCGGACATCCAGGAGGCCCGGGTGATCGTGATTCCGCCGCCGCCGGTCCGCGGCCTCGGCAACGGCGGCGGCTTCAAGATGCAGATCGAGAGCCGCCAATCCTCGGAGATCGGCCCGCTGATGGCCGCGGCCGGCGAGGTGATCGCCCAGGCGAACCAGAGCGCCGACGTGCAGCGCGTGTTCACGACCTTCGACAACTCGACGCCGCAGCTGTTCCTCGACATCGACCGCACCATCGCGCGGATGCTGAACGTGCCGCTGGCGAACGTGTTCTCGTCGGTCCAGGCGGATCTCGGCGGAACCTACGTCAACGACTTCAACACGCTCGGCCGCATCTACCAGGTGCGCCTGCAGGGCGACGCGCCGTTCCGCACCTCGGTGCAGGACATCTCGCAGATCAAGGTGCGCTCCTCCACCGGAGCCCTGGTGCCGATGGGCACGCTCGCCTCCGTGCGGGACGTGACCGGTCCTCAGATCGTGCAGCGCTTCAACCTGTACTACTCGGTGCCGGTGCAGGGCGTGGCCAAGCCCGGCGTCTCCACCGGCCAGGCGCTGACCGCCATGGAGGACATCGCCAAGAAGGCGCTGCCCGAGGGCTACGCCTACGACTGGACCGAGATCGCCTACCAGCAGAAGGCCGCGAGCGGCACCGCCGGCGCGGTGTTCGCGCTGGGCGTGCTCCTGGTCTTCCTGGTGCTGGCCGCGCAGTACGAATCCTGGGCGCTGCCGCTGGCGATCCTGCTGGTGGTGCCGACCGGCGTGCTCGCCGCCCTGGCCGGCGTGCAGTTCCGGGGGCAGGACAACAACATCCTGACCCAGATCGGCCTGATCGTGCTCATCGGCCTCGCGGCCAAGAACGCGATCCTGATCGTGGAATTCGCGCACGACATCGAGCAGCGCGAGCATCGCGGCCCGGTCGAGGCGGCAGTGGAGGCCTGCCGCCTGCGCCTGCGCCCGATCCTGATGACCGCCTTCGCGTTCATCCTCGGCACCCTGCCGCTGGTGATCGCCACCGGCCCCGGGGCCGAGATGCGCCAGGCGCTCGGCACCGCGGTGTTCTTCGGGATGATCGGCGCCACCTTCTTCGGCCTGTTCCTGACCCCGGTCTTCTACGTGGTGATCCGTCACCTCTCGATCTGGCTCGGACGGTTCCGCAAGAAGCACACGCACGGCGATCCCGGCGGCGCTGCCCCCGCCCACGGCTGAGGCGCGCGCGCGACGGACGGGGGCGCCGGGTGTAGAGGCTGAGGCCATGCACGCCCTCGGCCGCCTGATCCTCGGGATCTTCGCCCTCTTGCTCGCCGTCCCGACGGGGCTCGCCGTCCTGGTCCTGGCGCTCATCGTCGACCCGGCCGCGCAGGCCTGGCTGGCCGGAGGCGCCCTCGCCGGCCTCGACATGGCGCTGTCCGACCTGTCGGCGGGGCTGCCTCCCGAGGGGCTGGTCCTGTTCGTCGCCGGCCTCGCCCAGGCGCTGTTCGTCCTGCTGTTCGCCCCCCCGGCGCTCATCGGCCTCGGGGGCGAGATCCTCGGGCGGCGCGGCCTCCTCTGGTACGGGGCCGGCTGCGGCCTGCTGACCGCCGCCCTCCCCTGGCTCCTGCGCGGCGCCGTGCGCTCCGGCGGAGGCGGTCTCGATCCCGGGCTCGCGAGCGGGGTCTCGGTCGCGGAAGCGCGCCTGACGCTGATTCTCTTCGTGGTCGGCGCGAGCGCCGGTCTGGTCTACTGGCTGGTCGCCGGACGCGGTGCCGGCCTGGTCCCTGAGGGTGGCCGCGCCGACGGTCCCTGAAACCCCGCCGACACGGTCGTCGGCGCTTGGCCGCGGCCGCCCGGGCGCGCTACAGGAGGGCCGCCAAGACGCGGAAACCGATGCTCGCCCTGCGCTCCCTCGCCTTCAATCTCTGCTTCTACGCCGCGACGACGCTCCTGGCCCTCGCCGGCCTGCCGGCGCTGATCTCCGGGCGGTCGGTGCTGAGGCTGGCCCGCGCCTGGGGGCGTGTCACCCTGTGGCTGCTGCGGGTGATCGCGGGCACGCGGGTGGAGTTCCGCGGCCTGGAGAACATCCCGCCGGGGCCGTTGCTGGTGGCGGCCAAGCACCAGTCGGCCCTGGAGACGCTGGCTCTGTGTACCGTGCTCCCGGACTTCGCCTACGTCCTGAAGCGGGAGCTTCTGCTCATCCCGCTGATCGGCTGGTACCTGTCGCGCGGCGGCATGGTGGCGATCGACCGATCCAAGGGCAGCCGGGCCATGAGCCTCATGAACGCCGCCGCCGCCGAGGCGATCGGGCAGGGCCGCCAGCTCATCATCTTCCCCGAGGGCACCCGCCGCCCGGTCGGGGCGCCGCCGGCCTACAAGCAGGGGCTGTCGCATCTCTACACGGCGCTGAACGTGCCCTGCCTGCCGGTCGCGCTGAACACCGGCCTGTTCTGGGCCCGCAACAGCCTCCTGCGGCGGCCCGGGACCGCCGTGATCGAGTTTCTGCCGCCGATCCCGCCCGGGCTGCCCCGGCAGGAGTTCCAGTCCGTCGCGCAGGAGCGCCTGGAGGCGGCTTCGAACGCCCTCGTCGAAGCGGAAGGCCAGGGTCTCGCGGGTGCGGCGCGCCCGGTCGCGGCGGGCCCGGGCGCGGCCTCCGCGGTACCGCGCCGGTGACCCGGTCCGCCTGACGCCCGGCCGCCCGCTTCCTACCGGTTTCGGAGGGGCGCGGCTTGTGGATAACGGGCAGAAACCCCACCTCCTGCATCAGGAGCGTCGCCCTTGACGCCTGTGGATATCCCGCGCTAATTTGGAACAAATGGCGAACAAAAGAGCCCTGTCCTGGTCGGCCGCGCTTCGCGACCTGAAGGACGATCGCACCCGGAGGCAGGATGTGCGCGAAGAACGCCTCAAGACGACCGCAGGCCTGCGCGGCGCGCCCGCCCTTCCGCTCTCGGCATGGCGTGGCCGGTCGGGCCGGCGCTACGTGGTGGGCGTCCATCCCGCCGGAGGCTTCGACCTCGACGAGATGGCGCAGGCGGTGGTGATCGCCGTGCGCCGGGACAATGCCGGGATCGCCGAGATGGTCTCGGTGGCCAGCTCCCGCGAGAGCCCGCGCGATCACCTGCGGCGGACGTGGCTCGATCGCGTACGCCTCCGGGGTGCGACCGAGATGCACGTGCATCGCCTCGCCGAGAACGAGGCCGAGCGGGCGGCGATCGTGCAGGATCTTCAGGTCGACACCGTCGAACCGGCGCAGGTCTGATCGAAGCAGCGCGGGGCGAATCGCCACCCGGTCCGTCGATCGGCGGCGGCATTGCCCCAGTTTCGCCCCTTGCGTGGCCTCAAGGCGGGGCCACGAGGTCCCTGCGGGGAACGGGGTGGAGCGCGTGGCGGATGGTGCAGGATCGGACGCAGCCGGACGGTGAGACCGGAAGGCCGCCGAAGCGAGGCTGGCGGCGTTCCCGGCTCGGCCTGTTCCTGCCGTACATCCTGCTCGCCGTGATTGCGGCAGGATGGTCGGCCGGTTGGTTCTGGATCCGCGGGCGCACCGCCGGCGAGATCGACGGCTGGATCGCCCGGGAGGCGGCCGCGGGCCGGACCTGGACCTGCGCCGACCGCACCCTGGGCGGCTACCCGTTCCGCATCGAGCTGCGCTGCAGCGCCGTGACCCTGGAGCGAGCCGATGGGCGCTTCCAGCTCGGACCGAGCACCGCGGTGGCGCAGATCTACCAGCCGCGCCTCGTGGTGTTCGAGAGTGCCGGCCCGTTCCATGTCGAGCAGGGCGACCTGACCGGCGACGCCTCCTGGAAGGCCCTGCAGGGCAGCTTCCACGGCGCCGCCGAGGGCTTCACCCGGGCCTCACTGGTGATCGACGCCCCCCAGGTTGCGGTGACGGGAGCCGATCCGGGGCCCATCGCCGTCGCCGGCAGGCATCTGGAACTGCACGCGCGGCCGAGCCCCGGGCGCTACGAGTCGGAGGGTGCGGTGGATGTGAGCCTGCGCCTGATGCAGGCCGCGGTGCCGCAGCTCGACGCACTCACCGGCACGCCGGAGCCGGCCGACCTGACCCTGGACGCGACCCTCACGCAGGCCACGATCCTGCGCACCGGCACGGTGGCGCGGGAGCTGGAGCGCTGGCGGCAGGCGGGGGGAACCCTCGATCTCAACGGCCTGTCGCTCGCCAAGGGCGCACAGCGCGTCCAGGCGAAGGGGACGCTCGGCCTCGATGCCGCCCACCGCCCGGCGGGTCAGATCGACCTGCGCGCCGCCGGGGTCGACGCTCTGGTCGGCGGCATCGTCGGCCAGCGCTTGGGCTCGGAGCGCGGGGCGCTGGTGGGGCAGCTGGTCGGCGGCCTCCTCGGCCTGAGCCGGCGTCCGGAGGCGGATGTCCCGTCGGATTCGGCGCCGCTGAAGGCGCTTCCGCCCCTGCGCCTCGTCGACGGGAAGCTGGTCTTCAGCGGGTTCCCGATCCCGAACGTCCGCGTGCCCGCCCTGTATTAGCTGCGAGCGCCGAACCGGGGATCGGTCCGGTGCGCGGGCGCGTCGGAACGGGGCGCGCGAACCGTTCCCGATCCCCGGCGCGGAGAGCTGATCGCCGCGGCACGATCCGCTATGATGGACACATGGCCTCCGAGACCGTCATCCCGACCCGCGTCAAGATCTGCGGACTCAGCAACGAGGCGACCCTGGCCGCCGCCCTGGAGGCCGGGGCCGACTGGATCGGCCTCGTGCATTTTCCGCGCAGCCCGCGGCACGTCGCCCTCGATCGGGCCGCCGCCCTGTCGGCCCGGGCGCGCGGGCGGGCCGAACGCGTGATCCTGCTGGTCGACCCGGACGACGCCCTGGCGGCGGCGGCCGTGGCGGCGGTGGATCCCGACCTGATCCAGCTCCACGGGGGCGAAAGTCCCGATCGGGTCGCGGCGATCCGCGCCCTCACCGGCCGGCCGGTGATGAAGGCGCTCGGCATCGCGACGCGGGCGGATCTCGCCGCCGTGTCGGCCTATGCGGCCGTGGCCGACCGGATCCTGCTGGACGCCAAGGCTCCACCGGATTCGATCCTGCCGGGCGGCAACGGACTTCGCTTCGATTGGGCCATCCTCGCCGACGCCGCGCTCCCGCCCGGCACGATGCTGTCGGGCGGCCTCGATGCCGGGAACGTCGCCGAAGCGCTCGCCCGCACGCGGGTCGGTGCCGTCGATGTCTCGTCGGGCGTCGAATCCGCACCCGGCGCCAAGGATCCCGACAAGATCGCCGCCTTCGTGGCGGCCGCGCGGGCGGCGCGCTGAAGGCCGGACGCTACCGCGGCGCCGGTAGGGCCGTCCGGCCGGTATTGGCGACGGCGTAGGCACCCGAGGTCTCGGTCTCCGGGGCGTAGGTGCGCAGCCGCGTGGCCTCCCGCTCGTAGCGGACCGCCTCGCGGCGATGGTACCGGGCCCGGGCCCGCGTCTTGCCCTGGCCGAGCCACGTGAAGATGCCGCCGACCACGATGCCGAGCGCCACGGCCCCGAACAGGATCGCGTAGAGCGGAAGGTCGACGCTGAAGACCGGCGCGTCCTGATTGAACGGATCGAACGAGAGCCGCACCGGCGCGCGGTTGGCGACCGCCAGCAGGATCACCAAGGCGGCGATCGGCAGGAGCACGAGGCTCTTCAGGAAACGAATCATCGCGCTCACAGGTCCTTCCTACTCGGCGGCCGAGGCACCCTCGCCAATGCCCGCCGCGTTGAGGCGCTGGCGCATCTCCTTGCCGGTCTTGAACACGGGGATCGCCTTCTCGGACACGGCAACGGTCGCGCCCGTGCGCGGGTTGCGTCCCCGCCGCGCCTCGCGGCGCTTCACCGAGAAGGCGCCGAAGCCGCGCAGTTCCACCCGGTCGCCGCGGGCCAGCGCGTCGGAAATGGTGTCGAGGATGGCGTTGACCAGGATCTCCACGTCACGCTGATAGAGATGCGGGTTCTGCTCGGCGATCTTGAGGACGAGCTCCGACTTGATCATGGCGTTCGGTCTTCTCGCGGGATCGGGGCGGGCTGCGGAGGGAGCGGGCGTTCAGGGTTCCGGACGCCACAGGGCGAGCAGGCCGCCCTGCGCGGCCTGTGCCTCCGCGCCGACCGTCCGGAGACGCGCGGCGAGGCCTTCGAGGCCCAGCAGATCGGCGCCGATTCCGGCGGCCGACCAGAGCGAGAACCCGCTGTCCGTGGAGGGCTTCCAGTCCTTGACGGGAAGATCCTTCGGGACCCCGCGGTTGGCCTCCAGCCACGCCACGGCCTGGCGCTCGCTTCCGAGTTCGTCCACGAGCTTCAGCGGCACGCTCTGGCGACCGCTGAACACCCGCCCGTCCGAGACGGCGCTGAGCTGGCCCGGATCCATGCCGCGCCGCTCGGCCACGAGTCCCTTGAACCACGCGTAGGTGTCGCCGACCACGGCGGCCAGCGCCGCGCGCGCCTCCGGCGTGGTCGGGGTGAAGCCCGAGGGCTCGGCCTTGAGCGGCGAGGATTTCACCGACTCGACCTTGACCCCGACCTTGTCGAGGAGGCCCGACAGGTCCGGGTACTGGAACAGTACGCCGATGGAGCCGACCAGGCTGGTCTCGCGCGCCACGATGTGGTCGGCCGCGATGGCGGTGATGTAGGCGCCGGACGCGGCGGTGCCGTCCACGAAGGCGACGATCGGCTTCTTGGCGGCCAGCGCCCGCAGGTTGCGGAAGATCTCCTCCGAGCCCGTGGTCGTGCCGCCGGGCGAGTTGATCGAGACGACCACACCCTTGACGGCGTCCGAGTCGCCGACCCGCTTCATCAGCTTGGCGGTGGCTTCGCTGCCCGCGATGAAGCCCGAGACGGAGATCCGAGCGATCTGCGGACGGACCGCGAACCCGCCCTCCCCGCCGCTGCGGACCCGGTAACCGAGGGCCCCGACCGCCACGATCAGGCCGCCGATGCCGAGCACCCGCCAGAGGGACAACCTCCGGCGCAGGCGCCGCCGGTCGATCAGCAGTTCGGCGTCAGCTGCCATGCTGTGGCTTCCCATAAAGCACCGGGCCGGCCCCTCGACGGGGTGCGGGAGCAACGCCCCCGCGCCGGGCAAGTCCTTGGTTTCTTTCGGCTCGCCCGGTCCGCACCGCGCGAGGCCGGTGTTCTAGAGCATTTATCGCGGGCGTGGATACGGGCCGGGCGAAGAAAATGCGGACGCCCCTGCCCGACCCTCAATGCGGACATTGCCCGGGCGGGCACGAGGAGCGCGATCCCGGACCGCTCCTCCGCCCTCCGCCCCTCCGGAACCGGCCGATCGCAGGCCCGCGGAAGGTTCGACTCCGACCGCGGCGCGGTGCCGGGAAACGCGAGGCGGCGAAAGGCCCCGGAGGACGCGACCGGTTGCCGCCCTGCGACCCGCTTTTCGAAACGCCTGACGCGGGATGCCGGACGGGCCTCGGCGGGCGAAGCCGAGACCAAAAAAGACCCGCGCGGGACGGGGGTCCCGCGCGGGTCTCTTGGCGAACGCGATCAGGATCCGCCCCCGGCTTGACGGCCGGAGGGCGAGAACCGGATCTCAATCGTCGTCGGAGCGCTTCTTGTTGAAGGCCGCGCCCAGGATGTCGCCGAGCGAGGCGCCCGAATCGGCGGAGCCGAACTGGGCCATGGCCTCCTTCTCCTCGGCGACCTCGAGGGCCTTGATCGAGACCTGCACCCGGCGGGCCTTCCGGTCGAACTGCACGACGCGCGCGTCGAACTTCTCGCCGGTGGCGAAGCGCTCGGGGCGCTGGTCGCCGCGGTCGCGGGCGAGCTCGGCGCGGCGGACGAAGGTGGTCATGTCGGTGTCGACGATCTTCGCCTCGACGCCCGAATCCTTCACCTCGATGACCTCGCAGGTGACGATCTGACCCTTCTTGATCTCGCCGGCTTCCGCGAAGGGGTCGCCGCCGAGCTGCTTCACGCCCAGCGAGATCCGCTCCTTCTCGACGTCCACGTCGAGAACCTGGGCGCGGACCATGTCGCCCTTCTTGAACTCCTCGATGACCTGCTCGCCGGGACGGTTCCAGTCGAGATCCGACAGGTGGACCATGCCGTCGACGTCGCCCTCGAGGCCGATGAACAGGCCGAACTCGGTCTTGTTCTTGACCTCACCCTCGACCTCGGAGCCGACCGGGTGCTTCTCGGCGAAGCCCTCCCAGGGATTCTGCAGGGTCTGCTTGAGGCCGAGCGAGATGCGGCGCTTGACCGGATCGACCTCCAGGATCTGCACCTCGACCTCCTGGGAGGTGGAGACGATCTTGCCGGGATGGACGTTCTTCTTGGTCCAGCTCATCTCGGAGACGTGGATCAGGCCCTCGATCCCCGGCTCCAGCTCCACGAAGGCGCCGTAGTCGGTGATGTTGGTCACGCGGCCCTTGAGCTTGGCGCCCTCCGGGTAGCGGGCGGCGATGCCCTCCCACGGATCGGCGAGCAGCTGCTTGATGCCGAGCGAGATGCGGTGCGTCTCGTGATTGATCTTGATGATCTTGACCTTGACTGTCTGGCCGATGGTCACGACCTCGGACGGATGGTTCACGCGGCGCCACGCCATGTCGGTGACGTGCAGCAGGCCGTCGATGCCGCCGAGGTCGACGAACGCGCCGTACTCGGTGATGTTCTTGACGACGCCGTCGATGACCTGACCTTCCTCGAGGTTGGCCACCAGCTCCGAGCGCTGCTCGGCGCGGCTCTCCTCGAGCACGGTCCGGCGCGACACGACGATGTTGCCGCGGCGGCGATCCATCTTGAGGATCTGGAACGGCTGCGGGGTGCCGAGCAGCGGGGTGACGTCGCGCACCGGGCGGATGTCGACCTGCGAGCGCGGCAGGAACGCCACGGCGCCGTCGAGGTCGACGGTGTAGCCGCCCTTGACCTGGTTGAAGATCGTGCCGGTGACGCGGTCGTTGTTCTCGAACGACTTCTCGAGCTTGACCCAGCTCTCCTCGCGGCGCGCCTTGTCGCGCGAGATGACGGCCTCGCCGAGGGCGTTCTCGATCCGGTCGACGTAGACCTCGACCTCGTCGCCGACCTTCAGCTCGCCTTCCCGGCCGGGGCCGGTGAATTCCTTCAGCGCGACACGGCCTTCCGTCTTGGCGCCGATGTCGATGACGGCCACGTCCTTCTCGATCGCGACGACGCGACCCTTGACGACGGACCCTTCGGTGATCTCGTGTTCGAGGAAGCTCTCCTCGAGGAGGGCGGCGAAATCGTCGCGGCTCGGGCTGCGCCCCAGAGCGGTACCTGCGGTCATTCTCTCTCCTGAACGGCCTCCGTCGGAGGCCCGTTGCGTCGGCGGCTCGCGTTGCACGCACCCTCGTTCGCCGCGGCCGCACCCCGTGAACCTTTGGGGGAGAGGCGACCGGTCCCGGGGGAGCCGGCTTGCCGACGCGTCGATACGGATGACGAGGGCGGTCCATCCGGCGGCTCGGCGGGCGCACAACAATGCGCGCGCGAGAGCGGATCCGGGAGGACGCGCGCTGCATACAGCAACGGCTTAACGACTTCAACCGACCGGTTTTCTCGATGCGGGGCGAGGCTTGGAAGGCCGTCCTTGACCAACAATCCGGTTCAGCGGAGCGCAGATGCAGTTTTCGACCGGGCGTGCTGCGTCGCCTCACGCGTACCATCGTGACGCATACGGGTTCGCCGGGTTGCCGCCTGCGCCGTGGGCACCCTCGCCCTGCGCGCAGGGCGAGGCCGGCACGGGCCTCGCCGTCCGCGGGCAAATGACCGGATCAGGCGGCTCGCGCCCAAGCGGCCTCGGTCTCGCTGACCTCGTCGGTGTGCACGTCGAACTGTGCCAGATAGGCGGTGCCGAAGCTCGTAGTCAGAGCGCAATCGGTGGCGTCGCGTCCCCGGGCCATCACGATGCGGGCGATCCGCGGCCGGTTGTGCCGGGCGTCGAACGTGTACCAGCGGCCGCCCTCGGGACCTTCCAGATAGACCTCGAACCACGCCGAGAAATCCATCGGTGCCGGATCCTTCGGCACGCCGATGTCGCCGAGATAGCCGGTGGCGTAGCGGGCCGGGATGTTCATGCACCGGCACAGGGTGATCGCCAGATGGGCGAAGTCCCGGCAGACCCCGACCCGCTGTGTGTATCCGTCGAAGGCCGTCCGGGTCGCGTCGGCCTGCTGGTAGTCGAAGCGCAGTCGTTCATGGGCGAAGTCGACGATGGCCTGGACCCGCGCCCAGCCCTCCGGTGTGGCGCCGAACAGCGACCACGCGGTGGCGGACAATTTGTCGGTGTCGCAGTAGCGGGACCCCAGAAGGTAGACCAGGGTGGCGTCGGGAAGGTCCTGGACCGGAATCTGCCGCGCCTCCGGCGCCTGCTCGTCCGGCAGTCCGGAATCCGCGATGGTGAAATCCGCCGTCATGCTGATGCGGCCGCCGGGCGCGACGATCCGGGTGCAGACGTTGCCGAACCCGTCGACGTGCTGGCTGGCGCGGACCGGGGGATCGAACGTGATGACCTCCGGCGTGACGAGATCGCCGTGGCGCTCCGGGCGCACATTCAGGAGCAGGTTCATCGGCGTCGGGCCGAAGGTGTCGAAGGCGATCGTGAAGCCGGTGCGGACGTGCATGATAGAAAGACCGTGTCGGAAGTCGGCACCGGAACGCGCCGGAAGCCAGGAGTTGCAATACAGGGGCCTATAAAGCCTGGACAGCCGACAAGTTCCGACGACGCGTGCAGCTTTGTGTATTCAGTGTGCCTCAATGTTCGGCAACTCAGGGGTGAGGTCAGTCGCCGTCGCGACAAGACTGGGCGCCCGGGCCCGAAATCCCGCGGGCCTGCCCATTCGCGCTTCATGTTGCATCGCACAGGGCAGGCTCGTATCCCTGCGGTCCAAGCCCCAGGGCCGGCGACCTCTCGCCGCGAAGGCCCGCCTCCAGACGATCGACGCCGATGACGCCGGACAAGCTCTCCATGCCCAAGGACAAGATCCGCGTCCTCCTGCTCGAAGGCATCAACGACAGTGCCGTCGCGCTGATGCAGGCGGCCGGGTACACCAACCTGACCCGGCTGCCGAAGGCCCTGGACCGCGAGGCCCTGCACGAGGCGCTCCAGGGCGTGCACATGCTGGGCATCCG
Organism: Methylobacterium sp. J-070; assembly: GCF_022829385.1. Lineage (GTDB taxonomy): Bacteria > Pseudomonadota > Alphaproteobacteria > Rhizobiales > Beijerinckiaceae > Methylobacterium. The sequence goes on along the minus strand of NZ_JAKSXX010000165.1, from coordinate 48,138 downwards.
TTCGCGCACGCAGCTCGACGCGGCGGCGTTCGAGGCGGCGGACCGGCTTCTGGCGGTGGGCTGCTTCTCGGTCGGCACCAACCAGGTCGAGCTGGCGGCGGCGCGCGACCGGGGGATCCCGGTGTTCAACGCGCCGTTCTCCAACACCCGCTCGGTGGCGGAATTGACCATCGGCGAGATCGTCATGCTGCTGCGGCGGATCGTGCCGCGCTCGGTCGGCGCCCATGCCGGCCGCTGGGACAAGTCGGCGGCGGGCGCGCTCGAGGTCCGGAACAAGACGCTCGGCATCGTCGGCTACGGCAATATCGGCACGCAGCTCTCGACGCTGGCCGAGGCGATGGGCATGCGGGTGCTGTTCTACGACCACACCGACAAGCTGCGCCACGGCAACACCGAGCCGACCAAGACCCTGCATGACCTGCTGGGCCAATGCGACGTGGTCTCGCTGCACGTGCCGGAGACGGACGCCACCGCCAACATGATCGGCGAGGCCGAGATCCGGGCGATGAAGCCCGGCGCGTTCCTGATCAACAATGCGCGCGGCACCGTGGTCGACCTCGACGCCCTCGCGGCGGCCCTGCGCGACGGCCACCTCAAGGGCGCGGCGGTCGACGTGTTCCCGGTCGAGCCCGGCTCCAATGCCGAGCCCTTCGTGAGCCCCCTTCAGGGCATCGAGAACGTGATCCTGACGCCGCATATCGGCGGCTCGACCGAGGAGGCCCAGGAGCGCATCGGCGCCGAGGTCGCCCGCAAGCTCGTGGACTATTCCGATATCGGCTCGACGATCGGCGCGGTGAACTTCCCGCAGGTGCAGCTGCCCGCCCGGCCGACGGGAACCCGCTTCATCCACGTCCAGCGCAACCTGCCGGGCATGCTGGGGCGCCTCAACGACGTGTTCTCCCGCGGCCAGGTCAATATCGCGGCGCAGTTCTACCAGACCGACGGCGAGGTCGGCTACGTGGTCTTGGAGACGGACGCCACCGACGCGGATGCCGAGGCGCTGCTCGCGCAGATCCGGGCGATTCCCGGCACGATCCGCGCCCGGCTGCTCTACGAGCGGCGCTGAGTGCGGAACCCGAACGGCATTTCGGCCGCTGTGGCGGCGCGCGACTTGCGCGATCTCGCCGGCCGCTGTTCAAGTCATCGGCGGCCATGACTGATCGATCGGCCGGCAGGCGGAGGATATCCAGTGACGAAGCGTGTCGGCCGCGCATGGGCGGGCCTCCTGCTGGGCCTGGTCGGGGTGGCTGCGGCCGTGCCGGGCGCCTCGGCGGATTGCCTGCGCCGGGTCTACAACCGCTCGGGCCTCGTGCTGGTGGCGCGCCAGGACGGCGGACCGCCGGCGACGCTGCTGCCCGGACAGTCTCTGCCGGTCCGGCTGTCGCGTCCCGGCCAGCTCGACCTGTCTGCCTATTGCGGCATCCCGGGCGAGGCCGGGAGCCCGGTGCTGCAGAGGACTTTCGATTACGAGGCGGTGCTCGACCGATGCTTCATCCGGTTCGGCGGCGACTTGTTCGTGCCGCAGCTCGGCCGTGGCTTCATCGGCCTGCAGGAGACCGCGCCGTTCACGGTGAACAATCCGCAGCAGGGCGACATCATCCTCGGACCGACGGCGCAGGCATCCTGCCCGGTGCAGCGGGTGATCCTGGACCGGCGCGGCTGAAGCCGCTCGCGACGCCGACGCGCCCGACGAACCGGACTCACCGGCGATCGTGCGTGCGCTCAGAGATAGTGCCGGAACACGACGCGTCCGTCGTCCGTGCCGACTGGCGGCGGCGGCGTCGTAGGCCCGATCAGCGGGCTCGCGAGGCGCAGGGCGATCAGACCGAGAGCGGCGACCGCAGGGGCGATGAAGCGGAATGGCCGAGCGAGCATGGGCGCCTCCGTCGCGAAGCTGCACATCGGGGCGGCGATCTGTGAGCAATCCTGATGTGCGCGTGCAGCATCGCACCCGGGCGAAGGCTTCGCCGTGCCGAAGCGCACATGCGAGGCCGCTCACGCGCGGGCGGCGCGCCGGTTCGCACCGTTCGTCATCCCGCCTCGGTTACGGTCGGCCGATAGCGTCGGCGTCTTCGCTGGCATGTGCGCCGATGCCCTCCTATGCTGCCCGACGCGGAGGGCCTCCGGGCGTGCGTTGCAGGCACGGAGGCGGGTCTCCGCCGACGAGAACGACTGCGTGAACAAGGACGCGCGTATGCTCCCCCAGACAGGCAACTCGATCCTACGCGGCGATCTCGGCGTGGAGGAGACGATCGAGTCCGACAACATCGTCCGGTGGGACGGCGAAAGGCTCTACGTGGAGCAGGACGTGTTTCACAACGGCCAGCTCGTGCATCGCAAGTACCGCCGCACCGTGACCGAACCCGTGGCCCAGGCCCTCTGGACGATCATCAACCGCGCGAAGCAGTGAACCGAGCGGCGCGTCCGCTTGGGGCGCGCGCCGCAAGCGATGTCCTGCCGTCCGTTCGGTTGGGCGCGACGGCCTGGCTGCCGGCGACTGGGCCGGCGAGCGCGACGCTCAGGCACGATAGCTACGGCGGCCCGGACGCACTCGCCTATCGTGGACCGCCATGGTCTAGGCCGCGTCCGTCTGTTTCGGCGCGCGGCACCGGCCCGACTTGGTGGCCCGCCTGCACGGATGGCGCGCCGCGTCGTTGCGGCGGCGCGACCGTGCGGGTACCGGGCCGGCGCGAGCGCTAAGCGGCGGCGGCCGGTGTCTCGACCAGGGTGAGGTGCGCCACGGGCGGCGCCTGAAGGCGCTCCTGTGCATGGTCGAAGGCCGCCCGGATGGTGGCGCTCGCGTCCTCGACGGCGACGAGAATGGCCAGCTTCTGCGTGCTGGCGCGATCCGCGAGGCTGCGGGCGGCCGAGACCAGGGACTGTTCCAGGCTCAGAAGCTCGCTCTCGGCGTTCTTCCCGCCCGTCCGCGTGGCGGACGCGAGGCGGTCGAGCACGGCTTCCAGGGCGTGACGCAGGACAAGCGTCCGCACGCGCTCTTGAAGGAGCGCCCTCTCGTCGATCTTCATCGGAATCAGTCCGCTTTCGGGAACACGATCAAGCTCCCACACTTCGGCTGACCCTGCAGCCACCTTTTTGCAACAGGTTAATACAGTCATGCCGCGCCCCCCACGCGACGGCTCGACATCAGCTCGACAAAGTATTTCTCGGAAATGTCGAGTTTTCAGAGACAGAAGTCAGTCATAAACCGGCCGAAAGGTGCGATGTCCCGAATCAAGTCGCCATCTTCGCAGGTTGTTGGACCGTTGTTTTTGAGCGGCCGGACGCGCGCGGGGCGTCTTACGGGTCGGGTCCCGCCTGGCGCCGCCGGTACGCGAGCCGATGCGCGGGCGACCGTGTGATCGGAAAGCCTCAGGGTGATGCCCGATCCAGGCGCGGCCGGTGGGAGTTCGATCAGTACGGCGTTCCGCGCTGGCGCCGCTCGCGCAGCGCTTCGGCATACCATTCCAGTTCGTCGAGGAACTTCTGCGCTGCGGTCTCGAGCCAGGGCTCGGCGGGCGTGCCGTCGGGGTCGAGGGCCTTCTGGAGGCGCGGGATCGGCAGCAGCGAGGGGATGCTGGGCATGCCCATCTCGGCGAGCATCGCCCGCAGCGGCATCGCCGCGCGAACCCCGCCGAACTGACCGGCCGAGTAGCAGCAGATCGCCGAAGGACGCCAGAAATACTCCTCCAGGAAGTGATCCAGCGTGTTGGCGAGGGCCGGCGGGACTCCGTGGTTGTACTCGGCCGAAACCATCAGGAAGGCATCGGACCGTCGATAGAGCGCGGCGAGCCGCTCCAACGGTTCCGGCGCCGAGCCGGCCGGATACTCCTTGTACATGCGGTCGAGCAGCGGAAGCTTCAGCTCGCTCGGGTCGACCAGCGGGGCGGCGTGGCCGCGCGACTCCAGGCGCGCCGCCAGAAAACGCGCGGCCCGGAGGCCGATGCGGTCGGTTCGGACGCTGCCGAGGATGATGGGAACGGTGAGGGACATGACGGCCTCCAGTCGGCCCGATCATGCCAGAGGGGGGCTTGCCGCTCCAGGCGCCGCCGGCGCCCGGGCCGATCAAGCCTTGGTCGGGGTCGTGAGTGCGGCGGCGGCGATACCGACCGGGCCGCCGGTCGCGTAGGCGGCGATCGCCGTGGTGATCTGCTGCAGGAACGCGTGCAGGCCATCGCCGGCATCGCCCGCCGAGGCCGTCGCGGCGGTCGAGGCCGTGCCGGATGTCGCGGCGGCCTCCGTCGTGCCGGCGGACGGTCCGGTCTGCGCGGCGTCCGTCGAGTCGGACGCGGCCGGACGGGCATGGTGCCCGTGATGGTGATGCACCGGCGCCGCGCCGGTCGAAGCCTGGTTGGCATCCGCCGGGTCAAGGAGCGTCGAATCGTTCGAGGCGCTCGACGAGGCCGTCGACGTCGCGACGTCATTCTGCAGGCCGAGCTGACTGAAGTCGGATTGCAGTTGCAGGAGCGAGGCCATCAGGTCGTTGGAGAACGCGGGCGTCGACGCGGTGCTGGTCGGCTGGGACGCGCTGCTGCTGCCCTGTGTAGCGCTGGCGTCCTGGCTCCCCGTGGTGAAGGCGCTGGCATCGACCGGCTGCGCGGCCGTCGCGCGCGACAGGCGCAAGGCGCCGGCGAGATCCCGCTGGAGGGATGGCCCCGTTACCGCATTCACCGACATGACGTCCCTCGCAACCGCTTCCGGTGAGGGCAGGCACAGGGCGTTCCAGAAATTCGCCCATGATTTCAAGGCGGGACCGGATGACGATCCCGGCAGGATCGTCCGCGCGGCAAGTCTTGCCGGGCCCCCGAGGCCTACAGCCTCGGATGATCGGAGCCATCCCTGAGGACGACGCATCGACCGGTCACGCCTCGGCGCGGGCGAAGAATCGCGTTGCCGGACAGGTGATCGCAGGGGATTGGGACAGTGGCTCCCCGAGCAGTTAAGCCATGAAGCAATCTTACCAATAGCTTAGATCCCGCACCTGTTCATCTCGCCCCTGTTGATTTGAAACGTGAATTTTCAGCGCCTTCCGCACCTGACTGGCGATGGCGTGGAGGCACTGAGGTGCGGGAGGCCTGGGTCGCGACCTATACGCTCGTCGCCGATGTTATGTAGCAGGCGGCTGAGGCACCCTGAGCGGGCGGCGGAGCCGGCCGGCTTAAGCCCCCCCTGAAGGCTAAGTCTCTGAGAAGGCTGGGAAGCGTTCCTGCGCACCTGCGGGGATCTTCGCCGCCTATCAGGCACACATAGGGTGGGATCTTATGCGGTTGCCTGCCGCCTTACTTTCCGTATCAGCGCAGGAAATTTCGAGACCGGAAAGCAGTCTGGTATGGCCTGGGCAATTCGCGCGATTGGGGTCTATCCGCCTGATTATCGCATACCCTTGAAGGGAGATTGAAATTTACTGGGACTTCAGTGAGTGCCGTCTTATGGGAAGGCGCCCTACATGTTTCTGACAGGGCGAAATCCGAACTTCCGAATTATAAACGATTTTCGCCTTTAGTGTAGGATGGATGGCAAGGCCTAGTTTTTGGGTTGAGCCCGGGTGTCAAGCGGCGCATGACAACAATCTCGCAACTTTCGGTTGAGAATTTTCTCAGCTTACAAAAAGTCGACATCGCATTCTCTAACTTGAATGTGCTTGTTGGCCCGAATGGTGCTGGAAAGACTAATGTATTGAAGGTATTTCAATTTCTCGGAGATGTGGCGAGACGTGATCTTGTGCTCGCTATCGATGAATTTGGTGGATTTGAAAATCTTCAATATAGAGGAGCTGACCGGAAAGCGGACGCTATTCGCCTCAATCTCACTGGCGAGATCACTCAGCATGCCAGCGTGAGCGCGCCAGATGAATACAAGCTGACGCTGTGGGAGCGTGTAATCCTACCAACCGAAAGGCATCCTCATGGACGCCGCTTGATCCAGCGAAATGAAGTCATCGTAGTGAAGCGTACTGCCGGAAGAGGGCGCCGTATCACGTTGAGCGGCAACACCGTAAAAGTTGAGCCTATTGAGCCGAACAGTCGCAAGCGCCGTCCCAGCAGCATTTCAGTCCAGGGAGCGTCTACTGGTCTAGCAACTTTGAGGAAGCTGGGAGAAGATTACGAGGCTTCGCAGGTTGAGGCGCTGGCACAAGTTTTCGAGCAACTGCGGCTATTTGAGATTGACGTAGAGCGAATTCGGCTGCCGGTGCCTCGGACGAGAAATCCCGAGACACTGCGGGCGGACGGATCAAATCTGGCAGCATTTTTATATTGGATGAGTATCGAGCACCCTAGTGCATTTGAATTGGTATGTGACGATGTTCGCTTTGTCCTGCCGGGGTTTAAGGATTTTGCGTTTACCCCGCTCGGCGGCGCAGATGAAGCTGTCCGACTAGACATCTTGGAGAGTGGCCTCTCAGGATCAACGCCGCTCGGAAGAGCCTCGTTTGGCACCATACGCTCCATCGCTTTGTTCGCGATGCTTCATGATCCGAACCCGCCTAAGCTCACTTGCTTGGAGGAGATTGACCACGGGTTGCACCCCCACGCTCTAGACCGCTTGGTTGACCGCTTGAGAGAGGCTTCGGTTAATACACAAATCATACTCGCTACACATTCGCCTGCTTTGGTAAACAGGCTTAGCGCGTCAGAACTGATTGTTGTTGAGCGTGTGCATACCACTGGATCGTCTCGTGTGTTCAAACCGGATATTGCAAAAGTCACTTCGCTGCAAAATGATACTGGTTACGGACTGGGAGAATTGTGGTTTTCTGGAGCTTTGGGAGGCTCACTTTAAATCATGAAGCGCAATTTGTTCTTGGTATTTGGAGAAGATGATAATGATAGGCGCGCGATTGCGGTTCTTATCTCTTCGCTTGCACCCAACGCCAAGGTGGAGTCTCGGCGTAGGCCTCTAGTGCTCGCTAGAAATGCAGAAAAATCTGGTAAGCGCCGAGAAATGTCCGAGGAAATAGCCGCGCTGTGGCGCAACGAGAGGACTAAAGATGTTCTTGTGACTGCTGTCGTGCATCGTGATTGTGATGCAGTCGAGCCGGCACATGTTGCTGAAGCTCAGGCACTCAAACAGCTTCTCTTGCAGGCGGGGATCAGCAGTTCAATCGCAGTTACTCCAGCTTGGGAAATCGAGACATGGTGGATGCTCTTCCCTAATGCTCTCGCAACTGTCAGAGGCTGCTGGCGCAGTGTAAATTATGGAGCAAGGGCCGTTGGCGTTATCGAAAACTCTAAGGAGCGGCTCAAAAGAGATCTGCGTCCTGTTGGTTCTAAAGCTCAGAAAGCTTGTAAAGATTACTCAGAAATAGATAGTCTTCGCGTTTCTGAGGAAATAAAAAAACAAAACTTGATATCACCCACCGCTCGAAGCCGATCGGCTTCATTCGATGTATTTTGCCTGGAGATTGAAGCGGTTGTTGCAGAGGCGGCGGCATAAGAGCTTCTTGTCTAGGTCTGCTGGTCTGATGCGCAATCAATAAACCCGCCATGCGCAAAACATACGGGACTTTGATCGGCGTCGTCGTATATCGTAGGCAGTGGCGCTGTCAGCGGTTTCAGTCCGCAAAACCTTGACAGTTCGCGGGCTGAAATGCAGAATTAATGCAGGGTCGCGACGTGCGGCCGAACGAGACATCAGCCCGGCGGAGCGATCCGCGCGGGCTTTTTTAATGCCTGGAGGTCGGCATGCGCAGGGCAGGACGGAAGCGCAAGGCGGCTCCGGTCACGCTCGCGACCGTGCGCGCGCTGGCGGCCGAGCCGACCGCGACGCCGGGTCGGGACGCGGACTCCGTGCCGGAGCGGCAGGCGAAGGTCGGGTTCACGGCGGTCCGCGAGGCCGGCGGCCGGGTGCGGATCATCGGATCCGGCTCAGCCACCATCGTTCAAGGCGAGGGCATCGTGCGGCTTGCGCCCGTGCCCCTCGATGGGTTGGCGGCCCGCAACCGCCTGGACGAAGCCGACCCGGACCGGAACCGTCTGCTGCACGCGGCCGGCGAGCGGCTGCGCCACCACCACTACCGCGCCGGTCTGTCAGGGTTCGTCGGCGCGGCCAACGACGGCGGCTCGAACGGGCACTCCGACTTGTCGGAGCGCGGGACCATCACAGAAGCCATGGAGGCTTCCCGGCGGGCATTCTACCGGGCCGAGGCCGAGGTGCATCCGGCGGATTGGACCGTCGTCCACGGCGTGGTGATCGCCGAACGGACGCTCGACGCCATCGGCCAGGACCTCGGCTTCGGAAGCCGCGCCGCCGCCTCGGTCGCCCTGGATCGCCTCCGCCGCGGCCTCCTATCCCTCGCCGAGCTGTGGGGCTTCCTGGTGCCGGATCGCCGGGATGAGGCGATGTCGGCCGACCCGGCCAACGTCAACGCCGCCCGGTCGGATGGCGCAGCCTTGAAGATCGGCACGAGCTCGAACCCGACTGCCGGCCGGGGTTGCGCGCGGGCTCGAATGCCCGATCGCGGACATGCGAAATCGGCCGCGTCCGAAGGGACGATCCGTAGACAGAACCGGTCGCGATAACCGTGCTTGTCGTGACCAATCCGGCCGCCTGATCGGCCGCTCCTCCACCGTCGAGAGATCCCATGAATGTGCCGGTGCCGGTCGCGCCGGCAGAGCGCTTGAGCGCTGAAATCGTGCTGTACTCACCGGCGTTCGAGGAGGCCTTGGCCGGAGCCAAGGCGTTCGCGGGCGCTTCGAAGGCCGATCGCACCATCCAGGTCTACCGTGGGGCGTTCGATGCGTTCCGCGCCTGGTGCGGGACCGCCGGCATAGCCAAGCCGCTCCCAGCGACCGCCGAGGCGACGGCAGCCTACCTCAGCCACCTCGCCGCCTCAGGCCGCAAGGCGTCGACCATCGATCTGCACGTGGCCGCGATTGCCTGCGCGCACCGCGCCGCCGGCTATGAGACCCCTACGAGCTGCGAGATCGTCCGGACGACGGTGAAGGGCATCCGCCGTCGCCTCGGGACGAAGGCCACCCGGAAAGCGCCGGCGACGGCCGACGCATTGAAGCGGATGCTCCGGAAGATCCCCGACACGCTGGTAGGCAAGCGCGATCGCGCGCTGCTGCTCATCGGCTTCGCGGCCGCCCTTCGCCGGTCCGAGCTTGTGGCGCTGCACGTCGAGGACCTGGAGCGCACGGACGAGGGCGTACTCGTCCACATCACGCGCTCGAAGACGGACCAGGAGGGCGCTGGCCACGTCGTCGCCGTTCCGGCCGGCTCTAGGCTCCGGCCAGTCCAGGCGCTCGACGCCTGGCTCGATGCCGCTGCGATCACCGAGGGTCCCGTATTCCGGCCGCTCGGGAAGGGCGGCCGCGTCATCGCCGCGGCGCTGGCGACGGGTTCGGTGGCGCAGATCGTCAAGGATCGCGCCGCGGCAGCCGGCCTCGATCCGAAGCTTTTCTCGGGTCATTCGCTTCGAGCCGGGTTCGTCACCTCCGCTCTGGAGGCGGGTGCTGACCTCCTGAAGGTGATGGACGTCACCCGCCATCGCGAGGTCGGCACGCTCAAGGTCTACGACCGCCGAGCGCAGGCCTTCCGCAATCACGCCGGCAAGGGCTTCCTCTGACGGCATAGAGATCCGGGCGGGGCGGGAGGACGCCGCCGCGCTCGGCCAGGACCGCCGGTAGCCCAGCTGTCGCGGGCTTCAGGAGCTATCGGCGGTCCGCAACAGAGATACCGAGCGCGGCGGGTGGGGATCCGGTGCGCTCGGTTAGGACCGCCGGCTGGCCCCCCTCTTGTCTCTCCTCGGGGTGATGGCCGCCGGCGGCCCGCACAGGATCCGGCCCGAGCGGCCGGCAGAAGTGGCGCGAGGCGCTTTCTGACGGGGCCCGCGGCCCCCCCGAACACCAGACAGCACAGCTCCCCGCCTCGCGTCGGCTTGGTTGCCACGGATGGGGTCAAGCCGTGCGCGGGCCGCACTCACCGAACCGAGCCTGAAAGGCATCCCATGACCGCGAAAGTTCTCATTCGGGTAGAGCGTCCCGACGCGCCCCTTCCGTCCGTCATCAACAACACGCGGGACCTCGATCGCTGGCGCGTCGAGCGCCAGGAGGCTGACGCTCAGGTCCGCAGCCAGGTGAGCCAGCGCAGCGCCATGCTGGCGAGCGCCACGGTCGACGCCATCGCCAAGAAGGACGCCGCGATCAGCGCCGCCCGGATCCGGGCCGAACGCGCCGACGCCATCGTGACCACCGCCGAGCGCCGTCTGGCCGAGGAGGAAGCCCGCCAGGCCGCCAGGGAGCCGGAGCGCCGCCGCCGCTACGCCGCTGGCAAGAAGGCTGCGGCCGAGGCCGAGCGGATCATGCGGGAGGAGTACGGCCCGGCCGCCGCGGAGCTGGCCGATATCCTGTCCCGTCTCGCCGAGCTGCACGCCGTGGTCGACGCTGCCAACGCCGATCGTCCGCAGGATGCCGGCCCGCTCGATCCCGACGCATTCCGCAGCCTGCCCTCGAAGCCCGCCCGCCATGAGATCCGCACCGTCGAGGTCCTGGTGGACGAGCACGGACAGGAGACGAAGCCGCCGATCCGCGTCGCGGGCGGTCGCTCCCTTGGTCCGGACGACGGCAGCCCCGCGATCAGCGTCAGCGGCTACGGCAACACCGGATCGGACGGTGGCATGCGCACGGAGCTGCGCGAGCGCCAGGTCTACGTCGAGGCCTCGGCCGCCGTCGCTGCCCCCTCGCTCATCCGCACCGCCGTCGTACCCGGGCTTGCCTGGAACGACGCGCCGTTCTGGCCGCCGGCCAAGTCCTGACCCCTGCGCACTCACCGCTACACCTACAGAGAGCACGACCATGACGAACCGTTACAGCTTGTCCGCCAACAGCCCTGAGGCCCTTGCCGCCGCCGAGGATGCCCGACGCCTACTCGCCCGTGCCGGCAAGTCCCGCGATGAGGATCAGGACGAGGGTACCGACAAGAAGCTGGAGGACCTGGCCACCACCCCGGGCCGCGACGACGATACGGACGATGCCCTCGATGACGTCGCCGATGATGAGGACCGCGACGACGACGAGGACCAGGACGGCGAGAAGGCCGACGAGCGCGCCGGCCGCCGTGGTCGCCGTGCTGCCATTCGCGCCGCCGTGGATGCCGACAGGGCTCGCTCGGCGAAGGTGATGGAGCTCGCACGCGCGGCCGGCCTGCCGAATTTCGGCCGCCGGCACATCGAGTACGGCACGTCCGTACGCGAGTTCCGTCAAGCGCTGAAGGAGCGGCAGGGCAAGCCAGGCGCTCGTGCGCTCCACGAGCAGCCGAGCTTCAACAAGGAGGTGTCCCGCGGGGCCCGAGAGGCGCAACGCACCCTTGGAAAGCGGTAGTGCACCAGGATCAAAATCCTAGGTTCTTCCGGAGGCGGGTGCCGGGTGGGGGGAATTCGGACCCCACCGGGTGTCCGTTTCTGAAATTTTCAAACCGTTGGCAGCATCAGCACCCCCCTGGTGCGGAGGGAAATCGCATGCAGACGCATAGCCTTAGCGAGGCCGCAACCCTGCTGGGGCTGCACAGGAACACGCTGGCCGAATGGCTACGCGAGGGCTGCCCCTCTGTCGAGAAGGCCGACCGCTCGCGCGGCGTCGAGTGGAAGCTCGCGCTCCCGGAGATCATGCGTTGGCGCATCGAGCGCGCTGTCGCCGATGCGGTCGCGCCCTACAGCGGGGGCGGCGACATGATCACTCGCGAAGAGGCGGATCGCCGCCGCGCGGTGGCGATCGCGCGCATTGCCGAGATCGAGCTCGATGAGAAGCTGCGGACCGTCGTGCATACGGCCGACGCAAAGGACACCATGGCCCAGTTCGCCCAGGCCGTGAAACAGGGCGGGGACACCGCCATCAGCAAGATCGCGGCACGGTGCTGCCAGATGACGAACCCTCACGAGATCCGGACCATGTGCGAGGCCGAGTGGAACCGCGGCATGAGGGCCGCCCGCGAGGAGCTGCGCCGCCTCTGGGATCTGCAGCTGGCCGGCCTGGCGGACGATCTCGCCGAGCCGTCCGAAGATGAACAGCTCTGACGGCGCGTAGGCGCGCCGCACAGCCCTTCCGACCTATCCGGCGGCGCCCGCCGCCTCCGACCATCCGGGCCGCCCACGGCCCCGGAAACGCCCCCGCACGCCCGTGCCGGGCCCACCCATCGGAGACCGATCCATGTCGAACGACACCGCCGCCCCCGCGCCGGCCAAGATCTCGGAGATCACCGCCTGGCCGTACGAGTTCCCGCTGTCCCGCGCCGTCGAGATGCCCGAGGGGCTGTCACAGGTGCTCGTCCTCCAGGAGCCCACCGCCAAGGATGCCTTCGAGTTCGATCTGCTGACGGGCCTCTCGGCCGAGCAGGTTCGCCCGCTCGTGGCGCGCCTCGCCGTTACCCCGCCGCCCTTCGTCGACAAGATCCCGGCCGCCGACATCATCGCCCTGTCCGCCCGGCTCAGCCGTTTTTTCAGCAAGGCGGCGGCCTGACCGCTCGGCTCGATCAGATCATCCGCCACGGGATGCTCTGGAACCGGTCGTGGCCATTCTCGATCCCGCCGGATCAGCTCACTCCTCGGCAGCTCGCCTTCATCGAAGGGCGCATGCTGGCGATGACGCCACGTCCGGCCGCGGACGGCCTCGCCGCCGACGACGACTGACCCACACGAGGCCGCGCGCCACCCGCGCGGCCCGCACACCCTCGCCCACGGACAGGACAGGCCATGGCCGACGACAAGTTGAAGATCGTCGCGACGCTGGACGATCAGGTCACCGGCCCCCTCGGCAAGGTCGAGGGTGTTCTGAAGCGCGCGGCCGACGGCACGAAGGGCGCGGCGACCGGCATGCGCAAGGAGTGGGACGCCTTCAAGGGCGTCCTGGGCCAGACCAGCTCCGCCCTGTCGACCTTCGCCTCGCCGCTGGCCGCGCTGGGCATCGCCGGCGGCGGTGCGGCGCTGTCGATCGGCGCGCTGGGCGGTGCCATGCGCAGCTTCAGCCAGAACACCCAGTCCCTCGACATCCTGTCGAAGCAGACCGGGATCACGGTGAAGACGCTCCAGGCCCTGGAGAATATGGGCGAGCGCGTCGGTATCTCCGGGCAGACCATGCTTGGGGCGGCCGACAACTTCTCCCGCGCCGCCACGAGGCTGAAGCGCGGCTACAGCGAGGCGATGCAGGAACTGCCGGGGATGAACCTCGGCTGGCTGCTCAACGATCTCAAGGCGGCCGGCTCCGTCGAAGAGATGATGAACAAGCTGTTCGAGGATCTGCCGAAGATCAGCAACCTGGAGGCGCGCCGCCGCGTCCTGACAATGTTCTTCGGTACCGAGGAAATCGACAAGATCATCCAGGAGTACGGCCAGCAGGCAGGCAAGAAGCTCCAGGAGATCCGCCAGTCCGTCGCCGACATCACGCCCGAGGCGAAGCAGGCGGCCAAGGAGTTCGAGGACATGGTCGGCCGCTGGAACGCGGCGGTCGAGAAATCGAAGGTCTGGGCCCTCACGCCGCTCCTGAAGAGCGTCGTCACGCTGTTCGACAGCGCCGAGCAGAAGGGTCTGCGCGGGAACGAGCAGGGCGTCGACAAGAGCCTGACGGCGCAGCGCGACCGGAAACAGGCCCGGATCGACTACCTGAAGGACCATGCCGAAGGCGACCCGAGCGCCGCGGCCAAGATCGAGCGCCTGAGCCGCGAGGTCGCGCGCCTGGACGCGGAGCTCCGCCGGTCCCGCGAGGGTGGCGGCGCGTACCAGGCCGATGGCATCCCCACCGACACGGGGCCCGCCCCTACCGCGATCCCGCCCTCGCCACGGCAGGGCCTGGAGGGCCGCCGCACACAGGTGCAGCGGCAGCTCGACCTCCTGGAGCAGGGCCCCCGGGACGGCGATTACGAGCGCAAGCACACGCGCATGATCGAGGAGCTGAAGCGGGTCGGCGACGAGCTGCAGAAGCTTCGCGAGCAGGGTGCGACGGCGCAGCCGTCGAGCTTCGAGGCTCCTGGCGGCATGGGCGGCCTGATCCAGAAGGCTTCGTTCGGCGGCTCAGGCTCCGGCATGCCGCGCTCGTTCGGCGGCGCTGGCGTCTATGGCGGCCCCGGCGGCGGCTCTGGCGGCGGTGGCCCCGATGCTCCCCGGGACGTGCCGGCGGCCCCGTCGATCGGCGAGGGCATGCGGGGGCGGCCGTTCGGATCGAAGCCCGCCGTACCGGGCCACAGCTCGCCTCCCAGCGACCCGCCAGGCGGCTACAGCGGCAACGACGGCCGCCGGGCGGCCCGCACCGGCATGACGGCCGCCGGCCGCCAGAACGTGGCCTCCTGGATGGAGTTCTTCCGCAAGCCCGTCGACCAGGGCGGGATGGGCTACACGGACGAGCAGGCCCGCGGCCAGGTCGCCATGATGCAGGGCGAGAGCGGGTTGAACCTGAACCCCGGCGCGATGGGCGACAAGGACGCCCGCGGCGTGCCGCACGCCTTCGGCACGGTCCAGTGGAGCGACGCCAAGGGCAACGACCGTTTCCCGCGCCTCCGGGCGCTCGCGACCGAGATGGGCAAGGACTGGCGGGACAGGTCGGTGCAGCAGGAGATGTACCGGCGGGAGATGCTGGGCCGGTACCGCGGGGCCTACAACCGCGTCCGGGGCGCGCAGACCGGGGAGCAGTCGCTGTGGGCGGGCATCCAGAGCTACGAGAACCCGCGCGAGCACGGCCTTGCCTACGCGATCCGCCGGCCGTTCCTGAACCGCCTGCGCCGCGACGCGTCGAACCCTCCGGGCCCGGCGGTGGACACGGCGGAGGCGAAGCCGCCGACCCAGGCGGATGGAGACTACTTCCCGAACGGTGCGCCGCGGGTGATGAAGCCGAAATCCATGGCCGGCGATCCGAGCGTGCCGGGCGTCGTCATGGATCGCGGCTCGCCGGCCGGCGGGGACAGCATCAAGCAGCTGAAGCCCTGGACCAAGGCGGATGCGAAGCCGTCCAAGGATGCTGGTGACGCCCTGATGGACCGGTTCTACGGGCGCGGCGCGCCTGGCGCGGGCCAGACGATGCAGATGCCAGGTGGCTCGGGTGCCGGCGGCAAGGGCACCCTGCACATCAAGCTCTCGGGCGCGCCCCCCGGCACGAAGGTCGACCACGACATGGACGGCCTGTTCCGGGGCGTCACGATCTCACGCCACCGCCCAGCCCAAATGGACGACATCTGAGGTCCTGAGCGATGCCCGATCCGAACTTGATCTGCGAGGTGCGCGCGGACGGCGGCATCTTCAATACGTGGCTGACGATGGGAGTGACCTACACCTACCAGGACACGAACCCGATCCGGCACTTCGTCATGAGCTGCGCCGAGCCGTACGCGGCCGGCGTGATGAAGCTCGTCCCGGGCGATCGGGTCGATGTGACGCTCGCCGGTTTCAAGGTCATCGAGAACGGGTTCATCAAGATCCGGCAGGCCGGGTACGACGCGAACCGCCACGCCGTACAGATCTCCGGCCTCGCCGCGGCCGGCCACATTCAGCACGCCAGCGTGGAGCTGGGCCAGGTGCGGGGCTACCCCTTCTCGGCGATCGCCAACCGGATCGTGCAGAAGTACGGCGTGAAGTTCCGGATGGTGAACCCACCGCCGGGCGCTGATCTGGCGTTCCCCAACGTCATCCCCCAGTGGGGCGAGACGGACTGGGAGTTCCTGTCCCGCCTCGCCCGCAACCGCGGGATCCGGCTGACCTGCGCGGCCAACGGCGACTTGGTTGGCGGCGTCCCGGATGGCGGCAGCGGCGCGGTTCTGCGCGAGGGCGAGAACATCATCTCGTGCAACGCCTACATCGAGTTTCCCTGGGCGGAGAAAGTGATCGGCGGCGCGCAGGAGCAAGGTTCGGATCAGCGCTTCGGGCGCATCGTCTCCGAGGTGGCGTCCGAGACCAAGATCGACCAGGGCGCGAAGGGCCTTACGGTTCGCATCTTGGCGGACCGGCCTTTGAGCGCGCAGGAGAACAAGATCGCCACTGACGCCTACGCGGCCGACATCCTGCTCGCGACGCTGCGGGTGACGGTCGTGCACCATGGCTGGCTGAAGCCCGGTACGGATGGCTTGTGGGAGTTGGGCGACAAGGTCAGCGTCTACTCGCCCATGGCCTTCGGGCGCGTCGATAGCCAGAACCTTCGGGTCTACACCGTGACCTGCTCCCAGGACCCCGCGGGCCAGACCACGACGTCGGTCGAGCTCGTTAGCGAGGCGGCCTTCACGCAGCGCTTCCCGGACGGCCAGGCGGGTAACCCGTTCGATCAGACGGCGCAGAAGGCCAACATCATCGCGCCGGCATAGATCGGATCACTCGCCCTTCAGAGCGCGGCTCATGGCGGCCGAGAACCGCTCCGATGCCTCGGCGGCATCGCGGAAGAACTGCGCGATCTGCACATGGGTCGGGGGCGCGCCATCGTCCATGTCGAGTGGCACGGAGACCTGCAGCTCGATCCCGCCCTTGTCGAGCGTGACGAGCGCAGCCCCGTATTTCGGCTCGAAGAAGCGGGCGTCGACCTTGATGGCGGTGATGCGGACCGGCGGGTTTTCCATTGCACAGCACCATGAACAGCTTGAGGCAGCATGGTAGCATGCCGGAAGGCGGGGCGGGCTTAGAGGGCTCCGCGATCAGTCCAACACCGGGAAGCGCGGCACCTCGCCCCGCCCATGGCACGGCCTTGGAGCAGAGGACATGCCGCGCACGATCGCACAAGCGCCCCGTGGCTCCGGCCACGGGGCGCTTCGTCATTCCAGTCGGAAGGGTCGTGAAAGTTTCGCGCGCCTTGTCAGCTCCGCCGCCGGTCCCACTCGGCCGCCAGGATCGCGAGCGCGCGATCGACGGCTCGATCGAACGTCGCCCTGTGCACTCCGAACTCGCGGCAGAACTCACGGATCGAGCCGCCACCTGGCGGGTTCGGGAGGTTCCGGGCGATGGCACGTCGGCGCGCCTCGCACCGGGCCCATGTGAGCACCCAGAGCCGATCCCGGCTTCGCGCGCCGAGGACATCGGCGCTGAACCGGGGCCAGTCCAGCCCGGACGGGCTCTTGTCCAGGTCCAAGAACGCCGCTTGGCCGCGGCTTGCCGCATAGACCGGGGCATTCGGCAGATCAGTGAAGAAGGCCACGAGCCAAGCACGCACGTCGTCGGGCGTGGTGGCGGCCGGCGCAACGGGAGGCGGCGTCACGCGCCATTCTGCGCCTCTGCTGGCCCTCCTGGCGGCCATGGGGAGGGCATGTAGGCGCCGACACCTCTATCCAGCGGCAGCCAGCGCGGGCGAGTGCCGAATCGGGCGAAGTGCTCTTCCCAAGCGCGTCCCTCGGTAGCATCGCGTTCGACGAACACGCGACCGCCGACCGGCCATTCCCCTCGCATCGCCATCTCCATGGCCTTGGCGTTGTGGACATCGCGCACCGCGTCCGGAGCTTCCTGCGACGGCTGACCCGCCATGCGGTTCAGGAACAAGCCGATCGCGCCGTTGGCTGGGCGAGGCTTGTAGGCCTTCGGCCTCGGCGCGTCGGCGAAGTACCCGTCGGCCTTCATCGCCTCGTACATGGTTTCGCCACCTCGCCGCTTCAGCCGAGCCTCGATCCACGACACTGGCTCGGCGACTTCCTCCGTCACTGCAGCGTCGATCGCTGCCAGGACGGTGGCGGCATCCTCGGACACCAATCCGAGCCAGGATCCGATCAAGGCCCGGCAACGGACCTCCGGACGGCCCGTCCGGTCCCGAATGATCCGGACCCCCCTGTCGAAAAGATCTTTTCGAAATCCCGGCGGGATCGCACCGTCCTGCGGTGCCGGTCCGTCAGGACCGGAATTTTCTTTTGGCTGTTCTTTTGGCTGTTCCCCTGGCTGTTCGAACGTAGTGGGCCCGGAATCTCGTGCCGGTGAAGTCGGCATGAGATTCCGGGGGGCCTGGCACGTGGCGCCGGTGACCACGGCTCCGTCGGCGCTCACAACCGGCACGTCCTGCCGGTTGTGAGCATCCCGGTCCAACACAAGCTGGAGGCCATCGCTGGTCCGCGAGCCGTTCCCGCGGCGACGCTCCTTTCGGGTGATGAAGCCTTCCGCTTCGAGGAGCGCCAACGCCATCCGAACGGCCCGCTCGCTGTACCCCGTCTGCTCCGCGAGCTCCCGTTGCGAGGGGTGCGCCGCGCCGGCGCGGTTCGCATAGGTCGCGATGGCGTTTAGGACGTTCTTGGCCGGAACGTTCTCGATGGCCTGTCGGCCCGCCCATCGGATGATCGCCAGGATGGACATGTCGATCATCGCCCGTCCTCCTCGATCAGTTCGAAGCGCTTGAGCTGAGCTAAGCGCGTGTCGAGCAGGTCATTGTTGCCACCGTAGCGATTGATCAGCTCCTGGCGGGTGACGCCGCCCCGGACGGAGGCGATCACGACGTAGATCCCGAGGGCTGCCGGCGAGAGGCGTGGCAGGTCCAAAATCGCGGCATCGATGACGACAGAGCGCAGCGCCGAGCGCCTGCGGTTGATCATGCGGATGACCATGACGTCCTCTGAAGGCAAAGCTTCGCCAGTCCATGCGCGAGGGTGCCGCGCAGCGGTCGGGCCGGTTGATCGGAGGCGGAGGCTCGGGCAATGTCTCAACGCTCGCCCCGACGCGGATGCGCGGGGATTGCGAGTTGCGACGACGGGTGTGGCGCGGCGGTGCGCTGTTCAGCCGTCAGACGCGGCAGAGCACGAGTTTAGGATCTGGCCGGGCACGGAGGTCCGCGCGGGATAGGCCTGGCATGGCGGCGCAGATGCGCGGCGATCGGCGCCTTCATGCGGCGGCCTCGCTGGCCGGCGCGGGCCCGTACAGGTTTACGAAACCGTCCCGGGCCTTGCGCTGAAAGGCTTCGCCGTAGGGCGGGTAGCTCTGCGCGCGCACGAGCCGAAAAAAGCTGTCCGGCTTCTCGCTGTGCTCGCCCATCGGGCCGGAGAAGGCGGTGGCCACGTCCTGGCGCCGCGTCATCAGACGGCCGCGGGTCGCGAAGACGACGTGCTCCGTGTTCGGCCGGAAGTACCGGCCCAGCGTCCAGCGGGGCTTGTTCCAGGTCAGCACCTGGCGGAGATCGAAGCCCCACACCGGCAGCAGGTCGAGCGCCACGCGCATGAACGGACCGGTGGTCCAGAGATAGAGGTGGCAGTCGTCCTCCGCCCAGCTCGCGACCGGTACCGCCGCAATCTCCTCGACGCTCATGGTCGCGTAGGGCGGCCGCTGGCCCTCGGAGACCGAATCGTCCTCCCACGGCGGGTCGAGCACGAGGGTGCGGAACCGACCGACGTGCGGGGCCAGGGTGAGCACGCGATCCTCGTCCAGCATGCGGCGCAGGCGCCGGTGCGCGCCGTCGACCTTCCCGGTCCGGTTCATCGCCTCCACGATGGGGCCGACGCGTTCGGGATCGACCTCGGCCGCGGCGTAGATCTCGGCGATCTTGTCGACCGTGCGCCGGCCGACCCCGCAGACGTCGGCCACGCGGTCCCGGACGCGGCCCGAAACCGCGGGCAACTTGCCCGCGTCGCTGTCCCCGCCGAGCTGCATCGATGCCGGCCACGTCCCGGCCTCGTGCGACCGGCGGACGCCCTCGATCTCGTACGGTAGGAAGCGCGGCGGGCGCGACGGCATGCGGGCGCGTGACCAAATCCGGGGTGGAGTAGGAGTGGCGGTCGAATCGGGGGCGATGAACGCCCCGGCCGTCACGTGAGGGATCGCCCCACGGCCGGCACGGTCAGCCCGCGCCCGGCGCGATCCAGGGGGCGATCCACACCGCGAGCTGTCCCGCCTGGCGCATGATCGCGCGTGCCAGCCACGTCCGCGGCAGGTAGTCCCAACGCCGCCTCACAGGCGGCGATTCGGGCGAGGAGGATGGAGTACTCATCGCGCGCCTCTTCCTGTGCGCGGGTGGCGCGCGCCGCCCGGATGGCTTCGATTTCCGCGGCCTCGATGCGTCTGGCTTTCCCGTACCAGACGTCGAACGCGCGCCAGTAGGTCAGGCCAGATCGACGGGCCGCCCGCCCAATCTGCGCCTTCACGCGATCGCCGGATAGGAACGGGCGCGCGAGCTCGCGCAGGCCCTCCGCGGCTTCAGCCGATAAGGCGGTCAACGACGCCTCCCAAGACTTTTGGGACATCTCCCACGGCTCCTGCGCCACGCTGCGGGGCGTGGAGAGGAGCGACGTAGTGGACCTCGGATACCTTCAGGGGTTGAGCATCAGGACCGCCGGCCGCGTCAGCTTTGGCGAGCGCGGGCGGCCGGCGGACCGATGCGATAAAGATCACGAGCCGCTTGAGAGGTTGGCGAACGCGTTGGACGAGCTCGCGCGCGATCCCCGATTGAGCGCCGACGCACGCCGGGTGGCCGGGGCGGTCACCCTTGAGCTGATGCGCGCTGGGTTTTGAACGGCCGCTCACCGAGCGTGCTCCGGCTCGCGGGGGTAGATGTCTGGACGGAGCTGATGTCGCGGAATGCCCGTAATTCGCTCTACATCCAGCACCCTAGTCGGAGGAACTGAAACCCACTGCTCGACAGCTTGGCGCGATATGCCGAGTTGACGCGCAACTGTGCGGGAGCCCCCCGCCTTATCAAGCCATCGCCGCAATGCTTCTCTCATGCGTCCCTATTGCCAGTCAGGGTCGGCGAAGGCAAGTGATACTTGCCT
The DNA here is from genome assembly GCF_022829385.1 of Methylobacterium sp. J-070. Taxonomy (GTDB): domain Bacteria; phylum Pseudomonadota; class Alphaproteobacteria; order Rhizobiales; family Beijerinckiaceae; genus Methylobacterium. The sequence goes on along the minus strand of NZ_JAKSXX010000165.1, from coordinate 27,507 downwards.
GGACGCTAGGTGGCTTTCCCTCACAAGTCACGTATGGCTCAGACCCTTGGATCAGTGCTCAGAGAGCGACGCAAGTCGCGTGGGTTGACGCAGCAAGCGATTGCAGCATCGCTGGGCGTAACCCGAGCCGCGGTAGGCCAGTGGGAAGCAGGCACACATGAGCCATCGACAGACAATCTAATTGCTGTCTGTCGCTTGCTTGATCTCGATGTATCACGTGCAGTCGAAGGTGAGATCTCCGGTGCATTCGCGGATGCATTTCACGAAGTCCAGCGTAGACTCGCACCGGTAAAAGAAAATTTCGAAAGAAACGATACTATTGGCGCATTTGATCTCATAAAGAAAGAATTGGAAAACGTAGTAAGCAATGGTCCATTGGCCGATGCTGCAAAAATTCCGTTTTTTCTTACCCAGGCTGCCGACGAAGACTTTGATTTTCTGATAATCCAGCCTAATTTTGCTGAAGCGCCGCGGCCGTCTAAGTTAGTGGGTAAAAATGAGGCCTACTGCTTCAGAGTATATGGCGACAAGCTTTACCCAAAATATGAGTGTGGCGCGCTTGCTTATGCTGATCCTGCCTCGTTGCCCCAGTTGAATGATTATGTTTTGCTTAGAACGACCATGAATAAGACTTTTTACGGAGCCGACAACAAACGCGAATTAATTGCGAACGTTTGTATAATGGGTCGTTATGTAGGAGATACTGCAACTAGTATCGATATCCTCCAACATAATCCATCTAACATACTTCGCCTTTCCGTAAACGAAGGCACTCGTATTGATCGCATTTGCGATCCCACAGAACTGGTTGCCTACTAAAATTCGCCTCGGCAAGTTTCGCTTGCCTGATCGGAAAATGCAAGTATAGCTTGCCTCTCTCGCAGCGGGAGGGGAAGGCGGCTATGCATTCTATGGTCGATGCAAATCGGTGCCGCCTATCCGGCGGCCTTACTCGTCCGATATCGCAAGTTAAGACGGCGGTGGGAACGCGTGTTGCAGACAACCAGCTTCTCAATTTAGCAAACGAGCTCGAAGCCGCAGCCACGCCCTACCTCGCCTACGATCGCGACGCTGAGGTCACCAGTGCCGATCCGGACTGTGAGGAGGCGCGGGAAACGGGGCGCCGCCTCTACAAAGCCGTTAAAGCCGTCGCTGATCAGATCTTCGCCCATCAGCCCGAGTCGCTCGCGGGCCTCCTCGTACAGGCTCACGCCGCCACGTTGGTGGCAGAGGCGGATTGGCAGGACACGTCCTCATTCGTCGGCCAGGACGGGACGCTCCTTCGCATCGTCGCCAACAGCCTGTTCCGCCTCGCCGGTGTCGACTGGCGCGGTCGGCCGATCGACGGCCGCCCTCCGGATCAGCTGGACTGCACCCCTCCCGCGACTGCGGACGATGCCGCGCTGCTCGACCTCGGGCGTCAGTTCGATGCCCACCACGCCGCATGGCTTGAGCTCGCTCCCAACGCGCGCCGTGTGGAGAAGGAGGTCGAGGCAACGCTGGAGGGCCTGAGACGTACGGGTCGCTCTCCCGGAATGGATGATCTCGGCACGGCTTGGGACGCGAACGGCCGGCGCCAAGCGCATCGGCGTGAGGCGGATGCCTTCGATGCCATGGTGCGTGTCGTGGAGAAGATCCGCGACTGCCCCGCTCGGACAGTCGAAGGACTCGCCGTGAAGGCGCGCGCCCTCTCCACCGCGGTCTGGCCCACTGGTACGTACGTCCAGGAGGCCGGCCCAGGCGAGGAATACCCGAACGATCACATTCGGGACCTCATCGAGGCGACTTGTGCGCTGGCAGGCGTCGACATGGTCGGGCGGCCGTTGCCCCATCGGCCGGTCTCAGCTGCGACGGGCGCCTCGTCATCGCTCGACGCCGCCTTGATCCCGCTGGCCGAGGCAGCGATCGCCGAGGAGCGCGCGGCGACGGCCATATCCGAGGCGACCGATCACGACGCCCCGCCCGGCACCTTCGCCCGGTCCATGCAGCTCCTGGAGCTCGTGACCGCGACGGACGCTCGCACGCCGGCCGGCGTCGCCGCCAAGGCCCGCCTCCTCCTCACCCATGCGCCCGAAGAGGATGACCTCGACGGAAATTGGCGGTGCCAGGCCCTGGCACTCTCGCTCGCGCGGGACGCCGCCCAACTGAGCTGCCAGTAAATGCCTCGCACGCCCGCCCGGGTCACACAGGCCGACATTGCCCGGGCAATCCGCGCCTTGCGGGATGCCGGCTTCCCGATCGTTCGTGTGGTGATGCGCGATGGTGGCGTCACCGTTGAGCCGGCGGAGCCGGTTGAGACGCCAGCCAGCCGCAGGCTTGCCGACCGGGAGCGGGTGGTGGTCCTATGACCGCCGACATGCCGCGTCCACGCCCGAGGCACCTCCACCGCGAGATCACTCGCCACGGCGAGACGGTCTGGTACTGCCGCCGCGGCTCCGGGCCTCGCACGCGCCTGCGCGAGCCCTACGGCACGAAAGCGTTCTGGGCGGAGTTCGCGGCGGCCCTCGCCGGTCAGGCCGCACCGGTCGCGAAAGGCGCCACCGTTGGGACGCTAGCTTGGCTCATCGACCGGTACCGGATCAGCGCGCATTGGACCGAGGCCCTGTCGGCCGCCACGCGCGCCCAGCGCGCCGGCATCCTGGCAGAGACGGTCCGGATCGCTGGCACCGAGGCGATCGAGGCGATCACGGCGCGGGCCATCCGCGAGGGCATGGACCGGCGCGCCGCGCGACCGCACGGCGCCAACAACTGGCTGAAGACGATGCGGGGCCTGTTCGCCTTCGCGGTCGAGCGCGAGTACGTGCAGGCCGACCCGACCCGCGGCGTGAAGCTGCTTGGCGGCCCGAACGACCGCAACGGCTTCCACACCTGGACCGAGGAGGAGGTCGCCCGGTTCGAGGTGCGCTGGCCGCTCGGCACGCGTGAGCGCCTGGCGCTCGATCTCCTGCTCTACACGGGCCTGCGCCGCGGCGACGCAGCCCGCGTCGGCCGTCCCCACGTGCGCGAAGGCCGGATCCGCATCGAGACGGAGAAGACCGGCCAGGAGGTCACGATCCGGATCCTGCCGCCGCTCGCGGCCTCGATTGCGGCGTGCCCCGTCGGCGAGCTGACGTTCATCGCCGGCGAGCGCGGTCGGCCGATGACGAAGGAAAGCTTCGGCAACTGGTTTCGGGACGCATGCGCGGCGGCCGGCGTTCCGGGCCGGGCCCACGGCCTGCGCAAGGCCGGCGCGCGCCGCGCGGCCGAGAGTGGGGCGACTGAGGCTGAGCTAAATGCGTGGTTCGGTTGGGCCGAGGGCAGCCGCGAGAGCGCAACCTACGTGCGCGGCGCCAATCGAACGAAGCTCGCCGAGCGTATTGCCGACCGATGGAACGACGGCGCTATTCCCGCACCTCGCGACCCGGTGCGGGAGCGAGAGCAGAAAAGTCAACGAACACAAGATGTTGGAAAGTGGATGGCTCCCCGAGCAGGACTCGAACCTGCGACAAGGCGATTAACAGTCGCCTGCTCTACCAACTGAGCTATCGGGGATCACGGCCGCGTCTCTACACACCGGGATCGCGGGACGCAAGTGCCTCGTCGCGTACTCCCGCCGACGCAACGCACTGGGTTGGGCATGACCGGGAGCGGCGCGACGCGGGCGGCGGGCCACCCGTAGCAGTCTCAATCGCTACGGCCCTCACTTTGGCCCGTTTCGATCCGTCCGGGTTCGGCGTTCCGGGTTCATCAGAGCGTCACGGCTCGTCCTTACGGGAGCGGCCCCGCCGCGCCGACCGGCGAACGCCCGCCACGCCCATGCCGACCCGTCGCTGCCTCCATACGGAGGAGCCCGACATCCTGCCCGACCTGATCGCCGTGCCGTGCGACGGCCTGCGACGCGAGATCGCCGCCGCGCGAGCAGGGCGCCCGGTGATCGGGACGCGGATCGCCACCGATGCGGCCGGCGCATCGGTTCGTCGTGATTAAAGCCGCCGTCCGGCGGGCCGAGAACACCGGCGCGGGCAGACTAAGCTGCCTTCATCGACCGGCACGCGATTTGATGCCTTCAAGTATAGCAAAGTAAAGATCTTTTGCCGACGACACAATCGGATAAAAGTTGGTGATATGTTTGGGTTTTGCCGACTACATTAAGGCGAACTGCGGCGCACTGTGATCTAGAGCCTTCGGCTATCCTGCGATCGCGAGTCTGGCGTCACATCGATGCGCATTTCCTTAGGCATCAAGCTCTCAACGGTGGTCGGTTTGATGGCCTGCGTGGCCGTCGGCATCTCGGCCTTCGCGGTCCGGCAATCGAACTGGGAGCAGGAGCGCGCGGCCGCCACGGACAGGATCTGGAACGCCGGGCTGCAGGCCGGAGCTCTCGGGCAGGCGATCGAGCACGCCGTGGTGCAGGCGACGACGCTCTACGTGGCCGAGGACGTGACCGAGGCGCGGACGCGGCTGTCCGCGCTTCACGACGCCCTGGCGACGGTCGAGCAGGTGCGGAAACCGTTCCTCGAAGCCATGGAGGATCAGCTGCCCGAGGACCGGCGCCGGCGGTTCGACCTCTTCGTGAAGGAATTCATCGCCTATCAGAACGACACGGCCGAGCTGGGCCTGACGATCTCGCCCAAGGCCGCCCTCATCCAGGCCACCGATGAGGCCACCGTGAAGAACCGGGAGCGCATGGTGGCGGAGATCGCCGCGCTGGGGCGCGATGTCCTGGAGCGCCTGAACATGCGGCGGGCCGCCGACGCGGCCGACCGCCGGCAGGCGCGGATCACCCTCATCGTCGTGCCCGCGGTGGCCCTCGCCCTCGGGTTGCTCGCCGCGTTCGCGATCATCCTCACGCAGGTCCGGCGGCCCCTGGACCGGCTGAAGGTCTCCATGACGTCCCTGGCGGCGAACGATCTCGGCCGCACGATCCCGTTCACCCATCGCCGCGACGAGATCGGCGAGATGGCCAGCGCCATCGCGGCGTTCCAGCAGGCTCTGGTCGAGAAGCGCGACCTCGACGCGCAGGCCAAGGCGCGGGTCGATCGCGACCGCCTCCGCGCCGAAGCTCTGGCCGAGGCGACCCGCGCGTTCGAGGCGGAGACGCACCGCGCGGTCACCGATCTCGCTGGCTCGGCCGAGGCGATGCAGAATGCGGCCGATACGCTCTCGGGCAATGCCGGCGCCATGGCATCGCAGGCGGCCGTCGTGGCCGGCGCCTCCGATCAGACCGCCGGTATCGTGGACAGCATCGCCAGCGCGGCCGAGGAACTCTCCGCCTCAGCCCGGGAGATCGAGGCACGGGTCCGCTTCACCAGCGAGATCGCCTCCTCCGCCCTGACCGACACCCGCGGCCTGGAGGAGACGGTGATGAGCCTCTCGCAGGCGGCCGAGGAGATCGGCGCCGTGGTCACGCTGATCCGCGAAGTGGCCGAACAGACGAACCTGCTGGCGCTCAATGCCACGATCGAGGCGGCGCGCGCCGGCGCCGCGGGCCGCGGCTTCGCCGTGGTGGCCGCCGAGGTCAAGGCGCTCGCCGGCCAGACCGCGCTGGCCACCGACCGCATCACCGGGCAGGTCGGATCGATCCAGCAGGCGGCGGATCGCACGGTCGGCGCCATCGGGACGATCGGCCAGACCATCGCCCGGATGAGCCTGATCGCCACCGAAGTCGCGGAGGCCACCGATCAGCAGGGGCATGCCAGCCAGGAGATCGCGAAGGCGATCTTTAACGCCGCCGCCGATGCCCGGAAAGTCTCCGAGAGCATCGCGCGCGTCCGCGCCGCCGCCGCGTCCAACGACGCCCAGGCCGGACAGGTGCGCGGAAGCGCCTCCCGCGTGACCGCCGGAACGCACAGTCTGCAATCGGCGATCGAGACCTTCATGGGACAGGTCCACCGCGCCTGACGCCCTCGCCGGGGCGATGCGGCGCTTCGATCGGGACCGTTCGGAAGGGAATTTGGAGGCCTCGCCCGGAATCGAACCGGGGTGCAAGGATTTGCAGTCCTCTGCGTAACCACTCCGCCACGAGGCCTTCCGGATCGGCGCCGCGGCGCCGCACGGAGCTTGGCGGACAGCTCCGGGTGCGCGTCTCTAGCAGAGGTCGGCGCCCGCAGGCAACGGCTGCCGCGCGGTGGATTCGCCCGAGCGTCAGCTCTGCCAGACCCGGGGCATCGGCAGGCCGCGATAGCCCGTCAGGAAGCGGGCGACGAGGTCGCGCAGGGGCCCGACCCCGTCCGCCAGGGCGCGGATTACGAGGGTGCCGTTCCAGGCGCTCGCCCCGGCCTCGATCCCCGAGCCGCCCAACGCCGTCAATCGGGTCCGCGCCTCGTCGAGGCGCGTCTGCGCGCCGTCCGAGACGTCGAGCAGGGTCGCGCAGGCCCGGGCGCCCCCGCCGATCGCCGGCCGGGCCAGGAGCGCGCTGATCGGCCCCTCCAGCACGAAGCTGTCGGCATAGGCGAGCCGGCCGTCCCGGCGAATGCGCCATGCATCCGCGAAGAGCCCCGCGGCGATCTCCTCGCCCCTTGCGGCCCGACCGAAGGCGACGATCTCCACGGCGATCAGCCCGGAACCGGCGGCGAGATCGGCCTCGAAGCGCCGCCGGACTCGGGCGCGGTCGAACACGATCGTCTCTTGCGGAAGCCACGCGAGCCGTGCCCCCTCTCCGAGCGTCACGCGATTGTCGATCCGGCTCACAGGGCCGTCCGAGCGGTAGATCTTCTCCGCCGCCGTCGTGGTCAGGACGAAATCGGCCCGCGGATCGAGGGTCAGCGCACTCGCGAAGACGTCGCCGCAGGCGATCCCGCCGGCGGTGTTCACCAGGACGGCCTCCAGTGCCCCTTCCCCCCGCGGGAAGCGCAGCCGCGACGGACCGGATTCCGACAGGTCGATGAGGCGGGTCGATCCGCCCGGGCTCGCCGGCCCGGCCCGCACCAGGATGCGGCCCACCGAGCGCTGGCGCGCCGGCGCGTCCCCATCCGCCGGCTCTCGAGGGGGTGGGACGGTCCCGTGCATCAATCGCGCTCGACGACCTCGCTGGGCACCGCCTCGATCGGCACGGTCGGCCGGTCGAGGATGCGCCGGCCGAACAGGCTCGCGATCAGCTCGACCAGGACCCGGGCGCTGCGCCCCCGCTCGTCGAGGAACGGGTTCAGCTCCACCACGTCGAGGGAGCGCACGAGCCCGGAATCGTGCAGCATCTCCATGATGAGATGCGCTTCCCGGAAGGTGGCACCCCCCGGCACGGTGGTCCCGACCCCGGGGGCGACGGAGGGATCCAGGAAGTCGATATCGAAGCTCACGTGGAGATGCGCGCCCTCGGCGGACACGCGGTCGAGCACGCGCCGCAGGGGGGCCACCACGCCGAACTCGTCGATCGTCCGCATGTCGGTGACCCCGACCTGCCGGGCCGTGACGAGCGCGCGCTCGCCCGAGTCGATCGAGCGCAGGCCGAACAGGTGCACGTTGCGCGGCGGGAGCGGCGGCGGCACCGGCTCGGCGAAGAGGGGCGGGAAGCCCGCCTCCCCGCACAGGGCGGCCAGGGGCATGCCGTGGACATTGCCCGACGGCGAAGTCTCGGGTGTGTTGAAGTCGGCGTGGGCGTCGAGCCAGAGCACGAAGACCGGGAGGCCCCGGCGCAGGCAGTGGCGCATGACCCCGTCGATCGAACCGAGCGACAGGCTGTGGTCACCCCCGGCGGCCAGGGGCAGCGCCCCCGCATCGAGCGCGTCCTCGACGGCCCGCGACAGGGCGCGCGTCCAGGCCCCGACCGCATCGAGCCCCCGCGCCCCGGTCGGCCCGTCGGGAACGACGTCGCCGTGGTCGGTCACCGGATGACCGAGGTCGGACAGGGCACGGATCAGGCCGGCGGTCCGCAGGGCCGCCGGACCCATCAGGGCGCCGGGCTCGCTGGTGCCGACCTCGATCGGCGCGCCGATCAGTGCGAGGCCGGGTCGCTCGTGCAGGCTCGTCTCGCTCGTCATCCTGTCCAGCCGGCGCCTTCCGTTACATCGCTTCGCCGCTCTAGCAGGCAACGGGCCGCCGTTCGATGACGCCTTCGGGCGACAGCGGCCGCCCCGTCCGCGACGCCCGCGCTCCTCAAACATCGCCGCAGAGAATCGGGCTCAATCTCGGGCCGGTGGGAGCGCACTGCAGTATTCAGTGGTGAGGCAGACAGTACGATAACTCAGATTTCTTGAGGTGGCAAAAGTGTAATACTCTAGGATCGGACAGACTTCGATACGGTATCGGCTCGTTCGTGCGGCTGTCATAAAAAATTTAGAAGTATTGTGTCGATGATGCCGAAATCACGAATCCAGGATCGTTCAGGCTTGTCATGATGATGTTCTCCCGGCTGAGCGCGCGTCTTCCAGCGATGACCGTCGGCCTGGCGCTGCTCAGCGCCACCGCGATGGGAGGAGCCAGCTGGTATACGGCGCGGTCCGCGCTGATCGACGCCGCACAGGATCGCCTCCAGCTCGCGGCCGCGGCGCGCCGGGACGGCATCGAGCTGGTGGCGGACCGGATGCAGGCGGATTTTCAGGCGGTCGCCGCGCACCCGCAGATCGTCTCGAACTTCCCCGACCTGATCGAGACCCTCGATCCGGGCAAACCCGAGACCGCCGCCGTCGTCGACGCATTCAGGGCGCCGAAGACCGCCGAGGCGCGGGTTGCCCTCGACGGCACCGGCATGACCACGATGTACGGGCGCCGGCACGTCAAGGTCCAGGAGGTGGCGCGCAAACTCGTCGCCCAGCCGGGCTATGCCGACCTCATGTTCGTCGATGAGAACGGCCGGATCGTCTACACGACCACAAAGGACGTGGACTTCGCCGCGTCGGTCTCGGATCGGAACCTCGCGGGCACCGCGCTCGCCCGCCTCGTCGGGCGCCTCAAGTCGGCCGATCCGGCCACGGTCCTGTTCGAGGATTTCGCCGCCTATCCGGTGGGCGGGCATGCGGCGGCCTTCATCGGGCGCGCCATGACCAAGCGTGCGAACGTCGCCATGGGGACCGCGCAGGAGGCTGAGCGGATCGGCTACATCATCATGCGGGTGGCGCCGGCCCTGTTCGACCAGGCGCTGTCGAAGCGGACCGGTCTCGGCGAGACCGGACAGGTCGTCGCGGCCGGCGCCGACGGGCTGCTGCGCAGCGATCCGCCGCTCAACCCGGCCGTGAAGTCGGGCGACGGCCTGACGACGCTGGGGATCGCGGCCGAACAGGTCAAGGCGGCCGGCAGCTTCGATTTCGCGGGCGCGGACGGTCCGCACATGGCGGCGGCCTCCCCGCTCAGCGTGCTGGGCGCACCCTGGACGGTGGTGGCGGAGCAGTCGCAGGCCGAGGCGATCGACGCGGTGCGGGTGCTCTCCCGCGCGCTGTTCCTGATCGGTCTCTGCGTGCTGGCGGCGACCGCCGTCTTCGGCCTGCTGCTCGCGCGGGCGATCGTGCTGCCGCTCGGTGCCCTGACCCGCGCCCTGAAGGCGCTCGCCGGCCGCCAGTCCCTGACGGACGTGCCGGGCAGCGGGCGCCGGGACGAGATCGGCGACATCGCCCGTGCGGTGGCAACCATCCGTGACATGTCCCTGGAGGACGCCGCACAGCAATTGCAGACCACGGAAGCCGTGCGCCTGCGGGAGGAGCAGGCGCGGCGTGCCATGCTGACGGAGCTTGCCGACGGCTTCGAGCGGTCGGTCGGCGGGATCGTGGGGGGCCTGACGGGGGCCGTGTCGGCGCTCCAGGATGCGTCCGGCATCATGCGGACCGCGGTCGCCGGCACGTCCCAGCGCTCGACGAGCGTCGCCGGCGCGGCTCAGCAGACGGCCGACAACGTCGACGCCGTGGCGGCCGCGGCCGAGGAACTCGGCGCCACCGTTCGGGAGATCGGCCGGCAGGTCGAGCAGGCAGCCGGCATGTCGGCGACGGCCGTCGCCGAGGCGCGGAAGGCCGAGGCCACGATGAGCGATCTCGCGGCGGCCGCGGCGCGGATCGGCGACGTGGTCGGGATGGTCTCGACCATCGCCGGACAGACCAATCTGCTGGCGCTCAACGCCACCATCGAGGCGGCCAGGGCTGGCGAGGCCGGCCGGGGTTTCGCGGTGGTGGCCGCCGAGGTCAAGGAACTCGCGGCCCAGACCAGCCGGGCCACCGATGAGATCGGCCGGCAGGTGGCATCGATCCAATCCGTCACCGGCGACGCGGTGGGGTCGATCCAGGGGGTGGCGTCGCAGATCGAGGCGATGAACCAGGTCTCGACCAGCATCGCCGCGGCGGTGGATCAGCAGGGCGCGACCACGCAGGACATCGTCCGGAGCATGGGACAGGCGTCTGCCGGCACCGGCATGATGACGACCGACATCGCCGAGGTCGCCCGGGTGGCGGACGATGCCGGCCAGGCCGCCGGCTCGGTCGCCCGGGCTTCGGACGTCCTCGCCGAGCGCGCCGACGAACTCCGCGTCGAGGTCGCGCAGTTCCTGCGCAACATCCGGACGGCGTGATCGCCACGGGGTCCGGTGCGGAGGGCCTCAGGCCGCCTCGGCCGGCACCGGCGCGGCGGGTTGTGCGCCGCGACCCGCGAAGGTCTTGGCCGCCAGCGGCAGTTCGATGGCGGCGCAGAGGCCGCCCTCGCGCCGGTTCTCCAGGGTCAGCCGTCCCTGATGGGCCTCGACGATGGCCTGCACGATCGACAGGCCGAGGCCGAAGCCGCTCGCCTCGTTGAGATTGCGGGCCCGGTCGCCGCGCACGAAGGGCTGAAGCATCGCCTCCCGCTCGGCATCGGCGATGCCCGGTCCGGAATCGAGCACGCAGACGCGAACGCCGCGTTCGGAGCCCTCCATCCGGACCTCCGCGCGGCCGCCGTACTTCACGGCGTTGTCCACGAGGTTCGTCACCGCGCGCTGGAGGTCTTCGGTGCGGCCCTGGACCAAGACGTGGCGGCTGCGGCCGACGCTCACGGGCGCGCCGAAATCCGAGAAGTCGTCGCAGACGGTCTGCACCACCGAGGCGAGGTCCACGAGCCCGTGGCTGCTCGTATCCCGCGCCTGGCCGTCGCGCACGAAGGACAGGGCCGCCTCGACCAGGCCGTTCATCTGGTCGAGGTCGCGCAGCGTGGCCGCCCGGGCGGACTCGTCCTCGATGAACTCCGCACGGAGACGCAGACGGGTGATCGGCGTGCGCAGGTCGTGGCTGATCGCGGCGAGCATCTGCGTGCGGTCGTCGATCAGCCGACGCACCCGCGACCGCATCCGGTCGAGGGCGCGGGACACGGCCAGCACCTCGCGCGGACCCGCCTCCGGCAGCGCGACGTGGTCGTCGCGCGCACCGAACGCCTCGGCGGCGCCGGCGAGCCGCTTCAACGGCGCCGTGAGGGCGCGGGTCGCCCAGACGCTGAGCAGCGCCAGGGTCAGCGCCAGGAATACCACCGTGAAGATCAGGGCGCCCTGCTTCGGGCTCCGCAGGGGATCGTTCGGCAGCGTCGCCTGCAACGTCGCGCCGGCGGGGGTGACGATTCCGACATGGAGCCGTTTCGGCGACCGGTCCTGGTCCGGATCCCCGGCGGACAGGTCGGTGATGGTCACAGCCCGGCCCGCCCCGTTCCGCAGGCGGTGGATCACCGGCAGGTCGGGGGCCGGTTTGGCCCCGGCCGGCGCCATGCCGTCCCAGGGCTCGACCCGGATGAGCGGCAGGCTGCGCCCGCTCGCCAGCAACGCGGGCCGGGCCTCCGGGTCGACGGCGTCGAGGAGGCGCGTCAGGGTGCCGAGGCGGCTCGCGGCCACGCCCGGTAGCTCGTCCGGGTTCTGCGATTCGTGCAGGAGCAGGAACGCGAGGGTCGCCACCACGTGCGCCACCGCGATCCCGGCCACGACGAGCAGCGCGATCTGGCCCGCGATGGTCGCCGGCCGAAGCCGGGCGCGGATCCGCCGCAGGAGGCTCATGAGCGCGTGACCTCCGGGGTGAACAGGTAGCCCCCCGAACGGATCGTGCGGATGAACTCGGGATTGCGGGTGTCGCGCTCGATCTTCTGGCGGATGCGGGAGATCAGCACGTCGATGCTCCGCTCGAACGGGCCCGCGGCCCGTCCCTGGGTCAGGTCGAGGAGCTGGTCCCGCGACAGGACCCGCCCCGGGCGCAGGCACAGGGCGTGGAGCAGGTCGAATTCGGCGCCGGTGACGGCGATCCGCGCGCCCTCGGGCGACAGCACCTGCCGCAGGGAGATATCCAGCGTCCAGCCGGAGAAGTGCAGGCGCCGACGCTCGTCCGTGTCGGGCGCCTCGGCCGCCACCCGGCGCAGGATCGCGCGGATGCGGGCGAGCAGTTCCCGCGGGTTGAATGGCTTGGAGAGATAATCGTCGGCGCCGAGCTCCAGCCCCAGGATGCGGTCGACGTCCTCGGACTTCGCCGTCAGGATCAGGATCGGGATCTGCGAGGCGCCGCGCAGACGCTTGCACAGGCTGAGGCCGTCCTCGCCCGGAAGCATCAGGTCCAGCACGATCAGGTCGATCCGCGACTCGGCCAGGGCGCGGTCCATGTCGGTCCCGTCACCGGCCAGGGTGACGCGGCAATCGTTGCCCCGGAGATAGCGCGCGATCAGCGCCGAGATCTCCCTGTCGTCCTCGACGACAAGGATATGGGGCGTCGTCGGTGCATTCATCGCGAACGGGTCTGTGTGCGGTTCGGCCTGCATCATCAGGCTATTATGCGCCGGTCGGACAATTATTCGAAGGTGGGCGGCGGAACCAATTTGTAAGCGCGTGTTTCCAACACGCAGCCGGGATCGACCTCCGGCGCCGCAGGGGGGAGTGATGACCGGATCCGAGCACCGGAAGGACCCGATCGCGCCGCAGCCGCCGGACCTGGCCTCGCCGTGGCGCACGCCGGCGCGGGCGGAGCTGCAACGGGAGGCGCGGGTCTTCGCCCGGGACACGGTGCTGCCGCTCGCCGACGAGCTCGACCGGCAGAAGGCCGAGATGCCGCGCACGCTCATCGACGCCATGGCGGAGAAGGGCTGGTTCGGGATCACGATCCCGGAGGAGCACGGCGGCCTGGGGCTCGGTGTGTTCGAGTATTGTCTGGTCTCGGAGGAGCTGGCTCGGGCGTGGCTCTCGGTGGGCAGCATCCTGGCCCGCGGCCAGGGTCTGGGGACGCAGACCCTCGATCCGGAGCGCCGCGCGGACCTGCTCCGGCGTTCGGCTCGGGGGCGCTGGATCGGCTCGATCTCGCTGTCGGAGCCCAATGCGGGCTCGGACCTCGCCGGCGTTCAGACCCGGGCGGTGCGGGACGGCGACCACTGGGTGCTGAGCGGGACCAAGCGCTGGGCCGGCTTCGCCAAGGGGGCCGACTTCGTCGAGGTCCTGGCCCGCACCCGCGATCCGGAACCCGGCGAGTCGCGCTCCGCCGGTCTCGAACCGTTCCTGGTGCTCAAGGACCGGGACAGCTTCCCCCCCGGCATGACCGGCCGGGTGATCGACAAGATCGGCTATCACGGCTTCCAGACGTTCGAGCTCGTCCTCGACGGCGTGCGCGTGCCCGAGAGCGACCGGCTCACCGGACTCTACGGCGACCAGGGGGCCGATGCGGATTCCGGCGGGTTCGCGTCCGTCCAGCGGGGCCTCAACATCGCCCGGGTCCACACGGCGGCGCGCGCGGTCGGCGTGGCGCGGGCGGCCGTGGAGGACAGCCAGGCCTACCTTCAGGAGCGGGTCCAGTTCGGGCATCCGATCGGCGACTTCCAGGCCCTGCGCTTCGCCCTCGCCGACATGGCCGCCGAGGTCGCGCAGGCGCGGGTCTTCTGGCAGCAGGCGGCCCACCTGCTCGATCAGGGCGAGGCCGCCGAGAGCGAGTCGGCGATGGTCAAGCTGCTGGCCACCGAGATGGCGGTGCGGGTCACCAACCAGGCGATGCAGCTGCACGGGGGCAACGGCTACACCACCGAGCGCCGGGTCGAGCGCTACTGGCGCGACGCCCGGCTGACGACGATCTTCGAAGGCACGAGCGAGATCCAGCGGCGGATCATCAGCGACCGCATGCTGCCCCGGCCGGCAAGCTGAGCGGCCCTGCGGCGAATCGTCGAGCCGGACTCCCCGCCCGGCGCGGCCCGGCTACCTCACGGTCAGGCCTTGCCCGATTTAGCGGGCGATCGCGCCCTCCGGAAGACCCGTGTCGAAGCCCATCAGCGACTACGCCCTCATCGGCGACACCCATTCCTGCGCGTTGATCGCCCGCGACGGGTCGATCGACTGGCTGTGCTGGCCGCGTCACGATTCGCCGGCGCTGTTCGTCAAGCTCCTCGACGACGAGAAGGGCGGTGCCTGCAGCGTCGCCTTCGACGATCTGACGGCGAGCGATCGCCGCTACATGCCCGACACCAACATCCTCGAGACGACCTTCACCACCGCCACCGGGCGGGCGCGCCTCGTGGACGTGATGCCGGTCAGCCCGCCGAGCCCCGAGCCGGAGGAAGGCCCCGACGGCGAGGGCGAGAGCCGCCTCATCCGGCTCCTCACCTGCGAGAGCGGCACGGTGGCGGGATGCCTCGTGGTGCGGCCGACCTTCGACTATGCGCGCAGCCCGTGCACGCCGCTGGTGGAGGGCGCCTCCGTGCTGTTCGAGGCGGGCGACTGGCGGGTGCGGGTGAACGCGCAGCCGCGGCCCGAGATCGTCGGCGACGCGGCCGAGATCCGGTTCCGCCTGTCCGAGGGCGAGACCGCCTATCTGGTCCTCACCCACGGGGAGGACCACGAGGACGCCTGCATCGACGATTTCGACGGCGCCCGGCGCCGCCTGGAGGCGACGGCCGATTACTGGCGCCGCTGGAGCGCCCGCTGCACCTATCGCGGAACCTACCGCGACGCGGTGATGCGCTCCGCGCTCTGCCTGAAGCTGCTGACCTACTCGCCCTCCGGCGGGATCCTGGCGGCGGCGACTGCGGGCCTGCCGGAGGCCGTGCCGGGCAACCGCAACTACGATTACCGCTTCACCTGGATGCGCGACGCCTCCTTCACGGTCACGGCCTTCGTCATGCTGGGCTACGTGCGCGAGGCGGCCGAGTTCCTGCGCTTCCTGCGCGAGCGGGACGGGACCCAGGGGCGCGAGACCCGCCTGATGTACGGCATCGCCGACGGCATGCCGGCGGAGGAGGAACTCACCCACCTCAGCGGCTGGAACGGCGTGCGGCCCGTGGTGATCGGCAACATCGCCGAGGCCCAGGACCAGCACGACATCTACGGCGAGCTGCTCAGGGCCCTGTGCGTCTTCCTGGAGGCGGTCGACTACGACCCGCCCGAGAAGGTCAACGACCGCCTGCCCGAGGTGCTCGACAACCTCGCGGCGCGGGCCATCCGGCATCGGCACGACCCGGACAACGGGATCTGGGAGCTGCGGACCGGACCCCGCCAGCAGGTCCACAGCAAGGCGATGATCTGGGTGGCGCTCACCGATGCGGCGCGCATCGCGCGCAACATCCAGGGGGTGCCCGAGGCGAAGATCGCCGAATGGGAGCGCGTCGCCGCCGAGGTCCGCGCGGAGTATCTCGAGAAGGGCTGGAGCGACGAGAAGCAGGCCTATGTCGGCGCCTACGGCTCGCACCACCTCGATGCCGCGGTGCTCCGGGTCGTCCTGTTCGCGGCGCTGGACCCCCAGGACCCGCGCACGCGCTCGACGCTTGCGGCGATCGAGCGCGAACTCGGGGCCGGCGACCTGATCTACCGGTACCGCATGGACGATGGTCTGAGCGGCGACGAAGGCACGTTCACCGCCTGCGCCTTCTGGCGGATCGGCTGCCTCGCGCTTGACGGCCGCACCGCCGACGCCAAGGCCGCCTTCGAGCGGGTGCTGGCCCGCGGCAACGATGTCGGGCTGTTCGCCGAGGAGATCGATCCCGCGACGGGGGAGCAGCGCGGGAACACCCCGCAGGGCTTCTCCCACATGGCGTTGATCAACGCGGCCCTGCGGCTGGAGAGCAGCATCGCGCGGTTCGGTCTGGCCGATCCCGCGGATGCCATCGCGCGCCGGGCCGCCGAATAACGGCACGGAGACGACGGGGGCGCGGTCGGCTTCGGAAGAGGCCTCCGGGCAAGACGGCCCTGCAGCCGGCAACCCCCGGGCCGAAGCCCACCCGGTCGGCAGGCGCCTCATCGGGATCGGGACGGTCGGGAGGACGGGGCGGCCTACCTGGCCACCTCGACCGCAATTCGGATCAGGCGGCGATCTTCGCCGCTTTGTCGTCCGCCGCGCCCACCCCGGTCGCCGGTCCGGCGAGGCTCCGGCTGGACCGGAAGAGGTCGATCAGGCTGTCGCCGAGGCCGTCGAGCACGGCATCCGTTACCGCCTGTGCCTCCGTATCCACCGGGCGCTCTTCGGTCCTGTACCAGGCGAGGATCTGCTCCGGCAGCGCGTCGAGGATGGCACCGACCGGATTGCGCATCTCCGGATCCGCCGGCACCACCTCCGCCAAGACCGCGATGGTCTCCGCCGCGCTGCCGGGGGTGTCGAAGACGGTCCTGCGCTGGCTCGCGAGGGCGGCGTGCCATGCGGCGTCCGCCGCCTGGGCGTCGCGACGAGCCGTCTCTCGGGCCGCCGCCTCCGCGGCGATCGTCCGCGCGACCTCCCGGGCCTCGTCGCGGGCGGCCTCGGCCTCGTAGCGGTTGAGCAGCGCGCGGACCGGATGCATGTCGGCGTCGGGCAGGTCGCCGCAGGCGCTGATCGCGCACTCGATGATCCGCCGCGACAGCCCGGCGCCGCGGATCGGCGTACCGCTGCGGGCGACATCCTGCCAGGCCGTGAGAGCGGCCTGCATGGCCGGCAGGAGCGCGGCCGGCAGGCCCGCCCGCGCGTGCAGATCGGCGAAGGTCCGGGGATCCCGTAGGGCGCGCGCCACGGCGGCGTGGTCCCGGCCGGACAGGTCGGCGAGGGCGGCCTGCGCGAAATCGGTGCGGCCCGACAGGACGGCGCGCAGGATCAGACCGGCATTGAGCTGTCGGGTCGTGCGCAGGTGGGTCACGAGCCGGGCCACGCCGGCCGCACCGGAACCCGCGCAGGCCTCCAGGGCCACCCGCTCGCTGGTCTCGCGGCTCATCCGGTCGGAGCGCTCGGCGCCGAGCCAGCCGCGATGGATGACGAAATCGGACAGGGCCTGCGCCACCGCGAGCCCGATCGCGTGGTGGACTTCCGGCGGCAGGTCGGCGCGGGCCAGCAGGGCCTCGCGCAGGGACGCCTCCGCGCCGCGCCGCTCGACCATGCGCAGCATCCGGCCCGCGGTGATCTTCGCCGTGGGGTTGCGCGCCAGCACCGTCAAAGTTTCGGCCTCGCCGATCTCGGCCAGCGCCCCGGAGACCGCGTGCGACAGGTGATGGCGGGCTGCGATGACGGCGCGCGTCGTCTCGTCGCCGAGCGCGGCGGCATCCACCAGATCCGCGTCGGTGAGCACCGGCGAGCGCGCCAGCACGAGCCGGGCGACTTCGGGGACGTCGCAGGAGAGGGCCACCACCAGGGGGCGCGGCGTCCTCGCCGAGGCCGCGCAGACCTCGGCCAGGGCCCGGCGGACGACGGGCGAGGGATCGTCCAGGAGCGCCAGCAGGGCGGTCTTGGCCTCCCACGCATCCTCGGCGCCGAGGTTGCCGTAGAGATAGGCCCGCGCCAGCGCGGCGGTGGCCTCGGCGCGACGGCTCGCGGAGGCGTTCTGCGTCCAGGCCAGGAACTCGCGGATGATCATGGACCGCTCCGGGGGGCGAACAGGCTGTTCCTGGCGCCGGTCGTGGACGATGCCGCGGCGAATTCCGCTGGGCGGCGCGGCGGCAGCGGCGGGTTGGTGAGCGCGGTGCCGGGCGGAGACGCCGGGCGCTCCGGAAGGGCGCCGGTCGCGACGGGATCGGGCACGGCCGGGCCTGCGGACATGTCCGCGTCCGAGCGCGGGAAGTAGGTCGGCGCGGCGTGCCCGGCCGGCGCCGCGGCATTGCGCGCCTGCCAGAGCCGCGCCGCGGCATCCGACACCGCGCCGCGCTGGTCGGTCTGGAACAGGCTGCGCAGGTCGCTGGTGCCGCCGAAGGCCGTCGCCGCGCTGGCGTAGGCCGAGGCGGCCTGCGGGGGGGCGGCGCCGTCCTGGCGCAGGCTGGTGAGATCTGTGGCCGCCGCCCCCTGCGCGGCGGCCGCGAGGCTGGCGTAGAGTTCGGCGGCGCTGCGCGGCTTGCCCGCGCGGTCGTAGAACAGCGCCCGGTTGGCGGCGGCCGCCTCCGGAAGGTCGAGGGCGGCGGCGCGCTCGGGGAAGGCGCGCGCCGTTGAGATCAGGGCGGCCGCGCCCTTGGCGCCCAGCACGTGCGCCGCGTAGAGGTCGCCCGGGGTCGGGCCGCGGCCGAGCGCGCCGGCGAGCGCCTCGGCGTTCTGCTGCGTCAGCGCACCGGCCAGCGTCGCGGAGATCTTGGGGTCGCGGCGCAGGTCGAGGATGGCCTGGCGCTGCTCGGCGTCGGAGACCGTGTAGGTGCCGTCCGCCTGCTTGGCGATGGCGTCGGCCTGAGCCTGGAGGCCGAGGCGCGGGCCGGCATTCTTTATCACGCCGAGCCAGGTCTGCTCGATGAACTGGAACAGCCCCGTCGCCGAGGAGGTCCCGGCCTTGGCGCCCGGGTCGAGGGCCGATTCCCGCCGGGCCGTCGCGAGCAGGTAGTCGAAGCCGACGCCGCTGGCCATCGCCCCATCGCGGATCGCCTGGACCACCGGTCCGGAGGCGGCCGTCCCCGACAGCGCCCGCGCCGGAGGGGGCGGGCTGTCCGGGGGGCTTGAGGGCGTGGTGAACAGGAACATCCGGACGCGAACGCGGGCTGGAGACACCCCGAACCTGCGCTCGCTATGGTAAATAAGTCCTCAATCGGGCCCGGTCGGGCGGGTCTCCATTCAGGACCCGGTGAATTCGCCCGCCCCCTTGGGCCGGCGCATCTGGAAGCGCGTGTCCGCGGTGGCGTGGAAGTAGTCGAAATAGCCGCCGCGCATGATCGGATGCATCGCCGCGGTGTCGACCATGCCGTCCTTCACGTAACGTTCGTCGACATAGATCGAGACGACCTGCCCGATGACCAGGAAGTTGTCCGCCTCGCCGCCCCCGAGGGGAACCAGCGGCACGGTCTGCAGCCACCGGCATTCGAGGGCCGCCGGCGAGGCCGCCACGCGGGGCGGACGGACCTTGCGCGAAGCGGCCGTCTCCAGGTTGGCGAAGGCGAACTCGCTCTGTCCCCGCGGCAGCGGTGCGGAGGAATCGTTCATCCCGTCGCGCAGATCCCATGTGGCGAGGCTGCAGACGAACTCCGCGCCCTCCTCGGCGAAGGTCATCGCGTCCTTGCGGCCCGCGGACGAGAAGGCGACCATGTCGTCGGCCACCGCGTTAAAGAACGAGTAGGGCGCGAGGTTGAGAGCCCCGTCACGGCTCATGGCGCTGATCCAGCCGATCGGCCGCGGCGCCACGATCGCCTTGAGCGGGTTGTGGGGCAGCGGGCGCGCGTCCCGCGGAACATCGAGATCGTAGTGCAACGCTCGGATCCCTTCAGAGATAGGTGACGATCTCGCCGAGCGCCGGCCGCGGCCGGTCGGAGGGCACCTCGCGCGCCCGGCCGATGTGGACGAACCCGGCGAGCTTCTCGGCGGGCGCGAGGCCCAGGGCGTCGAGCACCCGACGGTCGTAGGCGAACCATTCGGTCAGCCAGGAGGTGGCGAAACCCGCGGCATTGGCGGCGATGACGAGCGTCATGGTGGCGGCGCCGGCCGAGAGCACCTGCTCCCATTCGGGGATCTTCACGTGCGGCCCCGCGCGCGACACCACCGCCACGGCGACGGGGGCGTGCGCCAACCGGCCGCGCTCCTGCGCGAGGCGCTCCGGCGTCGCGTCCGGATTGTCCGCCGCGAAGGCGGCCGCGATGGTCTCGCCCACCCGCGCGCGGGCGTCGCCGGCGATGACGATGAAGCGCCAGGGCGCGAGCTTGCCGTGATCGGGCACCCGGGCGGCGGCCGTGAGGATCGTGTCCAGCTGGGCGCGGTCCGGGCCGGGTCCGTCGAGCAGCGGCGGCGGCACCGACCGGCGGGTCTTCAGGAGTTCGAGGGTGGCGGTCATGCGCTCCGTCCCGGCATCGGGTCAGCGTCGGATGTGGCATGCGCCGGGGCCGGGTGGAAGAGCGGCCTTGCCGTCGCCACGGTCCGGATGCAGAGGCAGGGGCGACGATCCGCCCCCCTGGCCCCGCGCGGCCTGTCGCGGATCCGCGGCCGCCGGGCCGCGTGCCGCAGCGAGGACGTGGAGGGTTCGACAGATGCGCATGGGACTCGCCGCGACTGCCTTGGCACTCGTCGTCGCGGGGGCGTGGCCGGCGCCCGCGAGCGCGCAGCAGGACGCGTTCCAGGATCGTCTCGGTGGGCCCCTGCCCTCCCCGTCGATCACCAGTCCGACCCTGCCCCCCGCCATGCCGCCCGCCGAGCCGGAGGCGCAGCTGTCGCTGTCGGCGCTGCTGGCGGGACCCGGGGTGCCGCTGCGCGAGGGTCTGGCATGGCGGATCTACGAGGATCGCGGCGATGGCACCCGGCCGGGGATCGTCGCCCGGTCCGGAGAGGCCGAGCCGCGCTTCACCCTCGCCCCCGGCACCTACGTGGCGACCGTCACCTACGGGTTCGCCAGCGCCTCGAAACGGATCGTGATGGGCGGCCAGCCGACCACCGACACGCTGCGCGTCGCGGCCGGGGCGTTGAAGCTGTCGGGCGCCGTCGGCGACCAGAAGATCGCGCCCGCGCAGGTGACCTTCACGGTCTTCGTGCCGGTGGGCACCAATTCCGAGGGGCGCCTCGTGCGCTCGGGGATCAAGACCGGCGAGACCCTGCGCCTGCCGGAGGGCACCTACCACGTGGTGTCGACCTACGGGGAGTCGAACGCGATCCAGCGCGCGGATCTCCGGGTCGAGAACGGCAAGGTGACGGAGGCGACCCTGAACCACCGCGCCGCCACCGTGACCCTCAAGCTCGTCGCCGCCCCCGGCGCCGAGGCGTACGCCGGGACCGCCTTCTCGGTGCTGACGCCCGGCGGCGACACGATCCGCGAGGCGATCGGCGCGTTCCCGCAGGTCACGCTGGCCGAGGGCGACTACGTGCTGATCGCCCGCCACGACGGGCAGGTCTACACCCGCGAGTTCAAGGTCGAGAGCGGCTTGGACCGGGACATCGAGGTGGTGGCCAAGGCGGGCTGAGCCGTCCCCGACGCCCTCAGGCGAAGCGGCGGGCCAGCGCGACGCAGGCGGCGACCGCCAGGGCTGCGCCGATCATCGCGGGCTCGATCCGCTCGCCCAGCACCAGGGCGGCGACGCCGAGGCCTAGGAACGGCTGGAGCAGCTGCAGCTGTCCGATCGCCGCGATGCCGCCGCGCGCCAGTGCCCGATACCAGAACACGAAGCCGATCAGCATGCTGAACAGCGCCACGTAGGCGAGGCCGGCCCAGGCGGGGATCGGTATGGTGGCGGGGTCCGACGGCGCCAGGACGACGGCGAGCGGCAGGCTGATCGGCAGAGACAGCACCGTCGCCCAGGCGATCACCTGCCATCCGCCCAGCCTGCGGGCCAGGAGCCCGCCCTCGGCGTAGCCGAGACCGCAGACCAGAATGGCGGCGAGCATGAAGCCGTCGCCCGCTCCCAGCCGGCTCTCGAGGCCCCGGGCCGCGAAGGCGACGGTGATCAGCGCGCCGCAGAGTGACAGGAGCCAGAAGGCCGGCGACGGGCGCTCCCCCGAGCGCAGCGCGCCGAAAACCGCCGTGGCGAGCGGCAGCAATCCGACGAAGACGGTTCCGTGGGCGGCGCTCACCGTCCGCAGGGCGAGGGCCGTCAGTAGCGGGAAGCCGACGACGACGCCGGCCGCGACGACGGCGAGCGCCCGGACGTCGTCGCCCCGCGGTCGTCTCTGTCGGAAGACCAGCAGCGCCCCG
The DNA here is from genome assembly GCF_022829385.1 of Methylobacterium sp. J-070. GTDB lineage: Bacteria > Pseudomonadota > Alphaproteobacteria > Rhizobiales > Beijerinckiaceae > Methylobacterium. The sequence continues at coordinate 5,607 of NZ_JAKSXX010000165.1, read as the reverse complement.
GCGCCGGCGAGGCCCGCCAGCGCCGCCCGGGCGGTGCTGAGGAAGAGCGCGTCCATGCCGGTCAGCGCCAGGCGCGTCGCGACCAGCGAGGCACTGAAGATCGACACGCCGATGAGCCCGTCGATCCAGGCGCCCGGCGCGGCTCGGGGCGCCGCCCCCGCAATGCCCGATCTCTCCGCCACGCACGCCTCCCGCCACCAGCGCGTCGCTGATGGCCCGGGCTTCACGCCACCGCCAGGGACGCCGCGCGCCCGGATGGCCGATCTGTCCTGCCCGTCGACCGGTACGGTCGAAACGCCGCCTCGATGGGCATCCTGCCCATGCCGGGTCCAGCCAGGCGCGTGAACTGCACAGCTCGCACGCGAAAGTTCCATGTTCCGCGGATTAACATTTCTGCCGGACGCCGGAACGATGCGGGACGGTGGCGGCTTTCAAGCGACCCAATTCGGGCCACTGGAGATCGTCATGCGCCGCCTCGTCCTCGCCACCCTCGCCGTCGCAGCCCTGACAGGGCCGGCCCTCGCCGCCAACGAGGCTCCCCCGACCGTCGCGCCGAAGTTCGAAAGCGTGCCGCAGGACGCGGTGTTGAGCTACAATTTGATTGGCCTCAACATCACCGACGCCCAGACCAACACCGTCGGCGAGATCAAGGACCTCGTGATCGACCACGACAAGCTGACCGGCTACATCGTCTCGGTGGGCGGCTTCCTCGGGATGGGCGAGCACTACGTCGCGGTGTCGCCGGCCTCCATCGCCCTCGGCTACGATGCCAACGCCAAGAAGTGGAAGGCGATCATCGGCGCCAGCAAGGACCAGCTCAAGTCCGCGCCGGAGTTCAAGTACGACGGCAAGTTCAAGCGCTGACCGTCTGATTCGGGATTCGCGCGAGCGGACCTTGGCGCCGGCCCCGGCCATCGGGCCGGCGCCGGGTCACCGACCGCGCTCGGCGTCGGTTCAGGCGTCGGTGCCGAGCGCCTCGCGGGCCAGGCGGGCGACGAGCGCCTCGCGCTTGGCCTGCCGCAGGACGATCCAGGCGGCGGCGCGGGCGTTGGCGGCGCGAAGGGCGGCCTGGGGACCGCCCTCGCGCAGGGTCCGCCACGCCAGGGCGCGGAACCATTTGGCGTTGGCCAAAGCGGCGGCGCGGCGGCTGATCGGCCCGCCGACATCGAGCGGCTTCACTGCTGTGACGGACGCCATTGGCTCAATCCTGGACTGCGGGTCGCCGCCTGTCCGCTTATGAGACAGTAAATGGCGACGACACGTGAGCTGGGCAATAGTGCTGCCAGTAATAACGTTCTGAACGGATGCACAATTTTAGCATCCTCAAAATGGGTTAAGCCGACCTGCCGCATTCGACGATTCGGCGCATCGGCCGGCCCCGGCCATCGCCGGTGGAACGGCGCATTCCACCCGCGATTGTCCGTGCAGGAGGCTGAAGCGGCGCCGCACCGCGCCACCGGCTCCCGCGAGAAGCAGCGTGCCGACGATCTTCGACGCCCACACCTTCGCGCTCACCGCGCATGCGGGCCAGCTCGACAAAAGCGGCCAGCCCTGCATGCGGCACCTGGAACGCGTCGCCAACGCCGCGCTTGCCCGGGCCGGTCACGCCAGGTTGGTCGATGGACTCGCCATCGATCCGATGCAGGTCATGCAGGCCGCCCTCCTCCACGATGTCCTGGAGGACACGCCGCGGACGACCACCGACCTATGCGCCGCCGGCTTCGACCGGGACGTGCTCCGGATCGTGACCCTGCTCACGAAGCCGCAGGCCCGGATCGCCTATTCGGAGCGGATCGGCACCCTGATCGCCACGGGAAACCTCGCGGCCGTGCTGATCAAGATGTCGGATACCGAAGACAACCTCTGCCCGAGCCGGATCCCGCCGAACGGCGCCTTCCTGCGCGAGCGCTACGCCGCCGCCTTCGCCCGTCTGACGGAGGCCGCGGCGACGTCGGGCTATACGGGGCGGTGACGGGGATGCGGCCTGGCATGGGGAAGGGTCGCGCGCCGGCTCGGGGCGGCATCGGCGCCACGCAGGCCGGGACGAAGGCACCGGCCGCCGCCGCCAAGCGCGCGCCGCGGGAACATTCGCTCGGGCGGTCGGTAGTCCATAGGCCCCCCGGCGCGATCGCGTGACGAGGACGTTCGCTTGGCCCAGACATACCCGCGTTCCACGGCCCGGATCGGGGCGCAGCCGCTCCATCCCCTGCTGGTGCCGGTCCCGATCGTCTGCTTCGTCGGGACGCTGGTCACCGACATCGCCTATTGGTTCACCGCCAACATGCAATGGGCGAATTTCTCCGCATGGCTGCTGACCGTCGGCCTGATCGGCGCCGCCCTCGCGGCGTTCGCCGGGGTGATCGACTTCTTCGGCGACCGCGGCATCCGCCGGCTGCGGCCGGCCTGGATCCACGCGGCCGGCAACGCCGTGGCCCTGGCGCTCAGCATCATCAACGTCTTCGTCCATAGCCGCGACGCCTACACGTCCGTCGTGCCGACCGGGCTGATCCTGTCCGCCACGGTCGTCCTCATCCTGTTGGTGACCGGCTGGAACGGCGCGGCCCTGGTCCATCGTTACGGCGTCGGCGTGCGCACGGGAGAGCGGGCATGACGCGCCGTCGGACGATTCTCGCCACCGGTCTCCTGCTGCCGCTGGCTGCCTGCGGCCCGGATCCCATCGATCCGCAGAGCCAGATCGGCCCAAATCCGCCCCTGCCAGAACCGCATCAGTATCTGCTGCCGCCAATGCACGTCTCGAGCGTCGTCGGATGGAAGGAGGGCGAGGCGCCTCAGGTCGCCGCCGGCCTTCAGGTGAAGGCGCTGGCCACAGGCCTCAAGAACCCGCGCTCGCTCCTGGTCCTGCCGAACGGCGACATCCTGGTGGCCGAGAGCGGCGGTCCGACGCCGCCGGTGAACCGGCCCAAGGAGATCATCATGGGCTGGCTGGAGCGGAAGTCCCACTCCCCCGAGACCCCGGGCCAGCGCATCACGCTGTTGCGGGATGCCGACGGCGACGGCGTGCCCGAGCAGCGGAGCGTCCTGCTCGACAAGCAGAATTCCCCCTTCGGCATGGCGCTCGTCGGCAACGACCTCTACGTCGCCGAGACCGACGCGGTGATGCGCTACCCCTATCGGGCCGGCGAGACCCAGATCTCGGCGCCCGGCACCAAGCTCACCGAGCTGCCCGCGGGCCACATCAACCATCACTGGACCAAGAGCCTGACGGCGAGTCCGGACGGGACGAAGCTCTACGCGGGCGTCGGCTCGAACAGCAACGTCTCCGAGAACGGGCTCGACGAGGAGAAAGATCGCGCGGCGATCTGGGAGATCGACCGGGCGACCGGCGCGCACCGGCTCTACGCGACGGGCCTGCGCAATCCGAATGGCCTGACCTTCGAGCCCCAGACCAAGACGCTCTGGTGCGTGGTCAACGAGCGCGACGAGCTCGGGCCGGACCTCGTGCCCGATTACATGACCTCGGTGAAGGACGGCGGCTTCTACGGCTGGCCCTACAGCTACTGGGGCGATCACGTCGACCCGCGGGTGATGCCGCAGCGCCCGGACCTCGTCGCCTCGGCGACCATGCCCGATTATTCCCTGAGCTCGCACGTCGCCCCGCTCGGGTTGGCCTTCTACACCGGCACCGCCCTGCCCCAGACCTATCAGGGGGGCGCCTTCGTGGGCGAGCATGGAAGCTGGGACCGGGACCCGCTGAACGGCTACAAGGTCGTCTACATCCCGTTCGCGAACGGCAAGCCCTCCGGAAAGGCCCAGGACGTGGTCACCGGCTTCGTCACCGGCGACAGAAACGCCCGGGGCCGGCCGGTGGGTCTCGCGGTGGACAGCCACGGCGGCCTGCTGATCGCCGACGACGCGGGCGGCACCGTGTGGCGGGTGACGGGTGCCGGATCCCAGTCGACGGCCGGGCCGGCCGCGATCATCCGCTGAATCGACCCGAGCCGGAGGCTGCGCCGTGACGCCGTCGACTTACTCACCCGCCAAGATCAGCGCCGAGGGGCGTCACGCCCGGGAGCGCGGCGATCCGGTCACCGCAAACCCCTATCCCGCGGGATCGGACCCGCACCGGACTTGGGAGCGCGGCTACCGGACGCCCGACGCCGAGGCCCGGGACACCTCCGCGGCGGCGACGGATGGCGGCGCGGACCCGGCGGAATCGTGAACCGCACCGCGCGCAGAACAGCGCAACCGGCGCGCCGCCGCCGCTCCGCCTGAGACGGCCGACGGCCCGCCTGCGACCCGCTTCGTGCCGCGCCGCCCGGCGGCGCCGTCCCGGGGGTCCAGGAACAGCTGTCCTCCCGTGGGGTTGCCCCTGAGACCGACCGCGGCGCCGCGTCCGACGGCCGGCACGACAGGGAGATACGCCATGACGCTCAGCAAGAGGCTCATCACGCTCGCCGCCGCCGGCCTGCTCGCCGCCGCCACGCCGGCGCTCGCCGCCGAGAACGGTTCCGGCGCCACCAGCCGGTCGGGCACGGCCGACAGGACCGGGCCGAACGACGCCGGCTCCGGCGCGAGCCCCGGTGCGGCGGGCAGCGGACCCTCTACGGGCAACATGAGCCGGTCCGGGACGACCAACAGCACGGGGGCGAACGACGCCGGTTCCGGCTCGAAGCCCGGCGCAGGCAGCCGCTGAGGTCTCGGCCGGCCTGGGTCGGCCGGTCCACCGGGCGGGACCGGCGAACGATCGTTCCGTTCGGTGACGGCCTGCTGGCCGCGGCCTGTCCGGCGGATCCGCCGGGCAGTGATTTTCCGAACCGCGCGGGTGGAGGATTGAGGGATCATGCGGACAACGACAGGGATCGCCCTGCTCGGGCTGCTGCTCGTCGGCTTGGCCGCCTGTGACGACAAGCAGGCGCAGAACAACGCGCCGACCAAGCCCGATTCAACCAAGATGGAGCCGCAGACCGATCAGGCGGCCCCCGGCGACCGGAAACGCTGAGCGCGCTCAGTCAATGCTCCTGGCTCCGGGATCCTCCGCAGAGGTCGCCGTGCCGCTATCCGCCGCGAAGGGCGCCGCGGCGCCGAACCCGCTGACGATCTCGGAGAGCCAGCCGTCCAGTGCGTCCGCAAGGTGGAAGGCGCCGTCGAGGACCGAATGCATCAGATTGCGCATCGGCCGCCTCCCCCTCGCCGCCGCGGAGGATCGCCTTCGGCGTCAGAGCCGCCAGGGCCGTGATCAGGCGAAATGCATGGGCAGGGCGCGGTCCAGCGCCTCGACGTAGGTCCCCGCCATGACGGCCACGGTGGCGGCGGCGACGGCAGCCGCGAGGGTAAGGCGAGCGATGAGGGTCATGGGAAGTCTCCATCGGGTCCGCGGCTGTGTTCGCGGCGTGATCCCGATGTAAGCCCAAGCTTTCCGATCCGGCGTGTCCCGGCACACCCGCGAGGATGCCGGTCCCGGCCGCGCGACGTCGGCGCCCGCGCGGGGCCGGCGTCGCACCGACGGGTCCGCGGCGCGCTGTCAGGCGGCGCGGACGGTTGCGAGGAAGCGGTCGACCTCTGCGGCGAGGTGCTCGGACTGGCGGGAGAGTTCGGAGGCGGCGCCGAGCACCTGTGCGGCGGCGGCGCCGGTCTCCTCGGCCGCGC
>NZ_JAKSXX010000048.1 GCF_022829385.1 Methylobacterium sp. J-070 | reverse complement strand
CTAGCGTGTGCCCGTCCTCAGCCGAGCTCCGAGATCCATGTCCGGCACCACCCGCACGAGCGCCGACCTCGATCCGCGCCGCCGCCGCCTCCTCTACCGCGCCTGGCACCGCGGCATCCGCGAGATGGACCTGATCATGGGCCGCTTCGCCGATGCCGAGATCGGCGACCTGTCGGAGGCGGAACTCGACCAGTTCGAGGCGCTGATCGAGGTGCCCGACCGCGACCTGTTCAAGTGGCTCACCGGCGAGATGGAGACGCCCTCGAACTACGACACGTCGGTCTGGCGGCGCGTGCGGGCGTTCCACCGGCACGACGCGCCGATCCATTCCTGAGACCCGAGGGCACGCGATGGACGAACCGAAGCCCACTTACGACCACCCCGCCCGCTCGATCGCCACCGAACTGGTCGTGCGGATCATGCTGGAGATGATGGAGCGCTCCGACCCGGCGCTGCGCGGGGAGATCCTGCGGCAGGCGACCGCTCGGGCCGCCGCGATGACCGAGACGATGCCCAACGCCGACTTCTTCCGCGGCCGGGTCGAGGCGGCGCTGGCGGAGATCGTCGGGCCCGACGCGTGAGCGGCGCCGGCCGTGCTCAGCGATCCCCCCTCGGCCGCGAGCATGTGCCACCGCTACACCGCGTTGATCCGCGCTTGATGGCCGCGGCCGGCGCGCCGCGTCGTCATCGCCGAACATGTCGCGGGTCCCCTCTCCCATGCGGGAGAGGGACAGGGTGAGGGACCAGGTCTGTCCGGACGCGGCGTGCCCTATCGGCGCGTCGATTGCGTGCTCATTTCTGAAACCGTTCGTCCCTCACCCCAACCCTCTCCCGCCCGGGAAAGGGGGCACGTTGCATCCGATACAACCGTCGATGCTCGCCTGTCGTGCCGTCGCTCCAGCTGCGCGCGCTGTCCCGAATCGCCGCCGAACAGCCGTTCCATGCCGCAGCCGGACCGCCATATAGGATGCGTTCAGCCGTCCGGACGCCGCCGCCGGGATGCTTTATCGCGCCGGCCCGATCGGCTAACGCCACCTGACTTCTGCTCCTGACGCGCCCGGCGGGATTCCCCGCGAAAGACTCGATGGCCAAGCCGCAACCGAAATCTCCCCCGGCTCCCGCCGCCAAGCCGCAGACGGCGCGTTTCGCCCTGCCGAAATCCTCGGCGCTGGCCCAGGCGCTCGACGCCCTGAAGCGCGGCGACAGCCCGGTTCTCGCCAGCGTCCCCGAAGGCTTCGACGCGCTCGCCGTCGCCGACCTCGCCCGCGCCCTGGCGCCCCATGTCGACGCCCCGGCGGTGCTGGTCCACGTCGCCCGGGATTCCGGGCGCTCGGCGTCGTTCCAGGCGGCCCTCGGCTTCGTGGCGCCCGAGATGGAGGTGATGAGCCTGCCGGCCTGGGACTGCCAGCCCTACGACCGGGTCTCGCCCACCACCGCGGTGGCGGCCGCCCGGATGACGGCGCTCGCGCGCCTCGCCCGGACCCGCTCGGCCGAGGACCGTCCGCGCATCCTCTGCACCACCGTCAACGCCCTGGTGCAGCGGGTGCCGCCCCGGGCCCACATCGCCCGGGAGACGTTCTCGGCGGCGATCGGCAACGTCGTGGCGATGGACGACGTGGTGGCGTGGCTGGAGGCCAACGGGTTCCTGCGCACGGGGACGGTGCGCGACACCGGCGAGTACGCGGTCCGCGGCGGCATCCTCGACCTGTCGCCGCCGGGCCTGCCGGCGCCGATCCGCCTCGACTTCTTCGGCGACACGCTGGAATCGATCCGCGCCTTCGACCCGGAGACGCAGCGCACCACCGGCCAGCTGCGCTCCCTCGATCTGATGCCCATGAGCGAGGTCCAGCTCACCACGGAGACGATCCGGCGCTTCCGCCAGGGCTATGTCCAGAGTTTCGGGGCCGCGACCCGGGACGACCGGCTCTACGAGACCGTGAGCGAGGGGCGGCGCTACGCCGGCCTCGAGCACTGGATGCCGCTGTTCTACGATCACCTCGACACGCTGTTCGACTATCTCGGCGGCGTGCCGCTGGTGTTCGACCCGCAGGTCGAGGATGCCGCCGCCGAGCGGATCAGCCTCGTGCAGGATTACTACCAGGCCCGCGAGGGCGCGATGAAGACCCCGCAGGCCGGCGTCGCCCCCTACAAGCCGCTGCCGCCCCGCGCCCTCTACGTGATGCCGAACGAGCTGAAGGAGCGGATCGCCGCCGCCACGGTGGCGCGGCTGACGCCGTTCGCCCAGCCGGACTCGCCCGAACGCGCCGTCATCGATTGCGGGGCCAAGCCCGGCCGCAACTTCGCGCCGGAGCGGGCCGACGAGAACGCCAGCGTGTTCGACGCGGCGGTGGCGCATATCCGCGACCTCCAGGGATCCGGGCATCACGTGATCCTGGGATCCTGGTCCGACGGCTCCCGCGACCGGCTGTGCGGCGTGCTCGCCGATCACGGCCTGAGGAAGCCCGTGGCGATCACCCGCCTGTCGGACGTCTACGCGCTGAAGCGCGGCACCGACGCCGCGGTGGCGGTCTGGGGCCTGGAGGCGGGCTTCACCGTCGGCGAACTCGCGGTCGTCTCCGAGGGCGACATCCTGGGCGACCGGCTGGTGCGCCAGAAGCGCAAGGCCAAGCGGCCCCAGGACGTGATCCTGGAGGTTCAGGCGCTCCAGCCCGGCGACCTCGTGGTCCATGCCGATCACGGCATCGGGCGCTTCGTCGGCCTCAAGACGATCCACGCCGCGGGTGCGCCGCACGATTGCCTGGAGCTGCAATATACCGGCGGCCTGCTGCTCCTGCCGGTGGAGAACATCGAGCTCCTGACCCGCTACGGCTCGGAGGATTCCGAGGTCGCCCTCGACCGGCTCGGCGGCGGCGCCTGGCAGGCCCGCAAGGCCAAGATGAAGCGCCGCATCCTCGAGATGGCGGGCGAATTGATCAAGGTCGCGGCCCAGCGCTTCGTCCGGAAGGCCCCTGCCCTCAAGGCCCCCGAAGGCCTGTACGAGGAATTCGCCGCCCGCTTCCCCTTCGAGGAGACCGAGGATCAGGCCAACGCCATCGACGCGGTGCTGGACGACCTCAACGCCGGGCGGCCCATGGACCGGCTGGTCTGCGGCGATGTCGGCTTCGGCAAGACCGAGGTGGCGTTGCGCGCCGCCTTCGCGGCGGCGATCGCCGGCAAGCAGGTGGCGGTGATCGTCCCGACCACGCTGCTCGCCCGCCAGCACTTCCGGACCTTCGCGGAGCGCTTCAAGGGGCTGCCGGTCCAGATCGCGCAGCTCTCCCGCTTCGTCTCGGCCGGCGACATGAAGCAGACCCGGGCGGGCCTCGCCGCCGGCACCGTCGACATCGTGGTCGGTACCCACGCGCTGCTCGCCAAGAACATCGCGTTCAAGGACCTCGGCCTGATCATCGTGGACGAGGAGCAGCATTTCGGCGTGGCCCACAAGGAGCGGCTGAAGGCGCTCCAGGCGGACGTCCACGTGCTGACACTCTCGGCGACTCCGATCCCGCGCACGCTCCAGCTCGCCATGACGGGGGTGCGCGAGCTCTCGATCATCGCCACGCCCCCGGTGGACCGGCTGGTGGTGCGCACCTTCGTGACGCCGTTCGACCCGCTGACCATCCGGGAGGCCCTGCTGCGCGAGCGCTACCGCGGCGGCCAGGCCTTCTACGTGGTGCCGCGGATCGAGGATCTCGCGGAGGTGAAGAAGTTCCTCGACACCGAGATGCCCGAGATCAAGGTCGCGGTGGCCCACGGCCAGATGGCGGCGGGCCAGCTCGAGGACGTGATGACCGCCTTCTACGAGGGCAAGTTCGACGTGCTGCTCTCGACCACGATCGTGGAATCGGGCCTCGACATCCCCACCGCCAACACGCTGATCGTGCACCGGGCCGACATGTTCGGGCTGGCCCAGCTCTACCAGCTGCGCGGCCGGGTCGGGCGCTCGAAGGCCCGGGCCTACGCGCTGTTCACGACGCCGGCCAACCGCCAGCTCACCGCCCAGGCCGAGCAGCGGCTCAAGGTGCTCCAGAGCCTCGACACCCTGGGCGCGGGCTTCCAGCTCGCCTCCCACGACCTCGACATCCGCGGCGCCGGCAATCTCCTGGGCGACGCCCAGTCGGGCCACATCAAGGAGGTCGGCTACGAGCTCTACCAGCAGATGCTGGAGGACGCGGTGACGGCGCTCAAGGCCGGCATCGAGGACCTGCCCGCGGAGGCGTGGTCGCCGACCATCGCGCTCGGGGCCCCGGTCACGATCCCGGAGGATTACGTCGAGGATCTGGGGGTGCGGCTCGCCCTCTACCGGCGGCTGGCCACCCTCCAGGACGATGCCGAGATGGAGAGCTTCGGGGCCGAGATGATCGACCGGTTCGGGCCCCTGCCGCCGGAGGTGGAGCAGCTCCTCAAGATCGGCACGATCAAGATCCTGTGCCTCAGGGCCAATGTCGAGAAGGTCGAGGCCGGGCCGAAGGGCGTGGTGGTCCACTTCCGGGACAAGTCCTACGCCAACCCGCAGGGTCTGGTGGCCTTCGTCGCCGAGCAGGCCTCCTTCGCCAAGGTGCGCCCCGACATGAGCGTCGTGTTCGTGCGCGAGCTGACCACGATCCCGGCCCGGCTCAAGACCGCCACCGAGGTGCTGCGGAGCCTCGTGACGATCGCCGAGCGGGGGAAGAAGGCGGCGTGAGGGACAGGGTCGAGCACCGCCGCATCCAACCCCCCCCCTCATCCTGAGGTGCCCGCGAAGCGGGCCTCGAAGGAGGGCTCCAGGGATCGCGCGGCTGGCTGGAGGGCTCCTTCGAGGCCTCCGCTGCGCTTCGGCACCTCAGGCTGGGGGGGACAGTCGCGCGGCCGTTGCACCCTCCACCCATCTCTGGCTCTGTCCCGTCGCGAGGTTCAGGAGACGCGTGGATGGCAAACCCGGCGCAGGCCACCGGTGCGTCCGGCCCGGCGGAATCGCGGAACGGTGCCTTCCTCACGCCCCTGTTCACCGACCGGCGGGTCGTGGCGGTGCTCGGCCTCGGCTTCGCGCAGGGCATTCCGTTCCTGCTGGTCTACGCGACGCAGTCGGCTTGGCTCGTCCAGGCGCAGGTACCGCTCGCCACCATCGGGCTGATGAGCGAGCTGACCATCGCCTACAAGCTCAAGTTCCTCTGGGCGCCCTTCCTCGACCGGCATGACGCGCCGCTGCTCGGCCGCTGGCTCGGGCGCCGGCGGGGCTGGATCGTCGCCACGCAGATCCTGGTGGCCCTGGCGCTCGCCGGCGTCGCCTTCGGCGATCCGGCCCACTGGCTCGCCTGGACGGTGGCCTTCTCGCTGGCGCTGGGCGTCGCGGGTGCCACCCAGGACGTGGTCATCGACGGCTGGCGCATCACCGTGGCGCCCCCCGACCGGCAGGCGCTGATGTCGTCCTGGTCGGAGATCGGCTACCGTATCGGCAACCTCGCCGCCGGGGCGGGCGCCCTCTACCTGTCCGACGCCTACGGCTGGCGCGCCGCCTACCTGTGCATGGCCGCCCTGATGGCCCCCGGCACCATCGCGGCCCTGCTGGCGCCCGAGCCCTCCGCCCCCGAGACGCCGGCCGCCGGCGGCTTCGTCGAGACCGTCTGGGCGCCGATCCGCGATCTCCTCGCCCGGCTCGGGCCGCTGGCGGTGCCGGTGCTGGCGCTGGTCGCGGGCTTCCGGATGCCCGGCTACGTCTCGAGCGCCATGGCGATCCCGCTGTTCAAGACGCTGGGCTACTCCAACACCGACATCGCCACGGTGACCAAGCTGTTCGGCTTCTGGATCGCGCTCGGCGGGACGTTCCTGGCCAGCGCCATCATCCCGCGGATCGGCATGATGGCGAGCCTGCTGATCGGCACCGTGGTGGCCTCGGCCTCGCACCTCGCGCTGGCCTACCTCGCCTGGCACGGCGGCCATGGCGGGGCGGCGTTCTGGACCTTCGCGGTCACCGTCGGGATCGACGGCTTCGCCTACGCCTTCGCGTCGATCGTGCTGATCACCTACATGTCCCGGCTCTCCGCCACCGCGCACGCGGCGAGCCAGTACGCCCTGCTCACCTCGCTCTGCGCCCTGCCCGGCAGCCTGCTCGCCGGGCTCTCGGGCTTCGTGATCGAGCGGACCGGGTTCGCGTGGTTCTTCGTCGGCACGTCGCTGATCGGCGTGCCGGTGGCCCTGCTCTGCCTCTTCGTCGCGCGCCGGCACGGGCCGATGGAGGCGCCCGGCCCGGCGTCCTGACGGGCGGGCGCCCGGGGAATACTGTCTCTTTAGCCCAGATTAACCATGGGTCGGCTTAATGGGGCGGACGGTTGATGTCCTCCCCAGACGGGCAACCCTGGCGACGCGCGCGGACCGAGCCTCCGCGGGCGAACGGCGGCGGCTGCCCGCGGGGAAGCGCGGACGCGAGTTCCCCGAATGGCCCAGGCTGCGATGTCCCGAACCGCGTACCGCGCCGCGGAGCCCGTTCCCAAGGCGCGTCCGCGCGTCGCCTTCGGGGAGACCGTCTACGATCCCGTCGTCCGGACCCGGGCGCCCTATCCGAGCGCCATGCGGCGCGCCCGTCGGCGGGCGCGGCTGACGGGGCTCATCGCCCTGACGGCCGTGACCCTGGCCGGCTGGGCCGTGCTTACCCCGCCGCACGGGCCGCCCCCCGCCGGCGAGCCCCCGGCCGTCGCCGCGGCGGCGGAACCGACCCCCGCGCTCCGGTCCACCCTGGCGGCGACCCGGAACCCGGCGCCGCGGCCGAGCGTCGCCTGGATGCTCGATCCGAGCCCCGCCCTGGGATCCGGCGCCGCGCGGACCTTCGGGGATGAGGCGCCCCCGGTCCCGGCCTTCCTGGTCGCCGCCGCCGAGCCGCCGCCCGCGATCCGCGAGATCGCCCGGCAGGTCGCCAGGGCGGAGCAGGCGCGGGTCGCGCCGGCTCAAGTCGCATCGGCCCCAGTCGCGCCGGCCAGGCTCGCGCAGGTCGCCCGGGTCGGGGAGCCGCAACTGCGGACCTCCGGGGGGGCGACGCCGGCGGCCCTCGGCCCCGCGCCCGTCGCCACGGCGGCCCTCGTCCCGCTGCCGGTGGCCCGCCCGCCGGACCTGCGGCGCCCGGCCGCCGCCCGGGTGGCGGCCCGCGCCCTGCCCCGCACCCGCGACGTGTTCCGTGCCGCCATGGCCGAGGAGCCGTCGTTCTTCGAGAAGCTGTTCGGCGGCGGCGCCCCCGCGCCGCGCCAGGAGCAGCGTCAGGTGCTGGCCTATGCCAGCCCGGAGACGCTGCCGCAGGCCCCGCGCACCCGGATCAGCCCGGAGCCCGAATCGGTGGGCGGCACGGCGGTCTACGATATCAGCGCCCGCACGGTGACGCTGCCCTCCGGCGAGGTGCTGGAGGCCCATTCCGGCCTCGGCGAGGCCATGGACAACCCGCGTTTCGTCCACCTGCGCATGCGCGGCTCGACGCCGCCCGGGACCTACGCGCTGACCGAGCGCGAGCGCCTGTTCCACGGCGTCCGGGCGATCCGTCTCACCCCGGTCGGCGGCAGCGGCGCGATCCATGGCCGCGACGGCCTCCTCGCCCACACCTACATGCTGCGTCAGCCCGGGGCCTCGAACGGCTGCGTCTCGTTCCGCGACTACAACCGGTTCCTGCAGGCCTTCCTGCGGGGCGAGGTCCGGCGCCTCGTGGTCGTGGCCGGCCGCGCCGGGGATTTCTTCGGCAGCCGGGTCGGCATGGCCGATCGCCCGGGCGAGCGCGGGTAGCGGGCCGGGCCGCGCCGGACGTCCGGGATTGCGGCGGCGCGGCGCGGCTTTACGCGCCCGCCCAAGCCTGCCTTAACGGGGCCAGACGCCAGCCCCGAACGAGAGGCACCCGATGAAACTGCCCCGCCGCTTCTTCCAGCCCCTCGCCACCGGCGCGCCGGCCCCGTTCCGCGAGCTGCCGGTGCGGCTGGAGCGGATGATCCACTTCGTGCCGCCCCACAACGACAAGGTCCGCGCCCGGGTGCCGGAGCTCGCCGGCACGGTCGACGTGGTGCTGGGCAACCTGGAGGACGCGGTCCCGGCCGACCAGAAGGAGGCGGCCCGCAACGGCTTCGTCGCCATGGCCCGGGCGACCGATTTCGCCGCCACCGGCACGGGCCTGTGGACCCGGATCAACGCCCTCAACTCGCCCTGGATCTTGGACGACCTGTTCACGCTCGTCGCCGAGGTGGGCTCCAAGCTCGACGTCGTGATGGTGCCCAAGGTCGAGGGGCCGTGGGACATCCACTACATCGACCAGCTGCTCGCCCAGCTCGAGGCCCGGCACGGGGTGGCCAAGCCCATCCTGGTCCACGCGATCCTGGAGACCGCGGAGGGCGTGGCCAATGTCGACGCCATCGCGTCGGCCTCGCCGCGGATGCACGGGATGAGCCTCGGCCCGGCGGATCTGGCGGCGTCGCGCGGCATGAAGACCACCCGGGTCGGCGGCGGCCACCCGGATTACCGGGTGCTCGGCGACCCGTCCGGGGACGCCCCCCGAGCCACTGCCCAGCAGGATCTCTGGCACTACACCATCGCCAGGATGGTCGATGCCTGCATGGCGAACGGCCTCAAGGCGTTCTACGGCCCGTTCGGCGACTTCTCCGACGGCGCGGCTTGCGAGGCGCAGTTCCGCAACGCCTTCCTGATGGGCTGCGCCGGGGCCTGGACGCTGCATCCGAGCCAGGTGGCGATCGCCAAGCGGGTCTTCGCGCCGGACCCGGCCGAGGTGGCCTTCGCGGCCCGGATCGTCGCGGCCATGCCGGACGGCACCGGCGCGGTGATGCTCGACGGCAAGATGCAGGACGATGCCACCTGGAAGCAGGCCAAGGTCATCGTGGATCTGGCCAAGCTCGTCGCCGCGAAGGATCCGGAGCTGGCGGCGGTCTATCAGCTGGGGTAGCGCGCGGGGGATGCCAGGGCCCGTTCCGGGGGGCGATGGGCTCTCCCCGGAATTCTACGACCGCCATCGGTCCGAGGCGCCGTCGCCTTTAACGACCGCGACCTGCCCCCTCTCCCGCACGGGAGAGGGGCGTGTTGCGGGTCCTGAAGCGCGAGGGCGTCTCAAAGGCTTTCAGGGGGCCGAGGGCACCGGTGCGAGAGAACGCGGGGTCGTCCGGTCGATTCGGTGCCGCGCCGTCGAGACGACTCGGTGAGCAAGTCGATCCCGCGGGCCCGCCATCTGCGCCGGAACCAGACCACCGCGAGGCCAAGCACTGGCGTGTCCTGCGGAACCGTGCGCTCAACGGCTGGAAGTTCCGCCGCCCTTGTCCGATCGACCGCTTCATCGTCGATTTCGCCTGTGTGGAAGCGAGGCCCGTAGGAGAGGTCGATGGCGCAACCCATTCGACCAAGCGAGAGCTTCTCTACGACGCGGCACGCGCGAGGATCATGGAGACCTGCGGCTTCGCCCTGCTGCACGTCTTGAATGGAGACATCCACCAGGATCTCGACGCCGTGCGCGAGACCATCTGGGCTGCCCTCCCACCCGGCGATCCGGTCTGACGCGCCTCACCCCCCGAACCGCGCCCGATACGCCTGCGGGGTCGCCGCCACGTGCCGCAAAAAGCTGCGCCGCATCGTCTCCTCGGAGCCGAAGCCGCAGGTCCGGGCGATGCGCTTCACCGGCTGCGCCGTCTCGGCGAGGAGCCGCCGGGCGGCTTCCACCCGGAGGCGCTCCACCGCCCTGGTGGGGGTGAGGCCGGTCGCCGCGCGATAGTTCCGGCTCAGGCTGCGCTCGCTCATCCCGGCGGCCGCCGCCAGCGCCGGGAGCGACAGGGCGGCCGACAGGTTCTGGGCGATGAAGGCGTGGAGCGCCCCGAACCGCTCCTCCCCGGCCTGCAGGGCCAGCGCCGCGCTGAACTGCGCCTGTCCGCCGGGACGCTTGAGGAACACCACGAGGTGGCGCGCCACCGCCAGGGCGACGGGACGGCCGAGATCCTCCTCCACCAGCGCCAGCGTCAGGTCGATGCCCGCGGTGACCCCCGCGGAGGACCAGACCGGGCCGTCGCGCACGAAGATCGGGTCCGGCTCGACCCGGGCCAGCGGGTAGCGCCGGGCCAGCGCGGCGCACTGGGTCCAGTGGGTCACGGCCCGGCGCCCGTCGAGGAGCCCGGTGGCGCCCAGCAGAAAGGCCCCGGTGCAGACCGAGGCGACCCGGCGCGCGCGCGCGGCCCGCGCCCGCACCCAGGCCACCAGGGCCGGATCGTCGCACGCCGCCAGGACGCCGGGGCCGCCCGCGATCACCAGGGTGTCCAGCGGCGCGTCGAGATCCGGCAGCGGATCGGCCACCAGCCGCAGGCCCGCCGAGGCGGTGAGCCCGAGGTCGCCGGCCGCGATCACCCGCGGCGCGTAGGGCGTGCCTACCGCGCCGCGCTCGTTGGCGGTGGCGAAGACCTGGAGCGGCCCGGCCACGTCGAGGAGCTGCACCGCCGGGAAGGCCAGCACCTCCACGGGACGCGGGCCCTCTGGCGGGAAACGAGGGATCTTTGGCATGTCCGCCAGAGGATGGCGCTTTAGGGTCGGACCGTCCAGACGCGGCGACGGTCACACGGCGTCCCCCGTCCCGCGCACCGTGCGCGCCTCCCGCTTCGGGACGGGGAAAAGCGCGGTGTTTCAAACGCTTACTGCCGAGACCGGAGGCACAGCATGATCCCCGACGACACCCATCTGCAGATCGGCTCGCTCCTGTTCGACGGGCTCGACCAGATCGACCTCACCGGCCCGTTCGAGGTCCTGTCCCGGGTGCCCAACAGCACCTACCGGATCTACGCGCCGTCCTCCGCGCCGGTTCGCGACGTGCGCGGCCTCCGGATCCTGCCGGACGCCACCCTGGCGGAGGCGCCGCGCCTCGACGTGCTGCACGTCCCGGGCGGCCAGGGCCAGGAGGCGCTGATGCGCGACGCGGCTTTGCTCGGCTGGCTGCGGGAGCAGGCGGCGGGCGCGGGCCACGTCCTCTCGGTCTGCACCGGCGCGCTCCTGCTCGGGGCGGCGGGCCTGCTGGTGGGGCGGCGGGCGACGACCTACTGGAACGCGGTCCACCTGCTCCCCTGGTTCGGGGCCGAGCCGGTGGACGCCCGCGTGGTCCTCGACCGCGACGCGGACGGCCGCACCTGGGTGTTCGCGGCCGGCGTCACCGCGGGGATCGACGGGGCGCTCCGGCTCGCCGCCGCGTTGCGCGGCGACGAGGCCGCCCAGACCATCCAGCTCGGGATGCAGTACGCCCCCGAGCCGCCCTTCGACAGCGGCACCCCCCTGACCGCGCCGCCCGCCGTCGTGGCGCGGGCGCGGGCCGGCGCCGCCGACCTCACCGCCCGGCGCGAGGCCACCGCCCGGGCGCTCTCCGCCGAGCTCGGGATCCCGCATCCCCATCCCGCAGGAGCGCCCCGATGAACCGCCCCCAGAACCTCGCGCACGTGCGCGCCTTCGCGGCCGCGATGCAGGCCAAGGACCGGGACGGCATGCTGGCGGAGATGACCGAGGACGTCGTGCTCAACACGCCGCTTGCCGCCGAGCCCGTCCGCGGGAAGGCGGCCATCCGGCCGGTCGTCGACGCGCTGCTGGCGACGATCGACGCCTTCGAGATCCGTGAGATCCTCGAAGGACCCACATACGCCGCCGCGTTCTTCGGGGCCGCGGCGGGCCCCCATCGCATCGACGGCGCGGATATCTGGCGCCTCGACGCGGACGGTCTGATCCGCGAGATGTCGGTGCTGTGGCGGCCCCTGCCCGAGGCGCTCGCGATCCGGGACCGGCTGTTCCGCGCGGCCGATGCGGGGACGTTGCCCCCCGCCCGGTGACACGGTCCGTCATCGGACCTATCTGTCCGTCCTGGACGGACTGAATCATGACGGACGTAACACTCAGAACCGCGAAGTTCGCGATCGGCGCCGTGGTGCGCCACCGGATCTACCCGTTCCGGGGTGTCGTCTTCGACGTCGATCCGGTCTTCGACAACACCGAGGAATGGTGGCTGTCGATCCCCGAAGAGGTCCGGCCCCGCAAGGACCAGCCGTTCTACCACCTGCTGGCCGAGAACGCCGAGACCGAGTACGTGGCCTACGTGTCGGAGCAGAACCTCCTGCCCGACACGTCCGGCGAGGCCCTGCGCCACGCCGGCATCGCCGAGATGTTCGTGCGCGACTCGGGCGGCGCCTACCGCATGCGCGACCGCGCCACGAACTGAGCGGCCGTCGACCGGGGCGGCCCGGAGGCAGCGGCGGAGCCCTGCGGGGATCCGGTCGCCGGGACCCCGACGGCCGGGCCCGCCGCCCGGCGGGCCGATGACGCCGCGGAGGCGCCTGCGCGCCGGCTTGCGCCGACGCGCCGGGTCGCGCCTACTTGGCGGCCGGGGGGGTGGCGCCGGCGGACGGGGCAGCGCCGGCGGCGCCGCCCTGCTGCTCGAGCTTCTTGCGCATGTCCTCGGAGCGCTTCTCCAGCTCCGCCTGGAGCTTCTTCTGCTGCTCCTCGAGCACCTTCGGGTCGATGGCCGGGCCGTCGAAGGCCTTGCCGAAGCCGGCGAGCGGCACCGCGAAGGTGACCTCGCGCTGGGTCTGGTTCTGGACCGAGACGTTGAGGGTCGTGCCCTTCTTCATCGCGGCGACCACGCCGGCATCGACGCCCCCCGCCTCGGCGAAGCAGCCGTTCGGGAAGCAGACCGCGAAGCGGCCGGCCGTCGCGCCCTGGCCGTCGACGCTGAAGCGGATGCCCGGCTGCAGCAGCAGGCCCAGCGGCAGCAGGTAGCGCACCACGCGCACCTCCTGCTTCTGGGCGGCGTTCTTCATCTCGTAGACCGCCACCGCCAGCACCGGCTGGCCCTGGTCGGACACGAAGTCGCGGGTCGTGTAGCAGATGTCGGTGCCCGAGCCCTGGTCCTTGCCGCAGACCTTGGTCCAGTCGGCCTGGCTCGGCTCGGACTTCACGGCCACGATCTGCGGGCCGGTCTGGGCGGCCGGCGTGTTGGCTGCCGGGGTGGCCGGGGCGGTCGGCGCGGGCGCGGTCGGCGCCGGGGCCGCGGGCTTCTTCGGCTGCGCCAGGGCCGGCGCGACCGCGAGGCCGAGGCCCGCGAGACCGAGAAGGGCAGCGCGCACGTGCGGCGCGGAGCGGGTGAAGGACATCGGCTCTGACCCCTTGGAAGAGACGTGGTGTGGCTGGCAGGATGCGGAGCCCACCGGACGGCGGGTCCGCCGGATCATCCGGGCGCGCGCCGCCGTGGCGTGCTCCCCGGAAATCCGGATGAATCAGTCCGGCCATCGGGTGGGACGGGCGCCCGAATGCGCCCCTCGCCCGCCCTGGCGACCGGGCGGCCTGCCTTTCCCCCGGAATGAGGCGAAGGCATGACACCGCGGCTTGACACTGCGGTTCGTCGGGCCGGCAGGCCCGCAGAACCGCGGCCGGCTCCCGATAGGCCCGCGCCTGTCCGGCCGCAAGCGCGACATCGCACGAGCGCGTGATCGGCCCGGGGGGGCGCACTCCGCCGGGGCGCCGCCGCGCGGGCGGTCGCCCCTGGCCTTAGCGGTCGGTTAA
This sequence comes from Methylobacterium sp. J-070, assembly GCF_022829385.1. GTDB lineage: Bacteria > Pseudomonadota > Alphaproteobacteria > Rhizobiales > Beijerinckiaceae > Methylobacterium. The sequence continues at coordinate 23,000 of NZ_JAKSXX010000048.1, read as the reverse complement.
CCGTAATCGATCGACCATGCCGGCGGCTTCGCAGTATCGGTCGGGGGTGGCGGGTTGAACGCGTTCGCGGTGGCGGAGACGACGGCCGACGCCGCAGCGGACGCGTCCGCGCGGTCCGACGGGCTGTGCGCCTGCCTGTTCGCGACCGCCGGCACGGCCCCGCAGCGCACGGCCCTGCGTGATTCGGGCGACCGGGTTGCCTGGTGTGGACGCCCGCCGATCACCTGGACCTACGCGGCCGCCGCCGAGATCGTCGGCCGGCTCGCCCGCGGGATCGGCGCCTGGCGGCTCCCGGCCGGCAGCCGGATCGGCCTGTGGTTCTCCGGGGGGGCCGAATCGGCCCTCGCCCACCTCGCGGTCGAGGCCGCCGGGCACCTGCCCTGCGCGATGCCGGCCCCCTGGGATCCCGAGCGGCTCTCCGCGGCGATCGAGGCCGCCGGCCTCGTCGCGGTGCTGACGGAGGGCCGACGGGGGGAACGCCGGCCCGCCGAGGAGCTCACCCGCGCGGCCATGCGCCATTTCAGCCTGCGCTACCTCGCGGCCTTCGGACCCGGCGTGCCGGACGGCGTGATCAGTCTCGACGCGATGGCCCTGGAGCGCGGCGTGTCCCAGCCGGGCGCGAGCCTCGGCCTCGTGACCTTCGAGGACGGCGATCCGGGCCGGCCGGTCTATCGCCCCGCGGCGGCGCTCGCGGCGTCCATCGCGGCGCATCTCGACGCCCTGCCGGTCACCGCGGACGAGCGGATCCTGACGCTCCTTCCCGCCCACGACCTGCGCGGGCTGGTGACCGGCCTCGGCGCCGCGCTGACGGTCGGGGCCGGCCTCGAGACGGTGATCCCCTTCGACGCGGCGGGCTTCCGCGCCGCCCTGTTGCGGCCCGTGCCGACCCGCCTCGTCGCCCCCGCCCTGATCGAGCCGGCGCTCGCCGCCCTGCCCCTGCCCTGGACCGTGCGCGCCCTCAACGTGGTGCACAGGGCGCCGGCCGCCCTGCCGGCCGCGCCCGGATCCGCCGCCCCGCAGCGCCTCGATTCCCTGGTCTTCGGCGAGGCGGCCGTGCTCACCCGCCCCGGCCTCCGCGACCTCGCCGCGACCCTGGCCTTCCCGGAGCGGGCGCCCCTGCCCCGCGCCCTCCTGAACCTCGCCCGCGGGGCCGACGGAGGCTTGGTCTACCGCGGGCCGGCCTGCGCGGTGGCGCCCCTGCCCCGCGGCGACATCCCGGAGACGGATCCCCGATCCTGGCGGGGCCCGGGCTCCCGGCCCGGCGCCCCCGGCGACGCGGCGCGCACCTGAACGGGTCCTGCGGGGCGGTTCATCCCGCGCTCAGGCGCGGCGGATAATCTCGCATCTGCACACGGCCGACGGATCCGAACCGCCTCCTCGCGGGTTCTGCAACGGATTGTGGTCACGGCTATCTTTCCAAGCTGTGCAGGATGGAGTACCGCTCAAGCTCATGGGTGCGCTGCAACAAGTGCTCGTGGTCGATGACGGCGTCCGCGCCGTGGACCGGTCCCTCTCGGGCGAGCTGGCCAATCTCGGCTACGCGAGCGTCACCGCCTCCATGGAGGCGGCGGACGACGTGCTTGCCGTGATCGCCCGCCCCTCCGCGGTCCTGCTTCAGGCCCCGACCCGCCGGGACCCCGCCTATGCCCGCCGCGCCGCCCGGCTTCGGTCCCGGCTCCGGGACCGCGGCATCCCGGTCATCCTGATCGGCGATTCGGGGGAGGTCCGCTCCGGCGGCCCCGTCGACCTCGCGACCCGCCTCGGCGCCTACGTGGCCGCGCAGCCGGATCTCTAGCGCATTCTCGGTCTGATTGGATCCCGCGCCTGACGGTCTGGGCGCGGCCGCCCTCCCCCTTGCGGGGGGCGCCGGATAAGGCTCGGCGGTGCCGTCCGCACCATCCCCACCTCCACCGCCTTCCCGCAAGGGGGAGGAGCGCGCGTCGCGCGTCACGATCCGCATCCGGGAGCCAACGCTCTTGAGGCTCCGCGCCCGGCTTCCGCCCGCGCCGCCGAGGCGGAGGGCAAGCCGGGCGATGATCCGCGGTCAGGCCCTCGTTCGATCCCGGGACCGGGCGCGGCAGCGTCGTGACCGAGGCCCGATTGATCAGGTCCCGCGCATCAGCTCCGGCGCGCCGAGCCGGGGCAGCACGCCCTCCCGCATCACCAGCCGCCGCAGCGGGCCGAGCTGCGCCATCGCCAGCAGGCCCAGGCCGCGGAGCGCGTCCACCGGCAACAGGTCGCTGAGCAGGCTGCGGTTGAGCAGGTCCACCGCGGCGGTGCGCGCCGCCGTGTCGACCCGGCGCGCCCGCGCGTAGGCGTCGAGCACCGGGCGCGATCCGGGATCGCGGCGGTCGCGGGCGGCCGCCAGCACACCGTCGCGCAGGGTCGCGGCGTCGCGCAGGCCGAGGTTGAGGCCCTGCGCGCCGATCGGCGGGAAGACGTGGGCCGCCTCGCCGATCAGCGCCAGGCGCTGCGCCACCGGGGTCGCCACCGCGAGCCCGCGCATCGGCACGAGGCCGCGCGGACCGTCGACCCGCATGGCGCCGAGCATCGCCCGGGCCTGCCGCTCCACCGCCTGCCCGAGGGCGGCGTCGTCGAGGGCGGCGAGGCGGCGCGCCGCCCCCTCCCCGGTCACCCAGACCAGGCTGGAGCGGTGGCCCCCCGGCAGCGGCACCAGGGTGAACGGGCCGGAGCGGGTGTGGAACTCGGTGGAGACGTCCCGGTGCGGCCGGTCATGGGCCAGGATCGTGGTGATCGCGCTCTGCGGATAGGTCCAGTCGCGCACCCGGATGCCGCTGGCGGCCCGGAGCGCCGAGCGGCCGCCGTCGGCCCCCACCACCAGCCGGGCCTCGACCGCGCCGCCCTCCGCCAGGGCGATCCGGGCGGCCGCCTCCCCGGGGGCGACGCCGGCGGAATCCGCCTCGACCAGGGTGAGGCTGGGCTGGACCCGGGCGCGGGCGCGCAGGCTCTCGACCAGCCGGGCGCTCTCGACGTTCCAGCCGAAGGCGTCGAGGCCGATCTCGGCGGCCTGGAAGCGCACCGGCGGCGGCCGGAACAGGCTGCCGGTGTCGTCGACGATCTGCAGGGTGCAGAGCGGGCTCGCGTGCGGCGCCACCGCCCCCCAGGCGCCCAGCGCCTCCAGGAAGCGCACCGACCCGTCGAGCAGCGCGACGGTCCGCCCGTCCGCCACGGGGGCGTGACGGCCGACCAAGGCCGTGGCGATGCCCGCCTGGGCGATGGCCAGCGCGGCGGCGAGCCCCGCGGCCCCGGCCCCGACCACGGCGACGTCGAATCGGTGTTCCGGCGTGTCGGACATGGCTCCCTGCTCACTTCGCCGCCCGGCGGTGCCGCGTGACGCGGTCCGCTGCGGGGCATCCCCTATCTGCGGTGTTCGGCACGCCTGCCAAGGGCGCGCGGCGCCGGCCCCGGGAGTCACGGCGCCGCACGCCCGCGACCGGTCAGAGGAGGAACGCCGCCAGCTCGGAAAAAACCTCCTCCGGCCGCTCCTCCTGAAGGGTGTGGCCGCAATCGAGGGCCCGGCCCGAGACGTCGGTCGCCTTCTCCCGCCAGGTCTCCAGCACGTCGTAGGTCTGGCCGACCGTGCCCTTCGCCCCCCAGAGCGCCAGCAGCGGCGCCGTGACCCGCGCGTCCGCATCGGCGGCGTCGTGCTCCAGGTCGATCCCGGCCGCCGCCCGGTAATCCTCGCAGATCGCGTGGCGGCAGGCGGGGTCGGAATAGCAGCGCAGGTACTCGGCGAAGAGGTCCGGCGGGGTCGAGCCGGGGGTCTTCGACTGTCCCTCGACGTGGTGGCGCAGGAAGAATTCGGGGTCGGCGCCGATCAGCGTCTCCGGCAGGGGATGGGGCTGGATGAAGAAGAACCACCAGAAATAGCGGGTCGCGAAGGCCTTGTCGGTGCGCGCGTACATGGTCGCCGTCGGGGCGATGTCGAATACGGCGACGCGCTCGACGGCCTGCGCGTGGTCCAGGGCCAGCCGGTGGGCGACGCGCCCGCCCCGGTCGTGGCCGACCACCGCGAAGCGGTCGTGGCCCAGCGCCCGCATCACCGCCGCGGCGTCGGCCGCCATGGCGCGCTTGGCGTAGGCGGCGTGGCGCTCACCGCCCGGGGGCTTGGCCGAATCGCCGTAGCCGCGCAGGTCCATCGCCACCACGGTGCGGCGCTCGGCCAGGCGCGGGGCGACGTGGAGCCACGTGGACAGGGTCTGCGGGTGCCCGTGCAGCAGCAGGACCGGCGGGCCGGATCCGGCCGAGCGGGCATGGATCGTCACGCCGGGCTCGGTCTCGATCCGGTGCCGGTCGAAACCCGGCAGGAAGTCGCTGGCCATGGGGATCGGTCTCCCGGGTCTGTCGCTGCCACGCCGCACTGGCGCGACGGGATGCACCGGATGATAAGGCGCGTCCGGCACCATGTCCGCCGAACCGCCATGCCAGATGCACGCGCGACTCAGGACCCGGCCTTGAAGGATCCCGCGGCGGCCGAGGCGCCGGAGGGCGAGACCGGCCGCGCGCCCGCGGTCGCCCCGACGCTGCGCCCGAGCATCCTCGATCCCCTGTTCGCCCCGGCGCGCGCCCTGCCGGGCATCGGCCCCAAGATGGCGCCGCTGATCGAGAAGCTGCTCGGCACGCCCGAGCGCGAGGCCCGGGTCGTGGACCTGCTGTTCCACCTGCCCCAGGGCGGCGTGGCCCGGAAGCTGATGGGCTCGGTCGGCGAGGCGCCCGTGGGCGAGCCGGTTACCCTCGGGGTCACCGTGGTGGACCACCGCCCGGCCCAGATCGGCTCGGGCAAGCGCCCGCACCGGGTGGTGGTGGAGGACGCCTCCGGGCACGACATCACGCTGGTGTTCTTCGGGATGCCCCGGCCCCGGGTGGAGAAGATGCTGCCGCTTGGGGCGCACCGCTACATCACCGGCCGGATCGACCTGTGGGACGGCACCCGCCAGATGGTCCACCCGTCGCGGATCGTGGACGAGGCGGGGCTCGCCGAGCTGCCCGCGGTCGAGCCGGTCTACGGCGCCACCGAGGGGCTGACCTCGCGGGCGATCAACAAGCTCGCGGTGGCGGCCCTCGACCGCCTGCCGGTCCTGCCGGAATGGCAGGATCCGGCCTGGCTGGAGAAGAACCGGCTGCCCGCCTTCGCGGAGGCCCTGCGCCTCGAGCACCGCCCCGAGGAGGCGCCCCCGAAGGCCGAGGATCCGCTCCAGCCGCCCCCCGCGACGCCGTCCCGGCGGCGCTTGGCCTACGACGAGCTGCTGGCCTCGCAGCTGGCGCTGGCCCTCCTGCGCGCCCGGCAGCGGCGCAAGGCCGGCCGGGTCAACGCCGGCGACGGGACCTTGAGCGGGCGCATCGCCGCCGCCCTGCCCTTCGCGCTCACCGGCGCGCAAGGCCGGGCGGTGGCGGAGATCCGCCAGGACCTCGCGGCGCCGCGCCGGATGCTGCGCCTGCTCCAGGGCGATGTCGGCTCGGGCAAGACCGCGGTGGCCCTGCTCGCCATGGCGTCGGCCGTGGAGGCCGGGCGGCAGGCCGCCCTGATGGCCCCCACCGAGATCCTGGCCCGGCAGCATTTCGCGCGGCTTCAGCCCCTCGCGGGGGGGCTGCGCCTGCGCCTGATGACCGGCCGCGACCGGGCCGCGGAGCGCAAGAGCACGCTGGCCGACCTCGCCGCCGGGGAGATCGACATCCTGGTCGGCACCCACGCGCTGTTCCAGGAGGCCGTGACCTTTCGCGATCTCGGGCTCGCGGTGGTGGACGAGCAGCACCGGTTCGGCGTGCACCAGCGCCTCGCGCTCGGCGCCAAGGGCGAGGCGGTCGACTTCCTAGTGATGACCGCGACGCCGATCCCCCGCACCCTGGCGCTGACCTTCTTCGGCGACATGGACGTGTCGATCCTCGACGAGAAGCCCGCCGGCCGGCAGCCGATCCGGACCCTGACCCTGTCCACCGAGCGGATCGACGAGGTGGTGGCCGGCCTCGCCCGGGCGATCGCCGGGGGCGAGCGGGTCTACTGGATCTGCCCCCTGGTGGAGGAATCCGAGTTCGTCGACCTCGCCGCGGCGGCCGAGCGCTTCGACGACCTGCACAAGCATTTCGGCGACACCGTCGGGCTGATCCACGGCAAGATGCCGGGCCCCGAGAAGGATTCCGCCATGGCGCGGTTCGCCGCCGGGGAGACCAAGCTGCTGGTCTCGACCACGGTGGTGGAGGTCGGGGTCGACGTGCCCGAGGCGACCATCATGGTGATCGAGCACGCGGAGCGGTTCGGCCTGGCGCAGCTGCACCAGCTCCGCGGCCGGGTCGGGCGTGGCGCGAAGGCCTCCTCCTGCCTGCTGCTCTACCGGGGGCCCCTGGGGCAGGTGTCCCGGGCGCGGCTGGAGATGATGCGGTCGAGCGAGGACGGCTTCCGCATCGCCGAGGCCGACCTCAAGCTGCGCGGCGAGGGCGAGGTGCTCGGCACCCGGCAATCGGGCCTGGCGGCGTTCCGGCTCGCCCGGCTGGAGAGCGACGGTGCCCTGCTGGAGGCCGCCCGCGACGATGCCCGGATGATCGTCGAGCGCGATCCCGGGCTGAAGAGCCCGCGGGGGCAGGCGCTGCGGGTGCTGCTCTACCTGTTCGAGCGCGAGGCGGCGATCCGGCTGATCGGCGCCGGGTGACGGCGCCGTTCAGGGAAGCCCGCCGTTCAGGATCGGCGGGCCCGGTGCGGCCTCCGGCATCCGGATCGGTAGTCCGATGCGGCGATGTCACAGGCTCTTGGAAAAGCTGATTGTCGTCAGGTACTTGCCCCGGCGGCGCGGAAGCGTGGCCGGGGCCCGGACCCCCTCCGGCGGCCCGTGGGCAGGGGCCTTGACCTTGCATCAGCCACAATCTTCCCTTAACTGCAGATGAACGAATGGCCCGGTAAGCCGGGACATCACGGACGAATCTGGAGGACGGACATGTCGAACGGACTGTTCCAGAACCTGCCGGGCTCCCACGAGATGGCCGGTATCCAAGCCCTACCGACCGAGCCCTGGCTGATGCCGATCTCGGATCGCGCCGTCGAGGCGGCGAGCCGGAGCGCGGACGAGCTGCAGGCCGCGGTGCGGCGGGCCGCCCGCCCGTTCTGGCTGGCCGCCAACGGCCTCTGCATCGCGCTGGGCCTCGCCCTGACGCTGCAATGCGCCACCGGATGGACGCCGGCCGCCCCCCGCAGCAGCGTGACGGTGGCGCAGGCGACCCCGCCGACCATCGCGCCGCAGACGGCCTCGCTGCAGCGCTGAAGCGCTCAGACAGGACCAGGTTTCAAGGGCCGTCCCGCACAAGCGGGGCGGCCTTTTTCGTGGCCGAGTCCTGGCCGGGCGCTCGCATCCGCGCCCTCATCCCGCGCGGCTGCACCGCGGCCCGGCAGGGTGAGCGTGGGGACGGGTCGGCGACCGCCTCACCCGGCAGCCGCGGCTCTCACGCGTCCTGCGGCTCCCGCCGGGCCGCCGCCTCACCCGCCTGCTGGGCCGCCCGCAGGGACCCCGCCATGGCGTTGAGCCGGCCCTGAGGATCCTCCGGCTGGATCACCCCCGCCGACATGACCAGCTTGGCGGCGTCGTCGACGCTGAGGCCGAGCTCCACCACCTCGGCGCGGGGCAGGTAGAAGAAGAAGCCCGTGGTCGGGTTGGGCGCGCAGGGCAGGAACACGCCGACGAGCTCGTCGGCGGCGGCCCCCCGGGCCCGGAGCGCGCCCTCGATGTCGGGCGCCGCGGGGGCGGACAGGAACACCACCGACCACGTGCCCTTCACGGGGAACTCCACCAGCCCGACCGTGCGGAACGAGGTTCCGTTGGCCGAGAACAGGGTCTCGAAGATCTGGCGCAGGCCCTTGTAGAGGCCGGAGATAACCGGCGTGCGGGCGAGCAGCACCTCGCCGAACTCGATCACCGAGCGGCCGACGAGGTTGGCGGTGAGGAAGCCGAGGAGCGTCACCGCCAGGAACGCGATGACGAGGCCGAGGCCCGGGATCGAGAACGGCAGGTAATGGTCCGGCAGGTAGCTCGTCGGCACCAGGGGCTTCACGAAGGAATCGATCAGCGCGATGAACCACCACGTGATGTAGGCGGTGATGGCGAGCGGCCCGGCCACGATGATGCCGGTGAGGAAATAGGTGCGCAGCCGGCCCCGCGCGCTGACCCGCGTCTTCGGTGTGGCGCCGCCGGGCGCGGGGGCGTCGGGCTCGGGGACCTGGGTCGGCGGGGGACTCGGCGCCACGGGTGCCCTCTCGGCCGCTCGACGCGCGGCGATCCTGCTGCGGGGGCCATCCCCCGCCGGCAGAGGTAGCGGTTGCGCTTGCCCGTCTCAAGGGCCGCGCCCGGGCGCCGGCACCCGCCTCCGGCCGCTGTCATGCGTCGGAGGCGGGTGCCCGGAGGGCGAGGTCCGGCATCGCGGCCTTCGGGATCACGGCACCGCGATGCCCGATCACCGCCCCGGCGAGGCGGTGCGCCGCGGCGGCGGCGGCCTCCGGCGCCCGACCGGCGAGGCGCGCGGCGAGGTAGCCCGCCGCGAAGCTGTCCCCCGCGGCCGTCGTGTCGACGACCCGCGCCACCGGCCCGGCCGGCACGGCGGTCTCGTCCGCTCCGTGCAGCACCCGGGCGACGGGCCCCGGCCCGCCCGAGACCTTGAGCACGATCTCGGCCCGGCCGCGGTGGCGCATAACCTCCGCCTCGCCCGCCGCGCCGAAGAGCCAGTCGAGATCCTCCACCGAGGCGAAGATCAGGTCGGCCATCGCCAGGGCGGCCCGGAAGGCGGCCCGGGCCTCGTCCCGGTCGGGCCAGCCGCGGGGGCGGTAATTGGTGTCGAAGGCGATCCGCCCGCCCCGGGCGCGCAGCGCCGCCAGGGTCTCCGCCAGGGCGGCCCGCCCGCCCGCGCCGTAGAGCGAGAGGCTGATGCCCGAGACGTAGACGAGGTCGTAGGCCGCGAGGGCGGCCCGCGTCCCGGCGGCGCCCGGCCCGGCGAAGAGATCCCGGGCCGCGGCCCGCTCGCGCCAATAGTGGAAGCTGCGCTCGCCGGCCGGGTCGGTGCGGATGATGTACAGCCCCGGCATCCGGCCCGGCAGCCGGCGGACCTGCCGGAGGCCGATGCCCTCCCGAGCCCAGGCCGCCGCCATCTCGTCGCTCCAGACGTCGTCGCCGAGCGCCGTCACGTAGTCGACCGCGACGCCGAGCCGCGCGAGGTAGAGGGCGGTGTTCAGCGTGTCGCCGCCGAAGCCGCGGACGAGGCTCCCGTCCGCGCGCTCCGACAGCTCGACCATGCACTCGCCGATGCAGGCGACCCTCATCCGACCCCTCCCGATGGCGTGCCCGGGCCCCGCGCCGCCCCGTCCCGGCCGACGATGGTGCGCCGGGGCCGGGCCCGCCCTGCCCCTGCGCCCCTGTGTCCGACGCATATCACGGTTGCACCCATCCCCGGAGGCTGGCTCGCCGCCGGGGCCCGGCCGGAAAGGCGGAGTTTCCGTATATATAAGTCCTGAAGTCGATCAATCGATATATTGATCATCAAATATAACCGAGATCGTGAGGATGATTTAGACATATATTATATATTCAGATCAATATCGAAATCGATCAAAGATGCTGCTGCGGGTCGTCGATGACATTGGGGCGTCGGAAAAACGTCAACTTTGAATGGGGATTCTGTTGGACACGACCCCGATCCTGTCGCCTGCTCTGTCCTCGCCCGGCTGGGGCGGCGGCCGCTTGTCGATGGCCGTCCCCGCGGGGTGGGCGAGGGCCGACCCGCGGCTCCGTCGCGTCCCGGCCGAGAAAAGCAGCAACCGGCGTGTCGCGCCGTGTATCTCGGCCGAGGCGAGACGAATTAGGAATGTTGTGTGCGGATTCGACCGAGAAAAACGCGTTGACGCCGCGACAACGGATCGGCGATAGTGATCGATAAGACGGACGGGATCGTTCGGAAATGTTTCATTCTGCGCTCAGCGCCCTGACGTTTTCTTCGGGAGAGTTCCTGACCATCACGGAAAATCGTGGGGTGAGCGGCGCCTGGAGCTGGGTCTTCGCGGGCGGGGAGCAGGTCTGGTCGCCGGGCTTCTACCGCCTGCTCGGCCTGGTCCCGAATGCCGCGAAGGCGAGCTACGACCTGCTGCTGTCGCTGATCCATCCGGAGGACCGGTCCCGGTTCCCGTCGCTGGCCGATGTCCGCGAAGGCCACGTTCCCCGGGAGGTGGTCGTCCGGGTGATTCGCCCGAACGGTACGGTGCGCATCCTCTCGATGACGATGGAGGTGCGCTTCTCGGCGGAGGGCCGGCCCGTGGCGGTCAGCGGCATGGCCCTCGATGTGAGCGACCGCGAACAGCTGGCCCATCTGCGGCACGCGGAGCGGCGGCGGCGGGGGGCGCTCTACCTCACCGAGCACATCGCGGCCTTCTCGGTCAGCCTCGACCTCGTCCGGGACCTGCCCGTCGAAATCGCGCAGGTCCACGGCCTGCCGCTCGAGGAGATCTGCGTCGATCCTTTCCTCCTCATCGTGTCCGAGGAGCGCAAGGCGTTCCAGGCGATGGCGGATCAGCAGATCGAGCACCGGTCGTTCTTCCAGGGCACGGCCCACGAGCGCCTCGCCAACGGCGAGCTCTGGCAGTTCCGGATCCTCACGATGCCGGTTTGGGACGCGGACGGCGCGTATCTCGGCCGGTGCGGCCTCAAATACCCGGCCCGGACCAGCACGCGGTTGCCGGCCGTCTTCCATGCGGGCCTCGAGCAATCCGTGGCCGGCCACCACCTGCGCGCCGCCCGGGCCCTGCTCGACTGGTCGATGATGGACCTGGCTCAGGCGAGCGGGCTGTCCCACTCCACGGTGCGGCGCCTGGAGGACGACAGCGAGCATCGGGGCAGCCGTTCGCGGCTTCATGCCGTGGAGGCGCTGCGCCGGGCGGGCATCCGCTTCGTGGCCATGGATGATGGAGCCCTGGCGGTCGCCCGGGCGTGAGCGGACCCGCGGCGGCGCGCCGGCGCACATCCGGTCCGGCCCCCCCAGGAGCCGGACCGGATGCCGTGGCGGGCGCCGCGCCGTCATCCGGGCTGCGCATCGCCGGTCGCGGGCGGCGGCCCGCGCTCCCGTGCCGCCGACAGCTCGACTGGGCCGTCGGGGCAGGTCCCGCGGGCCGCGGCGCGCTCAGGCGGCCTTGTGGCCGAGCTGGATCGCCTTGGCGATCTGCGAGCGCTTGGCGGCGTAGCCGGGGGCGACCATCGGGTAGTCGGCCGGCAGGCCGTACTTGGCCCGGTAGCGCTCGGGGGTGAGGCCGTGCGCCGTGAGGTGGCGCTTCAGGGTCTTGTACGACCGGCCGTCGATGAAGCTGATCAGGCCGTCCTCTTGGATCGAGGCCTCGATCTGCGCCGCCGTCGGGCCGCTCCAGCCCGCCCCGGAACCCGGCATGCCGCTCTGAAGCACCGAGATGGCGGTGTGGACCTGATCGATCAGGACCGGCAGGTCCCCCACCCCCACCGCGTTCCGGGATACATAAGCGGCCACCAGTGAAGCCGTGCACTTGATCAGATCCGTATTCAGATCTGAGGATTTTTCGTGTAGATCGATAGTGTTCATAGACCCCCCGGTACACACAAACGAATCATGGCCGATTGAGAGATGGGATACCGAGAATGTAAAGAATTCCCGACCGCCATCCTTCGGCAGAATGCTTCTGCTATGCCAAATTTGGCACCTAACAATACAAAATTGGACGACAATGTCCAGTGTTTATCTTTAGATTTACTTTGAGCACAATTCGTTCGGACCTGACAACACAAGGTTGTTGCTTGTAGCGGCATTCAGCAAATATTGTGCAGCGCCTGTGATCGCGCGGGATCCTCCGGGCGATGACTTCGGATGGTCGCGCCATGACAGGCCGTAAGGCCGCGAATCAGGCCTGGAGACAGGGCCTGCGCGCCTCTAGTCCGGCGCGGACGCCGGCGGGACGATGCGTTGAGGTGGGTGCGGTCGCGCGGCCCTCCCGGCGTCGCGCGGCTCCCGCGGCGCGTCCGACCCGGTTTCACGGGGGTGATTTAAGTATTCATTATGCGAATCCCGAGCGGCCGGGCCGCGCCGGCCCGCCATCCCGGGGCGCCGAAGATGCCGCGGGCTGACGGCGGCATTGGCCGCCGCATGAACCGCACCGGTGCGGCATCGGCACAGATGTCGTTAAGGTTATCCCGGACCGGGGTGGCCGGCGATCGGGGCTTCGATTAACAGAGTCCTCAGGCAAGTCGGGGATGTTGCGCCCGGAGCGCCCGGCACATGGGCCGTCCACCGCGCCTCGTCTTCCCGCATGAGGGCCGGCGGACCCGGTCGGCGGGGCTCTCAGACGCGCGCTTTCGAGGGCGACCCTTATGTCCGGACCGTGTTCGACGTCACTTCCGCGCGCCCTGGCGGCGCCGTCTTCGCCCGGGCCGGACGACGCGGTCGGCGGCCGGATGGCGCCGCTCTGGCTGCTGCTCGTGGGCCACGCGGCGGTCCGCCGGCACTGGCACCTCATCCTGGCGACGGGCCTGCTGTGGGCGCTGCTCGGGCTCCTCGTCGTGATCGACTCCCTCGACGGGGCGCTCCACGTCCCGGACCGGTGGTTCGGCCTGATCCTGCTCGCCGAGGGCGTCAGCTCCCTGGCGGTGGGAGCCTCCACCCTGGGGGCCGCGCGCCGGCTCCGCTTCCTGAAGGGCGGGCTCCTGACGATCATGGCCGTCCTGATCCTGATGGCCACGCGGCACAGCACCTTCCTGCTCGCCATGATCTTCGGCATCGCCTTCACGGTCGACGGCGTGATCCGGATCGCGATCGCGAGCCTGCTGAAGTTCACCGGCTGGCGGATCTCCGCGGCGCTGGGCGCGCTGAGCGTCGGCTTCGGCCTGTTCCACCTGCAGCCGTGGCCGACCTGGTACGCCGGGACGGTGGGCTACTGCATCGGGATGTTCCTGATCCTGAACGGCGCCAACCTGGCGCTGGTCGGCCTGCGCACGCGGCGGCTCCGGGCCGAGCCGGCGCGGGACGCGCCCGCGGGCTCCGACAGCCTGACGGTCTATGTCTGGACCCCGACCGGGCAGGCCACCACGCCCACCGGCCAGCGGCTGATCCGGCGCTACGTGGCCTCCGTCGACAAGGCGGGGCGGTACTCCACCGGCCACGCCGCCCTCGCGCAGGGCAGCGATCTCTACATCAGCCACTACCCGGCCGTGGAGATCGACCGCTCGCCCGCCAACCTGCGGTCAAGCCTGCGCGCCGGCCACGAGAACGACGTGGCCGGACGGTTCCTGCCCTCCCACGCCGACGAGGTCGCGGATTGGTGCCCGGCGACCGTCGCGGTCACGCTGACCGGCATCGACGCCGCGCGGCTGCGGGATTTCTGGGAGGCCTACCACCGGGACACCACCTACAACTTCATCAGCCGCAACTGCTCGACCACGGTCGCCCGGGCGCTGGACGTCGCCGTCGAGGGCGCGTTCAGCCGCGGCGGCCATCCCTGGCGGCGGCTCGCCCGGGCGCTGACAACCCCGGAATTCTGGGCCGCGGCCTTCCTGCGCAGCGGCGCCCGGTCCATGACCTGGACCCCCGGCCTGGTCCTCGACTACACGCGGGCGCTCGGCGCCCTGGTGGATCCGGTCTCGCCGGTACCCTCCATCCCCTGGCGGCGGGTCGGCTGGCGGCTCGTCCGCAACGGGCGGGCGCGCGCCCTGGCCCGCCTGAACCCGCTCGCGCGGCGCCCGTCCGTGACGGATGCCGGTTCGACCGGGGCCTGACCGGCCGCGCGGCGCCTGAATGCCGGATCGCGGCGGGTCCGGTCAGGGGGTTCCGCGGGCCGCGCCCGCGGCGAGATCGGCCGCGATGGCCTGCATGACCGACAGGGTGTCGATCTCGTCCTGCTCGGCCCCGTGGTCGCTGAGCTTCACGATCACCGTGCCGGTGTCCCGGTTGACGTAGATGTACTGGCCGTAGACGCCGATCGCCGCGATGTCGTGGTCGTCACCGCCCGGGGCGTGCCACCACTGGGCGGAGTACTGCCAGCCGTCCACCTCCCGGCGCGCCGGGGTGAGGATCCGCTCGATCCAGCGGGCCGGGATGATGCGGTTCGGGCCGGAGCGCCCCTGGCCGGCCACGAGAAGGCCGAGGCGGGCGAAGTCGCGGGCCGTCGCGTTGATGCAGCAGAACGCCTTCTCGACCCCGCCTTCCCGGTCGAGGTTCCAGGTGGCGTCCGCCTGGGCCCCCATGGGCTTCCAGATCCGCTCCGAGAGGATGTCGGCCAGCGGCTTGCCCTCGACCCGCGCCAGGATCAGGCCGAGCAGCTCCGTGTCGATGCTGCGGTAGCGGCCGCGGCTGCCGGGCTTGAACGCCAGGTGGGCGTTGTCCCGCACGAAGGCCGCGATGTCCCGGGTCAGGTACATCCCGGCGGTGCCGGTGAGGGGGTGGCGGGGATCGTAGTTCTCCGGCACGGCGATCCCGCTCGCCATGTCGAGGAGGTTGCGCAGGGTGATCTGGCCGAAGATCGCGCCGTTCCTCAGCTCGGGCAGCAGGGCTGAGACGCGGTCGGTCTCGGAGAGAAGACCCCGCGCCACCGCGGTGCCGACCAGCAGCGACACGATGGACTTCGCCACGGACCAGGACGGGAACAGGGTCGCCGGTCCGGTGCCGGGGCGCTGCCACTCGTGGACCAGGACCCCGTCCTGCAGGACCAGGAAGGCGTTGGTGCGGGTCGCCTCCAGCACCGTCATGAGCGGGACCGTCCGCCCCTTCCAGGCGACCCGGTCGAGGATCGGGCGCGGCCGGACCGGCAGGGCGCTCGCCTGCGCGGGCGCCTGGACGACCCGGCTCGGGAACCAGGTGCCCACGGCCGACGGCTGGACCATCGCGAGGGCCGCGAGGGTGACGGGATCGGGGATCCGGATCAGCGCGGTGGCGGCCCAGGCGCAGCAGGCCGCCGCGGCGCCGCCGGCCGCCGCGATCAGGCCCCAGCGGCGGCCCCGGCGCAGGCGGCCGGGAGGCTCCGAGAGCGCGCAGGACGGGGTCATGATGGCTCTGCGTCGCTCCGGATCGTCGCGGGTTGGGGCGTATCGGCTGGGCCGCGGGGGCTTCGGATGTGCCGCAAGCGCTTCGGATGTGCCGCAGGCGCTTGCGCGGGGCCACCATGATCGGGAGGCCTTAACGAACGCCCCCGGGTCGGGCCGCCACCGTCCGCCGGAGGCCGTTTCCGGCCGGCCGCACCGGGACGAGGCGGAGCGGCGGCGAGAGTTCGGAAATGTTCATGGATTCTGCGGAGAGATGTTGCGCGGCGGCCGTCCCTGCGGTCGTGTCGATCCAAGCAGACCTGCGCCGCGGGGTCGGGGCCCCGTCTGCGCGGATGCCTGATTCGTTGCGGGGTTTTACACGGATCGTCCGGCCGATCCACGAAGCTTGCGCAGTCCGGAAGGATCCGAGTGCCATGAATCCGTTCCTGATCCTCGGGCTCGCCATCGGCGCCGAGGTCACCGCCACCCTGGCGCTGAAGGCCGCCGACGGCCTGACCCGGCCGGGGCCGACCCTGATCGTGGCCGTGGGATACGGCACCGCCCTGTGGCTGATGTCGACCAGCATGGACATGCTGCCGATCGGCGTCGTCTACGCGATCTGGTCGGGGATCGGCATGATCGGCGCGGCGCTCGGGGGGGCGTGGCTGTACGGCGAGACGATCAGCCCGACGATGCTGGCGGGAATCGCCGTGATCGCCGTGGGCGTCACCATCCTGGCCGCCGGTCAAGGCCAGCACTGAGCGGTCAAGGCCAGAACTGAGGCGGCCCCCCCTCGGGAGCGGCCCGCGCGCGGATCGGATCGTCCGCCACCGGCCGCCGCGGGACGGACGCCGCACCGCGTCCCCCTTCGAGCCCGAGGGAAACCGTCGCACGCATCCCCGGTCCGGATCCGGCGTCCGCGGACCGGGGCCGGCCCCGTGCTCGCGGGGGCGCGCCGGCTCGCGGGACGCCGCCACATCCTCGCCGCGAACGTACAGTCAAGCTCCGCCGCGGCCCTGTCGAGGCGCCGTGCCGCAGCGCTCTTCGGAGCCGCTGCGTGCCGGGACGAGGTTGAAAAGGAGCACGGAGCGGGCATGCATGCCAGGTAGCGCGCGGACGAATATTGGTCCTGTTCTGGCCGTCATGGCCGTGACCTTGGGAATAAGTGGCTGCAATACCGGCGCGTCGGTGCTCACGACAGGATCCATCGCCGACCGCAAGCCGCCGGTGGTGGTCAGCGATGCGGAACGCGATTGCCTCGGCCGCGCCATGTACTTCGAGTCGAACCGGAGCGACGCGGACGGGCTGGTCGCCGTCGGCACCGTCGTCATGAACCGGCTCGAGAACGCGATCTTTCCCGGCGGGATCTGCGCCGTGGTCGGTCAGCCCGGGCAATTCGCCCCGGGGGTTTTGACCAAGCCGATGCAGGACAAGGACCTCCAGAAGGTCGCGGACGCCGCCGACGCCGTCCTGGCGGGGGAGCGGCATCCCAAGGTCGGAAAGGCGCTGTACTTCCACACGGCGGGACGGACCTTCCCGTACACGAACATGCATTACGTGGCGGTCGCCGGCGGCAACGCCTTCTACGAGAAGCGCGACACCCGCCCGGCCAAGACCTCGGTCCCGCCGTCCGCCCCGCCTTCCGCCGACACGCAGGCGGCGACGGGGTCCGCGCCCATCCTGACCTACGCGGCCGTCCCGGTCGCCACCGCGCATTGAGACCGATCAGGCCGGGCGTACCGCCGCAACATCCCGCCGGATGCTGCCGGCTCGGCCTGTAATCGCCGGCGAGAAGCCCCCGAATGTTTCAGTATAGCTGTTGATCGTTGCATCCGCCCTGACCTGCGGCATTTACACCTGCGGACACCGGCCTAGCTTGCCGGTAGAAACTACCCACGAATCACGGATGCATCGCCGATGATCGCGAACCGGGTAGCGCTCGCTGGTGCGCTCCTCCTGCTGAGCGTCGCACCGTCGGCGGCCCAGTTGCGCCGCCCGATGGCGTGCACGGAGGAGGTGTCGGTCGGTCTCGATCCGGTCGTGATCCCCGAGGGCGCGAAGCCCCACAAGGCCCGAACCTTCTCGGTGGTCTCCAGCGGCGGCCTGCTGACGGTGATCTCCGCCGGACGCTCCGACTATTACGAATGTCAGATCGCGTCACCGCGTCTGAACGAACGCACGCCGCGCAACGCGATCAAGTGCCAGAACGGCGTCTACTTCCTGCTGATCGATCTGAACAAGATGAACTTCGTGGAAGCCCAGCTGAACCCCGAGGACCGCAACGAGGTCAAGGTCAGCTACGGGACCTGCCGGGGGGTGTGAGCCCGACGGCCGGCCCGGGCGTGGCGGCGTGACCCGCGGCGGTTCGGCCAACGGGTCACCGGTTCCCGGGCACAGGCGGCGGAACCCACGGAGCCGACGGTCCGAGCCCGCCTAATCCATCCGGATCAGCGTGTAGGTGGAGACCGCGATGGCCGCGAGGGTCAGGACGATCAGCAGCGCGGTCCGGGCCGATTGGCGGTTGGGGGAGTCCGGCGGGTCGTTCATGCTGCTCCAGCCCCCGCAAACCGATCGTGGCTGCCGTCCTGGTCAGGACATCCTCAGTGTCTAGGGCGGATCCGCTGGAAGACATCAGTCGCGGGCCGAATGTCCACCGGGGATTGCTGCGGGCACGCGGGGGCGATCCGGCCCCGGTCGGGCGAAGGCGGGCGCGTCGAACCGGGCCGCCGGCCGGCTGCCGCAAAGCTCCGCCCGGTGCTTCGGCCCCCCGCACAGGCGACGCGGCGCCGACCCGTTTGCCGCAGCCGGCCGGGCAGCGTGCGGCGTCAGCGGCAGAATTGCTTGGCGTTCGACGTCCATTGGCCGAAGCCCGTCGCCACCATGTTCGCCAGGACCCGGCAGACGTAGACCTTCTGCGCCGCGTTGTTGTGCGGGCCGGCATGGTAGCGGGCGACGGCCAGCGTCCAGCTGCCCTCCCGCTGCTTCAGCTCCTTGAGGAACTGCGTCGCGTACTCGACGTTGGCGCGCGGTTCGATCATGGCCTCGACCGAGCCGAACTTGGCGCCGTGATAGTGGTGGTTGATCTGCATGCAGCCCAGATCGATCAGGCGGACGCCCCTGCGGCGCGCCTCCATGAAACGCGCCACCACGTCCCGGAGCCCGGTCCCGAAATAGGCCGCCCCTTCGATGTTCATGGCGTAGGGCTGGAGCGAGCCGCGCTTGCCCGTCTCGGCCAGCCCGACGGCGTAGAGCACGCCGAGCGGCACGCCGTAGCGCGCGGAGGCGCGGCCCATCTCGGCCTCGCAGACATTCGCGGCGGCCGGGAGCGCGCTAGAGATAAACGCCGCTGTCGCGAGGACGTACCGTCGCATCTGTCCGCTCTCCGTCGCGCCTGCCGGGGGCGAGGGGCTGCTCCGCCTGCCGCTGCCTGTCTCCTCCCGGGCCCGGTCGCGCGCCGCCCTGGCTGAACGAGGCCTGCCCCTGCGCGGAGGACCCTCCGGAGGAGCCGCCTCCATCGCTCGGGCGGGCCTGCCCGACGGTCACCTCAGCCTGGTAATTGGCCTGCCTCAGGAGATCGGTGAGGATCGCCGTGTCCCTGTGCAGGAGCGCGGCCGTCTCGGGCCGCGAGGCGCGCAGATGCGTCTCCAGCTGGCCGTTCGTGAGCCTCAGCTCCACCGTGACGGTGCCCAGATCCTCCGGCTTGAGCTGGATCCTGAGAACGCGCAGGGGCCCGTCCGGAGTGGCGGCGGCGGCCGGATCGGCCTGGACGCGGGCCGCCAGTCCCGCCTCGGCGACACGGCGGAGCTCGTCCTTGACCGCCGCCGCGAGCGTCGTCAGGGCGCCGGCCGGCAAGCCGGGGATGGTGCCGGGGACGGTGCCGGGGACGGTTCCGTCCTGCGGTCCCAGGCTCGGCGCGCGCTCCGGTTCGCCACGACTGCCGGGCTCGAGGACGGTCGCGGCGATCGCCCGGATTGCCCGGCCGTCCTCGAGCACGGTGCGGCTCGCCGCATCGAGGCCCGGCGCGGCAGCGATCGTATCGGCGTCCGCGGGCCGCGGCACCGGCGGGGCCGGGATCTTGGGCGCCGCCTTCGCGGCGGCGGCGGCCAGATCCGGCCACGCGGTCCGGGGCGGCTGCGGCTTGGCGGCGTCCGCGGCGGCCGGCGCTGCCGGCTGCGGCGGGGCCGGCACCGCAGGCTCCGGTCGCGCGGGATCGGTCAGCGCGGGATCGGCCGAGGCCGCGTTGGCCTGCACGGGCTTGAAGTGGACCGCGCGGTCGAGCACCGCGACCGCGGGCGCGCTGCCGAGGCCGGACGTGTCCAGCAGCGCCGGCGGCGTGGCGTCTCCACCGGCCACCGGCGCGCTTCCGGCGGGCGCCACCGCGTCCGGGACCGGTCCGGATCCGCCCGCCGCGGACCCGCCGCGGACCGCCGCGGACACGACGGGCTCGGACAAGACGGGCTCGGACAAGACGGCGGTCGGCGAGACGGACGCCGCCGGGGCGGCCGCCGACGGGACGGGCGCGGGCGAGCCGTCCGCCGCGCCGCCCGTCGAGGGGCCGGCCGGGCGGTCCGCGGGCAGAGCGGTGTTCAGCAGGTTGGCGAGCATCGCCACCGCGGAGGCGGCCGGATCGGCCGGGGGCGGCGGGGGTCCCGCGGGGCCCGCGCTCGCCGCCTCGGGCTTGGCCTTCTCCACCGATCCGTCGGCGTCCTCCTTGGCCGCGTCCGCCCGCGACGCGGCCGGCGCGCCCGAGGCCTCGCGCAGGACGGCCCCGAAGCCGCGTTGCCGCTCCGCCCCCGGCGGGTTCGGGAGGTCCGCCTCCGGCTGAGGCGAGGCGATGTCCCGGTCGGAGCGCGGGGCGGGCTTCTGGATCGTGGCGGCGATCTGAGTCACGGATTGGCCTTCCGGAGAAGCAGATCGACCTGGTCGATCATGGCTTGGGCCTTGGGGATCAGGCTGGCGGGCTCGCCGGCGGGGCCTGCGGTGGTCTGCGCCGGCTGCGCCGCGGCGGCCTCGGCCTCCGGCAGGCCCGGCCGACCGGTGAGCCCCCGCCCGATTTCGTCGGCGGTCGACAGCGCCGTGTCGAGCAGGATGATGTCGCGGGACGGCAGCTTCGCCCGGTCGAGGCTTCTCAAGGTGCGCAGCCCGGACTGGAACGTCGCCAGGTTCACGATCTCGGCGGCGGCCCGGTAGAGCCGGGCCTGGATGGCGTCCACGCTCCCGGGTGCGCAGAGCGCGAGGGCCTTGTCGGCGGCCTGGAGCGCCGCGGCCGTCTTGCCCGCCTGGATCGCCGTCCGGGCGATCAGCAGGTACAGGTCCCGCCGGCTCTCCGCGTCCAGCTCACCCAGGATTCGGTCGAGCACCGCGAAGCGTTCCGCGTCCTGTCCGGCATCCAGCTGGACCAATTGGAACGCGAGGCGTTGGCGAAAATTGCCCGCGTAGATCGAGTGCGGGAAGCGGCGCAGATACTGGACCGTCAGGATCTCGAACTTCTTCAGGTCGCCGATCTGCCCGAGCGTGAAGATCTCGCGGCGCAGCGCCCCCTCGTCGGTCAGGGTCCCCGGCAGCAGCAACCGGACCCGATCGAGCAGGGAGATGGCCCGGACCGGGTTCTCGGTCACCGAGAGGGAGGCCTGCGTCAGGCTGATCGCGCCGGCCAGCGTCAGCGGCAGGGGCGTCGTGTCGACATCCCGGAGCAGGCGGCTCGCCTCGGCCTCGCGCCCCTCGACGTAGGCGAGCGCTCCGCGCGCGAGCGTCGCCTCGGGTTCGCCGATGGCCGCCCGGGCGATCAGGCGCCGCAGGATCGCCGGGCCGCCGCCGCTCAGGGCGAACACGATGGCGGCCTGGACATTGTGCCCGTCGGCCCAGACTTCGGGGGCCGCCTGGAGCAGATCCTCGTTGATCCGGACGATCATCAGGAGCTGGCCCTCGTGCGCCGACAGGGAGCCTGCGGCGACCCGGTCCTGCAGCAGCTGCAGGGTGCGCACCCACGCAACGGGCCCGGCCGCCCGGGGCGGCGGCTCCGCGGCTGGTGCGGGGCCCGGAGGCACAGCCCCCGCCGCCTGCGGAGCCGCCGCCTGCGGAACCGTGCCCGGCGCGGGCGCCGGTTCCGCGGCCGCCGCTCCCGCCAGCCCCGCGGCGAGCAGGCCGAGAATGCCCGACAGGATCCGCGTCATCCCGGCGATCCCTGCAGGAGGATCTCGATCCGCCGATTCTCGGGCGCCTTCGGATCCGCGGCGTTGCGCGGCGACCGCTCCGCCGCCCCCTCGACCCGCCAGATCCGTCCCTCGTCGAGGCCGGCCCGGGTGAGCATGTAGGACGCCATGTGGGCGCGCGCCGTCGAGAGCCGCCAATTGTCGTAGACCTCGGACCGGAACGGGCGGCTGTCCGTGTGGCCGCGGACGATGATGCGGCCCGGCCGCGCGGCGAGCGCCTTGCCGATCCGCTCCATGGCCCGCACCATCTCCGGGCGGGGCTCGGCCGAGCCCACCGCGAACATGCTGAAGTTCAGGTCGTCCGTCACGTTGATCAGCACCCCCTCCGGGGTGCCCTGGACGTCGACGCGGGGACCGGGCGTCCCGGGTGCGGAAGACGGGAACATCCTGGCGATCTCCGCCTTCAGCGCCGCCTGGGCCGCCGCGCCGTTCTCCCCGCGGGTCTGGCCGAGCCTGTCCGCGGCGGCATCCCCGCCCCTGCTCTCGCCGCTCGCGTTCTCGCCGCTCTTGCCCTCGCCGCTCTTGCCCTGCGCCGCCTTGGCATCCTCCGGGCGCCCCTCCGCGGGTTTGGATTCGGCCTCCTTGCTGGCGGAGATGCCGGCGCCGCGCACGTCCGGCTTGGCCTGGGCCGGCAGGGGCGTGATCCCGGCGGCCGCGGGCCGGTCCGTTCTCGCGGGCGCGACGGTCGTCACCTGCCAGTACAGCGGATCGAAGGGATCGCGCGGAACGTCGCCGCCGCGCCGGCCCGCCTCGCCGAGATCGCCGATCGTGGCGCTCTGCGGCTTGTCGGGCTCGGGCTGAGTGGCGAGGTTGGCCAGGACGGCGTAGGGGTCCTGGAACAGCTCGTGTTCCCGGGTCACGGATCCCGGCGGGAGGGTGCTGCCCTTGTCCGGGGGGCGCGCGGACGAGTCGGCGGTGCTGTCCTTGCTGCCCGCGCCCTCCCTGTTGCCAGGCCCGGTATTCACCCCGTTGGGCTCCGGATCGTTCAATCCCTTCCGCATCGGCAGGGCATCGGACAGGCTGATCGGATTGAAGTAGTTCGCGATGCTGGTCTTCGTCTCCTCGTTGCTGGCCTTGATGAGCCAGAGGACGAGGAACAGCGCCATCAGGGTCGTCATGAAGTCGGCCAGGGCGATCTTCCAGACGCCCCCGTGATGGGCGTGCTCCTCCTCGGAGGACCGCCTGACGATGATGATCTCGGCCTGACCTTCGGCCATGCTCAGCCCTCCTCGACCAGGGCGGCGAGGCGCTCGCCCCAAGCCTGGAGCCGCGTCTCGACGACGGTGCCGTTCAGCCGGACGCGCAGGTCGGGGCTGCCGTCCGCGGTGACGGTGAGGCGGCCGGGCGGCAGGGCGAGGCGCCGCGCCAGCGCCTCGACCAGATCCGCGGGGCCGGTCAGCGCCAGCGTCCCCGCCTGGTCGTCCGCCACGAGGGACGCGAGCGTCGCCTGCAGCTCGCGGACCGCCTCCCGCCGCAGGGCCTCCCGCAGGAACGGCTGGAGCACCCGCGTCAGGCTCTGGGCCAAGCGTGCTTCCAGCGCCTGGACCTGCGCGGTGACGGCGCCGGCCAGGACCGCCGATTCCGCGTCGACCCAGCGCTGCCGGGCCTCGGCAAGCGCGGCGGCGGCCGCCTCCCGCTCCCGGGCGGCGGCTGCCTGCGCGGCCGCGCCCGCCGCGGCCTCGCCCTCGCGGCGGCCCTCCCCCCGCTCGGCCGCCGCGAGGGCGTCGGGATCCGGCGGCGGCCCCGGCGCCGGCGGCTGATGCGCCCCCGGCCC
>NZ_JAKSXX010000005.1 GCF_022829385.1 Methylobacterium sp. J-070 | reverse complement strand
CCGCTGGAACGGCAACGCGTCGGGCTTCCTGCCTTCGTGGGTCGTGATCCCGAGCGACATCCTCGGCGCGATCCGCGGCTGGTTCGGCGGTGAGACGAAGCCCGCACTTCCGGCCGCGGCGCCGAGAGGCTGAGCTCGACGCGACCAAGCTGTTAGCGACCGGCGAGCCGAGAACCGGGCGTCAAACGCTCAGGACGATCTTCCCGAAATGCTCGTTCTTCCTCATGCGCGCGAGCGCGGCCGGCGCCTCGGCCAGGGCGTAGCGACCGTCGATCGGCAGATGGAAGCCCCCGGCCACGATCGCCGGCCACAGGTCGGCCCGGACGCGCGCGGTGATCGCGCGCTGCTCCTCGATCGACCGGGTGCGGTTGGTCACGCCGATGTAGCTGATGCGCTTCGTTGCATGCAGGTCGAAATCGAACTCGCCCCGGCTCCCGCCGAGGCGGCCGACATTGACGATGCGCCCCAGAACGGCCGCGGCCTGCAGGTTGCCGTTGGCCACCGGGGCGGAGACCTGATCGATGATCACGTCGACGCCCCGGCCACCGGTCGCCGCTCGCACCTGCTCCGGCCAGGTCGGATCCTTGGTGTCGATCGCCAGGGTTGCGCCGAACTCGGGCAGGCGCGCGCGGTGCTCGGGGCTTCGCGATGAGCCGATCACCGCCGAGGCTTTCCGCCACCGGGCGATCTGAAGCCCCATCAGCCCGACGCCGGAACTCGCCCCCTGGATCAGCACGGTCTCGCCCGGCTGGAGGTGCGCCTGCGTGAGGAGGGCGTCGTGCATCGTCTGCAGGGCGACCGGCAGGGTCGCGGCGACCTCGAACGATAGGTCCGCGGGAAGCGGAAGGGTCCGCCCGTGATCCGCCACGGCATACTCGGCGTAGCCGCCGGCGCCGGAACACATGACGCGGTCGCCGGGATGGA